>JAEERW010000027.1 GCA_016286055.1 Bacteroidales bacterium
GTTTTCCCATTCAAAACTGCCTTGTGCGATGGGATTGTTGTTGCCGTCGATCATAACGGCCTTTATGCGTGTGGAGCCAAACTCTATACCGAGGACGGCCTTGCCACTTTCGATTGTCTCTTTTGCTGTCATTGTTTACATTATTTTTAACAACGGAACACTCGGAAAAAACGGACGGTTTTTAAAATTTCGGAAATTTAAAACTAAAAAATACAAGTATTTTTAGTTTTTGAAAACACGGAATTTGGTTTCCGAAGTTTTATGTATGAATTTCAAAAAAAAACTGTGATTCAGTGTTTTCCGGTGTTACATATTTGTGAAACCTGAATTAATATCCTTCTTTGGCAAATTAATCAGACGCTCTGCTGTTGTTAGGTGTGTTCGATTGAAATTTTGTAAAAGAGCCAATTTGTATCCCGTTATTTTCAAATAATTGATTACTTGTGCGCGAAATACATCTGAAATTTCATCAACGGATTTGAGTTCTACAATAATTTTGTCGAAACAAACAAAGTCTGCAATGTATTTTTGTGTCAATGTATGACCTTTATAAATAATTGTGAACTCTTTTTCTCGTTCAAAGGGAATATTTTGTAGCGTTAGTTCGTGTGCCAATGCTTCCTGATATACCTTTTCGAGTAATCCCGGACCTAAATGTTTGTGTACTTCAAACATTGCACCGTTGAGAGCGTATGATTCTTTTTCGTATAGCATTGCCATTATGGTTTAGTTTACAACGGAAGACACGGAAAATACGGAAATCAACGTTCCTTTTGAAATCAGATTCCGTTTTTTCCAAGCGATAAAAAAATGTAATTTTTTTATCTTTCGTTCTTTTTAAATACTTCCGTACTTTCCGTTATTTCCGTTGTTTGTTAAGAAGATTACTTCAACGCCTTGTTAAGCATAAAGTACACCTCGTTGTTGCGGAGGGTTTGCTTGAAGTCGCTGATGTTGGTGTTCTTGTTGATGCGGACGTACTCGATGCCGAGGATTTCGGCGAAGTCTTCCCAGTACTCTTCGTTGATGTCGTAGGAGAATGCGCTGTGGTGTGTGCCGCCGGCAAGAATCCACGCTCCTGCGCCAACCTCGAAGTTGGGCTGAGGAATCCAGAGTGCCGATGCAACGGGAAGTTTGGGCAGAGGCTTGGGCTCGATGCACTCTACTTCCTGACTGATGAGGCGGAAACGGTTGCCGAGGTCAACAACGGTGGCCTTGATGCCGTAGCCCGTCTTGGATGTGAACACGAGGCGTGCGGTCTGCTGTTTGCGGATGCCGATGCCGAGGAAGTGAACCTCCAATTTGGGTTTGTCGCTTGCGATGAGCGGGCAAACTTCCAACATATGGCTTTGGAGCGACGAACTTCTTGCGCCGTCGAAGTTGAGGGTGTAATCCTCCAAGAACGAACAGCCTTTGGTCATTCCCTGCTGCATTACCCAGAGTGTGCGGTAGAGACAAGCGGTTTTCCAGTCGCCCTCTGCGCCAAAACCGATGCCTTCCTGCATCAAACGCTGCGATGCAAGACCGGGGATTTGGTCGAATCCGCAGAAGTCAGGAGCGGTGATGTCGGCGTCGCCAAGGTCGTCGAAGTTGGTTGTGAAAGCTGTTGCGCCTTCGTCTTTGAGAACGCGGCGGAGTGCGATTTCGGCTTTTGCAGAGTTCTTAACCTTCTCCCAGTAAACCTTTTCGCCAGATTCGTCGATTTTGATGGTGTAGAGTTTCTTGTACTCCTCTACGAGTTCGTCGGCTTCCTTGTCGGTAACTTTCTTGAAGTACTCCATCAACGACGAAACGGGGTAATAGTCAACGTGATAGCCCAGACGCTGCTCAAATTCTACGCGGTCGCCGTCGGTAACTGCCACATTGTTCATATTCATACCGAACATCAGGCAGCGTACATTGTGAGCGTCGTTAACACCTGCTGCCACGCGAGCCCAAACTGCGATTTTCTTCTGAACGTCAGCATCTTTCCAGTAGCCAACAACCACCTTGCGGGCAATGCGCATACGTGTGCAGATGTGTCCGAACTCGATGTCGCCGTGAGCCGATTGGTTGAGGTTCATAAAGTCCATATCCATTGTGTCCCAAGGAATTTCGGCGTTGTACTGAGTGTGGAGGTGAAGAAGCGGTTTCTGCAACTGCTGCAAGCCCTTGATCCACATCTTAGCGGGCGAGAATGTGTGCATCCAGGTGATGATACCGATACACTTGTTGTCGTTGTTGGCGGCACGCATAATGTCCTCAACTTCCTTACTGCTGTTTGCAGTACCCTTGTAAACAATTTTTACAGGGATATTCCAGGACTTGTTCAAGCCTTCAACCATTTCTTTTGAGTGGCCGTCTACTGCAACAACTGCATCGCCACCATAGAGCAACTGTGCACCAGTCACCCACCAGATTTCAAGATTTTCAAACATATTTTTTAGAATTGAAAATTGAAAATTGAAAATTGAAAACGAGTACGTATCAATCATTCAATTCTCAATTATGGTTTAACTTATTTTTTTTCTGAATCTCGTTTCTTTTTGCTACTTTTGACAATACTTACAAGCATTGCTGTAAGTTCTTTGTTGTCTTTAATCATAGAATCAAACTCATCATCTGATATGTATTTGGTTTCGTGTAATATTTCCAACCAATACTCAGTTTCATCTGATTCTTTCAATGCAATTTCCAGTTTACTTATGAAATCTGAAATACTTTGGGCATTTCTACTTTCGCGCACATTTGCACCAATGCTTGTTCCACTTTTCAATACTTGACGTGACAATACGAATTCGTGAAATTTATCTTGTAGATATTGTGACAAATGTACAATCCTAATCGCAAATGATTTGCTTTTATCTCTTATAGAATTTTCTGCTGACAAGGTATTTCAATTTTCAATTTTCAACTTTCAATTTTTCTTTTTTTGTCCGTAATATGCATTAGGTCCGTGCTTCCTCATATAATGCTTTTCGATGAGGAGAGGGTTCATCGTGGTCTGCGGATTTACGCTGTAAGATACGAATGCCATTTTGGCAACGTATTCCATCACTGTTGCGTTGTAGACGGCATTGGCAGGTGATGTGCCCCACGAGAAGGGTCCGTGGTTCTTTACGAGGACGCCAGGAGTGTGGTCGGGGTTGTAGCCGTTGAAACGCTCAACAATCACATTGCCGGTTTCGAGTTCGTAGTCGCCTTTCACTTCCTTTTCGGTCATATCGCGGGTGCAGGGAATTTCTTTGTAGAAATAGTCGGCGTGTGTGGTTCCGATGTTAGGAATGTCTTTGCCTGCCTGAGCCCAGGCTGTGGCGTACTGCGAGTGAGTGTGAACCACGCCTCCGATGTTTTTGAAAGCGCGGTAAAGCACCAAGTGCGTGGGAGTGTCGGACGATGGATTGAGGTCGCCTTCCACGGTCTTACCAGTGTTGAGGTCAACAACCACCATATCCGAGGCCTTCATTACATCGTAGTCAACGCCCGAAGGCTTGATAACCACAAGGCCTTTTTCGCGGTCGATGCCGCTGACATTGCCCCAAGTAAAGAGGACAAGTCCGTTTTTCACCAAATCGAGGTTGGCTCTGAAAACTTTTTCTTTTAATTCTTCCAACATAAGTATTTATAGTTTAAAGTTTTGCTGTTGTTTATAAATTGTGTTGTTGAAACGGTACAAAACTGCGCCACGTTTGCTGGTGGTTTTGTCGATAACGCCAGTGTTTTCGATGTATTTCATTTCGTTGACACGTTTGCGGAAATTTCGCTTGTCGATAATTGTTCCGTAAACTGCCTCGTAAAGTTGTTGCAACTGCGTTAAGGTAAAGTTTTCGGGCAAAAGGTTGAATCCTACCGGCTCGTGGGCAAATTTTTGCTGCATCATATCCCTTGCCTTTTCTACCATTTGCGAATGGTCGGAAAAGAGTGGCGGAAGTTCGTCGATAGGTACCCAGACAGCGTTGTATTTGTGTTGCAGACGCTCGTCGTAGTCGCCTACTTTTATTAAGGCGTAATAGCACACCGAGATAACCCTTTGTCCGGGGTCGCGGTGAATATTGCCGAATGCGCCCACTTGTTGCATATAAATATGGGTTAATCCGGTAAGTTTTTTAAGAATGCGCTTTGCTGCGGCGTCGATGCTTTCGGTGCTGTTTACAAAGCCTCCTAAAAGCGACCACATATCTCGTCCGGGGTCAAAGTCGCGCTTGCGTATCAGCAATTGCAGTTTGCCGTTGTCAAAGCCGAAAATTATACAATCGGTTGATATTAAAAACTTTGGATATTCCGAATAATACTCCATCTCTTATAAATAAAAAGCCGGGAATCGCCGAAGAGACTCCCGGCCAAAATGATATTTATTTATAAACTTTTACCATAATGCAAGGTAAAGGAATGTCAGAAGGGCGATAACCACTGCTGCACCAATGTTGAATGTCTTGTCGGTTTTGAAAATGTCAAGATCAATTTCAACAAGTTTCTTATCTTGTACTTTGTTCAATGCGTTAGAACGCAAGTAGTATCCGATAGTAAACATTATTGCTGCAAAGAATGCCATTGCGCCTTCCATACCGTAGATATGGAGAGTGTCGGAGAAGAAACTTGCAATGAAAAGTGCAAACGATACTCCGCCGATAATGAACATAATCTTGCTCCAAAATAGTTGTACTTTGATATCTTCGGCAGAAAGTTCAGTTGCTGCCTCGGTATCTTTGTTGCGGAGCGAGAGCCATACAAACAGGATAACAAGAGTGATGAACACTACGCCTGAACGAACCAAGAACGGCATTTCGGGGAATGCAAACTTGTAAATGATTGAGAATGCAAATGTTCCGATAGCAGCCACGATTGCAGCAGTGCCACTTGCACGTTTCCAGAGCAGACCCAAACCAAAGATTACTACAACGCCCGGATATACGAATGCTGAGTATTCCTGAATAAACTGGAATGCTTGGTCGATACCGCCCATCAACGGATAAACAGCGATAAGAGCGATTACCAATGCGCTAACCGAAGTCAAACGACCAACTTTAACGAGTTTAGATTCGCTTGCGTTCTTGTTGAAGAACTGTTTGTAAATATCCATTGTAAACAAGGTAGATGTAGAGTTGAACATCGAAGCCAACGACGAAATTACTGCCGCTGCCAATGCTGCAAACGAGAGACCCTTGATAATGGTAGGTGTAAAGTTTCTAATCAAGTAAGGATAAGCATCGTCAGAACGTCCGATTGCGCCTTGAAGGTGTCCTGCAAGTTTGTCAACAATAGGAGTTCCGTCAACGTTACCGTGCATAATATAGTAAGCGCAAACGCCGGGAATACAAACGATGAAGGGGATCAAAATTTTCAAAACTGCGGCGAAAACCATACCTTTCTTAGCCTCTGAAAGTGATTTTGCTGCGAGACCTTTCTGAATGATGTATTGGTTGAAGCCCCAATATCCCAAGTTGGTAAGCCACAAAGCACCGAATACGAGTACGAGACCAGGGTTGGTAAAGAATGGATCTTCTTTTACTTTAACTTTTTGCATTCCGTCAACAAAAATGTCTTGTCCATTAGCATCTTTAAGAGGTTCCACCAAATTACTTGCATAAGTGTATACAGAATCTGTGGCAATATTCTTTACCGTTACTAAACTGTCACCAGAAACACTTTGAATTACTGCTTCGGGAATACCATTAATTACAGGATAGAGTTCTTCATTACGTGTAACAATAAGGTTGAAGTGCTTATCTCCGGGTTGTTCTTTAAACCAGTCGAAAATGTTGCCGAGTGCTTCCATTGCGCCGCAGCCCCAAACTTCCTGACCGATAACGTCCAAAGCAAAGTAAGCGGTAATCAAACCACCACCTACGAGGAATGTAACCTGCATAACGTCGGTCCAAGCCACTGACGAAAGACCGCCGTAGATAGAGTAGATACCTGCAATCAAGAACAAGCCCAAAATAATGCAAAGGCGCACCATATCAACCTTCATACCCAATACCATTACAATATGGTCGGTAGGAAGACCAAGAATCTGCTGAATAGCCAAAGCACCGAGCCAAGCCACAGA
Organism: Bacteroidales bacterium; assembly: GCA_016286055.1. GTDB lineage: Bacteria > Bacteroidota > Bacteroidia > Bacteroidales > UBA3824 > UBA3824. Next base: position 6,029 of record JAEERW010000027.1, read on the forward strand.
TGTTAAGTTGACAAACACATAGAGGAAGAGCCACAGAATAGAGAACGCCAAGCCTACGCCCGGATTGTAACGTTCGCGGAGGAATTGCGGAATGGTGAAGATTTTCTTTTCGATCATCAAAGGCAAAAGGAACTTGCCCACAACCAAAAGAGTAGCGGCTGCCATAAGTTCGTAAGCCGCCTGAGCAATACCCGACGCGAAAGCCGAGCCCGACATACCGATAAACTGTTCGGCAGAGATATTGGCGGCGATAAGCGAAGCACCTACTGCCCACCAAGTAAGAGTGTTACCAGCAAGGAAGTAATCCTTTGAGGTTTTTTCCTGACCCTTTTTGCCGCGGGAAAGAAAAATACCCATCGACACAAGAATCACAATGTAAAGAATGAATACGCCGTAGTCCCATCCGGTAAAACCGTTGTTGGATAGCGCATCCCAAATGCTTGATTGTTCCATTTCTATTTAATTAGTGATTATTTAACTGTGAAAGCGAATTTGCAGAAACTGTGATAAGTTTCGCCCGGGTTCAAAGTTGCCGAAGGCCATTCGGGCATATTGGGCGAGTTGGGATATTTCTGAGTTTCGAGGCAGATGCCGGCGTGTTTGTTGTAAACGATTCCGCCTTTGCCCTTTACAGTGCCGTTGAGGAAGTTGCCGGTGTAGCATTGAATACCGGGTTCGTTGGTATAAACGTCTAACTGAATGCCAGTTGCAGGACTGTAAAGAGTAGCGCAAACAACCGATTCGTCGCCGTTTTTGTATGTTTTTAAGCACCAGTTGTGGTCAAATCCGTTGCCGGTTTTAACCTGCTCGTCCGAAAAGTCGTCGATTTTGTTGCCAATTTCTGCCAAAGTGTTGAGGTCGAAAGGAGTACCAGCCACGGGAGCCATCTCGCCGGTAGGAATCATGTGGTCGTTGATTGGTGTGTACTGGTCTGAATTGATGTACAGATGGCAGTTGTTGATAGGTTTGGTGGGGTCGCCATTGAGGTTGAAATAACTGTGGTTGGTCATATTGATTACGGTAGCCTTGTCGGTGGTGGCGGTGTAATCAATTTCGATGGCGTTGTCGGCTGTAAGAGTGTATTTTACAGTAGCGGTAACGTTGCCAGGGAACTTGCCGTCGCCGTCGGGACTGTTGTAAACCAGAGTGATAGTGTTTTCGGTAACCTCTTTAACAGAGTAAATTTTGTATTGCCAACCCTTGAAACCACCGTGGAGGCTGTTGGGATTGTCGTTGGCTTCGAGTCTTACGGTGTCGCCGTTGAGCACATACCAAGCGCTGTCGATACGGTTGGCGTAACGTCCGATCGAAGCACCAAAGTCGGAAGGAATAGTAACATAGTCGGAAATCTTGTCGAAACCGAGCACTACGTCTTTAAACTCACCGTTTTTGTCTTTAATGCCGAACGAAACAAGACGACCGCCGAAGTTTGTGATAGCGGCAGTAGTACCTTGTGCGTTTTTCAAAAAGTATAATCCAGTCTTTTGACCGTCGATTGTAGTGTCGAATTTAGCGGGGTCAACAAAGTTGCAGACCTTCTCCTGACACGAGGATGCAATTAGTACACCGCCTAACATACATCCACTTAACATTAATTTTAACTGTCGTTTGTTCATTATGATTAAGTTTAAACTATTGTAAAAATTTTTGAGTGTAAAAATACAATCAATTTTTTTAAAACAAGCCTTTTGGTTGCTTTTTTTTAATAAAAACGAAAATATTTTTGGAGATTTTACCAAATATTAATGTAATATAGTGATATATAGAATTTAGAGCGTTAATAATGGGTTAATAGAGGCACTAAGCAAGTTTTTTAATAAGATTTTTGCAATCTCCGAATAATATCCTATCTTTGTAACCGTAAAAAATAAAAAACCAAACGCATTATGAAATACTTATTACCATCTCTTACGGCATTGATGTTAGCCGTGTTATGTATATCGTGCAAGCCGTCGGCCGAACAGATTATGCAGAATGCCGATTCGCTCAAAAATATGTACAAGTCGGTTGTTGACGCTCATCAGGTTCTTGCACAAACTTACGAAACCTATATCGCCGCCGATATGGATGCCGCTCACAAAACTTTGGACGACAATGTAAAAAAGGCTTCTGCCGCTATTGCCAAAATGGAGGTGCTCGAAGGCTGCGAAAATCTCGCCAATGCTGTTAAGGCTGGTTTGGAGGTTTACAAAACTGTTGCCGATGTGGATTCAAAAGAGCAAATCAGAATCTACAAGATAGACGATGCCAACTTTACCGACGAACTCCGCGAAAAATGGGACGGCATTGCCCGCTCTGTGGAAACTAAAACCAAACAAGCCGACGCCGAAGTGGATAAGGCTTATTCAGAAGTTGCTAAACAATTTTCTAATAAAAAGTAAATGAGAAAGTTACTATTGATATTATCCGCCGCACTGTTTTTGGTGTCGTGCGGACCGTCGAGGCGCGAGGCTGCTGATTACAACGACCGTGTTATTGAACTTCAACGCCTTGTAATTGCCTCATATGATGCCCTTTTGGAAACATACGACAACTACGTGCCATCGCAGATGGACAACGCCCTTCACGCTTTTGAAGACCAGATCGACAATTCGCAAAACGCCCTCAACGCTATTCCCGTGATTGCCGGTGGCGAAGGTCTCAAAGCCGCTCTTTCAGAATATTTCGACACATACCGCTCGTTGGCGCAGAATGAGAGCCGCGAACTTGTACGTCTTTACAAAGTACCTGAAAACGAGTTCACAAGCGACATCCGCGTTCAATGGGATGCTATATATAAGGTGTGCGACGACAAGGCAAAATCTGCCGACAAGAAACTCCGCGCCGCACAACAGGATTTCGCCGACAGTTTTGGCTTAACGCTCAACAAGGTTAGCCAATAATCATTTGCGCCTTAACTCACCAAATAAAAAAAATCCGAACCCTCAGGCTCGGATTTTTTTATTCTTTCAGTTGCAACATATATCTTAATTGGTCTTGATTATCTTGTAGATAGTGAAGCAAGCGTAGAGCCTCGTAATCGTTGCGAGTTATGGGATGAGAATGTTCGGTAATTATTGAGGAATTTAAGAAATCGATATATGGGGCGTGTTTAACTGGGTTGCCTTTAATATCGGTGATGGTGATTCTGAACCGCTTTTCCTTGAAACCCTCTATTAACGGAGTTCTTGTCGTTATAGAATTGGCGATTTCCGAAATATAAAAATCAAGTTCATTTAATTGCAGATTGATAGAATCGTTGATTACGTTAGTTAGAGGTTTTAATGTAATAAAAGGTTCGTATGTACTGATGTGTAAATTGTTAAAATAAATCCCATTCTTTTTTTCGTTAAACAACTTTACATTTTTGTATTTGTCTGGTACAAAAAAGCGGTTGTACAACGATTGGTATATACTATTTGGAATTACAATTAGGGCTACCAATATTCCCACTACTACACAGTAGATTGTTACAAAAGTATGAAACCGTTTTTTGATGGTATACTTTTCGTTATCGATAGCCCTAATCGCTTTGTTGCATTGAGAAAGATAGTTTTTGATGTTGGAATCTTTGCCTAAACTTTCTAACGGTTGCAATGCTTTGTCCACTTGTTTGCGAATAGATGTGGCTTGGACTTGTATTCGTTTTTTCTTCCTTATAAACTCTATGCTACCATATAGAGAACAAATGGTTGCCCCTATAACACAATAGTGCTGGACCTCAGGATTAATGTGTCTTACCATAAGGAAGGCAATTGCTGATAACCACATCAAATAATATGCGTTGGTGTGAAACATATCGGCAAATCGCGACGGATATTCTTGTTTGTAAGCACGTATGGTTTGCTCCAAATTGATAAGTTGGTCTTGTATAGTATCTTTGTCTGTTTGGTTCATAGTAATATCAGTTTGTAATAAAAAGCGCTGTCGGCAATACTTTTAACTATTTGTTCGCTGTTGGTGGAATCTTGCGACACAAAGTCGGTATAAAAATAACTTCCTTTTTGTCTAAACGATTTGTACTCATCTTTGAAACTATGATAATCATATAAGCGTTCGTAAATGTACGGATTAAGACTTTTTATTGGATTCAAATCTTTGTCGTACAAGAAAATACGTATATCTTCGGGGGTGCCGCATCCGTTGTTGCCAGTGGATGATAGTTTTACCTTGTTGATGCGTAGTTGGTAATATAGATTAGGATTAAACTGTTTTAAATCAAACGGTCTGATGTCAAATGTCAATTCAGCCTCGTCGGTTGCAGACAAGCAGGCAGCGTAGTCAGTGGCAATAGCGTTTTCGGCAGGATATGGTTTAAGCATTTTAGAAATTGTGCTTACCTCTTTTATAGAACTATTGTTATTTTGTATTGCCTTGTGGAAAAACAGATATCCTGCTATTACTATAATAAAACCAACAACGGGAATAAGAATCATTTGGCTATGGTTGATTTTGCGTTGTTCCTTTTGTTGTCTTATTAAATTAGAATATTGTATTCGGAGATTATATAATTCTGTATTGTTTTGGTAGATGGTGTTGATAAGACGATTGTACATCTCTTGGTTGTGCTCCGCAGTATACAATGCGTTGTCGGCGAGTTCTATTGGCGAAGATTGTTGTTTTTTGTAAAACTTTTTTGCAAAAAATATTGCTACCCAAAATAGTGCTACGAGGGCAAGCATCAATATTACATTAGACTTTACTGCTGATGCGGAAGCAAAAACTATTAAACTAAAACATAAAACAGCAGATATTAAAGGAAATCTATATTTAAACGCCTGTTGAAAAGTAGGTTGAGGATTCTCCTTTAATTCGTTGATGCTGTTTTGGATGCTATCTACGAGTAGACTGACATCTGATACATCTATGTTGTTATTGTTGTTGGATGTGTTGTCCATATTGGATTGTAGATTTTTTATTTCCCCAAAGATAGTGATTTTTGCTTAATTATGTTCTATATTTCAGAAATTTTTAATAATTCCACAAAAAAATCCGAGCCAGATGGTTCGGATTTTTTTTATTAGATTTTGACTTATCAATTATCAATTGTGAAATGTCAATTGTCAATTGTCAATTCTACTTCTTATTAACCTCATCCATAAGTCCTTCCACGAGCCTTACATACTCGGCAAATTTTGATGATTCGCGGATATGCTCGGTGCGGCGTTCTGAGCCAAAACTTACCTCTACAATCTTGTGAATGCGGCAGGGATTGGCGGCAAGGATTATTATGCGGTTTGATAGGTAAACAGCCTCGCTGATATCGTGCGTTACGTTGATAATTGTGGGGTCGTAATCGCTGCTGTAATAGATATCTAAGAGGGCTTTCTGCATATCGCGCTTAGAGAAAATGTCGAGCGCGGAAGTGGCTTCGTCCAAAAGCAGCACCTGCGATTTGTCCACAAGGTTGCGGGCAATGGAAACACGCTGCAACTGTCCGCCCGAAAGTGCCGGATATTGAGCCCACTTGTCTTTTTGGTCTGCGAGTCCCACAAGTGCAAGCATATCCAACGCACGTTGTTTAGCCTCCTTTTCGGGAACTTTTTTGAGTTTGAGCGGAAGCATCACATTATCTAAAACGGTCATCCACGGAAAAGCCGAATACTGCTGAAACACCATAGGAATGTGGTGGTTAGAGTCGATTTCCTTTCCGTAAAACTTGATGCTGCCCGAATCAGGTTTGCTCAATCCCGACAACAGTTTCAATATCTGCGATTTGCCGCTGCCTGATGCTCCGAGAATGCTTACAAACTGTCCTTCGCCTTTGATATCTTCGATACGTAAGTTGAAGTGGTCGAAAAGCGTAAACCTTCCGGTGGCTGTGGCAAAACTCAGATTGATGTCGCTGAGGTTGAAAACGTCAACGCCGTTTGATTCTACATTAATAGTAGGTGTGGAAATTGTTGCCGATGGTTCTATTGGCTGCTGAGGCTGCTGAACCTGAGGCTGCGGTTGAGGCTGCGGTTGAGCCTGTGGTTGCGGCTGCTGTTTCGGCTTGGTAGGGTCTATATTTTCAAACATCAGAATAGGCTTTTGCGGTTGTACTTAGATGGGAACAAAATCTTGTCGATAAATTTGAGGCAAACATCCTGAAAAATACCGATTACGATTACCAATAGCAAGAGGGCGTAAACTTCGGGCATATGGCTCATACGGGTCATAGTTTGAATTAATGCGCCGATACCCGACACGCTGCCGTCTTTGTAGAGCATTTCTACAATCACGATGTAACTCCAACTGATACCTGTTAAGGTGATGATTTCTTGCGAGATAGTGCGGGTTACATACGGAAAATATACGTAGCGGAAACTCTGCCACGGTGTTGCGCCGAGAGTCTTGATGGTTTGCAGATATACAAAATCCTTGTCGTTGGCGGGGTTTTGAAGATCGTTAACCTTGTTGGCAACGGCGGGGAGAATGTAAATCAAGAGCGAGAATGTGAGGAACGAAACCTTCATTCCAAATGTTAATCCGAAAATGGCGATAAAAATACCCGACATAGCAGGTATCGGCAGGTAGCGTACCGAGTTGATGTATTTGCCAATCACCAAGTTGTTGATGGGATAAAGCGAAATAAAGAATCCCACGGGTAGCGAGATCAAAATTGCCCAAAAATACGACATCAGGTTCAAACGGATAGAATACCAAGCGTTTGCAAACATATCGTATTCTGTTATAAGCGGTTTGTAACTTGCCAAAACGGTAAGAGGAGCAGGCAGTATTTTTTCGGGAATAAGTCCCAAAGAGCATACTGTCTGCCACACTATCGCTATGAACAAGAGTCCCGAAACGGTGATTACAATCTTGGTGGTTTTTGATAATCCCGAATCGTCGCCTCCGAGTTTAAACAGTTCTTTTGCTGTGCTCATTATTTATTACTTTAATTATTAATAGTAACAACGAATTAAACAAATTAAACTAATATTTTTTTTAAATATATTTAAAACCAACAAGTTGTTTTAAATATTACGAATTAAACAAATACCGTTATTTGTTTAATTCGCAGTCGCTTGCGACAAATTGTTTAATTAATTAAATAAAGTAGAGTTTCGTTTTATTTGTTTAATTCGTTGTTAAAAAAACTATTTAGCCACCAACTTGAATTCAGTCATACGGTATTTAGCGTCTGATCCAGTAGAACCTGCTGCGATAGCCTTTGCTGAACCGTTGCCCACTACTATAAAGCGGTTGGGGTCAAATTTGTATTCCTTTACCAAGAAATTCTTGATAGAGAGTGCACGGCGGTACGAAAGATCCTTGTTGAGTGCGGCAGAACCAGTGTTGTCGGTGTTGCCCTCAATCATAATACGTGCACCAGAGAACTGCTTAGCAATGGGAACAAACTCACGGGTAATCTGGTCGCGGGCGGCTTGATTGAGCACGTCGGAATTTACATCGTATTCAACAGAAACGGTCTTGTTTGAGATTTTTTCCTCTTCTTTAACCTCTTCTTGTTTGATTTCGGTAAACTCTTGAACCTTCTCTGCTGATTGGTCACCTTTTACATTATACTGCTGAGGATTGTCGTAAAGGGTTTCGATAACCGAACCGTCGGCAACTTTTTGCCAAGGAAGGGGATTTTTGCAGAGACCGAGACCTTCGTATGTGCCTGCCATTTTGTTGTACAACTCCTCTCCTTTTACGCAACTGGTGCAAGTGGTGAGACCAAAGAAATTTGCCTCGTCTTCCAAAGTTACATAGTAGATGTTTTTAGAACCATCGATTACAAACTCCTCGTCTACTTGATAAGCCTTTGCAAATGCCTTTGCTGCCTGCTTAACGGCCTGAGGATTTGTGTTCATCTGGCTGTTGGCGTAAAGAAGTGCCGAAAGAAGTTTTGTAACCTTCTCTTTGTTGGCATCAATGTAAGATTGTTTTGCTACAAGACCGTCGCAGATAATCGACGAAGCCTGTTTGGTAGAAATCAGCACCTTGGTGTGGGGAACAGTGCTAACGATGTCTTGGTCGTCGGGAGAGAAAACCACAGCGGCATCGCACTGACCAGCCTTGAAAATCTGAGCAGCGTCCAAACCGCTTGCCACAATTTTGAGGTTAACCTTGTCGGGATTGGTAACCGACGAAGTGTTGATGTCGGAATATTCCATATTGTTGGTTTCCAACGTATTGATAAGCAAAGTGTTGGAAGCAGTACCTTCGGAACAAGCCACTACCTTGCCTTTGAGGTCTGCCACAGTGCGGATATCGTCTTTTACCACAATAGCGTCGGCACCACGGCTCCAATTGCTAATGTTGATAAACTTGGCATCGTTCATATCCGAGCCTCGCGACATCTCTACGCCGAGAGCGTCGGCAGTACAATATATAAGGTCGATGTCGCCAGCCTTAAATGCCGAACGACCTGCTGCAAAGTCGTCTTGAACCACGATTTTGGCTTTCAAACCGTAATCTTTGTAAAGAATACAATCTTCGTTGGGGTCGGCGCCGTTGTTGAGGTACATAAACGGAAGGAATCCTGCGTAAGTGTTTGTACCTATTGTAATTACGTCGGCATCAGAGCCGCCGCCCATTCCTTTTTGTCCAGCCAGATAAAGACCGCCGGCAACTGCGCCCACTCCGGCTACGCCTATAAGTGCTTTTGCAAATTTTGTTAGTGCCATAGTTTTAGAAATATTTGTTTTGTAATTTGTTTGAACTTTCTTCTAATTTTACAACTTCGGCATTATTCATAATGTTTACCTTGTTGTCTTCGAGTATGCCGGCAAATCCGCCGTTGTTGTATTTGTCGAGTATAGCATCTGCCTTTGCGCTTGCCACCGCATTGTCGAGGCTGATTTCGTCGGTGATGCCGCTTTCGAGGAAACTATCCATCTCGCCTATCCAAGTGGCGATGTCGAGGTCCATTTTTTCCATTGCCATATCAAAAGCGTCGTCGGTTTGCGGATTGAGCAACGACTTCATTACGCCGAGGGTCTTGTGGTTGGCCTTCATCAGTTCGTAATCTTCCTCTTTGAGTTTGATTTCGCTTTCGGTGTATTTTACCTTAATTTCGGCAGAGCGTTTTACCTCGGTGAGGATTTCGATCATACGTTTTGATTTTTCGTAATTGAGCGAACGTTTTTTTACGCTTTCGTCGAGTTGCGAAATATGGTGTTCGAGGAGCATACCTTCTTGACCGTTGCCGCGCTGTTTAACGATGTTGAGGCGTTGGAGAGCGTCTTGAAGTTCTTTTTTGTTGTTTTCGAGGGCGCGTTCGTTTTTGATGTGGAGACCGCGCATTTTGGTAATGCCGTCGTCGATTTTGGTAAGGCGGTTTTTCATCTCCTTAACTTTGCCTTTGGCAATGGCAATGGGGTCGATTTCAACAATCAGACCTGTGAGTTTGCGCATTATCACAAAGTAAAGGTTTTTGAAAAAGTTTCGCGATTTATCGTTCATTATCAAAAAAACAATCAATGCGAGCACGCCAACGAGGGCTGCAAGAGTGATGGCGTTTTTGGTAAGGTCGATCAGAAACGGCAAGTATTTGTAAAAAGCAAAGCCCAACGCGCCAATCATAGCCACGAGGGTAACTTTTGCCAATGTTCCGCCCGGTTTTTGCCAAGGCGATTTTTGTGCGGGAAGTTCGTTCATTGAAGTATTAAGTTTAATTTGTTCTTTTCATTTTCGAGTTCTTGCACCACTATTTGGAAAGTGGCGTCGTATTGAGCGCGTTTGGCTTCGAGTTCGGCAGAACATTTGGTTACGTCGGCCTGAATAGTTTGGATTTCCACATCAATCTGGTTGATTTTGTTGAGGAGTTCCTCGCGGCGCTTTTGGAGGTCTTCGATTTTTTTCTTAGGCGAGTTGATTTTGTCGTTTACATATTGGTTGTAGCCTTGCAGCACGTTGTCGTACTCGCTTTTTACAGCCTTTTTGTAAAAGTCGATACTGTCTAACACCCTCTGTTTGTTGAATTTGGCATCTTGTGCGCGGAGGCTGTGGAATGCAGCCACAATACGTGCATTTTCGTCGGGTATGGCGTTTTTAAAATCTTGGCTTTCAACAATTTTGTTTAGTTCAAAATAGTCGTTGCCCGGCACGTTGCTTTTTTCGATAACCTCCTTGATCATTTCAAGGATATTCTTGTCGACATTACCGCCCGGCATAGTTACGGGAGGCACGTTTACAGTCTCTTGCGAAGGGTTTGTATTTACGGTTTGGGGAGCGGTGTATTGCGGCTGTTGTACCTGATTTTGAGGAACTTTGGCTTTGAGTTGCGGTTGCTCAACCTTGGCTTCCTGCTCCTTTTCTTCGTTTACAATAAATAAGTCTTTAAAAAATCCCATTTCTTATTAATATTAAGGTTTATTATTTTGCAAATATATTAATAAGAAATGGGATTGTCAAGAAATTTTGTAATTTTTTTTGCGGCTTAATCGCCTTTGGCATCAGAAAAATCTTGGCAGCACATATTGCGGTATTTAGAGTGCGAGCCTATTGCCACTCCTACTCTTGTATAGGCATCTCCAAGGATGTTTTTGCGGTGACCTACTTTTTCGTTGCCCTCGTCGATAAGCAACTGACGTATAATTTGCAACGGATCAGAATAACCAAACGAAATGTTCTCTGCCATTGCGCCGCCATTGTAGTATTTTGCTACTCTAACAAATGTGCCAGTGCCGTCGGAAGAATTGTGCTGAACCAATCCTTTGGGACCGATGTCGTTGACGTGCGCGCGTGATGCCTTGCAAAGATTCTCGTTGGGGATTAGCATTTTTTTGTCTTTTGATTTTTTGAGATCTTCTACAAGCGATTTTTCGTAAGTTTTCGACGAACCTTTGAGGTCGGCGAGATAAGCATCGGTAAATTTTGCACCATCTAAGCGGGCGAGGTTCATATAAAAAATTACAAGTTTCTCGTCGTCAGTAAGATAAGTGGCATCTTTGGCGGTGTTAGCCTTATCTAACTCCTCTTGGGTGAATTCGGCAGCCGCCTTTTGGTCGTTGGCAGCGGGGTCGTTGGTGTTGTTGATTTCTTCCTGTTGGTTTTCGCCGCCGTTTTCGGGTTCGTTATCGTCGTCGCAAGCGGAGAAAGTAACTGATAATGCTGCACTTAACAACAGCAAAGCAAACAAATTGGTTATCTTTTTCATAGTCGTAATATTTTTGATGGTTGATAAAATTAGTGATATTTACAACGTTTTAAAACCAAAATTGTTTTTACCCCCCAAAAAATGTCTTGATCCATTTTTTGATTGTGATTAGTAGAAAAAACAAGAAAAAAACTACTAAACGCCTAGACATTAGCGAAATTTTCTTATATTTGTCTCGGTCAAGCCAAAATGAACTACTGGAACGGAGTAATTATGAAAAATATATTTGCATTGATATTGATGCTCTTAACTTGCATAACGGCATTTGGGCAGGGGAAGGAGTCTTACGACGAGATGGTTGCGAAACTTTCTAAATTAATTAAAGGAGGACAATACGCCGAAGCTTCCGACTATCTTGATAAGGTGTTGAAAAACGAGTCTTCGTCTAAGACTCCCAATCCTCAACGTTTGGGTGAATTGAATTTGCTTAAAGGATTCTGTCTCAATAAGATGGGCAAGCCACAAATTGCCGAACCATATTACCGCAAATATGTAGATATTTTTAAAGAGGCATTCGGCGCAGAATCGTCGCCGCATAGGAGTGCTTGCGATTCGTATGCAACTTTTTTAAATAACTATGCCTTAGAGTGTTACAATAACAACGATTATGTCAGTGCAGTAGAAATCGGAAACCGCGCATTATATTTTGCTGAGGTTGCACACGGAAAAATGAACGAACAATATGCCAATGTTTTAAACAACCTTGGCGTATATTATTCCGCGCAGGGCAACTACGCGCGTGCTGCCAAATGTAGCATCCATGCCGTGGGTGTTTATTCGGAAGTTAAAGTCGAAGACAGCGAGGAGTTTGCCTTGGCTATGGGCGACCTGTCGAGATATTTCGACAACCTTGGCAATTATCCCGAGGCAATAGCCACAGGCAAAGAGGCGTTGGAAATCATTAAAAAACGCCTTGGAACCAAAAACAAACAATATGTGCGCATGTTATCGGATTTGGCTATAAGCTATTCGCATTTTGAAGAATACACCGAATCATTGCGTATGGCATCTGAGGCTTTGGACATTAGCCGTGAAGTTTTTGGCGAAACATCTATTGATTATGCCCGTTCGGCATCTACTCTTGCCACAATTTACTATAAGTTAAACAAATACAACGAGGCGGTGAGTCTCGAAACTCATGCATTGGAAACATACCGTCGCGTTTTCGGAGAAGAATCGCATCAGGTTGCCACCTCGTTCAACAATTTGTCGGCTTATTATGATGCTCTTGGCGACCTTGAAAACGCGGTGTCGTTCGCATCCCAAGCCGCCAATATACGCAAGAATGTGCTTGGCGACAGTCATCCCGATTACGCACATTCGCTCAACAGACTTTCTGATCTGTATTTGAATGCGTGCAATTATACCGAGGCGGCGATTTGTGCCGAAAATGCGGTAGATATTTTCCGTGATTTGTATGGCAGCAATAATCTTTCATACGCCCAATCTCTGTACAAGCTCGCCACTATACAATTTTTGGAGAATAACTCCAAGGAGGCTTACAAAAATATCTACGATGTGGTGGAAATCAGGCGAAAAGCTTTGGGTTATCACCATCCGGGATATATCTCGGCATTGCGTATGATGGCTGTTATAGATTTTTACGACGGCAAATTCAACGAAGCCGTAAAGCTATATAGTAAGTCGTACCAAGGGTATTCAACTTTTGTGCAACAGCATTTTGTAACAATGACTTACAACGAGCGTTCGATGTTTTGGAATTCGATGTCGGAATTTTTTAACATCACTATACCAAACGCCGCCTACCGTTATCCCTGCGACACATTGAACGCGCTCGCCTACAATTCGCAGATTTTTTCTAAAAGCTTGATACTCAATTCCGAACTCGAAGTCCAAAAAATTATCGACGAAAGCGGCGACACCGTTTTGGCAAACCGTTATTACAAAATCCGCAACGACCGCGCCATATTGGACAACCTTTACCAAATAATGCCTCAACACCGTAAAATCAATGCCGATTCGCTTGCTGACGTTATCGAAAAAGATGAACGAGTGCTTATAGAATCATCGAAACTTCTCGGCGACTATACCCAAAACCTGACTATAACATACAACGAAGTGTTAAAAAAGCTCTCCGACACCGACCTCGCTATTGAGTTTGCCCATTACACCGACTTTGGAAGTTCGAGCGGATACGTGGCATTGGTTTTGAAAAAGGGCATGAAAGTTCCCGAAATTGTCCAGCTTTTGGCCGACAGCACCCTCCGCGCCATCTCCACAAGCGATATGTACAAAACTTCAAAACTCAACAATCTAATTTGGAAACCCCTTGAAAAATATTTAAACGGTGTAAAAAACGTGTATTTTTCGCCGTGCGCCAAGCTTCATACCATTGGCATTGAGTATCTTCCCGATGATGAGGGAAAAGTTTTTTCTGAGAAATTTGCCGCATATCGTCTTTCATCTACACGCGAAATTGTTGTCAATCACTCTGCTAACACTAACTTTAAAGCTGCTACATACGGCGGTATACAATACGATGACATCAATGAATCTACCAACATTCGTGGCGTTGGGGCAAATTATCTCGGCGGCACAAAAATAGAATCCGAAGCTGTTGCAAAACTCTTACGTACAGCCAAATACAACGTAACAGCATTAACCGGACACTCCGCCACCGAAGAGAGTTTTAAAAATCTTTCGGGCAAAGGCATAAAAATGCTTCACATTGCTACTCACGGCTTTTTTTTCAACGAAGACGAATTGTCGGAGATGGGTTTGGCAGGTTTCTCGTCCGACCGTCAAAGCACCGAAGACCGTTCACTTTCGGGCAGCGGACTACTCTTAGCCGGTGCCAACGCCGTATTTGACCCCAAAACGCGTTCATCGATTCCCGAAGGTTCCGACGACGGCATCCTCACCGCCAAAGAAATCTCACGCCTCGATTTCAAAGGTTTGGATTTGGTGGTTCTCTCTGCCTGCCAGTCAGGTTTAGGCGAAGTAACCGGCGAAGGTGTTTTTGGACTTCAACGCGGATTCAAAAAAGCCGGAGCGCAAACTTTGGTAATGAGCCTATGGAATGTTAGCGATGATGCCACACAATTACTTATGACCGAATTTTTCAAAAATCTCACCTCCGGAATGAAAAAACGCGAGGCATTTGTTTCGGCGCAAAAGGTT
>JAEERW010000009.1 GCA_016286055.1 Bacteroidales bacterium
ATGCCCGTTGTCGATGGTTTTGATTCCGTCGGCAATCTCTTTGCGGCTCATACCCGATTTTTTCTCCGACAAGTTTTACTATCGGTTCCAATTACTGGGCGAAAATTGCAAAAAAAATGCGTTTTTCGCCCAAAAATAAATTATTATCGGGCGAAAAACGTAAAAATTTTACGTTTTTCGCCCGATTTGAGGTTAAGTTATTGATAATCAGAATTAGATTTATTCCACCCTCCTAATCTCAGCCCCCAAGTCTCGGAGTCTTTGGTCGAAGTTTTCGTAGCCGCGGTCAATTTGCTCGATGTTGTGGATGATGCTTTTGCCGTTGGCGGAGAGGGCGGCGATGAGAAGGGCTACGCCGGCACGGATGTCGGGCGAGGACATCACTATCGGACGGAGCGAAAACTTGTGGTCGTTGCCGATGACGGTGGCGCGGTGAGGGTCGCAAAGTATTATCTGCGCTCCCATATCTATCAGACTATCAACAAAAAAGAGTCGCGACTCAAACATTTTTTGATGTATCAAAACACTTCCTTTGGCTTGCGTGGCCACCACAAGCAGCACGCTGATAAGGTCGGGGGTGAGTCCGGGCCAAGGGGCGTCGGCTATGGTGAGGATGCTGCCGTCGATGTATGATTCTATTTCGTAATGGTCTTGACTTGGAATTATGATGTCGTCGTCTTTGGCAACGAGTTTGATGCCGAGTTTGCGGAATGCGTTGGGGATAAGTCCAAGGTGCTCGCGGCAGACGTTTTTGATGATTATCTGCGAACCCGTCATTGCGGCGAGACCTATAAAACTGCCTATCTCGATCATATCGGGCAGACAGGTGTGACGGCATCCGTGGAGCGATGTTACTCCGGTGATTTTCAATAGGTTGCTACCAATACCCGAAATCTGCGCTCCCATATTGTTGAGCATTGTGCAGAGTTGGCAGATGTAGGGCTCGCAGGCGGCGTTGAAGATTGTGGTTTCGCCTTTGGCAAGCACAGCCGCCATCACGATGTTGGCCGTACCCGTTACCGAGGCCTCTTCCAACAGGATGTAAGTGCCTTTGAGATTTTTGCCGTTGATGGTGTACGACGATGTGGAGGTGTCGAAATTAAACTCGGCACCAAGTTTTTTCAATCCTATAAAATGAGTGTCGAGGTGACGGCGTCCGATCTTGTCGCCACCCGGCTTGGGCATATATGCGTATCCAAAACGCGCCAACAGCGGACCAATTATCAGCACCGAGCCTCTGAACCTCGCGCTCTTGGTTATGAACGACTCTTTTTTGAGGTATTCGAGGTTGAGATTCTTGGCGTTGAAGATATATTTTCCCTTTTCGGGATGCTGCACCTCCACTCCCAAATCCTCCAAAAGGGCAATGACGTTGAATACGTCGGAAATTTCGGGAATGTTTGAAATCTGCACCGTCTCGGATGTGAGGAGCGATGCGCAGATAACTTCAAGAGCCTCGTTTTTAGCGCCTTGCGGGTAAACAGTGCCCGAAAGTTTTTTGCCGCCGATAATTTCGTATGATGCCATAGGTCAAGTGGTTATTAGAATTGCTGCTTGTTGCGGTTTTTATTTTTGTTTTTCTTTTTGCCGTTGTTGTTGTTGTTGAAGTTGCCGGGCTTAAACACATTGCCGTTAACGCCGTTGGTAATAGGTGCGGGATTGTTGCCACGGTCGTTGTTGACATTGCCGTTAACATTGTTTTTAGGCTTGTTGTTATTGTTGATAAAGCCGCTGCTGTCGATAAGTTTGCCGATATTTTCCTGCACTTCCAACTTGCCGTGCGAAATATCTTTGAGAATGTGAAAAATATCCTCATCGCTCATATCCTTACCCCAGAGGAGGTTAGTTTTTTTGATATGATTAGAAATAGTGCGGTTGAGTTCGTTGCGGCGGGCGGGGTCTTTTATGGAAACAGCCTTTTTGATAAGTTTTTCGATAATGCGACCATACTCAGGATAAAGCAATTCGCCATCGTTGTATTCCAAACGGGCAGGCTTGGTGTCGAGGCCTTCTTTTTCGGGAGTGGGGTAAGGCGACTGAATATTGAGTTCGTAATCAGCCATAATGTTGAGGTGGTCCCAAAGTTTGTGTTTAAAATCGGGAATATCTCTCAACTGCGGGTTCATACTGCCCATAATTTGAATAATGGCCTTAACAGTACGGTCAAGTTCCTCAGGGTCTTTGATAGTTTTGGCATAATCCACCAACAACTGTATGTTGCGTCCGTATTCGGGACAAGCAAGTTTTTTTCGGCTTGTATTATAGTCCATAAAAAATAAAAAATGATTTGGGCAAAGTTATTAAATATTTTTATATAAAATCAAACCAAATCGATATTCTTTAATTTTGATTCAATTTCTTCTATTGTAGGGATAGTTCCTTCCACTTTTTCGGGATAAAATTTTTCTAAATCAAATTCCGATATGCTGATAGGCTGACTACTTGATTCAAGAGCGTATTGAGCCTGCACGCGGTCTTTCTCCTTGCAAATTAAAAGACCGATAGTAGGATTGTCGCGACCCTCACGACGTAGAATATGGTTGCAAGCCACCACATATCCGCCTAACTGTCCTGTGTCGGCAAACTCAAACTTGCCAATCTTCACTTCAATAACCACATAGCACGATAAGTTGAGATTGTAGAAAAGCAAGTCGATAAAATTCTCTCTTTCACCTACTTGAATGCGATATTCCTTTCCAACGTATGCAAATCCAGTACCCAATTCTATCAAAAAATTGGTGATATTGTTGAGCAATGATTCTTTAAGCAAACGCTCATTGTATTTGCCAGTTACGCCCGTAAAAGCAAAATTATATGGGTCTTTGGTGAGTTCCTGCGCAAGGTCGCTTGTTTCGTCGGGCAATGTGCGTTTAAAATTGGTAATAGCTTTGCCTTGACGTTCGTACAAATCGGTAGAAATAAAATTCAACAGCACATCTCTACTCCAACCGTTTTCAACTGTCTGACGGACAAAGAAAAGGGCTTTTTGAGGAGAATCAAGAAACTTGTCGATTAGATAACGATGATGACCCCACGGAACCGAAAACAAATCGTTTTTAATTTTCTCCACAACTTGTGGAGTAAATTGCTCAACAACTTGTTGTGTGAATTGCTCCCCAACTTGTGGAGTAATTTCGGTGTATGGTTGGTACAACAGATAAAAGTTCTTCATATACAGAAGATTAGTCTGCGAAAAACAAGTAGCATCAGGATTCTCGGCTTTGAGGTCGCGGCTAAGGCATTTCATAAAACCACTACCCCATTTACTCTCGGCTTTTTTTACCACAATATCACGTCCGAGTTCCCAATAGAAACGCAACATCTGTTCGTTAACCTTGATAGCCGCCTTTATTTGGCTACGACGGTAACGCGACCCAAGTTCTTTGATCCATTGTATATAATCACTATCTAATATGTTAATCGGCTTTACCATAGTACCAATTTCTTAATCCGATTTTTTTAGGTTTGCAAACTTAGCCAGCAATTTTTTGCGGCCGGCGCTCATAAAGTCAATTACATATTGGGTGTCGGCACCGCTGTTTTCAACGCTCACAATTTTTCCACGGCCAAATTTGGGATGCTCTACCAACACTCCTGCGGCAAAATCCGACGTGTCTGCCTTTTTGAAAGTGGCAAACGAACGCGGAATTTTATTGAATCCGGCAGGCGGCGCGTCGGCAAAAGATTTTTCGGTAACACCCTTGGCGGCTTGGTCGTTTTGGTAAAATGTTTTGCGGAAACGACCTGCGTAGGCGGTGTCAGACGAGGCTTCAAACATTGATTCCCCTCCTACTCCGAAATCAAGGTAACGCGTGTCGATTTCGCGGATAAAACGGCTTGGCGTTGCGGGAGTTAACTGTCCCCATTTATAACGCATTCGGGTGTAAGATATTGTAAGGCATTTTTCGGCACGGGTAACAGCCACGTAAAAAAGTCGCCGTTCTTCTTCAAGATCGGTAATGCTCATCACCGATTTTGCCGACGGGAAAAGTCCCTCCTCAACGCCGGTGAGATATACATTGCGAAACTCCAACCCCTTGGCAGAGTGGATAGTAAGCAACGAAACCTTGTTCATATCTTCGTCTTCGCCCTCATCGCCGGTCATAAGCGAAACCTCTTCGAGATAGTCGGCAATGGTAACGGGATATTCAGTTTCGGGATTTTGTTTGGCAAGTTTACCACGAGCCTCCACCCACGCCTTTATACCGTTGAGAAGTTCTTGAATATTTTCGTAACGGCTCTGACCCTCAACGGTTTTGTCGGCAAAAAGGTCTGCCAACATTCCACTTGTAGAGGCACATTGCATTGCTATTTTGTAGGCGTCGCAATCAGGTTTTTGACTATCCAACTTAAATTGATAAATCATTTTCATAAAACCCGCCAAAGCATTCACAGTGCGAGCCGAAATACTTGGGTCTAACTGAGTTATCTGCGCCACAGTGTTCCAAATGCTCAATCCGCGTTGCGTGGCAATTTGCGAAATTTTGTCCATAGTGGTGTCGCCAATTCCGCGCTTGGGATAGTTGACAATGCGTTTAAATGCCTCATCATCATTGCCGTTGACAAGCAAACGAAGATAAGCAATAAGGTCTTTAATCTCTTTGCGTTGGTAAAACGACATTCCGCCGTAAATTTTGTAAGGAATTGACCGTTTGCGAAGGCTTTCCTCTAAAATTCTCGACTGTGCATTGGTACGGTAAAGAAGGGCAAAGTCGCTGTAATTCAATCCGTCACGATTGATAGTTTTGAGAATGTCAGCCGCTAAAAGAAAACCCTCCTCGTTGTCGGCGGCAGATTCTATAACGCGAATTTTGTTGCCACATTCGTTTTCCGAAAAAGTATCTTTCTTTAACTGTCTGGTATTCTTAGCAATAACGGCGTTGGCTGCGTTAACTATGGTTTGCGTGCTGCGGTAATTTTGTTCAAGTTTAAAAATCTTAGCCTCCTTGTAGTCGCGTTTAAAATTGAGAATGTTCTCAATCTGCGCACCACGGAAAGAGTAGATACTCTGAGCATCGTCGCCCACCACAAAAACTTTATGATGAAGCGAGCCTAACGCCTTGACTATCATATACTGAACCGAGTTGGTATCTTGATACTCGTCTACAAGAATATACTTAAACTTGTCGGAATATTTTTTTACCAATTCGGGATGTTTGCTAAACAAGATATAAGTTTGGAGCAATAGGTCGTCGAAGTCCATCGCATTGGCTTGATGACACTTACGGGCATATTGCATATAAATTTTGTCGGTATAATTGCGGCGCGAATTGCAGTCGTCGGCATAGAGTTCGCTCGAAGCATAGGCATTTGGGGGAATAAGGCTGTTTTTGGCAGACGAAATTCTTGACGCAATGTCGTTTACGGGGTAGGTTTTATCATCGAGTTTCATCTCTTTTATAATGCCCTTAACCACATTGCGAGCGTCGGCTTGGTCGTAAATGGTAAAGTTTTTTTGATAGTCGGTATTTTCCACCTCCACTTTCAAAATACGCAAAAAGATAGAGTGAAACGTACCCATCCAGAGTTGCGCCGCCTTTTGTTCGCCGATTTTTTGGGCAATACGCTCTTTCATCTCTCGCGCCGCCTTGTTGGTAAAGGTGATAGCAAGGATGTTCCACGGCTGAAAACCGTTTTCGATAAGGTGCATAATCTTGTAAGTGAGCACCCTTGTTTTGCCCGAACCCGCGCCAGCAATCACGAGCGCCGGACCATCAATATATTCCACAGCCTCGCGCTGAGGCAGGTTTAATTCATCTAAATATGACACTTTAATGTAATTTTGATTTTTAAGCGGGGCAAAGGTAATAAAAAAACCGCCATCAAACTAAAAAAAACGGTAATTAGAATTTAAGTATTTTTATTACTTTTGCGCCGTAAACTAAAACGTATAACACACCTTATTATATATTGCAACAATGACTTTAATTAAATCTATTTCAGGCATAAGAGGTACTATCGGCGGCAATTGCGGCGAAAACCTCACCCCAATCGACATTGTGAAATTTACCACAGCCTATTCCAAATGGCTTAAAAATCAATCCAAAAAAGAGGAATACACCGTGGTAGTGGGTCGCGACGGAAGAATTTCGGGCGCAACTGTTAAACAATTGGTCATAGGCACTTTATCGTGCTGCGGCGTAAATGTTATCGACATCGACTACGCCACCACTCCCACCACCGAAATGGCTGTAACAGAGTTTGAAGCCGACGGCGGAATTATCCTCACCGCAAGCCACAATCCTACCCAGTGGAACGCCCTCAAACTCCTCGACCACAACGGCGAATTTGTTACCGCTGCCGACGGAAAATTTATTATAGATTTCAGCGAAAAGGTTGATACTCAGGCCACATACGCCGAAGTAGAAAAACTTGGCACCATACGCACCGTTGAAGGTTTTGAAGACGTTCACATTCAGCGCACTCTCAACCTGCCGCTTGTAGACGTGGAGGCAATACGCAAAGCAAACTTTACTGTATGCGCCGACACCATCAATTCGGTGGGCGGAATCATTCTCCCAAAACTGTTCAAAGCATTGGGCGTAGAAAAATATTCAATAATCAACGGCACTTGCAACGGACATTTTGCCCACAATCCCGAACCGCTAAAAGACCATCTCACCGACCTTTCGGCAGCAGTTTTAAAAACCAAGGCCGATGTAGGATTTGCCGTTGACCCCGACGTAGACCGTCTTGCCATTATGCAAGAAGACGGCGAAATGTTTGGTGAGGAATACACCCTTGTGGCTGTGTCGGACTATATTTTGCAGCACACCAAAGGTAGCACGGTTTCTAACCTTTCATCAAGCCGCGCACTCAAAGACGTTACCGAAAGTCACGGCTGCACATACACCGCCGCCGCTGTGGGCGAACTCAATGTGGTTACTGAAATGAAACGCACCAAGGCTGTGATTGGCGGCGAAGGCAACGGCGGAGTTATCTATCCCGAACTCCACTACGGTCGCGATTCTATCTGCGGTATCGCCCTGTTTCTCACATATTTAGCCAAGAAAAAGATGAAGGTTTCGGAACTCCGCAAAACCTATCCCGCGTACTTTATGAGCAAAAACAAGATTCAACTTACTCCCGAAATCAATGTTGACAAAGTGCTCGAAAGCGTAAAGTCTTATTACAAAGCGCAAAACGAAAAAATCACCGACATCGATGGCGTAAAAATCGACTTTGCCGACGAATGGGCTCACCTCCGCAAATCAAACACCGAACCCATCATCCGCATCTACACCGAAAGCAAAAGTCAAGCAGCCGCCGATGCACTTGCTCAAAGTATGATAGATAAAATCAAGGAATTGATGTAAAAATATGCCCAACAGCATATTACCCAAAGCATTAGTTGTACTGATAAAAACACTATTATCAGTACAATCTTTTTTGATAGACATCTTGTAGCGGGGGTAAGGGTTAAAAACGAGTTTTGGAATTAAATATTTAAATTATAATGACATAGATAACAACGGCAAGACTCCAAGACATCAAAAAAATGATAAAAACACCAAGCAGAAAACTAAGAAAATTTATCTCGTCAGATAAATATAAAGATTATTATGCTTTATATTCCTTGTCGGGGGAAATATCTCGTATTACTTTTAGGCGTTCTAATTTTATACAATGTTATAGCATAAAGTTTATTAAATTACATCTCAAATGTTGGCGTCAAGTAGTAAAATGTAGAGTAAAGTATTCTGATTACAAAATTGATTATTTGCCTTTATTCCTAAATATATATCCTTTATTGTTTACTATTTTAGCAATGTATGGGTTTGATTATATCTGTTATAATTTTATTGTCATTGATTATGTTTTCCTTGCACCCGAATTTAGTTTAATGGCAACAGTTGTACACTACTTAATGGGGTTCCTATTTATACCTTTATCCAATTTCTTTTTTGAGCGGTACATCGAAAGATTAAATAATATTAGAAATTATTATTATAACAGCAAAGATAAAGACATCCAAATGATACTGAAATGGCATCGGTTTGAATGATCAAACATCTTTCAGACTCCGTTAGAGTTTTCAACCCCTTGATCGGACATCAACAAGCCCTTAACAAACAACACTATAAAAATTCGTTTCCTTCGTTTAATTCGGTGTTAAAAAGAAGAAAAAAATAAATTTTGCGGTCTTAAATAAAACCGTTACCTTTGCACTTGAACACGAAAAACATAAAGTCCTATGCCCAAGTACTTAGACCCGAAAGCAGATTTGACCTTTAAAAAGGTGTTTGGAGAATATCCGGAACTTACAATAAGTTTCCTCAATGCCCTTTTGCCGCTCAAAGACGACGAGCAGATAACGTCGGTGTCGTATCTCACACCCGAAATGATGCCCGACAATCCGTTGCGTAAGTACAGCATAGTAGACGTCCGTTGCACCGATGCCAAAGGCCGCGTGTTTCTTGTGGAGATGCAGACCGTTTGGTCAGAAGAATTCAAGCAACGCGTCCTCTTCAACGCCTCAAAAGCATACGTAGGGCAGTTGAAAAAAGGCAAAAAATACGAACTCCTCCAACCCGTATACTCGCTCAACCTTGTAAACGAAGTGTTTGAAAAAGACATCGACGATGCTTATCACTATTATCGTCTTGTTCACGAAAAACACTCCGACCGCGTAATCGACGGGCTTCATCTTGTGTTTGTGGAACTGCCAAAATTCAAACCGCAGAACTTTTCAGACAAAAGAATGCTTGTTCTTTGGCTGCGTTTCCTCACCGAAATCGACGAACAAGTGAAAGAAGCCGCTCCCGAACTCCTTGCCGACAAGGACATAAACCAAGCCCTCGAACTTGTAGAAATCTCAGCCTTCGACGAAGTTCAATTAGAAGCATACGAACGTTTTTGGGATGGTGTCCGCGTAGAAAAAGCCATTATCGACGACCGCGCCCGAATGATGAAGCAAGCCAAAGAAATGGTAGGTCAAGCCGAAGAAAAAGGCAGAGCAGAAGGTATGGCCAAAGGTAGAGCAGAAGGTATGGCCAAAGGTAGAGCAGAAGGTATGGCCAAAGGTAGAGCAGAAGGCGCACAATCCGAAAAACTTGAAACCGCCAAGCGTATGAAAGCCAAAGGCTTCGACAATCAGACCATTGCCGACCTAACCCAACTCCCCCTCGACGAAATTGAAAGGTTGTAGCCGTGTGGCAGTATCTTTGGGTAACCGGCTCTGATTTTGACGGTAATGAATCAGACCGTCTTGTGGCAGGAGGTTTTGTGGCGTTGGACGTGACACAAGCAGGGAAAGTGTTCAAATTGGCGAATGTCAAAGTTCTTTCTAAAGGTGGTAGGGTGGTAAATATCACAAATCGGACTGTCCTTAAAACCATTGCAAAAGAGACATTGAAAGATGCTTCGATTGATATAAGTTGCCAGTTTGTGGCGAACTTGATTGATAACCTTAAAAATGAAGAAATCAGCGACAAAATTGATTTTGAACAGGCAGTTTTAAAGGCTTTTCAGAATATTGATGTTATAGGTGCAATGCTAGATTTAAATTTTGGTATAACTGATGTGGAGAATATAAAACTTCAAACAGCCTTAAAATGTGTACGAGAAATACTATCTAAGTTGCAAAAAGATGGGGTTGATTTTAATAGTTTTAAGGGAGGAAGTTGGAATTGTTTTGTTGAAGTTGTGGCAGCATTATTTCAGTATTATGGGATTGGCAAAGGACGTTTTAGTAGTTTAGACGAGAGTCAACAAAAAAGGGTTCAAGCCGCTCTTAATTTGATGTTCGCTCCAGATAGTGATTGTTATAAATCAATGGAAACTATATTAAGATATTTGGTCAAAAACATGTAAGTATGCTAAGAAAAAATATTTTCTCCTATCGATTAATGACTGTTATTCTTATTTTGAGTTTGGGCTTTGCGATAGTTGAAACTTTTGAAATCTGTTTAATGTCTGAAAAAGAATTGTATAATTGTGCACATCATATTGGGCAGTCTTCTCCGACAGGAGGACGAAATAGATTGCTAAAACTTTTTATGTATCAGTCATTTGGTAAAATTGGTGTAATTGTTGAAACGTGGATATTAGAACCCATTATTTTTGTTTTTTGGTTCCTGACTTATCAAGAACATAAGGAAGAAAAACAGAAGAAGCGAGATAGATTGCAACGAGAAAAAGAACAGATGGAACAACTCTCGAAACGTAAAAGTTGGCGCAAAAAGCAAGAACAAAAACGTAAAAAGAATAATAATAGTTAGAACGCCCACTTATCCTCAACATTATTAAATCACATATACAAATAACATCTTTTCAACCGCCCCAACTCGCACATAACAATATAAACCAATGTTTTCAACCCTTTTATTGCCCATCAATCCGTCCTTTCTTTTCCGTGCCCTTCGTGCTTTCCGTGGTTAAAAATATTCGTTTAATTCGGTGTTAAAAAGACAAAAAAATAAATTTGGAGAATAAAAACCAAACCGTTACATTTGCGCATTAATTAAAAATAAGAAGAAATGCTGTTCTATACCGATTATTCGCTCGAAACCCTCAACACATTTAACGTAAAGGCTAAGGCCGACATCTTTATTGAAATAACCTCGGCTGCCGACCTCGAAGGCTATCAGCGCAGAAAAAAATATTTCGACCTGCCCCGCCTGATTCTTGGCAACGGCAGTAATATATTGTTTACCAAAAACTTCCAAGGGGCTGTGCTAAAAAACAGCATCAAGGGAATTGAAGTGGTAAGCGAAGACAACGACAAAGCCGTGGTAAAAGCAGCCTCGGGCGAAGATTTCGACACTTTTGTGCAATTTTGCGCAAAAAAACGTTTCTGCGGAATTGAAAACCTTTCGGCAATTCCCGGAACTGTGGGAGCGGCTGCGGTGCAAAACATCGGCGCATACGGTCAAGAAGCCTCACAGACCATTCAAGAGGTGGAATACTACAATTTTGAAACGGCTAAAATAGAAACCATCGCCGCCAAAGATTGCAAATTTGAATACCGTGGCAGCATTTTTAAAACCGACCTTGCAGGCAAAGTATTTATTACAGCGGTAACATTCTGTTTATCAAAGAATTTTACTCCTTGCACCGAATACGGCAAACTGCAAGAACTATTGAAAGACACTCCTATTATCACACCTATGATAATGCGCAGAGTAATAACCACTTATCGTGCGTCAATAATTCCCGACACAAAAGAATACGGCAATGCGGGCAGTTTTTTCAAAAACCCAGTTATCACAGAAGCCGCCGCAAAAAAAATCTTGGCAGAGAGTCCCGAACTCAAAACCTATCCCGCCGACAAAGGGAAAGTAAAACTTGCAGCAGGTCAACTTATTGATTTATGCGGTTTTAAAGGTGCAAACGAAGGCAAAGTTGGCACAGCCGAAAACCAAGCACTCATCATTGTAAACCTCGGCAAAGCCACCGGCAAAGAAATTCACACTTTTGCCAACAAAATTGCCAAGGCTGTAAAAGAAAAATACGGAGTAAAACTCGAACCCGAAGTTACTATCGTTTAATATGTTAAGTGCAAAAACAAAAAAAGAATTCCTGTCGTATCTGATGATACTTGCAGGTACGTTTGCCATAGCCGCAGGATACATATTTTTTATTTCGCCATTTAAGATAACGCCGGGTGGAGTTTATGGTATATCCATTATGATTCACCACGTTACGCAAGGCAAGTTTGAAATATTTCCCGACGGTTTGCCCATCGGAACGCTTGCATTTTGCCTTGATATTCCGCTAACTCTCATTGGCACAAAAATCTTAGGACCAAAATTCGGCATCAAAACCGTTGTGGGCTTTACTGCAATGGCTCTTTTTACATCGCTTTTAGAATACGCTTGGGGCTACGAGGCGTTGGTTCCGGGCGAACCTTTACTCTCGTCGATATTTGGCGGCGTGCTTGTGGGCTTGGGCTGCGGACTATGTTTCAAAGCCAAAGCCACCACCGGCGGAAGCGACATTATTGCAATGATTCTTGCCAAATACACCCGCGCACCGCTTGGAATGTTGCAGATTTACGTTGACTCCACCATCGTGCTTTTCAGTTTGTTGGCGTTCCACCAATGGGACATTCCGCTCTACTCGTGGATAGTGATTTTTATCACCGGCAAGGTTGTAGACATTATCCTTCAAGGTCTTACGGTAGAAAAAGCCCTCATTGTGATTTCCGACCATCACGACAAAATCCGCGAAGAGATTATCAAAAAGATGGACCGCGGAGGCACATATTTCAACGGCAAAGGAATGTTTCAAAACGCTGAAAAACAGATAATTTTCACCGTTCTTTCGCGACGCGAGGCAGAGGTGCTCAAAGATTTTATCCGTGAAACCGACCCACGAGCCTTTATGGCGGTTCTCGACGCATCCGAAGTCCTCGGCGAAGGGTTTAAAAATCTCAACGAAAGTTAATATATTAATATAACAACGAATTTAACAAATTAAAACGAAAGAATACATTAAAATACAATCTAAACAAACCCGCAAGCGGGATACGAATACTAATTTGTATTTGTTTAATTAGTTAATTAAAGCATAATTTATTATGATTTAATTTTATTCGTTTCTTTAGTGTAATTCGTTGTTAAAAAAAATAAAGATATGGACGTAAAGATAGAAGAAAGTTGGAAAAAGGTATTAGCCGGTGAATTTGAAAAACCGTATTTTGCGCAGTTAATAAACTTTGTTAAAGCCGAATACGCCGCCGGAACTGTATACCCCGAAGGCAAAAACATTTTTAACGCCTTCAACCTGTGCCCGTTGCCAAATGTCAAGGTGGTAATAATAGGTCAAGACCCCTACCACGAGCCACGTCAGGCGCACGGACTATGCTTTTCGGTGCAAGACGGCGTGGAGTTTCCCCCTTCGCTCCAAAACATCTTCAAAGAGATAGAATCCGACCTTGGCACACCTGTACCGCCATCGGGCAACCTCGAACGGTGGGCACGTCAGGGCGTTTTCCTTTTGAACTCTATCCTCACCGTCCGCGCACATCAAGCCGCCTCGCACGCCAACAAAGGCTGGGAAACCTTCACCGACGAGGTTATCAAACAGATTTCCGACAAAACCGAAAACGTGGTGTTTATGCTTTGGGGCAATTACGCCAAAGTAAAAGGCAAGGTAATTGACACTAAAAAACACCTGATACTCAACACCGTACACCCATCGCCACTGAGCGTTTACCGAGGATTTTTTGGATGCAAACATTTTAGCCGCGCCAATCAATATCTTACAGAGCACGGCAAAACTCCCATTAATTGGTAACTATGGCAAAACCCGACAGTTACACCACCATTGCCAAAAGCGGAGAAGGGCTTTACAAAGACAAAGGCTCCAAATTTCTCTCGTTTGCGTTTCACATCGAAACCGAAGACGAGGCAGACACCATACGCAAACAATTCAAAAAGAAATATTACGACGCCACCCACGTGGTGTACGCCTTCCGTTTGGGAGCCGAGGGCGAAAAATTCCGCGCCGCCGACGATGGCGAACCCTCTGGCTCATCGGGAATGCCAGTCTACAACACCATCCGCTCCAAAAATCTCACCGACGTTATAGTGTTGGTAGTTAGATACTTTGGCGGCACAAAACTTGGCATCCCCGGATTAATCGACGCCTATTCGCAAGCCGCCGCCCTCGCCTTAGACAATGCCGAAACCATCGAGAAAACCATCACACAGAGCATCACGGTAGAAGTCCCCTACTCAATGGTCAACTTTGTGATGCGCATTATCAAAGAAAACAACCTAACGGTGGCCGATATGTCGGGCGAAACCTCCTGCCGCATCACCATAGCCGTTGCCCTCAATCAAGTAGCACGAATAGAGGAATTACTCAATCAAAATGGAAAAATAACGGTGTAAAAAAATAATAATCCGAATCATTCCAGCGTTTTACTTTATACACCTTTATATATTATAGAAATTTGAGACTGAAACTCTACATACTATTAATAACCTTGATGAGCGCTGTATGCACCTACGCGCAAGAAACTAGGGGATTGACGATGTCGCGTTCCGAAAAAATCGTCTTGGGACAGGCGTACACCGACTTAACCGTAAAAGACATCAATCAAAACGACATTTCAATAAGTTCGTTTACAGGGAAATATGTGCTTGTGCAATTTTGGGCATCGTGGTGCAAGCCGAGCCGCGTAGACAATTCTACCCTCGTAAACCTTTACTCGCAATACAAAGACCGCAACTTTGACGGCGGCAACGGATTAGAAATTTACAGCATATCGCTCGACGACAACTCTAACAATTGGCGCAAGGCCATCACCGAAGACAACGTGGCTAGATGGTACCAAGTGAGCGAACTCACCGGAGTGAATAGCAATGCTGCACGTCAGTACAATGTAACAGCGATTCCTGCCAACTTTCTCATAGATGGTAGCGGCAAAATAATCGCTAAACAGTTTAAAATCTCCGAACTTGCCGACATTTTAAACAACAAACTCCAACAATGAACATCCAAGAGATAATCTCATATTTAGAAGAGGTGTTTCCACCTCAGTATCAAGAAGGATACGACAACGCCGGCATCCAAGTGCTTGCCAATAGCGGCAACATCAGCGGCTGTCTTGTTACCCTCGACGTTACCGAAGATGTGATAAATGAGGCAGTTAACAAAAAATGCAACCTCATACTCAGCCATCATCCCGTAATATTTGGCAAAGGACTTATGCGCATTGCTGGCGAAAACTACGTGCAACGTATAGTGTCGAAATGCATTCACAACGGCATATCAGTTTATTCGGCACATACCAACTGCGACGCCGTGCTCACAGGCACTATTGCCGTAATGTGCAACAAATTGCAAATCACCGATTATCAAATACTTCAACCTGCACCACGCAGCGACGGCAGTCACGGAGGAGGAGCGATAGGATTTCTGCCCAACGACACCCCAGCCGAAGATTTTTTGCGTCAGGTAAAAACCGCCTTCAACTGCGCCGCCATCCGTCACACACAGATAATAAAGCCGACGGTGCGCAAGGTAGCGTTATGTCCGGGCAGCGGAAGTTTCCTTCTAAGCGAGGCTGTGGCACAGAAAGCCGACGTGTTTATCTCCGGCGACTTCACATATCACAAGTTTTTTGATGCCGACGGCAAAATTTTGCTCGTTGACATCGGACATTATGAGAGTGAAAATGGAATAAAACAAATTTTTAGTGATATACTTACAAAAAAATTTTCTAACTTTGCCGTTAAAATATCGGACACAAACACGAATCCTATAAAATATTTATAAAAAAATATGGCAACAGAAAAAACAAAAAACAATGCAGGACTTGCAGACGTTACCGTAGAAGAGAAACTTACAGCACTCTACTCGTTGCAGACGATAGACTCAAAAACCGACTCTATCAAACGTCTTTGCGGCGAATTGCCACTTGAAGTTCAAGACCTTGAAGACGAACTTGTTGGTCTTGAAACAAGATCAGCAAAAATAAAAGAAGAAATCTCGAAACTCGAAAGCGACATTGCACGCAAAAAGAACGACATCATCAACGCTCAACAACTCATAAAAAAATATGAGGCTCAGCAGATGCAAGTACGCAACAATCGCGAATACGATTCTATCGCCAAAGAGGTAGAGTTCCAAAATTTGGACATCAACCTCTCCGAAAAGAAAATCAAAGAGTTTGAAAATCAGTTGGCCACAAAAAAGAACATCCTCAGCGAATCAGCCGTTCGCCATCAGGATCGCGAGAAAGACCTCGAACGCAAAAAAGAGGAACTCAACTCGATAATCGCCGACACACAAAAAGACCAAGAGGCTCTTGCTGCCCGTCGCAAACAATACGAAGACAAAATTGAAGACCGTCTCCTCAACGCATACAACCGCATTAGAAACGGTGCTAAAAACGGACTCGCAGTTGTTCCCGTTCGCCGCGATGCTTGTGGTGGCTGCTTCAACAAGATTCCCCCGCAACGTCAGTTAGACGTGGCTTCGCACAAAAAAATCATTGTTTGCGAATACTGCGGACGCATCCTCATCGACGACGAAATGGCTCAGCAAATTGCTGAATCAATAAAATAAAAATACACACACGTAGAGACGCGCCATGGCACGTCTCTACATCATTCTTTGTGACGCGCCATGACACGTCTCTACAATAAAAACCTTTAACCATGACCGAAACTATCAACTTAGACGACGAATTGTTTGAATCGGGCGAAATCACCAATTTCGACCTTGAACAGATTGTGCCCAAGGCAGAACTCAAATTTGAGATTCCAAACCGTAGGGAACTCGACAACGAACTCCTTCTCGACTACAACGAAGACGGAGTAAACCTTGTTAATCACGACCTTAAATCCATATCCAAAATATTTGAAAATTAAAAACCATTAAAACCACAGAACTATGAAAGCATTATTTAAAAACATTATTGCGGCTATAATGCTGATGTCATTAACCGCCACATTCACAGCGTGTGAAGAAGATTCTCCCGAAAACATCCACTCAGTAGACGAACTCGGAGGTAAATGGTCGTGGATCACCGACACTGGCGATGCCGGCGACTGCGATGTCAACATCTCTACTATCAACGATATGATAGTAATTCAAAACTTTCAGAACCAAGGTTCAAGCGAAACCATCACTGCCGAAGTAAAAGGCGACGCGTTCAACTTCGACGGCACTCTCGCCAATGGCATGTTCACCATCACCGAAGGCCGCGGCACTATACTCAGCAACTGGACTGTAATGAAACTTTCGTACACCATTTCCGACGGCAACACTACTGAAAGAATCACCGCAACGTTAACCCAGTCACCCCTCGCTGCGAAGAAAAAATGAACCCACGCTGCCCTTACTGCCAGTCTGATAGTTCCGACCTGCATCTAAAACTCAAAGACTACTTTCTTACACAAGAAGACTTTGAAATATACCGCTGCCCGCATTGCGGATTGTTGTTTACATGGCCGCGTCCAAACGACAGCGAATTAGGAAGGTACTACAAGTCAGACGATTACCTCAGTCACAACGAATCAAAAAAGGGCATCATACCTTTTATATACAACCGCGTAAAGCGTGTTAATATCAAAAACAAATTTAACATTGCCACCACCGCAGCCAAAGGCAAACGCATGCTCGACTTTGGCTGTGGCGTTGGCGATTTTATTTTTTACGCCAAGCAAAACGGTTACGAGGTAGCCGCCACGGATGTGAGCGACAACGCCCGAAACGCCGCCGCAAAAAAACTCGGAACACCTCTTCCATCGCCACAGCAAGTGTTTGAAATGCCCGACAATAGTTTCGACATCATTACTATGTGGCACGTTTTAGAGCATATTGGCGACCTTAAAACACAAATTTTTCATTTAGACCGATTGCTCGCCCAAGACGGACGGCTTGTGATAGCCCTGCCCGACTACCTCTCTTACGATGCGCAACACTATCAGAAAATGTGGGCTGCCTACGATGTGCCACGCCATCTTAATCATTTCGACAAAAACTCTTTACAGAATCTATTCAGCACCACTCAACTCAAACTCGTTGACACTAAGCCTCTTAAATGGGACTCATATTACATCTCAATGATGAGCGAAAAATATCGTGGAGCCTCGCTATCGTTTGTTCGCGGGCTGGTGCAAGGATTCAAATCTAACCGCGCCGCACGCAAAAGTGGCGAATATTCTAGCATGGTGTACATTTTTGAACGAAAGTAACACCGTGAAAACCAAATCTCTGCCCTCATTCATTGTATTTCCGCTGTTGTTTTCGGCGGCAGTGGCGTTGGTACACTTGATGTCGGAGGCTTGGGGCGTAAGTGCAGCCTCTCTCGGTATTTATCCACGTTCATTCCACGGTTTAAAAGGCATCCTTTTTTCGCCATTCATTCACGGTAGCATCGAACACCTCTACTCCAATCTTGCAGCGCTGCCAGTGTTGCTCTGTTTGTTAACGATGTTAAACCCCGACCGTTACATCAAGATTTTCAGCACATTATATATACTCACGGGGTTAGGAGTTTGGATAGCGGCACGACAGAGTTATCACATAGGCGCAAGCGGAATAATCTACGCCTTGGCATCATACATATTTTTTGCCGGAATAGTATCCAACCAAAAAGGCTCGGCGGCTGTATCTCTAATCATAGTAATGATTTACGGCGGAATGGTATGGGGAGTGCTACCTTCGGATCCGCATATTTCATGGGAATCGCACCTTGCAGGAGGCGTAGCAGGATTCATATGCGCATTTATTTTTGCAAGCCAGACCACAAAAACCAACATAGAACAATATGACAGCAACATCATTCCGCTGTTTGGCAATCAAATACACATAACCGACAGCAGATACACCGAGGTAAAATACGAATACAAAAAAAATAATTAACTTTATTTAACAATTAGTAAACCTAAAAATAACCCACAAAACTTGCAACTAATTACAACATAGACTAAATTTGCAACTGATATCGTAAAAAGCCCGTGAGGGTAAAAAACTCATCCCCTGAGTTGATATTGCAATAATAATAAAATTGTTTTCATATCTTGTTTGATTTTAAGTGTTATTTTTTTTTGAAAAAAGTCCGGAAATTCACCGGACTTTTTTAATTTTATGCCAAATTTCAAAACCTAATATATTATGCATATTAAAAGCGACATCGAATTCTTTAACAAAATGGGAATCAGCACTGCCGAAATCGACAGACAGATAGATTGTTACAAAAAAGGATTCCCCTTTATGCAGTTGGTACGTCCTGCCACAATCAACGACGGTATACGAAAACTTACCGAAGCCGAAGTAACCAAATACGTACAAAAATACGTCGGAGAATGCTCTAACCTTGACGTTTTGAAATTTGTTCCAGCATCGGGAGCGGCAAGCCGAATGTTCAAAGACCTCTTTGTTTTCGTGTCGGAATATAACAACACACCCGAACAGAAACAGAAGTTTGTAGATTCGCCAGCCCGCCGGTTCGTTGACAATATCGACAGGTTTGCTTTTTACGACAATCTTCAAAAAATTGTCTACACCAAGTACGGGCTCTCTGTAAAAGAGATGCTCCAAAACCACAAGGCAAAAGAACTTGTAGAGATGGTTATCGCACCAGAGGGACTCAACTACGGCAACCTTCCCAAAGGTCTTGTTGAATTTCACCGCTACAAAAATTCGTCGCGCACACCCATCGAGGAGCATATCGCCGAGGGCATTATGTACGCAGCATCCAACGACACTGTAAAAATCCATTTCACAGTATCGCCCGAGCACGTAGCACTATTCACCGAATTTGTTGACAAACTCCGTCCCACATTTGAGGAGAAAAACAACATCAAGTTAGACATCACATTCTCCACTCAGAAAAAATTCACCGACACCGTGGCTGTGGACGAAAACAACAAAATATTCCGCAACGACGATGGCACTCCGCTGCTCCGTCCCGCAGGACACGGCTCGCTTATCGAAAACCTCAACGACATTAACGCACGTCTGGTGTTTATCAAAACCATCGACAACGTGGTGCCTGATTCGCGCAAAGAGCCAACAGTTAAATACAAACAAGCCCTTGCAGGATACCTGCTCAAAACCAAGGAGAATATTGCCAACTATATCAAACTGTTGGAAAACAAGCCAACATCCAAAAACTTAGACGAGGCATACATATTCGTATCTAAGAAACTCTGCACCGAGTTTCCTGCCGACTTTCTAAACCTGCCTGACAGCAAAAAGGCCGAGCAACTAATTGCTAAACTCAAACGCCCGTTGCGTGTGTGCGGAATGGTGAAAAACGAAGGCGAACCCGGCGGTGGACCTTTCTGGACCAAAAACTCTGACGGCACTGTGTCGCTGCAAATTGTAGAATCGTCGCAAATCGACAAAAACGACCCCAAGAGCATGGATATTATGAAAAAATCCACTCACTTCAATCCCGTTGACCTTGTGTGCGACCTCACCGACTGCAACGGCAATAAGTTCGACCTTAGGAAATACACCGACCCGAACACCGGATTCATATCCATCAAGTCGAAAAACGGTAAGACGCTCAAATCAATAGAGCGTCCCGGACTGTGGAACGGCGCAATGGCAGATTGGAACACTGTTTTTGTAGAAGTGCCAATCGAAACCTTCTCGCCAGTGAAAACCGTTATCGACCTTCTGCGCGACCAACACCAAAACTAAACACCACACCTTATATATATATAGATAAAAAAATGTCGCTAATACTAAAAAACGGAACATACATTGATATCAACACCCTCGCGTTTACGTCTACCGACATACTCGTAGACGAAACGTCGGGGCAGTTGAAGTTTTCTGCCGACAATCCGTTTACCGATGCCCAAATCAGCGGAGCGGTAACAGAAGATTGTTCGGGCAAATACATAATGCACTCATTTGCCGATGGTTATCAGCGACCATGTTTATCTATGGCATTTGCACACAAGGAATTTGATCAGCACCAACTCACATATTTCCGTTATCTTACGCAAATACTTTGGAAAGTAGACGACTTGATGGACGAAGACCTTCTGTACGCCTCGGCTTTATATGCCGCCATCACCTCTGCCAAAAACGGAACCACATTCGCCGTATGCCGCAATGAATCAACAAAATACATCGACGGCGCACTCAACACCATCAAAAAGGCGTTCGACGAAGTAGGCGTTACCACGCTTTTGAGTTTCGCAGCAAGTCAGTCGAATGGGTTTGGCGCTGCTTCAAAAATTATTGAGGCAAATATGAATTATATGGTCGACAATCAAGCCCTTATGGGTATTGCCGCATCGTATCTTGCCACCAACGAAATATTAGAAGAGGTTGTGCGTTTGTGCCGAAAAAATAATAGAGGAGTGCTAATCAATGTTGCCGAAGATAATCTCGACCAAGCCAACACCATGCGCGACTACAAACGCCGAGTAGTATCAAGGCTTTACGAATCGGGGTTGATGGATTTTTCATCGTCGATACTTACCAACGCCAACTATCTCGACGAACACGAACTCGACCTTATCAACGACAAACCAGCGTGGGTGGCGCAAAACCCATACGGAAATTTTCAACGCGGCATTATGCCGTTCAACTCAAAATGGACGGAATACAACTTTATGCTCGGCACCGATTTTTCGGGAGCAAGCATTCCGCAATGTATGCGCACAGCATATTACCAATCGCTCGGCACCGAAAACTACAAGTCGTCGCAACAGGCATTCAACAGCATGAACGCCGTACACAACTACATCAAAATCAATAATTTTGCAGGTGATGGCGACAACAACCTCATAGTTTTCAGCAATCCAACACCTATGACTCTCGACAAGTCGAACTTTATAAAACACCTTGCATACAATTTCAGCAACAGAGATATCAATATGGTGATTTCCGACGGCAAAATCATTGTTAAAGACGGCACTATAACGCTTATCGACGAAAAAGATGCCCTGAAATTATGCACAGAACAACTCAAAAGAATCACTTAATTGTTAATTGTTAAACAAAATGAAACACGCTAAATGTTGAAATTCCTGCTAATACCGCTTTCGTGGATCTATCACGCAATTACGTCGATACGCAACTTGCTCTACGACCACCAAATCTTTAAGTCAAAAGAGTTTGATAAGCCAGTAATTTCGGTCGGCAACATCACCGTAGGCGGCACAGGGAAAACTCCGCACACAGAGTATATTGTAAACCTTCTTTGCCAAAAATACAACGTAGCCATACTTAGCCGAGGATACCGCCGCAAAACCAAAGGATACATTAAAGCCACACCACAAAGCACCGTTAAAGAAATTGGCGATGAACCCAAACAGATGTCGCTCAAATTCAGCGGCAAAGCACAAGTTTATGTTTGCGAAGACCGTTGCAAAGGTATCGACAATATTATAGCCGAAGGCAATGAAAATCAGGTAATTGTATTAGACGATGCCTATCAGCACCGCAGCGTAACACCGCGAGTAAATATATTGCTAACCGACTACAACCGACCCATTTTCGAAGACCACCTATTACCCTACGGACGGCTCAGAGAATCAGCATCAAAATCTAACCGTGCCAACATAATTATTGTTACCAAATGTCCCGAAGACCTCAAACCCATCGACCGCAGGGTGATAGCAAAACATCTCAACCTGCTGCCATTCCAGTCGATATTTTTCACCAACTACAAATATCTCGGGCTTAAATCGGTGTTTGGATTCGAGAACATTCCCACCGTAAGTCAAAACACTGAAATATTGCTTGTTACAGGCATTGCCAATCCACAGAGCCTCATCAACCACATCTCCCAAAACATTTCACAAAAGATAACCCACATAAGTTATCCCGACCATCACAATTTTAAGAAAAAAGATATATCCAAGATAACAGAAAAATTCTTATCTTTACCGTCAGACAGGATAATAATCACAACCGAAAAAGACGCTGTAAGGCTGCGCGAACTCACACTTGCCGACGAGTTGAAAAAAGCCATATGCTACATTCCGGTTGAAATCAATTTTATCTACGACGACGCAGAAGAACTTAACTTTCAAATATTAAAACATGTTGACGAAAATCAAACAGACTATCGACTACATACGACAGTCCATCAATTTTGACCCCGAGATAGGCATAGTTCTCGGTACAGGTCTCGGCGCATTGGCCGACGAAATAAAAGTAGAAAAGGCTATCCCCTACGCCGAAATTCCCAACTTCCCCGTATCCACAGTGCAGGGACACAAAGGACAATTGGTATTCGGCTACCTTGGTGGCAAAAAAGTGGTGGCCATGCAGGGACGTTTCCACTACTACGAAGGCTACACTATGCAGCAAGTAACATTCCCCATCAGGGTGATGAAAATGCTCGGCATCAAACTCTTGATACTCAGCAACGCATCTGGCGGCATGAACACATCGTTCCGTGTAGGCGACATTATGGTAATTGTTGACCACATCAACCTCTTTGGCACAAACCCGCTCATTGGACAAAACATCGACGAACTTGGTCCTCGTTTCCCCGAAATGAGTTGTGCATACGACAAAAAATATATCAAACTCGCTTTTGATATAGCCGACGAGTGCAATATTCACTTACAGCAAGGTGTGTATATCGGAGTTACGGGTCCCACATTTGAAACGCCATCTGAATACAAGTTCTTTGGCAAGATAGGCGCCGACGCAGTAGGTATGAGCACAGTGCCCGAAGTGATTGTGGCACGTCACATGGGCTTGCCGTGCTTTGCGCTCTCCATCATCACCGATATGGGCATCACCATCTCGGGCGAGGTAGAAAAACCCACCCACGAAGAAGTTCAGAAAGCCGCCAACGCCGCCGAACCACGTATGACCACAATTATCAAGAAACTTATCGAACGAATCTAACGGCATAATCACACCTTATATATTATAGTGATTATTACCATGGACATCAAAACAATAGAACAACAAATCTTTACCGCCGCAAACAACGCTGAGTTCAACAATGTGGCGGTAGAGATTTTTCATTTTCAATACAAAAACAATCAAGTTTACAACCAGTATGTCAACTATTTAGGAATTAACCCTAACAGAGTTGACAGCGTACAAAAAATACCGTTTCTGCCGATACAGTTTTTCAAAACACACACAGTATTGAGCGGATGCAGCATCGAAAATTGCCAAGAATGTTTTACCAGCAGCGGCACCACGGGGCAAAACACCAGCCGACATTATGTAAAAGACATCAACATTTACTACAAAAGTATTGAAAAAGGCTTTGTAGAATTTTACGGCAGTCCAAAGAATTACACCATTCTGGCACTGCTCCCCTCCTACTTGGAGCGCAAAGGATCGTCGCTAATAGTGATGGCTCAGAGGCTTATGAAACTTTCGGGACAACAAGAAGAAGGATTTTTCCTATATGATTTTTCAGCATTGCAACAGCGTATCAATCAAGAAATTGCATCAGGCAAAAAAGTATTATTGATAGGTGTTACATTTGCTCTTTTAGATTTTGCCGAACAGTATCCGCAGCATTTTGGCAACAACGTGATAATAATGGAGACCGGCGGAATGAAAGGCCGCAAAAAAGAAATCATCCGAGAAGAAGTACATCAGATACTTACCAAGCAATTAGGTGTTAGCGCCATACATTCTGAATACGGCATGACCGAACTACTCTCTCAGGCATACTCCAACGGCAGAGGGCTCTACCGCGAAACCTCCACCATAAAGATAATAATCCGCGACAGCACCGACCCGTTAGCCACCACGCCCGACACCACAGCAGGATGCATCAATGTGATAGACCTTGCCAACATTCATTCGTGCAGTTTTATCGAAACACAGGACATAGGCATCCGTCACAACGACGGCACATTCGAAGTGCTTGGACGCAACGATCACACCGACATCCGCGGCTGCAACCTTATGTACGCCGGATAAAAACAACTTTTTCAAAAAAAAATTGATATTTTTTGAAAAAACACTTGAAAATCCGATTTTTTTATTATATTTGTGGTAATAAAAATAAATTTAAACTCAAACCTTTTAAAGCACCAAAGACAATGGGATTTTTCAAAAGACTATTTAGAATAGGTCAGGCCGAAGTCAACAGCACCCTCGACGGCTTAGAAGACCCTATCAAAATGACAGAGCAGGGTATCCGCGATATGGAGCAAGACCTTGACAAGAGTATAAAAGCGCTCGCCGAAGTAAAAGCAACATGCGTTCGCTCCAAAAACGAACTCGATGCAGCCAAACAGTCGGCCACCGACTACGAGAACAAAGCCATGATGTTGCTCAAAAGAGCAGAATCGGGCGCTATGTCGTCTGACGAAGCCGACCGTCTCGCAACAATGGCATTGCAGAAAAAAAGCGAAACACTGCAAAGCGTTCCCACTCTCCAAGCCAACTACGACAAATATTGCCAAGCCGTTGCCAAACTTGAAGACTCGGTAAAGAAACTCCGCACCAACATTGCAAAATGGAAAAACGAGGCCAAGATGCTCAAAGCCCGTGCAAAAGTTAGCGAAGCCACTGTCAACGTAAACAAACAGTTGGCAGGCATCGACTCTACCGACACCATTGCTATGCTCGAACGCATGAAAGAAAAAGTAGACCAGCAAGAAGCACTCGCTGAATCTTACTTAGATATCGCCGACAGCGAAACCGGAGCAGACCACGAAATTGACTCCGCTCTCGAAAGCACAGGCGGAAGCCTCGAAGCAGCATCAGACCTTGCAGCCCTCAAAGCACGCATGAGTTCTGCCAAAGCCATTGAATCATCGGTTGATTCATCTAAGGCAATTGCCGACACTCCAGCATCTGACCTTGACCAACTCAAACAGAAAATGGCAGAGCCCGAACCTGCACAGCAAGCTGCCGATGTATCAGCAGCACAGCAGCAGGCCGACCAATCGGCTCTTTAATATACTGCCCTGACACTTGATTAGTTGGCTCTTAATAGTGATAAGTTTCACTTTTCGCTATTTAGAGCCAACTTTTTTTGTTAAAAAATATTAATTATCGCCCATTATTTATATTTTTGCCGAACAATTAACTGGAAAAACTAAAAACTATACCATGAGAAAAGTTGTTCTACTAACCGCAGCTGTTGCCATTAGCTCAGCAGCCATGGCACAGGCTCCAACTACACCGATAGGGATAACGATACCCGAAGGCTACCAAACCACATCGTTCTACATATCTGGCAATGGTGAAAAAGCAATCGCTGGATTCAAAAAAGACGAATCTGTTAAATTTCTACTCTACGAGAAACAGGGCGATAAATTCTCAGAAGGCGAAGCTGTAGCGTTTCTCGACCAACTCATCGCCGACAAGAAAAACCCCACTACTCCATCTCTCAATCACGACGGCACACGCATCTACTTCTCTGCCAAAAACGAAAAAGGAAACAACGACATTTTCTATTCAACCAAAGACAAAGACAAATGGACCGAGCCTGAAAATATGGGCGAAGCCATCAACTCATCTGCCGACGAAATATACCCCTCTGTTAGCAGCGATGGACTAAGCATCTATTTCACTCGCCCGCAAAACGACGCAAAAGACAGCCGCTGTGGCACAATTTACACATCCTCTCGCACACCATACGGCGAATGGGAAGAAGCTGTAGCCCTCGTTGAACCGCTCAACCTCGGCTGCGAAACCGCCCCATACATCGCCCCCGACAACAAAACACTATACATATCCTCAATGCGCGAAGGCGGGAAAGGCGGATTCGACATTTACTACGCCAACAAAGTT
Source organism: Bacteroidales bacterium (assembly GCA_016286055.1). Lineage (GTDB taxonomy): Bacteria > Bacteroidota > Bacteroidia > Bacteroidales > UBA3824 > UBA3824. Next base: position 26,158 of record JAEERW010000009.1, read on the forward strand.
TCGCCACTTTACTGGATTCTGCCTATAGCATTAGACACCATCAACTCATCCAACGACGAACTCTTCCCTGTATACAACGCAAACAGCAACAAATTGTCGTTACTTTACCGCGACCCTAAGAACAAAAAAAATATCTCATTTGTCGACGTACCGCTATCAGCTAAACTTCTTCCCGCCGACAACTGCCGCTATTATGGCAAAATTTTAGATCAGGAGACACAGCAACCCATGACAGCCAATATAGAAGTTAGCGACGCATTTTCGTCTGGTATAATTGCTACATTTACAAACGACAACGAAACTGGCATATACGACTTTGTACTTCCCCGCGACAAACGCAACGTATTTATCGATTATAGTGCACCCAACTACTCCCACACAATTCTCGACAAAGACGTCACCCAAGATGAAGAAAAAATCGACGCTAGCCTATTCAAAAACGTTCAGCTATCACTCAACGTTTTTGACCAATCGATGTTCGACCCTATAGAAACCAACATCACTATAAAAGTTGACGGTGTTACAGAAAACATCACACCCGAAACTATCGACGTAGGACGCTACAAAATGACACTTCCTATTGGGAAATACTACAAAATATACCTCACTCAAAACCTCTACGAAGACTATGTAATGGATTTTGACCTTACCCACAAAGTTCAATTCCAAGAGTTTGAACGCGATGCCGAACTTGTTTCGAAAAAAGAAGAAATCACTATCAATGTAGAAGGTGTTACCGAACCGATAGAAATAGAAATCACCAACCTATCTACCAAAGACCATTACGTTACCACCGTTACTACCGACAGACATGGAAAGGCTGTGATTCCTGTCCGCAAAGGCGACAAATACGAAATTCATATCATGCCTAAAGGATATTCGTTTTATAATGGCACCCTCGACCTCAGTGCCGACAACAACCGCGTGCTAAATGCTAAAATAGAAAAACTTCAAGCCGACACCAAAATGGAGCTCGACAATATCACATTTGCCTCAAACAGCGCAGATATTGCAGCATCATCGTATGAAGAACTCAACCGATTAGTAGACCTTCTGAAACTAAATCCGCAATTCAAAGTGGAACTTTCGGCTCACACCGACGACAAAGGCGCCGACGCTTACAACATGAAACTCTCTGACCGTCGCGCAAACTCGGTGGTCAACTACCTAAAACTTAAAGGTATACCTTCTAACCGACTGGTTGCAAAAGGTTACGGCAAAACTATGCCCCTTGTTCCCAACAACAGCGACGAAAACCGTGCTATCAACCGCCGTGTAGAATTCAAAATAATTGGTACTGACTTATAATCCGAATAATCATGAAAATAAAAAACATAATATTTTTGCTGCTGATATGCATTGCAGCTCAATCTGTTTCGGCACAACGCCGTCTCAAATATAAAGACGTATTCGACGATATGCCAAACGTAAAACCAGAAATATCCTACATGCGATTTGAAGAACTGCGCCAACAGGATCCAGAGTTTCCAAACACATATTTCCAGATGGGTCTGTTAAACTGGGCTTGGCTACAAGACGAAGACCCCTTTGTAAACACACAGAGAGTAAACCAGCTCATCTACGACACAAAACTCTACCTCGGTGTCTGCGTAGGCTACCTCAAACGCGACGACAAAGAGGTTAAGAAAAATAAAATCTACTACTCCAACTACCCCATTATATCTAACATGGAGCAGTTAGACTATATGGACGTGATAAACTACGTTAACAAAACCATCGACAAGGTTAAAGAATACGAAAGCAATGTTTCAAGAATAATAGGATTCTACACCAAGACAGTGGAAAAGAACAACAATTGCGTTGAAATTTTCAAAACAATCGTTGCCACACAGAGCAACTACAAGAACCTTGTAATAACCGCTGATAAAAACATCAAAAAGCAGCTGAAAGAACTGTCTGATAATTATGATTCTGTCAACTATTATTTCAACGAGTACAAAACCGCTCTTGCAAGCTATCCCATCAAGCAATACAACCAGCAGTTAGAGGTAATTCCCATTGCCACATACCGTTTAGACGGACTCACATCCTCCGACTTCTTGCAACCAAAAGTGCCTATCTGGGACTACCGTTCATGGGTACGTGAAGTCACTAGCACAATGGACGGCAACATTGCCGATGTAAAACAACAATCAATTGCATATATTTCAAATATCCGCTCTGTGATAAACGGTTACGAGCAATCGAAACAGGCTACTGATGCCATAACTGAGTTTAAGCTCAACAACAAATTAGTTAACCTTACCGAAAAATACGACTACAAGTCTCTTATGTCGGCATGTGTCAACTACGAAACCGCACTTGCAAACCTCAAACTCGTAACCCAAAAGACAAACAACCAACCAGAGCTAATTGCAGCTATTGCCGAACCATACAGCAGCAAAGTGCTCTTCTATTACGACCTCTACCAGCACAAAGAACGATGCGACAACTACCTCAACCTCATAAAAACGAGAACCAACAAACACACTTGTAATAAGCACAAAGTATTTATCGACTCGCTCTACACATCTACAAATGAGTTTAACTCAAACTTTGACAATAACCAACGAGCAGCCCTCAAAGAAATTGAAAGCAACTACCTCTCCAATATGGCAACATTTGCCGCCAACGAATTCAACCCAGATATTCAGGTTCAATGGCAAAAAGGCAACATTCCTCTATCGGTATACACTGGCACATTCGACGAGGCAAAAGTAGGCAACTACTACACTCTCTACAACACCCGCGACCCTTATGGAAACCGTTATTCATGCGGATTCCGCAAAACCACATCTACTGCAGCCACAGGTTTTGTTGCCAAAACAGACATTGAAGGCAAAGTACTTTGGCTTAGAAACATAACAAACTCACCAGCTGGACAGAATATGGTTGTAACAGTAATTCCAGGCGAAGGTGGAATATACGTTACCACTACCGTAACGTCCGACAACTCAGGCAACAAAACACAAACCGCCAAATACGACGAAACAGGCAAACTAACCGCAAAAGTTGATTTCAATATTCCACTCATTCCTATTGCATCGGCATACGACGACGTAAACGAGCAGGTTACAACAATTTTTAAAGGCACTAAACTCAACTCAGCTGCTGGTGTAGAAGATGCCGAAGTTGCAACTGCCGACTTTGCCGCCAAGTCGGCTACAAAGAAAGGGTCGTTTAAAATCGAAGGCAACATATCTGGCATTACACTCGCCTCAGGCAAAGTTATAGCGGTATGCAACTACAAATCGCTATCATCAGACGCCAACAAGATAGACCTCAAATCAGAAGGCGACGTTGCCATACTATCTATCGACAACTCTATTTCAGCATCACCGATGAACAGCAAAACCCCAATTTTCTCAATATATCCTGCCAAAGTTAACGCTCAAACTATATGCGTGCCCACATTAAAAGGCAGTGCAAAAACCACTCTCACTCCCTCCGACAAAATCGACTACAGCATAGCCGACATCAACGGTAGTTACATTTATAGCAGCGACAAATAGCCGTTTGAAAACACCAAAGATTAAAAAAAAGATTTTTTGCTATGCAAAAAATCTTTTTTTTGTTAAAATATATACAAAAACAACCAAAAGTTGCAAAATATTTGTATCTTTGAACTATCTAAGCGTTCTTGTTTTTTTAACGCTTTTAAAAAATGCTACAATAATGAAACACACTGCAACACTTATACTTGCGCTCATAATGAGCATCAGCACCCTTTCGGCGCAAACCATAAAGCATATAGGTACGCAATACATCAAAAACTATCTGCCCGAAGATTACAATTCGAGCAAACAGAATTGGTGCGCGGTTCAAGACTTCCGTGGCCTACTTTACATAGCCAACACACAAGGTATTTTGGAATACGACGGAGTAAGCTGGCGAACAATAAGCACTTCTAAAAACTCATCGGCTCTTGCCCTTGCGCTCAGCAACGACGGCCGCAGAGTATACGTAGGCGGCAACTCCGACATCGGATACCTTAGCCCCGACAGCAGCGGCACTATGGAATATGTATCTTTGTTAAATCTTCTTCCCGAAAAGTACCGCAGCATAAAAGTATACGGCATAACAGTTACCGAAAACAACGAAGTATTGTTTTGCGCCACACGACAACTGATGCTCTACGACGGTGACACAACTATCAAAGTAATATCGTTGCCCGCCGAAGGCACAAACGTTTTTTCGTACATCACCAAATTTAACGGACACATCTACTTAAATCAGTCAGACAAAGGATATTGCGAATTTTTCAACCGTCCCGAAGAACCAATTGTACCATTAGACGGCACCGACACAATACCCGACAACCAAGTGGTAGAAATTCTCGGAGAACAAAACGGCGGAATGATACTCGCCACAAAAAAACTCGGCATTTCGATTTACAAAGACAACAAGCTAACGCCATTGGATTTTCCGCTCAACAAAGAACTTATACGATCAGACCTTTATTGTGCCAAAAAAATCCTCGGAGGCTACTATGCATTTGGCACACTTAAACAAGGCGTAATAATCACCGACCACAATTTCAACGAAATCAACCGTTATAATCAAACATACGGACTGTGCCACAATCAAATTATCAACCTATACCAATCGCCCGAAGGTGGCTTGTGGCTACTCACCAACAACGGCATTGCCTACGTTGACATATACTCGCCCATATCCACAATCCACGTTGGTATCAAAAAAGTATCTGCAATAGGCTGTGTCAACGATGATATATACATAGGAGCAAACAGTCTTTTGCGAATTCGCAACAGCGACCTTGCCCGTGGCGGCGACGCTTTTCAGCCAATAGCCTTCCCTACCGACAAGACACAAAACAACACTATCAACACCATCAACACTATCGACGACCAGATTATCTGCGGCACTGGCAAAGGCGTAATAGGCATCAATGCCAACGGTGAAAGCTATTCTGCCGAATCGTCAAGCCAGGTGGTGCGTCCAGTGATACGCTCTATCAAGCACCCCGACCTGCTCATCGGCGGATGCATTGGCGGACTTGCCATCTACGAGAAAAAACCAAACGGCAATTGGGAAAAACGCACAAGTGTAAACGGATTCGATGTGGAAACACGCCACATAGAAGAAGACCCTGACGGTTTCTTCTGGGTATCAAAAAAAGAGACAGGACTCTACAAACTTATTCTCGACTCGGCGTACACCAAAGTGATTACAGTGAAACAATACGACGAACACGACGGATTACCATCATCTATGGGCAATTACGTTTTCAAAATAGACAACGACATTATTGTTGCCACACAGCAAGGCTTTTATACTTACGACAAGAAAAACGATGTCTTTGTAGAGTATACCAAGTATAATGCACTGTTCGACAGCAAAATAGAATCATATTACATAAACAAAGACAAATACGGCAAAATTTGGGTTACCTATATGCAGCCCCGCAAAAACGCCAAAAGCGAAACAAGATTTGGCTATTTCGACGGTTTAGACAGCTCAAAACAAAACACAAGGCTGTTTGTGCCTTATGCCACAAGGTTTAAAACCATCAAAGACATAACCGACAGCTGCTACCTGATTGGTTGCGACGACGAGCTGCTCCACTACGATTCAAAACTGCAAAAACGATTCGATATACCCTTTAAATCGTTTATCCGCAGAATGGAAACAATCACCAACGATTCGCTATTGTTTGGCGGCGTGTTTACTACCGACGAAGGCTATGCCGACTCTGCTCAAACAGCAACATTAAAAATTACCCTCCCATACGATTTCAACGGTGTAAAATTTGAGTTTGGCGCAAACTCTTACGAATATCCCGAAGAAACCAAATTTAAATGCTATCTTGAACACAACGACGCTGGCTGGAGCGATTGGAAAAGCGAAAATTTCAAAGAGTTCAACAACCTTTCGCCTGGCACATACACCTTTATGGTAAAAGCCCGCAACTTTTTCGGACACGAAAGCGAAGTGGCTCACATACAGTTTACAGTGTTGCCACCGTGGTATATGACCATCTGGGCTTATATCCTTTATGTGCTTGCGTTTGCCGCTTTGATTTGGGTAATCATCAAAATTTATTTCCGCAAACTTTTGAAAGACAAACAACGCCTCGAACAAATTGTAAGTCAGCGCACTGCCGAAATTGTCGAAAAAAACAAAGAAATCACCGAAAAGAACAAGAGCATCACCGACAGTATCAACTATGCCAGCCGAATACAGAAAGCCATGCTTCCGCTCGAAAGCCGCATCAAAGAGGCTCTTCCCGAGCACTTTATACTATTCCGTCCGCGTGATATTGTCAGCGGCGACTTCTACTGGTTTGCCGAAACACCCGACCGCATTATCATTACAGCAGCCGACTGTACGGGTCACGGAGTGCCAGGAGCATTCATGAGTATGGTGGGAGCCGAAATTCTTACAACACTCGTTAGCAAAGGCATTGTTGAGAGCGACAACATTCTTACACACCAGAACCGTTACATCCGCAAGGCGCTCAACCAAGACCAAACCGAAAATCACGACGGTATGGATATGGCACTGTGCTCTATCGACAAAAAACGCAATGTAGTAGAATTTACAGGTGCTAAAAACCCGCTGATATACATCAACAAAGAAGGTCAGCTCACAACCATCAAACCCGACAAACAAGGCATCGGCGGCGACCAGATCGAAGAAGATTTTCATTACACCAAAAACGAGATTCCTATCGAACCCGGCACTTGGTACTATATGTTTTCGGATGGATACCAAGACCAGTTCGGAGGTCCTACACGCCGCAAGTTTATGATTAAGCACATGCGCGAACTACTGCTCGAAATACACACACTATCTGCCCAAGAGCAAAAAGAACGCCTCAACTCCACCATTGAAAAATGGATGTCGGACGGAAAAACAGATCAAACCGACGACATTCTCGTAATTGGATTCAAAATGTAATAACCGCAAACACACATTTATACTATAATGAAAAAAGGATTAGACGAACAGCAAGAATTTGCCAACGACCTGATAGACTTTATATCATACAGTCCCAGCACATTCCACGCCACACGCAATATCAAGGCTGCCCTTCTACGAAAAGGATTCAAAGAACTGAGCCTCACCGAAGAATGGAACATCGAAAAAGAAGGCCGCTACTTTGTTTCTCAAAACGACACATCGCTGATAACATTTGTAGTGGGAATGGGCGCACCCGAAACCGACGGATTCAGAATAATAGCCGCTCATACCGATTCTCCTTGTATCAAAATTAAGCCAGCACCAGAAATCACCACAGGGGGTTACCTCAAACTCAACACCGAAGTTTACGGTGGAGCGATACTCTCCTCATGGTTCGACCGTCCGCTCTCTATCGCAGGACGAGTTGCACTCAAAAGCAAAAACCCATTCAAACCCGAAATCCGACAGTACAACGCCAAACGTCCCCTGCTCGTAATACCAAACCTTGCAATACATTTCAATCGCAAGGTAAACGACGGCGTAGCTATAAATCCACAGCAGCACGTGCAACCGTTGCTTACATGCGTAAAATCTCCGTTGGAAAACAGCAACTACCTCGTTGACCTTATAGCCTCAGAGCTCAACACATCGCCCGACAATATCTTAGATTTTGACCTTACACTCTACGACACCGAAAAAGGCACACTCGTAGGAGCCAACAACGAATTTATACTCTCGCCCAAACTCGACAACCTGTCAATGATTCACGCCGCTATGGAGAGTCTATTCACCAGCCCAGTAATCAACGCTACACAGATGGTGGCATGTTTCGACAACGAGGAAGTAGGCAGCAGAACACGCCAAGGAGCAGGTTCGCCATTCTTAAAAAATGTAATGGAGCGCATCATCTACAAACTCAACGGCGACAAGGAAGAGTACATGAGGGCGGTATACAACTCGTTTTTAATATCTGCCGACCCAGCACACGCCTTGCATCCTAACTATGCGGAATATTCGTGTCCCACCAACCATCCTATCATCAACCACGGACCAGTTATCAAGTACAACGCAGATCAAAAATACACCACCGACGCCGAATCAGCAGCGGTATTTGCGGCATTGGCACAGTCGGCAGGATCACCAATACAGCGTTTCACCAACCGAGCCGACCTCGCCGGAGGATCCACTCTCGGCAGCATTTCGTCAACACAGGTTGACATCAAGAGCGTAGACGTGGGAACACCTATATTAGCGATGCACTCTGCCCGCGAACTATGCGGCGTTTACGACCATTTCAACATAAAAAATGTATTTAAAGAATTTTTTATAAAATAATACTAAAAAAAACATACACGTAAAGTTTTTTTTTGTAAATTGGCGGTGTAATTAAAAATGCTAAAAATAATATTATGGAAGTAAAAAACCACAGATTAGTAGGCGACAACGTTTCATTTGTACAAGCCACCAAATGGAACAGAACCGCCGAAATGAAACCGGATGCAATCATCATCCACTATACAGCAGGTGCAAGTGGCGCAGCCACAGTTAAACTATTTTCTGCAAAAACTGCCACCACATCGGCACATATGGTAGTAAGCGAAGACGGCTCTGTTACCCAAATGGTAGACTTCAACCGCAAAGCTGTACACGCAGGAACAAGTTCGTATGGCGGACGTTCGTCGTACAACAACTTCTCTATCGGTATTGAAATCTCCAACCCCGGGTATTTGCAAAAAATCGACGGCAAATACTACACATGGTGGGAAGCCAAAAAAGAGAAAAAGACTGCCACCCCCGAAAGCAAAGTATTTGTAGGCAAACACCGCAACAGCGTTACCAAAATGAACTATTGGTATAAATATACCGATGCTCAAATTCAAGCTGTTAAGGAAATTTGCATAGCTCTCTGCAACGCTTACCCGATCAAAGAAATTCTTGGACACGAAGAAATAGCTCCCGGACGTAAATGCGACCCAGGTCCAGCATTTCCTCTCGATGAGTTGCGTACCGAAGTGCTCGCTAAAAAGAATATCAGCATCAACGACCTCTTTGCTCACGCTATGGAAGAGTCGGCTGCTTCAGCTCTCGTTTTGGGCAAGGTAACCGTAAAACTCAACTTCAGAACAGAACCCAGCAGCAACGCAGCGCTCAAATCAAGCCCGATTCCCGCTGGCACATTCGTCTACATAGTGGGCGAAGATGGCGAATGGTACAATATTCTCCGCGAAATATCTGGTTGGGTTGACAAAGAGTTTGTAGAGCAAGACAACTCTGACAGTGATTACGATGGCGAACTCATCTCCGACAACGCTATGCTTTACAGCGACGAAAAGAAAACCAAACGTCTTGTAAGCAGCCTCAACAAGGGCGTTAAATTCAACATCCTTGAACAGCAGGAGAATATGTTTAAAATTAAGGCTGTTGTTCCCGGATGGGCAAGCAAAAAGTATATCACCAAACAAAAATAATATTCCGATACTTCAAAAACTAAGAATCATATTTTTTTGTTTTTTTATTTTTCTCCAACAAAGACAACCCTACAAAGGGTTGTCTTTTTTTGTCGGATAATGTCTTATGATTCAAAGTCTAACGAAATCTGAGCTTCCTCACCGGGACGTATTATCTCAAAATCTGGATCGTCACCGTTGCCTTCGATAAGTTCCACTGTTGAACCCTCAGGATTGCTATCGGGGTCAGTATCTGGTTCTTCGGGAGGTTCGGCGTTGGGATTATGCTCAAATTTCATATCGGCAACCTCGTAGATGCTTACACGTTTGCCACGGGCACGGAAACTCTTTACGCCGATAAACTCAACGGCATCAATAGTTTCGGCTGGACGTCCCTCATTTTTGCCACCGAACGACACCACAAGGTTTGGAGCATAGTCGTCGGTGATGTCGTACATCTTGCTTGCGGTATTGTCGCCAAGTAGGAACTGCTCTTTTTCAGATAGTTCAAAAGTAAAACGCTTAAGGTATCCGAAACCGAGGTCAGCATCATAATATGCGAGCGAAATGGTAGACTCTGGATTAAATTTACGAATAAGCACTGTGTCGTCGTCGAAATGAGTGGAGAGGTCGAACCCAGTGATGCGGTAGTAGCCGTTTTGGGTAACAGCCACAATGCGGTCGTCGCCTGCAAATTCGCCAAGATAATCGCCGCGTTCATCGGTATTGAGCCTCATCACAGAGGTGTCGAACCATATTTTCAAACCTCCGAGGGTGCTTACGCCCGAACCTACCTTAGTAATCTTGTGAATAGGATATTTAGTAACGATATTACCCATAGAGGCACGGTTTTTAACACCGAGAGTGCCGAAATCGTATTCCCATGAACGTTTTTTGAGTTTAGCACGAGCCTTGAGCAGAATCTTCACAGTTTCAGCCTCGCCATTGGCGTTAGCCGAAAAATAGAGCACCTCGCTCATAGGCGAACCTTGTGTTACATCGTACTCCTTGTCGCGGGTTATACCCTTAACATTGAATCGTTTAGCATATGCGATACCAGTAGCACCATCGCGATAAATAACGTTGTAGATAGTACGCTCGTCGTTGTTTCTAAACACATTTACATAAATAGCGTCGGTGCCTATAAAGAACTTGTCGGAAATCTTTGAGATAGTGTATTTTCCGTTTCGGTGGAAAACAATAACATCGTCCAAATTAGAGCAGTTGCAGATAAACTCGTCTTTTTTAAGACCCATACCTGCAAAACCGTCATCCCAGTTTACATAGAGTTTTTCGTTGGCCACAACCACCTCTTTAGCCACAATATTGTCGAAATTTTTGATTTCGGTACGGCGAGTACGGTTTTTGCCATATTTGTTTTTGATATTGGTGTAATACTCTATGGCATAATCAATTATGTGTTCAAGTTTGTATTGAGCCTCCTCCATTTGCTTTTCGAGACTCTTGATATAATTATCAGCCTTAAAAGCGTCGTATTTAGAAATACGCTTGATTTTCAATTCGGTAAGGCGGGTAATATCATCGATAGTAACAGGCTTTTTGAGCAAATGCTTAAACGGTTCGAGAGCGGTGTCGATGGTTTGAACAATAGCCTCCCAAGTTTCGCAATCTTCGATAAGGTTGTAAATATGGTTTTCGATGAATATTTTTTCGAGCGAAGCATCGTGCCAGCTGTCGGCAAGTTCGCCAAGCAAAATTCTAAGTTCGAGCGAAAGCAGTTCAACGGTCTTATCCACCGAATGACGGAGGATTTCTGACGTGTTCATAAACTTAGGCTTGCGGTCTACAATCACACACGAATTTGGCGAAAGCGAAATTTCACAATCGGTAAAGGCGTAAAGAGCGTCGATAGTAACGTCGGGCGAAACGTCGGGATTGAGGTTGAGCACAATCTCCACATCGGCGGCAGTTTTGTCCTCAATTTTCTTAATTTTAATTTTTCCTTTCTCGTTAGCCGACACAATAGATTCCATAAGACTCTCAGTAGTAGTGCTGTATGGAATTTCGGTGATAGCCAAAGTGCGCTTGTCAATTTTTTCAATTTTAGCACGGACGCGGAGTTTACCGCCGCGTGCACCGTCGTTATATTTTGACACATCGATAGATCCACCCGTTGGGAAATCGGGAAAAAGTTCAAAAGGCTCATCTTTGAGATAAGCTATCGACGCATCCATCAATTCGTTGAAATTGTGAGGAAGAATCTTGGACGAAAGACCTACTGCGATACCCTCAACGCCCTGAGCCAACAAAAGCGGAAACTTAACAGGCAGAGTTATAGGCTCTTTGTTGCGGCCGTCGTAAGATAGTTTCCACTGCGTGGTTTTGGGGTTGAACACCACATCTAATGCAAGTTTTGAAAGACGAGCCTCAATGTAACGGGGAGCGGCTGCGCTATCGCCTGTAAGGATGTTGCCCCAGTTTCCCTGAGTTTCAATCATCAAATCCTTCTGTCCGAGCTGTACAAGCGCATCGCCAATAGAAGCGTCGCCGTGAGGGTGATACTGCATGGTAAAACCTACGATATTAGCCACCTTGTTGAAACGACCATCGTCCAAGCGTTTCATAGCGTGTAGAATACGACGTTGCACAGGTTTTAATCCATCGTCGATTTCTGGCACAGCGCGTTCCAAAATTACATACGAGGCGTAATCGATAAACCAATTTTTAAACATACCTGAAACTGATTTCAGTTGCAAGTGATTTTGTACGCCTCCGCTTATACGTTCGTCCTTATCGGCATTAGCCGGCAGATTATTGTTGTTTTCGTCCTTGATATCGTCTGACATTTTTGAATTATTTTGTTGCAAAAAAGGCGGCGTCAAAAGCCGCAAAAATGTTTGTGGCAAATGTAAAAAAAAATTGGCACAGATAAAAAAATATTTTTTTAAAATAAAAAATAATCAAAACTTAAAATTAGAGTAGAATTTTAGCAACTATTCATTACAATAAATTAAGTATAAAATACACTGAAACACTAAGATTTCCAAAATGTTAAGTATTATTATTTTTTGCAAAAAAATCATTATGATTGGTAACAAAAGAAATGCTCTTTCGTTAAATAGAAAGATGTATAGTAAAAAAGAGTATGAGACAGTTAAAGATTACCAAATCAATTACCAACCGCGAAAGCGCGTCATTAGACAAATATCTGCAAGAAATTGGCAAATACGAGTTAATCTCAGTGGAAGAGGAAGTGGAACTTGCACAACGCATTAAGCGTGGCGACCAGTCGGCCATAGAGAAACTCACCAAAGCAAACTTGAGGTTTGTGGTATCGGTGGCAAAACAGTACCAGAATCAAGGACTAAACTTGCCCGACCTTATTAATGAAGGAAACCTCGGATTGATCAAAGCCGCAGAAAAGTTTGACGAAACGCGTGGTTTTAAGTTCATCTCTTATGCTGTTTGGTGGATCCGTCAGTCGATAATGCAAGCCATCAACGAACAGTCACGTATCGTGCGCCTGCCATTGAACCAGGTAAGTTCGTTAAGTAAGTACAACAAGGCCGTATCAGAATTTGAACAGAAATACCAGCGCAGACCATCTGTAGAAGAACTTAGCCAGATGCTCGACCTCCCCACCGAGAAGGTGGCAGACGCTATGAGGCTTTCGGGCAAACATTCAAGTATCGACGCTCCGTTTGTGCAAGGCGAAGAAGGTAGCCTTATCGACGTGCTCGCTGATGCCGACGCGGTTAAGGCCGACAGCGGTCTTATGAGCGAATCGCTCAACAAGGAAATCGAACGAGCATTATCTACTCTTACAGAAAGAGAGAGAACTATATTGAAACTTTCGTTCGGTATCCGTGTTCCAGAAATGAGTCTCGAAGAAATTGGCGACAAATTTGGATTGACAAGAGAGCGTGTCCGTCAGATACGCGAAAAAGCAATCCGCAAACTTAGAAGCACTTCTCGCAGCAATATCTTAAAGACTTATTTGTAAAAAAGGTTAGAATTCATAATTAATTTTTTTTTGTTTTTCGTGGTCGGAATCCCCCCTCTGGCCACGTTTTTTTTGCACCTACAACTCCTCGGCAACAAATCCTGAGGTTTGAGTAGTGGCAAAACTGCCGTCTTGAGTTGCATAAATGAAATAACCCTCGGTATCGGGCAAAGAATCCAACAGTCGGAAACCTTTTTCCAATCCAAGCACCATCACTGTGGTGGCAAGTCCGTCGGCATTAACAGCATCGGGGGCAATCACTGCCACGCTCAAAAGACTGTCGCGCTTTGGATAGCCCGTAACGGGGTCGAGCTCGTGAGTGTATTTTACTCCGTTTTCTACAAAAAAATTACGGTAATTGCCTGATGTACAAAGCGATTTACCAGAGAGCGAAACTACCGCCTGAATAACGCGGTCTTCTTCGGTAGAGCCGTCGATAGGTCTGTCGATTCCCACGCGCCACGGCTGCACAGATGCGTTTACGCCCTTGGCAAAAACCTCCCCTCCTATCTCCACAAGATAATCGGTATAGCCAAGAGAATCAAACCAACGCGCCACCTCGTCAACGCTGTATCCCTGCGCATTTGCGTTAAAAATCAACGTGATACGGGGATCAGACTTGATTACACGACCGTTTTGAATAGTAACCTTGTCGAGTCCAACAAAGTCGAGAACGCTGTCAATCTCATTTTGCGAAGGACGGCGCATATCTTTATGTTTACCAAACCCCCAAAGCGAAACCAAGGGCGAAACCGTAGGGTCAAACGCCTTACCGCTTATATTGTAAAGGTGTAGCGAATTATCAAAAATCTCTTTGAAAAAACGGTCTACTATGATAGAAGTATCGTTGTTGTTGATTTTGGTTAGCTGCGACTCTTTGTTGTAAGCCGACATTGACAGGTCGAAAGCGGCAAGAATAGAATCAATCTGCGGTGTGAGGTCTTCGCCGTTAAAACTTTTGTAAGTAATATGCCAAGTGGTTCCTTGCGCAAAACCTTGAACCATAATGTATTTGCCAGAATTAGAATTATTAGTACAACCTGTGACGCACAAAACGGCAAACACGCATAACAGCTTAATTTTCTGAAACATTGTTGGTAATATTGGAATAATCTTCGTTTGAAATAAACTTTGCAGGTGAAACCACAATTATGTATTCGTTGTCGTGCTCAATAATACCTTTAATATATGAAGGTGAGCCAATATCCGAAGGCATAACATCCACCTCGCGGATCTCAGCACGCGAATATTCACCCACCGAAAGCACTTTGCTTACAAGAGCTCCAAAAGTACGGTTTATGCCATCCACTTCTACCTCAAACACCACTATATAAGAATAGGAATTATCACCATTGAAAGGCAATGCAAGACGTTTAACTGTGTCAATAATAGGAATTACTTTACCTCTAAAATGGGCTATACCAGCAATATACGTTGAAGCATCAGGCAAAGAAATAAGAGATTCGGTAAGTACAACTTCGAGCACACAATTCACAGGCGCAGCGTAAAGATGTCCGCCAACACGGTAAACCATATAGGCATCTTTATTCTGGACTGTGGGTGCTGACTGTGGCATAGGATTAGGATTTAATAGATATAAAAAAAGGAGCAAGCTCCTTAAAACGCACCGCTACAACCGCTTACCCTTGCTACCTTCCGATCCTGGGGGAGTTTGCAGGAGCTGGTCGAATAAGACTTACTCCGAGTGCAAAAGTATAAATGTTTTTGCATTCTAAAAACTTTTTTGGAGTTTTTTTTAATAAAAAAAAAGACGGCAATATAAACTTATGACAATAAGTATATTACCGTCAAAAAAATTATTTTGTAAGGCTTGCAATGGCTTGCGCTACTTTTTCAAATTCAAATTGCTTAAACACGCTGTTGAACTGTGCCTGAATTTTATCGTTGCAAAGATTGCCAATACTACCTATATGTGTATGGTTCAAAGGTTTATCCCAATGGAATTTACCTTCAAACACCTGATGACCTACCTCTTTGTAGGCATCGCGGAATGGCACGCCTTGCACCACCATTTCGTTTAATGCCTCAACGGTGAAAATGGGCTGATACATTTCGTTTTTGAGAATATCTTCGCGAGGCTGGATTTTTGGAAGAATAAATTCCATAAAATCCAAACACATCTGCATACGCTCAAACACAGGCAGATAACTCTCTTTTAAGAGTTGAAGGTCGCGAAAATATCCGCAAGTAAGATTGCCGGTAATGCGGTTGAGTTCAAAAGGCAACACGCTGATTTTGTTGCAGTAACCGCGCATAAGTTCAAACACGTCGGGGTTGGCTTTGTGAGGCATAATCGATGAGCCAGTTGTGTATTCCTTGGGTAAGGAAATAAACTTAAAGTTCTGACTCATAAACAAGCAGCAGTCGGCGGCAAATTTAGCCAAAGTCTGCGACACCTGAGCCAAAGCGGTTGCCACCACGGTCTCCACCTTGCCGCGGGTCATCTGTGCGTAAACCGAATTGTAGTCGGGTGAATCAAAACCGAGCAAATCAGAAGTGCGCTGACGATCAATCGGGAACGACGAACCATATCCAGCCGCGCTACCGAGAGGATTACGATTGTTGATTTTCCAAGCCGAAAGAAGTGTCCAAATATCGTCGGCAAGACTTTCGGCATAGCATCCGAACCAAAGTCCAAAACTGCTCGGCATAGCAATTTGCAAATGCGTATATCCGGGCAGAAGCACATTTTTGTATTTTTCGCTTAATAATATAAAGGTGTCGAAAACGCCTTTTACGGTTTCGATAATTTTTTGCAGTTTGGCGCGGGTAAAAAGTCTTACCGCAGTTACCACTTGGTCGTTGCGGCTGCGGGCGGTGTGAATACGCTTGCCAGGGTCGCCGAGTTTTTCGGTAAGGATAAACTCGATTTGCGAGTGCACATCTTCCACATCGTCGGCAATGGTGAATTTGCCGTCGCAGGCGGTCTTGTAAATATTTTTAAGTTCGGCTTGCAGTTTGGCATTGTCGTCCTTGCTCAGGAGACCGCATTCAGAGAGCATCTGAGCGTGAGCCATACAGCCGAGAGTATCATATTCAGCGAGATAAAGATCCATCTCGCGGTCTTTGCCGACAGTAAAAGTGTTTACAAATTCGGCGGTATCAAAACCTTTGTCCCAAAGTTTCATTGTATATTATTTATTCATTCAAAAACTTATTCTTGATATATTGAAATTCTCTAACGAGATAATCCTTTACCTGACGTTTTGAAAAGCCGTCGCGGATGATGATAAGGATGGTGTCGTCGCCGGAGATGGTGCCGGCAATGGGAGGAAGCATTTTGGCATCTATCTGTGCCGAAACAGCGTTGGCATAGCCCGAAATGGTTTTCAACACTGCCATATTGTTGCCCGAAAACTCTACCGAAACCACTTCGTTGCTGAGCACGGCGGTAGATTTGGCGGCTTCGGGCGGAATTTTATAAATATATCCGTTGTTGCCGTCGGGTATGCGCGAAGCCTGAATCTCTTTGAGATAGCGGCTGAGACTTGCTTGGGTAAGTGTGATGCCGCGTTCGCGAAGGCGGTCGATTATGTCGTTTTGCGAGCGCACTGTTTCGCTCTCAATTATCTGACTAATAATAGATATGCGGTTTTGCTTGCTGTTCATAAGGTGTATATTTATGCACTTTCGACTGCAAAAATATCGTATTTTTTTGTATAAAAAAACATTTTGCTTAGGATTTTACACTCCGATTTTTTCGACCGAAAGATTTTTGAAGTCCAAAATAGTACGTTAAAAAATTTCGACTTTTGTTTGCAGAAAATTAATATTCTAAAAATCTTTATAATTTTACACCAAGATAAATAACTAATAATAAAATATTTAACATTAATTAAAGAAAAATTTTTGAAATAAATATTTTTCAAATTCGAAAAATTATAATACCTTTGCAGCGTAATAAAAAAAATCGACCGAGTGTTTTTAAGAAACAAAAAATAATAAAGTATTAAGCTATGACAGACGTAAAAAGAATATTCGACCTTTTGGACTATTGCTGCGAAAAATACAATCGCAACGACGCTCTTGCCTGCAAAGTTTCGGGCAACGGATGGCGCACATATAGTTACAACGATTATCGCAATAAGGTTAACCTATTGAGTTACGGTCTGTTGGCTCTCGGCATCAAAAAAGGCGACACTGTGGTAACTGTATCCAACAACCGTCCCGAATGGAACTTTGTGGATATGGCGATTGCGCAAACAGGTGCTATCCACGTGCCTGTATATCCCACCATTGGTGCCGACGATTACGAATATATTTTCAACCATTGCGAGTGCAAAATGGTGTTTGTGGCAGACGCTGCGGCTTACCGTCGTATGTCGTCGGTGGTGCCAAAAATCAAAACAATAGAAAAGGTGTTTTCATTTGCCGAAGTCGAAGGCGTTGAAAATATGGAGACAGTTTTGACTCTCGGCGAAAAAAGCAAGGTTTATTACGAGAAAGAACTTGAAAACATCAAAGCATCGGTCAACGAAGACGACGTGGTGTCAATCATCTACACATCAGGCACAACAGGACTTTCAAAGGGCGTGATGCTCACCCACAAGAATTTTGTAAGCAACTTTACAGCAGCAAGCAACGTAATTGGCGCGTTGGAGCAGGGCAAAGACAAAATCATCTCGATACTGCCCCTCTGCCACGTTTACGAACGCTGTTTCTGCTATATGTACCAATACAACGGCATAGGAATCTACTATGCGCAAAACCTCGGAACTATTGTCCGCGACATCTGCGACATTCACGCCAACGGCTGCAACACCGTTCCCCGCATTGCTGAAAAGATTATCGAAAACATTATGAAAGAGGGCGCAAAGCTTACAGGCTGGCGCAAAAAAATGTTCGACCGCGCAGTAGAAGCAGGCTACCGTTTTGAGCATTACAACGCTAACGGTTTAATTTACAACATAATGAACCGCGTTTACGATGCGTTTGTCTATCGTCGTTGGCGCAAATACTATTTTGGTGGCGCAATGAAATTCTTTGGCTGTGGCGGTGCTGCGTTGCCCATTTCGCTCAGCCGTCTGCTTTGGGCAGCTGGTATCAAAGTGCAAGAGGGATATGGACTTACCGAAACCTCGCCCATTATTGCGCACTCAGTTCCTGGCAAAGGCGGACACAAGTTCACCTCGGTTGGTCCCATTGTAAGCAACGAAGATGTTAAGACCGACGAAGATGGCGAAATACTTGTAAAGGGTCCCAACGTGATGAAAGGCTACTACAAAAATCCCGAACTCACAGCTCAGGTCTTCACCGAAGACGGATATTTCCGCACCGGCGACATAGGTTATATTTCGGCAGGCAATTGTCTGCACATCACCGACCGCAAAAAAGACGTTTTCAAAACCTCAGGAGGCAAATATATTGCTCCTCAAATGCTTGAAGGCAAGTTTAAAGAGTCGAAATACATTTCGCAAATAATGATTGTGGGCGAAAACCAAAAATTTGCAAGCGCAGTGATTTCGCCTAACTTTGAGGAACTTGCAGCTTATTTGGCACAGGCAGGAGTAAAATACTCATCAAACGAAGAGATAATTTCCAACCCAACAATTGTTGCCCTTATCGACAGCGAAGTAAAACGTATCAACAAGCTCAACGGCAAGCACGAAGAGGTTAAGCGTTACCGCCTTGTTCCTGACGTTTGGAGTGCAGAAACCGGCGAACTTTCACAGACACAGAAACTTAAACGCAAAGCCGTTACCGAAAAATACGCCGCCCTCATCGAAGAGATTTACAGCGTAGGCGCGGTGTCATAATTCAATGTCGAGTTGTTGAAGGTATAGAATATTCTTATTTTGAGTAACAATTTTAATAATGGTGTTATATCCAAAATCAGCAATATCGTTTACGCTGCCTTTGATATAGAGGGTTGTGGATTTTCCCAATTTAAAAGCCGGATTAACTACCAATATTTCAGTACTATCAGTAATAGCCATAGTGGCAGTAGTGGGTTCAAGATTGATGACGATGTTTTTTCTACCCTCAAAGCCGTGCCTTGTGGCGGCATATTCAATTGCAGCACTATCCGAAAGAATTTCTATACGGTCGAAAGTGATATTGTGTTTTTTATCTGCCCATGTGTGACGGCGGAAATATGCCGTACAAGTATCTATTTTAAGTAGTTGCGCCTTTTGAATACTATCATTGCGAAGCGAATCAATCTTTTGTTGATTTTCCGCATCATTATATTTGCAACCCGTGCAAAAAGCCGCCGCAATTATCAAAGCTATTAACACCAAATGCGGCAGATGTTTAAAAACTTTTGCCATAATTTTTCTATGTTGATTATTTCGGTTGTAAAGTTAGTGATTTTTTTGGTTTAATTTATACCTTTGCACACCGAAACTAAAAAAACAATATGCAACAACCCACAAAAATAGATTTTTTACGGCACTCACTCACCTACGGAGCTATCACCGGCGCAGCAATGGCACTTGCCTCATTTCTTACAGAATTGGTTACTGGCAAAGTGGCGTTTGGAGGAATATTAATATATGTAGTGATGTCGATCGGTATTTTGATAGGACAAAAAGCCTGGACAATGTTGCTCCTGCCCAACAAGACATCATTTATGCAATCGGCATTCCACGGTTTTATATGTGGCATGGGAGCATCGCTTATCAACTCGCTTTATTTGGTAATCGACTTAAAATTCCTGCATACCACAGCGTTAGACACCATCACCGAACAAAGCATTCAAATGATACAGCAAATGCAAATGCTTTCGGAACAAGATATTCAAAACGCCACCTCAATGATTGAAACCTTGAAAATTCCTATGACAATTATATCGTACTTATTTTACAATATGTTTATATCCGCACTATTCTCCGCAATTAGTGCAGGATTATCGCTAATGCAAAAAAAATAAACCAATGGACATTTCAGTAATAGTTCCCGTATACAACGAAGACGAATCATTGCCCGAACTCCGCGAATGGATAACTCGCGTAATGAACGAAAATAATTTTAGCTACGAAGTAATAATGGTAGACGACGGCAGCACCGACACCTCGTGGGAAATCATAGAAAAAATGTCTGCCACAGATAATCATATAAAAGGTGTAAAATTTCGCCGCAACTATGGCAAATCTGCCGCACTCAACACAGGATTCAAAAAGGCTCAGGGCGATGTTGTAATCACTATGGATGCCGATATGCAAGATAGTCCCGACGAAATTCCAGAGCTCTACCGAATGGTAAAAGAAGAAAAATACGACGTGGTGTCGGGATGGAAGAAAAAACGCTACGACCCTATAAGCAAGACCGTTCCAAGCAAATTATTCAACTTTACAGCTCGCTTGGTAACAGGCATAAAGCTTCACGACTTCAACTGCGGACTCAAAGCCTACCGCAACACTGTGGTAAAGAGCATCGAAGTTTACGGCGAAATGCACCGCTACATACCTGTTCTGGCAAAACAAGCTGGATTCCGTCGCATTGGCGAAAAAGTGGTTCAGCACCGCAAACGCAAATACGGAGTTACAAAATTCGGTCTTGAACGCTTTGTAAACGGTTATCTCGACCTCCTTACAGTTAGCATCGTAAGCAAATTTGGCAAAAGTCCTATGCATTTCTTTGGATTGTTGGGTTCGCTAAGTTTTCTCATCGGCTTTGGCATTCTCACCTATTTGAGTATAGCCAAATTTGCATGGAATCAATACCAAATGACCGACCGTCCGCTTTTCTATTTTGGATTGCTAACCATAATATTTGGTGCGCAATTATTTTTAACGGGATTTACTGCCGAACTTGTAACACGATCAGCAGCCGACCGCAACACATATCTAATAGAAGATACTGCGGGCAAATAAAAAATAACATACAACCTGCGTCTTTGGTACTTTTTTTGACGTAAAAAAATACGGAAAAAATATATCCATGATTGTATTTTTTTCGTATATTTGTAAAAATGAAACTAAAACTCGCTCAAATGGAAAACATAAACGACGAACAATCGCAAAAATCAATAAAAGAGATAATACTGGTATTCTCCGACATAGATGTAAAAATCACCGCTTTGAACGAATGTTCGGCAGAGGATTTTCTCTCGTTGAACAATTATCTCAAAAAATTCTACAAAGACGCAAAAGTAATTTCGGGTCAAACCGAACAGATATACGACATCATAGCTGGCGATGCTCACGAAAAATTTTTCGACGAGCTTCTTGGATTGCAAGATTCGCTCAACAACAAAATCAATATGCTCAAAAACAAGATTTTAAAGAGCATACGCGGATTGGAAAAAATGCACACCGCTCTCAACCTTGTGTTTGTTCCGCTCAAAAACTTCAACCTCAACATACTTACACTCAATTTCTTGCTCGTTAACTTAAAACTTAACGTGGCATATTCCGACAGCGACAATATTAAAAAGGTGAGCGACCTCATCGACAGCATCACCGACGAAATCAACAAGCTGAAAATTATTCTCCCAAAAATTTCAGAATCGATGTTGATGGTAAAAAACGTAACTCGCCTCTCGTCGGGAAAACTCATCGAAATCCGCAAGAAAAACATTCTCGACATCGACCGTGTTACAGGACAGATCAACGACAGCATAATAATGCTCAAAAACAAGCAAGCTGTTGCAGCTCAAAAACTTCCCGAACTTACCAAACGCACCCAGAACTATTTCGACAGCGTCAACAAGATAATCACCAACCTGCAATACCACGACATTATCCGTCAAAAAATGGAACACGTGCAGGCTACTCACAAAAATATTATCAAGGAACTTGCCGCTATGGACATCAAAACCGGTAGCGACGGCAAGATGGACCTTTCAGAATCTGCTCAGCAGTTTCTTCAAATACGCGACATAGCAGGCATTCAGGTGGCTCAGCTTATCAACACCAACAAAGAGTACCAAAAAGCATTTGCCGTAATTATGCGTAAATTCTGGGACATCAGCGAAGATATGAGCGTGATTTCGCAGCTCAGCAACGAGTTTGTGGGCAACAACGACCTCACCGACTGCTATTTCAAAGACGTTGAAGACCATCTCAAAGGCACTACAACCGTTCTTAAACGTCTTATCGCTGCCAACGAAGATTTTGGCGATGAAATCAACACCATTAGCCAAACAATTGAGGAGAAAAACGACAAGATCTACGAAATTCAAGAAGTTCACACATCGTTGGAAAGCAAAATAGAAGATGTGCTCAAAAAACTCGACGGCAAAAACGACGAACGAGGCATCAACCGTATTATCGAAGAGATTAGGGCACTCACCGACACCATCTCTGAAAATCTCAACGATGTAACGCTATTTTTCCGTCAGGCGCAAAACATCAGCAAAAAACTCTTGGAAATAAACCACGAGGAAGACGGCAACCAAATCAACGACAATCTTAAAGAGCTCTCGTCAAAAATTGCCGGCATACTTGATTCAATTTCGGTACACAACGAAAAAATCGAGACCGTACTTATAGAAAACTCAAAACTCAGTCTCAACCTTTCAAGCGAAATCAAGTCGTCGGTAGAGCAAGTTAAATACTACGATTTCTTTGAGAAAATAATGCTCGAAATTGTAACCCAGCTCAACAACATATACGCCAAACTCGACAACAACACACTCAATGTACTGCGTATCAACAAGGCCGAAAACCTCAAGAGCCTCGAAGACCGCTACACAATGGAAACAGAGCGTATTGTGCACCGTCAGGCTCTCAACGATGAGAATACCGAACTCAACAACGGCATCTCACCCGATATCAACGACGACGACAACGATGTGGAATTCTTCTAAAATACAAACGAAATCCTCATTATCAAAGGACTATAGACATTGTATTTCAGTTCTTTGGTATCATTAAAATTCCACATAATCAAATAGTTGACACCTATTCTTTCGGTAAAACTTTGGTGGTATCCCGCTCCGAGAATCACTGGCATATCCCACATACGGTCGGCATCAAGGTTTAGCGTATAGCCATCGGAATAGTTTTGAAAATTCAAAGCTTGCGCTTCGGCGTGAATCACCAAAAATTTAAACGGATAGACATCGGCAAAAAGGCCGCCGCCATAAATATGGCTGTCGAAATCTTCGATAACGGAATAAGGGTCGCTATAATACGAATACATATAAGTAGCAGTGGCTCCGGCGGTTACATATTCATTAAAACGGTATCCAAAAAACGGGACAGTTTCAATATAGCCAAAATCAGAAGTAAAGCCAAAGCCGAAACTTCCACCAAAAGCAAACTTGTCTAAAAATTCACGTTCTTCTTTTACGCCGTTAGTAGTAACCTTGACAGTGGCTTTTTCCTCGTCTTCAAAATCCTCGAACTGAGCTGAAGCGGTACCAGCGCACAAAGCAAGCGCCAGCGAAATAATAATTCTGATATTTTTCATAGTTAGTTGTTAAAAATTTGCCGCAAATATACACATTTGCGGCAAAAATCAATTGCTTTTAACATAATTAGTTCTCAATTCGCGCAATTGCTCAATCAATCCGCGCTCCTTTTCTGTAATATTTTTGGGCAATGCATATTTGATTTTCACAAAAAGGTCGCCGAAAACGCCGGGAGTATTGTACACAGGCATACCTTTACCCTTGATACGCAGTTGTTTACCATATTCAACGCCTTGGGGAATAGCAATTTTAATGTTGCCGCTAAAAGTAGAAATCATAACGTATCCACCGAGCATAACTGTGTAAATATCTACAAAAACCTCCGAGAAAAGCTCGTCGCCACGGCGGATAAAGAGCGGATTCTTGTTATCAACACCCACACGCACATAAAGGTCGCCATTTCGTCCGCCTGCAACACCAGGATAGCCTTGTTCGGGTATTTTCAATAGAGTATCGTCTTGGATACCGGGTTTAATTTTTATGCGCAACTCTTTGCCGAGAACCTTGATAATACGGGTTGACCCCTTGTAAGCCTCTTCGAGCGAAATTGTAATCTTGCCTGTAAAGTTGTCGCCCTTAAAAAACGAGCTGTTGCGGAAGAAGTTGTTGAAAAATTCCGAATAGCCGCCCTTAGTTGACCGTGAAAACCATCCTTCGTCGGAATGTGAAGTAGTTTTTTGCGACGAACGGGTGTAAAAATCATCGGTATTTTCCTTGCCGTCGGCCATAAGGTCAAACTTTTTACGTTTTTCGGCATCGGAAAGCACGTCGTAAGCCTCGTTTATCTCCTTAAACTTTTCCTCGGCCGAAGCATCGCCAGGATTGCGGTCGGGGTGATATGTCATAGCCAGACGGCGGTAAGCCTTCTTTATCTGTTCTGCGGTGGCATTCTTATCCACCTCCAAAATTTTGTAATAATCTTTAAACTGCATATTAATTAAAAATTTTATTTCACTAAATTACAAAAATTTCGTAATTTTACCAAGCAAAAAAAACGAAAAATTGGCACTAATAAAAATAGAAAAACTTTCTAAAATATACAAGAAAGGAGAGAACAAAATTTTTGCACTGCGCGATATAAATATCGACATTGAAGAAGGCGAGTTTGTATCGATTGTGGGCAAGTCAGGATCAGGCAAGTCGTCGCTGCTCAACATCTTGGGCGGAATGGATACTAACGCCGAAGGGAAAGTATTGTACAACGGCGACAACATACTGAAAATGAACGAAAAACAATTAGCCAAATATCGCACTTTTACCGTAGGAATGATATTTCAATCGTTTAACCTAATACCCTGGCGCACCGCCATCGACAATGTAAAACTGCCATTAGCCTTCAGTGGATACCCAAAACATCTCCGCGAACCACGCGCTTGCGAACTCCTATACAATATGGGGCTATACAAACGGGCGTTGCACTATCCGTCGGAACTTTCGGGAGGCGAAGCTCAACGGGTAGCCATAGCGCGGGCTCTTGCCAACAAACCAAAAGTGATACTCGCCGACGAGCCAACAGGAAATCTCGACACCACTACATCTGCCGAAATAATGTCGCTGCTGCAGATGTTTAACGCAAAGCACAACATTACAATTGTGATGGTAACACACGACAGGGAAACAGCCTACCGTGTTTCGCACAAAACTGTACTACTATCCGACGGCGAAATTATCAAAATATCAGAACAGCAACCACAATGAAACCAGCCGACATCATATCGTTAGCGGTCAACAATATGACCCAGAACAAATTCAGAACAGCCGTTACAATCTTAGGCGTAGCCATTGGAATCGGCTCGCTAAGTTCCATGGTAGCAATTGGACAGGGCATAAGCGAAAACATATCCAACACCCTGGTAAGCAACGATGTATTCACTGGTATGACTGTCAGCAGCCGTGACGCCGACTACTCAAACTATGGATCGCTCGGCAACGCCTTTTACGACGAGGCTATGGTGCCACTAAACGACTCTGCCGTTGCCGAAATTGAGAAAATTCCGCAAGTAACGGTTGTTTTCCCCGAAACCATCAAACACGCCGAAATTGTTTTTGGAGAACACAAAACCAAGAGCAACATCAAATCAGTGCCAGCCTTGATGGGCAATTTCAAGCCATTCGACAATATGGCCTACGGCTCTTTTTACACCAAAGACAACGAAAACAGCATAGTGCTGAGCAAAGCTGCGCTATTTAAACTCGGCATCAAAATAGAGGGCGACATAGATTTCGGTAAAACCACTAATGGCGAAGTGATACCTGCCGACTCAATCATCGGACACAAGATCAATATTGTTACCAAAGTGTTCGATCCATCGAAAATGAATATGGACACTCCCGACATACCAGTTAAAAACGACACCACCTCCCTTACAATAGTAGGCATCACCGAAAACAACCCACTTACCGCAGGAATGCTCTCTGGCGGCATATTCCTTCCATCTCTCACCTGCGAAAAAATACCTTCGGTAGATATCAAACTCATTTATGAAATTTACAACGGA
The DNA here is from genome assembly GCA_016286055.1 of Bacteroidales bacterium. Lineage (GTDB taxonomy): Bacteria > Bacteroidota > Bacteroidia > Bacteroidales > UBA3824 > UBA3824. Next base: position 52,369 of record JAEERW010000009.1, read on the forward strand.
ATAGATAGCGATTTAACCCAATACAACTCAGTATACGTAAAAGTATACAATTTTAAAGAGCTCAAAACCGTTAAAAACAAAATAGAGAATATGGGCTTCGTGGTGTTTTCGGTAGGCGACAAGTTGGAAGACATCGAAAAAGTGTTTATGCTCATCGACATGCTGTTAGCAGCCATAGGCATCATAGCCATCACAGTGTCGGTTTTCGGAATCATCAACACTATGACAATGGCAATTTACGAACGCCGCAAAGAGATAGGCATAATGAAAGCCATTGGAGCCACTCAGCTACAAATTAAGCTGATATTCTACATAGAGTCGGGCATCACTGGCGCAATAGGCGGCTTATTAGGAGCCTTTGCCGGATACTGGGTAGCAAAATCTGCATCAGAAGCAGTACGTAGCCAGCTATCCAACATCATCAACACTCACTCCGACCTATTTGTATTCTCGTGGCAATTGGCAGTAGCAGCTGTTGCTATCGCTGCGGCAGCTACCATAGCAGCTGCCGTTTATCCTGCTTTCAAGGCGGCCAGAATCGACCCCCTCGAAGCTTTAAGAAGGGAATAGATTTTGTTATTAACGTATTTAAAACCAGAATAACCATAAAAATGAACTTTCTCGCCCACATATTTCTATCAGGCAGCAACGAGCTGACTCAGGTAGGCAACTTCGTAGGCGACTGGGTTAAAGGAAGCTTGATTTCGGTAAACGCCAAATACCCTCCCGAAATGGCATTGGGCATTAGGATGCACCGTTTTATCGACTGCTTTACAGATTCCAGTCCCATTGCCGCTCGGAGCATTGCATTGTTGCGCCCTGTGCTTGGCAAATATGCGGGTGTGGCTACCGATGTTATTTACGACCATTTTCTTGCAAAAAACTGGAACCGATATTCTATCGACAGCCTCGACTCTTTTGCAAAAAAGTTTTATAGTAGCTGTATAAAATATTACGACATTCTCCCCAAAAACCTCCAGCCACTAATACCCCACCTCATCATCAGCAACAGATTAAAAAGTTACTATAATATAAAAGGTGTGGAAGCCGCATTAAAAATAATGGAACGGAAAACCTCGTTCCCTACAAAAGCAGAAGAAACCATATCCACACTAAAAGAAAACTACGCAACAGTAGAAAACGATTTCAATCTCTTTTTCGACACCATACTAACTAAAATTTACACAGAATTTGGCATCAACAATATGCCTCGCACTACCTCTCAAACAGAAATGACACAATGAAAAAACTATTTGCCACCATCGCGCTCACCATTACAGCCTTTATATCCAATGCGCAAGAAATATATTTTTCGCAATATTACGCCGACAAGCTTTCGCTCAATCCGGCATTTGCCTCAGTACCAGGCAACAGCGAAATATCTATGATACTCCGCAGCCAATATATAGGCGTAGAAGGTGGATTCAAAACATACAGTGCATCATATCTACAAAAAATAGGTCAATGCGGATTCGGCGTGGGTGCCTACGGAACCATTGGTGGGGCATACCGGCAAAACCAAGTATCGGCAGCATACTCCAACACAATAAAAATTAACCGAGAACTCAGGTGCAGCGCAGGAGTGGAAGCCTCGTTTGCCAACAAGACTCTCCGTCAAGGCGAACTCACATATTACAGCATGATAGACCCTCTAACAGGCAACAACAACGGGCAGGCTTCCACAATCAACTACCATGCACCCCTCACAATAGCCATTTCACCAGGCATTATGCTCTACACACAAAAAACCATTTTAGGCGTAGCAGCCTATTCCGTAGCACAATACAAAATAACTGGCGAAAACGGCATACCCAAATCTATAGTTGTGTTTGCAAACCATAAGATAGAGTTAGGCAAAACCCAAAACCATCAAAACAGCGAAACCACATACCTGATACCTAGCGTAATATACCGTTGTCAAGATGGGACAAACTCAATACAAGCAGGTGCGTATATCGATAATTTTAAAATAATGGGCGGAGTAGCGTACCGATTGCAAACAGGAGAGTACGCCACGCACACTTTGATAGCAAGCATAGGAGTAACACTGGGCAAAGTACAGATAGGTTACGGGCACGACTTTGACCTATCAACCATAACCAAAAGCACTTATGGGGCTCACGAAATAGCTGCAAAATATAAATTAAACGGCATTAAAAAAAATAAGCGTGACCAAACAATAATGTGCCCGGCTTTTTAGTTATTATGTTAGATTATTTGTAAAAAAAAACTCTTGTAATATGAAAATGCAATTGAAGATAATAATGCTGGCAGGCATACTCGCAGGAGCAACCGTACTTTCATCGTGCGGACCCAAAGTAGCGCTGCGCAGCGGCTCTTCCGGCAAGACTGGATGGGGCTACAACGATCCCAAGTTGGGCGGTTTCGAAGTTGCTGAATATGTGGAGCAGGAAGCGGGTCCTGGACTCGTTCTCATCGAAGGTGGTACATTTACAATGGGTAGCGCCGAGCAAGACATTATGAGCGACTGGAACAGCATGCGTCGCCGTGTAACGGTGTCGTCATACTATATGGACGAAACCGAGGTTAGCAACCTTGACTACCGCGAATACCTCTATTGGGTATACCGCGTGTTCTACGACGAGACACCCGAGCTCTACAACAAGGCAGTGCCCGACACTCTCTGTTGGCGCAGAAGGCTCGCTTTCAACGAACCTTATGTGCAATTCTACTTCCGTCACCCCGCTTACAACGACTATCCCGTAGTAGGTGTTACATGGGAGCAGGCCAACGAATACTGCATCTGGCGTACCGACCGTGTTAACGAAAAAGCCCTTATCGACTACGGCATCCTCGAATACGACCCCGAGCAGAAAGGTGCAAACAACTTCAACTCAGAAGCTTACGTAGCCGGAAAATACATCGGCACAGTTAAAAACAATATCAAGAGCCCCAACTCTCCCGACGGCGAACGCCATGCAACAATGGAGGATGGTATACTCCTTCCCTCCTACCGTCTGCCCACCGAGGCTGAATGGGAATATGCAGCTCTTGCACTTATCGGCAATTCAGCTACTTCGCCCGAACGTATCGTAAACCAGCGTCTTTATCCGTGGAACGGACACTATGTTCGTAACGACGAGAAAGCCAACCGTGGTCTTTTCCGCGCCAACATGCAACGTGGACGTGGTGACCTTATGGGTGTAGCAGGATACCTCAACGACAACGCTGCTCCTACAGCTCCTGTCGACAGCTATTGGCCCAACGACTACGGCTTGTACTGTATGGCTGGTAACGTTAACGAATGGGTGCTCGACGTTTACCGTGCTTGCACAAACCTCGACCTTGAAGAATTCAACCCATTCCGTGGTAACGTATTCCAAGTTCCAGTTAAAAACGAAGACAACGAATACGAACTCGACCAAGTTACTGGCCGCATTCTTTACCGCAATATGACAGCAGAAGAGAGCATGGACCGCATCAACTACCAAACTGCCGACAACATCAACTTCAAAGACGGTGACCTTCGTTCAAGTAGCAACAGAAACGACTGGGCAGGACAAGTTGGTACTAGCGATGTAGGTTCTGAAAGAATGTACCACAACCAAGTAGACACTACAGGCGCTAATCCTCAGATTACATCTCTCGTTAACGACCGTGTAAGAGTTTACAAAGGTGGCGGATGGAGAGACCGCGTATACTGGATGGTACCTGGTACAAGACGTTTCCTCCAGCAAGACAAATCTTCCGACGACTTAGGATTCCGTTGCGCAATGATTCGCGTAGGTAGCCCCGGTGGTGTTGGTAAGAAATAATCCGCATACAGCAAACCATAAATAAAAAGATAAAAACGGGCGGGAAATCCTGCCCGTTTTTCTTATATTATTCAGAAAAAAATTACATAATAAATTTTCAAGAAGCATAATAGTTGCTTATATTTGCCGCCTGAAACAAAAAGATAAAAATTGGACCCTACAGTATTTACACGTGGAATTGGTATTGGCTTCTTAGCCGCATGCCCCATTGGAGCAGTTGCAATATTGTGCGTACAGAAAACCATACAAAAAGGTTTTTGGCAAGGTTTCCTTATGGGTGTAGGTTCAGCCGTCGGCGACTTTTTTTACGCCGTAGTTACTGGATTCAGTTTGTCGTTTATATCAGATTTCTTTGTAAAGCACAGAACCATTATTGGCGTTATCGGTGGCATACTGATGCTTGCACTGGGATTCAACATTTTCCGCAAAAACCCTGTGCAGCAATGGAAAGAAAATAAAAAACTAAACAATTCAACTTCCAAAGTAAAGGTGCTGGGTGATTTTGCTGCAAGTTTCGGACTCACAATTTCTAATCCGCTCACCATTCTTTCTTTTGGTATCTTGTTTACCGCTTCCGGAGCCATCAGCAACGAAACACCACCGCTCGAAACTTCGTTTTTATTGCTCGGCGTTATAATAGGCGCGGTCATCTGGTGGGCTTTTTTGGCGCTGGTGGTGAACATTTTCCGCGACAAAATCGGTCCTCGTCATATCATGTGGATCAATAAGATTACTGGAATATGCGTTATGCTTTTCGGTATTTCGGTAATAACAATGGTAATTTTTTTCCCTGAAAAATTAAATTAGTAAAAAATTAACCCCCAAAAAATACAATTATGCAAGAACCAGATATAATAGATATCCTCCGCAAATCATGGGATAACTTCAAGCTCAATGCAAAAGTTTTAACACTTGTAGCTACCTTTGGCGGAGCTATACCTACCATAGCTTATACAGCATTTTCGTTGTACCGTCAGTTTACTGAATTGCGCGGCAACGTTCCTCCAAACGCTGCAGCGCCGTTTATATCTTTGGTATTTGCTATCATCCTATGTATATTTATTTTCGTAACCTATATGGGACTCATCAATATCTGCAACAAGATTTTGAAAAACGAACCAGTAACATACAAAGATGCGTTTTTGACTAATGATCAATTAGGAGAATTAGTAAAAGCCGGCTGCTTATTGGGCTTTTTGAGTGGTATAGGATATATTTGTTGCATTATTCCTGGTACTATCGTATCATTTATATTTACCTTTGTACCATACATCTTAATCATCTACCCACGCAAATCTATCGGAGAGAGTTTTACCGCCTCACGAAAACTCACTATCAAATATCTTAAAACCACATTTATAATAGCATTGATAGTATTTGCGATCAATACTATTGCAGGAGCGTCGTTAATAGGCATAATAATATCTATGCCGCTTTCAGTAATGATAAATACAGTGTTGTTTACAACATTGGCAGAAATTGAAAACAACAACGACAAGGCAAACAATGTATTGAGATAGAGGCAAAAAAAAAGCCTCGCATCGCTGCGAAGCTCAAACCCTCAAAAATTAACAAAAATAAATCCTCAATAATACAATCATCAAAATGCGGTGAGAGATAGATTTTTCTCCTCGATAATCTTTCTAAGGTTGATGAGAGCGTAGCGCATACGACCAAGTGCGGTGTTGATACTTACATTTGTAAGGTCGGCAATTTCTTTGAAGCTCATATCGCCGTAGTGTCTTAAAAGAATCACCTCTTTCTGGTCGTCGGGAAGAAGGTTGATCAACTGCCTAACTTCCTGTTCAATGCGGTTTTGCACCATTTTATCTTCTACATTGCCCTCGGCGAATTTACGGCTGTTGAATAAGTCGGTATCGCTCTGATCGGCTGATGTTACCTTAAGGTGTTTAAGTTTTCTGTAATGGTCGATAATAAGGTTGTGAGCTATACGCATAACCCACGAAAGGAACATTCCTTTGTCCATATAACGACCTTTGCGGAGTGATTTGATAACCTTTATAAAGGTTTCCTGAAAGATATCCTCTGCCAGCTCGCGATCTTTTACGATCAACATAATGTATGTGTAGACGCGGCTCTTGTGGCGGCGGAAAAGTTCTTTGATGCATGATTCATCACCTGAGATAAACAGGTCGATGAGTTCTTGTTCTGACAATTCTCTGTAGTTCATTGTTGTTATAGTTTATAGTTTGAGTAGTGTTGTTTCGATAGGCAAGTCCTCCATATTTTAGTTAAACAATAATTTTATCTTCATTTTTATCTTGTTTTACGTAAGCGAGCCAACGATGTTTCAATTTTTTTAAATATTAACATTCGTTAGAAATTCGCGGCAAATATACTACTTTTTTTTAATATCAAAATCCCTGCCACATTTTTTTTCATCTAAATGTGCCAAGGGCAAAAAAAACACTATTTTTGCAGCGTAAAATCATTTTTTTTAATACCTTTACGGCAATATTTATTAATTTAACATCAAAAACTAAATGCAACAAGTATCAGCAGGAATCGACATTGGCGGCACCAACACCGCTATTGGAATTGTAGACGACAACGCTAATATCTTAGCTGAAATTTCGTTTCCCACTTCTGGCTATCCAGTATTTGAAGAATACGTTTCAAACATCAGCAACACTATAAAAGACCTTTTGTCGAAGGCTGGTAGCGGATTGGAACTTCGCGGTATTGGCGTAGGTGCTCCCAACGGCAACTATTACGAGGGCACTATCGAAAAAGCTCCCAACCTTCCTTGGAAAGACACTGTATATTTAGCCCGCGAAATTCAAAAATATTTTTCGTGCAAAGTGGTGGTTACCAACGATGCCAAAGCAGCCACTATCGGCGAAATGGTGTACGGCGGCGCAAAAGGAATGAAAAACTTTGTGATGATTACCCTCGGCACGGGTCTCGGTAGCGGAATTGTTGCCAACGGACAGTTAATATATGGTGCCGACGGTTTTGCAGGCGAATACGGACACAGCATCGCCATCGAAAACGGCCGTCAATGTGGTTGTGGTCGTCGCGGCTGTTTAGAAACCTACTGCTCGGCTTCTGGCATCAAACGCACTGTATACGAATTGCTTGCTTCTGAGCGCGACGAATCAAAAATGCGTTCGATACCTTTTGAAACTCTCACAAGCAAAGATATTTACGATTTTGCAAAACAAGGCGACAAAATTGCTTTAAAGGCTTTTGACTTTACCGCAGAAATTCTCGGCAAAAAACTCGCCGACCTTGCTACAATACTCTCCCCCGAGGCAGTGTTCCTTTTTGGAGGTCTTGCTCTTGCCAAAGACCTTATTGTAGAGCCCACACAAAAGTATATGGAGCAGAATCTTCTGCCTGTTTACCGTGGCAAAATCAAGGTACTTCCGTCGGCATTGCTCGGCACTAATATTGCAGTGCTGGGTGCAGCCGCTCTCGTGCATTAACACACATTATTATTGTAACACCTAAAAAACCTACCCCACATGAAAGCAGACAAAGTAACCGTAGTATCGGGACAAGAAGGCGAAGAAACTGTCCTCGTGCTAAAAAAGAAAAAATTTCCGTGGTGGATTCTGCTGCTACTGCTTCCACTGCTCCTGCTTATCCCAATAAGCCGAACTGTACGCATTCAGGTAGTGCAACAAAACAATCAAGAACCCGTAACAGGCACAACCACAGAATTCTATTACCCCGAAATAGGCACTTTTGGTGCAAAAGTATACGTTACTCAAAAACATGACACCGACAACGAAGGTCGCGTAGTATACGAAGGCATTTCTGAACCGTTGTGGTACGTGCTGTTCGACAAATTTATGGGTTACACCGCCAAAGTGACGGTTCACGGAGGCTGTATTTCTGGCGATGGCATGGAATATCCCTACCACGAGTTTCCGAGATTTGATTTCAAAGTTGTGGAGATTCCGCAACAAGAAATAAGCGTGCCGGTAACAGTTATCGATGCCGACACCAAAGAACCAATAGGCGAAGCCAAAGTAGAAATAATCAAGATTATAGACGGCAACACCACCATCGACTCGGTATTCACCGACACCACCGGCGTAATAATGCTCAACTCGTCGATGTGCGCTCAGCTAACCCTCATAGGTTCAAAAGAGGGATACGAAAACGACACTCTCGCAGGCGGAGCCGAGGCAATTGCCCAAATCAACGACACTTCGCGTGTATTGCGTCTAAAACCAATATTCCAAGGCGAAGGCGGCGACTTGCGTTTCAACCTGCAATGGTACTCAAAAACCGACCTCGACCTCCACGTAGTTGACCCATGTGGACACGAAATCTTCTACGAACGCCGTCAGTTTGAATGCGGCGATGGAGAAGGCACTCTCGACGTGGACGCAAACGCCAAGTACAACAACCGTCCTTACACATTCACAACCGAACCGCAAGAGAACATATTCTTTGTAGCCCCGTCGAAAGGCGAATACAAGGTTAAGGTGATGTGCTTTGAAAAACGTGGCAACACTAGCGCCGAAGAGGAGTTTAACGTGACAATCATCGACCGCAAGGGACACCGCAAAGACTTCACTGGCAAGGTCAAAAACCGTCAAACTATTACAGTTACCACACACATAGTAGAATAACCAACTAAAACACATATAATAATGGGTACAAACAAAGCAACCGTTGTTTCGGGCGAAGGAGATTCCGAAATAACACTCGTATTAAAGAAAAAAAAATTCCCTTGGTGGATATTCCTGTTTCTGCTCTTATTTGTATTTATAATACCGATAGGACGCACTGTTAGGATTCATCTTAGCGAAAAACAGACCGGCATATCCATTGCCGCAGCCGAAACCAAGTTTTCGTATCCAGCAATAGGATTATTTGGCTCGCACACGCCCACAACTGTAACAGGCAGCACCGACACAGAAGGCAAAGTACAGTTCGACGGAATCAAAGAGCCGCTGTGGTATGTGCTCTTTGGCGGAATGTTTAACGATTCGGCATACGTAACCGCCGGAAACGAGTGCTACAACGCCGACAATATTGGCGACCTTTACCGTTCGTTCCCAAAAGACAGTTACAAAGAAGTGCAGATTCCGCCGCTATTTTCAAGCACCGACCTCAAAGTTATCGACATAGACAACAACGAGCCCCTGCCTGGCGCCGATGTGCAGATTATCTCCATTGTTAACGAATCGCAAGAATCGTCGTCAACCACCACCGACCCTTCGGGCGGATTCACTATCAATATGCCTCAGTGCGGAAGCGTAAAATGCGTGGCATCAAAAGACGGATACCTCAACGACACTCTCGAAGCATCGCTTTTTGACCTCGCCAATATGTCAGACCTTGAGAAATCGCTCAAGCTCTCTCCCATGAAAGGTAGCGTAAAGGTGATTGTGAAAAACCTCAAAACCAAGAGTCTCCTGCCCGATGCAACTGTAACGCTTACAATCAACGGTGCATCATCGTCGTTGCAAACCAATACCAATGGTGTAGGTGTGGGTCTTTTTGATTCGCTGCGAATATCCAACACTCTATCGTTCAAGGCATCAAAAGCTGGATACGCCGACACCACATTAGACGGCGGCACTGTGAAAAAATTCATGGAGCTACCCGAAGAGGAGCGCACTATGTACCTCCGTCCGCTCACCACTTCGCTCGTATTCTACAATACCGACGGCAGCAAACCTTTAGCTGGTGTCAAGAACGAAATCCGCATAAACGGTAAACTCAAAGCCACCGAATATAGCAACGCACAAGGTGAGTTTACCGTTCTCGGTATCGGCGAAAACGACAAGATTTCAATCACGGCCTCAAAATCGGGCTACATATCAAACGGCAGCAAGGTGTACAACGCAACACTTGCGCAACTCAACACCAAGGAGAGCCGTACTATACCGCTGAGCGTAAAACCTACACCTCCTCCCGCTCCTACCCCGTCGCCTACTCCTAACAATCCTCCGCAAAACGACCTTAAGGGTCAGAGCGGTGACCTGCGTATCAACCTTCAGTGGTACTCAAAAACCGACCTCGACCTCCACGTTATCGACCCCTGCGGCAACGAGATTTTCTTCAGCCGTAGAAGGGCTTTGTGTGGTAGCGGATCTGGCAACCTCGACCTCGACGCCAACGCTATTATAGGCACCACAAACCGTCCCCAGGAGAATATCTACTGGTTGAAACCCAAGGCTGGAACTTACACTGTTAAGGTTGTATGTTTCAAATACCGCGAAAAAACCGCCCAAAGCCTCAATTTCAACGTTTCTATAGTGGACAAATACGGACGTAAAGACTACCGTGGCACTATCAACAAGGGGCAAACTGTTGAAGTAACACGTTATAATTATAGAGAATAACAACTACCAGCTACATTCACGTATCAAAATCATTATCCAACACTCATGAAAAAAATCATCACTGCCGTTCTAATACTATTATCGGCATATTCGTTGGCACAAACACCAGAGCCAGCGCCACGTGTTACATACGACACCATTCCGGCGCCCCCCGATACTCTTGCAATCAACGCCGCCCGCAAAGGTCATTTTGTATTCTTCGACTTTGGTGGAGGATTAAATAACGTAAGTTTCAAAGTAGAAGACACTTGCGCTAAAAAATCACCTGGATTTGGCATCACGGCAAGATTTGGCTACCGCTACTTTTTCGCTCCAAACTGGGGTATAGGCGTGGGTTTAAACTACAGCACATACCAAGGTATTACAACCATCAACTTTGTCAATGAGGCAAAAAATGAAATAGATACAGCAGCCAAGTACGTACCAGGTCATGAAGATGGTCTAGGCTACGACTACACTTCATCATTCAACGACTTGAAAGAGCGAATTACAGTATCGGCCATCGAAATACCGATTGGATTATACTACCAGCAAGCACTGGGCTCTAAATTCCGTTTAGGAGCAGGTGTACATATAAGCATGACTCAGATACTCACCAAAAAGTTCAAATCAGTATCAGGAGCACTTACTAACTCTGCTGTATATACAACGGTGAATCTTCCCGTATCCAATTTGCCAGATTACGGTTTTACCTCCTTCTCAAATCTCAAAGGCACACCTGCCCTAAAAACCACCACTATTGGTTTAGGAGGCGAATTGTCGCTACACTATGCCCTCACAAGCAAGTTAGACATAACATTCAATCTCAGCGGCTCTTACCGCCTCGGCGACATAAAAAAACGCAACGACTCTAAACTATGGAACAATCTTGATACTGGATACACTTCCTCTGCATACGCAGGCATTACACAAACTCAGTTATCCAAGAATGTCAACCTTGTTAACGTAGGCGCTTCCGTCGGTCTGCGCTACCGTCTTGCAAAGAAACCACAGCCGCAGATTATCGAGCGAATTTTGCCGCCAATCGACACCCTTGTAGTTGACATTGACACCACCGACAACTTCTTCAACCGAAACGCTGATGATTTTGGTGTAAACATACTGCCTATGGGATACACCTTTGTAAACTCTGGACTTGATATGACCAAAGAGCTCGAACGCAAAAAAGTGGGCGACCCAATAGGTGTACCTATTCACTTTGCGCTCAACAGCGACCAGCTCGCCGACACTTCGCACACTCTTATGGACACTGTGGTGACATTCCTTAAAAAGAATCCCGACGTAATAAAGATGGAGGTTTCGGCGCATACCGACAATATTGGTTCCGACGCTTACAATCTCGACCTATCGAAACGCCGTGCCCGCACTGTGGTCAACTACTTAATAAACCAAGGCGTGGAACCCGAGCGGCTTGAACCTATAGGCTACGGTGAAAGCCGTCCCCTCAACGACAACTCAACAGAGGCTATGCGCGACATCAACCGACGTGTGGAATTTGTGATATTAGCCTTAGACGATTCGAAACGAAACAACAACGAACAACCAAACGACCAATAATAAAAAAGGGAGCGAAAATCGCTCCCTTTTTTTATAACAATCAATTAATAAATTTTCAACTACTTGACAAAAGCCTTTGCTGCGGCAATTGCCTTGTCTAATCCGTCGGGATTCTTGCCGCCTGCTGTGGCGTAGAAGGGCTGTCCGCCGCCTCCGCCGAGTATCTCCTTGCCTGCCTCTTTTACTATGGCTCCGGCGTTGAGTCCGCGTTCTTTCACAAGATTGTCGCTCATGATAACAGAAATAAGCGGTTTGCCGTCGAACAATGCGCCGAGTACTACAAATGCGTTGTCAATCTGCTGGCGTATCTGGAACGAGAGGTCTTTCAACAAGTCTTTGTTGCCCACAGAAACACGCTCGGCTATAACGTTCACACCGTTGATATTCTGCGCTTTGGCAATAAGGGCATCCTTAACGCCTGCAAGTTTCTCGTGCTCGAGCACATCGATCTGTTTTTTGAGTGCGGCGTTGTCGGCAACGAGAGCCTCCACCGACTTGATGATGTCGTCCTCGGTCTTAGCCTTGAACATAAGTTTAAGAGCCGATGTAATAGCGCACTGTTTAGTTGCGTATTCTTCTGCCGCTTTGCCTGTAAGAGCCTCAATACGGCGTACTCCGGCTGCTACGGCAGTTTCGGTGATTATCTTGAAAAATCCAATGCGTCCAGTGTTGCTGATGTGCGTACCACCGCAGAGCTCGATGCTGTCGCCGAATTTAACCACACGCACCTTGTCGCCATATTTCTCGCCAAAAAGCGCGATAGCTCCGAGAGCCTGAGCATCTTTGATAGGCATATCGCGGTGTTCTTCGAGGGCGATGCCTTCGCGGATTTTTTCATTTACAAACTGCTCGGTGCGTGCAATCTCCTCGTCGGTCATCTTGCTGAAATGGCTAAAGTCAAAACGGAGATAATCGCTGCAAACCATTGAACCTTTCTGTTCTACGTGTGTACCAAGGATTGAACGGAGAGCCTCGTCCAAGAGGTGAGTTGCACTGTGGTTACGTTCGATAGCAGCACGTTTTTCGGCATCAACCACAGCGTGGAAAGTGGCTTTAAGGTCTTCGGGAAGTTCCTTAACAATATGAATCGAAAGTCCGTTTTCTTTCTGAGTGTCGGTGATGTAGGTCTTTTTGCCGTTGGCCTCGATATAGCCGCAGTCGCCTACCTGACCGCCCATTTCGCCATAGAAAGGAGTCTTGTTGAATACTATTTGATAGAAGTTTTTGCCCTTGGCTTCTACCTTGCGGTAACGCCAAATTTTAACTTCTGATGCGGTTTCATCGTAGCCGGTGAACTCCTCGGTAGAGAAGCTGTTAACCTCTTGCCAGTCGCTGCTTTCGATTTTGGCATCGTTGCGGCTGCGCTCTTTCTGAGCGTTGAGTTCCTGCTCAAACTCAGCTTGATTGTGTGTGAGACCTTTCTCTTTGAGAATAAGTTCTGTAAGGTCGAGGGGGAATCCATAAGTATCGTAAAGAACAAACACTGTTTTGCCATCGATCTCTTTCTTGCCGGCTTTCTGTGCCTGCTCCACCACCTTGTCTAAAAGGCGGATACCAGTTTCCAAAGTACGAAGGAATGAAGTTTCCTCCTCTACCATCACCTTTTCGATGATGTCTTTCTGAGCCACAAGTTCGGGATAAGCCTCGCCCATAACCGAACGGAGCACAGGAAGGAGCTTGTACATAAAAGGTTCAGCCTGTCCGAGGAAAGTGTAAGCGTATCTTACAGCCCTGCGGAGAATACGGCGGATAACGTAGCCAGCCTTGGCGTTTGCGGGCAGCTGTCCGTCGGCAATGGCAAACGATATAGCACGGATATGGTCGGCAATAACTCGCATTGCCACGTCGGTTTCTTGTTTAGCACCGTACTTAATGCCGGTGAGACGGCTGATTTCTTGTATTACGGGTTGGAAAATATCTGTGTCGTAGTTGCTCTGCTTGCCTTGTAGAGCCATGCATAAACGCTCAAATCCCATACCGGTATCCACGTGCTTAGCGGGTAGAGGTTCGAGGCTTCCGTCGGCCTTGCGGTTAAACTGCATAAACACGAGGTTCCAAATTTCAATTACTTGAGGATGGCTCTGGTTAACGAGCTTTACGCCGGGGAGCTTTGCACGCTCCTCGTCGCTGCGGAGGTCGATATGAATCTCGCTGCAGGGACCGCACGGACCAGTTGCACCCATTTCCCAGAAATTGTCGTGCTTGTTGCCCATAATCACGCGGTCGGCAGGAAGGTGTTTGAGCCAGTATCCCTTGGCCTCCTCGTCGGGTTGGAGGTTTTCATCTTTAGCGCCCTCAAAAACAGTGGCGTAAAGACGGCTGGTATCAAGGTGGAGCACGTCAACAAGGAACTCCCACGCCCAGTCGATAATCTCTTTTTTAAAATAGTCGCCGAAGCTCCAGTTGCCGAGCATCTCGAACATAGTGTGGTGATAGGTGTCGTGTCCCACTTCTTCGAGGTCGTTGTGCTTGCCCGACACTCGGAGGCACTTCTGACTATCTGCCACGCGCTTGCTTGCCGCTGGCTCATTGCCGAGAAAAATATCTTTAAACTGGTTCATACCTGCGTTGGTAAACATCAGGGTAGGGTCGTTTTTCACAACCATAGGTGCCGATGGCACAATCTTATGTTGCTTCGACGCAAAAAAATCCAAAAAGGCTTTGCGTATCTCCTTTGAGGTCATCATGTGTTAATGCTTTGTTTTAAAAAAAAATTATGGCGCAAATTTACTTCTTTTATTGGGATTATCCGTATAATTTACAAAAAAAACTCATAACTTTGAAAATTAATTTGGTACAAAGGCTTACTTTTTGCGACATTGTACAAGAGATAATTAACGTAATATAGAATATGTGCAAGAAACTTAATTTGAAACAACGGTCTGCCATAGTATTTATAATACTATTTGGAGCTGTTACTGCAGTATTTATCGCGTTTCGAAGCAGCACGGCAAAATCCACATATTTCAGTGCGGGAGCGTGGGTGCAGTCGTTTTTCAAGATAACCGACCAGAAATATTTCGACCTTCTGGAAGATTACGGCAGCTACGACGAACTTGCCGAAGTGGTATACAGCAACAATCCCGACGAACTATGGGACGAGTTGGAGATGGACGATGTGGTACACGACAACCACATTCACGCCATAGCTTTGCTAAGCTCAAACGAAGACATCATAGCCTACGCCGGTGACCTCAACCCCTACCTTCTCAAGTCCGACAAGGGCATAATATCCAGCAAAATAGAATATTACAATCATTTTCAATACTATAAATATTTCAATGATTCGCTCTTTGTGATATACGGCGTGCCAGTGAAAACCGCTGATAAAAAACGTTTAGACTCAGGCGGCTATCTTCTGGCAATCGGCACCATCAATGAAATGGTAGCACTAACACTTCCGCCCGACCTCTGGGAGGTGGAATACATAAGAGACCAGGAGGATTTAAAGCAAACGCTCAATCCAGTAATAATCAATAAGTTTTTAACCGACATCAACAACCTCGACTACGGAATGCTGCAATTCTCGTTTAGCGGCATCGATGTGGCGATAGGACGCCGTTTCTGGGTATGGTATTCAATTATTGGAGGACTATTGCTGTTAGGATTCATTTTCGTTACATGCTCTGGCGACGAAAAAGAACTAAAGGAAAAAACCGCAAAGATGAATACGCTACAAGCATTATTGGAAGCCATGCCTGCGAAAATCTACGTAAAAAACAGCATGTTAAAATTCGAATTTGTCAACAATCTGTTTGCTTCTGCTTTTGGACGCAAACCCGAAGATTTTATCGGCAAAACCGAAAGCGAACTAGATCTGCCCAAAGATATGAACAGCATTTTTGAAGAAGACCGCGCCGTGTTGGCCACCAACAAAAAACGGATGCTCAAAATGCACTATCTATCATGCTTAGACAATACACTCAGATGCTACTCCATATCAAAGATTCCGCTTGAATACAACGGAGAGCGAGGTGTATACTGCGCCATGATGGATATTTCACAAGCCCGGGAAAAAGAACAAAACATCATCGAACAAAACCGATTGATGCAGAGCACCATCGACAATCTCACCGACCTCTACCTCCGCACCGACCTCGAAGGCACAATCATACAAGCTAGCCGTTCGTGCTGCGAGGCTTTCGGATACAGCCACCTCAACGAGATTATCGGACACAATATCACCGAAGTGGTAACAACAGCAGTAGACTGGGAAGCTATTGCACGAACAGGACACGTAAAAGAGCTGTCGTTCAAAATAAAAAACCACCTGGGCAAAACCATCCACTGCGAGGCGAACATCAACACATTTTACACAAGCGAAGGCGAACCTGCCGGATACGAGGGCATTATACGCAACGTAACCGAAAGCAAGCAATACGAACAGCAACTCAAGACCCTCACCGAAAATCTTATGGCATCGCTCGAACAAACCGAAGAAAAGAAAAACCAGCTTGAAAACGTTCATCGCCGCATGGAGGAGAGCCTCACCTACGCCAAACGCATTCAGGACGCGCTTTTCTATCCTTCGTCGGAAAAAACTAGCAAGGTATTTCCCGACAGCTTTGTGATGTACCAGCCGTGCGAGATTGTGGGTGGCGACTTCTACTTTGTGACCAACATAAACGAAACCAAGGTGTGCGTGGTGGCAGACTGCACGGGTCACGGCGTGCCAGGCGCACTTATGAGCGTTCTTTCGGCAAGTATTCTGCAAAACATACTCAACACCCACTTTGGAGAGGAGGGATTCTCGCCCGCCTCGGTGCTGGAACTGCTTAGAAAAAAAATTATCGCCGCTCTGCAAAACTCAGTTATACTCCGCGACGGACTGGACATTGCTGTGGCATTTCTCAATGGCAAAACGCTTCAATATGCAGGAGCTAACATTCCGCTCGTAACTGTGCACAACAACCAGTTGCAGCTACATGTACCCACAAAATGTCCCATTGGAATATATCCTATGCAGCTCGATTTTCAAAACGAAATTATTGAGGTAGCTACTGGCGATATGGTTTACATCGCTTCCGACGGATATTCCGACCAGTTTGGTATTAGCGAAAACCGCAAATACTCTCGCCGCGACTTCAACAAACTGCTGTTGCAGATAGCACCGCTCCCCTGTCCGCAACAGAAACAGCGTCTCGAAGAAGAACTTATTATTTGGCGCGGTATCCGCAAGCAAACCGATGATATTACAGTATTTGGATTTAGGATTTGATTAACTATTCAGAATTAACAATTCACAATTCACAATTCACAATTCACAATTCACAATTCACAATTCACAATTCAGAATTGACAATTCACAATTGAGAATTCACAATTCATAATTTAATAGCAATAATAATAAAAAGGGAGGTGAAAAATGTGCCGTTCATTTTTCACCTCCCTGTTGTTGTAATATTTGATATGCAGAATTTATACTATTGAATCAACACTCGCTTTACCACGGTCTTCGACGGGGTTTGCAGCCTTAGGATATACACTCCGGCCTTATCGATATTGAGTTCTACTTTATCGTCCACCACGTTTTTGGTGATAATCACACGTCCTGAAACGGAGACGAGTGTCATCCTAACCGAACCAGTTTCTTCAATCAGCGAGCCGAGTTCAACTGTAACAGGTCCGTTTGAAGGCACGGGATAAACCTTCACATCTATTTCTTTATCAACAGTAGTCAATTCAGAAGGCAAAGGAACGATATTGTCGGTATTATTGTCAGTTTCATCAGTGTCTACGTCAAAAGGCACGTTAGAATCGTCAATTATATCAGGGACAATAATTTCGGGATTGATAATTACCACAGGATCATTTATAGGATCTGGCTGTGGTTGAGGCTGTGGTAAAGGTTCGGGCTCGGGTTCGGGTTCAGGCTCTACAATAGGTTCAAAAATAAGTTTAAACCTTGAATTGTTGGTGCCAGCAGCCACATCTATCTTGCAAGCAAAACCTTCCGACAATTGTGTTGTGGTTTCTTTTTCGGCATCGTACAAGTAAACCTGCGCATTAGCAACCGAGAGTGTGGGCACATATAAGGTGTATGTGCCGGCAGTGGCTGTAGAGTATCCGAGACGGATTTCTCCGCCATCCTTAACAGAATGTGGCAAGCCGTTGGCTGCAAGAGGCACTTTGTAATCGCTGCCAAACGAATAGAAGAACAAGGCGTTGTCATTCTGCGACTCTACCATAAATGCATCGTAAGAAGGATCGAACGCCTCGGTGGCATCGTCGGCAAAGTATACAGCGCTCTGATATTTGTCGCCGCCAGCCGATGTGTTGAATACAATCTTTTCAAAGTTGGCATTACCACTGTTTTTACCAGATTTTATAACTGTGTTAGACTCAGCATGATGACGTGATTTCTTGGTAAATACTACAGAACCCGCGCCAGAACCAGCACCCTTGGTAGCATGAACGAAGAAACTCTGTCCTGCGGGGATGTAACGGCTACCACCTAGATTGGTTACGCCCAATCCAACGTTGACTCCAGCTTTTATAGGATAAGCTATCACATTGTCAGATATATTGTCGTGATAGTAGATAACCTCGTCAACATTAATAAACTCCATTTCATCGGCGTTGATAGCAGAGAGGAACGGGTTGGGAACAAAATTCCAACCGTCGAGCATATCATCGGTGAAACCCATGCCAGGCACTACGGGGTCGTTGCGGGAGAACGACACTGGCACTACAAAATCTTCTCCACCATGGAGCACGGGGGTACCAGTAAACGACAGAGCATGAGGCGCCAAATAGGGCCAGCTAATATAGCGGTATGCCTGTGTGAGGTCTGTATTATCAACATCGGATTTGCCAATCATTTCCCATCCGTCAGAGAGGATTTCGGGGTTTTGGTTTTCATCTGCCCCTTGATAATGATAATACTCATCTGTTTTGTTCGGTACATCATCGTCAAGATCAGCATCTTCGTTGTAACGGTAGACATAAGCGCCATAAAAGAACTGAGAAACATTGAATCCTGAAACAGGAATGCTCAAACGTTCAAACTCGTAACTGCGGACAAAGCGCTGGAATGTTACCTCTCCGATATAATCACCGTAGTAAATCAGCGAGCCTGCAAGAGGAATAGAATGCCACTTGCCATCATCGTCTTTATCGGCAAGTGTAGAAGAAGTTTCGAGCAGGAGCTGGCTACCATCTTCAACAACCACATTAGATAATACAGTAAGTTTTGAACCAGATTTAATAGTTAAACTGCTGTTGTCGCCGAGCATCAAATACTTAACCTCAGGCGATTCGTTCGCATCGTTGATAATGGGATAAAAGCAGTTTTCGCCAATAGTACCCACTACCACAAAGTCGGATGCCGACGGCAAAGTGTTGTCGCTCCAGTTTCCGGGGAAGAACCAATCATTGCTATGAGTTCCCTCCCATTTGAATGTGAGCACGTTGGTGTGTGCCAGTGTGTAGATGTGGGCATCTTGAGTATGAGGTATCGACGGGTCGATAGATGTAACAGTACCAGTATGCTGCGAAGTGGCATGAGGTGCAGAATTAATACGTTTCCACAAGTTATTCTCAAATTTTGTGATAGTAACGTTAGCCAACTCAGCAGGAGTGTTGGAAACATTACTTGTGGCATCCCAACGAAGTGTGAGACCAAAAGTAGCCGAATTGGTGTTTGGTGTAACAGTCCAATATTCCGACTGATCAACGCCTATGATTCCGTCGGTGTACAAAGAGGTGTTGCTACTTTGTGGATAGGGAGAATAATGATAGTGAACAGTAACGAAGCCGCTACCAGAACCGTCACCGGGGTTGAAATTGTAAACCACAAATTTGCCAAGACGGTTGTTCTCTTGTTCGGAGCCGTTGTGGTGGCTGCCCACAGGGAATGTCCAACGACCATTGGTGAGAATCTTCTTGGTGAGCGGACCGTTGATAAAGCGGTCGGCGTTGTAGTTTTGAACGGTTTCGGATTCGTTTTCAGAAGATTTCACTATAGTGAACGGATTATCCTTTTCGGTATTGAGCACACCTTTTTCGAATTTTACATGCTCCACAATATTGATGGGAACTTGCACTGTAACGCCATCGAGCGACTCGTTGGCGATTTCCAAAATATTAATTTCCAACGGATCATGTATGGTGCCATTTTCTGAGTATATTCTTTGATGGTTTTTTCCGCACATTCTAATAATACTTACAGCGCCCTCGGTGGGAGCCACAAACGTACCATTGTTGTAAATGAAGTCGCCACAGATATTCCAAGTTTTGCCGTCGGGGTTGTCGATTATCATGTCATCATGTCCGGCAGCTTTGAAATAGCCGTTCACTACCAAGTCTTCAGAGCCGAGCATACGCATACCAGAACCCATGAACTCCACATTGTTGAATTTGTTACGGCTGATGGGATATTGATAATTGTCGCCATCAAACACGATAGTGCCAGAGCCAGCCTTCACAAAGTCGGCGTATCTTCCACGCGGCAGACCGCCTGTAAGAGTAATAAGTTTACCAGTACCTGAGAGCACTCCGAAACAGTGTCCTGTAGTAGTTTTAAGATCTACTTCGCCAGGCTCAGTAAGGTCAGACCTCTTGCCTATGAATGTACGATAGTTTCTTACATTGTTTGTATTATTATCAAAATAAACATTGTGATATACATACACAATGGAATTAGTTTTCATATCATCTGTTAAGGCTACGGCCTCACCATCTTCATCTGTCTCTACCTCAACGTCGCCGGTAGATGGGTTAAAAACTATCTTGCCGTTTTCTACCTTGGCTATAGTCCATGTAGATTTTTCACTCCATAAGCCATCTTTCTTACTAACATATACTTGGATTGTTCCAGGAATAGCGCCCTCGCCAAGAGGATTGCAAAGACCAGCTGTATAGTCGCCAGTAATGGTAGCGTCGTCTTTAAGGTCGAAGTTCAAAGAGGAGGTTTCAAACACAATCACACCCTTGTCGTAAGTGTCGTCGTCGCTGTATTGTTTGTCCCACTCTGCCTTGCCCTCAAGCAGACGAGCCGGCAAATAATGGTAATCGGGATCATCCGCCTTGTTCATGTCATGGTAGTTGGCACGGTCGTTTTGGAAAACTATTGCGCCAGCGAAATTGGCGACACCTTGCGAAACCACGTTCCAATAAAAATCAAGTGCGTTGTTTTTAGGTCCATGGGTCAGCCAGTCGGGACCATCGTAAGATTCAATAGTGGGATGGTAGGTGCCTATCGGGTAAATGGTGAAAGACGCCTCTTCATTAACATTCTTAAATGCGAAATCTGTTATAAGTACTTTCACGGGGGCGTATCTGTTTACTACACCTATAGGCAGCACAATGGTGTCGGTTTCGGTGCCGCTGAATATCTTCTTCACACCATAGTCGGATGTTTCAAATACTATCATCTTCTCTTTCTGGAAACCATCACCACCCACGGTTTGCACCTCTTTGCCAAGCACAAGGTTGGTAAATTTCATATCCAGAGAGCCCTTAGTGAGGGTGAGCGCCTTATCTACCAACAATACTGAATTGGTAGGATTGTGTACCTCCGCACCTTTGGCGTTGTTAACAATGAGCTTAGATGTATATCCGGGTGACGATACTAATACTGCTGGTCCTTCTGAATCACCACTGTTGAGTTCGATACCACCGTCACCAGTGTACGAACCATTGTTGGTATATTTACCACGAACGGTTATGGGGAAAGATACTACGCTTTGCGGATCGTCCTCGTCGTAAAGTTCAGCACCTTCGCCGATAAACAACTCATTATCGATAATATGAGGCATCCTAAACTCCACTTTGTCTTTGGTGTTGGAAATGTCTACATTGTAAAAAGTAATTTTGTTTCCGCTAACCGACTGATAGCCATCACCGCAGAAATCTACTTTGTTGTTATGATGTGTAAAAGTTCCATAGATAGTAAAGTATTTACCTTTGAAGTTGATATCCTTTCCGTTGGCATCAAGATTGGCATTTGCTTTCAGAGTCAAATCGCCAAACACATTAAGAGGCAGATTGTTTAACGAAACGTTGGTATTGGGTTCAATATCCACATGAGGCAACGAAGTGTTTGAGTCGAATTTGAATGAGGATCCGTTGAAAATAAACTTAGAGCCTACATATTCACAGTCAGCGTCATCGGCATTGATTGTAAAATCTGTAGTTTTGCCTGAAGCGCCTTTGAAAGTAACGTTAACGCCTTCGACGAAATTGAGCGAACTCGTTTCCGCGATATCCACCTTAGGATTTGTTCCAGCAGTGCCGCACACACCTCCGCCCACTGTAACCAAAGCATCCGGCGATGTTATATTCCATGTGATAACACCCGTAGTAGACGGCTTAGGACAGAAGTCGGTGCCCACGTTAAATGTGGCTTTGCCGATATTGAGGATTGTCTGATTAGTTTGCAGATAATAGAAGTGACCCTTATCGTCGAGCGTTGCACCCTCGTTTAGATTGAGCACACCGCCGAGTGTGATACCGGTGCATGTGCCTGTAACATTCAGTTTCACACCAGAATTGGCTGTGAGAGTGGCGTTTTCAGGAATTACAAAATCAGCATTGCCACTACTGAGAGGCACTACCTGACCACTAACATCGAAGATTACCTCGCCACTCTGCATTACAAGGGGCTTGTCACTGGTAGAGTTGGCACCTGCCAAAGTATTATTATCACCAAAATTAACTTTCCTGTCGGAAAGTTTTATATAACTACCCGGCTCTTTGTTGATAACCATCTGCTTAACGTTGAAGAGGAAGTTGGTACGGTTAGGATTTACCTGAACCGAACCATTCTTATCACCATCAAATTCAAGGACAACATAGTTTTGACCTTTTACAAGATCCAAACCCATTTTTTTATTTTTCAAAAAATCTATGTTTGAAGTTGAAAGTATACTACCACCAACTTTTAATCTACTATGAGTAGTACGTTCTTGAGCGTCAGATTTAACAGAGATATACCAATCACCGGTTTTTTCAGATTCGTCAAAGTCTGCACCACCATCTACAACATAATCGTATGTAATATCACCTATAACAACAAAATCAATAGGTGTATCAGGACTAAACTCCATAACACCTTTATCAACCCCACCAACACGCAACTCTCCACATGTTACATTTTTGATAGGTCGGAAAGTACACCTACGAAAATTCAATGAATTGCGCACTCTCAATATTTCGGCATAGGATATTCTCATTGCATTATTACTAGCATGACCGATAGTTAAATTCGGAAAATATCCATCATGAGAGAAAGAAATAGTTTTGTCGTTAGTATTACCAGTGTAATACAAAAGATAAAGACTTTCGTCATTTGCATCAAATTTTGAATAATCAGCATTGATATTAAAGGGCGAATTAAAATTATACCTTATATCAATCATACCAATACCATCAAACTCACCAATAGTTAAATTATTAGGAGCATTCACAAACATACACCTACCCAAATCGATTTGACCAGGCACTTGTTCAAAAACAATTTTACCTATATTATCAACGGTAGCAGTGTTTGTAAACTGCCGCCAGTCACGTCCCTTGATAACCAAAATATCACCCGCATTTGGAGTATGTGTATTGCCATCCTTATCATACCATACTTGGGTTACTAATTCATTACTACCATTACCATTTTTCGAAGAATACAATACCCTCATTCCTGTAGAATTGCTTTTCAAACCTGCAGTGTAGTCACCAGAAGATAAATGTGTACTCTCCGAACAATTACTAAAAGATATAATTTTACCGTTAATACCGTAAGTATTTACTAATACTTGATGAGTTTTCGGTGTGTCATAAAATTTACCAATCGAAGTATAATAACCCCAAAATGATTCAAACAATTCCGTATAATTACCTTGTCCACAATCATCTCCCTGATAAACATTATTCAAGGTTATTCTCTCATATTTTCCATTATTTTTTTTTCTATATCCAGTAACACTAGCTATAGGATCACAATAATTCACATTCTGATATTCAGAAACAGGAAATACATTCGACTCAACCCATTTTGTATTTTCAATAAGCGCCAATGATGTAAAAGTGCCATTAATATTAGAAGGAGATACAAAATTCAAAACAAAATCACAAGGATTTTCATCTTCGGTTTCCACCTTCCAATAACAATTCAAATTAGTGTTATTTTTCAAACACGGATGCTGCTTACCTATGGCACCAATAGTAATATATTCAGCGTTGAATGTTACACCATCATTTTGTGCGGTAATATACGCCGGTGCATAATACGAATCTGTACCGATATGCCATGTGGCAACGGTAGCACCTGCAGAAACACCAGACTGTCTTGGTACATTAAGGCGCAATCCAGCCGAAGCCTTGTCGCCATTGTTTACAAAATAATGGTCGGGACCTCCGTTGGTACCCTCTTTCAATGTAATCACATAAGCATTCAAATAGCATTTACCACTATTAAATGTGTAAGTGTTTGCTGTTATGCTGCTACCGAGGTTAACTTTGACTACATTCTGCTCAATAATATCATAGACTCCCGAGCCTGAAATAGTTTTATCGTTACCTGTCATTCGGAGCGTACCAATCATTTCGGCGTCGTTAACTACGTCGTTATTGGCTGAAACAATGTTGCTGCCGGCGTTGAACTTGCCTGATTTGATAGTGAGCACACCGTCTACGGTAATGTTGTCGGTTAAGATTACCGAATGTGTACCAGTCTTGTTGATAGTAAGAGTGGGGAACTTGAATTGTCCGTCGGCGATTGACACTGTAGAGTTGGCACTACCGTTGAAGGTAAGCGACTTCATGTTTGATATCGTACTTCCTGCTTCGGAAGTGAGGTTGCCACCTATCACCACGTCCTTATTGTTGAATCCAAGGCTAAGGTTGTTGCTGATGGTAAGGTCGTTGAGTATTGTAAGAGCGTCAACATTGAAATTGACTGTTTTTTTGAGAATTAAGTTCCAAAGAGGAACGGAGCACTCGTAGTTGCCGTCGTAAGAGTCTTTAACCACAGTACCGCCAGTAACCACCGAGTTTGCGCATTTAAGTCTGAGGTCGCGTGCCACGTTGATAACACCGCCGGAGGTAGCAAAAACAGAGTTGTTAGCCATCAGTTCAATACGCTCTACATTGACCGTACCGGCAGATTGAGCAAAACGTCCGTAGCCTTCTGTATCAACAATACCTATGATTGTAGAAGTACCACCGTTAACTTGAAAGTCGCCACCGTTTTTAAGCGCAAGGTTTTGGCACTGAAAGCTGCCGCTTGTGACAGATAGCACACCTTCTAAGTTGATGTTTTTTGATGTGGTTACCGATCCGCCCGCGATGCTGAGTTCGGCGTTGGCGGGAATGGTGAATTCTGCAGAGTTGACAATTTCGCCGATTGCTACGTTAGAGCCAATAATCAGTTTGCCCGATTGCAATGTTATAGGATTAGCGCCGAGCTCGAGCAGGCCTGTGGCTTCAGCCAGAATGTCGGCATAATAAGCAGTGGTGGTTTTCGACACCTTTATATTATTAATCTTTGCTAATTGTTTTAAGGTGAGAGTCTGGTTGCAGTTGTTGGCTGCAAATTCCAAAGTGCCTTTGATGTCGAAATTGCCGTTGTTGGTAATGTTGCCCTTGGAGGTTACTACCACATCGGCGTTGCTTGTAAACGAAGCATTGTTTACAAGTACATGTTCCACTATGAAATTTTTGGTGGCAGTAATACTTCCTGAGGTAATACGCAGAGTGCCCAAATGCAATGCTGCGTTGGAGAATGTCACATTACCGCTCTGCAAATTAAACGCGAGGTTTGCATAGTTGTCTTTGGAGCGTGTCATGGTGAAGTCTCCCACGAGCGATACGTTTCCAGTGTAAAAGTCTTTGCCATCATCCACTTCCGGATATTTGTCGCCTTGAAGTGTCATGCTGCCAGAGCCAACCATTTCTTTAAACACTGGCAGTGTAGCGTCGTTGTTGATAATAAGCGAAGCGTCGATGTGGATTTTCTTGGCTTTTGCCTCGCCTTCGTTGGTGATAGTAACCGGTCCTTTGATGTAAACCTCATCAGCTAAGGTGGGAAGCGCATCGGCGGGGAGATCACCTTCGGCATTGAAACTCCAAGTGGTTAAACTGTTCCATTCGCCACCAGTTGTGGGATTTGAGTAAAATACTTTCCCCTGTGGCTGCTGTGCCTGTGCGGCTGCGCACATAAATAGCATGACTATCGCAGCCAATATCTTAATAGGTTTCATAGTTATGTATGTAGTCGTTTTCATGGTTGCTTTCATTTTGTTAAACACAAGGTTATGAATTTGCACAATCTATTCTATTTAATTAAACACAATTTATGTGCAAATTGTTGCACCTGCTGTTTGAATTTTAGGTTAATTGACGCCATCAATACAATGCGTAAAACGCAGTGTACTAATGGTTGCGCAAAACATACAATTTACCGACGTCAAAAAGCGCCGAACTTTTGTATTTACAGCAAGATATAATCAATTATATTTTTTTAGCCGGGCAATTATATGCACATATAGCAGGCATAGTGCTTCAAGTGATTGCATCATATACAAAATCAATAATTACCAGTGGTTTGCATAATCAAACAGGTGCATTTATAAAACAAAATAATTATCTATACATTGCACCTATTGATTTTATAATAATTTAAGCACATTATAATAATGCAAATGTATGCAACTAATTATTAACATATTAGACTATGCCAATAATATAATACAATTAATCAAATAATATATATATCAATATATTGTATAAGGCAAAACGGGCAAAAATGCAATCGGGACTATACATTGTATTGGCTGAGATAAAAAAAATTAATTTTTTTTTAATATTTTGTACATTTTGCTTGCATATTTAAAATATTTATTTTACTTTTGTAGCAGTTGATAATTATTATTAATCTTAAATTTATACAATATGACAAACGTACAAATCTCAATGTCAGGTGTATCGATACACAGAATGAGAACAGACATGCTCTCAGAGTTAGTAGCAAAACTTGTAAAGGCTGGCGGAGTGGCCAAAGAAAAGGTGACCAAAGAGATGATTGCCGAACTAAAAAAATCGGCCGCCATATTTACCGACGCCAAAACCAAGGAAAAAACCACACAAACCACTGTGCTGTCGCAGCAGTACTTAGACACTCTCAAAAAGCGCTACACCGCGCTATACGGATGCATCACCACATCAAAAAACAGCGGAATAGAGGCGCAGGGCAAGGCCGCCGCCAAAATTGAGCCCAAATTTGTAAAAATCACCACTGTGTTTGCGCTCAAAAGCGAGGCTATTTCTAAGCTGGAAAACGTGCTTTCGAGCCTCAAGCAGCTGCCCGCCGAAGATTTTGAAACCATAGGCGCCGCCGCCATACTTGCCGACATGGAGTCGATAGTGGAGGAATACCGCACCACAATCAATTCGCGCGTGGATGTGAAGGTAGACAAAAGCAAGGCCGTGGTTACAGCACGCGACACGGTGGTAAAAAACATCCAGAAGCTGCTCACATCAATCAAATACGCCCAAGACTGCCTCGGCGGCAGCGAAACCGAGCTGGTGAAATCGTACAACACCATCTTTGCCGAAACAGCCGCCACCATCAAGTTTATGGCTACGGTAAGGGCCAAGAAAAAAGATCAATAAAAAAAATTCCATTCTTTCCTTGAAATGGGCGGGCTGCTGCGGCACCCGCTCTTTTTTTTGTATCATTATAACCGTCTGGAAGACGGTATCTCTGTAACCCCGCACATCGAGCCGCCCCGGCGGCGCTGATGTGCGGGGTTATCTGTGTGCAGTGGGCACATAGGCAGACGAGCCGTCTGCACTCCAACACTACACCTTTTTATACTTTAAATAATGAAATAACTCATCGATAATGTCGAGTATTTCGGCATCGGTTACTATACCCCTTACAATATCACCTTTTTTGAGAAACTCTATATTAACGTGTTCGGGTCGATGGTCGGGATCGTTGATATTTATAAGAATTTTGCCGGGTGATAGATTTTCTATTTCTTTAGCAATGCCCTCCATCCATCCAACAAATGAATATCTTTTCTTTTTTGAGTTTCCATTATACATAGCGGCACGTTGGAGCCCAGATTCTATAAACCATTGCTTACCCATAAAGTCAAAACGGAGAAAAGATATTCCTTCTTCGTCTTGTCTAAGACCAATAAAAGTATCCTTTGGATAGTTTGTAATCGGGTCGATGTCTTTGGGCGAAAGCACTATGCGCGACAATTTTTCGTCGCCGTTAACACTATTGGCAAGATAATTATTTTTCATTAAGCAATGCTTTCGAGGTGAGACCTTAGGGTTGAAAAGGTGTCTTCGTTGATATTTTCAAACGAATGATGTTCGGTTTCTTGGTCGGGACGTTTTATAAAATACGACAATTGGGTGTCGCCGATTTCGCATTTGATTCGACCTTTGTTGGTTTCCAATTTAAGCATCACAGCGCCCATATATGTAGGATATAGGCGAATGAGTTTGGCAGTGGCAGGGTTGAGTGTGTTGGCAAATTTGTTGACGTTGGCAATGGCGGTTTTGTTGATACATGGAGCGTTTTCTCCGTCCCAACCTTTTTTTAGTTGGCGGATTTCCTTTAAATCGGTTTGCCACTGTGCAGCAGGTGTTTTTGCTTTTTGTTGCTCGGCATCCTGCGTAGCGAGCAGATTGCGAAAAGCAGTTTTCACCTGTTTGGGCTGTGACTGATAAAACGCCCAAAGTACATCTAACGTTGATACTCTTTGTATTGCTGTTGCCATTTACTGTTGCCATTAATTATTTCACTGCAAAGATAATGAATAATGCATAATGCACAATTATTTTTACCAACAAAAATCCAATTTTACCTTATGCCTCATACATTATTGTAATAAGCCAAACCCGTCTGGAAGACGGTATCTCTGTAACCCCGCACATCGAGCCGCCCCGGCGGCGCTGATGTGCGGGGTTATCTGTGAGATAGGCATCTGCAAGCAGGCATCCGTGCCTATATAGCCATATGATATCCGTGCCTATATAGCCATATGATATAGTGCCTATATAGCCATATTATATAGTGCCTATATAGCCATATGACATATGTGCACATCGAGCCGCCCCGGCAGCGCTGATGTGCGGGGTTATCTGTGCCTGGCTAATTCTGAATTCTGAATTCTGAATTATGAATTATGAATTATGAATTCTGAATTATGAATTATGAATTATGAATTCTGAATTATGAATTATGAATTATGAATTATGAATTAAAAAAAACCAATAGATTATTGATAAAATCTATTTATCAATCCACTTGTGTGTACAAAAAAAAATTCTACCTTTGCATCTTAAATTTTATGAACTATTAAAAAAATGAAAAAGCTACACCTATTAATGCTATCAGCATTGGTGTTTGCCGCCACAGCGGGGCAGGCACAAAACAACACAGTAGACCTTTCTACGGTTAACACATCATTCGAAGTTAAAGACGGGCAAATACTCACCGGCACACTCGGCATCAACTGCAAAATCGAAATCGCCGACGGTGCCTCCATCACCCTCAATAACGCTATTATCAATGGAAGTGAAGAATTAAACCAGAGCTTAGAGTATGCCGGACTCACATGCTTAGGTAACGCCACCATCATCTTGGAAGGCGAAAACACTGTTAAGGGATTTTACGAAAGTGCCGGCATCTTTGTGCCCAAGGGTGCCACATTAAAGATTCAAGGCTCTGGCAAACTTAATGCTTACGGCAAGACAAATGCTTGCGGCATAGGCGGTGCATTCAACAAAGCCAGCGGCAACATTCTTATCGAAGGCGGCATTATCAATGCCACAGGTGGAAATTATGCACCAGGTATAGGCGGTGGCAAAAACCTAACAAGCGGCAACATCACCATCAAGGGAGGCACTGTAACCGCCACAGGTGGCAATAATGCTCCAGGCATAGGCAGCGGAGAAGGCAACAAAGGCGGCAACATCACCATTACTAACACCGTTACTTCTGTAACTGCCACCAAAGGCGAATATGCTCCATATTGCATTGGTGTAGCTGGCAGCAAATCTAGCTCTTGCGGCACTATCACACTTGGCGATTTTACCACCGACGAAAGTATCGAAGGTGAATCTGTAACATTCACTCCGTCATTAAAATCATACAATGTAGCATTTGAAGCCAATGGCGGCTCAGGCGAAATGGCAAGTGTAACTCTATTGCCCGGATTCGCAACACACATGCCGCAAAATGCATTTACTCGTTCGGGTTATAAATTTATCGGTTGGAACACCGAAAAAGACGGCTCAGGCACTTCATACGCCAATGCCGAATTTGTTACCGACATCAGCACACCCGGTAGCACATTAACATTGTATGCTCAATGGTATCAAGGCGATGCTATAGATTTATCTACATTAACCGGCAATTACGAAGCTAAAAACAACGATATTCTCACCGGCAAACTCAATGGCAACTACAAAATCACCATTAAAGACGGTGCCACAGTAACACTCCACGGTGTTACAATTGAAGGAGAAAACGATGACAACTACGCATGGGCAGGCATTACTTGCTTAGGCGATGCCACTATCAATTTAGTAGCTAAAAACATTGTAAAAGGTTTCGATTCTGAATATCCGGGCATCTTTGTACCTGAAGACAAAACTGTAACCATCAAAGGCACAGGTGCGCTCGATGCAAGCAGCAACGGAGTAGCTGCCGGCATAGGTGCAGGATGGAGTAAAATACCTTGCGGCAATATCGTCATCGAAAGTGGCACTATCAAAGCTACCGGCGGAAATGGTGCAGCAGGTATTGGCGGAGGACGTTATAGTTCGTGCGGCGACATCACCATCAAAGGTGGTCAAATTACCGCTATGGGCAAAACTATGGTAGATGTAAGCGGAAGCAAAGCTGCCGGAATAGGCAAAGGTCAAGATGCTACTTGTTCTAAAGTAACACTCGGCTATACCAAAGCATCCGACTATATTATTGCCAACGGCTATATCGCCGACAAAATAGCTATTGACGAAGGCAAGACATTCATTGTAGAAGGCAACTCTACACAAACCTACACCAGCGCCAGCACTATCAACTGGGAAACATTAAACGGCAAAAAACTCGTTCCCACTCCCTCGGCATACTACACCATCACAGTATCCGACGCGCAGAACGGCACTGTAAAAGCATCACCCTTGAAAGCATTCAACGGCGAAACTATTACACTCACCACTTATCCCGCCACCGGCTACAAGCTCAGCAAGTATATCGTAAAAGACAATAGCGGCAACGACGTAACCGTAACCGACAACAAGTTTACCATGCCCGAAAGCAACG
Organism: Bacteroidales bacterium; assembly: GCA_016286055.1. Taxonomy (GTDB): domain Bacteria; phylum Bacteroidota; class Bacteroidia; order Bacteroidales; family UBA3824; genus UBA3824. The sequence continues at coordinate 83,316 of JAEERW010000009.1, forward strand.
TAACAGTAGCAGCCGAATTTGAAGTAGACCCCGGCACACCCGTTAGCAGCACACCTAAAGCTACCGCCAACATCAAAGTATGGTCGTTTGGCAATATAGTAATCATCGAAGCCGCACCCGACACCAAATACAGCATCATCGACCTCCAAGGACGATTGATAAAATCAGCAACAACAAAATCTACCCACGAAGAAATCCTAATATCCAAAACAGGCATCTATTTGGTACTTATAGGTGGCAAAACATTCAAAGTATCAGTTGGCAAATAACCATCCAACCCCCAACACACAAAAAAAGCGGAAGAACCCTCTTCCGCTTTTTTTATCCCATCAATCATCAATTTTCAATTTTGAATTATGAATTATGAATTATGAATTTTGAATTATGAATTTTGAATTATGAATTTTGAATTATGAATTATGAATTATTAATATTGCATTAACATTTCTTTTCATATCTTTGCGGTCGGAAAACAGACGATAAAAATTATATAGTTCTTTAAAAAAATGATAAGCAGGCGAATACTTAGGATAAAGGTGCTTCAAACCATCTATTCCTACTATCAAAACGACGACGGCGACATCGCCAAATACGAAAAAGAGTTAGACTTCAGCATCAGCCGGTCATATAGTCTATACTTTTTTTTGATGCAGTTAGCGTTAGACGTATGCGATTACGCACAAAACCGAATCGAGAGCAACAGGCAAAAACACCTCGCCACCCAGAGCGACCTCAACCCAAACCTCAAGTTTGTAAACAACAAGCTCATCGCCCAGTTGAGAGAAAACAAAGACCTGCAAACACATATCGCTTCCTCAAAACTATCGTGGAACAAGCATCCCGAACTAATCAAACGCCTTTTCAAAGATCTTACCGAAAGTGAGGAATATGCCGCCTATATGGAATCCGACACCTCAACGTATGAAAGCGACAAGAAGATTATTATTTTCTTTTTCTCGCAGATTGTGTGCGAGTGCGACCTCCTTTACCAAACACTCGAAGAGATGAGCATATACTGGACCGACACCGCAGAATTTATTATCGGCATGGTAATCCGCACTATTGAACGTTACCGCATAGGATACGGCAGCGACTACGCTCTAATGACTATGTACAAAAACGAAGAAGACAGCAAATTTGCACGCAAACTGCTCGACTCGGCTGTGGCATCGGGCGACGAATACCGCAAATTAATCAACGAATGCACCACAAACTGGGATATCGAACGTATTGCTTTCTTTGATATACTAATTCTCCAGACAGCAGTGGCAGAAATTGAGCAATTCCCCGAAATACCGTTAAAAGTTACATTCAACGAGTATATCGAACTTGCCAAAAACTACTCCACATCTCGCAGCTGCACCTTTATCAACGGCGTGCTCGACAAAATCACACAAGTGCTCCGGCAGCAAAAACGAATAATGAAAGTGGCTGAAACTAATTCACAATTGAAAATTGAAAATTAACAATTCACGATTGATAAAAAATAACTAATATGAAACACCTTATATATATAGCCGCAATAGCGCTGATGGTGGCAGCCTGCCAAAGCGCACCCTCAAACAGCCAGCAAAGCACCGACACCGCCGCAGCTGACTCAACAAAAAAAGGAAACTTCTTGTTCGACACCACAGTGTATAACTTCGGCACCATACTCGAAGGCGAGCAAATTAGTACTGAATTCAAATACACAAACACTGGCAAGGCCGACATCATAATTTCCAAAATAGAAACATCGTGCGGATGCACCGTGCCAGAATACGACAAAGAACCAGTAAAACCTGGCAACAGAGGTTCAATAAGGGTACGATTCGACAGCAATGGTAAATCAGGCACACAGTACAAAACCATCAGAATTTTTTCCAACAGCGAAAACGACATCTTTGAGCTTGTAATTACAGGCGAAGTAAAAAGCGAATTATAAACACTAATAATATAAAATAATAATGAACACATTAACAATACTTACAGCCTCAGCCGGCGCAGGCGCAGGCGAAGCACCCCAAGGCATGAACTTCTCATTCATAATCATGATAGTGGCAATGATTGCCGTATTCTATTTCTTTATGATACGTCCCCAGCAAAAACGCCAGAAAGAACTCCAGCAGTTTCGCGACGAGCTCAAGAAAGGCGACCGCATTGTAACCATCGGCGGAATACACGGCGTTGTTAAATCGATGAACGAAACTACAATAATCGTTTCGATATCCGAAGGCGTTGACGTATGTTTCGAAAAATCGGCAATTATCAAAGACAATTCCGACATGCAGCAGCAGTAGATAATGCCCAATGCACAATAATTTTTTTGTAGGGACGCGGCGTGCCACGTCCCTACATTGTTTTATAATGACGCGGCGTGCCACGTCCCTACATTGTTTTTTAGGGATAATTATGAATTAACAATTAACAATTATGAATTCTGAATTATGAATTATGAATTCTGAATTATGAATTGCGAATTATGAATTACAATTAGTACTATGAATTATAAATTTTGCATTACGCATTGTATAATGGTCTTAATCAAAACTTTGCGAATGTTTAACGCCCTTTGTTTGGTCAGGTGACAAAAACACCGTTACTTTGCACCCGCTTAACAAAACAAACCATACAATGAATAACCTATTAAAAACAGGCGCGGTGATCGCAGTCCTGACATTTGCAAACCCGGGCAATCCATTGCTTTCAGAACAATCAGAAAACCTTGATATTCGTCCGGCATCAAGCGATACTTTTAACCTCGACCTCGCGCTCGAACAAAGTTGGAGGTCAAACTATGAAGAAGTTATTGACTTTATAAAACAACACGAGGGCTTTGCCAACGGCCGCCCATACCGATGTTCAGCAGGGAAACTCACCATCGGCTACGGACACATAATTCAAAAAGGCGAGCATTTCCCCCACCAAATTTCTCGCGAAACAGCCGACAGCCTACTTCGCCGCGATTTTAACCGCGCAATACGCACAGCCGAAAAACTCACTAACCTTAAAGGAAGCCGCAAATTGGCTGTAGCACACTTCATTTTCAGCAAAGGCTGTGGAGCTTTCAACAAAAGCACTCTCAGAAAAGAAATCCTTCTTAACGGTGACACCGACCGCGAGTTTATGCGCTGGTGCTACTACACCAAACCCGGCACCAAACAAAAAGTTAAAAGCAAAGTTGCAGAACGCATATCCCGATGGGAATGCAACATGTGGCACAAAGACGACAACCTCTACTCATGGCAGCGGTTCTTCAATTAATTCAGTTTCTCTGCTGAAACAACCACATCACCATCTTGAATACCGTGAAGGTTGTCGATACCCTCAACCACCGATGCAAATACGGTCATCCTGCCATCACCTGCGGCGTCGGGTGTAAGCGAAACAAACCACTTGTTTGAAAACACATTCATATCAGTGTTTGGAACAAGGGCTACACTTCCCTCGGTAACACTGCCGAAATAAGGCTCGCAAGGAATCACCACCTCTCGTGTCTGCTCATATTCCGAAATGCTTCCATCATCGGCAACAGTGTCGGGCGAACGGAAATAGAGAGTGGTTTGGTTAAAATATCCCGCCTCCACAAGCTTGAGAAAATACTGCACTGCCACAGGAGCTTCGTTTACCTTAAGTTGCAGCACAATGTCGCCCCTGGTGGTGGTGATACGCACTTTCTGGTCGGGCATGATACGAGAAATATATTCCCAGTCGGGCATCACAGCCGTTGACTGACCCTTGTATTCAATTTCCTGACCGTTGATAACCTTTATTGCCGCCGAAATCATACGGTAATACTTTTCGTCTTCGGGTAGATTGCACTTATTGAGCGCCTGATTGAGATAATAGGTGTTACCCACAAAGAGCTGAAGCTTATCATAGTTGTCGGCTATTGCTTTTGCGGCAAGGGCAGCTTGGTCGGGCGTACCCCTTACCACTGTTTTGCGGAATATCTCATAAAACTCTTTATAAAGCGACGCATTGCCCTCTTTTACGGCTTTGCGGCTTGCGGCATCAAATCCGGGCTGACTAAACATATAAATCAACGCCTTGAGCGCCGACATGCGGGTTATCCTATTTTCTGAATACAATATTTGGTACTCCACAAACCTAAATCCCTGAATACTTGAACCCAACGCCAAAGTGAGTGCTTCACGCTCACAAATATTATTGGTTACCCCGATACCCTCCACAATAGCATCGGTAAGAGCTTTGATATCACGAGAATACTTAAGCACAGCACCCCTCATCACTGCACGAGATTTCCAATTGGGCACTTTGTCGGCCATTTCGCGATAAAGAAGCGTGTCGGCCTTTATGCCCTTTGCAAGGATAAACTCGGCAGCCTTGGATGCTATACGTCCATCGGTGCTGTAGGCAAGGCTCACCATCTCATCCTTAAAGTTAGAATACTTAAAACTATTGCAAGACTCTATTGCAGCTATCCGCACACGATAGTCGCAAGTATCTTGTGTGATAATACGTTGCAATAGATACTGAGCGCGTTCGTTAGTGCAGTTGCGCAGAGCGCGGGCAATGTTGGTCTGCACCGAAACCAAGTCGGCATTTTTGTATGCGGTTGCCAACATATCGGTATAAGGGGTTAGATCATCGTTATACAAAGCAAAAAACTGAGCAGCCACGCTCTTGATATGCCCGTCGGCTTTGCGGTCGGCAATAATCTCGGCAGCCTTAGCGAGCGCCTGTGGACGCTGCATACCCGACTGCTGAAACATACACAGCGATTTTACCTGTGCCAAAGCCATTTGAGGTTGAGCCGGAAGGAACGAAAAAGAGCATACGTAGTTCAATTCGTTTTCACCGCCACACAATCCGAGCGCAACAAGGGCAGCCTGGCGCACCTCTTCATTATTGTCAGATGTAACAAGTGTTCTCAGCTTATCGTTGGCGGCGCTGTGCCCAATTTGTCCTAATGCATTAACGGCAGCAAGTCTCACACCCGAATCTTCGTCGCCAAGAAGCGACATCACACTCATCAAATTGAGGCTGTCGCGCATAGCGCCAATGGTATACGCCGCAGCCTTGCGGTATTCGGGAAGTTCTGAACTTATATATTTAACCAAGTCAGACGAGCCACCTGTAAAACGGCAATTATATATGCGCTGAAGTGTGGCGTCGCGATAAATGTTGGCACCGCCTACCGACTCTTCTGGTCCGTTGCCGCACGCTACCACCAACATCGTAAAAGCCACTATACAGAATATCAGCCTTTTCATGATCTTCGAGTAAATGTCTTATTTTTTTCCTGTTTAATATTATAATAATATGTTTTGTATCTGAATAACAAAGAACGTTCCAAAGATTGAGCTCAGAACGCAATCTGCCCAATACTGCAAAAAAAAACATTTGTGGATAGATGTAAACAAATTGTAAATTTTTATTTTTTTTTAGAATACTTGATACACGTAATAATTTTTTTTGTATATTTGGTTGTGAAAAAATAGTTAATCGGCACGTATGGAAAACGCACAGACACATAACAACGGAGACTGCGACTGCTTGGAAAAACTATCCACCGATGCAGGCATGGCTATATTGTCAGGGCTGCTCGGCAGTCATGCCGATGCCGTTTTGCTGTGCGACGACGAGTTTCAAATCATCAACCGCAATCACAGCGCCAAGATTATCACATCGCACTACATGCATGGCAATGGTATCACACCGCTGTTCGAAGTTTTTCCAGAATTAGCCGAAGAAACATTCAAGCATAGAATAATAAACGCACAACAAGGCAACACTGTGGCTGAATTTCTATGCGGAATAAGAGGCACCACATACCGAATCAAATGTGCGAGAATGTTCAACGGGCTTATCATTCAGCTCACCGAAATCACCAACCCGCTCTCGCCCGACAGCGACCTCGACAACAACAACTTCAAGATGCTTTTTGAGAATATGACATCAGGCTTCCTATTCCTCAAAAAAGTTGAAAACTACGACGGCACGCCCGACTTTGAGATTATCGACGTAAACTCCACATTCGAAATGTATTTCGATGTAGAGCGCGACCGCATTATAGGTAGGTCATTATCGCAAGTGCTACCCTCCATCAGCAGCATATTCGCCTCAAAATTGGAACGCATAGCCATGCACGGACGCGCTATCAAAGAGCTGTACGAAAAACCACAGACCAAACGGCACCTTGAGGTAAAACTCTTTTCGCCACGCATTGGCTACGCAGCAGCAGTGTTTAACGACGTAAAAGCGGAAATGGAGCAGCGCAACGACCTGCTAGTGAAAAACGCAATTTCCAAGGCTTTTGCCATGGGCGGCAACGCCGACGTGTATAAAGCAATTATAGAAATAGTGCAGCACAGCACTCAAAGTCCGTGCGGATTTATAGGCTATCCCGCCGACGACAACATAATCAAAGTGCTGGCAGTTAACGACCACACCACCGAATACTCGCTCACCAACGAAAAAGGAGAATATGTAGCCGACCTCAAAATGTTTCCAGTAGGCATAAAACTACTGAAAACAAGGCAACAACAAGCCGTTCAGAACATTAACGGGCACAAGTATATACTTCTCACCCCAATTCTCAACGGCGGCGAACTTGTGGGAATGATAGGCCTTGCCGACGCACCGCAAGGTTACGACCAAAAAAGCAAAGATTTTGTGATGAGCTTAGCAGAGTACTCCGCACCACTGATGGAACGCGAAATCAAAGAGTACCGTCACAAAAAAGAACTTATACAAGCCAAAGAGATAGCCGAACAAAACGAAAAACTCAAGACAGCATTCCTTGGCAACATAAGTCACGAAATACGCACACCCCTCAACAGCATAGCCGGATTCAGCGACCTACTCTGCCGCTCGGGAGAACTCACCCCAAAGCAGTTCAAATATGCCGACACAATCTGCAAGGCTGCCAAAAACCTTGTAAGCATAGTAAACTCAATAGTAGAGCTTTCTAAGATTGAAACACGCCAGGTGAAGATATCCAACACATCGTTCTGTCTCAACGACCTCATCGACGACCTGCTCGACATATACAAAAACAAGGCTGACACCAAAGGGCTTACGCTCATACCTCAAAAGGGTCTCGACAAGTATGCATCTTATATCTACACCGACAGGACAAAAATACACCGTATAATGTCGACCCTGGTAGACAACGGATTGAAATTCACCGAAAAAGGCGAAGTTTCGTTCGGATACAAATACATTGGCAAAGACAACTTGCTTGAGTTTTTTGTCCGCGACACCGGCATTGGCATAAGAAAAGAGATGCAGTCAAAAATATTCACATCGTTTCTTCAAGACGAGAAAACTCTCGAACGTCAACATGGTGGCGTAGGCGTTGGACTATCCATATGCAACAGCTACATCAAGATGCTCGGCAGCACCATAATTATCGAATCAGAACCGCAGAAAGGCTCGTTGTTCCATTTTGCTATTGGATACAACACTCAGCCCAAGGATAATTAACGCTGCATATATATATAATGCTTAACGCATACACCAACTAGCTATTAACCATTTATAATTTGTTATTATTATGCTTCTCAACAAAACAGACTCGTTTCGCGATTACCTAAATAAAGAATACGGCATAGACTACGCTCGCCCGGTAGAGTTTGTTACCGAGCGCATTCCATTGGAGGAGCAGATAGACTACACCGAATTTTCGCAAAGGCGGAGGCAGACAGGCAACAACTGCAAATCTTTTGAGGCCAACGCATTAATACTAAACCACAACGACAACGACGACAAAGTGAAAACCGCACTGTCGGATATGGCCGACATTGGCAGCATTGAGGCGCTGCGCTTTCTCACCGAATACGCAAAAAAACACCAAGGGCTTTACGACTTCTGGCCCGCAATTGCCCGCAACGAGTGCAAAGGCAATGTGGAGTACGACCTTACAGGCGAAGTTAAAATTTATATACTATCTCCCTTTGGCAGCGTTGACGGCAAAATCAAATTCAAAGCCACCGTAAGGTCAGAATCAAAACAAGAGTTTTCGCCATTGCAAAAAGAAATCATAAAAAAAGAGTTCGCATTTCAAGACGACCGCCATCACACCGTTACCACGGTTAAGTTTTGTCGCAAAGGATGCGTTTTTACTTTGCTCATGCCATTAGACGTGCCGATACTTAGCACCATTGCCGAAACGCTCAACGAATGCAACCTGCTCGGATGCCATATCGACATCGATTCTCTCAATCTAAAAAACTTCAGCGGAAAAAGTGTTATATAAAAAAAGCGGGAGCTTGGTGTCCCGCTTCAAAAAAAAAACTAACTATTAACTAATCTACTACCTCTAAACAATCTCTGTGCAAATGTACGGTTTAAATTTGAATATGTTGCAATTTTTTTGAAAGTTTTTTCAAAAAAAATTACTTTTAATTTATAATCAACAACTTACAAGGCTATTTTTTTTGATTTAAAACACGGTAAAATTCGTTGCAAACAATAGCTGTAGCCGACGAAACGTTGAGACTTTCGGGAGCCGAGGCAGAATCGCAGCCGCAAGGTATGGCAATTCGCCGCGAAATCGCCGCTGATACTTCGCTTGAAATACCGTGGCCTTCGTTGCCCATAACAATAACCCCACCATTTGAAAGGTCGGTACTGTAAATGCTCTCGCCGTCCATAAAAGTACCAAACACGTCGATACCCATGCTACTAGCTTCCGATAGCATTTTAGGCAAGTCGCAATAATCAACCCTCACTCTAAAAGCCGAACCCATAGCAGCTTGCACCACTTTGGGGTTATACATATCAGTGCAATCGTTCGACGCCAAAACTGTACTAATACCATACCAGTTGGCAATTCGGAGAATAGTTCCCAAATTACCAGGGTCGCGCACACCATCTAATGCAAGACAAAGTTCACCCTTGCGTATGCCCGGCTTAGACGCAGGCTTGGGAATATACACCTCCGCCACCACGCTGCAAGCTGTGGTCATAGCCGACAATTTGCGTATCTCCACCGCATTTACAGCTGTAATAATAGTGTTTTTAAAACGGTCGGCGTACGAAAGAATCCATTCGGGCACTGCAAAAATTTCTTTAATACGCATTTCGGAGCGCAACAATTCAAGCACCACTTTAGTGCCCTCAGCCACAAATGTGCCAGATTCTTGACGATATTTTTTAATTTGCAGAGAATTAATCTGCTTTATTCTGTTTTTGCTAAGCATATTTAATAATTTTGCACTGTATTTAAAAAAGCAGTATTTTTGCCGCTATGAGTATCTCGATCAAATATTTAACAATCATAACCGCTGCAACAATTGTGCTAAACGGCTGCAGCCCAAAAAAATATTTCGCCGAAGACGAAACTCTGCTCACAAAAATGTCGGTAGAATGCGACACTAGGCAGATTGATGTTTCAGAAACCGAAGAGTATATCCGCCAGAAACCTGTGCGGTCGGTATTCGGCATTGCCATTCACGCCCGTGTATACAACAGCGTTGACCCCGTAAAAAACAACGAACGCAGGGCAAAAATACAAAAAAAAATCGACGAAAAAAACGATTTGCTTAGAATAGAGCACGAAAACAAATTATCAAAGCTCAGAACCCGCGCCCGTTTTTACCCAAAAGACAGCCGCAAATACAATAAATACATCGAAAAATCAAAGCGTCTACGCGACAAGGGTTATTCTGAAAAAACAAAAAAGTTTTGCCTTCCTATTTTTATACAAAACATTGGCGAAGAGCCTGTTAAGTACAATCCGGTAATGTCGGCAAAATCGGCAGAGCAGATACGGCTTTATATGTGCAACAAGGGCTTTTACGATGCCAAAGTTGAATACACCGAAAAAACCAAGCACCGCAACACCGAAGTTACATACAAAATCACCGCAGGCACTCCCATCACCATCAACAACGTATCGTACAACATTCAAGAAGACACTCTTCGCAAATATGTACTCACCGACACTTTGTCGCGGTTGTTTGCCTTAGGAAGCAACCTCGATGCCGATGTACTTCGTACTGAATCTGAACGCATTACAGCCCATCTTAAAAACAATGGCTACTACTCGTTTGCCAAAAACTACATCACTTACCAAATCGACACAATTGGCAAAGATCACAAAGCCGACCTTACTGTCACCATCGAACCTATAACACTCGACAACGGTCGCACCATCGACCACCGCCGTTCCTACATTTCGCAGGTGGCTGTATTCCCTAATCACAACGGTAAGCAAGCCCTCACCGATGGCGATGACTATTACAACGATACCGATACCACTTTGCACAATTTCAAAGGAAGCCCGATATATTTTGTAAGTCACGGAGGAAGAGATGTTAAACCCGACGTAGTGGCAAACGAAGTATTTGTGCGTCCTGGCAGCCTTTATCGTCAAAACGACGTCACCAACACATACCGCCACCTTTCAACGTTCAATATGTACAAGATGGTAAACATTGAATTTTCACCCGCACCAGCCCGTGATTCGCTCAACTGCAATATCTTTCTCACCAACAATATGTTGCAGGCGTATATATTTGAAATCGGCGGCACAAACTCGTCGGGAAACCTCGGTGCGGCATCCTCGCTCACATACCAGCACAAAAATATTTTTCACGGTGCCGAAACCTTCGACATGAAAGCGTCAGTGGCGCTCGAAAGTCAAAACAACCTCAGCAAAGAGCAGCTCAAGCTCAACCTCAACACCCAAGAATACGGGTTGGAGGCAAGGCTATATTTCCCACGTCTGTTGTTATTCAAGTTTCTGCGCGATTTTTTCCGCGACAACACACCGAGAACTTACTTTTCGGCAGGTATCAACTACCGATTGCGTCCCGACTATACCCGTTCAATGGTAAACGTCAACTTATATTACCAATGGCAAGTGGGCAACTACTACACACACACTTTCACACCATTGCGCCTAAGCTCGATACATATTTCCAACACCGACAGCACTTTTATGCGTTGGCTCGAAAAACTATACATCAAAGATTCGTACCAAGACCATTTTATTCTTGGCAGCACTTACAGCATAACATTCAACAACCAAAGCAGCGGCAAACGAAACTACGATTACCTAAAGCTCAATATCAGCTGGGCTGGCAACCTTTTGCAACTTGCCAACAAAAAATTTAAAACTGAGCAAAACGACGAAGGCGCATACACAGTGCCATTAGTCAACACCATGTACGCCCAGTTTTTTAAAACCGACATCGACTACCGGCATTACCTCAAAACTTCTGAAACCACCACAATGGCGTTACGAGGATATTTGGGCGTAGGACTTCCCTATGGCAACAGCTCATCAATGCCCTTTACCGAGCAATACTTCTCTGGCGGTGCCAACAGCCTAAGGGCATGGCAGATAAGGAGCGTAGGTCCTGGTTGTTACTCTGTAAAACAGGATGCCGAAACCGAATTGCAAAAGCAGTTTCCAAATATGACCTCCGACATGAAAATCGAAGCAAACCTTGAATACCGTTTCAAAGTGTTCTGGGTGATAGAAGGCGCATGGTTTGTAGACGCAGGCAACATCTGGAGCATCAATGCCGACGACCGCCGTACGGGTGGCGATTTTGACTTCAAGCGTTTTTACAAAGAGATAGCAGTTGGCTCAGGATTGGGACTAAGGCTCGATTTCGACTTCTTCATTTTCCGCACAGATTTCGGGCTCAAGCTCCACGACCCATCGCTTCCCGAAGGTAGCCGCTGGATTATGAAAGACGATAGCAGATTTATGCTCCGCAAAAGCAACTGGGCATTCTGCTTAGGTATCGGATATCCGTTCTGATGGTGCCAGCACCATCAGCCTCCCACACATACGTGTACGGGGGTTATAGAAATGCCGTCTTCCAGACGGGGGGAGGATAGTAAAAAAGTTTGGATATAGTTATAATATTAGTAATTTTGCAATCAATAAAAAATTATATATGGACGTAAAACCCAAGAAAAACCTCGGACAGCATTTTCTCACCGATTTGAATATAGCCAAACGCATAGCCGACAGCATCGACTACACACACCAAGAAGAATCTAAGCCGGTATGCTTAGAGATAGGTCCTGGCATGGGCGTGCTGACACAATTTTTGGCAAACCGCAATGATATCGACCTGAGTGTAATAGAGATAGACCGCGAAAGTGTAGAATACCTTGTTACACATTTTCCTCAACTATATCAGCAAGATAAAATTATAGGCGGCGATTTTCTCAAAGCCAACCTCAACGAACTCTTGCCCCAAGGTTTTCCAATAATCTGCGGCAACTTCCCTTACAACATATCGAGCCAGATTTTTTTTAAAATACTCGACCACAAAGATGAAGTACGCCAAGTGGTATGCATGCTTCAGCGCGAAGTGGCCGTACGCATAGCCAACAAGCCAGGCACAAAAGAATACGGCATACTCAGCGTATTTTTGCAAGCCTATTACAACATCGAATACCTCTTCGGCGTAGACAGCAGCAAGTTTAACCCTCCGCCCAAAGTGCAGAGCGCGGTAATACGTCTCAAACGCAACGGTTTGAAAACCCTTCCATGCGATGAAGCTCTATTCCGCCGCATTGTAAAAGAGTCGTTCGGAATGCGCCGCAAGATGCTGCGAAACTCTCTCGCAAAATATTTAAACGGCAGTGCCACACAAGAGCGATTTCTCACATTACGCCCCGAACAATTGTCGGTAGAAGACTTTGTGGAACTCACCAACTCATTATCGTAAATATTTTCAATCATTGCTTTTATAATTTAATTAAAAAACGTATATTTGCAGTTTGAAAACAAAGACTCAATTTTGAGTCCACATATTTTAAATTACAAAATGGCGAAAAAACATACAGAGATAACAAGCGAAGTACTTGCCGACATAGCTGTGGCGGCGATAAAAGAGAAAAAAGGACAAAAGATTGTTAAATTAGATATGAGGCAGACAGCTGGTAGCATCTGCGACTTTTTTGTGATAGGCGAAGCCGACAATCCACGTCAAGTGTTAGCCATTGCCGACGAAGTTGACGACTATCTTCGCGAAAACGCTGGAGAAAAGCCTGTTCATATACACGGTCGCGAAAATGCGCAATGGATTCTCTTAGACTACATTAACGTAGTAGTTCACATATTCCTATCCGAGGCAAGAGAATTTTACCGTCTCGAAAGCCTATGGGCTGATGCTCCACGCACCGACTATCCCGACGAACAGATAATTTCAAAATAAATAATCATTAGCACACAATTATATTATATAAAATGGAGGAAAAACAAACACCCACTCCCCCGCCGTTTCGCCCCAACAGACCGAACAACGGCAAGAACAACGCCATATTTTGGATATTTGCAATAGCCACGCTATGCATTATAATGTTCCAGTTTTACAATCCTGCAGGTTCGCCGCAGACAATCTACTGGGAAGACATGAAAACCATGCTCCTCAACCACGACATCAAGCGCATTGTGGTGGTAAACAAGGAGAAGGCACACATTATATTAAAAGAAGATGTTTACAACACCGACAAATACAAATACCTGCGCGAAAAGAAAATTCCATTAAACGGACCGCACTTCTACTACCAAATTTCATCGCCAGAAGAATTTGGAACAAGGCTTGCCGAAGCGCAGAAAGATTTCCCCGAAAACGAAAGAATTGTATTTGAGAGCGACAGCCGTCCCGACTATATTAGCGACATAATTGGCTGGGTTTTACCACTTTTGATAATTGTGGGAATATGGATTTTCATGTTCCGCAGAATTGGAGGAGGCGCTGGCGGAGGCATCTTCAGCATGGGAAAATCACGTGCCAAAATGTTCGACAAAGGCGAAACTATGTCGAAGATAACATTTGCCGACGTGGCAGGCTTAAAAGAAGCCAAAACCGAAGTTACCGAGATTGTTGACTTCCTTAAAAATCCACAGAAATACACACGCTTAGGAGGCAAGATACCCAAGGGTGCATTGCTCGTAGGCCCTCCCGGCACAGGTAAAACATTGTTAGCCAAAGCAGTGGCAGGCGAAGCCGACGTTCCATTTTTCTCAATGTCGGGTAGCGACTTTGTGGAGATGTTTGTGGGCGTAGGTGCCTCACGAGTAAGAGACCTCTTTGCACAGGCAAAACAGAAAGCACCTTGCATCATTTTCATCGACGAAATCGACGCTATTGGACGCGCACGTGGCAACAGCCTAAGTTTCCACAGCAACGATGAACGCGAAAGCACTCTCAACCAGCTGCTTACCGAGATGGACGGTTTTGAAACCAACAACGGAATCATTATGATAGCCGCCACCAACCGTGCCGACGTGTTAGACCCCGCATTGATGCGTGCTGGACGATTCGACCGCCAGATAATCATCGACCTCCCCGACCTCAACGAGCGTGGAGAGATATTTGGTGTTCACCTCAAACCTTTGAAAACCGACCCAGAACTCGATGTAAACCTTTTGGCGAAACAGACACCGGGATTCTCAGGAGCCGACATTGCCAACGTGTGCAACGAGGCAGCACTCATTGCAGCCCGCAACAACCGCGAAACCGTTGGCCGTCAAGACTTTTTAGACGCCGTTGACCGCATAATCGGCGGTCTCGAAAAGAAAAACAAGATAATCACCGAGCAGGAAAAACGCACCATAGCATTCCACGAGGCAGGACACGCCACAGTATCATGGTTGCTCGAAAACGCACAGCCGCTCATCAAGGTAACAATCGTTCCCCGTGGCAAAGCACTAGGAGCAGCATGGTATCTACCCGAAGAACGCCAAATCACCACCAAAGAGCAGATGCTCGACGAAATGTGCGCACTTGTGGCAGGTCGTGCATCCGAAGAAATCAACTTTGGAAAAATCTCAACCGGTGCACTCAACGACCTTGAACGTGTTACCAAATACGCCTACGCTATGGTTTCGGTATACGGCATGAGCAGCAAGGTGGGCAACATTAGTTTCTACAATGCCAACAACGGCGACTACTCATTCCAGAAACCTTACAGCGAAAAAACCGCCGAAGTTATCGACGAAGAAGCCAAAGAACTTGTAGACAAAGTATACACACGAGCCAAAGAGATCATCAACGAGCACATCGAAGGGCTTAAACAATTGGCACAGCTGCTGTTGGAACGAGAGGTAATCTTCACCGAAGACGTTGAACGCATATTCGGCAAACGCAAATTTGCCAACAAACGTCAGGAAGAGGCTCTATACGGCATACAGAAAGAGCGACAAGAAATTGAGGAAGACACATCGTCGAAACAAGACCCCGACGAAGACGACACTCCTCCCCCTTCGGCACAAACCTTATAGACAATTATACGTTAAACAATGCATAATTCGTAACTCTTAAATGGTAATATTATGGAAGATTGGGTAAAACTTGAATCATTCGACCGACCTCATCAGGCGGAGATTCGTAAAACTATATTAGAGCAGAACAATATCAACGCAGTGGTAATCAACGCCAAAGACAGTCTTTTCCTTATCGGCGAATACGAGCTATATGTAAGGAAAGAAGACGAAAAAATGGCGCACGCCATAATTGAAGAGTTTCACGGGCTCACAAAAGTGGATTCGTTTATATTATCTAAACCGCTTGAAAACCTGCGCGACATACTTCTGCAAAACGGCATAAAGGCTGAAATCAAAAAATGCAGCAACCCCCGTTACGTACTCAACAACTACGAGTTGTTTGTGCCTACAGAAAAAATTGACGAAACATTGCCATTCATCAACGGCGAGAAACTCGAAGGCTGGAGCCTATTGGAAACCTGCCTGCGCACTCGTCAAACAAGATTCAGAGTAGAGTTGCTCGACGAAAAACACATTCCTTCCATAGTCATCAAAAAACGCGATGAGCAGTACATGAAGGCCGAGATCGACATCTATGTAAAAACAGCCGACCTAGAAAATGCACGTCAAACGCTCTCCGACCTTATCGGATGGATTAAGATAAACGACTATTCTATGCTCCACCGCGCAGAAATACGCGAAAACTTATTAGGAAAATACAACATCCGTTCTATCATAGTCAACAACAATGGCAAATACGAGCTTTATGTTGAATGCAGCAACGAAGAAAAAGCCATCTCCATCATCAACGAAAGAAAAGAGTGGAAAAATGCTGCAACCTACAATTCGCAAATCAAAGCCGACTACGCCATGGCTATACTCGAAAAAGCTGGAATTGAAGCAGTTACTATCACAAGATTAGACCGAGATTTTATGTTCGACGTTGACCTCTATGTAGACGAAATCAACTACGATTCTGCCGTAGAAATATTAACCAACATTAACGAAAGTGAAAAAGAGTAACCTTCTTTCGAGAATAATAACAGGTGCGCTGTTTTTGGCGTTGGTAATAGCATCGGCTACAATTAGCAGATGGTTGTTTTTAATAGTGTTTGGATTTTTTACCGTAACAGGAGTATTAGAATACTACCGTATATGCAAAGCAAAAGGATACACTCCACAAACTGTTACGGGCGTGGTTCTTGCCTTATTGCTCTTTTCTGCATTATTTTTTATTGCAGGCGGAAACATCCCGGCAAAATACATTGTGCTTGTAGCCACTGCATTTTGTCTTGTACCAGTAATCGAAATCTACCGAAAAAAAGACACCCCAATCGACAATTGGGCAAACACGATACTCGGCATCCTTTACACTGCGCTACCATTGGGGCTCCTAAGCAATTTGCTGTACCTTCCTGGCACCCACGAACCCGACGGGAAGGTTTTACTATGTTTCTTCATCTTTATCTGGGTGGCAGATACTGGAGCTTACTGCGCAGGCACACTCTTTGGTAAGCACAAACTCATACCACGAATCTCGCCAAAAAAATCAGTAGAAGGTCTTGTAGGCGGAATAATTCTTACTATTGCCGCAGCTTTTCCCGTATACTATTTGGCTGGAATCTACTCTCTACCCCAATGGTTGCTCATTGCTGCCGTTTGCGTAACATTCGCAGTACTTGGCGACTTGGCTGAATCTATGATTAAACGCAACGCCGGAATTAAAGACTCTGGCACTCTCCTACCTGGTCACGGCGGTGTGTTAGACCGCTTCGACAGTGCCCTTTTAGCAGCAATTCCTGTCTACGCCTGCACTTTATTAATGGAATAAACTAAACACATTATGATACACAAAGAAGGATACATAACCATTTTAATAGTAGTATTATTTATAATCTTAGTCAATTGGCTATACTTCCACTTTTTTGGCGAATACAAGATTCCGGGATACCTATTGCAACTCGGTTCGCTATTTTTGCTATTTTTGGTGCTGCAGTTTTTCCGCGACCCAAAACGACATGTGGTTGAGAATCCATACGTTATCCTCTCCCCTGCCGATGGCGAAGTGGTGGCAATAGAAGAAGTGGAAGAACCAGAATATTTCAAAGACAAACGTATACAAGTTTCGGTATTTATGTCGGTTTGGAACGTTCATTCAAACCGCTGGCCTGTATCGGGCAAGGTGGTATACTTTCGCCATCACGAAGGCAAATACCTTTTGGCGGCACACCCCAAATCATCTACCGACAACGAGCGCACAACCATAGCCGTACGCACCAAAGACAGCATCGACATAATGTTCCGCCAGATAGCAGGATTTATGGCACGCCGCATTGTAGCCCCGCTCAACGAAGGCGACACAGCCAAACAAGGTCAGCAGTTCGGATTTATAAAATTTGGCTCACGCGCCGACATCTTCCTACCGCTTGGAACCAAAATCCGCGTAAAAATCGGCGACAAAGTGAAAGGAGGATTAGACATCATAGCCGATATGCCTGAGAAAGAAAAACAGCAATAGCCCGACAATGGACACAATTCTGCAATTAGACCAAGACATCACCCTTGCCATCAACGGACTAAACTCCGAAGGCTTCGACACTTTTTTTTATATAGTGTCGAACAAATATACGTGGTTTTGCATTGGGGCGGGATTGTTGTTCTTTTTATTTAGGAAAGCAAAACCTAACTACACCACGGCAATAATTTTTCTATTGTTTGCAGCAGTGGCAATATTGTGCGCCGACCAATTGTGCAACCTTGTAAAACATACTGCGCAACGTTTTCGTCCATGTTGGGACGAGAGCATAATGGACTCGGTGCATATCGTCAACGGCGATCGTGGCGGCAAATACGGTTTCTTTTCTGCCCACGCAGCCACATTTTTTGCTCTTGCTTTAATGACTTCACAATACTTTAAAAACAAGTATTATACTATCACCATCTACTTTATAGCCTTGCTTGTATCATATTCGAGAATATACTTAGGACGACATTTTCTCGGCGATATTTTCGTAGGCGCAATAGAAGGCACACTAATAGCATGGGGTGTTATGTGGTTTTACCACAAGTTTTTAAACAAGTACAACGCAAAGCACGGAATAGGCATTACTCAAAACTCAGAAAACAACATACAAGATGGCAGACTTTAAAACTCACGTAGAAGCCGGAGCGGTAACAGGATTTGCCGTGGCGGTTATCTCTTACAACTGGAACCTTATACCAAATGCGTATATGGCAGTAATAGTGTTTTTTGCAACTGTAATAGGTTCATTTTTACCTGATATGGACTCTGGGCCGGGTATTCCAGTAAAGATAATATTCTCGTTTTATGCCTACTTTATGGCGGCGATGAGCCTATATTGGATGCATATGGCAGGTGCTACATTGGCTTTAAAGGTGTTTGTGCCAGCGGCTTGCTTCTTCTTTGTAAAACTAATATTGCAAGAATTTTTTAAAAAGCACACCGACCATCGAGGTATATTTCATTCACTACCAGCATATATTCTAAGTTTCCTAATAGCCTTATTCATAGCCTCCACCACCAAACTTAACATAAGAGAACAGTTTGTAATATCGTTCGCTGTAAGTTGCGGATATTTCTGCCATCTCTTGTTAGACGAAATCTGGTCGATAAAGGCGGTGTCGGAAGGATTGGGCAAAGGCAACAAACTGAAATTCAAAGACATATTCAGCAATAAAGGTTTAAAAAAATCATTTGGCACAGCCTTAGACCTTGGTTTCAATCAAAAAGAGCGCTACCCCGGGGTAATATGCTGGATGGCAATTGCTGTGTTTGCCGTTCTCACTCACAAAACTTGGCTCGAACTTATCACGCTGATAGGCAGCGGCAAATAAAAAACCGCCGGACATCACGTCCGACGGCCACTATGCAAAAATTTTTCAGTTAAAACTACTTAAGAATATTTCGCCACAAACGGAACTCTAAATCCTTGCGGCTGAATGGTTTGATTTCGTCGGCTGCCGACACGCGGTCTTCGTTGTAGACATATTCTTGCAAGAAGAACGATGCACGGTCAACGCCTTCGCCCATATTTATCATCACTACGTCGCCATTGCGTACAAGGCCTTTTTTAAGAGCATCGAAATATCCGCCCATTCCCACAGCCGAAGCAGGACCGATTTTTTCTCCTGTTTTGAAAGTGATAAGGCGTGCAACGTCAACTAAACGGTCTTCGTTGAACGAGATAATTTCGCCGCCCGACTTTTTGGTGATGTCGGCAATGATAGGATATGTACCGGGAACGCCTGTGGCAAGGGTTTGAACTTTGGTCTTGGGATTTTGGATTTTTGGGAAATCATTCTGCCAACCTTCGGGGAAATTGTTAGCCTTGGCCTTTTCCCACGCCTGAGTCATCGGGTCGCATAGGCTCGGTTGCACTGAAATATAACGGGGACGCTGCTTAACAATGCCGAGGGGTTCAATCTCGTCGAAAGCCTTTTCTACAGCAATAGGACCTGTGCCGCCGCTGAGTGCTTGGAAATATACTGTGGGAGTTTCGCCAACCTGACGAAGCCATTCGTAAACCCAAGTTTTCTTAGCCTCCACACGCAGAGGGTCGGTGTTGCCGATAGTCATTAGAATATTATTTTTGGCGGTAAACTCGCCAGCAATCTTTTTAGCAAAAGCATAGTCGCCTTTGCAGATAACAGCCTTTTGACCGTAACTGCTAACCGATGCAATATTCTCTATTACAGCATCTTCGGGCATAAACACATAGAGCGAGATGCCAGCCATAGCCAGATAGTGCGAAAAAGCGTTGGCTGTGTTGCCAGTGCTTGCCACAGCGTATTCGTTGATGCCGCACTCCTTGAGAACCGAAGCAGCGAGTGTGCCTGCGATATCCTTGAAAGTGCGTGTGGCGTTGCCTGTATTGTGACGCATTACATAAACCTTGCAATCGGTGTTGTATTCCTTGCGTGCAAATTCCTCAAGAAACTGCCAACGGTCGATTTGGGGAACGCCCTCTCCCGCCGAAACTATGTTTTCCTTCTTGTCTAACGGCAAGAAATCGAAATAATGCCAAAGGCTTTTAACGTCGTCCTTAGTACTGAATAGGTTTTTCAGTTTGCTAAGGTCGGCGGTATATTTGGTGTCGACAAAATTTTTTCCACATTCGGGACACTTCTGACCGAGTTTAAACCACTCGTCAAAAGAGTTGATTTTGTGTCCGCAACTACGGCAGACAAAATAATATTTTTGGCTCATAATCAGTGAATTATTTATTATTTTCAGATTCTTGTTCAAGTTTGTTTTTGAGATTTTCGGCGCATTGGTCGGCAATCTTTGATTTCTCCTTGGCAGTGCGCGACGAGGTGTAGTCGGCACCCTTGCGCAAGAAACGCAGACCGCCCATAATAAAGTTTGGCAGAGCCTTTTCGGGGTCGCGTTTTTTGAGGTTGATGCCAATGTTAAACTTCTCGAGCACAGGAATATAGTAAGTTTCCACAAACTCAATAAGGTTGCCATCGGGGTCTTCGATATAAGTAAAGTGACCCGAAGCGCCGCCCATATCAAAAATTTCAGCCTCAGATTCGTAAGCCTCAGGGTTGCTGTCGGTTTGGAAATATACGCCCTTGCTTTCGCAAAAATCTTTGAGATCTTTCATATTTTTGATATCAAAGCATATCTGAATAAAACCGGGGTCGCCCCAAAGGTGAGTTTTAAAATCGTAAATTTTACGCGGTTGACGCTCGCTGTCAACAAGTTGCACAAGTTCTATCTGCGAAACGTTGAGGAAGTTTGAGAACGGACCTTTGCGCTCTTGCGAATGAGACAGCAGCACACGACGGTAACGCTCATCACCACCGGGTAAATTGGCAAAGTCTTCAAACACACCAGTTTCGTCGTACACCACAGTGTCGTAACCGAGAATTTCATCGTAAAACTTCATCGATTTTTCCATATCCGACACGCCTACGATAGCGCCGTAGATTCCGCCGGTTTTGGATTCGGTTTCTTGGAAAGTGGTATCATTCTGCACCACTTCAAAAAGATTACCAAAAGGATCTTCTACAAAGAAATGATCACGGCCGTCGATAGTCTTGGAAAATTTAGAACGGATTTTTCCGCCCGTAGTCTTAAACTTGAGGTAAGCGGCTGCCACAGTGCTACTTTTGATTTTTCCAATAAAAGTACCGAGGTCGCCAAGCATCACCGTAAACGGTGCTTTTTGCGGTTTGCGCGACGTGTATTGCCAGATTTCTAATCCGCCGCCGCCTTGCATATTGTAAGCCAATATTGTGTGACGAGTTTGAGGACGGTGGTCGGTGTAAGGCTGCATAAGAGCCGCCTCGCCGGGTGCATCGCTGAGAAGGATATCGAACCCGAAGTTCTCTCTGTACCAATTCCACGCTTTGTAGACGTTTTCAACGCCCACTCCTAATTGCTGTATTCCGCTGATTGTAAATGCCATATCTATTAAAAATTATGTGTTTCATATAAAAAACAGGCGCAATTGCCTAATGCAAATCTACACATTATTTTTTAAAAGATAACAATAAGAGGCAAAAAAAGTGTATTTTTGCAGCAAATCCACACTATAAAATATGGACAAAAAAACAATATCAATCATAACGCTCGGATGCAGCAAAAATACCGTTGACAGTGAAGACCTTGCCACCCGTCTACACAGCCGCTACAATGTGGTATATGGCGAACACGGCAATGCCGACATTGTGGTAATCAACACCTGCGGATTTATTCTCGACGCCAAACAGGAATCGATCGACACCATTCTGCAATACGCCAGAATGAAACAAGAAGGAGAAATAGAACACTTGTTTGTATTCGGCTGCCTATCACAACGTTACAAAAAAGATTTGGAAAAAGAGATACCCGAAGTTGACGAATTTTTCGGGGTGGATAGTCTGCAAGATATTCTCAACAAACTCGACTGCCAAACATTCACCGAAGGCGGCATAGCACGAAGTCTTTCCACACCCAAACATTATGCATATATAAAGGTGTCGGAAGGCTGCAACCGTATGTGCGCATTTTGTGCAATACCCTATATCAGAGGACGTTACATTTCGCGACCGATAGAAGATATTGTAAACGAAGTAAAACTTTTGGCTGAAAACGGTACTACTGAGTTTAACCTCATAGCGCAAGACCTAAGTTACTATGGCAAAGATATTTACAACGAATACGCATTACCCCGTCTTGTGGAACAATTAGACAATATAGACAAAGTGCGTTGGATACGCCTGCACTACACCTATCCCAACAATTTCCCCTTGGAGACCCTCGCACTGATGAAACGCAGCAAAAAAATCTGTCACTACTTAGACATTCCGCTGCAGCACATCAACGACCGTGTGCTATCAAAGATGAAACGCGGACATACCAAACAGGAGACTATGGAACTGCTGAAACGTTTCCACGAGGAGATACCCGACATAGCACTGCGTACAAGTCTCTTGGTTGGATTTCCGGGCGAAACCGACCTCGCATTCGATGAACTTGTGGAATTTGTAAAAGAAATTAAGTTCGACCGTCTCGGTGTGTTTACCTACTCAGCCGAAGAAGGCACATACAGCGCAGAGCATTTCGCCGACCGTATTTCGCAGAAAAAGAAAGACGAAAGAGCCGCCAAGATAATGGCTATTCAGCAGAAAATATCTCTGCAACAGAACGTTGCCAAGATAGGACGCACATTCAACATAGTAATAGACCGCACCGAAGGCGAATACTTTGTAGGACGCACAATGCAGGATTCGCCCGAAGTAGACAACGAAGTGTTGATAAAACAATCCACTGCACCAAAATTAAAAATCGGACATTATTACGATGTAAAAATCATTGACGCAGAGGAGTTTGACCTTTATGCAGAACCTATTCATTAAAATGAACAAAATGAACGATGACAACGTTGCCAGAAGAGGTCTATCTTTGTATCGCAATAAATAAAAGAACCATTAACACGACCTAAATTATCAATATATTACAACCAAATCAAACTTTTTTATAATAGAAGTCTTTTTATAATCAGCTTTTTTAGAAACAAAGGTACGGTAACAACCGAAAACTATTGAAAACAAAATCCCCGAGGAAATACTCCCCGGGGATTTTTTTTATAAAGGTTTATAAAGAAACAAATCTTATTTTTTAAACCACGTATTATAAAACTCAATGTAAGATTCGTTTTGAATCTCATTTTCGTTATTCAAAAACGAAACACTGCCATCTTCCTTATGATTGATAACGATAGATGAATCATAATAAATTTTTATACCCTTCTCACGAGCCAGCATAGCCAGATGAGCTTCTTCTACAAAGAGGAACATTTTTTCGTTGTAGAGTGGGAACAGCACTTGTAACGCATTGAAAGGCACAATAAAAAAAGATCCATGAGCGGCAAACACATAGCCTTTTTTATGAAAAAGGAGATAAACTTCCCGTATAAATCTACTGTAAATCCAACATAATATTGTCAAACGGCTACGGCGTTTGATAAAGAAATATTTTATTTTTTCATACAACTTAGAATAAAATGGCAGATACGGATTCTGATTTTTGCCCCTAATTGTAAGAATCTTTGGCGCGGTAATATGCTTGGACGACAATTGGTTGACATCAAGTTTTTGAATTTCGATATCGGCATTGGAAATTATCAGATAACGAAACTGATAATTGTTTAAAGCATATTCGCATCCACGGTTGTTGCCATAGCCATAGCCTTTGTTTTCCACATTGAGAAAATCGGCATTGTGGGCAAGAGCAATAGCCTCGAACTTAGCCCGTGAATCATCATCATAAAAACTATTTACCACCACCACCTTGGCATTGGGAGTTTTCAAAGATGTGAAAAAATCTTCCAAATCTTTGGTGTTGCGATAAACCAAAACGACAAATACAAAATCGTAGACAATCGGTGACATAATTACACTCTCTTTTTCAGAGCGTTAAAAGCAAAACAACATGTATTTATCAAGGCTGATAATCTGCCAATGCTTTCAAACTGAGTTTGAATCTGATATATTTGTCGAAGGCTGTCTAACTTATTTGACGACAATGATTTTTTGCTAACGCGATAATGTGTAAGCACTTGATTGATTCCTCTAAAAATATTTCCAGGCCGCATAAGCATAAGCCAAGTGGCATAATCCTGGCCCGAACGCATCAGAGGCATTTTAAACCGTCCCGCCTTTTCCCTATCCACAATTACGGTGGATGTAGAAATCATAGTATTGTGCAACAGGAACTTATAGTCAATTGTATCATTCACATTGCGAATTTTGCCAAGAGGATTGCCGTTGTCATCGATAGTGTCGGAGGCGGTGCAAGATGCAAAAGCATCGGTTTCAAGCATAAACGCCATCTGACATTCGAGTTTTTGCGGTTCCCAAATGTCATCGCTATCCAAAAAAGCCACAAACCTGCCTTTGGCTATATTAAGAGCGGTGTTTCTTGCAACAGCGGCTCCTTGATTCTGCGCTAAACGATGGTAGAAAATATTTGGATACTGAGATTGAAATTTAGATATAATTTCTGGGGACCTATCAGTAGAACAATCATCCACCAAAACCAATTCCCAATCTTTAAATGTTTGATTAATAATCGACAACAACGAAGTTTCAAGATATTTAGCCGCATTGTAGACTGGCATTACCACCGAAACAGTGTTGTTGCTGAACTCCTCCAACATACTAATAAATAGGTGTTAGCCAATCGGTGTGCAAGGGATTTCTACCGCAAACACATTCAAGATATATTAAATGCAGATTGTGGGTAAGTTCACCCTCCATGCCATTATTAATCAAATACTTATCAACCGACACCACTGGGGTTATCTCCATAGCCGAACCACAAAGAAAAGCCTCGTCGGCAGTGTAAAGTTCGGTGCGGTCGATAGTGCGTTCAATGGTTTCAATGCCGTTTTCGCGAGCAAGAATAAGAATAGTGTCGCGTGTGATGCTCTCCAAAACACTGTCGGTAAACATCGGAGTGATAAGGCATCCGTTTTTAACTATAAACAAGCACGAGCCAGGACCCTCCGAAACCTTGCCAAACTCGTTGAGAAAAATGGTAGTGTCGTAGCCGTTGCGGAGCGCCTCACGTTGAGCCATACGGCTGTTGATATAGTTAGCTCCACACTTGATACGTGGCGAAAGCACATTGTCGCTGATTCTGCGCCAAGAACTTACGCAACAATTCAAGCCCTTTTTGTTGTATTCGGGATTGGTTTTTGCCTTAGCAATCGGAGAAACAAACATACCTGCCTTTTCGCTCGAATGCCATGTACCGAAACCATCTACAAAAATTGTCTGACGCACTGCAATGTCCTCGCGATAGTTGTTTGCCTTAATCACCTGAACAAAAGCCTCTTGCAAATCTTCATAAGAATATTTTTCTTCGATTTGCAAAAGATGCACTGATTGCAAAAGTCGGCGGTAATGCTCTTTTAACCTAAACGCATACAGTTGGTTACGTTCCTTACTCCAATAGCAACGTATGCCTTCGAACACATTAAGTCCGAACTGAGCCGACGGCGACAAAACATTGATTTTTGCGTCGTTGACATTTATAATATCACCATTAAGCCAAATTAGGCGGTTAGATTCTTTGTTTTCCATACCGCAAAAATAGAATTAATCGGGCAAATGTGCAATTCTTTTTACCTCTTCGTCGGAAAGTTCAGCCGATTCAATGTCGGACATATCTTCGGAAATCTTTGACTCATTGATATTTTTCTTAGTAAAAACCTTAAAAAGAGTCCACCACATTATTTTTATATCGAGCCAAAAACCTTCGGATTTATAACGGTCAACATATTGGTTGTCGAGCGTAACCTTCTCATCCCAAGAGTTTTCGTTGCGACCCTTAACTTGGGCAAGACCTGTGATGCCACCTTTCACTTCAAAGCGCTTCTTGTATTTTTTATTAAGGGTATCGAAATCGCCGAGTTCGTATGTTACGCATGGACGAGGACCAACAATAGAGATGTCGCCTTTGATAACATTCAGTAGTTGAGGGAGTTCATCAATGCTTGTTTTTCTTAGGAACTTACCCACACGAGTAACACGTGGGTCGTTGTCGTAAGAGAAAAGACCCGTGCCAATATTTTCGGCATTAACCACCATTGAGCGGAATTTCAGCATTTTAAACACCTTTCCACCCTTGGTACGGCGACCTTGCGCAAACAAAATAGGACCCTTAGAGTCTATTTTAATAGCCAAAGCCACAAATATCCACACTGGGAGCAACAAAATAGTTGCCACCAAACAGGATACAATGTCAAAAAAACGTTTGAGAAAATTGCTGAACATCAGCCTTAGAAACTATATGTGCGGAAAATATCGTCGAAACACTCCTGACGTTTAATCAAAACAGGATTGTCGCCGCTGATGTCCAAAACAGGGAAATTAGGAAGGATAAACGGCGGTTTTAAAACCACCGAATACGAACCAGCGTTGGCAAACTCAACAAAGTCGCCCACGCCCAAAAGTCCGTTGAAACCACGGTAGAGCACGTCGCTTTCGATACAAGTGTAGCCTACGAAATTGAGATTATCATATTCAAAACGCTCATTTGCAAGCGGATACACTGTAAGCGGCGGATTCTTGCCCGAAATATTAATATTGTGCGAACTTCCGAGGAGTGTTGCAAAATATTGTCCCCGTATATTCTTAATAGACACCACCTTGGCTACAAAACTCATACAATCGCCCACCAAAGCACTACCCGGTTCGATAAGCAACTGTGGCGGATTTGGCATAGAACCGAACTTTTCGGCAAAAAGGGGAGCCACCTCTTGCGCATATTCTTGATAGGTAGGAATATAAGCGTCGAACTGTTTTTTCAAACTCTCGTGAATCTTACCATAAAGACCTCCACCCAAATCGATACGAGGGGGAACAATGCCAATTTGGTTTAAAAGTTCGAGCATTTTTTCGGCACGTGGACGCCATGTTTCAAGACGTCGAGTGGCATAATGACACTGAATGCCCAAAAGTTTTACATTATCTAATTGATTGATAGCGCTTAATGTATCAAAAAACTCTTTTGATTCCACATCAAACCCAAATCGCGAAACTGTATTGTCGTTGATAGCGAAGTTTACTCTTACGCCAACGTTCAGAATCTTTTCGGGATGATTTTTAGCGATAGTTTTTAACAGTTCAGTCTCATAAAACGAATCCAAATTTACTTGTCCGCCTTCCACGAGAAGTGTTTCAAATTCTTGCGGATTTTTGTAGGGTCCGTTCCAGATGATATTTTTGGGCGTCACTCCTACCCTTCGGGCAATGTTGAGTTCCATATCAGAAACCACCTCTGCCAATCCGCCCAATTCGTCTACTATCTTGCAAAGTGCTGGTATATAGTTGGTTTTGTATGAATATGCTATATTGGTATTTGGATAAATAGTGGCAAATGCGCTTTTTAGTTCAGAAAAATTTTCCTTAAACTGCTGGGTATCAAGCAAGTAAAATGCAGAACCGTACTTAGCGGATAAAACGGACAACTGACTTTGGTTCATAGTTTTTCGCTAATTACTCTTTTAACACATTCAACAATCCTATTATGATTAAAAGCCATGTCGTGAGCGGAGAGCGACATTGCCACACCCTCAAAATCACGGAGTTTTTTCATATTGTTAGCAAAAATATCCTCAATATCGTTAATGGAGCTATAAATAGAAGTGTTACAGAAGCTTCGCGACAAAATGGCCATTGAAGAATTCAACCTACAATGTTCGATCAAAAGCATTTCGGCAGGGATAAGACCCTCTCCGATTCGGGCGATACCACCAAAACCGTAAGGAATACCTTTCTGTGCAATTTTGTTGCAAAGAACATCAACCAAACCGTTTGAGAGCGGCTCAAACATAAACGAAAGGTTGTAACTCAAATGTAAGTCGTTGAGTCCTATATGTATAAAGTCAATACCGTCAATTTTTAAAACATCGTCTAACACCTCGCAAGCCTCCTTGGTTTCCAACAGCAGAAGTGTTTTGCATCGTCCACCAACAAAGCTCAGGAAATCAACTACATTCTGCACGGTTTTCCACATTGGCAGCATAATGATATCAGCACCTCGGCTAATAACATCTTCGATTTCAGCCCTTGACCCGTCGTGAATTGGGTTGACCCTCACAAGCAATTTTGAGGTGGTTAAAATCGGTTTAATGGCAGAAATGTCGTTGACCGTATGATGCGACTTTACAGTATTCATATCCCTCTGTCGCTCTTCTTTTCCGAGAGTCTCAAGGTCTACAAAAATCCAATCCACACCATATCGTTGCGCAATTTCGGCAACAGAAGGCGAATTGGTTATATACATTAGCGTAAGCATAGAATTAAAATCAATCAATGGGTTCTAACGGTTGGATAATAAGCGTTCTCAATATGGGACACACTGGTAATCTTACCACCTTTGTGTAGCACAGTTATAACATCAAGGCGTGCCTCCTCAGTACGTTTGTGTTTGCGGATATATCCGTTTGCAGCATTAATAATAAGGCTCTGTTTGCGATAGTTCACAGCCTCCTGCGGAGCAACAAGGTAGTCGGCAGAGCGAGTTTTTACCTCAACGAAAACAATAATACCATCTTTAAACGCTATAATATCCACTTCAAGATGACCAACATGGTAGTTGCGTTCTAAGATAGTGTAACCTTTCTGTTGCAGAAGATCTGCGGCAGCATTTTCACCGAGTATGCCGATTTCTTGATTGGTCATAGCAAACTAAATAATCGCGTTCTTCATAGTATCCACAATATACTCAACATCGGCATCGCTCACCATTGGTCCCGATGGTAGGCAAAGACCGCATTTAAACAAGGAAGCGCTCACGCCATTGGTATAAGCGGGATTATTCTTATATACTGGCTGCAAGTGCATAGGCTTCCAAAGCGGACGCGACTCGATGTTGGCTTTGTCTAATGCCATGCGCATAGCCTCAACATTGTTGTTGGGTTCAAAATCGGTATGCAACGACCTTGCGGTATGAGTAACACCTGCCGCACCACCAACAGCACCTTGAACTGCCTGTGTATAGGCTTTATCTTCACCTTTTACACGAAGATTATTATCAAGGATTATGGTATTGAGCCAGTAATTGCTGTCGATTTCAGGAGACGGATTTTCATGAAGGGTGATACCGTCAACTACCGACAAGAGTTTTTTGTACAAGGCAGTGAGATGCTTGTGATGGTTGATATGCTCGTTGACAATCTCCATCTGACCGCGACCGATACCAGCGCAAATGTTGCTCATACGATAATTGTATCCGATTTTTTCGTGCTGATAATACGGATACGCCTCGCGAGCCTGCGTTGCATAAAACATTATCTCACGTTTTGACTCTTCGTCGGGACACACCAAAGCGCCACCACCAGATGTGGTAATCATCTTGTTGCCATTGAAACTCAACACACCATATTTGCCAAATGTGCCGCAAACTTGTCCGTTGTACAAACTTCCAAAACCTTCGGCGGCATCTTCCACCACAGGAATGTCGAACTCGCGAGCCACTGCCATTATTTCATTAATTTTGGCAGGCATGCCATAGAGATACACAGGCACAATAGCCTTTGGTTTGCGTCCAGTTTTGGCAATTCGATCCACAATAGCCTGCTTCAAAAGCTCAGGATCCATATTCCAAGTGTCGGGTTCGGAATCCACAAACACAGGTGTAGCGCCCAAATATGTTATAGGGTGCGAAGAAGCGCAGAATGTGAACGACTGCACAATAACCTCGTCGCCGGGTTGCACTCCACAAGCTAACAAAGCTAAATGCACCGCCGCAGTGCCGGTAGTAAGCGCAACAACTTTTTTGTTCTGACCGACAAAAACTTCCAAGTCGGTTTCAAAGGCATTGACATTAGGGCCAAGCGGCACAACCCAGTTGGTGTCGAAAGCCTCCTGAATGTACTTCATTTCACTGCCTCCCATATGAGCAAGGCAGAGATAAATGCGATTTTGCATATATATTAAGTATATTTCCTTAAAAAGGAATATTGGTAATTAATTTAATTCAATTATAAATATGAAGAATAGAGAATTCTAAAAAAGTGGTCAAATTAGCATCTGCCATAAATATCTTCATATCTGATAATGTCATCTTCGCCAAAATAATCACCAATTTGAACCTCGGTAATTATCAACGACTCATTATCTGATATGTTGGTAAGTCGATGCTTACATCCTAATGGAATAAAAATATTACTGCCACATCTTACCTTAATTATTGATTTGTCTAATTGAACTAGACCCTCTCCATGAGCCACTATCCAATGTTCTTCTCTATGATTATGTGATTGAAGGCTCAACTGACCTTGTGGTTTAACACTGATTATTTTGGTTTGAAAATAATCGTTTAAAACAGTTGTTTTATAATACCCCCAAGGTCTTAGATATATTTCATGATCCACAACATTAGTATCAAGAGAAAAGAAATCGTACGACAAATCGGCTTGGATATCTTGCAATAATAATGCATGCATCTGACCTTTGGTAATAATGTTTACTAGTTTGCTTTGGTCATCAACAATAGGGATAAACTTTATTGATTGTTTTTTAAATGATTCTATTACGGCTTCAAATCCATCACTAATCGAAATTATAACCGCATCACGAGTAAAAATCGACGAAATATTATCATTGAGGGAGTGTTCTTTTATAATAGATCTGCGAACATCTCCATCAGTAAGAACACCAACTACCTTATCGTCCTTATCAATTACTATAACAAAGCCTTGTTTGTTATTGTTAATTTTGATAAGAGCTTCTATTGTTTTTGTTTGATCCGAAACAATAAAATCTTCAAATTTCTTTTCCATTAGTTAAAATATTTAAGTCTTTGGGGGATTACATTTTATTTACCAATGTAACCATTTCTCTCACACAACCTTCGCCGCCTTTCCGTGTCATCACCTCAATTGCTGGAACAGACTTTACCTCTTCACAAGCATCGGCCGGACACGCTGCAAATCCTACCTTAGACAGCAACTCAACATCATTGACATCATCGCCAATAAAGGCAACATTCTCCAAGCTGATGTTTAGTTGCGAACATATTTCCAATGCCGCTTCGAGTTTGCCGCCGTTGCGTTTGCCTTGAATGAGGAAATCAACTTTAAGTTTCTCAAAACGGCGTTTGTTGAGCGCCATATTCTCGGAAGTGATGATTCCAGTTTTGATGCCTCGTTCACGAAGCATTTGAAAGCCCATTCCATCGCGGGTGTTGAATTTTTTGAGTTCGTCACCATTCTCTGAATAGTACATTCCACCATCAGTGAGTGTACCGTCAACGTCGCTCAAAAAGAGTTTTATTTCAGGTTTAGACGGTCGGTTTTTAGATAAGATATGACGGCGCATCAAATTTTCGAGGATAATCCAGTCGTCAGGTTCGTCGATTTCGGCGGAGGTGTATTCAGGCATTTCGTAAATGCCTATTTTGCCACTCAAACGATTTCTTGATGACTTTATGTTTGCAACCGTATTGATGTAAAATGCTCCGTTTTCCATCAACATTCCACTGAAATTCTGACGACGTGGACGGTTTTTGTAATCATAATTTTGGCTTGTCCCGTCTGTATTCCAAAAGAAACGGTAATTGCGTACACAAGTTAAAATACTATCGTATTGTCCCGAAGAATACATCGTTAATCCGCCCGTAAAATCTGCGGACTGTGTAAGCGGTGAGGTTGCTTGAACCAACATAAATATTTCATCATCAGACATTTGTACGGCTTTAATATATTCAAGCATTACACTTTCTGTACTTGCCGTATCAGATGCGTTTTCTTTGGATCGGCGGTAGATTTTAGTTTTCTTATAATTGAATTTACCGACGGTTGTTTCGATTTCGTCGGAATCTGTGGCAACAATAATTTTGTCCACTTCCGCACAATTTTCCAAAGCCTCAATATTCCAACAAACCAACGGCTTGCCGCAAAATGGCTTTATGTTTTTGAGAGGAATTGACTTACTGCCACCACGAACAGGGATAAATGCAGTTATCATGTATATTATTATAAAAGAGTATAATACTACTGAAAATACAATTTCTTATGTCGATTGCTAATTGCAACAGAAGAATTTACCATTTGCAATACGTCTGATATATGCTCATCTTTTAATTTGCCAATAATGGATGTGCCACCGCGACTGATATCGTCTGCAATATCGCTAAGATTTCGCTCTATCACTGTAGAAGCACAGAGAAACGAATCATATTTAAGAAACGTGTAATCGGAATGTTTTAAAGGATATTGTAAATCAAGGAGTTCTTGTTTATTAAATATCAATGGATGAACATTAGAGTTTATAAAAAAGAATCCACATACTTTATCCTTGCTTATTCCCATCACAACGAAAAACTTTCTATGGTCAATCCCTTCAAAGTCTGAAAGAAGAATTGCTCCTCTAACCACTGAAGATGATATCACAGACAAAGGAACTTCCATTATGCAAAGGCCTCCTCCGCTTTTAATTGTTCTTCTATGAACTCAATGTAACCGTCATTATCACCAAGTTCTGTCAAACGGTCGCGAACACTAATTTCTCCGTATCGTTTAGTATTGCTCCACGCAAAACCATGCGATAATTCCGAAACTTGTTGAAAGGTAAGGTCTTTAAACTGTGATATGTATTTATCAAGAATATCTACCTCTGATTGTGACAAATAGTCCATATCGGGAGCAGATGTTGATTGAATGTCTTTTTGATTAACAAAATGAAACATATTTTTTCTTATGTTTTCAACCTGCGCTGCAAAGTAACTATCGCCCCTAACAGCCTTCAACAAGTCATAAACACACGTTGGAACTGGACCCCATTCCATTTTAATGTATGAATCACCTGTGATAGACCTACCAAAACGCGACAAATGTTCGTTGTCGGAAAAATATAGGATTTTGTGACATTTATGAATATCGCACACGCCACCCATTTTCTGTAAGATATACAGAATAGCCTGAATTGTTACGTCCTGTTTAAAAAGTCTAGTGTACGACATAGTAGTTTCATTTTGATTGTTCACTGCAAATCTAATGCTTTTTGTTTTATCGACAAAATATTTTTTAGTTAATTGACCAAATAATTACCATTTCACTTGATTTTTTTTCAATTTGTTACGCTGAACCTTTTCAATATCAAGGATGTCCTCTTGTTTGTAGGTCAGAGCCTTGGCAACTGCACGACAGTCGCGAGCAAGTTTGCGGACACCGTCGGGCTCAAGAGATGCGGCGTGGTCGGTACCTTTCCAAGTGCGGTCGAGAGTGTAATGACGTTCGATGAACGTTGCGCCCAATGCTACTGCCGCCGAATCTACTGCAATACCGAGGTGGTGTCCCGAAAAGCCAATTGCCTTGACCCTGTGTTCAAACTTTTCGTAAAGACGTTTGATGTCCAAAAGACAGATATCTTCAAATGGCACAGGATAGCCCGAAGTGCAATTGTAAATCACAAGATCTTGATTGCGTTTTTGGGCCTCGAAGAAAGAAACAATTTCTTCTTCCTCTTCTTTGGATGTCATACCGAACGAAACGTGGATTTCTCCTTCAAAATTGTGGCACAGATACTCTAAAAGCGGTTTATTGAGATTGCATGCGGAAGGAATTTTTATCATCCTTGGGTTGAGCGTGCATATTTCCTTTGCAGATGTCAAGTCCCATACAGAAGTGGAATATTCGATACCAAACTCATTGCACCATTGTTGGAGTTGTCGGTGCTGTTCCAAATCGAACTCCAAAAACTCGCGATGTTCGCCATATGTCTTCCCGTAAGAGTTTTCGGGATGGGGATGCGGCGCGTTGTACTCCTCTGGGGTGAGCAATTCGCGGTTGCAACGTTTTTGAAATTTTACTATGTCGGCTTTGCAATATGTAGCCGCGGTCATTATCATCTCCTTGGCGACAGACATGTCGCCCTTGTGGTTACAGCCTATTTCGGCTATGATTTTCGGTGGTTGCATTATTTAAGTATATCTTTAATTTTTGCCATATTTTCCAATGTTACAGACCAAAGCATTTTTTTTGCTTCTTCAATATCATCTATACATTGTTCATAATTATCGAAAAGCGAATGTGATTTTTGCATAAGTTGGTTTTCAAAATCACTATCCAAAACGTCACATCCCCATTCTGGATGGTGAATATCATCAAGAAACCACTGCATTTTGTCGTGAGAAATAATCGACAGAATGGGTGTCCCGCATCCAAATGGAATCATTTGGGCATGTCCTCTCATTCCAATTACAAGCCTAGGTTGTGAATAACATTCAACAATTTGACCTACGTTTTTGAATTCAACAAGTTCATAATCCACCTTGTATTCATCAAAATATTTTAAAGCCAATGTATCGGAATGAACATGTGAATAAAACCTTATTTTAGTTTTTTCGGACAATGATTTTGCTACTTTTGCTATGGCGTGTAAATATTGGTCTGATGAAGAACGCAACTGAGCTCTGTCAAAAGCACAATTGAAAGCAACACAATTATCCTTAGCTCTGTAATTGTACAAATGAGGATATATTTTGGAAATCAGAGTAGTCATGCAAGGTTGATATACCAGTTTGTTTTTCAATGCATCAGAATTAAGGTATTTTTTTAATTTTTCGATACTGCCATGATTCCTAATGCCAATGAACTTAACTTGCTCAACAAAACGATTAAAATGTTGAGTGAAAATTGGTTCAAAATCATCTTGACCTCTGAATCTGTTGTAGCCAATTGCGAAAGCAATAATGGGTTTATTGATTTTAGCTAAATTGTCAATACTACAATTCCATTGCCAGCCACTATTGTCATTTGCACCTGTATCTTTCAAAAATAATCCGCCACCTCCAATTACAACGAAGTCTTTTTTATTATAAAATCTCACATCAGATTTCCTGACTTCCACATGCAAATCCACGCTGCGCCATTGTTTAATACCAATTGTATCGTTAAATAAGTCACGCAAAACCACAGGCAGCAATGTATCTCCAGCATTACCGTATGAAAATGCAGAAATATGGACTGCGCGTTTTTCGCCTTTGGGCTGGCTTTTAATCAAAAAAGGGAATCTGTCATAATATCTTTGGACATACATTTTGGCTCTACGTTTGATTTTGCCCAAAGCACAACGAATAATATTGGCCATTCTAACGATGAATTATAGATTTGATTTTATTAGCAATTAACTGCCTTTCAGCATTTTGTAACCCTATAAATAATATCACAAACCCTGTAACAAAAATAATCGCAACACAAGAAATGCACAAATTTACAACAGTATTAGCGTCAAACAATCTAAGCAAATAATAGTTTGCTGTATAACAAATTGCTGTGACTAATAATGTTTTGAGTAAAACGCTTTTCATATACTCTTGTATAGACAACGAATAATATTTCTTGCATATCAGAAGTCGTGGCGTGAAACTAATCATCACCAAAGCAATGTTGACGTACATCGTTATTTCTGGCGGATAACCGCATCTCAACAACACATACGAAATTGGAATATTGAGCAAATATATAACTGATATTACCGATTGATATCTTTTTATATTCCCCGTTGCTTGCAATCCTGTTACAAGTGGCATACTGAAAACTTCGAGTAAAATATTGATTAGCACCAATTTGGAAAACAGGCATGCATACTCAGGCGGATTTTCAAGCCAGAGTTTCAGTATAAAGTCGATATTAAGATATACTGGTAGCGACAACATAAAAACTAAGAAAAACGCAAGCCTTGAACTTGACGTAATCAAATGAATCATCCTCTCATTTTCACCAGCTGCATAACTCTTGATAATTTGAGGTTTTACTGCGGTATAAAAATTATTTGAAAATGATATAATTGCATTGTTTATTTGATAGGCAATTGCTCTTGCCGCATTGATTGTAGGATTGAAAAATAGATTCAGTAATACATTAATTCCTTGACTTCTAAGAAGATTAGCAACTGTTCCAATCATATTCCACCAGGCAAATGCGGTCATTTCTTTCATTTGCTGTTTGTCGTAAAACAATTTTGCCTTACATTCGGGAAATGTCTTTCTACAATATAATATATAACAAGAAGTTGCCAAAATTGAACTAGTCAACAATAAAACAGCGTAAAGTATTAGTTTGTCGTAAGACATAACTTCCAAAACAAACACTATTGCTAATTTTAATACTGCATCAAAAATGCTCACGTATGCGTAAACACCCATTTTTTCATGAGCAATTACGGCAGAGAGATATGGCGTGGCAATAATATTGACAACAAACATCAGTATAGCCGCCTGCAACACCCAATTTGCAGCATACAGCCTATTGTCAGGGATGGTCATTTTTGCATTCAAAAACCACACTGCAATGCTTTCAGCGAGTACTACTGTGGCAATTATCAGCAAAATGTATGTCCATAAAATTAGTCCGAAAGTTTGTTTTTGTTTGGTGAGATCGCCTGTGGTTAAGTCCACAGCTAAGTATCGTTGGCTTGCCGAAGCCATAGTAGATGTCAGAAAACTGAACATCGTAACAATACCCGCCACAACGTTATAAATACCGTAGTCTTCCTCTCCAAGCACTTTCAACACCACCCTAACGGTGTACAGCGACACCAGCATTATTAGGATTTGGCGGAAGTAGAGCAATAATGTGTTTTTCGCTAAACGCTTAGTGTTGTTTTGCGATTTATCCATTGCTTTATACGTAGGAAGGATAGCTATTATATCTTTTTGATTATCTTGCAATTATTACCATAAGCGAGTACATTGTCGGGGATATTTTTTGTTACCACCGAACCAGCACCAATTTGACTCCACTTGCCTATTTCAACACCCTGAATAACAACAGCCCCTGCACCTATCCAAGAACCCTCTCCGACCTTGACATTGCCACATAAAGTAGCATGAGGTGAAATGTGTACATAATCTTCAACAACACATTCATGGTCGATAGAAACACCAGTATTTAAAATACAATGCTTTCCAATCGAGGTTCCAGAATTAACAATAGCCCCTGGCATTACAACTGTTCCTATATCGATAAAGGCATTAGGAGAGACAATTGCAGAGGGATGAATAGCCTTACCAAATTCTCCGAATAGTTTTTCCACAATAGATTTGCGAACATAATTATTCCCAACACTAACAATAATAGGAGACAAATCTAACTTATTATGATATACTGGATAGGTTAATAAGGAATTGATGTTTGGATTATCATCAATCAACCCATCAATAGAAATACCACATGCCAACAGAATATCTATAATCACTTTTGCATGACCACTTGCACCATATAAATACATATCCTAATTATGTCCGTTAAAAAATTCCATTGTGGCATTTCCGTCCTGAGAAATACCTTCACGCATGAAAACTTTTTTTATAGTCAGAAAAAATATTTTAATATCCACAATAAAAGAAATATTGTCGACATACCAAACATCCAATTCAAATTTTTGTGTCCATGAAATAGCATTACGACCATGACACTGAGCCCAGCCTGTAATTCCAGGTCGAACTTCATGCCTTCGTGCTTGTTCCTTAGTATATAAAGGCAGATATTGTACTAATAATGGTCGCGGGCCTATCAACGACATATCTCCTTTCAAAACGTTTATTATCTGAGGTAGCTCATCAATTGATGTTGAACGGATAAATTTCCCTATTTTTGTAAGACGTTTTTCATCGGGCAAAAGATTGCCATTTTCATCTTTTTCGTCGGTCATAGTTTTAAATTTGATGACCTTAAATATTTTACCATTTTTTCCAGGACGAGATTGAAGGAAAAAAGCACCCGCCCCTTTGTTGGCGAAATGAAGCCATAATGCTACAATGCCTATAATCCAACCTATCAACAATATAGACATTAAAGAAAACAAAAAATCCAATATACGTTTGGCAAAATGTTTATACATTGATAAAAATGAAGAAAAAAGAGTTTTTATTAAAATCTGTAACAATGGTACCTTAGCTCAACAAGGACCCCATAGCAATTATATGATAAGTTATCCTTTACCATAAATATCAGCTCTAATTCGAGTCAAGCAATCTACAAAATCTTGCTCTGATTCAGGAATTAAAAATCTACTTTTATCCTTATATGTATTCTTAATTGACTGATAATAATCGTCCTGTTTAACAGCAAGCTGATTACATTTCACAAACTTATACATCAAAACAACGTAAGGTTCAGCGTTAAACAAAACCTTTGGAGTGCAAACAGCCGTAGAAGCAGCCACAATTAGCACTTTGTTGGAAATATCTATATTAGCACAAAGAACTTCAAATGGGATTGACGAATACTCATAAATTTTAATGTTAGCACCATCATAAGTTGTTTTATCTCGCGGATGTTTTTTATAAATAATATCATTCCCAAAAAATTCATTAACTTTTAGGCACATTCGTTTATATAACTTACAATTTTCTGAGTCAAATGTTTCATCTGCAATGGAATCTATCAAAATAACATTTTCAGAAATTCGCTTTTGAGAAT
Source organism: Bacteroidales bacterium (assembly GCA_016286055.1). GTDB lineage: Bacteria > Bacteroidota > Bacteroidia > Bacteroidales > UBA3824 > UBA3824. Next base: position 121,950 of record JAEERW010000009.1, read on the forward strand.
CGAAGTCAGCAATAAAATTTATGATATTTAATAAATAATCATTGTTAATCCAAGGTGATATTTTATGAATAGTTAAAGTACTGGATGGATTAATAATACTATATAATTCAGGCGAATACAAATACATTGTTTGGCTTAATACAACACCTCTATTACCGAAAAAGAGCTTTCTCAAAAAAGAATCCCAAAAACGAGGCAAAAATAAGTTAGGATTATCATAACTACCTTCTCCATCATCAAAATAAAAAAACGATGAATTACATTTAGCACGAATATGATAAAGACATATTAATCTTCCTATTAATGCTTTTGATGAAATAAATATACTTTTATATTCAGAATCAGGCACCAAAATAGGTTTAACAAACTTCTTAATTCTCAAATAAATCCAGAATAATAACAAATGAATGAGAATCTTATTCGAAAATCGTTTATAAGGAACAAAATCATCATTAATTAATGACACAACTTGGAACACATTCAACGCCTTAATTCTGTTAAAATAGGATTCAGCTCCTGCAAATTGAGGCACAATATACAAATCGGCAACCTCTTTATTGGTAACGCACATAGAAACAGCATTCATAATCTGAAATGGTGTTGTACATACATAACATATTTGTGCTTTTAATGACATAAGATACCAATTCTAGTTTTTACAATGATTTGTATAATTTACAATCAACAACTTTATTTTTTGTTGATATATCAATAAAGAAATTAAAAATAAAATAAAAATATAGGATTTCGCAATGACCCCTAAAACAAACTCTATCCAACAAGGCCCTGACAATAAAAGTAACAAAAAGTATCAAAAGCCAAATATTTCTACTTCTTTTTCGCGAATAATAGATAAGAATTAAAATAGTAATAAATACATTTGAAATAAAAAAAACGAAACCAAAATTGGCATACATTTGCAAATAAGAATTATGTAAGTTACCTTCGGTAAATATTTTTGCTGGATTGGCACCCAGTATAAAATCTTTAAAACTTGAAAATGAATTGTTGATAAATTTAAGCCAAATATCAGCTCGTCCGTTACTCTCCATCCCCATTTTCTTAAACTTGCCAAATATTTCGTAATCGCTTAAACGATCAAGCAACAGACTATGAAAAAATATAATGGACAACAGCACGAGAAAACCAATTAACACTTTTTTATTGGCACCTATCCGTGCGTTATAAAATTTATATACTAAGAGGAGACCCAAAAAACACAATGCCGAAATAATACCACCTCGTCCGTAAGCCAAGCAACATACAACGAGAAACAAAAAACCATCTTTCAATGAAAGAGGTTTATTATTTTTGATTAGCGTAAGGCAATACAATCCAAAATATAGCAAAGCTAAAACACTAATAAAATTATAAGACGACTCGTCTAACATAAACTCTCGTATAGGAGTATCAAACAACAATAATTTCACAAGAATACTTACCATCACGAAAATAAACAACACCCGCAAGGCAAATACTTGTTGACTCCACTGAACTAAAAACATAGCCACCAACATATAAGACACAGAATAAACAAAATAGTCGAAACTATATTGCCATTCTGGCTTGAATATCAATTCTATAAACCATGAAACGATAAATAATAAAATATACAAAAAGCATAAATAATTCTTTTTTGAATAACAAAAAAATGAGCACACACAAGAAACAAGCAGAGAAAATAGACATAGACGAAGACTAATAATAGAATTGTCAAAAACTCTAATAACAAAATTCAAGAACAAATATAGCAATACAAAAAAATTGCAAATAATACCAAAAATATACCTTCTACGCAATTTCATTGACATTTACTATTAAAAAACTTATCACCCTAATTATTTGCTTGTGGCAAATCAATAATTGATACAAAATGTTTTTCTCGCTTTTCTGGTGGCGGTAATTCCATATAATTTTCTCCGTACAAATTTTTCAAATAGTTATGAAACTGACAAGGAACCAACACAGAACTATTTTCAAAAGGTACTGATTTCAACGGAAAAAATATTGAACGAGGTAAAATTTCACCAAAATAATGATTTCTACCTGTTGGAAAGCACACATAAAACGATTTATTATTCTCATATCGAATCGATTTATCTATACAATTGCACCATTTAGAATAACCTCGTAAAGAGAATAACAATCCGATAAGGTATCTAACTCCGTAATTAAGTCTTCCTATCTTTTTCTTCACAAAAGAAGAATCATTATGCTTAAAAGAATCATATAACAAAACCTGTCCGGCAACAAATTCTAAAAAATTAACGAAACAGCCCTTAAAAAAGCGAGATATCTTATTATCTGGAACATTTTCCATTGTGAAAATATCTATGAAAACCTTTTCAAACTGCGGTTTAGTATTCCATGCCGCAGCAGCATATCGTGTATTCTTAGCCAATACCTTAGGGAACCTACTTATTACTTCACTACTATAATTAGGCGCATTCAACTCATATTTATCGCCTAGTTCTGTTTCAAAAACAGAAGTGAACTTATCATAATCTTCGCGTGGCATATTAATATCCAAATCATCATCCCATGGGATAAAACCTTTATGCCTAATTGCACCCAAACAACTACCTCCTCCAACAAAATAACGAAGTTGATATTTTTCAAATACTTTTACCATATCTCCTAACATACCCAACAAAAAGTCATGCAGTTTACGAATAAGGTCGTCAGACAACACAAACTCGTTAGGGTTTGAATTAGAATTAAGGGCAGATTTTAAACTAAATAAACTCATTTTAATTATCGTATTGCATACAAGAAATCATCCTCTCGTACATCTCCTTTAAAGTGCCTGAATATGTCCATCCTAACGAGCACAATGCTGCAACATCCATATTCAAAAAACTAGGTTTGGGATATATAGAAACATCAGAATTCCGATCAAATTCAACCGATATCTCAGAATGGGCGATTTCAGAACAAACAAATTGAGCCATTTCTTGAATAGAACAATATGTATTCGGATTGGCGGCATTGTATACTTTCCCATTCTCACCATATAAAAGCACACAAATAATTGCAGTAACAGCCTGAGGGGTATATAGATATGGATGTTTGCTGGTTCCTGAAGTTTTCAGAACAATATTCTCTCTATTAATAGCATTTCGTGCCATCATGGCAAACACCCTGCTATCGTATTTGGATATTCCTGGTCCGAATGTTTGAGCCAATCGTATAGAATTAGCGGGTAGACTATACTCTGTATATGCCGCTTTCACCAACATTTCGCACATACGTTTTGTTTCAGGATACGAATTTCTAACATTCTGTAAATCAAGATAACCCAACATATTCTCTGTTAGTGTGTCTTCTGAAGTAATCTCGCCGTAAGCTTCCATACTTGACAGATACACAAATCCTTTGCACCTACCATTTTTAACCATTTCAATCAAATTGACCATACCAATGACGCCAGAATAAATCACTTGCAAAGGCCGGCTGTTGATTTCAACACTAGCAGTTGGTGATGCGCAATGAATTACATAATCAATAGGTTTATCGATAGAAATTGGATGCAGAATAGAACCTTCATAAAAATGCAAATTAGAGGAAACCTCTAATTGCTTTTGAAACATACGTTGAGCCTTGTCAAGATTTCTAACAACCGCATAGATGTTTATATTTAAATTCAACTTCAAATCAACATACAATAAAGCATTGATTATATTAGAGCCAATATGTCCTGTACCTCCTGTAATCAATATGTTTGTATTTTTGAAATCGCTCCATTGAATAAAGGGCACATTTAGGATATAATCCATATCTTCTTTATAAATTGGAATATCTATCCACATAACAAAGCAGTTTTACAATTGATTATTTGCCTCTAAAAAAGCCTTAAATAAGTAGTAATCACGCAATGTAGTAATTTTGATATTATCTGGTTTGCCCTCTACGCAAAACAACTTATATCCATAATGCTGCATCATACTTGCAGAATCAATAAACTCTATCTGATCATTAATAGCTCGGTTATGAGCTTCAAAAATATCTTTCAAAACAAAACTTTGTGGCGCTCGCGCCAATTGACATTTAGAACGATCAATAATAGTACCGACAGAGCCATCGTTCTCCTTTAGAAAAATCGTTTCAATGGCAGGAGCTATTGTTATTGCGCAACGTTTTTGCTTAACCATAGCAATATTTCTTATAATTGTTTCAGTGTCAATTAAAGGGCGAACTCCATCATGAATTAAAACAATATTATCATCGCCAAACAATTCTTTAGCTTTACTTAACCCATGATAAATAGACTCTTGCCCCGTAACGCCACCTTCAACAATTGCACTAAGTTTTGAAATATTATAACAATCTGCCAATTCTTTACAATAACCAATCCAATCTTTTAGGCTAACGAGAACAATGGAATCTATTTGATCACAATATTGAAATTGCTCTAAAGTGTAAATAATAATAGGCTTGCCATGCACTTCCAAAAATTGTTTTGGCTTTGTAGCTAGGTTCATACGTTGTCCAGAACCTCCTGCAAAAATAACAGCTATATTCATTTATAAAAACATTAAATTGTAATTATAAATCAATTTTGAGGAATAATTGATTTATAGATAGCAATCATTTTTTCTCTAACCACCTTAATATCAAAATTTTGTATAAAATTACGATTAAATTCTCCCATTTTGGAGAACGATTTATTATCAATCAAATAATTAATACTTTCAACATATTCTCCCACATTTGAAGGATTTACAAGCAATCCACCATTAGGTTGCTCAATGAGATCCACATTTCCTCGTATTCTTCCACAGATACATGGCAGACCACTTGCCATAGCTTCCATTAAGGACACATTCAATCCTTCTCGTTTTGAAGGTAAAATAAATATATCTGCGGCATTTAACAATTGTGGAATATCACTTCTATACCCAAGCAACTTGGCTTGATTCGCTATACCATATTCGTTTATCAAACCTAGCAAATAATCTTTTAACGGACCTATTCCAGCAATATAATAATATAATTTATTATTATTCAATAATTTTAGTGCATTTAACACCACTTTATGGTTTTTATTATCGTCCAAACCTCCAACTGACAGTAATAAAATATCGTCGTCGTGCAACCCAAAGCCATCACGGATTTGATTACGACCAATATCGTTGACAACAAATTGATTTACATCAATTCCAACACCTGATATATACTCCACTCTTTGAGCATGAAATTTATTGACAGCCCTAGAAAAATCTTCTTTTGTAATGGTTATCAATATATCAGTCCACCTACTCAAAAACTTCTCAACAGGATAATATAATAACCAATTTAACAATGGAGCACCATCATAAAAATGAAAGCCATGAGCCGTATATATTACCTTAACTTTATGTCTGTGAGCCACAATTCTTGATAAACATCCAGCCAATGGGGTATGGCAATGAATTAATTTAAAAGAATTAGTAATCAACAGATTATTCAATTGACGGCTTGATTTTATTACCTTAAATAAAAAACGAGGATTTCTAGGAAAATCTATTTGATGGCAGACTATATTTTTAGCTTCCAACTTTTTAATAAACATATCAATACGTTCCGTTGGCCAAATGCTGGTATCTCTAAAATTACATGCAATATGAACTTGACATCCCATACTCTGAAGAATGTCGATATTATCCATATTGAACTGTCCTATCATTGAAGGGACAGTGGCCGTAATCAATATTTGATTCATTAGAGAAACTAATTATTCAATATATCTAAAATAAGTCGAAAACCAACTGAATAATTCTTAACTTTTGTTTGCAGATGATATCGAGAAGAGGTGCGTAGAAATTGTGCCTTGTTACCAACCGAACCTCCTCTAATATTGCAAATACTTACATCACTTGACAATTCACAAAATTCCCACACGTTTCCACTCATATCATAAATACCTAATTCATTAGCCTTCTTTGAAGCTACAGCGTGTGTTTTATCATTTGAATTTTCATTGTACCACGCTACTTCCCCAATATCATCACTACCCGCATATTTTTTGTCTGTTGTGTTTTTGCCACCTCTGGCAGCATACTCCCATTCTTCCTCAAAAGGAAGTCGAAATTGCTGACCAGTAATATCATTTAACTTCGTAATAAACACTTGAACATTCTTCCTGGAAACATTCTCCACTGGATAATTTCCTTGATCACTGGGATTTAAACTTGGATTATTACCCATCACAGCAAACCACAACTCTTGTGTTACCTCGGTTTCTCCAATATAGAAATCGTCAACTGTTACCTTGTGAGCAGGTTTTTCGTTTTCACGGGCATCTTCGCCTTGTCCGGGAGTGGCACCCATCATGTATGATCCGCCTTCTACGGCTATCATACGGAATTTCACTCCGTTAACTTCAAAATCTTTGTCGGTAAACGGGGTTGAATCACAAGATGATACTACTGAATATAACAATAGAATCAAACATGCAGAAAGAATGTTAAGTATTTTCATTTTAATCAAAATCTACATCAGCTTGATATATCTGCCCACACCCTTATAATTTCTAGACAACTGATACCCTTCATCTTCTTTTATTATCACCCCAGATTTTTCGAGATTGATTAACGATGTTAAAATATCTTTGTTAGAAATGGAATAGCCAGAGTTTTTTAAGATTGGAGCAATAGTGTTGATAGTAGAGTGATCACAATTTCGGATAATACCAATCAATGCAGATACGGTTGTAAGGGTGGTGTTGTCAGATATAGAATTTACAAATTCTGCGCTTTGTAATAAATAAGGTGTGCTTCGCTTGTACGACTCGTCAACTTTGGGGTCAACAGTGGAAAGCAATTTTTCCAATGCCTGAGGTGTGTTGGTGTTGCATTGTGTTTGAAAGTTCCTGATTTCCTCAGAAAATTGATTAACAACCTGATAGTAAACACTATAACTATCTGAAATATTAAAACAATTACGACTACTAAAAACCTCCAGCATTAGGGCAGCCTTGTGAAGTCGCAGCTTGTCAAACGGATCAAGTTCGGTCTTTAGCCTCATCAGCATCAATAGACACAATGCTTTATAACTTTCCACAACAAAATAATTCTTGGTTAGAAAAAGCACAAAGGAGAGGGACACCCCCTAAAATTAAGAAGTCTGAGACACAACTGCCCCTTGGTTATAATCATTATTTTATTGATATCCAACAAATTGTTAATGACTATATATATGTCAGACCTTTCGCAAAAACTACAAAAGGCGTGGCAAATTTACGAATAATTATTAACAAAAGCTATTTATTAATACCCAAAAATATCAGATTCAATATTTTTGTTATACGAGGAGGCGCTAAAAACAAGATTGACAAGAGATAGCATAGACTACAGAAACTTCAAAAAAGCAGGAGGGACAAATGCTATTGCCACAGCCACCACGTTTTCTAGTTTAATAACCACTCGCTTATTATTGTCAATACGAAGTACAACACCCTCAACCCCAGCAAAAGGGCCATCGCAAACCACTACCCGTCGCCCTATTTTATCAGCCACGCACCCATAGTCGAGATATATCAACGAACCGTCGGTATGTGAGGCAGCGCGAATAAAATTTTCCATCGAGCGGTCGGGTATGGTTATTATCTCTGGGCGGGCATTTTTTTGAAGGGGTCGTGTCATCATATAGCGCAAAGGTGAAAACTCCTCCTCAGTCATTTTAAGGTTGGTGAGTATCTCTCGCGACGAATGGACGAACAAAAGATTATTTATGGCTGGAATAGTTTCCAATCGCTTGTGCCCGCCATGAACTGTAAATTGCTGTTTCATAGGCACAAAATTCTCAATACCGAGCGAATCGAGATTCTCTTTTACCTTAATCTCGCGATTGTATGTTACCCGCATCGGAAACCAAAAGATATCTTTCCTGTCCACAATAATTGTTTTTGATTTACGGAGCAAAGATAATGGTAAAAATTGTTTGTCCCGCCATTTTTGCCGAAATAATAAATTTTTCTACTTTTGCGAAAAAAATTGTTTATGCTCACTATATTGATTTTGCTGATTTATGCGGCATTAGTTTTTTTTACAATAAAGGCCAAACAGACTTTTACACCAGCAGGAGTGATGGTGTTTTTATGGACTGCTCTCAATGCAATGCTTCTTTTGTTTTTCAGAGACTGGGTGGAACTAACATACGTTGGCTTATTCTACATTGCTGCTGGAGTAACTGCTTTTTTTGTAGGATCGATTATAGCAATCAAAACAGCTAAAAATACAGCAAACAGCCCTAATTATAGTTTCAACAACAAAATAGCTGTAATCATACTTTGCGCTACCATTGCCTTAGGTTTTGTAAATCCTATTTACAGCATCTATGCCAATGGGTTCTCGTTGTCAAATTTATTCGACATTGAAGACCTTTCTAATATGACCAAGGAATTTTCTACTATCAGATACTACAAAGAAGACGAAACATATTCAAAGATTGCACAACTTTTTCTAATCTTCACATATACAGCACCCATTATTGCAGGATTTGTCTGGTTGTTTTTCAAACGAGGATGGCAAAAAGCATTGTGCATTGTGGCTCTGTTGCCATGTATTTTTATCACTTTTTCACAAAGCACAAAAATGTCTACTATTGTGTCTTTGATGTTCTTTTTTGCAGGTATCGTAGTAGCCTCTATCTCATACGGCATTAAAATAAAGATAACTCCCAAATATATTATCATAGTTTCTTGCTTATCAGCATTGGTTTTAGCAGGATTATTTTATTCGATGCTTACCCGATGGGATGAAAATATTACAGATGACAAGGTAGAGCACAACAAGACTACGTTCTTTAATTACACCTTTGGATCTCCAATATGCTTTGATCATTGGCTCTACAACGATAATCAAGGGTTGGATTACTCTACCTATCTTTTGCAAAACTGTATATTAATTCGATGGGGATACTTCAAAAAAGTAGAAAACGGTATACGTGTTGATTTCAATCCTGCGATTTCCAAGAAGTTTATTAACATAAGTGGCAGATACGTTGACGATTTCAAATACGACTCACTCAAAAGTTACACAATACAATTCGACCTTGAGTGTAATGTAAAACCAGAGTCTGTTAAATTATCACTTTATAGTTTCAACTCAAATCCTCAAGGTCATTACCTTATTGCTATGGACAAAGAGGAACAAATAGCACCCGACAAATGGCATTACAGCCACACATTCTCGCTAGACCATCCTCGTTCGGTAGTCCGCACCCCCAATATCATTTTGTCGCTCAAAGACGCTAGTTTTTTTGAAATCACAAAATTCCGTTTAGACACAGGCACAGTGGCGCATCCTTGGGTCAACGGAAGCGGTAATATGTTTTACCGAGACAACAGTTTGAAATACGGCGTGATGACATTTTTTGGCATATTCAATGGTATAGGACTTGCCAAACGGCAAACTGGCATTTACCGCGACCTTGTCTATTTCGGTCGTTTAGACAAAACCATGCGCTCAAACGTTTATACTATATTCCGCATGCTTATTGATGATTTTGGGAAAATTGGTGCTCTCGTGTTCCTAGTGCTTCTTGGTTTTGCGTCGTCAAAAGCAATTATCTTTATTCAAAAGCGAAAAATGGTATTTTTAAGTCAAACATTCCTTGTGGCAGTGTATAGTTATGTAATGTGGGGATTTGTGGCGTCGATTTGGGCTTACACCTCTATATTATGTGCTTACGGATTGGCGTTTATCATTTTCAGCATTCTCCAAAAACCTCTTCACGGCGACACATGGGTTACGAAGATAACTAAAAAACTGAAACCCAAACAAAAATAAGATATAAAAAAAGAGGCCGCCAGAAGGACAGCCTCTTTTTTTATAATAACCTCTTAGAATATCTCGTACCCGTACTTTTTGCAAAGTTCGGTACTCATCTCTTTGAGTTTGTACTTCATAATTTTGCCGGCGGCGTTGAGGGGGAACTCGTCTACAAAGAATACGTACTTGGGTATCTTGTAGCGCGAAATCTTACCCTGACAGAAATTGCGAACGTCTTCGGGCTGAATTGAGCCTTTCTCGTGAAGGATGATAAACGCTCCCACCTGCTCGCCGTATTTGGGAGATGGTACGCCTGCCACTTGAACGTCTTTGATTTGAGGCATCTGGTAGAGAAATTCCTCAATCTCACGAGGATAGATGTTTTCGCCGCCACGGATAATCATATCCTTGATACGTCCGGTGATGCGGTAGTTGCCGTCGGGGTCTTTTACGCCAAGGTCGCCAGAGTGGAGAAAACCGTTCTTGTCGATGATCTCGGCAGTGGCTTTGGGGTTCTTGTAGTAACCTTTCATAATGTTGTAGCCACGGCAGCACATCTCGCCTTGAACACCCACGGGGACTTCTTCGTTGGTGGCAGGGTCGAGCACTTTTACCTCTACCATCGGGAAATCTTTGCCCACGGTGGTGGCTTTCACCTCAATGCTGTCGTCGGCATACGATTGTGTCATACCTGGCGAAGTCTCTGTTAATCCGTACACTATGGTAATGTCTTTCATATACATTTTCTCCATCACCTCGCGCATGGTTTCTATCGGGCAGAGCGAACCTGCCATAATACCGGTGCGGAGGGTCTTGAGGTCAAACATCGAGAACATCGGGTGGGTCAACATACTAATAAACATTGTTGGAACGCCGTAAAGCGCGGTTGCTTTCTCTTTCTGAACTGAGGCAAGTACCAACAGCGGGTCGAAATTCTCGATCATAATGAGAGTTGCGCCGTGAGTGATAATAGCCATTACGCCGAGCACAATACCAAAACAGTGAAACAGCGGCGAGGGTAACACCAATCGTTCATTGTTGGTAAAGAGCTGACGCTCACCGATGCTGTATCCGTTGTTGGTGATGTTCACATGGGTAAGCATCACACCTTTGGGAAATCCTGTGGTGCCGCTGGTGTACTGCATATTTACCACGTCGTATGGTGAAACCTTTTTCTTGGCAGTTTCGAGAACGTCGTCGTCGATTTGCTGACCGAGCAGAAGAAGCTCCTGCGTATTATACATTCCGCGGTGTTTTTCGGGACCTATATATATAATGTGTTTCAGGTACGGAAATTTTTCGGTATGAAGGTATCCACGAGCCTGATCGCGCAGTTCGGGAGCAAGTCCGTAAACGATGTCGATATAGTTGCTGTCGCGCCAAGTGTCGATAAGGCAAAGGGCGTTGAGGTCGGCATCTTTCATCAGGTATTCGAGTTCGTGGCTCTTGTAGCCTGTGTTTACGGTAACGGTTACCACACCTATTTTGGCGGCTGCAAACTGGAATGTAAGCCAATCGGGAACGTTAGAAGCCCAAATGCCGAGATGGTCGCCATGTTTGAGACCGAGATAGAGAAGACCTTTGGCAAGGTCGTTGACACGCTCGTTGAACTGTTTGTAAGTAAATCTTAGGTCACGATCGGCGTAAACCATAAACTCCTGGTCGGGCGTTTCCTTTGCCCATTTTTCAATCCAGTCGCCTAATGTGAGTTCAAATAATGTTGTTTTTTCTGGTCTTCTCATGGCTAAATAGGTGTGTAAACAACGGCTAAAATCTTAGCCTGCTGATTGTTGTATCCGTGAACACTGTGTGCTACGATGCAGTCGTAGTAAATGCTGTCGCCGGGGTTGAGCACGTAGGTGTTTTTGCCATAGTTGACCTCAACCACGCCCTCCATGCAGTAGATAAACTCTTCGCCTTCGTGCTGCGAAAGTTTAAAATCGGGCGAGGGAGCAGATTCTATATCAATAATATACGGCTCCATATGACGACCCATTTTGTTAGAAGCAAGAGAGTAGAAGTTGAGATACTCGTGCGATCCGCTGTTCTGGCTTGAAAAACTTGCGCCCTTGTCGGCTTGGTCGGCAAGTCGGTGAACCACAGGGCCTAGTTCTTTGCTGTCGTCAACAAAAGTACCGATTCTCACGCCCAAAGCACGGGCTATTTTGATCATCGGGCTTAGCGACGGTATCGAACTACCGTCTTCTATTTGCTGTATCTGATTGACTTCGAGTCCGCTACGTGCGGAAACCTCTTCAAGGCTGATTTTCTTAAGTTCGCGCAGCCCCTTGATTTTTTCTCCTACTGTCTTCATTGTAGAAATGTTTATGTTATTAAAAAATGCTTTCCTTAAAAAAAGTGCCCAAAATTACAAAATTGAAGTGAAAATTTACACATATAGCCGAGTTTTTTTTATAAATGCCATTAATCGTTTTTGTCAAAAATTTGCATATTAACAAATAATTGGTATATTTGTAAAAAAAGAAAAACTGCGATGAACACCGCTCTGATACCGTTAGTGTGCGCCATCATAACGCAAAACGAGGAAAGCTTCATCTCCTCGCACTCCACCGCCGTGCTCTATGCCGTGGTGGCGGTGGTGATACTCGCCGCCGTGCTAATCAAGTGGCGTACTGTCAGCGACGAGGAGGCGGGGCACGTGATTGTGTCGTCGCCCACGCAGCAAAACTCCGCGCTCAAACGCATATCTATAATCACTGGAATCAGCGTTATCAAAGCCGAAGACCACAATTTTTCGCTCGTAGGGTTTGAGGATTTTGCATCGCTACTGTTTGTGCAATACCACGAATCACTTGGTATGAAGGCAGTCAAATCTATTCAACCTTTTTTTAACTACGAACTTAGCAACAACAGCAACTTTGTTTGCAGTCAAGTGGTTATCGAGTCGGTTTCGCTCTACGACATTCGTACCGAAAAAGACACTATATATATAGTGTTGGAATTTTCGGCAAACTATATATCAAAAGTGCGTCCGGCGGTAGAAATCACCTCGCACCGCGAGCATTGCATAGAGCGATGGCTCTTTTGCCGAAACCGAAAATACACCTCGCCGCAGCAGCCTGAAGACTTAGGGTCGTTTAGCGGTTTCTGCAACGACTGGAAGGTGTCTTCGGTAAACTTGGTGTCGGCGGTTAGAATTGATGCCAAGCCAAAACCGTTTTTCGACACGCTCCCTCACGTACCCGCCTCAGCACCAGCACCCGCCAAAGTTAATGATTTAGAGACTATGTTTTGCAACTACCACAGAGGAGAATACAACAATTTTGCGCACTTTTGTAAAAATACAGCCTCCCCGTGTTTCCTGTCACTTTGGAGAAATTTTGAAAACGAAGGATGGAAACAGCCTTTCAAATGCACTCTGTCGGCCAACACGGTTAATATGCTGCAAAATCACCACAACCGTATCTCCCAAAACGGCCTTATACCCAAAATCAAAGACATGGAAATCCGCGAAATTGGAGTTATTGACTATATAGCCGACAACTTTTTCGAATCCATAACGGTGCAAATAGAACTCTCATGTTTCGACTACATAGAAAACAGCCAAGGCAAAACCGTAGTAGGCAGCACCACTGAGAGTAAAGATTCAACAGTGTTGGTAACATTCTGTGCACCTCACCGCAAAGTTTTCGACCGCAAAAGCGAATTTATTGTATATTGGATTCAAAAAAAATAATTGGCAATTTTAAATTCTGAATTGTGAATTTTGAATTGTGAATTAAGCCTTCCGAATATCTTCAACAATAATCTTTGCAGTTTGGGCAGATGCGCTACCGTCGCCGAGTATGGTGTTGATTTCTTCGTAATCTTTCAACATGCGGTTGCGGTAATCGGTGTCGGTGAGTATGTGCGATACTTCGGCGGTAATGCGGTTGGCAAGGTCGGTTTGAATCAACTCCTTTACACACTCGCGGTTGAGAATAATATTTACCAACGATATAAAATTGATTTTAACCAACACTCTGCCCACAAGATACGACGCATATTGCAGCTTATAAATCACCACTTGCGGAGTGCGCAAAAAAGCTGCTTCGAGAGTTGCCGTGCCGCTAGTAACCACCGCAGCCACAGCATTTTTCACCACGCTGTAGGTCTGGTCAAACACCACTTGCACGTTTTTGTATCCGCTTATAAACTCATTGTAAAAATCGTGGTCGATACCGGGCGCACCAGCAATAATAAACTGATAATCAGGAAAATTCTCTGACGCCTTGAGCATTTCGGGCAAAATTTTCTTGATTTCGTTTCGTCGGCTGCCTGCCACAAGGGCAATGTAGGGCTTATCACTAAGGTTAAAACGCTGGCGAAATTCGTCGGCAGGGATAATGCTCTTTTCGCGAGCCTTCATTGCGTCCACCAGCGGATTGCCAACGTATTCCACCTTGTAATCAAACTGCTTGTAAAAGTCCACCTCAAAGGGGAATATTACAAACATCTTATCAATCAGTTTTTTAACAGTGTAGGCACGTTTCTTTTTCCACGCCCATATTTTTGGAGATATATAGTAATACACCTTCAAACCAAGTGTTTTGGCAAATTTCGCCATACGGAGATTGAATCCAGGATAGTCCACAAGAATCAGTAAGTCGGGCATATACTCTTTGAGAGCCTCTTGACATAGAGCCATATTACGTTTCACCTTGCCAAGATTAGCCACCACCTCAAAAATACCCATAAAAGCCATCTCGCGGTAATGGAGGAGCATAGTACCGCCCACTGCCGCCATAAGGTCGCCGCCAAAAAATCGGAAATCGGCATCTGGGTCTTCTTTTTTTATCTGTGCCATAAGGTTGGAGGCGTGCAAATCGCCCGACGCCTCGCCTGCTATAAGGAAATATTTCATTTTTTCTTGTAATTATTTGCGGGGTAAAGATAGTGCATCGCCAAGACATTTCCAAATAGAATTCTCTTTTAATCAAAATGTCTTAATGTAGTTTGTTTAAAAGAACCTATTGTGCAAAATGTCTTTCTTTTTTTCCGAATAATGTAAAAGCAATTTGGATTTTTTTTATACTTTTGCAGATGATAATATTTGGTACTTTTATTGATATACTAAAACAAAGTCTAATTAATTTAATTACAGAATCATGAAAATCAAATTGTTATTAACCGCAATGTTTACAGCGGTATCAGTATCATTGTTTGCGCAAGACGACAATTCGCAGATGCGCACACTATTTGGTAATAATGACGCCTCTTGGGGCGGTGAATTCTCGTTCTACGGCACTGGAGCCTCGTTCAACGATAGATTCTTTGGCGGTGGCGGTTTTGAGTGCGGCGTTATACGCAATCACACGCTCGAGTTCGGCCTTTTTCTCGAAGGATTCGGATCTGAACCTTTCACCGACTACAAAATCACTTCCGACGACAAGTATTTTTTTGGCGGTGGATTCGGTGGAGCCCTTATCAAACCCATTTTTATGCCCAACTCTCCGGTACACATTGCTGTTCCAATCCGTATTGGTGGAGGTGCTGTAGGATACTACTCTTCTGAGTATTTTTGGGACGACGACTATGACCATCACCACCATTACAACGACGACGAAGAAGACGAAACTGGAGTTTTCTTGTTTCAACCTGGCATCAATGTAGAATTCAATATGTTAAAGCATTTTAGAATGTACATTGGCGCATCTTACCGCATGTTTGGCTCTCTCAATCTCGACTACCGTCACAGCAACGAGGAAATAGTTGGCACACAAGACCTTAACGGAATGATTTATTCTGTAGGATTCAGTTTTGGAATTTATTAAAATGAAAAGATACCTTTCAGCCTTATTGATAACCCTTTGTTCGGCAGTACTTTACGCACAAAATCGCGATGCTGTGCTTGCCAATATCGAGGGATACACCGTAGCCACACTCTCAAACGGAATGAGAATACAGGTAGTAAAAACATCTGAATACGAACATTTTACATACCGACTATCTGCCGATGTGAGCGCGGTAAACGAAGGCAATATGCCTGGCATTAAGCAAGTGATAGCCGACCTTACTGGCTGCGAATACATGCCCGAAGACCTGATAGTAAAAAAGATGGTGAGCCACGACAACGCTCTCGACTCGGTGTTTGAATTTATGGCTGAGGTTCTTTACGCTAATAATTTTTCTGATTTTAATCAATACAAGAACAATAAAATCGACATTCTTGAACAGAACGCCGATTTAAAATTTCAAAACATAGCAGCAGAGGCAGCGGGCGAAATAATACTTACGCCCGAAAGCCTCCGCGCTATTGATATCAAGGCTGTTGAAACATTTGCTAAACAGTGTTTCTCGCCCGACAAATGCATTCTTACCGTTGTTGCTAACGTTGATGCCGCCACTGTGCAAAATGCTGCAAAAAAATATTTCGGCAAGGTTACAAAAAACTCTGCCAAAGCTCAACCTGCAAAACCACTCGAATCTGGCGACTACATCTACTCGCTCGACGGCTCTTTCCCTGAAACAATTATTGCATACCGTTGCAATTTCCCGTTTATAAAAACTGCAAAAAACTATGCTCTCGGCAATGTGGCTTACGAGCTGATGTTTCTTGACAAAAAAGATGAAGCTCGCCGCCGTTCTTCCGCAAAATCAGAGAGTTACAGCTTCGACACAAAAATACCAACACAAGGTTTCGACGTTTTTCAAACCGAACTATTTGCTCCGCGAAACCCGGGATTTGAATTCACCGAGGCTGGCAACAAGGCAAAGGCTATTGTTGTGGGCGAATTCGACAAAATGCTGCTCCGACCAGAATACGCTGCTGAAATTGCCTCGCACTTACTATTGTACAAATTGCCCAAAAACTACTTTTCGCAATACAAGCAATCGGTAAACGCTATCACTTCAAACGAATTGTTTGATTTTTTCAGTGCAATGGCTTCCAGCGGACGAAGTGTTATGGTTGTAGCTGGACCACGCAAACCACTTCATTGTCAACTATTTAACGCTGCGCAATACCGCGAAGTAGACTTTATGACATACGCTCTGGAAAAAGAGCGAGTAATACCCAAAGGGTTTGGTGCTAAGACCATCATCGACACCTATTTAGAAAAAACAGGACTCATCGATCCTCCCAAGCACCTTATGGAAGAGTTCACTTCAAAATACACATTTAACGATGGTAGCACCTACAACTCTCGTGGCAGAATATATCGTAAACATCCCGACATGTACCGCATGGAAAACTATGTGATACACGCCCCTGACACTCTCATTATCCACTACGTTGAGATGTTTAACGGCCAAGTAGGATACGACAGCACAAAACTTTACGGAGCTGTACGTGCCGACAGTCTGCGCACCAAACAACTGCTGCAAAAGGCGGCTTTCCCTATTGAGATGAACTACGGAAGGTTAAACGTTACTACAAATTTTGCTTGCGACTATGTGATAGATAGTGCTGGCTACTACGCTATTGACGTTACCGACCCTCTGGGCGTACATTATAGAGACTTCTACTCCATAAACGAAGGCACCAAAGACAAAACCCAAATCCTTTTTAAAACTGGCGGCGTTGACACTGAAATATTGTTTACCTACCAGAAAAACGGGCAATACATTCTGCCATACGTAATCACCGAAAAAGCACCAAGCTACACTATCGAAACCACTATTAACGAATACGTTATAGAGATTGCTTTGGAGCAAAAAGACTTTGAGCCAAACGAACCTGCCGAAGAACCAAAGAAGAAGAAACGGTGGTAGCTACTGCTCAAACACTCCCAAAATGTATTTAATCATCTCATCGCTGTAAGAGGCTTTGAGACTGATCTTATTTAGGTGAATAACATACTCCTTAGGTGCGTTGATAAGCGAATAAGCCGCAAAACCTGCATGAGGAGGACAGTCGTCGTCGAAAAGCGTACTCACATAAAACGTGTGACAATCAACATCTCTCACCAAATCAAGCACATCGGTCATCCGAAGCACTTTCATCACATCGTCGAAAGTGTGGGTATTATTGTAATAGTTGAGATAGCTGTCGATTTTGATACGGTACATTGGGCGGGTTTTCAAAAAATGCTCAATATCGCACAAAAACGGGTTGAAATATGCCATAGCCGCTATCCTACCCTTGCACAATGCTGCAGTGGCGAGAGCAAGTCCGCCACCCTGACCGCTGCCTGTAACTGCAATGCGCTTGTTGTCGAAATGATAGTCTTGAGTGATAAAATCGACAGCGCGGAGGCAGTCCATATATATGCCACGGTACGAATTGTCTTGCAAATCATAGATTTTCCAACCCCAGATTCCGGGTCCGCCCTCCTTCTGTGGGTCAAACTCATCGCGGCTGATACCATGTCCCCTAACACAAAGAGCCATTTCGGCAATATCGGGGTAGCGGTACGACCATTTTGCCACATCTTTAAAATCTTCGTTGTGATTAGGAAGGTGCAAAATCACAGGATTCTCCTTTCGGTTGCGGGGAAGGAAAAGATACGCACGTATTGTAACATCGCCAATAGATTGAAACTCAACAACAAAACCATCCTTTGCACCACGGCTGAGACTGTCAACCTTGTGCATGGTGTAATAGGGGTCGATAAGGTCGAGCTCTTCAATAGCTTTTTGCCAATATTCGGCATAGCCGTCCACAGATTTGGGACGGCAGACTATCTGCTGAGGGTTATAGGCAATCCATTGGGTGGCGCCAGCTTCGTCGCCACCAGTAAGATAGGCACAACATTGGTAAAATCCTGGGGCAAGCCCGTTTAACTTCACAGGCACATTGCCCTCGGCAGGCTTTTTAATACGCTGATGATGGTAGTATACTTTTTGATTAAACTCGTTGAATACGGCTATTTCCAAACTCTGTTTTGCAGAAGTACTCCATTTAACATTAAAAGTGGGTACGGAATCTACAAAAAGATGGTTGGATGGAGCTATCTCAATCTCAGTTTCCGATGTGGAAACAAATCCCTCCAACTGGCAAACATTGCTACCCTCACCGCCTGTACGGGTAAACTGCCTTGCATAAATAAACACATGGTTGACACCCGGTACCAACGCCGACAACGGCACGTCAACAAGTTTGCGGCCATCTTGACCTGTAACATTTTCCACTGCCTTGAAACCATTGATTACAAGTGAATCTATCTGGCACTGCATATTGAGCGTAAGCGAAAGATCCTTGCCCGCAAGCAGTTTCAATTGTTTTTTAGAAACGTTGAATTTAGAAGCGAACACCACATTGCCAGTAAGATCGCACAAACCTTGACTTTGCCACGAACGATTAAAATCGATGCTATCTGACTGCACAGGTTTGTCGGCCGATTGTATTTTCCACCTTATAGGGAAAAAGTTTTGCGCTGTTGCCGCTGCTGATATTAATGTTATTACTAAGAGATTAAAAGTTTTTTTGATAAAAATGTGTTTCATATTCTATATTCGGTTATCCTTTGTTAGGAAACGAGATAATAAACTTGCTTCCCTTTCCTATTTCAGATTCAATCTTGATGTGTCCATTATGTCGACTTAAAAACTCCTTGCAAATCAGCAACCCCATACCAGAGCCCTGTTCGCCCGCAGTGCCAACGGTAGAACGGTTACGGCTTACAACGAGCAGTTTGTCGACAGTATCCTGCGACATTCCTATACCATTGTCCTCAATTATCAAATCTGTGCCTTCTGGAGTTTGCTCTGCCGCCACGGTGATAAGACCACCCTCGTTGGTATATTTTACAGAATTAACTGTAATATTGCGAATTACGGTTTGCAACATCTGCGCATCTGCCCATATAGTGTCGGACGAAGAAGTGCGGTTGATAAGCATGATATGTTTTTTCTGTGCCTGTCCCTTTACCTCGCTCAGAGCCTCGTCAACAGTGTTGTGAAGGTTGAGTGTAGCCGGCTCAAATGCTATGGTGTTTTGTTGGGAGCGGCACCAGAGCAGCAAGTTGTTGAGCATCTCGTAGGTGGTTTTTGCCGATTGCAGAATTATGCCAGAGAGTTCGTTGGCCTTTGGATCGTTGGTAACCGACTCGCGTTTGCGGAGAATTTCTGTAAGTCCTATTATAGCATTGAACGGATTTCTAAGGTCGTGTGCAATGATTGATATAAACATATTCTTGGTGTCGTTGGCCTTTTGAAGTTCCTCACTCTTGCGGTTGAGGGTCTCCTCATACGCCTTACGTTCGCTAATGTCGGTATTGACACCTGCGACACGTATCACACGTCCGTTTTCGTCGCGCTTTACAACGCATTTTACCATCATCCATTTTGTAGAACCATCTTTGCAACGCACTTTGAGTTCTTCGTTGATCATATCAATTTTACCGTCTCTTACGCTGTCGTAAAACAGTTGAAATTTTTCCTTGTTTTCTTGGTCGCAGATAACATTTACAAAATCATCGGGAGAGGTAAATGCGTTTTCATCGTCTTCGTAGCCAAGTTGACGGCGGTATTGAAGGTTAACGTATAGTTTTTTGTTAACCACATCAAAATCCCAAGTGCCATCGTTGCTGCCTTCGAGAAATAGTTCAAGCTGTTTTTTGGCTTTGTCTAACTCGTAGGCTTTATTATCGAGGTCTTTGAACTGTTTTTTTATTTGATACGAGAGTTCAACGGTGCGTTTTTCGGCAAGGCGTTTTTCGGTAAGGTCTTGTGCCAACATTGCCACATATCCGGGTTCGGGACGATAAAAGTTGAAACTCATGTAACGATTGATCAAATCAAAGTTTTTTTCGTATCTAAGCGATTCGCCAGTGTTGTTTACCTTGAAAATATCGTCGGCAAACACAGCGCAAAATTTAGGCAGAGTAACGCCCAAATCGCATCCAAACTTTACACCACGAGCCTTTGGAAACGATTCAAGCACCATACTGTTGGCATTCTCGAGAAAAATTTTGTTGTCTTGAACTTTGAATAGAGTAAATCCTGAGTTCATATTTTCAAACAACATACGATATTTGCTACGTTCTGCTTTAAGTTCGTTGGCGGTGGTTTGAAGAGTGGCGATACGTTTTTTGATAACACCCATAACTCTCAGTTTTACCAAACCTTCGCACAAAGGCGTAATCAAAACTTCGGTAGCTCCGTTGTCAAAACAGCGATACACAAGGTCGGTTTCGTCTAAAGTGCCTGTAATTATTACCGACGATTGTGTTTTGGCAACAACTATAAGTTGCAACACCCTGTCGATATTTTCGGTAAGGGGTAGATAAATAACCACAATACCGTAACCGCCCTCGGAAATTTTAGAAGCCGATTCGTCTACTCCACAATAAGATACCGAGGTAATGCCTTCTATCATCTTACCAAGGATGGAAGCCTTGTCGGAGTCGTCTGATATTATTAGGGTGTCTGTCATAGATGTAGATTGTTTTCAATTATTAAAAAAAAGTGTTATTTTTTCTCGAAGTTCCTGTTCAGCCCGGTCGAGAATATCGTTGGTAACCACAGTGTCGAACATTGGGGCACGCTTTATCTCCTGTTCCGCTTTGCTTACACGGCGGTCTATTTCGTCTTGAGGGTCGGTGGCGCGGGTTTCGAGACGGCGTCGCAATTCTTCAACCGATGGCGGCTGGATAAAAATAGAGAGAGCCTTGTTGCCAAAAATCTTTTTCAAGTTGATACCGCCTTCTACGTCAACATCAAAGAT
This sequence comes from Bacteroidales bacterium, assembly GCA_016286055.1. Lineage (GTDB taxonomy): Bacteria > Bacteroidota > Bacteroidia > Bacteroidales > UBA3824 > UBA3824. The sequence continues at coordinate 143,310 of JAEERW010000009.1, forward strand.
AATGTTGTTGCCTTTGCCAAAAATACGGTCGATTTCGCTGTTGAGCGTACCGTAATAGCGTCCAGCGTACACCTCTTGCCATTCGATAAACTCGTTTTGCGATATTCTGCGCTTAAAATCCTCTTCGGTAAGGAAGTAATAATTCACCCCGTCGGTTTCGCCCTGACGCGGACTGCGGGTTGTTGCCGAAATCGAAAACTCAAGTTTAAGACTGTCGTCTTGCATAATTCGGTTTATCAAAGTGGTTTTGCCCGTACCTGAGGGGGCTGATATTATTATAATTTTGCTCATAATGCCGTTTATTTTTTATGCAAATATGCAAAAGTTGTGCAATATAGAGAATTTTTTTAGGAATTTTATTTTTTTTTCTAATTTAGCAACAATAATTAACAGAATAATTTTTATACACATATAACTGATTATGAGTAACATAGAACTCTCCGAACAGGAACAAATTCGCCGTCAGTCGCTACAAAAATTGCGCGACTTGGGCATTGAGCCTTATCCGGCCGCTAAATATGAGGTAAATATACACACCGACGAATTTAAAGAAAAATTCGCAAGTCTTCAAGTTGAAGAGTATGCCGAAGGCGAAACTCTATGCCTTGCAGGTCGTTTGATGAGCCGCCGTATCATGGGTAGCGCATCGTTTGCCGAATTGCAAGATTCAAAAGGCCGTTTGCAACTCTACCTCAATCGCGACGTTATCTGTCCCGGCGACGACAAAACTATGTACAACGATGTATTCAAAAAACTTTTGGACATTGGCGACATTATCGGCGTTAAGGGTATCGCATTCCGTACCAAAATGGGCGAACTTTCGCTCAAAGTGCAGGAACTCACTGTGTTGTGCAAATCGCTTAAACCCCTCCCGATTGTAAAAGAAAAAGACGGAAAAGTATTTGACGCATTCACCGACCCAGAGCAACGTTACCGCAAACGCTATGTAGACCTTATTGTAAACCCGCAAATAAAAGAGGTGTTTATCAAGCGTACAAAACTTATGAACACTATGCGTCAATACTTAGACAACCTTGGTTGCCTTGAGGTAGAAACCCCGATTCTTCAACCCATCTACGGCGGTGCTTCGGCTCGTCCGTTTAAAACTCACCACAATGCTCTCGACCAGACCCTCTATTTGCGTATTGCCGACGAACTTTATCTCAAACGCTTGATTGTGGGCGGTTTTGATGGTGTTTACGAATTTTCTAAGGACTTCCGCAACGAGGGTATGGACCGTTTCCACAATCCCGAGTTTACTCAAATAGAGCTTTACGTTGCTTACAAAGATTATTTCTGGATGATGGACACCGTGGAGGAGATGGTAGAAAAAGTGGCTATCGCTCTCAACGGCGACACCAAAGTAAAAGTTGGCGACAATATCATCGACTTCAAACGTCCTTGGAAACGCTTTACAATGTTTGAGGCTATTGAGCATTTCACTGGCGTAGACATTTCGAATATGAACGAGGAGCATCTTGCCGAAACAGCCAAGAAATTTGGCGTGGAGGTAGACTCTACTATGGGCAAAGGCAAACTTATCGACGAAATTTTCGGTGAAACTTGCGAATCAAAGATTATCCAACCCACATTCATCACCGATTATCCCGTTGAAATGTCGCCCCTTACCAAAAAACACCGCTCAAAAGAGGGCTTAGTAGAACGCTTTGAGGCTATCTGCAACGGCAAAGAACTCTGCAACGCATATTCTGAGCTCAACGACCCCGTAGACCAACGTCAACGCTTTGAAGATCAACTTCTGCTTGCAAAACGTGGCGACGAAGAGGCTATGGTGCTCGACGAAGATTTTCTCACAGCCATCGACCACGGTATGCCTCCCACAGCGGGCATCGGTATCGGTATCGACCGTCTTACTATGATTATGACCAACAGTGAGTCTATCCAAGATGTGCTTTTCTTCCCGCAGATGAAACCCGAAAAGAAATTCGAGTACGACCCCGTGGAGGCTTACACAGCTATAGGCATTCCCGAAGAGTGGGTTTCGTTGATACAGAAACTCGGTTTTCTCAAAGTTGCAAAACTCGCTGAAGCCAAACCCGGAAAACTTTTCAACGACCTCTGCGGACTCAACAAGAAAGGCAAACTCAACCTCACCGTTCCTACTCAGGACGATGTAAAGGCATGGGTGGAGAAAGCAGCACAATAAATAATAACTGTATAAAAAAAGTAGCGATGCGCCACGGCTCATCGCTACTTTTATATTTTATATCCCTCTATTTATTATAATTACCTAATTTATTAAACTTCACCCACCAATTAAAAAAGGTGTCGTAAGTAACAAGGTTTTCACCAAACTCTTTTTCAAACGCCTCTTTTTCGGCTTCGGTGATGTTTACGCGCTTAATTTTGTAGCTCCAATCGTCGCGCACGGCGAGCGAGTAGCCGCCGAGCATAGGACTTTCTTCAAATATTTTAACGCGCTCTTTCATCTTTCCTTATAAATATTGTTCGTTTTTTGTGCAGCAACAAATGTGCCACAACGATTGTTTATTGTCAATTTACCTTAACACAAAATGCAACACTACCCCAATCACAAGCAGAAACAGGGCAATGTACGACATAATTACGCCTACACGGTGATTCATACGCCGTACAATAAGCGACGCAACCCATATCAATGCCGCAATGCAAGCGATAAGAAATACCATATTGTCAAAATGTGTGTTTATACGCCGCAAATGTAATGTACATTTTTATAAAACGCAAAAAAAACGAACACTTTTTTTAGAAATCCATGCCTCCGCCAAAGTCGTCGCCGCCGCCGTTGCCGCCGCCTTCGCCTTCGTCGGGGAGTTTTTCCTTAAAGTTGTTGATCTTGAAGTTTACGCCGATATTCCAAGAGGGTGCCTTGCGGTGACGCTCAGAATGTTCCCAGAATGTTTCGGTGTCGGTGGTAGACTTCATATTCTGAGTTTTGAAAATGTCGCGCACATTGAGCGATACCGAAATTCTCTTGTTCATAAACGATTGACGTACCGACAATCCTGTGATAAATGTGCCTTTGTTTGACGAAATCAACGACTTATTGGCACCACGGTAACGCATATTCAACTGAATTTTGGTGTTTTTGGCAGGAACAAAAGTAAACTGCTGACGCAAACGCCACGATTTGCCATCGCGACTAAGGTCTTTGCCTTCGTAGTTGCCTCGTGTGAAATATTGTCGCATCTCCACATCTGTATTAGATGTAAACCACTTGCAGGGGTCGATGTTGAGTGTGAGACCCGCGCCAAAATCGTTGTTGGTGCAGAGGTTTTCGGGACGAGACATCAAGATATTGTTTTCGCCCAAACGGCTAACATTCTGCATCTGCCCATCGGTGTGACGGTAGAATGTTTCCACAGCAAAAAACCATTTGGGATAAGTTATTTGATAGTTTACCTCAAAAGCATCGCTGTAAACAGGTTTGATTTCGGGGTTGCCCATCGAACGCGAATATTCATCGCTATACGACGGATAAGGATTCAGCATACCCACCCACGGACGACGTATGCGACGCGAATAGCCCACTTGCACCGAATTGTTTTCGCCAATAGCACGTGAAATATGCAAAGTTGGGAAAAAGTCGGGACGGTCGATAGGGTAATCCTTATCGGGAGTTTTCATTAGGCGGTGAGTTTGCTCGTAACGCAATCCGGCTTGAATACCAAAGCCAAGCCAATGAGTTGAGTATGTGGTATATACCGAAGTAATATAGCGTTCAAAATCTACCTTATTAGTAAATTCGTCGTTGAGTTGGTAATCGCCATTATTATCAAGGTCGCGCCATTGATAGTCGGTGTTTGAACTTGTAAAATCAAACTGCGCACCAGCCTCAAAACGGTTTTCATTGGGTAATGGAAGAGTGTAGTCGAGATTCAAGCGGCCACGTGTGTTGTCGCGGATATTGTCGGTGTGGTGACCTTTGTGGTCGACGTTGGCATCAGCCTTAGTTATATATTGGTCAAAATTGTCGTCGTTGTCGTTGTGGTTTCGAGATACAAAGCCGTTGAAATTGAGTTTGTGGCCCTGTCCTGCAAAATTGTGCTGATACGACATAGTGGCATTGTAATAATAAGAATCGCCCGAGTTATCGGTGATAGAATGTACATTTTCATCGTTGAAACGGTTGCTATTCACTTTGTTAATAGTCCAGTTTTCATAATCGTTGGCACCATCGGAATTAGAGTGAGAAAGTCCGCCTTCAACGCTAAACGATATAATATCATTATCAGTGGCATAAAAATCGAAACCAGTTTTGAGACCAGCATGCTGGAATTGGTTTTCGTGTTTGTTGGTACGGAAATTATAAATATCAATACTATCGTTGGTGTTAGCGTCAACGCTGTGAGTAATACGATTGTTGAGTCCTGTCATAGAGCCACCACGGCTGTTGTAGTGTCCTCCCACAAAATAGTTGAATTTTTGGCGGCGAAGATTGAGCAGGAAATCGCCACCATAACGGTGCTCGCTACCTGCATTGAGGTTTACCACTCCGTTAACGCCCTGTACCACATTCTTTTTGGTTACAAGGTTGATAATACCGGTTTCGCCTTCAGGGTCGTATTTAGCTGATGGATTGGTGATTATCTCAATATTTTCGATCATAGCAGCGGGAGTCTGTTTAAGTATCTCGCTTGCATCCAAAGCAGAAGGTTTACCATCGATAAGCACCTGAAAATTGCTATTACCACGGAGCGACACATTACCATCAATGTCAACCTCAACCGAAGGCACGTTTTCGAGAGCGTCGGCAGCACTACCACCGTCGGCGGCAATATCGGTAGAAATGTTGATTACCTTGCGGTCAATCTTATAGTCGATGTGATTTTTTTTGGCAGAAACCACCACCTCGTCGAGTTCGGTACGGCTTACAGAGATTTTCAAAACACCAAGATTCTTGCGTCCGCCATTGCCAGTAACAGTGATGTCGCGGATGGTGATAGCTTCGTAGCCTATAAAGTTAGCTTGCAAGTAGTAAGTACCAGCCTTTGAAACCTCAATTTCAAAAGTACCGTCTGCCTTGGTAAGTCCGCCCGTTACAAGCGAAGCATCGTTTTGATTGTAGAGTGCCACCGAGGCGTATTCTACAGGAGAATTGTTGTCAGCATCAACGAGTTTGCCAATAATAGTCGTCTTGCCGAGAGAAGTTGCCATTGACTCAGAATGAGTGAGCATAATGGTGCATAAAAGCAACAGCATAAACAAGATTTTTTTCATGATAGAGTATAAAAAATGTGAATAATCAAATCTTTTCTTTCTTTAACCGAAATAATTGACTATTACAAAGAAAGATGGTTTAATTACTCAATTGTTAAAATATCTAAACAAAACACTATTAAACGATTAAACATACTGAAAGACAAAATTATTAAAGTGAACTTAAAATTTTTGTTATCACAAAATAATTTAATAATATTGCAGTGAATTTAAAACCATAAATCAAATTGAATTATGAAACGAATACTCACGTTAGCATTAACATTAGGAGTCACCACAGCCGTAATAGCACAAGAAGACGCAACATCATTGCGCAAAACAGCCACAGAACAGGCTAAGACAGGCGAATATGCCGCCGCTGTTACTAACTTTGCCAAAGCAATAAGTATCCAAGAGGCAGCAGGAGTAACAGATACCGCCCTATATTTCAACGCCGCCGTTAGCGCCTACAAAGGCAAGGATTATAAGAATGGTGCCAAATATTTCGACAAGTGTATTCAACTTGGTTACGAAAAAGAAAAATGCTACAAGTTTGGTGGTGCATGTCTTCAAAATATTGAAGATTACGCACAATTACAATCTACCATGACCAAAGCCATCGAGGAGTTTCCAGCAAACACCACATTCAAACAGATGCTAAGCACATCGTATGTGGGACAAGCAAAACCAAAACTCGACGAGGCCAACACCATTATTAAAAACGCTGAGCCCCTCAAAAACAGCGATGTAGAAAAATACAATGCAGAAATTGCGAAAGCAAAACAAGTTTTTTCAGAAATTCTGCCCACAGTGGAACTGGCTTACAAAACAAACCCCGAAAACAAATCTGCTATTCAATTATTATCGGTGCTCTACGGCAACCTTGGCGAAACAGCCAAAGCCAACGAAATGAAAGCCAAACTCAAATAAGCTTTAAAACTCACTCTTACACAGAATCTTAAAAAAGCCGTCAACCCACGAGTCATCGTCGTTGAGGCATGGAACATAACAAAACTCCCCTCCGCCATTGCTCATAAACAATTGGCGGAGGTTTTTATTTATTTCCACCACTGTTTCAAGACAATCTACTGTAAACGAGGGAGCAACAACAGCTAATTTTTTAACGCCCTCGGAGGCAAGATTTTTAACAACTTCGTCGGAAAAGGGGCTCGACCAATTGTCGTGCATACGGCTTTGAAACGATGTAACAGCCTTATGTTCAGGAATATTGAGGCTTTCACACAATAGTTTTGTAGTTTCATGACACTGTGTTACATACAAACAATGAGCATCTGGCACTCCGTGATAACTGAACAGATATTTGTCGTAAACCACATCACCAAGAGAACGTTGAATCAACGCCGACAAACTGTCGATATAATAAGGTGAGGAATAAAACGGCGGCAGCACCGAAATACACGGAAACGAGGCTTTGCCACGGAAAAACGAATAAACCTCGTCGATAATATTCACAGTGGTGCTTTCTGCATAATGCGGAAACATCGGAACCACCATAAGTTGCGAGTAGCCAAGTGCAAGAATCTCTGCAAGAGTATCTTTGATAAGGTTTGTTCCGGCGGTCATACCAACAAAAACATCGGCACGGGTGCTGAGTTTGCGCTGCACCTTGTCGGCAAAACGTCGAGTGATAGCCAAGAGCGGCATTTCGCCATTGTCCAAAGGAAGTTGGGCATAAAGAGCCGCCGATTTTGGTGCGCGTAATGGTGCTATAATACAGTTGACCAATATCTTACGTCCAAAAGGATTCATAGTCATTACGTGACGGTTGTCGAGCAACTGACGCAGATAACGACGCACATCGCCCACCTTGGCACTCTTAGGCGTGCCGTAGTTGGCAATCAATAGGGCAATGTCGGAATGGCGTTTACGGGTCTCTGATTTCTGTTGCATAACACACTATATTTTAGCCTTTTCGGCAAGTTGAACACCTTGCTTTATGCGGTCGGACATACCTATGCCGCCTATCATATTGCCGCCGATGATTAATCCCGGAAACTGTTTTTCAATTTTTTCGATAGCGTTGATGCGCTGCTCGGTATCCGCCTGATACTGCGGAATAGCATTGTGATGGCGCATTATCTTAAACATTTCGGGTTCAAACTCTTTGATTTTATAAATTTGCGAAAGTTCCTCAGCCACAATCTTTTTGATTTCGGTATCAGAAAGGTCGAGATAATCCAAATGCCTCATTCCTCCCATAAACACAGCCAAAAGTGCGCCGTCTTTGGGTGCGCGGTTTTTAAAAAGGGTAGACATATATAGCACGCCGAGAATCTTGCGGTTCTCTTTTTGCGGCACAAGGCAGCCGAAACCGTCGAGAGGTGTGCCCTGCCATTTTTCAAAACCCAAGGCGCACTCCACCACCGACGAATATTTCAATGCGGAAATCACCTTTTTATCCTCATCGTCTACAAAGGGAAACAAATCAGCAAAAGCGTATGCTCCAGCGGTATTTACAACGCGGCGGCATTTGATAGTGCTGCGTTCGCCTTTTTTTATAAAAGAAATTTCAAATCCACTTTCGGTTTTTGTCACCACAGCCCTTTGCGCCGAAAGGATAAACTTATCCTCTCCTACCCTATTGTAGATACCGTAAGCAAGGTTTGAAAGACCGTCGTCGGCAGAAAATGTCTCGCGGGTAACTTTTTTTAAATCAGGATTTTGCTCCTTCTCTTTTTTCCTTACCTTGCCAATCTTCATCGAGCCTCCTATAAGGCTGCCATAATTTTGCTCAAGGTTGTAGAGTTTAGGAAAAGCATATTTGGTAACAAGCATACCCGGGTCGCCGGCATATACACCTGATATAAAAGGATTTATGGCATAATCAAGAAAACTCTGCCCCATACGCCTTACCACAAATTGGGCAAGAGTTTCGTTTGGGTTGGTGCCACGTTTTCTAAAAGGCTCGCCAAGTAATCGAAGTTTGTCTTTAAAAGTAAACAACTTGGTGGTGATACCCTTGCCCACACCCATAGGCATAATATTTGGTTTTCCGCCCTTAATGATAAAGCGTTTTTTGGCGGCAGTGGAAGCCTTTTCGAGAGCATAATCAGCTGTAAGCGATTTTTCGCCGTGGAGCTGCTCAAAAAGTTTTACAGCCTCGAGCGAGCCGAGCACGCCAGTGTTAGGACCGGTTTCATATACAAAATCGCCGCATTTTTGGGTGTGCATCACGCCGCCCGGATAGTCGCGGTTGTCGACAACTAAAAAATTTTGATCATTTTGGTTAAGATAAAACGCTGTAGTTAAGCCCGTTATACCCGCACCAATAATAACAGTATCAGTAGAATATTCCATTACGTCATTTATTTTGGTGCGCAAAGATAATAAAAAAAGGGACGCGGCGAGTCACGTCCCTATATTATAAAATCATTATCATTCTGCCAATTCCAATATCATAAACTCAACCCTTCGGTTAATTTCGCGCTGCTGCGGTGTGGCGTTTTTGTTGAGGGGACGGCTTTCGCCATAGCCTACAGGCACTATGCGCTTGCGCTCCACGCCGTGACTTACAAGATAGTTTACCACAGTGTTAGCGCGGCGTTTTGATAGCTGAAGGTTGTAAGCATCAGAGCCCACATTGTCGGTATGAGCCGAAACCTCAAGTTTAGTAACGTCGGGATTCTCAATCATAAACACCACCACGGTATCCATAATGGTGTTGACATCGCTCTTGAGGCGGTCGCTGTTGGTTTCAAACAGAATAGGTGCGCCAATAGGGTCGCCAACCTTTTTGCGGCGGAGCTGTTTCGACATATCAAGAGCGTTGTTGGCGTATGCGTAATCCTCGGGCATAATGTTGATGCCAAAGTCGTCGGCGCTACGGTCGACTTTTTCTTCCTCTACAGGAAGCTCAATGATGTCGATTGCATCTGCAATATAAAGAGGTTCGATAAACACATCCACAAAATCGGGAGCTGCCACAGGTTTGATTTTTGGCACAAGGCGGTAGCGGATGCCCACTGTGGCAGATATGTTGGCGAGTTTTACACCGTCGCAGAGGGCAGATTGTGTAACGCCGACGTATGAGCGGGTATCTTCGTCAAAAAGTTTTTCCACTTTCTGATTCTGAAGGTCTGAAAAACGGAATGCACCCGAAATGCCAATTGCAAGGTCTAACTTATCGTTGATGGCGTAGTATGCCTTTGCCTCACCGCCAAAGCCTATCGAAACAGACTTAAAATCGGGTGTGCCGCTAAAACCAAAAAAATTGGTGAGTCCGTGCGCTGGCACGTCAGACACTGTCTGTTGATAATACGGGTATTCTGCCACAACGCCGATATTTCCCGAATTGTTTTTAAATTTTTTCGACGCAATGGTGCTTACAATCACATTTAAACCAGCTCCAAAGCTCCATTTGTCGTTAATCGGACGCTGATAATACACGCCGATAGGAATATCAAGAGCCGAAGCGGTGATTTTTTCCTCCACATCGGTGAATGCGGTGTGATAGTTACGCTCTTTGTGCTCAGAAAGTATCGAGGCGTCGGTGCCAGAGTGTTCGTCTTGATTGTAGTTCATTGTGGCTTTGGCAGCAAAGGTGTTGAAACCTGCGCCAATGCCTATGCCCCAGTTTTGGTTAAAGAAATGACGGTAGCCTACTTGTGCGCCAAATCCAAATCCAGGTTTCTTGTCGGCATTGTCGGCCTTGAAGGCTACGGAGTGCAGTCCTCCGCCGAGGTCGAAAGTGAGGTAGTTGATACCTTTGGTTTTCGGAGTTTGTTCGTCTTGCAAATCTTGTGCGCTTAGCGGCAGGGCGCACACCATTAATAATGCCGCTGATATAATGTGCTTAATCATAATAGTCTTATAGGTTTTTATTCAACAATAAGTTTAAATCCTGATTTTTCGCCGCCATTGATTAGCGAGCCAGAGTAAATACCCGAAGGAAGGGCGATTTGTGTGGTTTTGCTTACAGCCGTAAGTTGCTTAACAAGCGAACCGTTCGACGAGAATATCTTTATGGTATAGTCGCCGCCGTCGGTGTAGTTTTCGATTTCTATTGTAAGAGTTTCGCCTTTCTTGGCAGGATTGGGATATACCTTTACGCTCTGTTTCTGTGCCTTGGCTGTAACAAGTTTTACAGGGCACGACATAAACTCTTTGCCATCGGTGGTGGTGATTTTTACGGTGTACTTACCGCTGAGGGTAGCCTCGTAGTAATGACCTAAAGTTGCGCCCGAAATTGCGTTACCATCCTTGTACCACTGGTAAGATGCAAAGTTGCCATCGTGATTGTCGGCAAGGAGCATATCGGTGTAGAGCTGCACGGCAGCCGGACGGGGAATGTTGGCGGTGATGGTGATGGTTGATTCAAATGGACGGTACATTTCAGGGTTGGCACTTACGAATAATACCTTGCCGGTGTAGACGCCACTCTCGATATTATCAGGAATGGTTATAACAATTGAGCCTTCGCCGTTTTTTTCTATTGTGCCGTTAACAGCAGGAATAACATCATTAGGGAATGAAAGTTTAAATTCTGACGCTTCGCCTCGGGTAATTTTAAAATCGATTGTAACAGTTTTTTCGCTACCGTTGCAATAGTTGTCGGCACTGGCGGGGAACGAAACCTCGCCGTTGAGTTCGGCTTCGATTGGTTCACGAAGGTCTTCCCACTGGGCAGTAAGGGTGATATTCTCGGCAGGCATTGCCTTGGGAACTTCATTGTCGCCATATTTCCATCCTTTAAATTCGTAGCCGACACGGGATGGTTCGGGAAGATTATCTATCGGGGCGTTTTCTTTAAGCAACATAGGGTCGATGTTTATATCATCGAATTTTGTGTCAAAAGTGATGGAATAACCTGTTTCCCAATGCGCATAATACCATCGGTTGCCACGGCTACCTTTTTTGATGGTAATATCTTTCTCAGTGGGGATGTCTGCTGAAAGTCCAGTGGCTGAAGTTCCGGTCCAACCGGCAAAAACGTAGCCTTCTTTTTCGGGGTTTACGAGAGTAACTTCGTCGTTTTCGGCAAACTCTTTCGGATTGGATTTTCCTTCGGGCAATTTGCCGCCATTAAGGTCGTAAAAGATTTTGTACCTCAGAGGATCTCCAATGGCTGCATAGGTAAAAAAGCCAGGATTGCCATCCTCATCTACGTGGGCATATTGTTGACTCCATATCGCCTGATCAACATTCTCCGTTTCACCTTCCTTATACGGATATCTGTAACCATTGCCACCAATCAAACTAATACAATCCCTAAACATCCAATTATATGTTTCAGTTTCACTTTCACAACTAAACTTATCAGAAACAAAAATAGTATTCAGTTTAACTGCGGCACGTTCATTTGGGTCGCCGCCGCCAAGATCACCACCGAATAATCCAGCCAAATTGTCAATACTTTTAGTATCCCAAGTTCTCAAGTCAAGTACCTCAATGCTGGGACATCCACGAAATAATGTCTGCAGGCTAGTACGATCTGCTTTTAGAAAGTTAAAATCGCCATTTATTTTAACATCCTTTAGAGAAGAACAGTTTTGGAATCCAAACGACAAACTAAATATATCAGAAAAAGGAGATCTGCCAAAAGACACTTCGCTCATATCAACTGTGGTGAGTGACGTACAATCTTTAAACATATAACCACAATCTCCTCCCAAGTGTATTCCACTTAGTTTTACGCTCTGTAGATTTGGAGATCCACAGAACATAGCGTTAGCATCAGCAAACACACCATCATCGCCTTTCCAACCGTCAAATTCTACGCTTTCTAACTTTTGGCATTGATAAAACATGCTTCTCATGTCATTAATCTTATTACCTCCAAAGTTAGTAATTTTTAAATTTTTGACACCACTTTCGCGGAACATTTCTTTAACAAAAAGAACGTTAGTAGCATTCCAATCTTTAAATTCAAGATCTACTCCTACGTCGGTAGAGAAAGCGTTCTGAAACATACCAGTCATCAACTGAACTTTACTAAAATTTAATTTGTTTAAAATTGGTTGAATCGCCTTCTGAGTAAGAGACCTGCAACCCAAAAACATCCGTGACATATCATTCACTTCACGAGTGTTTATTTCATCAAGTCCTTGTATTTCTGTCAGGTTAGTAAAGCCTTGAAACCATTGATAACAAGATTTTAATGGTTTGGTGTTATTCACATAGTTGATAAAATTATCTTCAAACACCACTTTTTTAGCATCATAACTCTTACTAGACCAGTAAGGCTCAAGATGTTCACAAAACGTAAAATGTCCTTCATCTTCATAAGAAGTATTAACTTCTTCATATTGCGAATTTAAATTACCAACTGTGGCTGGGTCGTGTGTAAACTTTTTATCATCGTATTTAAAGTAAAAGGTTCCGGCGGCTTCATCGTAATAAGTGTAGGCTGTAGTGATGGAAAGATTAGCCGTAATGGATTTGATAGTGGTCTCTTTTAATATTTCTATACCGATGTATCCATAGCCAGCATCTACCTCATTGGCTTTATAATTTAGTTTTCCATCGTCAACAAAATGATATGTCCACATGTCAGGATGAATTTCATTTAATAAATCAACATCAAAAGCGTAAATACGATAATTACCATTTAGTGTACCTGAAATTTCAATCCCAATTTCATCCTCTGGATTATTTACAGGCATTTTTAGGATGACACCCGGACTGAATTTTAAACCTCCTGTTTCTGACGTTATTGTTTGACCATTTGCTTCCACTATCAACTTCACATTATCTGTATTGGACTCAACATAAATAGCATCGTCACTTTCACTACATGCCAAGGTTTGAGTTCGGGAATTTCCTGTAGAAAAATTCCACGAAGCAGTAAATTTGTCAGTTTGCGCAAAACTTCCTAAAGGGAATAGGATTGACAACAAAAAAAGGATTAAAAATAAACAAGGTTTGGTTTTCATAAATACAAAAATTTAATAGTTTATAAAATTAAGTTGACTATACCGCCCGTGTATATCGAACGATGAGGCAAAGGTATGGAGTTTTTTGATAATATCAATAAGGGGGGGGGAAAAAATAATTAGTTGAGATGTAAACCAAAATAAAAAAAACATCGTTATAATTAGCGGTCAACACCCAAAAATACCAGTTCACCGCTAAATATCAAGCAATTATTCCTTCACAAATTCCTTCTTTCTCAAAAGAAAAAAATAATGCCCTAAAATGGCGAAACCGACTCATTTTTTTCGTATATTTGGAATAACAAAATTATCACGATATGAGCGGCACCCTTTTCGACAAAATATGGAACAATCACGTAGTTAAGACCATCGAAGGCGGTCCCGATGTGCTGTTTATCGACCGAGAGTATATGCACGAGGTAACATCGCCAGCGGCATTCGAGAATATCAGGCGCAGAGGTATAAAACCGCTTATGCCTGAGCGCATTACTGCCATTTGCGACCACAACATACCCACGCACAACCACTTGCGACCCGTGCAAGACCCGCTGTCGGAGGCGCAGATTTCGGCATTGGAACGCAACACCAAGGATTTCAACATTCCGTTTTTTGGTCTCGACCACCCTTACAACGGCATTCTGCACGTGGTAGGTCCAGAACTTGGATTAACACAGCCCGGAATGACCATAGTTTGCGGCGATAGTCACACCTCCACACACGGTGCTCTCGGCTGCATTGCCTTCGGAATTGGCACATCAGAGGTGGAAACCGTTACTGCAACGCAATGCCTTTTGCAATACAAGCCCAAACAGATGAACATCAAGATAGAAGGCTCACTGAGCAAAGGCGTTACATCCAAAGACCTTGCGCTGTACATACTTTCGCAATACGGCACCGACTTAGGCACAGGCTATTTTATAGAGTTTTCGGGCAGCACAATAAGCAGCTTGTCGGTAGAATCGCGAATGACGCTCTGCAATATGAGCATAGAGATGGGTGCGCGTGGTGCGTTGATAGCCCCCGACAGCAAGACAATAGAATACATACGGCATACTCCCTACGCTCCAAAAAATTTCAACAAAGCCATAACGCATTGGCAGACATTGTTTTCTGACCCCGATGCGGTTTTCGACAAGATAATAGAGGTAAACGCATCCAACGTTTCAGCAATGATAACCTACGGCACAAACCCCGGAATGGCAATGCCCTTAGACGGTGTTATCCCTGATAATAGCGATGATAAAAAATTTGTACGCGCACTGCGGTATATGGGTTTTGCTGTGGGCGAAAAACTCATTGGCAAACCCATACAAAACGTGTTTATAGGTAGTTGCACCAATGGAAGAATTGAAGATTTCCGTTTGGCGGCACACATAATTAATAATAGAAAAATAGCCGACGGAGTAAAAGTGTGGATAGTGCCAGGCTCTGCGCAAGTGCTCAACCAAATCAAAGAGGAAGGTTTAGACAAGATTTTTACCACAGCAGGGGCGGAACTCAGGCTGCCCGGTTGTTCGGCGTGCTTAGGAATGAACGCCGACAGAGTGCCAAGCGGGAACTACTGTGTATCAACCTCTAACCGCAATTTTGAAGGTCGCCAAGGCGCAGGAGCAAGAACCATACTTGCAAGCCCGATTACTGCGTCAGCCGCTGCCGTTACAGGCTTGATTGTCAACCCAATAGAATTTATTTAGTATGGAAAAGAACAACATCACCATATCCACCGCTGTTGTCTTTAAGAGCGACAACATCGACACCGACAAGATAATTCCGGCACGGTTTCTCAAAGCCGTAAGCCGAGGCAACTTTGGCGAAAAACTATTCTGCGACCTGCGGACAAATCCCAATTTTTGCCTCAACCAATACACCGGCAATCGCAAAATCCTCATCACAGGCAACAATTTCGGCTGCGGATCGAGCCGCGAACACGCCGTGTGGGCTCTCTACGACTATGGTTTCCGCGTAATAATAGCCACAGGCTTTGCCGATATTTTTAAAAACAACGCCTTCAACAACGGACTTCTGCCGCTCACCCTGCCTGCAGAGCAATGCAACGCATTGGCACAAAAAGCAATAGAAAACCACGACACTATTTTTGAAGTAAGCATCGAGGCGCAGACTGTGGGCATACAAGGCAGCGACAAAATTAAGTTCAATATCGACCCCTTCCGCAAGGAGTGCCTCATCAACGGATTTGACACAACACAATGGCTGTTAAATATGAAGGATGAGATAATTGCTTTTGAAAACACAAAACCATCATACAATTATGAATAAACACATTGCAGTAATCGGTGGCGACGGCATTGGCCCCGAGGTAACAGCACAAGCCGTAAAAGCATTAAACGCCGTGGCTCAAAAATTTGGGCACACCTTTAAATATACCAACGCACTTGGCGGAGCGGCAGCCATCGACCAATGTGGCGACCCTATGCCCGACTCCACCATTGCCACCTGCAAAGAGTGCGACGCTGTGCTCTTTGGCGCATTCGGCGACCCAAAATACGATAACGACCCCAACGCAAAAGTGCGTCCCGAACAAGGATTACTAAAAATCCGCAAAGACCTTGGTCTATACGCCAACATCCGCCCCATTTTTACCTTTGAATCATTGATTCACAAATCACCCATCAAAAAAGAGATAGTAGAAAACTCCGACTTTGTGGTGGTGCGCGAACTTACAGGAGGAATGTATTTTGGAATGAAAGGTCGCACCGAGGATGGCAAAACAGCCTTTGACACAAACACTTACTCCACATACGAAATAGAACGCATACTGAAAACAGCCTTTGACCTTGCCGCATCTCGCCGCAAAAAAGTCACCGTGGTAGACAAAGCCAACATCCTTGCCACATCACGTCTTTGGCGCGAAACCGCAATGCGCATCAGCCAAGAATATCCCGAAGTAACAACCGACTATATGTTTGTAGACAATGCCTCTATGCGCATCATCACCACGCCCAAAGATTTCGACGTAATAGTTACCGAAAACACCTTCGGAGATATTCTCACCGACGAAGCAAGCGTTATCACCGGCTCAATGGGAATGATGCCGAGTGCGTCGGTAGGTACGTATACATCACTATTTGAACCCATTCACGGGTCGTACCCACAGGCGGCGGGCAAAAATATTGCCAACCCGATGGCAGCGATACTTTCGGCGGCAATGCTTTTAGAAATGGCGTTTGAATTAAAACCCGAAGCCGAAGCCATCAAATCTGCTGTTAATAAAGCCATTAAAAATGGAATAGTAACCGAAGACATCGCCGAAGGCAAGGCATTTTCCACCACCGAAGTGGGGGACTATATAGCCACGTCAATTTTGGAAACAAAGTAATTTTTTAACCAAAAAGGCAATTTTTAGCAATAAAAACCGCTTTTATTTGTAAAAAAACTCTATCTTCGCCCCAATATTAAGACAAGACAAGATGAACACATTACAACTAAGTTCGGCAATATTAAAAGAAAACCCTTTAAACAATATCAAACAATGAAAAAAATTACAAATCTACTTTTAATGCTGTTGCTCTTGATGGTAGCGGCTTGCGAAAAAACAGACGACACACAAGATCTTGAAGAAGCAATCTTCAACCCCGGCGACAAAAAAGTGGGTCTCGTGCTCAGCGGCGGTGGTGCAAAAGGCGCGGCAGAAATTGGCGCACTTAAAGTTATAGAACAAAAAGGCATCAAAATCGACTATATTTCAGGCACAAGCATTGGCGCTATAATGGGCGCATTGTATGCCGCAGGATGCTCTCCCGACCAATTAGAAGAGATGTTTGCAAGCCTCAGCGAAAAACAAGCACAAAACAGCCTTTACATCAGAAAAATGATATCCAATCTATTGGAAGAGAAAGGTGTAAGCACATTCGACGACCTCAAAATTCCTTTCCGTTGCGTAGTGGCCGACACCAAAGAACTCAAAGAGGTAGTATTATCCGAAGGCTCAGTGCTCGACGCTGTAATGGCTTCTGCTGCAATTCCTTACATCTACTCAAACGTAGAAATCGACGGACACATCTATGTAGATGGCGGATTTTACAACAACCTTCCCGTAGACGTAGTGAAAGAGATGGGCGCAGAATACACCTTAGTGGTAGACCTTCGTCAAAACGACGAATCATTTGTTCCCGCCGAAACGGAATTTCTTATCAAAGAGGCACTTAAAACAGATTTGGGATTAGCCATGCTTGGCAACGCTGCCGAATTGGTTAAAGACTATTTCAAAAACCGTCCCGACAAGCCCAAATACGAGGCCAACAAGCAGATGGCAGACACCTATATTCACCCAAATCTTGCAGGCTACAACGCACTTAGTTTCGGTGAAGGCAACATCAAAGCAATGGTAGAAATAGGTAAAACCGTAGCCGAATCTAAATTGGTAATACCAAGCAAATAGATTTAACAATTTGGTTTTCAACCATCTAAGCAACCAAGATTAATAACTTACAACTAAATACTCATATCAATGAAAAACTATCTACTCCCGAGCATTGCTATAATGCTCGCAGGCTCATTAGCCTTATCTTGCAACAAAGACAAAAACGATGACGGACCATTCGATCCCGGATTCTCGTACGAAAAACCTGAAATCATCCATCTCGAAGAAATCATTCCGGTAGAAATCACCGAAAGCACATTTCCCGACCCCGTGTTCCGTGCCATAATTTCTACCCGCGACTACGACAAAAACGGCGACGGCACTTTAGACGAGGAGGAAATTCTCTACATACGCAATATCCATTGCGAAGCTGCCGGTGTAAAATCGCTCCAAGGTATTGAATATCTATTGGAATTGCGTGGTATCTATTGTCAAGACAACCAAATCTCAACTTGGAACCTCGACAACAACAAACTCCTCACTGGTATTTGGTGTTCGGGCAACAAATTTAAAGCACTTGATTTTACTGGTCTTGACGACCTTATTTGGGTATATTGCCACGATAACCCCGATCTTGAAAATCTTTGTGTAAGCAACAACCCCCAAATGGCTTACGTTGAGTGCAACACATGTCCGCTAAAACATATCGACGTTACCCACAACCCCGAATTGGAACACCTTATGTGCGGCACATGTCAACTTACCGAACTCGACCTTAGCAAAAACCCAAAACTCCAACATTTGGATTGTTTTAGAAACGAATTCACGGAGTTAGACCTATCTAACAACCCTTTGCTCAAACGTCTCGACATTTGGGACAATGAGCACCTCGGCGATGTTAAAATTAGTCATCTCAAAGGTTTGCAAACTTACAACTGCGCCAAAACCGGCATCAACAAATTGGATGTTAGCCACAATACAGAGCTTTACAAACTTACTTGTAGCTACAACCAAATCACAGAGTTAGACCTTAGCAAAAACCCGAAACTCATTATCCTTCAATGTCAAGACAACGCACTCTCAAATCTCGATTTTTCTAACAATCCTCAAATGCGTTTTCTCTGGGCTGCACACAATAAATTCACATCTATTGACCTGAGCAACACCCCATACCTCAGAAAAGTTCACAAAGAGGGCACTTACGAAAAATCCAACAACGGAGTTGACCACGAATGGTATATCAAATTGGGCGGCGACGTTTCTACCGGCGACGACAATCAACTTTACCTTTGGGTAAACCTCAACGTTGATATCAACGACGCTTCAAACGGACAATTAGCTTTTGAGGAAAAATACTCAGACTTAGACCCCGGCGTTAAAGAAAGCGACTGTCTTACACGTGGATACGTAATGAACTACCTCTACGAAATGGCAGGAAGTCCAAACATGGGAGGTCGTAAATCTTCTTACAAAGACGTTGCCGGCAACAAATACGAAGACGCCATCATTTGGGGCGAATTGAGAGCTATGACAATGGGCTTTCCCGAATTCTTGGGCGACTATTTTGCTCCTAACAAATGGATTACCCGTCAAGACCTCACATTTATGCTTATGCGTTATGCCGAAGCATATAATCTTAGACGCGAAATCGACTTTGGACGTAGCGACGAATACCTCGACTATTTTGAAATCGACTACGACCATTGGGAAGCTATTTGCTGGTGCGCTACTTGGCACATTATCGAAGGCAAAGGCAAAGAAGGTGCTCCCAAGAGCGAGCAAAAATTCGACCCGTTCGGACGCGTAACTCAAGCCGACCTCGACCTTGCAATTGCTAATCTTAAAGAGGTTAACAATTTATAATTCAGCAAATTATCACACAAAATAATTTAACCCCTATGAAAGATTTACCTGTAAATATAACTCTAATTCTCATAGGGGTTATATTTTTAGTCACATTATCTTTTTGGCTATGTGGTTGCAAAGCCCTTCTTAAGGATAAAAATGTGAACACCAATCCCAACGTATTTCATTGGGAACCATCGTCAAGTGCACCACGACAACATCCTGTAGAGGTTTTTGATGTGCATTTTCTACTACGCCGACCGCCCGAAGGCAATACGTATATCTTTCAATATTATTATTTCGGATTTTGTTTCAAATATGCAGGTTTGGCATCAGGCTACAATGGAATAGCATACGACGAAAATGATAAATACCCCCTCCCCCATTACATTGCAGCATTGTGGCTCTCTTTTCCGGAAAAAAAGGTTTATTATCTTGACGAACCTCTGCCTTATGATCAAATATTACAACTATTTACCAAAGGATATGATTTTTATGAAGATACCGTCAAAAAAACAAAAATTACCTACGACGAATTAGACCTTTGTTTTCTGCCCAACGGCAAAACTGTTTTGTATGTTAAAGGCACTACTCGTAAAACAATGGTAGATTGGATGGCTCAGGGCATCGCTACCGACGAATTCAACGACAACATCTGCAAAGAGAATCGCAGCGAATCAATCGAAAAACATATCAACTACTATGCAAATGATTCCAACCTGATGGTCAACAACACATTTCCCGTAGATTCGCTACTAAACAAGTATTTCGAAAGGTTTTCGTACACCATCAATATAGATTTAGCCGACCCTCAAGCCAAGGCACTTTGGGGCAAAGAGGAATACACCAATGGAGAATACCTTTGTTCACGCTACCGCAAAATGGTAGAATCCATTGCAATGCCATCGCGACTAAAATATTACGAAGTTACTTGGGATAGCCACAATTATAATTATAGTGCCGAGTTTAATTTCAACGAAGACGAGATGCTCAGGCTTTTCGACGAGGCATACGGCAACAACCGCACTCAACAGGGTGCACTCAACATTGCCATCAACGAGAGCGGCGACTCTTTGGAGATTTCGCTCAACGTTGCCGACAAAAAATTCGTTTTCAAAAAAACTGAAATAAAGGTTGAAAAATACCCCTTATCAAATCCCGACGATGAGACTATCGTTTTCAAAAACTACGAAAACGAGCCTCAAAACATTTTCAGGATAAAATAGCGATAGCTGTTCAACTCTTATTTTTTAGGCATTCTCGGTGCAGGCAGACCCCAACAATTTTGTTTATCTATTTTTTAGATTTAAAGCCAAACCTGTTAGCTTTCTGTTAGATTAATTTATAATTTTGCGGCGTATAAGTTAGGATATTATTATGACAAACGAACCCATATTCAAAACTCTTGACTCACTGAATATTCCATACAAAATTCAGGAGCATAAGGCAATTTTTTCGGAGGAGGACGCCAAGGATGTTGTAATCACCCTCGAAGGCATCGACGTAAAAAACCTTTTTGTAAAGGACAAAAATCACAACTACGGACTTGTGAGCTTCACCGAACATTTTGGGCACAAATGGATGACGGGTGATGTGTATAAGGAAGAATAACTATGATTTACAGACTCTTGACATTGATATTGTTGTTGATTTCAACATCTGGTTGCGAAGTGCAGCGGGACGTTGAGGTTCGGAATTTTGATGCCAATTGTCAAGAGGCGATATTAGACAACGAAACCGACGATTACGATGTTATCCGTGATTATTGTTGGTTTGGAATTATTGGCGAAAACGAAGCCCCCACACTGCGCACCTCTGAGAGCCAACGCACATCGCAACGCAATTTTGAAAAGCGCAAATTAACCTCCGACGCACGCGCAAGGGTTTCCATTGTCAACAAAACTTTCAAATTATTCTGTATCAATCGGCAGACCTATTGTCATTACGAAAAATCTGGTCGGTCGCTATTGCATTTTCTCTGCAAACTTTCAATTTGATTTGCCATTATTTACAATTTTTATGTAATTGCAAGTATCATCAACTTGCTCTATGGTAACACTATTTTCTAATTTAATTAAAGTAAAAATCAAAATGGCAAATTCTAATAATTTCGTAACCATCGAGAACGGTATTTCAGATTTCACCGGCGGAAAGGTTACAATCAAAAAATCATTCAATTATTTGGGACTCTTATGGTTTGTTATCGGCATCATTTTGCTTGTAACACAATCGTTTGGCAAAGGAAACAGCACTCTTACAATGATACTTCTTGTGTCGGGCATTGCATTGGTGATTTACGGTGCAATATCGTTTTTCATAAAAAAAACGGTCTACTATTACGGTACAAAACCAATGAAATTGCGAACTTTTTTGTTTAATGCCGAACGCAGCGAAGAGGTTATCCGTCAGTACAATGCAGGCGAATTTAGCAACCTATTGGACATCCCACGTGATTCTGCCGCCAAAATTATGATTAAAATTTTGGTAGACAACGATTATCTTGTGGCATATTCACAAATATTGAAATTTTCGTCACAAAATTACGACTACGAGCCTTCGTCCGAAATCCGCATTCACGACCCTGAGCAATGTCAAAAAATCAATACGCTCGTGATAAGTTACTAATAATAAATTGGTTTTCTGTTTGATTATTTGGGGCTGACGAAGAATTTTGTCAGCCTCTTTTTATAGCATTCAGGATGGTTGAAAAGCATTTCCATCCAAAAAATATAAAAAATTTCAAAAAAATCTTTGAGATTAAAAAAAGATACTTACATTTGCCCAAAAAATAATTTGTTTAACTAATCAAAACTCTACCAATGAACGTAATACTTGAAGACGGTATCGTTACCGATTACGACGATTTCTATCTCTGGATAGAAGAACCCAAATTAAACGCCAAGGCTAAATTTATTCACAAAGACGTGGAAGGTGAAGCCGAAACCATCACCGAGGCTGTAATCGACAAAATTGCTATCCAATCGCAATTCGACAGCGAAGAGGCTTATTCCGAAGCATCCGACGAAATTATCAACGATGGCGAATACGACGCCGCTGCCGAATTTATGACTGCCGACGACACTTTTTATGTAAGTGTTAAACTTGTTGGCAATCCTGAGCCCGTGGAATCGTTCGACACTGGCAGCGCAGAATACTGTTAACGGCAGGGCGGCGCTAATGCAATACACCATCAAAGATGAAAAGTACCGGTTTATGTCGGCGTTCGACACCCAAACCGGTGCTTATATCCGCACAGGCATAATCGACGAAAACGGCTTAGACACTGGTGTTGACCCGTTTATGGCATCGTTTCCCCATCTAATAGATGTGGGAGTGATGGGTCATTGTATCCACGGCAAAACGGGACTATGTATCAAGGCGGGTATCGGCTGCTATCAGAGCGGACTCACTATCAATCAGCCAAATATGTCGGTTGATAATTTCAGATGGATAGCCGAACAGTGCAAGGGAAGGTGCAACCAGTTTGCCCTCGGAGGACGAGGCGACCCCGACCAGCACGAAGACTTTGAACTTTTGTTAAGGATTTGCCGGCGCAACAATCTTGTGCCCAACTTTACCACGTCGGGCTACGGAATGACTCCCGAAATAGCAGCACTCTGCAAGCAATACTGCGGAGCGGTGGCGATTAGTTGGTATCGCAATTCGTACACACTCAACGCAATAGATATGCTTCTGCAAGCGGGCGTTAAAACCAACATTCATTACGTGGTGGGCTACAATTCTATCGATGAACTAATCGGGCGTTTGGCTAACAATGATTTTCCAAAAGGAATCAACGCAATAGTTTTGCTGCTTCACAAGCCCGCCGGATTGGGCAAAAAGGATAATATGCTCTCGCCAAGCGACCCAAGAGTGCCCAAACTATTTGCCGAGGTAGAAAAACGCCATCCATTTAAAGTGGGAATGGATAGTTGCAGTGTTCCAGGGGCGTTGCGATATTGCAGGCACATTAATCCGGGGTCGCTCGACTCGTGCGAAGGCGGACGGTTTAGTTGCTACATCGGCGCAGATATGACAATGGTGCCGTGCAGTTTTGACCAAAAGCAAAAATATGCAGTATCGCTCCAAAAACACTCTATCGAAGAGGCTTGGAACAGCCACGAATTCAATCAGTTTAGAAACCTGATGCGAGGTGCGTGTCCCAATTGTGGCAAAAAAGATTTATGTATGGGAGGCTGTCCGCTAATGCCCGAAATAGTATTGTGCGATTCGGCAGACCGTAAAATTTTATAGGAGAAATAATTATGAAATTCAGAACAGACTTTGTAACCAATTCAAGCAGCAGTTCATTTGTTGTAAAAATATTATTCGAGTTGAACAACGGCAAAAAAGTTTCGTTTTCGGGCGAAGGTTATACCGACGAAACTGGCGTTATCGATTACTTTACCCAAAATGCCATAATAACAGTAAGTCCGCGTCAACTCGGTATGGCAAAAGATTTAGAAAGCCTTATCCAACTGCTTGCCAACGGTGTGTTAGATGCCGACTGGGACGGCAACGGAACCAAGATTTTTGCCCAGCACAGCAAGGTAAAAAGCGACTGCGGCAACTGCACCACGCGCGACCCATACAAGTTTATCGACAAAATCCGCGAGTCGGTGTCGTCAATCGACGACATAAAAAAAATCACCATTTCGAGCAAAGAATCCAACACGGATGATTATGTAAGAAATTTTTACTACAACCGCCTCACCAACGAATACACCTGCAAGATTCAAGGCAAAGAGATGAACGTGGCAGGCTCGCACGGCGGCGACATCCGTTTCGATGACGCTGATTTGGCAAAAGGTTACAAAGAATATTTCAAAAAACTCCAAAAAGCCGAAAAAGCCGAAGCCAAAAAAACAGCGGCTAAGCATAAAGACAGTGATCCAAGATTAATAGAAAGCATAAAAGGTGTAAAAGATATTTTCTTGTACAACGGAGAGACGGTTATTGTTTTCGACGACAAAATAACGATAGGCGACAAAACAATGCCCTGTCCCAAAGGCACTTGCTACGTCAAAGGCGGCGTATTATATTTCGAGGATTATGATTCTGAAAAAGATAATTCCACATTTTTCCGCTACAACGGCAATGAATTTGTAACAGATGAATTTAGATACAACAACAATGAAAAATACTACTCGCCAAACCATAGTTCGTCAACACTCCGCAAAGACGACACTATGTATATATCTATCAAAGAGTTCGACCAAGAAAACATCACTGAAATAAAATTCGACAAGAAAATATACTTTGTGGATTACGACTATAAAAACGAGGTAATTTTTATTGAGCAACCAAGAAACAACAAATACCTTTTCTACTCCAAAACAGGCGAGTTGCTTTGGGAATATACCCAAAACGAAGAATACGAATACGACGAACGCAAAGTAATCATTGTAGACGGCATTGTAGTGATACCCTCATCCAAAGAAGAATACCCGCATCTTGATATGTTAGAGGGATTCGACATCAAAACCGGCAAAAAACTTTGGGAGTTAACCGACGATACACGATGCATTACCCATTATACAGTAGGTCCTGAAAATATGCTCTATTCGCTCAACTTTTATCATTGCAGCGACCATCGCATAGAACTTCATCTTTATCAACTAAATCCCTATACTGGCGAAGCAGATGTAAAAGTGCTAAAAGTAGGCGATCATTGGAACAATATCTCCGCATACAATAATACTATTTGGGGCGATAAACTCTACTATTTTAATGGTCGCTACGAAGACGGATGCTCTTTTGGCGTGGTAGACCTCAACACCAAAGAAGTTTTAGTGGATATACCAATGAAATTACCCGAAGGCATACGCTCAGGCACGGTTGTAGTCACCGACAACAAAGTCTACGTAAAAATTCCCAAACTGTTAAAAATATACGACAACAATCTTGTACTTAAAACCGACCTATTTCCCGACGACGGCAGCAAAATTATTTTGTTAGAGAAAAAAAGCGGAATAAAAAACTATCTTTGGCACAATGGTGAAGAAGTTCTCTTTTTCGACGACAAAATTGTGATAGGCAACAAAACATTACCATCAAACACCACAGGCAAATACTACGAAGAAAACGGCGTATTATACCTCAAAGAATCCAATCCCGAAGCCGACAAACCACCAGTTTACCGTTTTGAAAACAACAAAATGGTGGAGGTTAAGGTAAAAACCGACCAAAAACGTTACCGCTTCGATGGCAATCAGTTCATTAAAGATGAATTCAAATACGACCGGCAGCAATACCATTCGCCCCATCATAGTTCCTCATACGAATATATCAACGGACGTGTATGCATCCAACTAAAAACCGACGACAAAGAATACGCTTTTGATTTTGAATCCGACAAAGAATATTTTATACTCCATTACAACTGCAAACACGACATATTGGTATTGGCATTCGACAAATGCTCCGGCTTCCTTTTCTACACCAAAACAGGCTCTCTTGTTTGGGAGTATAAAGTAAAACAAGGCTTTGTGTGCGATGTGGAAGGCGTGTCGTTTACCGACGATATAGTAATAATTTCCAGCCGCGACATTGAAGACCATCGTACTCTTGAAGGATTCAACATCCAAACTGGCGAAAAACTCTGGGAAACAACCAACGACGATATTTTCGGCGAGCAATACATTGACAGCCACGACAATATGATGTATGCGCTCAATTCGTACCATATTATGCGCCCCAACACCAGGCTGCTGTATCTGTACACATTGAATCCGCTTACTGGCGAAACCTCCAAGAAATGTCTTGAAGAAGGATTCCACTGGGCAGACGTTTACACCGGCAACACTATCAAAATCGGCAGCCATATTTACTACCTCAACACCAGAACCAACGACGGATGTTCGTTAGGCATTGTGGATATGCGCACCCAAAAAGTGTTACAGGATTTTCCGTTAGACATCCCCAGCGCATTAGTTCCCCACTCCCCCATCGCCACCGACAACACAATCAACATTTTCATTCCAGGAATGAAAGAACTGAGGATATATAGGAAGGGTAAGGGATGATATTAATTAAATTCCAAAATAATTGAGTAATGCTTGGTAATTATCCTGTGCAGATAGACAAGTGTCGGTGAGGTAGCCGTTTGTTTGTTCCCAATTTTGAAGTCCGCGATAATAAAACAGTCGCAAATCTTCGGTAATGATAAACGGAACAATCCCGCTTTGAAGGCATTGCCAAAGTATCAACAACCGCCCTATGCGTCCGTTGCCATCTTGAAATGGATGTATGCGTTCAAATTCCACGTGGAAATCCAAAATGTCTTCAAGTGTAACTGTTTTAATCTTGTAATACTTTGAAAGCAAAGATTTTAACCTTTTGTGGACATCGTCGGGACGAGCGGTTTCTTCGCCGCCCACCTCGTTGGCAAGCCGCTTGTAATCACCTACTGCAAACCAAGATTTTTGACTGTCGGAAGTGTTGGTTTTCAGAATTTTATGGAGTTGCTTGATATGGATTTCGGTGATTTGGTCGGTGGCGTGGTCTATAATGTAATCGATACAGCGAAAATGGTTGACAGTTTCCATAATATCATCAATACGGGTGTCTTCCGAAGTGATTCCGAGAGTGTTGGTTTCAAAAATAAACCTCGTTTGCTCTTTGGTAAGACGGCTGCCCTCAATATGATTGGAGTTGTAGGTCAAATCGATTTGGGTGCGGTGGTAGATTCCGCCTTTGAGATGAGCCTCTTTTTCTTGACGCATACGTTGGAGCAACGGCGAAATACGCGCCTTGTTTTTCTTAGACGGCAACACAGCATCAGCGGGAATGATCCAAGTCTTTCCCGTCAAGAATGCTCCATCTATCTTGTTTTCAGCACAATAATTTCTTACTGTTCTTTCGCTGACGCCATACTTCTCGGCAAATTTTACCACTGAAATATATTCCATTATCGGCAAGTTTTGTTGTGATTTTTGCGACAAAGATAGTGATTTTTGCCGATAACGGCAAGTTTTGGTTGGATTTATTGTTTCAAGCCACTGGGTCAGCGCAAAAATCTCTGCGTTTGCAGGATTTGCAATGCTTGCCCATCCATACTTCGTCGAATTGGTTCATTGCCTGTTCAACGATTTCGGGGGCGTCGGTCAAGATGCCGGCTTCAAAATTTCTACGATGGTCAGTTTTCAGTCCGATGCCCGCCCCTGTAAGATTTGCGCTGCCAACATATACTTCCTTACAATCGAAAACAAACATTTTGAAATGGACACGCGGACACAGCACCCTTTCCAAACGGTCGTAAAGTACAGGATATTTATCAAAATCCTCGCGAAAGTTTTGTCCTGGCTCTTTTGCGTGAATAAGCCGTACTTCCACACCCCGCCTAATAAGTTGGGCAATCAACCACAGAAACGGCTTCTTCTCCTTGCCCGAATCCACATAAAGGTCTTTGATGTCGGCAGTACCAATCCAAAGAGTGCGCTTCACGTCGAAGCAACGAGAGAGGACGCGGTGGTAGTGGTCGGTGTTGGAGATGTAAGTGAGCATTTTAATAAAAAATTTATAATAAAAAATTAGAACTACTAATCGCAATTTTGCCTTGCTTTCGCTTGAAATGCATTAAATAATGGCGTTAAAAAAGAAACTTCAGTAGAATATTTCATACTATTTTCAAATTCCATATTTGAAAATTTATCATCAATAATATCTGAAGAATTGAACAAAAACGAATTATATGTCATATCATTATTAACTCTAAAAAAAGACAATTTCGTTTCTGTTTTTAGTGTTTTTATTCTTTCGCTATAAGACATTTTCATAACCTCATTAATATCGTCATCAGAATAAAAATAGGTTTCAGTTACAATATATACTTCTTTTACCTCATCACTCTTTATTAAATTGGCTATTTTATTAATTATACGATACATTGTTGTTCTCATGTTATATCCATAAGATTGCATTGTATAAGTGTTGTCTTTATAAACTATCATAAAAGTTGGCATTAAATTCTGTTCTTGCATCTTATATATATGAATATGCAAAAACATAAACAAGATGAAACTATCATTATATCCATATTGTTTTGTAAATGAATCAACGGGAAGTTTTTTATCTGTTCCTCTAAGATTGACAAAATATCCTCTTTCAAATTTGTCATTCTTTACATAGAAAACATAATCATGTACAAATAGCATATCCTTTGATATTCTATCAAAAGGGAAAAGCATTATTTTTGACATCAAGTCATCAGAAATCCTATCGTTAGGCATTAAATCATCGTACATGCCTTTTAAGAATTGCTTCATTAAGGAAACACCTTCCTTTACAAATGGATATATATCGTATTTCTGCTTATCATTTTCAATAAACTGAAAAGAACAACTAAAGTAAACTTCATATAAATGAAATGAAAGCATTACCTCCTTTAATGATTCTAAAATAAGCATTAAAGGTTGTTCACTGTCAACATCAAAGTCTTTTTGATATATCTCCTCTGCAGAAATACTATTATATACAGTAATAGTTAACCGTTTTCCTAAATCAAAAGGATATTCATGATCTACCATATTTCTTTTCTGGACAAGCCATTTTCCTATTTCTCCTTTAAGATACTTATTTAAATTTTTCTGGTAAATTGGATTATTCTCTCCGCCTAAAGATTTTTGTATAGCAAAAGTTATACTCCTATATTCTATAAGGAAATTGTCTAAATTAGATATATTGTCATAAAAGGAATTATCAACAGATAGTTTACGCAGACTCTCAAATGCGTTATAGCATTTTAACAAAGCAGGTCTTAAAATATTATCAGAATGTGTATCTCTCATTATTTAATATTTTTTTATTTCACTCATTATATTCAAAAATCACTTTTTTTTATTTCCATAACTCATAAATCATATTCCTTATAATAGGATTATCTAACTTCATACCTAATGGACGGGACATATCCTCATTTGCATTATGTAGAGGATGATTATAGATTATTCCGAGCAAAAAGTATGTCTCAGGAATAAATACACCTTTATTTTGAGCTAACAATAGTTTGTCAATTGTACTATGAGTTGAAATGAATTCCGATTGATCGCAAATATTTAAATTATTATACACTAATTCTTCTATACGTATTCTTACAGATATGCATACTGCAAGTGGGTCAAATTTATCATTCGGTTGTAAACAATACGCTCTCAATTGTCTATCAACTTTTTTCTTAAAAGCAGCAGGCGTCCCCCAATCTTTATTTAACCCCAAAGAAGAAAACTTTGTTGTTATGTTAATTGTAGAACAATTTGGATTATAATGGAAATAATAGGTATCAAGTTCATTCTTAATCAATGGATCCTCTCTTTTTTGGATAATTTTAATCATTTCATTAGAAATTTTTGCATTTGTTTTCTTCAAATAGCAAACATTCATACGTTTATCATTAAAACAAAAATGTTTAAGATAATTAGGATCCAAATGCGTTAAAAGGATAGGAAAAATAAGTTTTTTTTGCTTTTTAAACTTATCGATAAGTGTTGATACAAAGTATTGAAATGCAACTAAATTTGCATCGTCTAAATAGTCGAAAAACTCATCAATGATTAAAACACAATTATTTTTACTTTTGTATTCACACTCCAATAACTTGGCAATAAAAACCATTATATCTCTTTCTCCATTAGATACTTGATTTGCTTTTGGCCAATCAATAATAAGTTTACCCTTATGTTCTGTTGTCCGAATTCTAAACCTTTGTTTTACTGGATTTATATTATCTAACGTTAAATCAATCTCGGTCTTCCCAATAAGATAATCACCATAAGCTATAGCTTTGGCATATAAACATTTCATATTTTGCCTTATTCTAATATATTGCCATCCGGACAAGAAAGCATCAATATCATCAGTATAATTCATTACAGATCTTATATTAGTGCATATAGTAACATACTCTGGAATTCCAATATCAAATAATTTTTTGTTTCTAATAATATTCTTAATCTCAGACGTATTCTTTATGGCAGGAATACCATTAATAAAATTAATCACCTGATTTATTGCTTTATTATATGGTTTGAGATCAAAGATATGCATATTCACACCATCCTCTATCTGATGAACAATGGCAGTATTTGCATAAATAGATTTGATATTCATTAAAACCTTATGATTTGGACCAAACTCTCGTTTAATGTTCGAAATATTATAAGAAAATGGTACTTTCACAGGTATTTTGTCAATAATCTCAGTTGGTTTTATATCTAAAGAGGCTTTACTAACAATAACTTTTCCAAAATGCTGCGCTGTGGCGTTTGGAATGAGTTGGTTATTAACTACAAAAACACTAAAAACATTTAGGATTGTATTTAAAGAAGAATCCGCTAACAATACATCACCATTACTTATTTCAAGTTTAACCGTAGGAGCGTTTGCAGATTCTTCCATATAGAAATCTTCAGGTTTTAAGTTAATTTTACCTCGACTTAACGATAGAAAGGCCGTGGCAAGAGAACTTTTGCCAAAACCATTCGGAGCAACCAAAATATTAGGCCTATTAGGCAATAATGGCTGATTAAGTTCAAAATGGCTAATACCTTTAATATTTTCTATAGTAACTTTATTTATATTCATTGTATCTATACCATTGTTGTCTTTCATTTTTCCTTTTTGAGGAAGCCTTCTCATAAATATATTCTCTGACAACACCACATACCTTACCGACTTCCCGATTTCGCTCTCCTTGCCATCGGGATTGGCACAGACTTCCGTTCTGCGCTGTTGGACAAGCCGTTATGTAGGACGCATAAACTGCCACTGACGTTGCCATAGTCTTTTGCTGACAAAATTTCTGGGAAAATGCCACTTCTTCCTTTTTCGGGTCTCCGTTTTGGGCTATCAAATAACAGGCATAACGAGTGAGCATAAAGTCTTGCACTTCACGATGAGAACCACTGCCTAAACTGACCATTTTCGTGACCTCACGAAAATGGTCATCCACATTGACACCCAACGTTTTACAAGATTCCATAGCGCAACCTATCGCCACTACAAAATTCTCCCATCGAGTATAACCCAACACTTGTTGCAGTTCACGAGCGTACCACACTTCAAGAGCCTCGCCCTCGTCGTCTTTTATCTCCTTTGCAATTTCATCAAAGGTTGATTTATATTGCTGTATTTTAACGATGTCCATATTGATTCTTATTAATTTCGGCGACAAATATACATATTTTTTTGTAATTTTCCCTACCTTTTATATCCCTTAGTTACTGAAATTATCGGCAAGTTTTGTTTTAAAAAAACATAGTAAAAATAATGATTTTTGCCGATAGAGGTGGATA
Organism: Bacteroidales bacterium; assembly: GCA_016286055.1. Lineage (GTDB taxonomy): Bacteria > Bacteroidota > Bacteroidia > Bacteroidales > UBA3824 > UBA3824. The sequence continues at coordinate 174,857 of JAEERW010000009.1, forward strand.
ATGATTGATCATTTTTGATAATTGCTGGAGCATCCCCAAAATGGGATTACTCATATACGCTCGACTCTTCTTCTGAATCACCTAAAAATTGAGTAATAATTTTCTTAATTTCTTCATCTCCTTTTTTTATCATATCCCAATCTATATTATCTCTGTTCCTATTATAATAATCGGGAATAAACGCAATTTGAGTAAGAGGAGAATCCAAATTCTCTGGTTTGTTCCAATTTTTTTCATCACTTGCAGGATAAATCGTATAACTATATGAATAACCACATAAAACGTTCCCCCAATGAAAATCGTGTATATTATAGATATAGTTATCAGTCATTTCAAAAAATGCGGATATTGCCCTATCACTCCAGTAGTTAACAAGATATTTCCCATTATCAGCCAAAATTGTCTTAAGAGTCATCCAACATAATACCAGCTCCTTGTTATTTGAAGGACAGTTAATTATACCTTTAACAATATCTTTTACATAATTGTTCATATAAAGGATTGGATTATCTTGCTCCATTAGACGCTCAACCTCCTCAGATTCAATCCACCACGGAGTATTGGGTCTTAAAGAATAATAACAACCTTCAAAATTCCATTTACAGTACGGAATATGTTGTAATCCAATTAGTCCCGATGCCAACCTATACAATCGAAACCAATTTGCAAATTCTATATCATTTTTTGCTTCTTGTGAATTAAACGCATTGCATATTCTTTGAAGAACATTCCATCTTTTCTGCAAAATATTAACAGAATCATCTTGGTATATTTTAGACCACAAAGGCGTCAAATCTCCCATTAGAAACTCATTATCTTCCATTTCTTTCATTTCTTCTGTTGATAGTTGAGATTGTAAAGTATTCTTTCGCCTTTCATCCTCATTATACCATACAGGAATATTAACATTTGGAATTTTCGATATAATTAAATCATTTATATCAATAGTAAGAAGATTATCATCGGTGGTTTGGTTGATAATTTGGACTATATACCTCCAGTCCATATAATTCTCACCTCTGCGAGATTGTACATTATTAATTTTACCCCAAACGTCGTCATAACGATTTTTTCTGAGTCGTCTCACAAATACTGATAACATACTTTTGTTTTTATGCTCATGCTCTGCCATAAATGCTATCAAAGGAAGGACAATATCAAGATTTACATTTCTCAGCCAATTCCACACATTAACACTTGTGCTCAAACCAGTTTGCTTATTTTTTATGGACAAAAGAATATTTTGTAATTCACGATTTGAAACAATATCTTCAACGAGTGTTTTTAATGCTACGAAATATTTATTCAAATTATCAAGAGACTGGAATTTTGTATAATTCTCCATACTAAATTTAGTTTCATTGGTATTTTCGAAAACCTTTTTTGGTGCACTGAGAAATAAATCACGAACATTTAATGGCTGTTTCTTTTCTCCAATCCAATTATTCTCTTGAATAAGTCCTATCTGCCAATACCACGTGAAGAAATCAAGCATCCCTAAATCAGAAGTTTTGTCGGTGCCTCTATTTTGCCAAAACCAGTCTTCCCTATCTTCCCACTGATCTGAATACTTTTTTGAATCTTTTTCTGTTAATTTACCCAAAAGAATAGGCTTAATATTCTCTGTCGCAGACAAAGGTTCTCCTGTAGTATTGATAACTACATAAGTTTCTTCTCCACGAGAACGGTTTTCCATATCATAATAAAGAACACGTAAATTATCTAATACAAAAACGCCTAATGAGTTCATATCAACATTTTTCCCAATAAAAAAGCGATTGATTGTGTTTAACGCTGCAATCATACTCTGAATAGAAGCATCACGTTCGTATTCATCGAAATACCAATCTGATTCTTTAATCTTATCAATTACGGTGTTTTTTTCAACGAATACATTTCGAGAAAGATCGCTAAGAAAATATAGGGTACTCTCACGTATTGCATATTGCAAATGCGGCTCATAATCATCTTTCATTTCTTTCTCAGATATAATGTAATTTTTGAACTCTCCATTAGTACATTTATTAATATATCCCAATAGCAAAAATAACGTGGTGAGTCGTTGCTGACCGTCACATATTTGAATATGATTATGAGGTTGTTCGTATCCGTATATAAGTCCAAGTGTAACACGTTTTAACTTATCTTCTTCAAACAACTCCACGATATTTTTAACAAAATCGGAGACTAACTCATGAGGATTCTTGTCATTTTGATTTGTATATACTCTATCACCCCAACAATAATCCCTCTGAAGATCAGGAATTATTATTTGTGTATACTCTCCAAATAACTCGCGAAGGCAATATTCATTACCACTTATAAATTTGCTATTTTTATTCATTTCCCTAAAAATTATAATCAGTTTTTAAAATTTCAATGATTTTTTCTGCTGACTTTTCAATATCAGCTGGTTCCCATTTGCTATTTGCAAAATAAGATATGGTGTGAAGTAAGCTTCTACTCTCAAAACTTATTTCATTATTAAAAAAACATTTTTTCTTGGCTTCAAATTCCATTGCACCGAATGTAGAGTTATTTCTTCCATATAGTAAAACAAGATTGCCTATACTATGTTCGCTATATTTTGATGGATCAGTAAAGCATTCTTTCGATTTAGAATTATAAAGCCCTTGAATATTACATTCTTTAATTTCCTCACCATCTCCTCTTATATATTTTATTTGTCCATCCTCTGTTTTTTCAATATGATAGAAGCGGGACTTAGGTAATATATGTTCAAGAGACTTGTTGTTCCATATTGAGAAATCGAATTTGATACCCTTCCCACTATTTAGCTTATTATATTCCTCCACATTCAGTCTAAGCAATTGCAGAAATAGCACATTCTTATTATTAACATCATTATAGACATCAGATTTACTAAGATTACCAATCATTTTTCGAACTCTATCCTTCCGCTTCACTTCATTATCTATTTTACCTCCTTCAGCCGTTGGATCATTTGTAAATTCTTCCGTGATTTCAATATGTGTAGCTCCAAGCAAGCGCCATTTGGCATATGATTTTAGTTCTTCATAATTTCTTTTGTTACTAATGAAATACATAATAATGTTGAATCTATCATCGGCACTGCCATCCGACCCTATCAAGGCGCATTTAAGATAATTGTATGAAAGAGCATTATTATAGACATCTTCAAAATCCTTTTGCAAATCACGAAGACCCTTAAAAACATCCTTTGCAGACTTTACCTCATTGTCAGGGAGAATATTTTTAAAATTTTGGAACGAAAAAACATTACTATTTGTTTTCTTTTTATAAAAATATTCAAGCAATAACCCCATAGGTTTACGAACATTAAAATAAATCTTAACATCTTCTCTATTCCACCAATACAGCCACTTGTCCCATTCACGTGCATATTTACTTCTCAGAGCATTTGTTTCCCACTCAATTGCTGCAACTTCTTTAATAATCGGAAATGTATCTTCTATAGTCCATAAAGAAGAAATTTCGTGCAATTCTGTTGGTTGCGAAATGATATGAAGCATTTCAGCTTTTACTAATTCTTCATCAAGCATACGTGCCTTCTGACCATTCATCATAGTGAAAGTTCTTACAGCTTTATCACGATCAACAACAATATATAAAAGACTTATTTTATTTAAAATAAATTCTGTAAATTGCTCCTTGTCCAATTCCTCTAATAACAGTTTTTTTATTTGTTCAATTGCTTGTTTCAGGTAAAATATATCTTGGTTTTCGTTTTTAGAATCCACATCGTTATAGTCGAAATCAGTATCTTTAAGTTTAAAGAGAAAATCTCTAGATTGTTCACGTATACTATAATCTATTGTTATATTTTGTATATTTATGACATCCAAACATCTTAAAAGAAGATACAATGTTGTTGTACGTTGCTGTCCATCAATCAATATAATTTTTTCATTTTCTTCAACAACCGTAACACCTTGAAGGAAAAATTGTTGTTCTCTATCAGATTTAAATGCCGACAGTAGGTCTGTAAGGAGATATTCAACAGAGGTTTGTTCATCTGATAATCTAACTGACCATTTGTACCCACGTTGATAATTTGGGATTACAAAGATTTTCTGTTTCTGATCTGCATCAGGATATAAATATTCTTTTAAAGTTTTGAATTTTGTTGCCATATTTTTCAATATTTAAACTATAAAATCACAATATCTCTCTCGCAATCCACGCGCAAGCCTCTGCATCAGCGAGTGCGTGGTGGTGCTTGTCTAAATGATACCCGCAGGCAGCCGCCACTGTTTGAAGCTGTTTGTAATTGAGGATTCACAAAATGTTGATAGTATTCCTAAATTTCTCATACTTATCTTTCAATGTTTCCAAATTCAATGAAGACAATTCGTCCAAACGAATATTTATAAGGTATTGTGCGGTGGTATTGCTTATATTGAGGGCTTTACAGAGATTCATAATGGCATCTTCCTCTCCACAAGAGGATTTCAGAATTTGGAGAATGGTTTCAATCAGCTCATTGTTAGTCTCAAAAACAGTTATAAGTTCCTTAAAGACCTTGCCTCTCGCTGCAATGGCTTTGCAGATTTCCTCGAAATTGTCATCAAGTAATTGGTTGAAATCTATATCCAATTTCAACGTAGAAATACCATCTTGGGTTTTAATTATTGCTTTCATAATATCGTGTATTCATAAAATTTCTCTTACTATCCATGTGTCGGCAAGTGTGTGATGATGGGTGTCTAAATACTACCCACAGACAGCCGCCACTGCTTGCCGTTGTTGTTGCCAACATTTTTTAGGTATCGCAAATATAAAAAATCTTTTTGAAAACTCAACCGACTTTTTAATAAAAAATCCAAATAAAATTGCTACATTTGCAAAAAATAACGTGGCAAACATTATGAGCAAAAGCATTGACGGCATATACACAACAGCTGTAGAGACAATCAAGACCGCCATACTGCAAGGGCAGTACGAGGCCGCAAAGGGCGTAAACCGCATCCAACTTGCGGTTTATTTCGGCATTGGCAAATACATATCGCTCAACACTCGGAAAAAGTTTTGGGGACAGGGCGCGTTGAAGATAATCAGCGAGCGTCTGCAAAAGGAGTTGCCGGGGTTGAGAGGCTTTTCGGAAAATAGTCTTAAAAATATGCGCAAGTTTTACGAGGAATGGCGGATGCTTGATGCTAATTCGGCAATTCAAATTGCCAAATTACAGGAATCAAATTCGACAACCGCAGTTGTCGAATTGCAACATATTGATAATAAAATAGATATATTTAATTCTATTGTTGTTCGCAATATTAAAGACTTCCCGGTTGAAAACTTTTTCAAAGTACCGTTTTCGCATCATCTTGTAATAATCGAAAAGGTCAAGGAAAACGCTAAACGGTATTATTACATACGCCGAACCGCCGAGGAGAATTTATCACGAGACCGCCTCAAACAAATAATTGCTGAGAACGCCTTTGAAAATCAGGACAGACTTCCCAACAATTTTGCCGGCACCATATCCGATTCGTCCCTCGCCCGCAAAGCCGTAATGATGTTTAAGGACAATTACTTGCTCAACTTCATCAATGTGGAACAAATCGGAGAGCGTGATGTCGCCGATGTTGACGAGCGCGAGGTAGAACAGCAAATTGTGCAGAATATCAAGCAATTTATAATGACCTTCGGCACCGACTTTTGTTTTATCGGCAACCAATACAAATTGGAAGTCTATGGCGTTGAGCATTTCCCCGACTTGCTGTTTTTTAACCGCGAACTTAACTGTATGGTTGTTGTGGAATTAAAGACCGGCGACTTTAAGACTTCGTATTTGGGGCAATTGATGGGCTATCTGAGCATTCTCGACAACAAAGTAAAGAAGCCTCACGAAAATCCGTCAATTGGCATCGTCCTTTGCAAAAACGCCAACAAGGATTACGTGGAGTTTGTAATTCGCGATTACAACAAGCCGATGGGCGTGGCGACCTACACCGATTCGGCAGAAATGCCCGAAAAACTGCGCAACGCCCTGCCGGATATTGACCAACTGAGAAAAATATTAGAAAACACCGACTAAATTCATAGCGGCAAATAGCCATCTATATACAAATTATGGAAACCGAACCAATATTTCAAACCCTCGCCGACCTGAACATTCCATACGAAATTCAGGAACATAAGGCGATTTTTTCGGAGGAGGATGCCAAAGACGTTGTAATCACACTCGAAGGCATCGACGTAAAAAACCTCTTTGTAAAAGACAAAAACGGAAACTACGGACTTGTGAGTATGAACCTCCACCGTCGCGCCGATTTGAAGAAAATTGCCGCACTTTTCGGTTTTGGCAGACTGAGTTTCTGCAACGCCGACGAACTGATGCAATACCTCAACATTACGCCCGGTTCTGTGAGTCCGCTTTGTGTAATGTTCGACACCACAAAAACTGTAAAAGTGCTGTACGACAGTCATTTTGAAGGTCGCAACGTGATAATCCACCCCCTGCGAAATACGGCATCCATCAGCATAAAATTTGATGATTTAAAGCGTTTTACCGAACATTTTGGGCATAATTGGCAGTTGGGCGATTTTTATGTTGCGCCTAATGTGGAATTTGTGCCGCTCCAAGCCGACGACGCCCCCGCAATCAGCGAAATGTCAGCGATCGCAACCGAAATTCTCCGCGATTATTACGACCCCATTATCGGCAAGGAGCAAAACGATTATATGTTGGCTAAGTTTCAGACTGTCAGCGCAATCACCGACAATCTCCACCACGGCTACCGCTTTTATTTTGTTCGCAGCGACGGCCACAATGCCGGATTTATGGCATTTTATCCGCGAGAGGGTGCGATGTATCTCAGCAAATTTTACCTTTACAAGCACGAACGCGGCAAAGGTCTTGCCCGTCAGATGCTTGCGTTTCTTGCCGACGAAACCCGCCGCGCCTCTCTCTCCGCCATCGAACTCAACGTCAACAAGCACAACCCCACGCTCCAAATCTACAAATCCCTCGGTTTCACCACCATCCGCGCCGAAAAAATCGACATCGGAGGAGGATTTTATATGGATGATTATGTGGAGAGGTTGGAGGTGTGAGAGAAAATGCTAATCCTATTGATTAATTCTTCTACATTTACTACTTTTACAACCAAATTTGAACACAATGACGGAGAATAACGAAATAGTAATGTATCAGCCTGATGAAACAATTAAACTTGAAGTAAGGCTTGAAAACGATACTGTGTGGCTAAATGCCGTTCAAATGGCCAATCTTTTTAATAGGGACGAAAAAACTGTTAGAAAGCATATTAGCAACGCTCTCAAAGAGGAGTTGTCCGATACAGTGGTTGTCGCAAAATTTGCGACAACCACTCAACACGGTGCTATGGAAGGGAAATTTCAGATTCATGAAGTTAGTTTTTACAATCTTGATGTTATTATTTCTGTCGGTTATAGAGTAAAATCTCAACGAGGCGTTGAGTTTCGCCGATGGGCTACCCGGGTCTTAAAAGAATATCTTTTAAAAGGTTATTCCATTAATCAGCGGCTTGAACGTCTTGAACAGCGTGTTACCCAAACCGAAAACAAAATAGATTTTTTTGTAAAAACCTCCTTACCGCCGGTTGAGGGTATTTTTTACGATGGACAAATTTTCGATGCATACAAATTTGCCAATGACCTTATACGTAGCGCAAAACAACGTATTATCCTTATTGATAATTATATAGATGATACAGTTTTGCAAATGTTAGACAAGCGTTTACCCAACATTTCGGCAACCATCTACACCAAAACTATTACGCCTCAACTGCAACTTGATTTACAGCGCCATAACGCACAATATGCACCCATTAGCATCCAACAATTTGCCAACGCACACGACCGTTTCCTATTGATTGACAATACTGTATACCATATCGGAGCATCTCTCAAAGACCTCGGCAAAAAGTGGTTTGCATTCAGCAAAATGAGCATTACTGCTAATGAGTTGGTAGGTAAAATGTAAATGATAATCAAAGCGTTGTAATTTTTTAAATAATCAAACAAAACAATCATCACTATGAACAACTTCATTGCCTATTGCGGTTTGAACTGCGAAAAATGCGAGGCACGCATTGCTACTATCAACAACGATAACGACTTACGCCAAAAGGTGGCACGTCATTGGTCGGAACTCAACCACGTGGAAATCACACCCGAAATGATTAACTGCACCGGCTGCCGTATTGAGGGTGTAAAGACTCCTTTTTGCGACCATCTTTGCCCTATCCGTCTGTGCGCCAAAGATAAAGGTTATCCAACCTGCGGCTCGTGCGCCGAAATGGACGGTTGCAAAAAACTCGCTATGGTAACAGGCAACAACAAAGAGGCTCTCAGCAATTTGGAACAATATAAGTAACTATGAAACGCGAAATCAACCCATCGGAAACATCACGTGCACAGGCCTTCAACTATTGGATGAAGTCGCCTATGCCAATGGTAACAATTACAAAGACTTTCGACGTAACCAAAATTTATAAACTCAGCAAACAAAAGGGTTCTAAATTCAATATGCTTTTGTGTTGGCACATCGGCAAGGCGGCGAAGTTTTTGGAGAGGTTGCAACAGGCATTAAATGTTAAATTCTGTTAAATCTTCACTTCCCCTCTTGACTCGTCCCTTGGGGCATAGTTTAACTTTGCAGTCGCTTAGCAAAAACAAAATCGTACGATTATGAGTAACAAAACAAAGTTAAAAATCGGAGAGTTTTCACAGATGATGCAGGTAACTGTTAAAACCCTGCGTCATTACGAGCAAAAAGGTCTTCTCCTGCCTGACGAGGTGGACGAGTGGACAGGTTACCGATATTACAGCATTGAACAGATGCAGAAGTTGCAGTCAATCCGCGATTTACAGAGCCTCGGGTTCTCGTTGGACGAAATCAAGGAACTCTACGACGACGATTCGCACACGCCGAGCGTCCGTCAGATGGACGAAAAAATCAAGGAGACGGAACTTCAACTGAATCAACTCATTGCACGTCGCAACCGCTTGCTCGAATGGAAAAACTCTCGCAAACAAATTACAAAAATGGAAAAATTCAACATTCAGGCTTTGCCCGAAATCATTGTGGCAAGTCATCGCGAAGTGATACCAAACTACGAAGCCCTCGGACCTATGTGCTACGAGAAGATTGGCCCTGAGATGCAACGTCTTGGCTGCAAATGTCCCAAGCCCGGCTACTGTTTCACCGTGGGACACAACGGAGAGTACACGCCCACCGACATCGACATCGAGTACTGCGAACAGGTGGAGGAGATGGGCACCGACAGCGCAATAATCAAGTTCAAGAAACTCCCCGCAATCCCCAAGGCTCTCTGTATGAAGCACATCGGACCCTACGAGAAGTTTTACGAGTCGTTTATCGAAACCTTCAAATATATGGAGCAAAACGGCTACAAGATTGCCGGCAAACCCCGTACAAGTTACGTGGACGGCCCGTGGAATCAAGACGACCCCGAAAAATGGGTGTCGGTAATTCAGATTCCAATTGAGTAAACATTGATTCTTTAACTTCGGGACTGTCCTTGTGGCAGTCCCTTAAAATTCAAATAATTATGCCATTTGATTTCAAGAAAGAGTTTAAGGAGTTTTACCTTCCGCCTTGCAAGCCTGAGATTGTCAATGTACCGAAAGCCAATTACATCGCGGTACGTGGCAGCGGCAATCCCAACGACGAGAACGGCGAATATAAGCGGGCGTTGAACGTGCTTTACGCCGTGGCTTACACGCTGAAAATGAGTTACAAAACTAACTATCGCATCAACGGTTTTTATGAATACGTTGTACCGCCGCTCGAAGGTTTTTGGTGGCAAGACGGCGTGGAGGGCGTTGACTATTCGCAAAAATCCGCGTTCAATTGGATTTCGGTACTGCGTCTGCCCGATTTCATCACCCGCAAAGATTTTGATTGGGCGGTAACAACAGCCACCAAAAAGAAGAAATTGGATTGCTCAAAGGCTGAATTCCTAACCATCTACGAAGGTCTCTGCGTTCAAATAATGCACATTGGCAGTTACGACCAAGAGCCTGCAACAGTGAAACTAATGGACGATTTCATTGCCACCGAAGGTTACGTCAACGATTTCACCCCAACCCGCCTTCACCACGAAATCTACCTTTCCGACCCACGCAAAACTCCGGCAGAGAAGTTGAAGACGGTGATAAGGCATCCGGTGAGGGAGGGGTGATTGCGTTTTAAGAATTATCAACAAAGAAATTTAATTGTTGACAATCAAACTGTTATAATAATTTTCAAAAAAAAGTTTGAGAAAGATTTGTATTGTTAATTAACATTTAGTAAATTTGTGATTGGTATTCGGACATTTGTAATGCACCGAAACCGAGTATAATATTTGTACGAAAGCGTTATACTTTGTTCTTGGTTGAGTAAACGTGAAAATTCAATAACAATAATATGTGATTCTCACGACATTCGATATCAGATATAATCAGAGTATATACGGTTCGCGCTTTCGATATGCGAGAAGTTAAACAAATCCTTTCCGAGCCGCAAGAAGAGGCAAAAAATCAAGAGAAAATGAAAGCAAAAATAATGATATTCTGTCTGGTCGTTGTACTTGCAAACATTGTCGCCTGTAAAAGCGGAGATGGAGACCTTCTAATTCATGCAAAACTTGGTGATAAATGGGGCTACATTGACAGAAATGGCAAATGGGTTATTAATCCTCAGTTTGATGAAGTTGACGATTTTTCTGATAATGGACTTGCTGCCGTAGCAATTGACAGCAAGTGGGGGTATATTGACAAAACCGGCAAATTGATTGTGCAACCACAATTTGATTATGCCGGCGAGTTCCATAATGATGGTCTGGCAGAAGTTGGCTACAATAAGGAGAGGGACGAAGAATGGGGTGCTTATAGTTACAATAAAGGTTTGATTGATAAGTCCGGTAAAATGATAGTAAATCCTTATCAATATACAGAACTGAGAAGTTGCTATGAAGACGGAGAATGGGGTAATTTATATATAGTAGTTAATACAGATGGCAAAATGGGTATAATTGACAGAACTGGTAACTATATCATCGAACCTAAATATGACTATATGGGGAGTTGTATATGGAAAGGACTAATAGTTTTTTCAGATAATGGCAAATATGGTTTTATGGATAAAGGCGGCAACATTATAATAGAGCCTCAATTTGATGATATTGAAGCATGCGACGGGGATAATAATTATATACCTGTGTATGTAAAAGACGCGTGGGGGTATGCAGACAACAAAGGGAATATTGTAATCAATCCGCAATTTAAAATAGCATTGCCATTTGGGAACAACGGTTTGGCTCTAATCATGTTAAATGGTAATGACAAATACGGTTGCATTGACACAACTGGTAAAATCGTCATCACTCCGCAATATGACTATCCGTTTTATTTTTCGGATAATGGATTGGCAATAGTAAAAAGAAGCGACAACTATGACAAATACGGATTTATTGACACAACTGGCAAAATTATAATACCATTGCAATATCTCAATGTTCGACCATTTGAGGATAATGGACTTGCCGTTGTAGTAATGTGGATTGAATCTGACAAACGTGCAGTGAGTGGATGTATAGACAAAACAGGCAAATTTGTAATCAGTCCACAATATAGTAAAGTATTGCCAATCAACGAAAACTTGACTGCCGTTGAAACTATGGATTACAAATGGGGCTTTGCGGACAATACCGGATTAATTGTTGTTGTGCCTCAATTTGATGACTTATACACTTATAAAGATATAATTTTCGCATCACAAGAAGGCAAATGGGGCATTGTGGATGAACAAGGCAATTTTATAGTACATCCTCAGTTCGATGAAATATATTCCATTACGTTCAAAAACCGTTAAGGGACAAACAAATCATTATATGTGCAAAATTTTACACAAATAATTAAATTGTTTTAACGAAATAAAATGTTTGGGAATATAATTTATTTGTAATTTTGCTTCTTAGAAGAGAACAATTTAATTGAAGATAAAATAACAATCAGGATGCGAACAGAGTACATTTTTATAAATACGGATTTCTATTTGGAAACAGACATCGATTTTGCTGAATTAGATTTAAATACAACAAAAATCGTTGTCCCAAAATTTGTGATTACTGAGCTATCAAATACAAATACGGAAAAGGCCAAAAAGATATTAGTAGATTTCAAAAAATATCGGACTCTACCGTATTTCCTTTTTGACGAATCCACAGAAACTAAAAATATCTTTGATTACATCAAACAGTTTAAATGTGCTATGGAGTCCAAGTATTTAGCCACTTTATCATTGAATTTATTTGAAAACAATACGTTCGATTTGGATTTATTTTTTGAATGTGATGAATTTCGCTCCAAAGAGTCTATTTCATCGTCCGTAGCACAATTGTTTTTATCACAAATAGAAGAAAAAGCTTCTGATGGTCAACCAGTGGCTCAATATTGTTTGGGTTGCTGTTTTTATCAAGGTTATGGCAAGGAACAAGATGACAAAAAAGCCTTTGAGTGGTTCAAAAAAGCCGCGAACCAAGGATATGCAAATGCTCAGAATTGTTTAGGTTTTTGTTATTATAGAGGTCGCGGAGTAGAACGAAGTTATAAGCAGGCAGCTGAATGGACAAAGAAAGCTGCACAACAAGGATATGCATCTGCACAGTTTAACTTAGGCATAAGTTATAGATACGGCGATGGCGTAGAACAAGATTATAAACAAGCCATCGAATGGTTAATTAAGGCAGCCGAACAAGAATTTATCGAAGCACAGACTCAATTAGGTTTTTATTTAGAAACTAATTTGATAGAAGAACAATACTACAAACGAATCGCCGATTTATTAGAAAAAACGGCTAATCGTGATATTGTAGAAGCACAATACTATTATGGTGTTTGTTTTTACTTAGGCAAAGGAAGAAAACAAGATTATAACCAAGCCTGTAATTGGTTTGATAAAGCGGCAAATAAGGAATATGCTGAGGCTCAAAACATGTATGGATTTTGTTATTACAACGGATATGGAGTAAAACAAGATTATAATAAAGCTATTGAATGGTATCGCAAAGCAGATAAACAAGGTTTTACAGAGGCGCAATACAATTTAGGTGTATGTTATGAAGAAGGTCATGGTGTAATACAAAGTTATACACAAGCTTTTGAATGGTATATGAAGGCCGCCGATAGAGGTAATGCAAATGCCCAAAACAAAGTGGGGATCTGTTATGAGCGAGGGAATGGTATAGAACAAAACTATCAAAAAGCAATTGATTGGTATAGGAGAGCAGCAGAAAGAGGACATGTCGAAGCACAAGACAGACTTGATGCAATTACTAAAAAGAAAAGTATCGATAACATTGTAAATGAACTAAATGCCGATTTAATAAACAAAGAACTTAATCGGGCACAGAGATGGTACATAACATGCATTGTGGTAATATTTGTAATGTTTGCCGGTTTTGGAACGTATATGTGGTGGAATGTGTGTTCTATTGAGGCTAACAGTTCTTGGGAAACTATTCTTGTGCGTGTTCTTATAAGTATGTCGTTTTTATCGATGATATTTGTTTTTATTAATCAGGCAGCACGCGCCCGAAAAACTATGGTTTTGCTTTCGAGAGAAATTCAAGAGTTTAAATATATAGGAGCTCTTCTAAAAGGTAAAGTAGATATGTCTAACGACGCTTTGAGAACCCAAGAAGATATTGATAATGTATTTTCTAAAATGCTTGATCAACATATTGCGATTCAAAAATCACGAGTAGAAAAGGAAGACCATTCGGAAATAAAAGACATCACCCCAGAAGTGCTTAGTTTTTACAAAGACCACACATCAACTATTATGAACAATTATAATGACATGCAGAAAACAGTTATAGAAAATTTGAAATCAATAATGGAGTCATACAAACCCGACCACCAAAATGTCAAAAACAAACGAAGTGAAGAAGAATAGTATCAGCATTTTACTGGCTTGGCATAATAACACTGTTGCAGGAACGCTTGCACAATTTGCTGTTGTCTTTGCTGACATTCCATCCACTCTTGCATCAAGCGTTGGAAATGCTCCGCTTTTTCGTTTGCATCTATGACATCGCACATACGCTCGGCAATTGATGGCGGAAAATTATTCCTTATGATTGTCTTTCCCATTTCGTTAGCGATTTTACCTCCAACAATATTATATAAATCCTGTATTGTAATCATAATGTTTTGTTTTTTTATTTTGGCAAAGTTACAAATTATAATCAATAATTCAAACTTCTTTCATTGAATATTTTGCAAACAAAGTTAATCATCACACCCTTATCACCTCTTCCCCTAATGCCGCCTCAATCTTAGCCAATGTCGCAATGGTGAAGTTATGCCCGCCGCCAATCCATTTGGACACTGTCGCTTCGGAAGTTCCAACAAGACGCGCAAACTCTTTTTGCGACAGACCTTTGCGGCGCAAGGCGGCATAAATCTTGTCGGCAATTTGGTACGACCATTCCACCTCATGCTTGATTTCGGGCGGCGTGTAGGCTATTACTTGGTCAAAAAGTTGCTCTGTGGCTTCGGAATGTTTCATAAGTCACATTCTATTGTTAATAATTTTTGAAAAGTTTCTAAATGAGAATAACTGCCCAAACTGACCATTTTCGTGACCTCACGAAAATGGTCATCCACGTTGATTCACAACGTTTTTCAATTTTGTTTTATATATTTTAACGATGTCCATATTGATTCTAATTGATTACGACGACAAATATACATAAAATTTTATAATTTACATCCTTTTTTATCTTATCTTTGCCCTCTGAAATTAAACAAATCACATCAATGAGCACATTCAAAGTAACAGAAAGCAACAATTACGACACCATAAAGTCGCTGTTTAAAGATTATTCGCAAATCAAGGGCGCGGAAGGGTGCTTTGTGTCGTTTGAAAAAGAATTGGCTGATTTACAGTCGTTTTACAATGGCGGAGCATTGTTTTTGGGTTATGAAGACGAAACCCCAGTGGCTTGCATTACCATCAAAAAAATTGATGATTCCACTTGCGAAATTAAACGCCTCTATGTCAAGCCAGAGCACCGTGGCAAAGGATATTCACGGCAGATGCTCAACGCAGCATTACAGCGCGCCCAAAAACTTGGTTTCACAACGGCAACCCTCACCACCCGTCCCGCAGTAATGCCCATTGCATTTCAACTCTACACCCGCTCAGGATTTGAAAACCTCGGCGAAGAAAACGGTGTGGTAAAAATGAGGAAAATAATCGCATAATCCAAATATCTATGAAAACAGAAATCAACCCTTCGAAAACATCGCGAGCAAAGGCGTTTGAATATTGGATGAAATCGCCGATGCCGATGGTAACGGTTGTGAAAACTTTTGACGTTACCAATCTTTGCCGTGTGAGCAAGCGCAAAGGTATGAAATTCAATATGTTGCTATCGT
>JAEERW010000010.1 GCA_016286055.1 Bacteroidales bacterium
TCAAGCCGAATTATCAAATATTTACAAATATCTGTTCCCGGTATTGTAACAAAGGCGATATATCTATAACCCCATACGTCACAGCGCGTTAGTGCATGATGTGCGGGGTTAAATTGTCAAAAATATAACCGCCTTGTTTTATTGCCGTTCTGATTTCAGAGTCTAATTTTTCCAAATCGAAATCAGTATTCCAAAACTCGTCTTCGGACATTTTTTTGTACGTTAACAAATAATCAACGCGCAGACGGCTGACAAAATAGAAATAAACACCTTCCCATATTTTTTTGTCGCAATTTATTGTGTCAGAATACGTTTCACCGTTTAAAAACAAAGGCAAAGCATCAGCAGTTTTGGCTGAGGACTGATTTGCAACACAATCAGCCATACCTTCCAATTTCCAATTTGGCGCAGTTCTATACTTGAAAAATCCCAATTTTTCCTGCTGATAAGAATGTGTCAGTTCATGCGCAACAGTTCCGCTTAATGTGCGCTTGTTAAGAGCCGGACTTGCGGCTTGAACTTCGTCATTGGCGATGTCCGCATCTTGTATATACATTCTGTCTAAAAATTGAAAATTTTTGCCCCGTACAGCGTTGCTGAATGTAATTGATTTTATCTTAAACTCTGTTGAACTTTTACAGAGATATACGGAATAATTTGACTTTGGCAAGGGGAATCCCTTGTCCGCAAATTTATTCACTATTTTTTGATACAAATTGTTTAAAACAGTATCGTTGGTTACAACCTCATCGTGGTAATAGATTGTGATGTTGTTAAATTCCGTCTTTGCCATGCCAATCTTGTGGGACATGAAAAAAATCACAACCACCAAAATATAACATACAGTTTGTATGAGATGTTTTTTTGTTTTGCGTTTCATTGTTATATAATTTTTATTTAATTCTACTTTATTCTTCAAACTCCATCAAAAACGGTGATACATGAGTGTGGTCGCCCTCTCCGTCAAAATCTATCCTCACAAATGTATCAACATAATCGTAAATCTTGTTGGTTTTTGATTGTTCTATGATTCGTTGATAATCCTCTTTTGAGCCGTAAACAACACCCGATGCATTGTGCTTTGACACTTTTACACGGTCGCCTTTATCAAAAAATACCGGATAGGGCACAAATGCATTTTCAAAACGCTCTGAATCAAGGTTTTCAACCTCGCGAGTTTGTTCATTATCCAACTCACAAGAATAAAAAGTTAAAAGATAGCCATCTTTATCAGATACCATTTCGCCAAGTTGATTTGGAATATCGTTGATAGAATCAAATTCGGTTTGATGATCAGAATCCATATTCCTCATTCCAATGAGAGTATGCGAAACCACGGGCTTTAAGTTTGACGAAATAATTTGATATTTTCTTATAGCAAAACCATTTTCAATTTCCTTACAATTTTTAAGAGCGGTTGCATAATCACAATAAATACCGTGAATAGAATGGTCGGGATATTGGACAATAAAAACACAATTTGGAGTGGTTTCTTTGAATTTGTTTAATTGCAAGTTATCAAACTTAATACGCTGATTTATTTGAGTTTTAAGTTTTAAATCAGTTGTTGCAAAAGCAATTTGTTTTAATAATTCAGTTTTCTTTTCATACGGCAACGACCAATTATAAATGATAGTCGCAGTTTCAAAATCGCTAAACTTCCAATCTGTCCGTTCAATTTCCGCTTTCATCGACTTTGAAAAATAAGGCAACGAAAACAACAATTCATTATTACTGATAGTATTTTTTAGACTATTTAACATCAATAATTCCTCATCAAAATTACTGAAACACAAATATTTATCATAATATTTAAATTCTGAACCAAGTAAATAAAGAAGCTTTGCCATAGGACATCCAGAATTGTTAAGATCATCAAACCAACTGAGTGCATATCCTAAAATACCATATTTATTTATAGCATTAATTGCCGCTTTGCAAACCTCTTGGGTGAAATCGTCAAAGTAAACAATAGTATCCAAAACAAGTTTTATATCTTCAAACTCAAAATTATGGCTATTGGGATCAGACAGGTCAGAAAAATACTGGATAACTATGTGTAAATCATTATTATTTTTGAACAATTGAACAAAATGTCCACATGGCTCATCTTGCCAAACAAATTTACAAGAACTTTCGGATTCTTTATAATTATCTTCTTGATATTTCAAATACCAAAGTCCGCTTAAAAGCGAATTCAACGGGTTTTCGCCAACATACGTTGACATAAAACTGTAATGTTTACCATCAACATCCATTTCAATAACCGCTATACCGACGGCTATATAATCAAATGTCAAGTTAATTGCTGCCATATATCATAGGTTTATCTAATGCAAAAATAAAAAAAATGAGCAAAAAAGCAAAAGAGTCTTTACGGTATTTTTGTCAACAATGTAGTTAGAAATATCGAAACGCCGAATTTTGGAAAAAAGTAAAAATAATAGAAGTATCTTCCATACAAGATAAAATCACCCCAAAAGTATCTTGCATACAAGATAAAAAATACCAAAAAGTATCTTGTATATAAGATACTTTTTGTATATTTGCAGAAAAAATATTGATATGGACAAAGAGTTAGTAAGAAATATTATCGTTGAAAATCAACAACTTATACAGTCAATTGAGTTGATTGAACGTCCTTTTGAGTTTGAGGACAATGGAAACTATGTGTTTGTGGGTGTTCGTCAAGCGGGAAAATCTTATATGCTTTATCAAAGGGCAAAACAATTGTTAAAAGCTGGTTACGACATCGACCAAATCGTTTATATCAGTTTCGACGACGAGCGTATCAACGAAATCAAGTCAAACGAACTTGATATTATTTTACAAGCACACAGGCTTTTAACCGACTTGCAGCCTGTGTTGTTTCTCGACGAAATTCAAAATATCGATGGTTGGGAGCATTTTGCCCGTCGCCTTGCCAACGAAAAATATACTGTATATATCACAGGCAGCAATGCAAAAATGCTGAGCCGCGACATTCAAACAACCCTGGGCGGAAGATATTGGGACGTTGCGGTTTATCCGTTTTCGTTTGCAGAGTTTCTGAAAGCAAAGAACGTAAAATTGGAAAAAAAATGGCAGTTTTCAAAAACTCAGGGAACTGTGGCACGGGTATTTGAGGAGTATTTTTATTTCGGCGGATTCCCTGAATTGTTGCACATAAAAGCCCAAAGACAGTGGCTTACAAATATTTATAACAAAATATTTTTTAGCGACATTGTGGTTCGCAATTCTGTTAGAAGTGAGGATGCTCTGCGCATTACAGTAAAACGTCTTGCCGCATGTGTAATGCAACCCACATCTTACAACCGACTTACCAACTTGATTAAGGCTACCGGCATAAATATCAACGCCTCCACTGTTGCCAATTTTATACAATATCTAAAAGATGCGTGTCTATTGTTTTCGATAGAAAACTACGCCGACAAATTCGTTGACAAACAGACTACTAAGAAACATTATTTTGTTGACAATGGACTTTTAAACTTGTTTTTAACCAACCCCGAAACGGCTCTTTTGGAAAATATTTGTGCAATATTTTTATATAAGCATTACGGCGGCGAATTGTATTATTACAACAAAAACATAGAGGTAGATTTTTTTGTTCCTGACGAAAAAATCGGCGTTCAAGTGTCGTACAGCATCGACGACAGCGAAACACGGGAGCGTGAACTAAAAGCGTTGGCAGCCCTCAACAATTTTATTTCTCTAAACCGGGCGTTGGTTATCACCAAAAATACAGAAGAGATTGTGGAATACCAAGGACTTAAAATTGAGATTATACCGGTTTGGAAATGGGTGTTATCATAAAACACAAAACGCCAACCTTGCTGGTCGGCGTTTTATAATAGAGAAATATTGTACTACTTAAACAATTCCACAACTTCGGGATTCAACTGAGCCTCAATATCTTTGATGGGTAGCACTACCTCGGGCATACCTACCGCGTAGGGAGCGATTTCGTATGCTGCATAAGCAAAAACTACGTTGTTGTCAACGATATAGGGCTGATTCTGAGGTGCTGGAATGGTAAGAGTGTTGGTGGCTTCATCAAACTTGATATTCTCTTTAAAAAGAATTTCGTAAAGTTCTTTGTTGTTTTCAACCTCTAAAAACTTGCAAAGCTCAGCGGCAACTTTGTCTTGTAGTTGATCCCAAGCACCGGCTTTGAGCATATTCTGCGAAAGGTTCTTTCCGTCTGATTTTCTTATCGTTACACCAGAGCCGTATCCTTGACCGTGAACACCACCCAAAAAGTCGTATCCACCTGCGCCAAGTGTTATAACTTTATCGTTTTCAAACACTTTTGTGATATTGCTCTCGATGTAGTATTCCATCTGGATAGGAACTTCATCGGCAACGTCGTCGGTAACGGTCTTCTTAACACGCTCCAATTTTGATGTAACTACCTTGTTGGCAAAGGTTTGTCCATCTTTGGCATCGTCGATTGAAAGATCAAAACGCTCTGCAATGATTCCTTTCAATACGTTTACCAACGCTTCTGGACCCGACACAGGAAAGTCGGCTTTGATTGTAGCATAGTGAGTGAAACCGCTTTCTTGGAAACCAACGCTATCTGTAAACTGTTGAAATTTAAGAGGTTCAGCATTGTCGGTGCTTTTAGTTTCGCCATTGTTGCCACCACCAGAGCAGCCTGTCAAAATAGCCGCGCCAAACATAAGTGAAAATGCAAGTGATTTATTCATTTTTGTGATAATTTAGATAAAACTAACCTGCAATAGATGTGAATTTTTCGCCGTCCCATTTGAAAGTTCTGTCGTGTTCGCCAGCAGATTCGGTGTCAAAGCCGTCTTTGGTAAACGAAGCAGGGTCGATATTTATCGAAGGATCAAGATATTGCACCTCTGTGCCCCAAACATTAGAAATCTTACCTTGTTCAAAATCATAGTTGGGTTCATTATTAAACATATCGTCGGAGAAAGGCAATTTGCTTACCGGAAGACGTTTGAGAGTGCCGTTTGAATAAGAGAAAATCGACACCAAATTGCGACCCCAGCCCGGACGAGAAGAATAGAGCAACACTGTTTGACCGCCATCTTTGTTGTCGAAAAGTGCCAATGTTTCGTAGTAATAACCGAGAGCAGAATCATTGCTTTCTTCTTCTTCTGTTGCGTTAGGATCGGGTTCGGTAGCACTGAGAACCTCATTAGTTGCGTCATCGAAAATAACCTGAGCGGCATTAGCACCCTTTTTAGTGAGTGAGCTCATAGCCTTTTCTACATTCTTTGCCGGAATGTCAAGGTATTCGGAAGTGAGATAACTGCGCCAAACGTCCTCGATAGTGCCTTTTTGAGCAACGGTATTGGTGTTGTTTTCAGAAGAATTAGTGTTGCCGCCGTTGTTTTGATTGCCCGAGCAACTGGCAAAAAGCACTGCTGCGCTCAGCATGGTGCCATAGATAAGGTTTTTAATCATTGTTATTAAGTTTTTGAAATTAAATAATTTAATGTGTTTCTTCGGGGCAAATATAAGAAAGTTTTTTAATTATAGTACTTTTACAAAAAAAAAAACGAATCTATAAACTCAAATAATTCAACAAAATGACTTCTCCTTCTTTGGTTAGAATATCTCAATCGGCGTAGAAACACGTGCGATAGTGATGAAGTTATCAAGGTAAAAATTCAGGACGGTATTCAAAGTGCATTGTATCATAATGATACCAACGTCCACCCCAAATAAAGCCGTGTTTTTCAAATATTTTCACAATCGCTAATGGAATTCGGTTGACATATTTGATGTGGTCGGTTTCTCCTTTACCCTTGTTACTCCAAAGCCAATAGTTTGAATTTGCCACATTAATATCGAATGCAATACCATAACTATGAGCACTTTGACGATTTGCACCCCTCACCTGTCGCCAATAAAACGATGAGGCTTGTAAAAGATATTTTTTGAGTTCGGGCTTGGCTTTAAGCTCCTCGTATACAGCACGTAAATGCTTATCTACACCGTTTACCGTGGTAATTGGCAGTTGCTGACCAAACCATTCGATTTTTACAAGGTGTTTTTGCACCTCGGCTGCGCTATTGCCATACATTTTTTTGAATAACGCCTCGCAACGACTTCTACCGCAATCGTTTAAATATGCAGGTTCGGTGGCTGTGGTATCGTATGTCATCGAAAACATATCCTCAATGTCGCTATTGTCAAGCATAGTAACAAAATCTTTCTCTTTGCCATCATCGTAGGTAATCTTGGTGCCATCAGGGAAAACAATGGCATTGTCGCTGTAAGACAACTGCATATCGGGATAAGCGTCGATAATTTTCTGAGCATTGGCAGGTATACGAGCTGCAATCTGAGCCGATACTGGTGTGGCAAACATCATTGCCAAAGAAAGTGCTAATAATGTATTTTTCATAATTTATGGAGTTTTAATTTTAGTTTTCTTTTTTCGGACAAATAAGTCATGACGGTTGTTGAACTCTTTTTTAAACGAGATACCAACGCCCTGAGTATAAGGAGCTTGATCAAGTTCATCTTCGTTGGCCTTATTATACACTTTAAGTTTCACTGTACCGCTCTTGTTGAGATTTACATCCACCTCTACCTCACCTACCACGTTGTTGGTACGGTTTGATGTGGTGGTTTTAGATTCACCACCCACACCCACGTTGGTAGATACAGTTACTCGATCATCGAACAACTGGGTAGAGAGTGCCACCTCCAATTCACTGCTTGTGGATTGGTCGCCAAGCGAATAATTAACACCCACATCCACTTTATCGCTGATGTCGCTAAGCCAATGGTTTATCTGGTTGCTGACTATCTCGCCAGGATTGTAAGTAAATAATGAATTCTCTTGGTTTTGCAAACCAGGCAACGGTTGAAACTGACTCAGCAAAAGCAAAGAAATCACTTGTTTGTTGATATTTCCTTCATCGAGATTCGACAACTGTGTTTGAATATCGTCGTAGTTTCCATCGAGTTTAACACCAAACGAAACCTCAGGTTCGTTCAAATCTCCTTTCATATTCAAAAGACATTGTACAGGAACTTTTTTGTTGCGGTAATCTTCATCAACCATTAGGTTGTAGAGGTTTACACGCCTTAGCTTATACACCGCCGAAATATCCACAACGGCATCCATCGGATCGCCATTCCAACGGAGCAACCCACCCTTCACCACTTCAAACTTTTTGCTTATCACATTCTGCATGGTAAATAAATATTCTCCTTTTTCCACGGTCAAGTTGCCAAACATGCTAAAATCTCCTGCGCTCGAAACCACAAGCCGCAGGTCACCGTTAGCCGATGCCTTAAGTATATTTCCAGTGGTTTCGTCTAATATCACCTGCACTTCGGCATCGGGAGTAACTTCAAGATTAAAATTCATTTTCAAACCCGAAAGGTCGGCTCCATGACGTTGATTTTGAAAATGGAGAGTGTCGTGCGAAACAAATGTCATAAACTCGTTAGTGGCGTCAACGTCGCTCGCACCATACATAGGAAGATAAACAATGGTATTTTTTTCAGTCTTGACACGTCCATCAACATCAATCATACGCAAGGGGTTGCCACGCAAAAAGATATTGCCCGATGCATATGCCTTGCCGTAAAAGAGCGATGTATCGGTCTGTTTGGCATTTAAAAACATAAAGTTCTTAACTGCAAGACTCAGGTTCATATCAATATCTTCAAAATTATGGTGCGCAATAGTGCCCTGCAAAATAGCACTTCCCGACTTGCGGTCGCTGTAAAGGGTTGTTTTATGGATTTTAATAAGGTTATTATCAAGAGTAATACCAAGCGAATCGTTAATATCATATTGAGTGCCAAGTGACATTATCCTGAAATTACCTCCGTGAACGCTCAACTGTGCCATCACTTTAGGGTCTTCTATTTTTCCTTTTACCCGCGCATACCCCGAAAGATTGGTGTAATTAGATGATTTAATGTAGTTTTCGTAAAACGGACGGAAAGTATTGAAAGGCAAACTGAGAATATTAAGCGTAAAATCAATCTCCTTTGATTGGATGTTGCACGTTCCAAAACCGTGTATCGGCATCAAGGTATCTTTATCCATTAGCTCCTTGTTGAGCAGACGACGCTTGGTAAAAATATCGATTTTTATCAGCGAGTCAATTGGCTGAAAATCGCAATTTGCAACAACATTGCCGAGATTTACATCATTATAGACAAGATTTTCGATAGTATTGTGCGAACGGAAAAGCGGAATGTCGCCATAAACGTTTTTAACATCCGTATTGCCCGAGAGCACACCTTTTATATTTAATCCACCTACAAATTTGTTTAAAAACTCAAGGTTGAAATTCTGAATGTTGGCGATAAAGTTTTTCTCAGGATCGGCACTAATTGTACCGTCTAAGGTTATCTGCTGGTTTTCAGCAAACAAGCCAAAATCTTTTATGTCGATATCTGTGGAATCTATCGCAACTGTGCTTTCTTTAATATCCCATTTTGAATTAAGAATATAAAGTGAACTTGGATGTACCGTGGTCTCTATAATAGGAAAATGCGACGGCAAATAATGCTGCCGCAAAACAACATTACCATTGATAGTGCCCTCATTTTTAACAGAGTCGGTATTGAACCAAGAAAACATATAAGAGGCAGTGTCGTTTCGGGCTGTTATATTAATAGATGGATTCTTGATTCTCAAATCCTTTGAAACGTCAACAGAATCGGCTGTGACATCAAGAATAAAGTCGCGGCCAAGTGCGTGAACACTAACATTCAGATTGTCGGCACAATAGTCGTTGTATTTAAGACTATCAGTTTGAATGTCGGTATAAATGTGCCGACGCAAGGTATTAAATCCTCCTTTAATAGAAGTTCGATCGCTAATAAACAGTTCAGGTATAAAAAACTCGGTTACTGTGGAAGGATTCTTAAAATTAATTGAAAAATCGAAATTGTTGCCAAGATTGCGCTGAAAATCAGGATCATTGAATGAACTTGTGCGACGTCGGCGTGTAGTAGTTTGGGCAAGACGTTGTTTAGCCCTGTTTACGGCTGCTGAATCTTCATAATTCAACGACGGCAAAACCATATAGGCAAAATTGCTCATAATCCGGGCCAACTGGTCGGAACGAAGAAGCCCCTTTA
This sequence comes from Bacteroidales bacterium, assembly GCA_016286055.1. GTDB lineage: Bacteria > Bacteroidota > Bacteroidia > Bacteroidales > UBA3824 > UBA3824. Next base: position 9,097 of record JAEERW010000010.1, read on the forward strand.
AATCAGCATCAACATAATCGCTCCGCAATTCAACCGAACGTAATGGCAAACCACAGATATACTGGTCGATAAAAGCCCTTACACGAAATTCGTCAATAGAAAAGAGCTCACCATCGCGCAAGAAATTTAGTTTTTCGGTGAGAATAAGGTTGCCATTAACATTGTCAACATCGGAACCTTCTAAATCGGCAGTGAGTGCAAAATTAAGTACATCTATAGAATCGTGGAGAATGTTGATGCGCTTTAAATCGGCGTGTTCCACCTTTAACGAGCATTTCGCTTTTAAAATATCCCCACCAAAGTTTACAAGGCCAGCAAAATCGAGGTCGAGATTTGGATCTTTCACAGAAAACACTCCATCAAAATCCTCTCCCGAAAATTTGCCGTTGATATTCATCCCTGTATAATTATAACCTAGCAAACCAAGCGAATCTACGGCACCTTTTACAATGCCATTGACTCCGCCGTCGGCTGTAATATAGATATTTACAGTGTCGGACGTGGTAAGTAAACCAAAATTTTCGCGGTCGCCAGTAACAGAACCAAGATTAAGTTTCTTGGCATCAATAATACCTTGAATATTAGTTACATCGTTTTCGGTTACAAGAGTAACGTCGGTGCTGATATTACCAAGGTTTGAGGTAAGGTTGCCGTCGAGGGTTAGATTGTCGGCTTTTCCCGTCACCAGAGCCGAAAGATTCACTGTACCAAGTTCGTTAAGAGCATCAGGAAGTTCAAGAATAAGTTCATCGCTGAATGGCTTATAAAGAGTGTTGATATTATCCTGCGAAGTGGATAACTCATTGATGTCCAAATCAAAATAAGAATGATTAATATCTGGTAATCCTTGAATAAAACCATCGGCAGTTAAACGGGTGGCATCAAGATAGGCAACTCGTAAACTTTGGATATTCAAGCTGCTAACAGGACCATAAACTACAGTGCTGATATTCGGCGCAATGCCATATCCATAGAGAGGTTCGGCAAAACGGCCGATATCGTCAACACATAGCCTCGACCCCTCGTTGATTTTTGCTCCGAGAACAACTTTGTTGCAAAAATCTGAAAAATCGTCAAAACTATTGCAATGAAAATTAAGACTGTCGGCGCTAAGGTCGGTATTAGGAGTGCGAAGTACAAGATCCTTAAGCAATATGCCTTTGTCAGGACCTACAAAAGCGTTGGCAGCAAGTTTCCGCAATTCAAATCCGCAATGCTCTTTGGCAGTAAGAGAATCTATCTGCAAACTAATCTCAGTTTTTTCGTTGATCATAAAATTCTTGCCCAGAAGAGTAACACCGCTTAGCTGCAAATTGTCAAAATCCATAATTGGAGAATTTCCAGCCGGAGTTTTTGAAATCAAACGGTAATTGATATTTGCGAGCATCAGCTTGCCTACCTCAATTTTAAACTTGGTATCAGAAGTGGAGGTATCCACCTGCAACGAATCATTGTCCGAGAACAAAAATGAGTAGTTATAATTGCCAGACGAGTCGGCAATCATATTCAACACCACGTTACGCACCTGAGCCTGAGCTATATGGTAATAGTTTTGCGATATGCCAAAAGATTTGAGCCGAGCCTCTATACTACCAGCATATAGTAATGTATCGTGGTTTAAATCAGCTACATATATATCTTTAAAATCTACGCTAAGTTTAAAAAGATTAATAAAGACCTTTGAAATGGTAATATCAGCACCAGATTTCTCCGACAGATGAGAAGCCACCTTCTCTGCCACATAGGTTTGGGCAGTCTCACTCGACAAAACAATAGTGATAGCCGCTATGAGCAATAGTGGAACACCCGCCAAAGTTATCCACAATGCGGTGAAGAGCTTTTTAATTTTACTTTTAGCAGCCATACATCTTATATTGTTATAAAAATGCAAAGTAACTAAAAAAAAGTATCACAACATTGACACCAATGTTTAAAAATTCTTATTTTTTTTAAATAAAAAATTTCATTCAATAATATAAAGTTGTAAATTTGCAACCGTAATTAATCATAATAAACACAACCAAAATGAAAAAACTCTTTACAATCTTATGCAGCGCAGCAATGCTTTGCTCGTGCGGAGGCAACCAAGGAGGCGCATCAAACGATTCGCTTGAAGGCGTGTATTCAGTCGACATCTCCAATGCAGAATCGTTATTCGAAAACGAATTCCAAATCCCAACCGCAATGATATCATCATTGCTCTCTCAGGTAGACTTAACCGTAGAGTTTAAAGACTCCAAAGCCACTATTGACGCCGGAACAATGGCTTCAACTGTAATCAAAACCGCCACCGCTGGAAAATATTCGCTGCCTGTATCTTTAGATTATAAAATCGAAAACGACAGCGTGTTGTACATCAAACAAGAAGGCGAAGATTTCAAAGAAGCGGGCATTGTTACACGTGTAGGCGACAATTTCGACAAAGTAATCTACAAAACCAAGTTTAAATCGGTTAGCGGCACTCTCGAACTCAACCGTCAAAAATAAAGGAAATAGTAAAAAAAAATATTTTTTTTTTTCAATTCCCGAATTATTAGGCAACTAAACAAGTGTATTAACCGTTAAATAAAAGAAAAAAATTAATTTAATAAATTTATTTTATTATGAAAGTATTTAAAATTTTATTCGCAGCCCTCGTAATGTCATTCATCACAACTGCTTCAAACGCACAAGGATGGATTGAGGAGGAAGATCTCCAAATCTTCGGCAACACTCGCGCTCTTTCCGCTCACAACGATGTGGTTAAGTTCGCTAAAACTAACAAAGTAACAACCCAGGAAATAACCATCACAAACACTCTCGCAGTAGAATTGGAAATTGTTGGATTTGTTTCGCCCGCAGGTGTAACAGTTCTGCCAAAAAGCAAAACCATATCCCCCAACTCTTCAAGTTCTCTCACCGTTTCGCTCTATCCCGACATTGCTGGCGATAACGTTGAAAACGAAGTTATTGTGGTAAGAACAAAACCCACAAGTGGTGCTAATTCTGGCAAAGTGGGCGAAAAAACATTCAAAATCAGATTTGAATAGAATTCTCCCTAAAAATAGTTTTTAAGAAAAGCCTCCGCCCAAACGGAGGCTTTTTTTTAAAAAAAGAGTTTTTTTTCCTAAAAAAACTTTTCACAACCGAAAAAATTTTATATATTTGTAGAAACATAACAAATAGAAATATGGAAATTTTAGAAACATGGTACGCTATGCCGTGGCTGCCCAAAATCTATTGGGGAGTGGCTGTGATAAGCACTATTGCTTTCGTCATCATTTTTGGAATGAGCCTGATGGGGTCGGATAGCGACTCCGACTCTGACGGAGATGCCGACGGCGACAACGACCTAGGGTCTTATATACTAAGTATTAAATCTATCATTGGATTTATGGTGGCAGCCTCGTGGATAGGAATAGTCACCATCCACAACGGCCTTCCAATTTGGGTTACAATACTTGTTTCATTATTGGCGGGCGTGATAATGACAACTATAATAGTAATTTTACTCACTTTCTTTGCGCGGATGCAATATAGCGGCACACTTGCCACATCCGACACCATAGGCGCAACCGGCGAAGTATACCTTTCGATTCCTCCAACAAAAAGCGGAAAAGGCAAAGTGCAAATTAATGTTCAAAGCGCAGTGCGCACATACGATGCCATTACTCTTGGCGACGAAGAACTTCACCAACACGACAAAATTAGAGTGAAAGACATTGACAACGACGACGTACTAATTGTAGAAAAAATATCATAACTAAATAATTTATAAAACCTTAACACATCAACAAATTATGGGAGACGCAATATTTACGCTAATATTTATAGCGTTGGTAGTCAGTTTAATATTAATAGTTTGGTTTGTAAAACGTTACAAACGATGCCCCTCCGACAAGATACTTGTAGTTTTCGGAAAAGTGGGCAAAGGCTCGGCAGGCACACGCACTGCCAAATGTATTCACGGTGGTGCGGCATTTATTTGGCCTGTAATTCAGGATTACCAATTTCTCGACCTCTCGCCTATCACCATCTCGGTAGACCTGAAAAAAGCCCTCAGTAAACAGCAGATTCGTGTAAATGTACCTTGCAACTTTATGGTGGGCATCAGCACCGAAGACGGAGTAATGAACAACGCCGCAGAACGTTTGCTCGGCATCCCTTTAGACAACATCCGCATACTTGCTGAGGATATCATTATCGGTCAGCTGCGTGTAGTAATCGCCACCATGACCATCGAGGAAATCAACTCCAACCGAGAGATGTTTCTCCGCAATGTTTCCGACAGCGTAGAACAGGAACTTAAAAAACTCGGTTTGAAACTTATCAACGTAAACGTAAAAGACATCACCGACGAGAGCGGCTATATCGATGCACTAGGTAAGAAAGAGGCAGAACGCGCCATCAACAAAGCCAAAATCGAGGTTGCCGAAGAACAGAAAAACGGTGCAATCGGTGAGGCAAAGTTCCGCAAAGAGCAAAGCATCGAAGTGGCAGCACAAACAGCCGAGGCACAAATCGGTGTGTCGGAATCGCAAAAAACTCAGCGTATCAAAGTGGCAGCAGCCAACTCAGAGGCGCAAGTGGGCGAGGCAGAGGCACAGAAAAACCAGCGTATCAGCATAGCCGCAGCCAACGCAACAGCGGTTTCGGGCGAAAACGAGGCTAAAATACGCGTGGCAAGTTCAGAGGCAGAACGACGCAAAGCCGAGGCAGAGGCAAACAAAATAGCAGTTTCGGCAGAAAGAATCAACGAGGCTGAAACTCAAAAATCGGCATACGAGGCTCAGAAACTCGCCGAACTTGCACGTGCCGACCGTGAGAAAGCCAGCAAAACAGCCGACATCATCATTCCCGCCGAAATCGAACGTCAACGAATTGAAATTGAGGCAGAAGCCGAGGCAGAACGTATCCGCCGTGTGGCAAAAGGTAACGCCGATTCTATCTACTACGAGATGGAAGCAAAGGCAAAAGGTATGATGGAGGTGCTCGCAAAACAAGCCGAAGGTTTCAACGCAATGGTAAAGGCCGCTGGCGACAACCCCGACGATGCTGTAAAGATGATGATTGCCGACAAACTCGTGGAGATTGTAAAACTCCAAACCGAGGCTGTAAAGAATATCAAAATCGACAAGGTTACTGTTTGGGACAGCCTTTCAAACGGCAAATCAAGCACAGCCAACTTTATGTCGGGAATGTTGGGCGCACTACCTCCCATCAACGACATTTTCAAATCGGCAGGGTTGGAACTTCCCAACTATCTCAAAGGCAAATCTACCGAAGAACCAACCGAAAAACCTGCACCCGCAGAAACCGAACACCCACAAACACCCGAAACCACCGAAGAGGTCAAGGGTTGAATTTTCTGATACCATTAACAGTAGAGACGCGCCATGGCACGTCTCTACATTTTTATTTTGCGACATTTTAAGATATCAATGAACCTCATTACAGTATTAGGTCCCACGGCGGGAGGCAAAACATCTTTTGCAGCACACCTTGCGGCAGCACTCAATACCGAAATCATCAGCGCAGACTCTCGCCAAATTTATCGTGGAATGGACCTCGGTACAGGCAAAGACATTGCCGACTATACCGTTTGTGGCAAAACCATTCCTTACCACTTAATCGACATTATTCCAGCAGGAACAAAATACAACGTTTTTGAATATCAACGCGAATTTTTTAAAGCGTTTGAAGAGATTTCGGCAAAAGGGAAAACTCCGATATTATGCGGCGGAACAGGGCTTTATCTCGAATCTGCAATTCGCAACTATCAACTTATAGATGTGCCGCAAAATTCAAAATTGCGTGCCGACCTCGACAAATACTCTCTTGAAGAACTAAAAATAATGCTCGCAAAAATGCGCACACTCCACAACAACACCGACACCGACACAAAAAAACGCGCAATAAGAGCCATTGAAATTGAAACATTTATAAAAGAAAATCCCAAGATAGTCCCCTCCTATCCTAAAATCGACTCTCTGATTTTTGGCATCAAGAATCCGCGACAAATAGAACGCGAAAAAATCAAAATCCGCCTCCAACAACGTTTAGACGAGGGTATGGTAGAGGAGATAAAAATGCTGGTAAATTCTGGCATCAATCCCGACGACCTGATATATTACGGTCTCGAATACAAATACGTAACTCTCTATGCCATAGGTCAATTAAAATACGAAGAGATGTTTGAGCAGCTATACATAGCAATATGTCAGTTCGCCAAACGACAAATGACATGGTTTCGACGGATGGAACGCCTCGGCATGTATATATATTGGATTGATGGTCAGTTAGATATGGAGCGGAAAATTAATTTTGCGGCTGAGGTGTTGCGCAGGAACGGATACTAAATTCGCATCCGCAATAAAGCTGGTTATAAAAGCCGTTTTCTTTCAGCAACTCGTTTCTGCGCTGTTGAAGTCCACCCTTGCGCCAATTTTTGGCAAGATAAGTAAGCGAAGGATAATTCTCAACCGCCAAATTGCCAGCAGTGTCTATCTGGTTAAGACTTTTCCAACGCGACGACGATAACGATGAAGCTATGGTATCGAAACCATTGTCAGAAGCCACCTTGGCAGTAACCGCAAGACGAAGTTTAAAACATTCCAAACAACGACTCCCACGTTCAGGTTGGTCTTCAAGCCCACGAATACGGTCGAGCCATGCGGCATGGTTGTATTCACCTTCCAAAAAATTGATATTAAGTTTTTTACAATACCGTTCTATCTCATTGCGACGAATCACATATTCTGTTTCAGGATATATATTGGGATTGTAATAAAATATAGAAGGCTGTATATCATTGTTAATCAGCCATTCCAATATAGGTGCAGAACACGGAGCGCAACAAGCGTGCAATAGGAGTTTCATCATTATAGGTTTTTCCGCAAAAATATGTAATTTTGGCAAAAAAAACAATTATGCGGAAAAACATTCTAATTACAATAGTAACAATCATAATATCAGCATTTTGCTTCTGCCAAGACAATTTTGAATACAATACAGGAGCAAAACTCGATTTTTCGTGCGACACACTCAAATTCGACACAGTATTTACTGGAGAAAAAAGCAGCATTCACTTTATAAAAATCACTAACAATTCTGGTAAAAACATAAATATCAACTCAATACGTTTAGAACACGACGACAATCAAATACATCTCAACATCAACGGTTGGCAAAGTAATTCGGCAGAAAACATCGAACTGCTCAAAGGCGACAGCATCTTTGTGTTTGCACAGGCTGAACTCAAAATAGGTACTACGAATCATTTGCTCACGAATTCTATAATTGTAAACACAGGCGGTGACAATCAGAAAGTTATAATAACCGCATACGGCATAAATGTTACAAAACTCAACGGATTGATTACCAACGACACCATTCTTCCTGCCAACACCGCTTATCTGTCGCACAAAGGAATTAAAATTGATAAAAACGCCAAACTAATTATCAAAGAGGGAGTTGCAATATATTTCAACAAAAACTGCGGAATAGACATTTCAGGGTCGCTGCAAATAGAAGGGTCTCTTGAAAAACCCGTAAAATTACAAGGAATACGCACCGAACAAGAATACAGCGAAATACCAGCACAATGGAACGGAATCGTATTCAATGCCGAATCAAAAACCAGCGCAATTAATTATGCCACAATAAAGAACACACAAACTGCCATCTCAGCCACCAACAACCAAACGCTCACCATTTCCAACTGCATAATAGAAAACAACTTTAACAACGGAATTACACTTGAAAACACAAACACACTTATTTACAACACATTAATACACAATTGTGGATCATCTTGCATAAGCATCTCGGGGACAGGACAATACAAGATATTCAACTGCACTATGGCAGATTATTGGAACATCAGCTATCGCAAAAATGCAATCTTCGATTGTAATACAGATGTTCAAAACTCCGACGTGGTAGTGGCAAACTCAATCATCGACGGCAACCATGACAATGAGATAGAAATAAATCAAAAGAGTAATATAATATTCGACAACTGTCTAATTAAAAGCAATTTAAACCAACAAAACCACTACAACAACTGCACCATTAACCTCGATCCCGAATTTGAAAATCCTGCATCAGCAAACTACATATTGATGCCCTCCTCCCCTGCCAAAGACATTGCAAACTACGGATATATAATGCTTTACGATTATCTCGCAACAGATTACTATGGCAATTCACGCACCAACGACAAAAATCCAGACGCTGGATTTGCCGAATGTATTAAATAACCATATTTTCACAGATGGCACAATTGTTGATTTTCATTCAGTAGATTAGTTAGGTTGGTTAATTTGGTGTCGCTTGCAGATTTTTTGGCTGTGGCGACACTTTTTTTTTATATATTTGCCGCAGAATACAACATATAATTCAGAAATATATGAAAAAACTAATCATAATAGCACTAACTGCTTGGATTTCGACATTTTGCACCAGTTGCAGAATGCTCAGTCAAAAAAACAAAGAACCCGAAAAACACATATCGGCTATTGCTGCCGGCACTACGCAGTTAGCCCAGATGTACAATCCCAGTAGCACCACAATACACCCAAAAGTGTTTGTTAAAAAGAACGACACCACCGACATCGACCTCTTCGTTATCATCAACGACTCAGAACTTCTGTTTTCAAAAGCAAACGCACAAAACCAGCAATTAGCAAAAGTAAAGGTGTTTTACAAAATAATGGAATCGTTTGAAAGCGGCACAATGATCGACACAAGCATGAGAATCGTCTCCATAGCCAAAACAGCCACTCCTAAGACATTCGCCATAAAACTTAAACTCAAACACGTAGACCTACCCAAATTTGTGGTTCAAACCACTATCACCGACCTTGTGCGCGGAAAAATGAATATCAGTTTCAACACTGTAGACAAATATGACTCTACCGGCATCGACAATTTCAACGTCACCTACACCACCGATGGCCAGCCGTTTCAAAAAAATTATGCCGACCTTGGCACACAACTCACAATAAAATACAACAACACTCCCGGACTACACCTTATATATAATACTGTATTACCTGTCGACAGTACAATACCAAAATCACCATACGCCACCCTCGCATTCTACAACGACAGCACAATACACGTTGATACTGAGGCAAAACCATTGCAATACTCATTTACAATTGAAAAACCTGGTATATATTTTACAACAGCAGATTCGGTTAATCAAAAAGGATTCGCCATCCCATGCTTCGGAAACGACCATCCAAACGTAACCACTCCCGACGATATGCTCAAAACTATCAAATACCTCTGCACCGATGAAGAATACGCTACAATCAAAGAAAAGCCTTCAAAAAAACTTGCCGTTGACGATTTTTGGTATTCGTGCACTAAAGACATCAAAAAGTCGAAAGAACTTATCAGAGTATACTATACACGAGCTGTATTTGCAAACATATTTTTCACCGACCATCGTCAGGGAATGTTAACCGACCGAGGAATGGTATACATCGTAATGGGACCGCCCCAAATGATGGCTATCACCAGCAAAGCCGAAATTTGGACATATCACGACCGTAAAGAAGACCGCAAAATAAAATTCGTTTTCCGCAAACGGCAAACCACGCTCACAACGCCCGAATACAGGCTTTACCGCAGCACTGAGTTTAAACCATATTGGGATTTTGCAGTTGACACTTGGCGCAAAGGTAACATTTACACTTTCTAAATTTAACAAAATCTTAAAAACAGCAAGCCCAAACAATCAAAATTTTAACTAAATTTGCATTGTTTACCTTAGAAAACAATTTTAAAATAAATACTTAAAAATGAGTAAATTAGATTTAACAAAGTACGGAATTGCAGGTTCTACTGTAATCGCACACAACCCTTCTTACGAAGATCTTTACAAAGCTGAAATTAACCCCGCTCTCGAGGGTTACGAAAAAGGTCAAGAGACCGAACTCAAAGCCGTTAACGTTATGACCGGTATCTTTACCGGACGTTCACCTAAAGACAAATACATTGTTGACAACGACGAAAGCCACAACAACGTATGGTGGACTTCTGACGCTTACAAAAACGACAACCACCCCATGAGCGAAGACGTATGGGCTAAGGTTAAAGCTATCGCTGTTAAAGAACTTTCTAACAAAAACCTTTACGTTGTAGACGCATTCTGCGGTGCTAACGAAGCTACCCGTCTTGCAGTTCGCTTTGTGCTCGAAGTTGCTTGGCAGGCTCACTTCATCAAAAACATGTTTATCCAACCCACCGAAGAAGAACTCAAAAATTTTGAGCCTAACTTTGTAATCTACAACGCTTCTAAAGCAAAAGTTGAAAACTATAAAGAACTTGGTCTCAACTCTGAAACTTGCGTTGCATTCAACACAAAGAGCCGCGAACAGGTTATCATCAACACTTGGTACGGTGGTGAAATGAAAAAAGGTATGTTCTCTATGCAGAACTACTACCTCCCCCTCAAAGGAATCGCTTCGATGCACTGCTCTGCCAACACCGATATGGAAGGCAAAAACACTGCTATCTTCTTCGGTCTTTCTGGCACAGGCAAAACCACCCTTTCTACCGACCCGAAACGTCTCCTTATCGGTGACGACGAGCACGGCTGGGACGACGAAGGCGTATTCAACCTCGAAGGCGGATGCTACGCTAAAGTTATCAACCTTTCTAAGGAAAACGAGCCCGACATCTACGGCGCTATCAAACGCGACGCCCTCTTGGAAAACGTTACTGTTGACAAAAACGGCAAAATCGATTTCGCAGATAAGAGCGTAACAGAAAACACCCGCGTTTCTTACCCGATCGACCACATCAACAACATCGTTAAGAAAGTAGCTGGCAAGAGCGCTGGTCCTGCTGCTAAGAATGTTATCTTCCTTTCAGCAGACGCTTTCGGTGTTCTTCCTCCCGTATCTATCCTCACTCCCGAACAAACTCAGTACTACTTCCTCTCTGGCTTCACCGCTAAATTGGCTGGTACAGAGCGCGGAATCACCGAACCCACCCCGACCTTCTCGGCTTGCTTCGGTCAGGCATTCCTCGAACTCCACCCCACAAAATACGCTGAGGAGCTCGTTAAGAAGATGAAAAAATCGGGTGCTAAGGCTTACTTAGTTAACACTGGTTGGAACGGTACCGGCAAACGTATCTCTATTCCTGATACACGTGGTATCATCGACGCCATCCTCGACGGTTCTATCCTCAAAGCTGAAACCAAGAAGATCCCCTTCTTCGACTTTGAAGTTCCCACCGCACTTCCCAAAGTTAATCCCGCAATTCTTGACCCCCGCGACACTTACGCTAGCGCTTCTGAATGGGAAACAAAGGCAAAAGACCTCGCTGGACGTTTCATCAAGAACTTTGAGAAATACACCACCAACGAAGCCGGCAAGGCACTCGTTGCAGCTGGTCCTAAATTGTAGTTTTTAAACAACAATTAGTTATATAAAACCTTCGGCAAAACGCCGGAGGTTTTTTTTTGAATGTATATCCAACCGATACTTGCAATAAAAAAAACAGCCTTTTTTGATACTACCTATAAAAAATTTTTATAAATTTGGCGCATAAAAAACAAAAGGAATTATATTTGCAAAATATTTAATAAAGGATAATTACAATTTCAAATCCACAGATGAAAGTTTTAAAATTCGGAGGAACATCGGTTTCCACAGTAGAAACAGTAAAAAATATCAGTGCGATATTAAAAAAAACAGATGAAAACCAGATTATAGTTTGCTCAGCTTTGAGCAAAGTAACCAACATGCTCGAAGAAGCAGCAGATAAAGCATCCAAAAAAGACACCACATATAAAAACGTTTGTACAGAGATAAAAAAACGTCACCACGACTTTATCGACCAGCTTTTCAGCGTAGATGAGCAAGGCGACCTCAAACAAACAATCGACGGGCACATCTCAGACCTTGAAAAGGTGTTAGAGGCTATTTATATGCTCAACGAATTATCGCAAAGGGCATATTACATAATTGTAAGCTTTGGCGAAAAAATGTCGAATGCCATTATTTACAAATATCTTTCGATACACAATGGAAGCGTAGGCTACTTGGATTCGTCGCAAGTGATAATCACCAAGTTTGAAAACGGCAAGGAGGATGTAAACCGCTCGCAAACATACAAAAACATCGCAGCATCTTACAATCCCGATTACAAAATCACCGTAGCCCCCGGGTTCATATCTCGCAACGAAAAAGGATACGCCACTACACTTGGACGCGGCGGAAGCGACTTTACAGCAGCACTTTACGCAGCAGCACTAAAAGCCGATCTGCTTGAAATATGGACCGATGTAAGCGGAATATATACCGCCGACCCGCGCAAGATTAAAAATGCACGTCCGCTTGAAAAAATGTCGTACCGCGAAGTACTTGAACTTTCAAACCTCGGTGCAAAAGTTATCTATGCTCCAACTGTTAAGCCAGTTTTGGACGCCAATATTCCTATGGTGATACTCAACACATTCTATCCCGAAGAAAAAGGTACATTAGTAACCACAGCCACCGACACCAAAACTCCTGTAAAATCATTCTCAACAATGGACAATATAGCCATGTTGACATTCACAGGCACAGGTCTTGTTGGAAACAACGGCATAGCAGGAAGATTGTTCAACGCTCTGCGCGATGTAAACGTGATAATTATTTCGCAAGCTTGCTCCGAAATGGCTATCAACATAGTAATCAACGATAAAGATGCCGACAGAGCCAAAGAAGCCATCTTAAAAGAATTCGACTTTGAAATAAAAGGAAAGAAATGCATCAACCCGATTGAAGCCGAAAGAGGCTACACAATACTCGCAATGGTAGGCGAAGGAATGAAAAACGCTGCCGGAGTTACAGGAAGAGCATTTACAACATTAGGCAACAACAACGTCAACATCCATTTGATTGCGCAAGGCAGCAGCGAAATCAACGTTTCAATAGTGATAAAGAGCAGCGACGCTCAAAAAGCATTAGAAGCTCTACACAACGAATTTTTTAAATAGTAACTTACAGAAAATGAAATATATAAGTTCACGCGACAAAAACCATATAGTATCGTTCGAGGAGGCAGTAAAACGAGGACTCGCACCCAACAAAGGTCTTTATATGCCTCAGGAATACATCAAAATGGACGATGATTTTTACGCCAACCTTTTTGATATGAGCCTCCAAGAGATTGGATATCAAGTAGGGAAAAAATATGTTGGCGACGAAATTCCAGATGCCGACTTCAAAACACTCTGCAACGAAGTGCTCAATTTCGACATTCCTCTGGTAATGGTAAAAGACAACATATACTCGTTGGAACTTTTCCACGGACCCACGTGCGCCTTCAAAGATGTAGGTGCAAGGTTTATGGCGCGCTGTCTTGGATATTTCTCACAAAAAAACAAAGAGAAGACCGTAATTCTTGTTGCCACATCAGGCGATACAGGAAGCGCAGTAGCAAGAGGCTTCCTTAATGTTCCAGGTGTAGATGTGATAATCCTCTACCCCAGCGGCAAGGTAAGCGAAATTCAAGAAAAACAACTTACAACCAACGGAGGAAACATCACAGCTTTGGAAGTTAACGGAGTATTCGACGATTGCCAGAGACTTGTGAAAACTGCGTTTGCAAATTTCGACACCAAAAACCGTTTCCACCTTACATCGGCAAACTCAATCAACATAGCCCGTCTGATACCACAGAGTTTCTACTACTATTACGCCGTGGCGCAAGCAAAAGACTACGACACAGCAATTTGCGTACCGAGCGGAAACTTCGGCAATCTAACAGGCGGAATACTTGCTTGGAAATCAGGACTTACTATAAAACAATTCGTAGCCGCCACCAATATCAACGACACTGTACCAAATTATTTGGAATCAGGTATATACACACCAAAACCGTCGAAGCAGACAATATCTAACGCTATGGACGTTGGCGATCCAAGCAACTTTGAACGTTTGGATCTCATCTTCGACCATGACTCAAAAAAAATGCACCAAACAATTGAGGGATACAGTTTTACCGATGATCAGACACGCAAAAAAATAAAACAGGTAAAAGACCTTTATGGCTACACTCTCGACCCCCACGGTGCAGTCGGATACTTAGGTATCGAAAAATATATAGCGGCAAACCCAGGTACAAAGGGCATTTTCTTAGAAACAGCCCACCCCGCCAAATTCTTAGACGTGGTGAAAGACGTTACCGGAATCTCACCCGATCTGCCGCCCACGCTGCAAGAATGCATGAAAAAAACTAAAAAGTCAATAAAAATTGACAACAAGTACGAAGATTTGGCTCAAATTTTGACGCAAAAATATTTGTAAAACAAAAAAAAGTCATTTTAAGTAACTTTAAAAAACATTAATCCGTTTAAATTCTCGGAAACTAACAGACAAACAAAGTAAACCACCTCTTAAAAGTAGGCAAAAATGTCAGGACAAGACACAGCGCGAAACAAAGAAATAGCATACCAACTAACAAAGTATGTATCCAACGACAGCCTTGAGTACATATATAGAGGTAATGTAAACTCGGCAATAGCCGAAAACATACTGTGCCTCGCAGAAAACAACATAGGTCAAAGCCGCGAAAAGATTCTCATCCGAAAGCGCATCTACTTTATCATGGTTGAATGTCTGCAAAACATCACCCGCCATCAAGAAAAAATCAACGACCGAAAAAACGAGAACGAAGGACTCTTCATAATGCGCAAAAAGAAATTTGCGTACTATATCACATCAGGCAATCTTATAAAGAACGACACAATCGAAAGCCTTAAAGAAAAAATCGAGAAAATAAATAACTTAGACGCTGAAAAACTCAAAGAGTATTCGCGTCAGGTGCTCGACAACGGCACTTTCTCATCAAAAGGTGGTGCCGGACTCGGACTAATAGAAATGGCACGTAAGTCGGGACGCAAATTCCGGTACGAATTTGTTAAATTAGACGATGAATACTCGTTCTTCTACTTACATTTAAGCATTCCTTACAACAAAATTCAATGTCAGGAAGAAGACAGCGAGGAAGAGCGTAAAGAATATGAACAATGGTCGGTAAAAGATATAATTAAGTTTCACAAGATACTCACCAACCACAACATACTGCTCAATTTCAATGGCATACTAAAACAAGACAACCTCAAAAACTTGATGAGCATACTCAGCCGCCAGATTACCACATCTAAAATATTGAAAACCAGAGTCTACAGCACCATGATTGAGATATTGCAAAATATTCTTCAACATGCCGACAACAAAGACCAAAATCATGATGATGGCAATTATGGAATGTTCTTCATCAGCCAGGAGCAGCAACACCTATTGCTAAGCGCAGCCAACTATATCAAAAACGATAAGATTCCAAAGCTAAAACAACTGCTTGAATATGCCAACCACGCCGACAAAGAACAACGTCAGCAGCTGATACGCACAGGAGAGCCAGGCCACGGATTTGCTACTCTCGTCAACAAAAGCCATCACCCTTTGGAGTATAGTTTCACTACAATCGACAACTCTACAAGCTTGTATTCCATCACAATAAGGCTTGAAAAAGACAGTGATATAGACGACAACGCTTTCTAACAAAAAAATCATCAAAAAAATACAAAAAAATTTGCACGGGTTGTAAAAAAGCATTTACTTTGCACCCGAAATCAGAAAGGCCTCGTAGCTCAACTGAATAGAGCATTTGACTACGGATCAAAAGGTTGTGGGTTTGAATCCCGCCGAGGTCACCAAATATTTTGGCCCCTTAGCTCAACTGAATAGAGTATTTGACTACGGATCAAAAGGTTGCAGGTTTGAATCCTGCAGGGGTCACTAACGGAAACCATTCGGTTTCCGTTTTTTTTCACTTTTTTTTAAAAAAAAAACTCCAAAATATTTTTTTTGCACAGAATTTGATTTTATATTAGTAGAATGAATTATAACAAAAACTATTAAATTAAAAAATTGAATAAACCACTAATTTATAGACAATTATGACAGATACTAAGGATGAATACAAAGTGAAGTTTTCGTTGAAAAACAAAATATTGCTGCTTGTTTTACCGGCTACTATCATTTTAATGACTGTAATGATGATAGTAAACTACAAAATGTCAGTAAACAAACAGTTGGAAACCACCGAAAACTTTGTAACAGAGATTGTCCGCAGAGGTTCAATAGAGGTAACCAACAACCTTTCAGCTATCAAATCTCGCCTTCAAGGCATTGCAGAAAGTTACCAAGTGCAGACAATGGACTGGAATCAAATGCAAGGTTACTTGAAAGAACAAGCACAAAAAAACAGCGACAAATTTAGCCTATTATTTGTAATAAAACCCGATGGCCACTATTATATAGCAGGTAAAGGTCTTGCAGAAAAGAAGTTAGACGACCGCGAATACTTCAAAAACATCATGAACAAAGGTGCTAACTTTGCCATGACCAACCCCGACCTAAGTAAATCTACTGGTGAAAAAAAATATACACTTGCAGTTCCTATAACTTTCGAAGGCAGAGTTGTGGGTATTCTTGCAGGAAACATCAGCCTTTCTACATTATCTAATATTGTTAAAGATATGAACATAGGCAACCATGGCACCAGTTTCATAGTTGACGGCAACACCACTTTTATTGGGCACAAAGACGAATCAATTCTTATGAACGCTAAACTTGAAGGATTATCCGACGACGACGAAGGATTGCCAGAAGTAGTAAAAGCCATAAAAACGGGAGGTACAGCAGCCCAATACGTTAAATCTCCCGAAGGTAATGCTGACTTTATGATTTGCTACCCAATTGAAGAAACTCCAAACTGGTCACTTGTAGGCACAGTATCTAAGGAAGAAATTATGGAGCCTGCAAGAATCATTTTGCGAAATATGATCATTTTCCTATTCATCACTATTGCCATAATATTAATAGGTATCTGGTTTGGTATTCACAAAATTATTTCAAAACCGATTGATTGGCTAACTTCTACCATCAAAAACATCTCCGAAGGTAATCTTCACCAAAAATTCAATATTCATTCCGAAGACGAAATTGGTTTGATTTGCACCAACTTGCAGATAATGAGCGACAAAATATCTACAATCGTTCTTTCAATTAAAGAAGGATCTGAAGCTCTCGCTGCACATAGCGAACAGGTAAACGCTCTCTCTCAACAACTTACAAGAGGATCAAATGAGCAGTCGGCAAGCATCGAAGACCTATCATCAACGATGCAAGAGATGTCGAGCAATATCGACCAGAACTCACAGAATGCAACAGAAACCAACAAAATGTCGAAAAAGGCTCTCGACCTATTCACCGATGTTGTTAAAAACCTCGATGATGTATACTCCACAAATAAAGACATTGCAGAAAAAATTGAAATTGTCAACGACATAGCTTTCCAAACAAATATTCTTGCTCTCAACGCAGCTGTTGAGGCTGCCCGCGCAGGTGAATCAGGAAAAGGTTTCGCTGTGGTTGCTAGCGAAGTAAGAAAACTTGCTGAACACAGCAAAAAAGCAGCAGACGAAATTGTAGACCTAGCCCAGCAAGGATTGAGAGTATCAGAAAATGCAAACAGCTCAATGCACAAAGCTCTGCCAAGTATCGAAAAAACCACTACACTCGTAAACGAAATTGCTACAGCAAGCAACGAGCAAAACTCTGGTGCTTCTCAAATCAACACCTCTATTATTAAACTTAACAACGTAATTAGAGAAAACCAATCCTCAAGCGAACAATTGGCTTCTAGTGCCGAAGAACTTGAACAACAAGCAGAAAACCTGCAAACATTAGTAGAGTTTTTCAAATAAACAAACCCAATACACAGAGCAGTATGAACAAAGTTTATTTATTAACCACAATACTGCACTTGTGCATTACGGGTACTATATTGGCACAAGACAACAATTATCTCACATTCAAATCGTTGGATAACAATGTTGAGATTTCATTAACAAAAAAAGGGTCGTTGGCCACAGAACTCTACTATTCAACTAATGGAGGTGATACATGGTCTGAAAAATGGGATGGATCAGCTATAACGATAGCCAAAGATGCCTATGTCTGCTTTAAGGGCAGTAACACAACATTTTACTCCACTTCATCAAAAAACGTAAAATTCAACATTACAGGAGGAAGTGTTGAGGCATCGGGAAGTATTATGAGTCTCCTCGATGGAACAGGATTGACCAAAGAAATCTCCGAAAAAAATTGCTTTTTCAAACTATTTGAAAACTGCACCACTCTTGTTTCTGCACCCGAATTATCTGCCGAAACAATCTCAGAAGGATGCTACAATTCAATGTTCTCAGGTTGTGTAGCATTAATCAAAGTTCCTAAAATTGCCGCAAAAACTTTGGTAAAAGATTGTTTCAAAAATTTATTTACGGGATGTTCGTCGTTAAACAAAATCGAGGTTTGTTTCACAAATTGGCAAGACAATGGAAATAATTGCACAACAAGTTGGACCAAAGGACTACCCCAAGAGGGCATTTTCATCTGTCCCACCGATTTGGAATACACCCGCTCAAAAGGGACATCAACCAACAATATTCCATCCAAATGGTTGATTAATCCTCATGATGTAAATAAAATAGGGGCAAATGCAGATGCAATTGAAATATCGCAAACCACATTTTCACACAAAGACCAAGTAAAATTTACAATCAACTGCGCCTCGGGATATACATCAAACATCACAGCAATAGAAAAAACTACCCAAAATCCAATTACGGTAAATACCAACAAGAATGATTACAGTTTTGAAATGCCGTACGACGATGTTGAACTCTCGGTAACCTTTGCTTTAATTCCTCCTGAAATATACACCATCACCACCGACAACCACACAACTTCAAATTTAACAGAAGCCAATAAAACCGATCTAATTAAAATTTACGCCTCCGACCTTACCTCCTCAGGTTACGAACTAGAAAAAATATTGGTAAATGGCAAATCCATAACATTTTACAAATATTTCTGCAATTTTTTGATGAGTGATTACAAGGCGGATGTAGAAATTACAACTCAATACAAACCAATTAGTTACAAGATTAAAACTGGGAAAAATGTAAACTGCGAACAAAACTCTGCTATTGTTGACGACATCGTAAACTTTACCGTCGACAATATGAGCGAGGATGAAATATATTTGGAAAAGGTATTGGTAAATGGAAAACAAGTTGAAATAAAAGACTTTGCAGGCTCAGTCAAGATGTCAGACTACATCTCTGACATTAACATTGAGGCGGTTTACATCAAATATCATTCTATCAAAACAGATGAAAACATTTCGGAGATTTCGCACACAAAAGCCCAAAAGGACGAACTGATTCAGTTTAAAATTAAACCCGCCGATGATGGTTGCGAGGCGTTGGTATACGTCAACTCGCGAAGATTGTATCCAACCGAAAACATAAACTACTCTTTTTCAATGTTTGACTATGATGTGGAAATATATGTTGAATATCAAGATATCAACATTGAAGAACCTGATACACAAGAAGACGAAGAAGAACAAACCGAACCCGAAATCTCCAAAAAGAAAAAGCCGACAGCATTAAACAAGGTGAAAATTTATCCCTCGTTGGCAAAAGAGGGTGAAACAGTTACAATTTCGCTCGAAAACTTTGATTCAGAATATCTTACAGATTCAGAAATAATAATTTGCAATAATATGGGCAATATAATGCAAACCATTGATAATCCTCAGGAAACCATCAAGATAACGCTTCCGCAAGGTCTATACAAAGGCGTACTTATCAGCGGGGACAAAAAATTCTCGTTTGCATTTTTAATCACCAAATAATCAGCAATTTATCTTAAACACATCTAATAATATGAACAAATCAATTATTATGTCCACACTATCTGCGGCAATACTCACTGCATCAAGCAGTTGCAACCAAACACCACCGCAACTCGGAACAGCCTCTATCGACGAGGTGATTGCGGCTATGACCATCGAAGAGAAGGCTCTTATGCTTATTGGCGCAGGTATGGATCCAAGCCAAGAAAAAACTTCGTTTGTTGGAAGCACCGAACAAAAAGTACCCGGCGCGGCAGGTATCACACGTGCTATTCCTCGGTTGGGCATTCCGTCAATAGTGCTTGCCGACGGTCCCGCAGGTTTGAGAATAAAACCTAAGCGCGACAACGACGAAAACACTTACTATTGCACGGCATTTCCTATCGCCACTACCCTATCGTCTACTTGGAACACCGAACTTGTAAAAGAAGTAGGCGAATCAATTGGAAATGAGGTACTTGAATATGGCGTTGATGTTATTCTTTCGCCGGGTGCAAATATTCACCGCAACCCTTTGTGCGGTAGAAACTACGAGTATTACAGCGAAGACCCTGTGCTTGCCGGCAAAACCGCAAGCGCACTTATCAACGGTATTCAAAGTCTCGGCGTGGGCACTTCCATTAAGCACTTTGCTGGCAACAGTCAGGAAACCAACCGTATGAACAACGATGCCCGTATTACACAACGTGCTTTGCGCGAAATTTATCTGCGTCAGTTTCAAATTGCAATACGCGAGTCAAATCCTTGGACTGTAATGACTTCGTACAACTTTATCAACGGTTCGTACTCGTCGGAAAACCGCGAACTTGTTCACGATATTCTTCGCGACGAATGGAAATACGACGGACTTGTAATGACCGATTGGTTTGCTGGCACAAATCCTGTTAATCAGGTAATTTCGGGTAACGACCTTCTTATGCCCGGTGTCAACAATCAATACGAAAAGATTGTTGAGGGTATGAAAAACGGCTCGCTCAAAATCGAATATGTTGACGAAAATGTAAAACGTATTTTGGAGTTGGTTTTAAAATCTCCCACATTCAAAAAATATCAATATTCTAACAAACCAAACCTCGAAGAACACGCAAAAATCACACGTCAGGCTGCAAGCGAAGGCATTGTGCTGCTGACAAATAAAAACAACGCTCTGCCTATCAAAGGCGGTAAGGCTGCACTTTTCGGAGTTACATCTTACACTTTTTACTCAGGCGGCACAGGTAGCGGCGATGTTAACGAGGCTTACACAGTTTCGCTCTGCGAGGGTCTTGAAAACCAAGGCTTTACCATCGACGAAAAACTCAAAAACATCTATATTCCAGCAATCGACAAACAGCGCGAGGATTTTAAATCTAATCCCGCAAACAAGGATGGCTTGGTGTATACCTTTAATCCTGTGGACTTTGTAATCGACGATGCTCAAATTAAAGAGTTTGCAAAAACCAACGACGTGGCATTTATCACCATCGGACGTGTTTCGGGTGAATTCCGCGACCGCAGAATTGCTGATTTCTATCTCTCCGACAATGAAAAAACCCTCCTCACCAAGGTTCAAAAGGCATTCAAGGCACTCGGCAAAAAGACCATCGTAATTCTCAATATTGGTGGCGTAATCGAAACCGCTTCGTGGAAGGATATTCCCGATGCAATTGTGTTGCCGTGGATGGGCGGTCAAGAAGGTGGAAACGCTGTGGCTGACGTAGTTACAGGTGCGGTTAATCCTTCGGGACGTTTGCCGATGACCTTCCCCATTGACTATTTTGATGTTCCCGGTGCTAAAAACTTCCCATACGACTATCCCGCCGATGCCCGCTCGATGTTTGATACTCACGACGACAACCAAAACCGCGAAAACTTCGACTACACCAACTATTTGGAAGATATTTTTGTAGGCTACCGTTACTACAACACATTCGGCAAAAAGACCTCGTTCCCGTTTGGTTACGGTTTGTCGTACAGCGATTTTGAATTCTCGGATGTAAAAATTCAAACAGCCGGTGGCGATTTCCAAATTTCGTTAAACGTAAAGAACACAGGAAGTTGCGAAGGTAAAACCGTTGTAGAACTTTTCGCAAAATATCCCGAATCAGAACAGTCATCGCCCAAGTACGAACTCAAAGCATTTGCCAAAACAAACTCTCTGATGCCGGGCGAATCTCAGCCTGTGGTTCTCACTGTTAACTCTGCCGATTTGGCATATTTCGACGCAGCACAAAATCAATGGACTGCCCCTGCCGGTGAATACACATTCTTCATTGGCAAATCTGCCGAAGATATTGTTACTGAGGTAAAATCACAATTACTCACACCTTACGAAAGCAAGGTTAACGACGTAATGAAACCAAAAGTGGATTTGGATGTTATGAAGAATTAAGGAATTGAACCATATAAAACAAAAAATCCGTCAGCCATTGCAGCCGACGGATTTTTTTATAGAAATAGTTAAAAAATCTACACAAAAAACAGCACCATCAATTCTGCTATCAGCACTCTGAAAAACATTGTGAGCGGATAAACTGTGGCGTAACCTACCGCAGGAGCGTCTTTTGATGTGAGTCCGTTGGCGTAGGCAAGGGCTGGCGGGTCGGTGTGACTGCCTGCTATTACACCCGTTAAGGTAAAGTAATTGACTTTGCAGAATTTATAGCCAACTATGCCCATTATCAAAAGCGGTAAGAAGGTGATTATAAAGCCATAGCCTACCCAAGAGTAACCGCCGTTGACAATAGTATCCCAAAATCCGTTTCCGGCGTTTAATCCCACACAGGCAAGGAATAGCGAAATACCTATTTCACTAAGCATAAGATTTGCGCTTTGAGTGGTGTAAGTGATTAATTTCCATTTATATCCAAACTTAGCAATAAGTATCGAAATAATCAGCGGACCACCAGCCAAACCAAGTTTAAACGGCTGCGGAACTCCCGGAATTGCAACAGGAATACTGCCGAGAATTACTCCAATGGCAATGCCGATAAAAATGGTGATAAGGTTGGGTTGATTGAGGCGTTTTACCGAGTTGCCAAGCACTTTTTCAACACTTGCAATGTTGATGTCTGTACCCACAACGTTAACTTGGTCGCCGATTTGAAGCACAAGTTCCTCAGATGCCACAAGGTCAACGCCTGAACGGTTTACACGTGTAATATTGCATCCGTAAAGTTTGCGCAACTGCAACGAACCGAGGCGTTTACCGTTGACTTCCTCTTTTGTTACTAAAATTCTACTACTGATAAACGAACTGTTAGCCAAAACCCACTGTTTGCGCTGTAAATCAATGGCTTTACCTATAAAAGCGGTAATAGTGTCAATGTCGGTAGGATTGGCAATTACAAATATCTTGTCGTTTTCTTTAAGCACGGTTTCCGAAGTGGCAAGGCTTATTTGATTGGTTTCGTTGTCCCAATGGCGCGAAACTATAAAATGACGATCGGGGAAAAGTTTTACAAGTTCTTTGATTGTTTTTCCAAAAACCGAAGGATTAAGAACCTGCATCGAGATACCTGTGGCAGACTTTTGAGCGTCTTTGGCGAGAGTTTCAATCTGCTCGTTCTCCTTTTTAAAATCCACTTTGAAAAGCACTTTTACAACTATCATCGTAAGGATTATGCCAATTACGCCGAGGGGATAAGCCACAGCGTAACCCATTGCCATAGTGGAATTTACATCGCCAGTCATTTCTTTAAAAGCCTGTTGGGCAGCACCAAGACCCGGAGTATTGGTAACAGCACCCGACATAATGCCCACCATAGTAGGAATATCGATACCAGTGGCAAAACCAATTATCAGGGCAGTAATTGCGCCCAAAAATACAACGCCAACAGCCAGGAGGTTGAGCGTCATTCCGCCTTTCTTAAACGATGAGAAAAAACTCGGGCCTACCTGCATACCTATTGCGTAGACAAAAAGAATAAGTCCGAAATCGCGCAGAAAATCAAGGAGTTTTGGGTCGATTTTTAATCCAAGATGCCCGCAGATGATGCCCACAAACAAAATAAATGTGGCTCCGAGCGAAATACCTTTGATTTTGATTTTACCGAAAAGAATGCCAGCCGAAACTATTACGGCAAGCAAAAGTATGGAGTGTCCCACACTTGTACCTGATATTAATTCGTTAATCCAATTCATATCTTTAAATTTTGCGCAAAATTATACAATCGCGCGGAAACTAACATTAATTCAATATTATGTTATTAGACTTGGCAATAGATTAAAACGATAGCCACAATCGGCATTTACGATAGCCGTTAGGAATTATTTTCGATACTTTTAAAAATATCGAGAATCTGTTCACGAAGCCATCTGAGGCACTCAAACGACTTTTTGTTGCGGTTAAATGTGTAGCGCCACATAGCCAAAACACGTTTTACCTCCTCAAAATAATGAAAGGCAAAAATACCCGTTGGCGGCAGCAACAGCATATAAATCAACCTGATAAGCCACGAATCGGTAAATTGACACAACAAAAAGAATATCAGCGGATAAAATATCAGCGGAAACACAAACATATACACCGCAAAGCGTATCGAAGTGTGAAAATTCTTGTCTTTGATTTTGCGGGTAAACAGGTCAGGCGTATGGTACGGTAGAAAATTGTTAACAGCACCAAACAATGCCACCGGCGACATTGCTATTAGAATTACCGTTCGCAAAAGCACACCGGGAATAGTAAAGCGGCGGCGGATAATCCAATCGCGGAGGTTTTCTTGTTGCAAAAGTTTGCGGTAGTCGCTAAGACAGCCGTTGAGTTTGTGAAACGTGTCTAAATCGTTGTTTTTCAGAGTGTCCATCAATTTTACAACCTGCTGACCGGCATAAATACGGTTTTTAAAATTGTTGACAAGTTTGCGCTCTTTTTTCACGAGATAAGGCGCATAAACAAGTCGGGCGGTTTCAAAATTGTCGTACTCTTCGTTGTTTTCAATATTGATAATCAACGATTTAAGTTCGTTTGAAATATCGGTTATCAATTCGTGATTAGCCTTTTGGGGATTTTCGAGATAAAGGTCGCGGTAATCCTCCACATTGATGGGCTTTCCAAAATTGATAAAAGCATTGGTGCGAAACGAAAAATAATCTTGATAATTGATACCCACAGGCACTATTTTAACGCCGAGAGTATAGTTAGAAGCCTCCTCTGCCATAAAAGCAATTCGCGTTATGCCCTTTTTGAGCGGACGCAAACGGCGGCGACCAACGTGGCTTGCCTCAGGATATATCACAAGGTAACGCTTTTTGCGTAGCACCTGAACCGATTTTTCAAAAATTTCATCGTTTTGTTTGAGACTCTCACGACCGTCGCGCATACGAAAAATGGGGAGAATTTTCATAAAAAAGAGCAAACGGCGGACAAATTGTCCCGCAAAAATATCGGCACGAGCCATAAAAACAGGTTGCCAATTCTTAACACTGAGGATGATAAGAGCGTCCATAAGTGCGTTTTGATGGTTTGGCGCAAAAATAACCGCACCCTCTTTGGGAATATTCTCCAAGCCCGACGTGTACACCTTTTTATAAAAGACGTGGTTGTGCATAAAACTTGCAAACGGCTTCAACAGCGCGTACAACCAACTAAAATCCTCTACATTTTTAATTTTCATATTACCCTCTGCTATGGCACATTTTCAGGTGCAAATGTAGTTATTTTTTGTTTCTGCAAAAAATTAAGTACACCTTATTTATTAACCTCAATACACCTTAAACCCCTCAGTTTTGAACCCTGTGCCGTGAGGATATTTGGCATTAATGCGGACGGGAAGGCGGCCTTTGAAGGGCAATTCGCCAAAAATCATCTCTCCTGCAATGCGGCGGGCAAGCGGAGTATCGTCGTAAGCCACTAAGATGGCGGCAAAATTATCGTTTTTAGGATTAAACTTGGTGAAACCCATAGGGTTGGTAAAAATACCAAGAACCACAGGTGTTGTTTTAGCCAATGTTTCGGCAAAATTTATCGAATTGGCAGTAAATCCAAACCTCGGAGGATAGGCATTGCAATTGTGAAAGCCAATTATCACAAGGTCGTAGGTTTTTAAGGTGTCGGAAAGTGTGGTAAACGATGCTGGCTCTGCCTCTTTTTCGATAGTAAAAACATCCAAATTGGTAAACCTACGGAGCGAAATTTCAAACTCGGTTTCCTCGGCGGTCTTGCCAATCGACACGGCGGCTATGCGTTTAGAGGATAAATCTTTGAGCGGTAAAAGGTTGTCGCGGTTTTTGATAAGGGTAATGGAATTTTCAACTATCTGAGATTGAAGGTTTTGTGCATAATCGTTATTGAGGTCTTGATAAAGATTTTCGGTGCTTACAGGTTGAAAATTATCCAAACCGAGTTGTTTTTTGGCGAGAAGAATTTTTTTGCAACGGATGTCGATTTCCTTTTGCGAAATATAACCCGAATCGCGTGCGGCAATAATGCCATTGTAAGCCGCCACAAAATCTTTCGGCTGCAAAAACACGTCGACACCTGCCTTGAACGCCTTTATTTCAAGTTCGCCCGAGGGATAATTGCGGCTAACGCCCTGCATAGCAAGTGCATCGGTGAATACAAGTCCTTGAAAACCAAGATTTTTTTTGAGCAGTTTTGAAATAATGTTTTCTGAAATGCTCGACGGAGTTTGCGAAATAGAATCGTCGTAAGCCTCCACAAAAAGATGTCCCACCATAACGCCTTTTACTCCATTGTTAATCAGATATTTAAACGGATATAGTTCAAAAGTGTCGATACGCTGTTTGTCGCCTTTGATAATTGGAAGGTCGTAGTGCGAATCGGTAACGGTATTGCCGTGACCCGGAAAATGTTTGGCTGTGGTGAGTATTCCGCCATCTTGCATACCCGACATTATGGCGAGCGATTTGCGTGCAACTTCCTGTTTATCACTACCAAACGAGCGGTTTACAATCACTGAGTTGCCGGGATTGTCGTAAATATCCACACACGGTGCAAAATCGATATTTACCCCAAGGCGACGGCACTGACGGGCAATTTCAAGTCCGGTTTTGTATACAAGGTCTTCGTTTTCGATGGCGCCGAGAGTTAGTTGACGGGGATACGAAATTGTGCTGTCTAACCTCATTCCCAAGCCCCATTCGGCATCTTGGGCTATCATCAGCGGCACTTTTGAAATGCTCTGCAATTTGTTGGTAATTGCAGCCTGACGGTTTGGTCCGCCGTAAAAAAACAGCACACCGCCAATGTGATAGTCGGTTACATATTGCTCCACGTTTTTGTAAAGTTTGTCGGCGGCACCCCATTTGCTGCTCACTTCTACCATAAACAACTGACCCACACGCTCATCGGGAGTCATAGTGGCAAAAACAGAATCTACCCAACGGTTGTGCACCGCACTGTCGCCGTGGGGCGAATAGGCAAAGTTTCGCGCGTAGGTTACAGGAAAGAAATATAACAGCGATATAGATAGAACTACTGTGAAAATCAATGTTTTAAGCGCAAAAAACGCTGCGTTTTTTAAGGTTGTCCTTTTCATTTTTAGGGTGAATAATTTTTGCACTAAGATACAAAAATTTTTTTTGCAGCATATAATTGTTAGCAAAAAAAACAGCCGTCAAAAACGACGGCTGCAAAAAATGTCATTATTGTTGCCCAAAACCTACTCGGCTTTGTTGATATCGTGCAACTGAATGATTCCACCACCTGCGTTAACAATCTCGCGGGCAGAGAAATAGAAGAAAATTTCGTTCAAAGCGTTGGCGTCGCTGTCAGAACCGTGAACAGCATTGTGCTGAACTGATTCTGCGTATTTACGGCGGATAGTACCGATTTCAGCCTTAGCAGGATCGGTTGCGCCCATAAGTTTGCGCCAATCGGCTACTGCGTTGTCTTTTTCAAGTACGGCTGCGTAGATAGGGCCAGAGGTCATAAATTCTACCAATCCGTCGAAAAATGGTTTTCCCTTGTGTACGAAATAGAAGGCTTCTGCCTCGTTCTTGCTGAGTTGCAATTTCTTACAAGCGAGGATTTTGAATCCGTGCTGATGAACTTCTAAAAAAATCTGCTCTGCGAACTCGTTTTTTACCGCATTGGGTTTAATCAACATTAATGTATGTCTTCCACTCATTTTTGATTTGTTTTTAAATTTATATATTTGCAAAAATTTCTGCAAAGGTAGCAATTTGATTAATTTTATAAAACAAAAATGGAATTATTTGAAAAAAAATCTGTTGAAGAGATAAAAGATTTGCTCGATAAGGCAAAAAAAGTGGTTATAACAGCGCACCTCAACCCCGACGGCGACGCTCTCGGATCGTCGCTCGCACTTTACAACTACCTCAAAGACAAGAAAGAATGTTGCGTAATACTGCCAAACAACATCCCCGACACCTTTAAATGGATGCCCGGATGCAACGAAATATTAATTTACAACCACGACGAAAACGCCGCCAAGGTTTCGGAAGCCGATATGATTTTTGCCCTCGACTACAACACGTCGTCGCGCGTGGACAAGATGCAAAAGGTGCTGGAAGATAGCCCCGCCGTAAAAGTGATGATCGACCACCATCCCAACCCGCAACGCGAAATTTTCAAATACATTTTTTCCGACCCCGAGGCCGCTGCCACTTGCGAATTGCTTTACCTATTTTTTGAAGCGTGCGGTTTTGAAGTCTCTAACGATTCTGCAATTTGCTTATTTACAGGACTTACCACCGATACAGGATGTTTTCAGTTTAACTGCACTGGTCAGCGCACATTTGAAGTGGCATCAAAACTTGCCGCAATGCCCATCGACCGAGCCGAAATTATCCACCACATCTACGATTCGTATTCCGAAGGTCGTATGCGCCTGCAAGGTTACGTCCTCAGCAAAAAAATGGTGGTTTTTGAAAAATACCACACAGCCTACATTATGCTCACAAAAGCCGAAGCCGACAAATTCGACTACCGTGTGGGCGACACCGAAGGCTTTGTAAATCTGCCACTTAGCATTGAGCACGTAAAATTTTCGGCATTCTTTATGGAAAGAGACGGCATTATACGCTGCTCGTTCCGCTCAAAAGGCGGTTTTAAGGTAAACACCATTGCCGAGCGTTATTTCAACGGCGGCGGACACGACAACGCTGCTGGCGGAAAATCGTTTAAACCATTGGAAGAGGTGGTAAAACGTTTTGTTTCGCTGCTCCCAAAAATCACAAAAGAAATTCAAGACAAATGAAGCACACACCTTATATATTAGTAGCACTATTTTTGGCGGCTTGCTCGCAGACTCCCAACAACACAAAAAAACCGCAGGAGTACAGTATGTTTAACGAAAATCTCATCACAGCCAACAAATATCTCGTTAAACAGGATATGGAGCAAATTGAAAACTACATAAAACGCCGCAATTGGCAAATGGACACTGCCGACGGTGGTATCCGCTATATGATTACCAAGCACGGCGAAGGCCTTAGCGTAGAGCAAGATCCAAACGTAATCCTCTCCTACCGAATAGAACTTCTCGACGGCACTCTCTGCTACGACAGCCAAACCGACGGCAAGCAAAACCTCGTAGCAGGCAGCAGCGAAATGATTGTTGGATTGATTAAGGCATTTAAATTTCTTCGTCACGGCGACGAGGCTGTGCTGATACTGCCTCCTCACGCCGCCAAAGGTCTTGTAGGTGATTTAAACAAAATTCCACCCCATTCGGTGATAGTGTATTATTTGGGGATTGAGTAATGCATAATTCATAATGCATAATTGATTATTTAACTTTTTTAGCCTGAGCCATAGGGTCTTGACGGCAATCCCAAAAGGCAACTATATAAATAGTATTATTACGAACATAATAAACCATTTTGTTGCGATTAGCCACAATTATACTTCGATAAGTTTCTGACCTATCAGAAAATAGAGGATCGATAGTACCCATCTCAGGTTGTTGTGCAAGCAATTTAACTGTTCTTTTAATAGCCGCCATAAATTTCTTTTTCGCATTAGTGCCAAAATAAAAAATCAGATAGGCAACTATATCAGTAACATTCTGTCTTGCAGGTTTTTGCCAAATACATCTCATACCGCCTCACACATTTTCTGTTTTTTACGAGCCGGACGTTTTTTATCGATATATTTTGTCTTCAACTCATCATACTTTCTAAATTCCTCGTCAAGTTCTTTCATAAATTCTTCGTGAGGAATGCCTTTCCCCTCAGCAATCTCTTTTTCAGCCTCGTCAAGCATAGCATTAACTTCTTCCATCGTATAAGGACGAAAACGTGGGTCGTTATCATCAGAATGCCAACGAAGTTCTTCTCCAAGATAACGCATTTCGTCAGGAGTCAGAGTTTCAAGAAGATAAGACAATAATCCATCAAGGGCTTCCTTTTTCATGGTTCTATTATATTAAAGTTACTACCGCAAATATACATTTTTTATAATTAAACACAAAAAAAAACGGAATTGTTCCGTCAATTCCGCTTTTTACTTCAAAAACTTAAATCAATAAAATGTTTAACCAAAAATCTGCGCAATCACTGCGGAGAATGTACAATTATAAACGGTGACCGTGAACAGATGTTTTGGCTAAAATCTTAAAATTTGTTAAGTTAACATTCTTATAATGTGAAAGGTAGAATAATTACACTAACTTAACAAACCAACCGTTTTTGAGGTCAAAAAATACTATTCTTCGTTGTCGGCAATGCGTGTTTCGGGCAGTTCTTCCTCCTCAATGCGGTCTTCTTCGATAACAAGGTTGTCGATAATGAAGTTTTGACGCTCAGGAGTATTCTTGCCCATATAGAAGTTCATAAGTTCCTGAATTTGATCTTCTTTTTTAATCAAAACCGGTTCGATACGCATTTCAGGACCGATAAAGTGCTTAAACTCGTCGGGCGAAATCTCTCCAAGACCTTTGAATCGGGTCATCTCAGGATTTTTGCCGCACGCCGCAATTGCAGCAAGTTTCTCCTCGTCGCTGTAACAATAGAAAGTTTTCTGCTTGTTGCGAACGCGGAAAAGAGGTGTCTGCAATATATAAAGGTGCTTGTTTTTGATAACCTCGGGGAAGAAATTCAAGAAAAACGTAATCATCAGCAAACGGATGTGCATACCGTCCACATCGGCATCGGTGGCAATTACCACACGGTTGTAACGGATGTTTTCGATACCCTCCTCAATGTTGAGAGCCGCCTGCAAAAGGTTGAACTCCTCGTTTTCGTAAACCACTTTTTTGGTGAGTCCAAAACAGTTGAGCGGCTTACCACGAAGCGAGAACACAGCCTGAGTGTTAACGTCGCGGCTCTTAGTTATGCTTCCGCTCGCCGAATCACCCTCGGTGATAAATATGGTAGATTCTGATTTGCGTTTGTCGCTACTATTGAAATGCACATTGCAGTCGCGCAGTTTACGGTTGTGAAGGTTCACCTTTTTGGCACGTTCGCGGGCAATTTTTTGAATACCCGAAATAGCCTTGCGGTCGCGCTCGTTGTCCTGAATTTTTTTGAGGAGA
Organism: Bacteroidales bacterium; assembly: GCA_016286055.1. Classification (GTDB taxonomy): domain Bacteria; phylum Bacteroidota; class Bacteroidia; order Bacteroidales; family UBA3824; genus UBA3824. Next base: position 40,293 of record JAEERW010000010.1, read on the forward strand.
ATCTGCGCCGTTTCGGGATTCTTGTGCAGATAGTTGTCGAGTTCGCGGGTAACGAAATTCATCATAAAGTTTCGGATGCTCTCGCCGTTGGGACTCATATTTTTGCTGCCGAGTTTGGTCTTGGTCTGACTTTCAAACACAGGTTCCTCAACCTTGATGCTCACGGCCGCCGCTATCGACGCCTTAATATCGTTAACGTCAAATTCTTTTTTATAAAAGTCGCGCACAGTTTTAATCAACGCCTCGCGGAATGCCATCAAGTGCGTGCCGCCTTGCGTTGTGTGCTGACCGTTAACAAACGAATAATACTCCTCAGAGAACTTATTATTGTGGGTCATTGCAATCTCAACGTCCTGACCTACAAGGTGTATGATAGGATAAATACCCTCGGTGCTCATATTTTCGTTCAAAAGGTCCAACAGACCGTTTTTGCTCTGATATTGCTCGCCATTGTAAATAATAGTTAACCCACGGTTGAGGTAGGTGTAATTTTTGAGCATCGGCACAATATAGTCGTCCAAAAAGTTGTAGTTTACAAACAACTCTTTATCAGGAATAAACGAAGTTTCAGTGCCGTTTTTTTCGTTAGATGCGCAAATGGGGTCGTCCTCTAAGCAAACGCCCTTAGAGAAAACCACACGCTTGCACTGACCGTCGCGAAACGAACGAATCATAAAGTTGGTAGACAATGCGTTAACAGCCTTGATACCCACGCCGTTGAGACCCACAGATTTTTTAAACACGCTGCTGTCGTATTTTGCGCCGGTGTTCATCTGCGAAGCCACGTCAACCACCTTGCCAAGCGGAATACCACGACCATAGTCGCGAACCACCACGCGCGAATCTTGAATCGAAACCTCAATTTTTTTGCCATAGCCCATCATAAACTCGTCGATAGAGTTGTCGATGGTCTCTTTTAGAAGCACGTAGATACCGTCATCGGCAGATTGACCGTCGCCAAGTTTACCGATATACATACCCGGACGGCGGCGTATATGTTCGTTCCACTCTAAGTGAACAATCTTATCATCAGTGTATTCCTGCGTTTGTTGCAAAAGATCTTCCATTGTAACGTTAAGATTTTAAGTAAAATTTATCCTTTCAGCGGCAAATTTATAAAGATTTTTTTGAAAACAAGATTAAAATGACAATTTTATGTAGCAAAAATTTTTCAACAGCCTTCAACTATCAGGATTACAATATTTTCCGTCGATTTTTTCAGGCTCAAAATGAATAGAAATATGAGTAGATTCGCCAAATTCTTTTTTCAATTCCTGCTCAATGTTTGACGCGTGGCAATGCGCGAGATAAAGCGAAATATTAGCCGGCATACGAAAATGCATCTCAATGGCAATACGGCTACCAATTTTGCGAGTTCTAAGTCCGTGAACATCACTTACTTCGGGTTCTGATTCGGCAATCTCCACAATACGGTTTTCCACATCGGGCGGAAGGCTTTTTTCCAAAAGTTCGCCCGTGGCCTGCGCTATCAAGTCGAAAGCGGTTTTGATGATAAAGAAACTTACAAAAACGGCTGCCACTGGGTCGAGCACAGCCCATTTTTCGCCCAAACCAAACGCAGCACCCACGCCAACTGCGGTGGCAATCGACGAAAAAGCGTCGGTACGGTGATGCCAAGCATTAGCCACAACTGCCTGAGATTCAACCTCTCTGCCCACCTTTACGGTAAACCTATAAGCCCACTCTTTGAGAGCGATACTCAGCAAAGCCACCACCAAAGCCACCGCGCCGGGCACAGGCAGCACCTCGCCAATAAACGCGTTGTAAATGCTCACCGCGCCGTTGTAGAGAATCATCACGCCCACAAAAAACAGCAAAATACCGATAGAGGCGGTGGCGAGAGTCTCATATTTTCCGTGACCATAATCGTGATCCTCGTCCTGCGGTTTTGAACTCAGTTTTACAAAAGCCATCACCACAAAATCGGTGAGAAAATCCGACAGCGAATGTACTGCATCGGCAATCATCGCCGCCGATCCGCCCAAAATACCCGCCACAAACTTAGCCACCAGCAGCACACAGTTAACAGCACTGCCTTTGAGGGTTACACGATAAATCTTTTTTTCACGAAGAGAAGTGTCCATAATAGATGATAGAAAAATGTTCAGTAATAAGATGGTTAAAATTTACAGGTTCATTTACAGGATCATTTATGGTATCATTTACAGGTTCATTTTGGTAAAAGAATCTTCCAATAACCATTTTTATTTGCGCCGACACGTGCAATAAAACCCAAATTTGATAAAATACGCAAATCACGCTTTATAGTTGGTTTTGAGACATTTAATTTCTCGATTAATTCCAAAGTTGTGATTTGTGGATTGGTAGAAATGTATTTTAAAATTTGTTTCTGTCTATCATTTACAGGGTCAATTATGGTATCATTTATGGTATCATTTGTGGTATCATTTATGGTATCATTAGGTCTATAAATAATAGTATTTAAGCCGCCACAGGTGAACTCAAAAACAGGACGCCGCATTTTAGCGTCATCAAACGCATTGCACACCTTCTCGATGCCGCGACCCCAAGTTTCGATAAATCCGGCACGGTAAAAAGCAGCCGAAATAAGTTTGTTCCTCGGTTTCGACTTATGGGGTTTAAGAAGATCGTCGGGTATCATTCCATCTGGCAAAAAACCGTCGTCCCAAAGTTCAATACGGTCATTGTAAACTTTCATCTGAATCGCCACGCCCATATAATCCTTGTGACAAATAGCGTTGTTGATAAGTTCGCGGAGCGCATCTTCGGGTATCTCCAATCGCTCAACACGTTGGAGACCCTCATAATGTATATTGGAAATCAAATACTTAGACCGTAAAAGTTCTATCACTCTCTCGGTCATTTGAATAATATTACCTTCCACAATATCCTGAAACATCAAGTCGCTTTCCGAGACACCAAACCTTCCAATTTTAAACTCGGAGCCAGGGAAATAACGCTGAGGATTATCGGCAAAAAGCAAGATAGCGGCATTACGGATTTTTCCGTCGTCGGTAATGAGGTTGAGGTTTTCAAGAACGGTTTCGGTAGAATCGGCAAGCGCACTTGCAGGCATACGGGAGGCTCTAACGGCGTGATTCAAAAAGTAATCCACAGCAGTGCGGCTAATGCGTTTGAGTGTGGCGGTTTCGTGCGGCATATCGTCCCACGACCTACCCAACTTTTTGAGCAAAAACTGTTGCAAGGCAATGCCTTTAAGTTCCTGTTTGGTGGAACCGCTGCGGTAATGGTAGATGCCGTTGAGCGAAATCGGGATGTTGCTCGGTTGAACCTTGATTTCGAGATAATGCTTTTTATCCTTAGTCAAAATGTTGACATCGGCCACAATGCCAAGGTGGGTGGCTATCTTGTTTGGAATATCCTCAGAAAGACGATGGATATTCTCCAAGCCCTTGACATTGCCACTGTCGTCAACACCTATATATATAGTGCCGCCCTGAGCATTGGCAAAACCGCAAATCCATTTGAGATACTCATCGCGCCACAACTGTTTGAACTCTATATTTTGAGATTCGGTATCCATAGTATGACTATATTGTGGGGCAAAATTAAGGAAAAAGAATAGACATTATACCAATTTTCGGCTAATTTACTTTCAAAAAGTAAATCTGCAAAACATTTTATCACTTTTTTTCTGCAAATTTGTTTTTCAAAAGTAAATTTGCAAAGAATGTAAAGTATACAAGTAGTTTTTTGGGGGAGAGAAAACACGAAAAAAGAAAGTAAAATAAACGCTTAATTTGATACACTTTTCAAAAAAATCATTATATTTGCAAAAAAACAAATTATGATTACAAAAATTGAATATATAAAAAATTGTGGAAAATTTGTGGACTTCCAAAATGGAAGAGACACAGATTGGGATGGCATGTTTAAAAAAGTTAATACCATATACGCATGCAACGGATTAGGCAAAACAACTATTGCTCAAATATTTACATCATTAAGAGGTAATTATTCTCGTTTAAAACACAAAAAAAATGTATGTTCCACAGAAGATATTAGCGTATCATTAAAGATTGATAATAAAAACCTCTATTATGACAAATTTTGGCGCGATAATAATACAGGGAAATATATACCAATATCTACAATTGATGTTTTCGATCATTATTTTACAGATAATTTTTTGAATATAAATATTAATAATTATTTATATGAATCTGTATTTCTAGATACTGAACATTTATGGACACACTATAAAGAGTTAGAATCAAATAGAGATACAATAAAAAAACAAATTGATAATAAAAAAAGGCAATTGAACTCACTATTTTACATTGAAAATGAGACCCAAACTATTACTTTTAATAAAAGTACATTCAATAATGAGTTAAAAGAACTTAATCGCAAAATCGAAGTAATTGACATTGAATTAAAAAAAGAATACGAGAAAGTCAATTCTGAAATTAATAAATCATTATTGTGTATACAATATATTGATGCTATTAATAAATATTTAAACCAGTTCGGTACTGATTTTAAAATATGTCAACTATTCATATCAAATAGTAAAAATAAAACAATTAGTTTTTCCGCCACAATAAATGAACATATTTTAGATGAGAACACTATTAATCATGCCCCAAGCGAAGGAGATAAAACTGCTTTATCTTTGGCTTTTTTTTTAGCATATCTCGATATTTTACCTGAAAACGAAGTCGAAAAAAGGATTATTGTATTTGATGATCCTTTTGCAAGTTTTGATGATAATAGAAAAGAGGCAACACTTACTTCTCTTCAAAGGTTAACAAAAAAATGCAACCAATTATTTCTTTTAAGCCATGATTTATCTTTCATAAAAAAGTTTTCAGATAAATTAAAAAATAATTTGCTCAATTTAAAAATATTTAATGACAAAAAAAACAAAACAAGTTCTTTAAAAATACAAAACATATCAGAAGATTCCATTTCAGGTATTGTAAAAGATTTTATGAATTTAAAACAATATTCAGACGGGACAAATGATGTTGATCCAAAATGCGTAGGTATGTCTATAAGAAGTCTAATAGAAGGTTTTTTACGAATAAAGTACTATGATGTTGTAAACTCTCTTCAAGGAATAGTAATGGCAGGACATATTATAAGAGGAATTGAAGAACAACATCGTCTTGATAATGCTATTATTCAAGAGTTACGTGCTCTGGTAGATTATTCAAACGGGTTCCATCATCCAGATATTGACGGAGAAAGAATAAATGAAACCGAATTAAGTCAATATGTTACTCGCACGCTTGCTGTCTTGAATAAATTTTAAATATTTTTTGATATTTCAATTTTTATTCATATTTTTGCAATTGATCACAATTGAAACTGATAATAATAATTGAATGATATTATTCATTCAATACGAATTGCAGCGGGTGTAGGTCAGCACGCATACTTTATGTATGAAGATAAGGTTCGAATCCTTTGCTGCTTTTTCTTTTAAAACACTTTTCGTATAAGAAGCAATATAGAACAAATCTTGAAATTGCAAACATGTTAGCAAATAAACTGTTTTTTCTCAAATAGTCATGGTTTTGCAGGAAGAAGATCAAACTTTTATAACCAATAATTTGTACTCGGATGAAATAGTCACGGCAATGGTTGATGATTTTTTTAATAAATTTGCTGTAATTAAAGTAATTTAATGGACACAAAACCAACAATCATCGACCATCTCGGCATAGAGCACGAAGCCACAGACCCCGTCATCATCTCCGCTTCGCGCTCAACCGATATCCCTGCCTTTTATGCAAAATGGTTTTTCAACCGTTTGAAGGCGGGTTATTGCGTTTGGTACAATCCCTTCAATCAAAAGCAAAAAATATATGTTTCGTTTGCCAACTGCAAGTTTGTGGTGTTCTGGACTAAGAATCCCGAACCTATAATACCATATCTCAAAGAGTTAGACGATCGAGGTATTCGTTATTATTTTCAATATACACTCAACGACTACGAAAACGAGCGGTTTGAGCCGTGCGTTCCAAAACTCGAAAACCGTATCGAAATATTTAGAAAACTATCGGAAATGATTGGCAAAGAGCGTGTTATTTGGCGTTTCGACCCTTTGATAATTACACCTACCCTTTCTCCGAGAGATTTGCTGAAACGCATTTGGAACATCGGAAACAGGATTTTCGGCTGTACAGAAAAACTCGTTTTCTCATTTGTTGACGTTGAGGCATACAAAAAAGTTCAAAACAATTTTGTAAAAGAATCTCCGAATTTTTTCAACAAAGACAATGTTTTGTCCGCTGAATTTAACGCCGCGCAACAAAATGAACTTGTTGAAGGCTTAAAAAAATGTCAAACCGCTTGGAAAGAAAAAGGCTGGGACATCACGCTTGCCACCTGTGCTGAAAAATCTGATTTTCAAGGTATTGAACACAATCATTGCATCGATAGTGCATTAATAGAACATATTTGCAAAGATGACCCGCAGATGGTATATTATCTACATACGGGCAAACTTGTAGAGCCTGATATTTTTGGACAGATACCTCCATTGCCTAAAAAAGAGAAAAAAATGAAAGATCCAGGGCAGCGGAAAATCTGCGGCTGTATGATAAGCAAGGATATTGGTATGTACAACACTTGCCGCCATTTTTGCGTCTATTGTTATGCTAATACAAGCAAAGAGATTGTGTTGAAAAATAAGGAACGGCACAACGATGATTCTGAAAGTATCATCGAATAGATCATTAATCTAATGACAATTATCCCATTCCCCTATGAATCCACAAGCAAAACCATCATCCGCCATTCCGGGTCACGAGATATGCAGCCGGTTGAAGGCAGTTTTTCCAAGAGCAATTACAAAAACTATAAAATACGATTTGTAGTCAGTGGCGAATGGGCTCCAAAAGTAGAATTGGCACAAAATAATGACTTGCCGTTTTAACTGAGTTTTGGCGCAATCTCGATTACAGTAGGTGAAATTGTCAAATAAAAAACAACAAGTGATTTATTGAAATCCATCACCCAAATGGTTGCAGACATTCAAGTTTTTCATTATATTTGTAATCTACTTAATACGAATAAATAATAAAATGAATATAATTGAAAATCAATACTTTGAAGGAGAACGACCACTATATTACGCTAAGGATTTACTGTTGAAGAATGTAACTATCGGCACAGGCGAAAGCGCATTGAAGGAGACCGAAAATATCACCGCCGAACATTGCTCTTTTAATGGCAAATATCCGTTTTGGATTACAAACGGCTTTAAAATCAGCAACTGCCATTTTAAAGATGGCGCAAGAGCGGCTCTGTGGTATTCCAACGATTTGGAAATGACCGACACCATAATCGACGCTCCTAAAATGTTCCGCGACAGTTGCCGTCTAAAACTCAACAATGTGCAACTCACCGACGCGCAAGAAACTTTTTGGCACTGTCACGGCGTGTCGCTCAAAAACTGCTCTGCCGAAAACGCACCTTATATATTTATGCATTGCAGCGACATCGAAATCGACAACTACCGTCAAAATGGCAACTATTCGTTTCAATACTGCAAAAATATCGTTATCCGCAACTCCGGACTCCACACTAAAGACGCTTTTTGGAACAGCGAAAACGTTACAATCTACAATTCTACCATCATCGGCGAATATCTTGCTTGGCACAGCCGCAATGTAACGCTAATCAACTGTACCATAGGCGAAACGCAGCCGTTATGCTATGCCGAAAACCTCAAACTCGAAAACTGCCGGTTTCTTCCCGATGCCGACCTCGCTTTTGAATATTCTTCGGTTAACGCAACAATCGAAGGCAAAATCACAAGCGTCAAAAACCCAAAATCGGGCTCCATCACCGCCGACCAAATTGGCGAAATAATCCTTGACGGAAACATCAAACCTCCGGCAGACTGTGTTATAACGGAGAGAGGTAAATGCTAACGAGCCTTAATCTCATTCAAAACATCGTCGGCAATATACAAATCTCCAAAGGTATAAAGCATAGTAGAAGCATTGTACAAATTGTTGCAGGTATTTGACTTATAAAAAATATCCATAGCGTTTTCGATACTGATATTCAACTTGTTAGCAATTATCAGTATAATATTGGCAATTTTGTCGGATAATAAAACGTCGGGCAACATAATTATAATGATTGAGATGACATAAATACTAAATAATTATCAATTATCTCTTGATTAATTATACAAATTTGATTATTTAATTTAAGATAAGCAAGACGACGAAGAGCATCCTCGTGCGAAATATATCCATTATAATACAACTCAACAGTAACAGCCACACGGTCGTCGGCAACTCCGCCTTCGATAATATCATAATCTTTCCAAAGATTATTACCCCTACGGTTTGAGCATACAAAATCAAGCCATTCTTTGTTGTAAGATGGAAATTTTAAACACCTATATTTACTTTCAACTTGTTGGTTATCAAACGAATATATATTCAAAACAGGTTGCTCATTACGTTTAAGTGCAACGATTTGAGCCCATTGTTCGGCTTGATTTTTTAAGTCGGTTACATAAAAACCTTCGCCAAAGTCTAAATGTTTACGTCCCAAATCAGACCGTGGATGCTCAATTATTTGCGTTGCACCGTGAAAAACCTGTCTCATTTATTCTCTCTATTTTTTAGTGCTTCCAAAATATCATCAACAGCATTTTCAATACTCTGAGTATGCAAAACATTATAATATTTTAGAATATATTTAGAAATTAAACCATATTTTTGTAAACGAGCATACATTAGTTGTGGCGAAATTTGTTCCTTATCGGCTGCTCGCGATATACAAGTGGCAGCAAAACTGCACTTTAACTGATCTTCCGCAGGATACGGCATATAATTTTCTTGATTCATAAATAAATCTTTTCCGCAAATATAATAAATAAAGTGTTTTAGTATAGCATTTTTCACTATATTTGCGAAAAAAGATATGATGAACCACATACATTTTATAAACCGCAGAAACACCGACTGTTACAAATGGGATTCGGTGAAAAACAACGCCGATTTTGTGCCGCTGTGGGTGGCTGATATGGATATTGCCACGCCAGAACCTATCGTAAAGACTATTGTAAACCGCGCTCAACATCCCGCTTACGGATATGTAAAAGTGCCAAAAAGATATTACGACGCTGTAACTCAATGGTTTGACACTCAGCACGGATGGAAAATCAATAGCGAGGACATTATCTACACCACAGGCGTAATTCCTGCGGTTTCGGCTGTGATTAAGGCAGTTACAAAGCCTGGCGACAATGTAATACTTTTTACACCTGTATACAATCATTTTTACTCGTCGATACGCAACAACGAATGTAAAATGGTTTCGTGTCCGCTAATTGCCGACGACAGCAATGTTTATCATATTGATTTTGAAGCATTTGAAAACATTTGTAAAACCCAAGGCGGAATACTTTTGCTCTGCAATCCTCACAACCCGACTTCAAGGGTGTTTACTCCCGAAGAATTAGACAAAATTGTGCAGATATGTCTGAAATACAATATCTTTGTAATTTCCGACGAGATACATTGCGAAATCGTAATGCCCGGTTTTGAATATACGCCTTTTGGCAAAATAGCCGACAAATATCCGCTCAAATACGCCGTATGTAACTCACCTTCAAAGACTTTCAATACGGCAAGTCTGCAAATTGCCAACATCATCTGCAAAGATTCTGAAATAAGGGCAAAGATAGACCGCGCTATCAACATCAACGAATGTTGCGATGTTAATCCATTTGGTTTTGAGGCACTTATCACAGGTTACACCAATGCTGATTGTAAAGAATACATCAAGCAACTTAACCAAACAATATTCAACCATTACGAAATGGCAAAACAGTTGCTTGAAACACAGACTTCGGTGAAAATCACGCCGTTAGAAGGCACTTACCTAATGTGGATAAAGTGCAGCGAAATAGGGCGCAAAGCGTTTGAAATGGAAAAAGAATTGATAACAAAATATAAAGTTTGGCTAAATCCGGGAACGCTTTACGGCGAAGAAGGTGAAGGTTATATGCGTATTAACCTTGCCACATCACCCAAACTGCTAAAAGAGGGCATTTCTCGATTTATAAATTATTATAAAGATTTGGTGAAATGAAAAAGACATTGTTGATATTTTTTGCGTTGATAACCTGCGCTGTCGATATTTACGCCCAAAAATGCGTTACATCATCGTTTACCGCCGAACAGATGGCTTTGATGAAAAAAGACGGCATTAAACCAGTATCAATCAGTTTTTTAGGTGGCAATTCGCGCAATTTTTACGGCTATAACCTTCCCGACAAGTTAGACACACTTTGGCAAATTGTTCTTGGAGAAGGCGTGAGTCCCGCTTACGGATACAACAAGGTTTGGAAAGGTGCAGGATGGACAGGTCAACCGCTGATTATCAACGAGAAAGGTCGCACATTTTTGATTCAAGGAGCATTTGATTACAGCATCCGCAAAATCGACGCACTCACCGGCGAAGTAGTTTGGCGCACAGTTTTCGATGATATTCTCAAAGCCACAGGAACATTTTGCGTAAATCGCCACGCCAAAGATTTAGAAAACCGCTACATCATAATTCAAGGCAGCCGCAAAGGTTGGGACAAGGATTCGTCGAGCGCACTCTGCACAAGTCTCCGCGCAGTTTCGTACACCACAGGCAAGATACTTTGGCAGTTAAACTCCGTTGCCACAGATTGTTACAGTCGCGATGTTGACGCTTCGGCTCTTGTGGTTGGCGACACAGCATACATTCCGCTCGAAAACGGATATTTCACAGTTTTCAACCCAGACCCAGCAAAAGCCACTATGAAAGACGGCGTATTACAACCCGAAGTTTACCGTCAGATACTCCTATATAATCAGGAAGATATAGCCACACGAGGCACCGACCTTGTGCCCGAGGCCTCTCCCACCCTGCTTGGCAACCGCATTTACATACCTTGCAGCACAGGTTGGATTCACGGTTATAATATAAATAAAGGTGTGATTGATTGGAAAATCTTTATCGGACCCGACATCGACGGCACAATGCCCGTTACCCGCGACAATTGTCTGCTTGTGGCTATGGAAAAACAGTACATCAAAGGCAGCGCAGGCGTAATGAAAATCAATCCAGCAAAAAGTCCTGAGAATGCTGTGGAATGGTTTTTCCCAGTTGCCGATCTGCATTATTCGCATTGGGACGGCGGTGTGATTGGCTCGGTAACAATCTCAGATTCGTACTCAAAAAAAGACAACTTGGCAATATTCAACGACCTTGAAGGTTATCTCTATATACTTGATAATATGCAACTTGACGGAGATAAAAAAGTACTTGGTCCCGACAGCCTCACCCTCTACCCTACTCCCAAACTGCTTTGCAAACAACAAACTTACCTCACCATTGCCACCCCTGTAACCGATGGCAAGCGCATTGCCGCACCCACCGACAAAGGCTTTTATCTATTTGATATTCAAAAAGATAAAAAATCAGGTCTAATCACATTAAAACAATTAGACCTGATTCCAACGCTTCCTGCCGATGCCACACCGTCGTTTTACAACAAAATGCTGTTTGTACCTACCTACGACGGCAATATGGTTGGGTTAGGAAGGAAAAAATAATTTCACCATAATCACTAATTATTTAATTCACATCACAATGAAAGACTTTAAATTTTACGCTCCAACCTACGTGCAATTTGGACGCGACGCCGAACTAAAAACCGGAGAACTGGTAAAAAAATTTGGCGGCAAAAAAGTATTGCTCCATTACGGCGGTCAAAGTGCCATTAAATCAGGACTTTTGCAGCGAGTAGAAGATTCACTCACCCAAAGCGGAATACAATTTGTAAAACTCGGCGGCGTTGTGCCCAACCCTCGCGTTTCGTTGGTTAGAGAGGGAATCGAACTCTGCAAAAAAGAGAACATCGACTTTCTTTTGGCAGTAGGCGGCGGCTCGGTAATTGATTCGTGCAAAGCCATCAGTGCAGGACGTTTTTACAATGGCGACGTTTGGGATCTTTATCTTCGCAAAGGCGTTGCTACTGAGTATCTTCCTTTGGGATGCGTACTTACAATTCCGGCGGCAGGCAGCGAAATGAGCGACGGCTCGGTAATCACCAACGAAGATGGAGGACTCAAAAAAGACTACTGCGTTGACGAGTTCAGATGCAAATTTGCAGTAATGAACCCCGAACTCACATACACACTTCCGGCTTGGCAAACTGCGTGCGGCGTTACCGACATTATGATGCACACTATGGAACGCTATTTTTCAAAAGACGACGAAATGGAAATCACCAACTCGCTTGCCGAAGCCGTTTTGCGCACTGCCAAAAGTCAGGTTAAAATTGCCCTTGCCAACCCCACCGACTACACAAGCCGCGCACAAATAATGTGGGCAGGCAGCGTTGCACACAACGACCTCACAGGATGCGGCACATCGGGCGATTGGGCAACACATATGCTCGAACACGAACTCAGCGGAATGTTCGACGTTAGTCACGGCGCAGGTTTGGCAGCAATGTGGGGAAGTTGGGCGCGTTACACAATGCACGAAAACATTGCACGTTTTGCTCGCTTTGCCGTAAACGTTATGGGCGTGGAACAAGATTTTCATTCGCAAGAAGCCACAGCCGAGGCAGGCATCAAAGCAATGGAAGAATTCTATCACTCAATCGGAATGCCCACATCGATTCACGAACTCATCGGCAAAGAAATTTCCGACAAAGAAATCGAAGAAATGGCAGACAAATGCAGCAACAACGGCACACAAACCATCGGCAGCCTCAAAGTGCTCAACCGCCAAGATATGATAAATATCTACAAAATGGCTAAATAGCATTAAATAATTATAAAGTGAAAACGCCGTTTGAATATATCAGACGGCGTTTTTATTATTATAAAGGTTAATCATTTGCAAAAAAAAGCATCCGGCTTGGTCGTCCGGATGCCAAATCAGGCCTCACGCCTGATATTTTCGAAAAGGAATAATAAATGTCATTCAAATGGGACCATGTCGATTTTCAGGTTAGAACCGTAAATATAATCCTTAATATCATCACGCATATCGGCATCGTCCTTAAAAAAATACCATACCACTTTCACTTTTCCACCTCTTTCCTCAAACCTTTTCAACACGCCAAGCATATTAAGAATCCACTTCGACGTGCTGGTGTTAAAGTATTTAAGTTGTAGAATAAATTCAATTTTCTCCGCTTGTTTAAGATAATCGGTAAGCCATTGGAGCAAAGGTGAGTAAAACTTAGAAGTCTCCTCCAAAAACGACTCTCCTTTGATAATGCATCTTCCGGTTTGGGCGTTGAAATCAACCGCCGGCTCGATGTAAACTTCACGCTTCTCTTCGATGAGTATATTTTCCATCGTGTTGCGGCGAAAAAAAGTTAGAACGGGATAATATTGATATTCAGACCAGTATCAATCATATAGTCCTCAATATCCTCCTGCATATCAGAATCATTTTCGTCGTAGTGCCAGTTAACTGTCACCTCTCCACCTTCATCTTCATAATCTTTGAGCACGTTGAGCAAGTCCAATATGCATCGCGACGTACTTGTATTAAAATACGTGAGTTTGATAATGAAGGCGATGGGTTTCTTTATCTTTGTGGTAAATTCCACAAGCCAGTCTACGAGGGGTTTGTAAAACTCCGCAGTATCTTCCAAGAACGATTCGCCTGACAATTCACAGATACCGGTCTGTGCGTCGAACTTCACCGTTGGTGTGAAGAAATTTTTGTGCGATCCCTCTATTTCAATATTTTCTAATTCCATTTTCGATTCGTGTTAATGATGACCAATTTATTTTCCTTTTCTACTAATTATTTCTAAAGTTATCCTTAGATATTTTAACCGCAAGCGAGAAGAAAGATTCGTCGTCGTTTACGGGAGTGAGTTCGATGTCGAGGGGACTTTCGGCGGTAAGAGCCACCTGAATAAGTCCGATGTTACCGCTGTTGGGCTTGCCTTCGTTGGCAAGACGCCTTTGTTCGCGGCGGTATTCACGTAGGCTTTCACGGTCGAGCGAGTTGATAGTCTCGCATTTTTCGATCACTGGCACTATATCGGTGTTGTGAACCACGTTGCCGGTTACAAATGTGTAGTAATCGCCAAATTCACCAACCACAAGTGTTCCCATTCCAACCGATTTGCCGCTTTCAAGTTTGCAACATTCAGCGCTGTAGAGCCATACGTTTTGAGCAAGTTCCATAAAGACCTTGAAAATCTTGTTCTTGGCCTTGTCGCTGCCTTCGTTGGTAACAAGGAGAATATTCTCGCCTATCACCGTCATTATCCTTTCGTCAATTGGACCTTTGTACGAAACCAAGATGTTCTGATTCATCAGGTTATGGTACTCATAAAGGCTGAAATCGTATTTGTCTTTTTTCTTAACCATATCAAAGTCAATTTTAGGTCAGATGCAAATATAAACTTAATTTCTTTTATATTAAAATATTAGCGTACAATTATTGTCATTATTCTACCTCGGATATTGGTATAATGTTGATATCCAAGCCGGTTTCGAGTATAAAATCTTCTACTTCTTCGAGTTCTTCTTCCGAATCATCGTAGTACCAGTTAACTTCAACCTCGCCGCCCTCTTTCTGGTATTTTTTGAGCATATCAAGAATGTCAACAAGGCACTTTGAACTACTTGTATTAAAGTAACTAAGCCTGAAGTTGAATTTGAGAGGACCTTTCACCGTTTCGGTGTATTCTTTTATCCACGCAAAAAGCGGAGTATAGAATTTGATGGTCTCCTCCAAATATGATTCGCCCTCAAGTTCGCAGATTCCTGTTTTGGAATCGAAGTTTACCGTGGGTACGAAGAATGCTTCGTGTACGCCTTTAATATGAATGTCGTTCATTTTGTTTCTAAGTTTTTATTAACAATTTGTACGTTCATACAAAACTATTTGTTTATCTTAACACTGACTATATAAAAATAATTGTTGTCTTCGCATTTTACCACTCCATACTCAATCGGGTTGTCGGCGGTTAGTGCCACCTGAATAAGACCGATGTTGCCGCCGCCCTTGTTGCTCGCCGGCATATTGCGTTGAAGCCTACGGTATTCGCGTAGTTTGTCGCGAGTCATGGAGTTGATGTTGTCGCATTTCTCAATAACTGGGATAATGCTCTCCATTGTGGTTTTGTTTCCAGTAGAAAACTGGAAATAGTCGTCGTATTCTTTGATAAGCATTGTGCCTACGCCCATCGATTCGCCCGACGAGTTGGGCTCGCGCTCGAGACTATACTGAGATATGTTCTGAGCCAATTCCAAAAATATCTTGAATACTTTCTTGGTAACCTTGTCATTAGATGTAAGCGTACCTTCTATACCCTGAGCCAAAATGGTGAGGATTTCAGAGTCGAACAATCCTGTGTATGAAATACACACATTGTCGGTGGCTCTTCTTTTATTTGTAGTTACGCTTTCCATATCTGTATTTATTTTTTTTCGTAATAAATCAATAATCAAACCAATTTTGATTCAGAGACTCCTTTTTTTAGCCTCAAAATCATATTAAATAAAATATCTATTTGATTATCAGAATGTTAAATAGCATAAAAAAAATAATTTTTTATTACTAAACATAGTATCTAATAACATCTCAAAAATATTAAATATTTCTATATGTATGCAAATTTTTTTGTAATAAAATTAACGCAAAGTTTATTTTTTTTTGTAGGAAACGCAAAAAATGTTTGTAAGATGATTTATTTATTTGATTATTAGATATTTACAAAATTATTACTTTATCCTCGACAACTATATATATTAATAAGGTGTGAACACGCGATAAAAAATGTTAAACTTATCGGTTTTTATAAAAAAGAGAACTATATTTGCATCAAGATAAAGAAAAAAGAGACATGAAAAACATCATTTTTACATTGGCACTAATAACGGCTACGTGCGCATTATACGCTCAGCAGCCCGACGAGCAACTACGAAAGCACTTTGCAAAGTGCTATTTTACCGACACATGCAACACGGTGTTGCCTTACCGCTTGCTGTCACCCTTAAATGTTGATTCCACCAAAAAGTATCCTGTGGTGCTGTTTCTTCATGGCGCGGGCGAACGCGGCAACGACAACGAAGCGCAACTCACCTATATGGATAAGATTTTCGGTAGCAATAGTTTCCGTCAGAAATATCCTTGCTACGTAATTCTACCACAGTGCGCCGAAAATTTCCGTTGGTGCGAAACCGACTGGACTCTGCCCTCGCACACCATGCCCGACACTATTTCGGTGTATCTAAATGCCGCTAACCAATTGTTAGACAGTATTGTAAAGGCTGTTAACGCCGACACCTCACGACTATATATCACAGGCATGTCGATGGGCGGATTTGGCACTTGGGATTTGATTTCGCGATATCCTAATAAGTTTGCTGCAGCAGTGCCTATTTGCGGAGGTGCCGACCTCAATATGGCGTGCATTCTAAAAGATATGCCTATAAAAACATATCACGGCTCGGTAGATAAACTCGTAAAAGTAACCCGCACACGCAACATGACCATTGCTATACACAAATGCGGAGGCAACAAAATAGACTACACAGAACTCACAGGCAAGGGACATCTTATTTGGAATCAAGTATATAACATGCCTTCAACATTTCAATGGATGTTTGCCCAAAAGAAAAATAAATAACCATGAAACCTCTTTGGAAATTTATAGGAATTTTAGCCGCAACTACCGCAATATTAGCGGCTTATTCGTTTAGTGGCACTCGCGCCCAGATTGCAGGAGCCGAAATTAAACCTTCGGACATGAAAACATTTATGTGCGGCGACACTACTCCTGTATACGCCACAGAAATGTACACTTCGGAATACACACCGCAAACAGGCATCGACAGCACGTCGCAGACCATTCTGCTTATTGGCGACAGTATGTTGGAACAATTTCGCTGGCGTCTGCGTGATTATTGCGCCGAAAACGGACATCAGATGCAATCGGTAATTTGGTATAGTTCGCAAAGCGAATGGTATGGCAAAACCGACACGCTCAAATACTTTATCAACAAGTTTAAACCCACATACGTGATATTGATTCTCGGTGCCAACGAACTTTTTGTGCGCGACATCATAACCAAACGCACTCCGTATGTAAAACACATTATAGAACAGATAGATACAATTCCGTTTATATGGGTGGGACCGCCCAACTGGAAAGAAGACACAGGCATCAACGAAATGATAGTTTCAAACGTTGGTAGTCGTCAATACTATCCGTCTAAAAACTTGAAATACAAGCGATATGCCGACGGTGCACATCCAAAACCAGAATCCGCCTCTATGTGGTGCGATTCGGTGGCAAAATTCATAATGGAAAAAAGCCGCCACCCTATTTTGTTGAATCCTCCTACAAAAAAATATACAGGCTCGCCTAATTCTACTATTTTGCAACCGTGGAAACAATAAAATTTGTAAATTATTAACACACAACAACATGCCAGATATTAACACTATCCAACCATATCTTTTAAGCCCCAATATTGGGATTATTGTAGATATTGTGGCATTAGTGGTTATTGTTGTGCTAGTTATAAAAATAATCCGCGACTACCGAATCATTAAAGCCAGCCATATTTTTTCTGAACTTTCGCAATCGGCCGAAATTCCTATATTCATCATCGACGACTTACATCACTTATATTGGACCAACGCCGAACAAGTATCGTATCTCACCAATATCAACCACAATAGGGCTCTCGCATTATTTTTTGCCGATGCCACAGCAGTAGGCAAACTCAACGAGTGCTTTGCAACTGGCATTTCACAGCATATCGAAAAGTCTTTCAAAATTGGTGACAAAACATTTTGGTTTCTCATCACGCTGGCAAAACTAAAATCTAAAAACCTTGTTTCAGGATTCTTGTCGGATATTACCGAACAAAAATCAGCCTCGCAAAAGATAGAAAACCTGCAACGCGAAATGCAAATGCAAAACGAAATGCTGTCGATAATAACAGCACAGCTCGAAGTGCAGCAGGCGGCTATGAAAGAGCAAAACGAAGTGCTCACCCGACAGCACCAAACCCTCGAAATGCAAGCACGTATGCTCAAAACCAACAACGAGGAACTGGAACTGCGCAACAAACTGATTACCAAAAAGAACAATTATATCACCGACAGCATACGGTATGCACAAACCATTCAGGAGGCTCTTTTGCCAAGCGACAAGCAGATGCGAGGATTCTTCGACAACTTTGTAATTTACCGTCCCAAGGATATTGTATCGGGAGATTTCTACTGGTTTGCTGTTACCGATAATTATATTTTCACAGTTATGGGCGACTGTACAGGGCATGGTGTGCCGGGTGCATTTATGAGCATGATAGGCGTAAGACTGCTCGGTGAACTGATAACCGAAAACAAGATAGACCGCCCTTCGGTAATTCTCGAAGCCATGAACGACAAGATTGTGGCTGCGCTCAAACAAGACACCACCGAAAACACCGACGGAATGGATATTGCCATTTGCCGTTTTAAACGAGTATTTGATGGCGACCACGACTACGAACTTAAATTCGCAGGAGCAAAACAGCCAGTGTACCTACTACGACAAGGCAGCACCGAAGTGGAGTCGATTCCTTCCGACCGTAGAGGCATTGGAGGGCAAGCGGCTTATTCGGATGTATTCTTCTTTGAGGATTACGACTATAATCTCAATATCGGCGACCGCATCTACTTGTCGACCGACGGAATCAAAGACCAGAACAACCTTATGCGTAAACGCTTTGGAACCAACCGTTTAAAGATGATTCTCCAATATACCTCCACAGAAAAAATCACCGACCAAAAACGCTTTATCGAAGAGGTACTCAACCATTGGCAAGGACTTGAAGAACAACGCGACGACATTTCGTTATGGGGAATAGAACTTGGAGATAAAATTCTTTTGCCAGAAAGTACGCTATGAATTTGAAAATTGATAATTAATTATCTGAAATTAACCACCTTAGCAGGTTCCATCTTGCTAATAGCCATACTCGGTAAAACCAACATAATGCTCATTACCAACAGTGTTCCAAAATCAATGGCTATGAAATACCAAAACTGAAATTCCGCTGGCACATGGTCGACATAATACGACTGAGGGTCAAGCCCAACAAGATGAAAACACTGTTCTAGAAGAATCAAAACAGCCGCCACTATGTTGCCAATAATAACACCTTTGCCTGTAATATACATCGATTGAATAATAAAAATCTTGCGTATCAGCCAGTTGCAACTTCCAACAGCCTTCATTATACCTATCATAGCGGCTCGCTCAAAAATAATAATAAGCATGGCGGTTGACATATTAACAAAAGCCACAAAAAACATAATGCCCAATATCACATACACGTTCATCTCTGTAAGTGTAATCCAATCAAATAGTTGACGATTATTTTCTTTAACATTTGTAACTCTGAGCATACTACCGTCTTCGGCTATCTGATATCCGGCATACTCCTGCACAAGAGCGGTCATCTCATCGAGTTTTGCAAAATCGTCGATCATCACCTCAAAACCAGAAATCTGATTATCATTCCATGAATTAAGTTTCTGAATGTCTGACATATCGCTAAAACAAAACATCTTGTCGTACTCTTCAAGTCCAGTTTGGTAGATGCCCGAAACTGTATACTTGCGCATCCTTGGAGGGTCTTGCACAAAATAGGCTACCAACTTGCTTCCCACCGAAAGATTAAGAAGGTCGGCCATACGTTTTGAAATAAGCATAGCATCCGATTTATCACCGTCAACAATTTTGGGAACAGAACCTTCTACCAGGTTGTCTTCAAAAAAACCAAAATCATACTCCTGTCCAACTCCCTTGATAACAACCCCGAGAATATCGGCACCCGATTTCAAAATAGCGGGTTTCATCACATAACGCTGAATATGTTTGATACCGTCCTCGTTTTCAATAGCAGGATAAAAATCTTGATGAGAACTTATGGGCATAGTTTCATAATTGCCGCCAGATTCGCGATTTACAATATTTACACACGAACCAAAACCCACCACCTTGTCCATAATTTCGTCTTTGAAACCGATAATTACCGACATCGAAACTATCATCACAGCCACACTGATGGCAACTGCGGCAACGGCAATCTTCACCACAGTAGACGAAACGCCTTTATTATATGTCTTGCCCGATATTCTGCGGGCTATAAACCATTCTAATTTCAAATCTATTGCACTTTTTTTCGCGACAAAGTTAAACAAAAGCAAATATTATCTCAAAAAAATGCGCAGTTTATCTAAATTTTAATACATTTGCAAACTAATTAACGCAAAAAATGGAAAAAAGAACACTCATAAAGATTGGCATTGTGGCAGTAATATCGCTCACACTGCTTGTTTGGGGATTGAGTTTTCTCAAAGGAGAAAACCTCTTCTCCACCGAAAACGAATACATAGCCATTTACGACAAAATCGACGGTCTGCAAGAGTCAAATCCTGTAACCCTCAGCGGTTTCAAAATCGGAAAGGTAACCTCAATAGACTTTGCCGGTGACGACAAGATGAGCATTGCCGTTAAATTGCACATTATCAACGATTTCAACATTCCCAAAGGCACAACTGCCAAAATTGTGAATATGGACATCATGGGTACAAAGGGCATAGAAATCATCTGTCCAAAGTCTTACGATGGCTATCACGAAAACGGCGACACCCTCAAAGCCTCGCGCGAAGGCGGAATACTTGACCAGATGTTGGAATTGGTGCTGCCAATGAAAGACGACCTTGTAGGATTTTTATCCGCTTCTGACTCTGTGATGCACTCGCTCAACGTACTTCTCAACGAAAACAACAGAGAAAACATAAGCGCAAGTCTCGGCAACCTCCGTGTGCTAACATCGCACCTGAGCCAAAACTCAAACCGTATCGACAGCATTATGCGCAACCTCACCAAGGCAAGCAACAGCCTCGGACAAAACAGCGGCAACATAGATCGAGCCATCAACAATTTTGCTACACTCAGCGACACGCTTGCGCAATTAAATCTTAATCAAGCAATTGTAAACGCACAACAATCGCTCGAACAATTAAACGTTTTGCTCAATTCAATCAACAACGGCAACGGAAGCATTTCTAAGATTATCAAAAGCGACAGCATCTACAATAGTCTTGAACGTGCTAGCGCCCAACTCGACATCATATTAAACGAATTTGAAAAGAACCCCAAAAAATATATCAACTTATCTGTTTTCGGCGGCAAAGACAAATCGCAGAAAAAGAACAAAAAGAACCAACAGCAGCAATGACACCTCCCAACCAAGCCGAAATATTAATTGACCTACTAAGAAATCACAATGCAACATTCTGTACAGCAGAGAGTTGTACAGGAGGCAACATTTCGGCTGTGCTTACCCGCATACCCGGTTGTAGCGATGTGTTCAAAGGGGCGGCTGTTACATATTGCAACGAAGCCAAGCAGAATATACTCGGAGTGTCGCCGCTAACATTAGAAACCTACACCGCAGTAAGCCTTGAAACTGTAAAAGAGATGGCAGAAGGCGCACTAAATCTATACAACACCGACTATGCGGCATCGGTGTCGGGATGTGCTGGACCTGGTGGAGGAACACCAGATATTCCCGTGGGCACTATCTGTTTTGGATTTGCTGCCAAAGGCAAAGAGACGATAGTACAAAAAATTATCTTCAAAGGTAGCCGTATCGACAACATCAACCAAGCCACTGCGCATGTGATTGATACAATGATAAATATTATTGGTTCAAAGGCTTAGCCAAGATACCAGCGGCAAATCGCTGAGCATTAGAAGGAGTCATCCTCAAAAAACCTGACACAAGTTTACCATCATCAAAAACAGGTTTTTGTTGTGCAAACTGCTCTATATCAGTATCTTGCAACACATAAAAATCGGCAATCGAATTATCAGCCACAAGGTGCGACACATCCATTGCAAGGCGTCCCATACTGTAACGGCAGTTAACCTCCACACATGGATTAATCTTCAATCCGCCTTCGTTTTCGGAATATACCATACAATCGATACCCAAAGGACCATTGTAAATATCGCAATATGGCGAATGGGCAAGGCACCTTTTCAAGATGTTGACAAAATTTTCGGCAACAGAGAGATCAAAAAACTCTACTTCATCGTATTTTTTAACCTTACTACAACGATAAAAACCGCTTTCGGTAGTTTCAAAACGTGAAAAACCACGGAACACAGGCTTATGACCCACAATATCAAAATGTGCCGAAAAATCACGCACCTTGTTAAACAGAGGTTCGCATGCCACGCCACCCTGCGATTTAATAACAAAGTTGGTCCATTGCAAAATATTACTGCTTAGATCGTTGCGACGGAATATTCTAACACCGCGACCACTGCTGCCATAGAGCGCCTTAAAAACTACACCACCAAATCGGTTTGTGGCATAGTTAAAATATTCGATAGCACGTTTAGCATCATTTGTTACAAAAGGGGCTTGTTGCTCAGTGGGAAAGATATCTAAATGATTGCTTTTTTCAACAAACAAGCGAAACAATTCAGTAGATGTTTTGCGGTTGAAAAGCATTTTTTGCGAAGGCTTAAAACCAAATCCATAATTCGCTGGGAACATAGATTTAAACCTTTCGGCAATGTGCCAAGCACGAGGAGAGTGTCCCCAAGGCTCAAAACCATCAAAACTTACATCTGACAAAGGAAGTCGGCTATCAGATTTGATGAAACATACGTTATAATAATTTCTCCAAAACGAAATAAAATCCTCGTTAGGAATCTGATTCACAATTATATAATCACCGTTATTGCTAAAAAACATAGGCAACACCGACAAATCGTCTTCGATCATAGCGGGATTTTTGGGCAATTGGAAGAAAGGCGAACCATTAGCCACCTCCAACTCACATCCCGGGTTAAACAATCGAAGTTTCATAATCAGTTGTCGCGCCAGTTTTGATTACGTTTATATTCAAAGCCTTGGAATAGATGCGATTTGAATGCAAGAGTAAAGTTGTAGCTCTTATACACACCAAACGGAATAATATAAAAACTAAGACCAAAGCAATGCAAATCGCGCGTTACAGAGAGCGACGAAGTAGAGAATTTACCTTCTTGAATATCATATCCTGAGGAAATACTCATACTCCATTTATCGGTAAAAGTAACTGAACCAGAAATATTAATAATCTGACTAACAGTAGCAGGCTTTCGCGAAGGTTTTGCATAAGAAAAAGAGTATGTGCCGCTAATAGACCAAGGTATACTATAATAAGCATATTCATTGTTGTCTTGTTCGCTACGTTTTTTACGATCAAGAAGTTGTTGACGTTCAAGACGACGCTCTTCCACCTCCTCGGCTGTTGCCACAATGTTGCCATAATCATCCACTTCGGCTTCATCACCGTAATCGGCAGACAATTTACTATCGGAATTACTCGATGACTTATCTCGTGCAAAGGTTTTATTATCAATAGTATAAGAAGTAGAAATATTAACATCTGTAATTCTACCCCATCTACGACCATTTGTTTCTTTCATTAAATAGAACCGAGTTTTACGACCTGCACTATCAAGCATATAAGGGTCTAATTTGGCATTAAAATTAATGTTGGTTTTGTCAAACAAACGTGTACCAGCTTTAATAGTTATAATAGATAGCTTGCACGAATCGGCAGCAAGATTGTAAGAACCACTAATATCAAAGGACTCCAACAATTTAATTTTAGTATAATCATTAGCAGCAGTATCTTTCTTGGTTTTCATCTTCATCTCAAAATTGTTTCCGAGACCAAATGTTATGGCAGCACTTTTGCCAGAAGGTGGATAGCCATGTATACCATTCTCAAAAATAGAATACTTCCTTTTCAAAGTAGAATCAAGAGGGTCTTGTCGATAATAATCCCAAAATGGTTCCGAAAAGTCGGGACGCCAAGCTAAACCCACAGAGGGAGTAATCACATGTCGGAATGCCTTGATACGTTTAGCATTTTTAAAGTTAAAAATACCGTATAGTTTAGTAGTAGCCGAAACAGATGTAGTAAAATCAAAATTGTGCTTAACTCTATTAATAGTATCAACACCGTAACCTACATTTAAAGCAGCGTCATCATTGTCGAAAGAGACATGCGGATTTACATAATGTTCCACATAATTGGGATAGATTCGTCCTATATACTTAATCGAAGGAGAAACTGTAATATATTTTAATACATTAAACGAGGCACTTAATGGCATAGAATAAGTAAATCCATAATTCATTTTATCCAACATCTCTTTTTTCATAAACAATGAGTCGTGAATACGTTCAACCCTATTATTAAATGAAGCTTCAAACGAAGATGAGATTTTTTCATACCATTTCTGCTTTCCCACTTGAGCTTTACGTTTAAAAGGGAAGTAATTAGGAACAGAAAAAGAAAGAGATGGAAATTGTGATAACGAAATAGTTGAATCGGAAAAGTTCTGTGTCATATTAGCTATCGCATCCATATGTACTACATTAAACAGAGTTGTTGAATAGTGAACACTCGATTGTGTAGTACTCTTGGTGATATCAGCAAGTCTCGTTGAATTTTGCAAATCGTAACGAGATTTTTGATACGAAATCGAAGCGCTAAACATACTATTAGGATTGCATTTAGCATCTTGAGTAAAATTAAAATTCAGTGAATAAGAATTTTGCGAAGTATAAACTACATCCGAGTGTGCACCTTTGATATTAGAAAATTCGCGAATACCAGATGTATTTTTTGAATATGCAAAATCCAAATTACCTGAAAATTTGTAACGTACCTTAAATTTACTCAACATCTTAGCTCCCCAGCCTCCATAAGAATATATACTTGCCAATAATTGAAGGTCGCAATAATCACTTATCGCAAAATAATATCCACCATCTTGTAAATATAAACCTCTTCGATTCTCCTCGCCATATTTCGGCACTATAATACCAGAACTTCTGTGCTTAGTAGCAGGAAATATAGCAAAAGGCAAACCTATTATATACATAGGCACATCGAGCAGTACCAAATAAGATGGACCAGTAATAATTTTATCGTCGGGAATAAACTTGGCACGCGTCAACTTAAAATAAAAGTGTGGATGATCGAGATCACAGGTGGTATAATGGGCATTTTTTATGTGAATCTCACGGTTGGCGTGTATACGTGTCTGTTCACCAAAGAGATAACCGTTTTGTTGTTCGGTATTTACATCGCAAACATAGCCCTCCTTTGTCTTAAAATTATATTTAATAGTTTTGGCGGTAAACTCGTCGCGATTATCCTTAAACACAGGAGTGCCTTTAATTTCATGAGTTATAGTATCTTCGGTGCCCTCGGCATAAACTATGTTTGACTCCATCTCTATTCGCATACGGTCTGATTCAAGATTCATAGTGCCGCTTTTAACCTTAGTAGAGCCATACATATAAACATCCTTGGTAGAGAGAGAAACCATTAGCGAATCGTCGCACTGATATTCTATAGGTGCATCCACAACCGAACGTCGCTTGCGGATTTTCAATGTATCAACTGTTACTACTGTAGAATCTTCCAAAGACTTCAAACTATCGGTGAGAACCACCGTTGGGTCATCAACCATCAACGCCAAAGTGTCGGACTTTGGAGCCGTAATTGTATCTTGTTGCTGTGCAAACACTTGACAAGATATCAACAAAAGAATAATTATGTTTAATATTTTTTGCACAAATATTGTTCAAATTTTAGCGTTAATAGTGTTACCTTTGTCCTATCGTTTAAAATCAGAGGGCAAAATTATAAAAATTTCAAAAACACAAACTGTGCTGTTGAAAAACGGCTACAAAAATAACGAACTATAATGACAAAAAACCAGAAAGCACGGATTTTTTTAACCACGTTAGCATTTTTTATGATTTGCTTAACGCCACAGAAACATATTTACGCACAAGAAACAACCAATTTAGTAAAAAAGATAGTACTTGATGCAGGTCACGGCGGCAAAGACCCAGGGGCAATTGGCAAACGTACAAAAGAAAAAAATCTAACCCTTGCCATCACTCTCAAACTCGGAAAATACATTGAGGAGAAGATGCCAGGTGTAGAAGTGGTATACACTCGTACCACCGACAAATTTCTGGAACTTAAAGCCCGAACCGACATTGCCATCGAAGAAAATGCCGATGTGTTTATATCTATCCACATAAATTCTTGTAAAGATAAAAATGTAAAAGGTGTATGCACTTACGTAACGGGTCTTGCTCGCAGTCAAGAAAACCTTGAACTTGCTATGCTCGAAAACTCCGTTATCAAAAACGAGGAAAACTACGAGGCTAAATATGGCGACATTCTCAACCAAACCATCGACTACGAAAGCGAATACATAGCCTCTACCCTATTTCAAAACGCTCATCACGAACAGAGCATTTGCCTTGCAGGATATATTCAAGACCAATTCAGAACGCGAACTGGTCGCAAAGACCTTGGTGTAAAACAAGCCAATTTTGCTGTACTTTGGCGTGCTACCATGCCGAGTGTTTTAGTGGAGTGCGGATTTATAAGCAACCCCGACGAAGAAAAAGATATGGCAACAGATTATTGGCAGTCGATAATTGCCTCGGCTATATTTAGAGCATTCCGCCAATACAAAGAAGACCTCGAAGGTGGCAAACTTAACTCCTCGCAAAATCAAAAACCAAAAACTAACACCGAAAATGTACAAAAACCCAAACCCGCCGAAAATACTCAACAACCATCGGCACAAAAACCACCCACAACATCGGGAAACAACTCTAAGATATGCCTCAAAGTGCAGTTAAAATCATCCACAGAACGCATCCCCACCACCAGCAAAATATTCAAAGGCATCGAAAACGTTGAAGAAATAAAAATCGACGGCGTATATAAATACACAGTGGGCTGTGAACAGGATATGCAAAAAATATTGCAAATACAAAGCGAAGTGCGCAAAAAAATTCCCGACGCCTTTGTAATAGCCGTAAAAGGCAACCAAAGGCTCGATATCAACACTGCAAAAAAAGAGTTGGGTATTAAATAAGGTCAGGATTTTTTGTCGAACGATTTAAAAACCGACTCCACAATAATGCTAACAAATATATAGACAAGCATGCACAATAATGTAGAGAGAATAAAGTCTTTCGGTTTGTAAAACTGCCAAACGCCAAGAATAGCTGGTATCGTTAGCCCAATACGCAGCAAGTGACGTAGTATATCCTTAAATGTAAAGTTAAAATTCACCTTTTCCATAACACAGATTTTTTATAAGGTACACCTTATATATATAGTAAAAAAAAAAGCATAAAAAAACCCCGCGATCAAAATCACTGGGGTATCTATTTTGTGACCAAGCTGGGGCTCGAACCCAGGACCCCATCCTTAAAAGGGATGTGCTCTACCAACTGAGCTACTTAGTCGACCTAACTAATGATAATTTTATATCGTGACCAAGCTGGGGCTCGAACCCAGGACCCCATCCTTAAAAGGGATGTGCTCTACCAACTGAGCTACTTAGTCGACCTAAAAAACCGGCAAAAAAAATAAAACCGGTAAAAAAAAGTGACCAAGCTGGGGCTCGAACCCAGGACCCCATCCTTAAAAGGGATGTGCTCTACCAACTGAGCTACTTAGTCGACCTAATATTCTAATTATAAAATCTCATTCAAATATCGTGTAAAACGTCCTTCGTTTTTGACGGTGCAAAAGTATAACAGATTTTAATACAACCAAAATTTTTTTTATAAAAAAACTAATTTTTTTTTCTACACCGTCCACAGATAGGTAAAACACGTAAAAGCATATTTTTTATCATTATTAAGATAAAAATACGCATTTTTATTAGTTCAATAGCAAAACAATTTGCATATTTGCACCAAAATTATCGGCTTACTAAACCGACACATTTATATATAAGAAAAATAGATTGTAAAATAATAATAAAACACAACAATGAAAAAGCATAATTTTTTTGCAGGTCCGTCTATTCTACCGGATTACACAGTTGAAGAAACAGCTAAAGCCATTCAAGATTTTAACGGAACAGGCATATCACTAATGTGTATGTCGCACCGCGACAAATCGTTCGACGCTGTAATGAACCAAGCCGTAGCACTTTTCAAAGAGGTTCTCGACATTCCATCGGGATACTCTGTAATCTTCCTCGGCGGTGGCGCTAGCCTGCAGTTCTGTATGGTTCCCTACAACCTCTTGAACAAAAAGGCTTTTTACGTAAACACTGGCACATGGGCTTCTAAAGCAGCAAAAGAGGCTAAACTCTTTGGCGAAGTTGACGACCACATCAGCAGCAAGGAAGCAAACTTTACATACGTTCCCAAGGGATTTGAAATCCCCACAGATGCTGACTATATGCACATCACAACCAACAATACCATTTACGGTACCGAACAGTTGGTAGACTACACAAGCCCAATTCCCGTGGTTGCTGATATGTCGTCTGACATTTTCAGCCGTCCTTTGGATGTTAGCAAATACGGCCTTATCTACGGTGGCGCTCAGAAAAACCTCTCTTGCGCTGGCGTAACATTCGTTATTGTAAAAGACGATATCCTCGGCAAAGTTGACCGTCAGATCCCCACAATGCTCAACTACAAGACTCACATCGAAAAGAACTCTATGTTCAACACACCTCCTTGTGTTTCTGTATTCTCAGCAGTTAAGACCCTCGAATGGATCAAACAGAACGGCGGTGTTAAAGAGATGGAAAAACGCGCTATCGCAAAATCTACAAAACTTTACGACGAAATCGACCGCAACCGCTTATTCAAAGGCACTGCTCAGGTTGACTCTCGTTCGCGCATGAACGTTTGCTTCGTTATGAACGACGAATACAAAGACCTCGAGCAGAAATTCATCGACTTTACCAAAGAACGCGATATGGTAGGTCTTAAAGGTCACCGTTCGGTTGGCGGATTCCGCGCTTCGCTCTACAACGCATTGCCCGAAGCAAGTGTTGACGCCCTCGTTCAGGCTATGAAAGATTTTGAAAAACAAAACTAATCAATGCATCTAAGTGCATAATTCATAATTCAATAAGAAAAATGAAAATATTAGTAGCAACAGAAAAACCGTTTGCAAAACAAGCAGTTGACGGTATCAAAGATATCGTAGTAAAATCGGGCAACGAGTTCGCATTGCTCGAAAACTACACCGACAAACAGCAGCTCTTAAACGCAGTTGCCGATGCCGATGCACTCATTATCCGTAGCGACAAAGTTACCGCCGAGGTAATGGACGCTGCTAAAAACCTCAAAATCGTAGTTCGCGCAGGCGCAGGTTACGACAATGTTGACCTCGAAGCCGCTACTAAGAAAGGTATCGTGGTAATGAACACTCCCGGACAGAACTCTAACGCAGTTGCCGAATTGGTATTCGGACTTCTCGTGTTCACAGTTCGCAATTTCTTCAATGGCAAATCGGGTTCGGAACTCAAAGGCAAAAAACTCGGTATCTTGGCATTCGGTCAGGTTGGCCGCAATGTAGCACGCGTTGCCAAAGGTTTCGATATGGACGTTTACGCATACGACGCATTCTGCCCCAAGGAAGTTATCGAAGCTGCTGGTGTTAAAGCCGTTGACAATCAAGACGCTCTCTTTGAAAACTGCGACATCGTATCGCTCCACATTCCTGCAACAGCAGAAACAAAACAGAGCATCAACTACGCACTGGTTAACAAGATGAAAAAAGGCGGCATAGTTATCAACACTGCCCGCAAAGAGGTTATCAACGAGCCCGAACTCATCAAATTGATGGAAGAACGTGCCGACCTCAAATACATCACCGACATCGCTCCCGATGCCGACGCCGACTTCAAAGCTAAATTTGAAGGCCGTTACTTTGCTACACCCAAAAAGATGGGTGCGCAGACTGCTGAGGCCAACATCAACGCGGGACTCGCGGCGGCGAACCAGATTGTAGACTTTTTTGCAACTGGTAACAAAAAATTTCAAGTAAACAAATAGAAGGTTATACCCATTAAAAAAAGGGAGGCCTCAACAACCTCCCTTTTTTTTAACACTTTATATAATATGTCAACAGTAAAACCATTCCGCGGACTCCGTCCCGCAAAAGAAATAGCAGAAAAACTCTCTTGCCTTCCCTACGACGTAATGAACGCCAAGGAGGCCGCCGCTATGGCAGAAGGTAACCCTCAGTCGTTTTTGCACATCACCCGTGCCGAAATCGACCTTCCCGCCGATGTAGACCCACATTCTAAGCAGGTTTACGACAAATCAGTAGAAAATTTCAAGAAATTTCAAGATAACAAATGGCTTATTCAAGACACTGAGCCTAAATTCTACATCTACGCTCAGACTATGGATGGCCGCACACAATACGGCATTGCTGGCGCAGCATTCTGCGAAGATTATCAAAACCAAATCATTAAGAAACACGAACTTACACGTCCCGACAAAGAGGACGACCGTATGGTGCTCATCAACACTATGAACGCCAACGCCGAACCTGTGTTCCTTAGCTATCGCGCTGTGCCCGAAATCGACGAGATTGTAAACAAAATCACCAAGCAAGAGCCTGAATATAAGTTTGTTAGCAACGATGGTTTTGGTCATCAGTTTTGGGTAATCAACGATACCGACACCAACAAACGTATCGAAAAACTCTTTGCCGACAAAGTTCCCGCACTCTACGTTGCCGATGGACATCACCGCACAGCAGCAGCAGCACGTGTTGGTCTTGAGCGCAAAGCCAAAAACCCCAACCACACCGGCAACGAAGATTACAACTATTTCTTGGCTGTGATTTTCCCCGACAACCAGTTGAAAATTATGGACTACAACCGTGTGATTAAAGACCTTAACGGACTGAGCAGCAAAGATTTTCTTGTAAAACTATCCGCATCGTTCGATATTGAAAACAAAGGCGCAGAAATATACCGTCCTACCAAATTGCACGAAATGAGCCTCTATTTAGACGGCATCTGGTATAGTCTCAACGCTAAAAAAGGCACTTACAACGACTCAGACCCCATAGGCGTTCTCGACGTTACTATACTCACCAAGCAGGTTTTGGAACCGATATTAAACATCACCGACCTCCGCACATCCAAGCGTATCGACTTTGTGGGCGGCATCCGCGGACTTGGCGAACTCAAAAAACGTGTTGACAGCGGCGAAATGGCAGCAGCTTTTGCAATGTATCCCGTAAGTATGGCTCAATTGCTAGACATTGCCGACACCGGCAACATTATGCCTCCCAAGACCACCTGGTTTGAGCCAAAACTCCGCAGCGGACTGGTGGTACACACTTTGTAATGCTAAAAAATATTAAACTATATAATAAAATTAGTGTCAAATAGTTTAAAGTAATAAAACCATTAAAAATTCGCATTATGAAAAAATTATTATTGACAGCAGTAGTCGCGCTGATGGTTTCAGCGGTATTCTGCACAGAAGCATCGGCACAGAAGAAAACCAAAAAACAGATAAAACAAGAACAAGCGGCGAAAGAGGCGGCAATAGCCGACTCGCTTGCAAAACTCGAAGCCTCAATTCAAGACGGTGTTGAGATGACATTCAAATACACCGAACACAATTTCGGCACTATGAAAAGCGGATCCGACATCAGCTATTCGTTCGAGTTTGTAAACACAGGCAAAGAGCCTCTCGTAATTGCCAACGTGGCTACATCTTGCGGCTGCACCACTCCCGAATGGAGCAAAGAACCCATTCCGAGCAAGGGCAGAGGCATTATCAAAGTTAAATACGACTCGTCGCGCATTGGGTCGTTTTCTAAAACAATTTCGGTGTATTCCAACGCCAAAAACTCGCCGGTGATACTGTCGATAAGGGGCAACGTGGAATACGTAAACAACAATTAACAATCAAATTTAATTATGCCAAATATTTCACGGACAGGCAAAATAATGCCTGCCTCACCAATACGAAAACTTGTACCATTTTCAGAAAAAGCAAAACAAGAAGGAGTAAAAGTATACCATTTAAATATCGGACAGCCCGACATTCACACCCCAGAGCACGCCCTTGCCGTACTCAAAGAGTACAAAGGCAAAGTAGTAGAATACTGCCATTCAGCAGGATTTGAATCGTATCGCCGTGCACTTGCCAAGCAATATGCAGGCATGGGTATCAACTTTAATTACAAACAAATAATGGTAACGTTCGGCGGAAGCGAGGGACTTATCTACGTGTTAATGAGCACTATGGACCCTGGCGATGAGATAATTATTCCCGAACCTTACTACACCAACTACAACAGTTACGCCACAATGGCGGGCGCAAAGGTTGTACCAATACAATCGTCGTTTGAAGACGGTTTTGCCCTCCCTCCTATTAGTGAGTTTGAGAAAAAAATCACTTCAAAAACTCGCGCCATACTTATTTCAAACCCCAACAATCCAACAGGTTATCTCTATTCTAAAGAGGAACTTTTGCAGATTAAAGACCTCGCACTCAAATACGACCTTTACATCATTGCCGACGAGGTTTACCGCGATTTTTGCTACGACGGCAGCACACACTATTCGATGATGCAGATTGAAGGTTTGGAACAAAACACTATTTTAATTGACAGTACATCAAAGCGTTATAGCGAATGTGGTATCCGTGTAGGGTTTGTAATTACCAAAAATCAAGAGGTATTAGATACTTTGATGAAATTTGCACAAGCGCGTTTAAGTCCTCCGTATTTTGGTCAGTTGGTGGGAATGGCATCTATCGACACACCCGAATCGTATTTTCAAGAGGTTAGAGAAGAATATGTTAAACGTCGCAACTGCCTTATCAACGGATTAAACAAGATTCCTGGCGTAAGCAGTCCGATGCCCAAAGGAGCATTCTACACCATAGCACGTTTGCCAATCGACGACAGCGAAATATTCTGCCGTTGGATGTTAGAGACATTCCGTTATGAAAATCAGACAGTTATGATGGCTCCCGCAGCTGGATTCTATGCCACTCCGGGACTTGGCAAAAACGAAGTGCGCCTTGCATACGTAATCAACACCGACGATCTCAAAAAGGCACTCAAATGTCTTGAAGAGGGTTTGAAAGCATATCCTGGCAACACATACAACAAATAGCAAGACTCTATCTTACACAAAAAATCCACTGACAAACATTCCGTCAGTGGATTTTTTTTATAATAAAAATTCTTAAACCTAATTCAAAAGACCATGCAAAGCAAGAATCGCTAACAGCACAAATGTTACAAGGTTGCCGAAAAGCGAACAGAAAAAGAATCTAATTTTCGACACCTTATTGGGACGATCACGGAAAAACGCCACATCTATCATCCACTCAAACACTACCGCAATAGCAAACGCAATGGCATACCAAGCGTAAAAGCCAAAACCAAGTTCGCCATTTCCTGCAGGGATGAATAAACAGAAAAGCGCTGTAATCACATTTCCTACCAAAACGGCAAAGAAGCCACGCAGGATATTAAGTTTGCGTTTCGCCACAAGTATCAGAAACACAACAAATTCTATCAAAACTGCTCCAGCAAATATAAAGAGCGAGTTGAAACTTAACGGAAGTATATTGTTCATATCAACTATTATTTTTAATGCAACAAATATACACAATAATTTAATTTATTACAAAAATAATAAAAAAAATAATAACAACTACTACTTTTTTCGTGAAAATTTCTGTTTCAACCTCTTAACGCCCTCTACACCAAGTATGGTGATGCCCGAATATTGAAAAGTTTTTGCAAGTCCGAAAAACAAAACCCACAAAACTGTCTTTGCCGATGGACTAAGACAATCCAAACCCATCTGGGCAAAAGAGATTATATAAAACGGAACGCATAATAACAGCACTATCACCCCCGTACGAAACGACAGGGTCTTGAGTTTTTCCTTTACTGATGAAATAATATTGCTGAACAAACTCATAACTAAATCATATTTTCTGGCTACTAAATTAACTGTTAAAAACCAAATCAAAGATAGTTTAACATTAAATAGTGTTCGATTTAGTAAATACATGAATCGAAAAAAGCAAAGAGAAATCGCATAAATAAGAATAAACTCAAAACAAAAAAGCGGAAATTGAAAAAACAATTTCCGCCTAATTATTATAATGTATAATCTCAATTAGTTGCGGCGCGACAAGAGAGCTATCAATCGAAGAATCTCAACATAAATCCAAACAATAGTAACCATAAGGCCAAAAGCGCAGTACCACTCCATAAATCGGGGCGACTGCATCTCCACACCGTTGTCAATTTGATTGAAGTCTAAAACCAAGTTGAGGGCTGCCACACCCACAATCACCAACTGCAATACTATTCCAAACCAGCCAAGGTTGAAAACTGAAAGCTCAATTCCGGCGAAGCGGAGCAGAATGCTCACCAAGTAGAAAGCACCTATGCCCAAAGTGGCGAAAACCAACACTTTGGTAAATTTTGGAGTAGCTTTGAGAATACCTGCACGATAGCAGCCGAAAACCACAGCAACCACACAAACAGTAGCCAAAACTGCTTGCATAACAATACCATCGTAAGTAGCGTTGAAAATAGCCGAAATAGTACCGAGGAACAATCCCTCGCAAAGTGCGTAGATAGGAGCCAGAATGTGCGCTTTGTCGGGTTTGAAAGTCAAAACGATAGCGAGAACAAATGCAACGATAGCTCCACCAATAGCAAGAGGCGTAGCCAGAGTGTTGCCCACCATTGTAAGTTTCCAAGAGGCAATTCCGCTCAAAAGTACTAGCAGAAAGAGAATGATACTTTTATTAAGTGTGCCGTTGTAGGTCATAACTTCACCTTCGGCATTGTTGGTTAGCGACTTTTCGAAAATCTTATCAGAAAATGTCGGATTGGAAGATTTTGATAAATTCATAATTATAGAGCATTTATTAGTTTAATTTTACTTTATAAGAATGTTCAAATTTGCCTTTTGAAATATTGGCAAGTTTGTTTTTAATGAGTTTGCGGCGCAAAAGACCGATTTTGTCGGTAAAGAGCACACCTTCGAGATGGTCGTATTCGTGTTGGAAAACTCTAGCAGTAGGTCCTGTGAGAGTTTCTTCGTGAAGGTTAAAATCTTCGTCGTAATACTTCACCTTCACGCCGTCGGGACGGGTAACATCCTCGTGCAAACCGGGAACGCTCAAACATCCCTCGTTGTATCCCACTTTATTGCCAAAAAATTCAACAATTTCGGGATTGATGCAGGTGCGAATAAAGGTCTTGGTGAAAGTATCCTTCTCATCGTCGGTCATGGGCGATGCGTCGATAACAAATAGGCGGAGAGAAAGTCCCACCTGCGGGGCGGCAAGTCCTACGCCTTCCGACTTGCGCATGGTTTCAAACATATTGGCGACAAGTTCCTTCAAATTAGGATAGTCTTTTGAAACGGGGTCGGCTTTCTTCCTCAAAACCGCGTTTCCAATAATTGTAATAGGTAATATCATTTTGAAATAACTTTTTTGCAAAATTAATAATTAAAATGGATTTTCATCCATCCAACCTTGTAAAATAAAAGCCGCAGCCATTTTGTCGGTGTTCTCTTTCTTCTGACGGTATTTTCGTTTAAATCCGCCAGACACCATAGCCGAAGCAGCCATTTTAGAAGTGTACTGCTCGTCGTAAAAATCAACGGGCAAATCAGGGAAGAGTTTTTTCAGATTGTCGGTAAACTGAATAATGCTCTGGACTATGGGATTTTCGCCCCCCTGCGGATTCACAGGATAACCAACTATAACGCGCTCAACTTTCTCCTTAACGATATACTCCTTAATAAAAGGTGTAAGTTCGGCGGTTGACACAGTTGTGAGTGGCGAGACAATAATTCTCGACGGGTCGGTAACTGCCAGTCCCGTGCGCACTTTGCCATAATCGATAGCCAAAAAACGTCCCATTTTTTCTAAATTAGCAGTTACAAAGTTAAATCATGCAAACGACAAAAACAATTTTTTTTCTAAAAAAACAAAAAAATATATCCGTGTAAAACATTATTTCATATATTTGCATTGAAAAAAACCGGAGAGTCCGGAATTTTTATATAACAGACAATTAAATTTATACATAACACAATTATGGAAAAAATTACAGTTATAGGCGCCGGAAATGTAGGCGCAACATGTGCGGACGCCATTGCCCGCAGAGACTTAGCCAATCAAGTAGTATTGCTCGACATCAAACCTAACCTCGCAGAAGGCAAGGCTTTGGATATCTGGCAGACCTCTGCATTAGCAGGATTCAACCATCAGATTACAGGCGTAACCAACGATTATTCTAAAACAGCCGGATCGGGCGTAATCGTAATCACCTCTGGTATTCCCCGCAAACCTGGTATGAGCCGCGAAGACCTTATCGGCACCAACGCTGGCATCGTTAAGGACGTTACCAAAAAAGCTATCGAGGCTTCGCCCAACGCTATCATCATCATTGTTTCCAACCCCTTGGATGCTATGACATATGTAGCATACAAAACCGCTAAAACACTCTCTAACAAAGTGTTCGGTATGGCTGGAACTCTCGACACAGCACGTTACAAAGCATTCCTCGCTCAGGAAATCGGCGTTACTCCTCTCGACATCCAAGGTCTTCTCCTCGGTGGTCACGGCGACACAATGGTTCCCCTACCACGCTACACCACAGTAGGCGGTATTCCTGTTACCGACCTCGTAGCCAAAGACAAACTCGAGGCTATCATTGAGCGTACAAAGAAAGGCGGTGGCGAACTCACAAACCTCCTCGGCACATCGGCTTGGTACGCACCCGGCACATCGGCTGCTTACATGGTAGAAGCAATCGTTCGCAACCAAAAACGCGTAGTTCCTGTATGCGCTTACCTCAACGGCGAATACGGCTACAAAGATATGTACCTTGGTGTTCCAGTAATACTCGGCGCCAACGGTGTTGAAAAAGTTATCGAGCTCAACCTCAACAGCGAAGAGAAAGCACTTCTTGATGCTTCTGCAGCTGCTGTTAAGAAAACTCTCGACGACCTCAAAAACATCGTAACTTTCGACTAAGAATATTTCGTATAAATTTTTTATTAAACACCTCCTTTTTTTTAAAGGCATCGGCGGTTGTTGCGATAACATCCGCCGATTTTTATATTAAACAAAAAGCAACTTTGAGCGTTTTAATTAAAATAAAACACCATAAAAAATGAAACTCAAATCACTCTTGATAATAACGGCCGCAATTATCTGCGCTAAAACCGATGCTCAGACAATAAGACTTTTGCCCGAAACGGGAACCACCGAAATACAGCAAATGTCAGCAAGTGCCTATGTAAGTTTTCGCTTGCCATACATAAATATCGCGCGAGAAAAAACAGCCGAGGGTACATTCAACCTTATCTCATCCCCTATTCTTTCACGCACATTCGGCAATGGAGAACCTATGTTGCCAAGCTACAATAAAATATTAGAATTCTCAAAATCAGGAGATTACTCATTCGTTATTACTAAAACAGATTCCACAATAATAGACCTAAACAAAACATCATACGGAGACAAGATATTACCAGCACAAAAACCAACACCAAACAGCGCAAAAACATCATCAAAACAACTGATAATCAACAACAACGCATACAAAATAGACACATTGAAGAGCGAAATTCAAATTAGTGTTACACCCATAGGCACCATGCGAAACAATTATTTAGTGCGGCTTGATATCACACCTTTCAACTATAATCCCACCAAAAACATACTTGTAATATACCACTCAATTGATATAAAAGTTTATAACAAAAAATCACTTACAAAATCATCGCAAGGAGAAATAATAAAAAGCAAATCAAATACTTACCTAATAATATCACATCCTCAATTTGAGCAAAGCATATCCAAGTTTGCTGCTTGGAAAACAATGCAAGGCTACAATGTTAAAATTGCATACGCCAACCAAGACTTTTCAAACACCAATAATGATATAAAAAACTATATAAAAAACTTCTACAAAAATCCACCAGAAGGATACGCCGCACCTCAATATGTATTGTTTGCAGCTGACGAAACTATCATTCCTTCTTGGGAAGGTAAACAAGTGTTTCAAGACATTGTTATGGATAAATCACAACAGAGTGATCTTTACTATTGTGAATTTACCGACGACATTCTTCCTGAAATAATGTACGGACGAATTAGTGCCACCAACAACACCTCAATGGGCAACATTGTTGACAAAATAATTAAATATGAGAAAACAGACTACACAGATTTCAATTTTCTAAACCGAATGGCGTTTATCTCGGGAGTAGACGTTGACAACGCACCATATTTCAGCAACACCGCCCTTAAATATATTTACAACAACTACGCAAATCCAAACGGTAACACATCGCTCCTATATCCATATAACGAATCGTATGGTATTATGCCATGCAACAATTCTGGCGCAGCACAATCAATTATTAATCAACTAAATACAGGTGTTGGGTTGGTTTATTATCACGGTCACGGCAATCCTTCGAGCTGGGACAACCCATTTATCACTTACGACGATATCAACACTCTAACCGAAAACACCTTTGCAGGTTTTTGGATTGCCAACTGCTGTTTAACAAGCAAATTCCATGCGTCAAACAATTTTGCCGAGGCAGCCATACGCAAAAAAGATGGCGGAGCGGCTGGATATATAGGAGCGGCAAACGAAACAATTTGGGAATACGACTATATGTGGCTAATAGGCAAATCGGCGGTAAACAACATCAGTGATAATTACAAAGATTCAAAAAGTGGTGTAGCCGATGCGCTATATCACACAAAGACCAACGAACAAGACATTGACAACCAATATATTACAGCAGCACAAATACTCAATAGAGGAAACTTAGCCGTTACCGAAAGCGGTTGTATAAGTTACAAATATTATTGGGAGGTATTTAACCTTATGGGCGACCCGTCGATGGTAGTACATTACAAAACGCCAACACCCAACAATGTGGAATACTATCCGCAAAATCTTGTGATTGGCAACAAGATGCTAACAATAGAAACTGTACCATATGCACTCTGCGCCCTTTCACAAAACGGAAAACTTATCGCATCTGAATATGCCGATAAGGATGGTACAGCGATGCTAAATTTCAACGCAGCAAGCATAAGCGAAGGTGAAGCTACCCTTGTGATAACAGCCCAAAACAAAATCACTTACATTGAGCAGATTCCTATTTCTAATGCAGCAAACGCAATTGTAGGACTCTCGGCTTGTAGGTTCAGCCGTTATCCAAAATTCAATGATTCCACATACATTTCATTAGATATCAAAAACTTAGCGCAAACTCTTATTGACGACAACAACGCTACAAATATCGACATTGAAATCACCTCCGACAATCCTTCTATCACCATCAAAAAAGAGATGGAACCGTGCGCTCTGCTTGCTCCACAAGAAACCTTGACATTGGAAAATGCTTTCAAAATATATTTTGCAAAAGATTATCCACAGGAAAAAAATGCGAAATTCAAATTGATAATCACTTACAACAACAACAAAGAACAAAGATTCATTATTGGCAACATAGATGTACTCACGCCTAAACTTGATTGCAAATACAAATGTATCAACGACCAAGGCATTGCCCTAACAATCAATTCCCCATCATCCGACACAATACAACTATCATTCGACCAATTATTTGAATACACAGTAACTACCACTCCCGCAGCAAATATCAACAACATTTTAGAAGCTGGCGAAAAAGCGGAACTCACTTTTACAATAACCAACACTGGCAAAATTAGCATCGACTCGATAGCCGCTATATTAAAATGCAATCATAAAGGCATAAATATCAGCAACAAAAATATCTACATAAAACATTTAGGTGCCAACGTTTCAGCTGACATCACTTACAAAATATCTCTAAACATAAAAAACACAAAAACCGAAAACATCAACTTTACTCTTACTCTAAATTACGACAACTACACGTCGGAATATGCCCACCAAGTTACTGCCAACGCACAAATCGAAGATTTTGAGCACAACGGGGAAACACCGTCCACATTGAGTATCAACTCTCGCCGTCCTTGGATAATCTCCACTGACAACCCATATTCAGGCAACTATTGTTTTGAAAGTGCCTCAATCCCCGACCAAACAAACACCTATTTCAAAATAGAAATCAATAATCCAAAAAACGACACCATAACTTTCTATGTAAAAACGTCTTGCGAGGAGTACAACGCTTCTACCGATACGTATTACGACCATCTTGAATTTTCAATCGACGGCGATATTAAACAAAACTGGGCAGGAGTAACCCCATGGACCGAAGTCAAAATTCCTGTCCCGTCAGGAAACCACATTCTCAAATGGCTCTACTGGAAAGATGGATTGGGAAGCGAAAACGACGACAAGGTGTGGGTAGATAAAATTATATTTCCGCCGTGCAACTATACCGACCAAAACAGCATTCCAACTATCACAGCAGAACTTCCATCGTGGCTATTTATTACCGACAATGGCGACGGAACTGCCAAAATATCAGGCTATTCGCCCAACAACAACTCTGCAAGCGACGTAATAATAAACGCTAACCACAAAAACCAAACCGCCGAGCAAAAATTGTACATCATCACTGGGGTAGATCCCTACAATAATAAAAGTGATTTTGTGCGTATTTATCCAACACCAGCTACTGAGTATATCAACATTGATATCAAAGGTCAGCTATCGTACAACACAATACGCATTTTCGACACCAAAGGTCAAAAAGTGTTAGAGCAAGATTTAAAATCAACCAAAACAAAATTGTATTTAACAAATTTTAAATCAGGAATTTACATATTCGAACTTAAAGGTGATAGCGGCAAAATGCGTAGAAAAATCGCAGTGGTGAAATAACTATTCATACAAAACGAACTCCACCCTACGGTTGAGAGCTCGTCCCTCCGAAGTGGTGTTAGGCGCCAAGGGTGTGGTTTTACCAAACGCACGGTAAGTGAGTCTTTTTGGGTCAATGCCAACCATTACAAGATAGTTGTAAACAGTGCGGCAACGTTTTTCGCTAAGAACCATATTAAACTCGTTGTTGCCAACGGCATCGGTATGACCGCCAAGTTCAATTTTATACTGCGGATATTCAGCAAAGAAGAGAGCCAACTGTCGAAGCACCGCCTCGCTCGATGGTGAAAGTTTAGCGGAATTAAACTCAAAATTCACATTTTCCAAAACCACAGGTATGCCAGTTTGGATCTTGTCGATGCGGATATCCTTGTATGTTGGCGGAACATACTCAACCGAATCGGGCGTTATCACCTGCATATTGTAAAAAAAGCCTTTTTTCTTGATAGTGAGCAAATACTCCTCGTCGTCGTTAACTTGGGTGGATACTGCATACTCACCGTTCTTTTTGGTTTCGTCGTGGGCGGTCTCAAAAGTTTTAAGACCCGTAAGATCTATGCTTACATTAGGCACTGGTTCACCATTCTCATTGGTAATTTTACCTTTAATAAGGAGCACTTGGTTAGGACTTGCCTCAGGAGGAAGGTCAGAACAATAGATATCCCAACCGCCTTTTCCACTAAGCATTTTCGACGAAAAATATATTCTCTTACCATCGGCACTCACCACGTATGCCACCTCGTCGCCCTCGGTGTTAATAGGAAAACCAATATTCTTTGGTTTTGAAAAACGTGACATATCGTCTAAACGGCTTACAAAAATATCAAAACCACCAAGACCGCCGTGTCCGTTGGATGCGAAATAGAGGGTCTTGTTATCGGAATGGATAAAAGGCGTTTTTTCATCGAACTCAGTGTTGATACTAGGACCAAGATTTAGAGGCGAACTCCAAAGCGAGTCGGATGCGTGACGAACAATCTTATAAATATCATACCCTCCGTAACCTCCGGGACGGTTGCTCGAAAAATAAATGGTATTGCCCGTGGCGTCAACAGTTGGCTGACCGTCGAACAAATCGGTGTTAACAGTGTTGGGCAGTTTGATCAAAGGCTGCCAAATACCATTTTCGTTGGCTGAATAATAAATGTCGCAATCCTCATGGTCACAAATAGTTATGTACAAAATACGATTATCAACAGTGAAACACGCACCACCTTGCAATTTGCCTTGGTTAAACGGAGCTGGAAGAGGTTCGCCCACAGTGTACAAATCTGCAACAGTATCGTTGGTGTGTATCTTGGTGCTGAGCACAATCTGTTCCGAAAAATCGCCATTTCGCTTCACATGGCGGCGAGTAAAGAGGAACAATTCGCCATCGGGAGAAATCATCGGCAAATATTCGTCGTCAGAGGTGCAAATATTCTGAAGCTCACGAGGATTAAACTTTACAGGGTGACTTATAATGTCGTAATACTCGTTGATCATATCCAACCGCTTTTGAGCCTTGGCACGGCACGACGGTGCTGAATTGTCGTTGTCCAAAAAATTGTTGAAAAGGCGTTCTGCCTGGTCGAACTTTCTATCAAGATAATAACATTCGCCCAAATAAAACGAAGCACGGCAGCTATCGTAAGTGGGGCAAAACTCAAACGACAGCGAAAGATGGTGCTGAGCCAACTTAGAAAACTGCAAAGCCATATCGGTTTGAAATCTAAGTTGTGCATCTACCTGTTTTTTAAGGTAATACTCACCCAAAATCAGTGTGGCAGGATAATACTTAGGATAATCAATTGTAATATCTGTAAGGTACTTTATACCAATATCCTGATTGTTTCTTAAAAGAAAAACTGCATCGTCATATTTCTGTTCGAGACCCTTCACTTTGGGCAAAGAACACGGTTTCTGCGCCAAACACGCAGAACAAACTAGTGCGGCAAATATGATGGTGAATATGCGTTTCATAAATAAAAAGGCATTTTTGTTATTCTACGTATATAACGCAAAAAATGAAACAAAAATGCCCTAAAAAAAATTATTTAATACTTTCCGCCTTAGCCATAGCCTCCTTGTTGATTTTATCGGCTTGCTGTTCAGCGGTAGTAACTATCTTGTCGCCTTGTGACTTGGCAGTGCTTACCACTTTGTCGGCTTTGGCATAAGCCTCATTGAGAGTTTTGTCGGCTTGAGCCTGAGCTTTCTTTATAGCCTCGTCGGCAGCACGTTTGGCAGCTGCTTTGGCTACAGGATTGGTGGCTTTGGCAATAAGGTCGTCGGCCTGTTTGGTGGCTTCGGCTACTACCTTGTCGGAAGCGGCTTTAGCCTCCGCTTTTAATTTGTCGCAAGTTTTTTGTGCGGTAGCAATCAGAGTATCGCGGGTGTGTTTAGCCACAGCTATCACCTCGTCGGCTTTCTTTTTGGCTTCGGCTATGTATTTCTTTGCATTTTCAGATAGTTCTGCCTTAACCTCTTGAATTTTTTCCTTAACCACCTCTTTGATAACATCGGTAGCCGAAGTGTGGAAACCTACAAGTTTGGGATTCGTAACAGTACCACCTATTGTTGCTATTACTTTAATCATACCGCTACGGTCTCCACCTGCAACTTTACCAAGAAGTTCGTTTGCCATAGACTCCACAAGCGTGAGCCCAAAATCAAAATTGAGCGATTGGTCGAGACCAAGTTTGCCTCCAAATGTAGCATCTTGATCGTTCATCTTAAAGGCTGTGGTGTCGATAATTACATTACCATCTTCTATTACAAAACCCACATTGATATTTTTCATAGCAGGATTCATAAGCTTGTTGTTCTTGGTAGCAGTACCAATCATCTTGAAAATTTCAGCATCTTTGATAGCAACTTGCTGAGTAACAAGGCGTCCATCACCGTTGATGGTTTTCAAATCAGGATTCAAGAAACGGTCGGTAAAACCGTTAAAGTTAACCTTTGCGGTAACCTTTCCCTGACATTTAGTAGCAATAGGCGCAAGATGCTCAATAGTATTAAAGGTTGTAGCTGTTGTTTGTATATCTACCTGACTTAAATCAAGTTGTAAATCCAAACCAGGGCGATTGATATCAGAAGCATCGTAAACACCAGAGGCAAAAACTTTTCCGCCTAAGGTATTGAGTTTTAAATCATTGAGAAAAGCAGCGCCATTGCGCAAACCAATTGTACCAGTTAATGTATTTATAACCAGACTATCATAAAGGATTTTACCAATATTAGAATTGAGGGTAAAATTAATATTAGAAGGAATCTCAGGAGCCTCAATAGCAGAAGTATCAGTAACACCGTCGGATGCTACCACCGAATGGTCGTATGAATAAATGTCGTTAACATCTATCAAGTTGCTTTTGAAATTAAAATCAGCCTTTAATGTACTATCGGCGAAAACATAATGGAAAATATTGTCAATCTTGCCGTTGAGATTAAAATCGCTCTTACCCATAGTCATATTAAAGTATTCAAGGTCGGCTTTCTTGGGTGAGATTATAAGGTGCGCATTGCTGATATCGATAGGTGGAAGATCAGTTAAAACTGTGCGGAAATTATTTACATTTATATCTCCCTTGGCGTTAAACTTATCGTAGGCACCGTCGTCGAGATACGAGAGTTTGCCGTCGAAACTAAGAATTGCCTTAACCAATCCTTTAAGAGTCATATCCTCCAAAGGCACAACGTCAGCAACAGACTCTAATTGCAACGAAGCGTTTATGTCGCCAGCCAAATCAATGTCCTTAGCAGAAGTCTGAACCAAAAAACGAGCATCGATAGGATTATCGGCAATATTCAAATGAACTTTCTTAGCGTCAATATTAATGCTGTCTAAATTGCCAGGACATTTAACCTTCACATCAATATTAATATTTTCTACCGATTTAGGCAAGTCGGGATACTGGAAACGAGCATTATCAACCAAAAGGTTTACCCAAAATTCTGGGAAAGAAACAGCGTTGAAATTACCCTTGGCACCACCGTCGAACGAGAAATTGCCAGAGGTTTTAACTCCTTCCAAATCTTTGGCATAATCGGCAGGAATCATACTCAAAACGCTTCTAAAATCGGTGTTGTCGGCGCCAAACTTCAAATCCATAGATACATTAGTGTCGGGAACAGCTATCCAGCCATCGAGTTTAAGCGCAAGTTCGTTAATCTTAAAAACATTCTC
The DNA here is from genome assembly GCA_016286055.1 of Bacteroidales bacterium. Lineage (GTDB taxonomy): Bacteria > Bacteroidota > Bacteroidia > Bacteroidales > UBA3824 > UBA3824. The sequence goes on from JAEERW010000010.1 coordinate 85,246, forward strand.
TTTAAATGCAAATTTCATCTGCTCCATATCAGCGTCGAGATTGCTCTTTACGTCTACCACAGCATCGTTGATGTAGATAATTGGACCCATCCTAACGTTGAGTTTTGCAATATCCATAAGCATCGAAAGTATAGACTCTTTGTCACTTAAATCGCCAGTGAGTTTAAAGTTGAGAGTATCGATAAGTGCGTGAACATCGGTTATACTGTCGGTATAAACCACTCGCATATTGTTGATTTCAAGTTTTTTAAGAGCAAGTTTAAACGACGAAGCCGGCAGTGTATCAATTACCTCCTCCTCAATGTCGGTAGAGTCGGTTTTGGCAATATCGTAGTTAGGCTTGCCATTTTTAAGCACAATGATATTAAACTTTGGATTGTCTAACACCACAGATTTCACCTTAATTTTGGCGCCGAAAAGCGACATAAGGTTCACTGTGGTTTCAAGCTTGTCGAATTGAGCCAAAGTGTCGTTTTGAAACTCCTCCACACCTTTTAAATATACATCTTCAACACGTATGGTGGCATCGGGAAAATGCTTAAACAAATTAAGGTCTAAGTCCTTAACATACAACTCAGCGTTGATGTAATCTTTGGCTAACTGGCATCCATAATTTAAAAGCTTATCCGGAAAAAACATCGGAATAATAATCATAAGTGCCAATATCACAACCAATAAGACAATTAATATCTTTGCGATGGTTTTGAAAATTTTTTTCATTATAATTCCTCCTAAATAATTTTTTACAACCACAAAACTAACAATAATAATTGAAATTGAACAAACAAAAAAGCGTATATATTCATTTATTTTTTATAAATTTGCAACAACAAATGTAAAATTATGACGAAAATTCTATTAAGTACAGCATATTTACCTAATATTCAATACGTTAGAGCATTAATACAAAACAAAACGGTTGTTGTAGAACAATACGAAAACTTTATAAAACAGAGTTTTCGAAATCGCTGTACAATACTTGCGTCGAACGGAGCTATGGATTTGAGTATTCCTATCGAAAAAGGCTGCTCAAAACACCTTATTCGCGACACAAAAATAAGCTACAGCCAACATTGGCAGTCGCAGCATTGGCACGCTATTGTGTCGGCTTACAACTCTTCGCCATATTTCGAATACTTCAGAGACGATTTGGAAGCTTTCTTCCACAAAAAATATGTGTTTCTTTGGGACTTTAACACAGAGATTAACGCTCAGATTTTTAACATCTTAAACATAAAGACAAAAATCTCACTCTCTGATGACTACATTCACGAAGGAAATGCCGAATATACCGACCTCCGCAACGAAATCCACCCCAAAAAAACTCAGAATCCCAAACATAATTATTACGACGAAACACCTTATCCTCAGGTGTTTGACTCTGTTTTCGGTTTTACCCCAAACCTTAGCGTAATAGATATGCTATTTAATATAGGCTCCGATGCCGAAAAACTTTTAAAATCAGTGTAAAATGCAGAAACTAAAAAACTTAGAATTTTACATTCCTCTCATAATAGGTGTATATCTGCTTTTTGCATTCAGGTTTAACATATACGTTATGCCATTATCGTATAGCGAAACAGAATTTCTTAGCCAAATGATATTCTCCAACAACAGCCAGCTGGAACTTTTCGCCAACAATGTTCCTAATGTTCCCGCTTTGGTTTATTATCTGATTTTTAGTATTTTTGGAGAAAACATAACTACTATAAGAATTACCGCTACCCTATTTGCTTTTTTGGGATTATTTGTGGTGCTTAAATTTGGCAACTTCTTTTTTGGCAAACAAGCCGGCATTTTTGCTGCCACTATGCTGATTATTCAAAATATTTTTCTGGCCCAATTTGCCACCGTGCAGCCCGAAATAATAAACACCATATTACTTCTCGCTGCGCTATACTGCTTTTTGCGCGAAAAATACCGAACTATGTGCATTTGGCTTGTTTTGGCTGTAAACATCAATATCTCTGGAATTTTGGCAATATTTTTCCTCCTTGTTGCTTTCCTGATAAAAAGAAACGTGGAAAACAAATCCCAATCGCTCATTTTCTTTTTGATTCCCATTGCTGTAACAGCAACAGTAGAGGCTATCAATATGGTGATGTTTGGCGAACTTTCGGTATTAAAGAATTTTTCAATCACAAATTATGCAGAGGATATTACTGACAGACTGATTTTTACATTTGTATCACAGCAACGTTTAACATTGACATTGATATTCATCATTTCAATTATTACAGCAGCAATTCAGCGGCAAATTGAGGGTTTCGAAGTTAAAAACTATATCTATATCGGATTGTTTATGTTGCTTATAGTAGCCACCGAAACTACCTCTCACAGCGATTATTGCACATTGCTGGTATCGGTTGCACTGTTGGCTGTAATCACTGGTGCGTCGTTCTCGTCGATCAATATTTTTTATACTTATAAATATATAATAATCAGCGCATTGATAGTGTTGTTTGCCGTTTTTGCAGCCCGCAGCAAAAACACATCGTGCGAGTATATTTCGCACACCAATCAAACCGAAACCGATATTAAAGCAATCAATTATCTCAACGAAACAGTTTCTTCCACCGACAGCATTATGTGCAGCAAAACATTTTATAAATTACTCACCAACAAATATTTAGGATACATAACAAAACCATTCACCAATATCGACACTATCTACTCTCCTACCAAATACAGCTTTTTAATAAAAGGTACAGACGCAAACTGCAAAAACCTTAACGCCACTCTCTTGGAAGGAAACAGCACCCTTGAAAAAACCTTTACCAAAAAGGATGCAGAAACCGATATCTATAGCGTAAAGCAATAAAAAAGCCTCTCATTAAGAGAGGCTTCAAACATTAACTATCTAAAATAACCCAAAATATTATCGTTTAATCACTTCGTCATAAGCGTCGAAATAGTTCTGAGCAAGGTTGGTCCAATCGAAGTGTGTAGAATTTTCCTCCACATTGTTGCGCATGCTGATACGCTCACGGCGGCTGAGTTTTACAAATCGTAACATAAGATTAGCCATCTGCTCTGCGCTGTCGTTGTAGCTAACATTCTTGCGGTTAACCACATAAAGACCCATTTTTTCGCAATCGTCGAATTTTGCTTTGATATAAGAGCCGAATCCTGCAAGGTCGCTGGTAATCGATGGGATACCGCTTGCCATACATTCCAACGGAGTATAGCCCCAAGGTTCGTAATACGACGGGAAAACGCCCAAGTGACATCCACGGATAAACTGTCCGTACTCCATATGGAACAGCGGGTTAGCCGAATTGATAAAGTCGGGATGGTAAACCACCTTAACTTTGTCGTCGCGATTGTTGATCAGGTTCGACATACGTAGGAAGTTGAGCACAGGGTCGTTCTCATTTTTGAGATTGTGAGTTACTATAAGCGGAAGGTTGTTTGATTTCCAAGTCTTAACGTTGCGGCGGAGTTTTAATTCCTGATGCTCCTCTATCATATCGTTAAGATTTGGCAATTTGTACGAACCATTGTTTTGAGTAACTGCATAGAAAAGTTTTTTGCCAAGGTCGCGCTCAATCTCTTCGGTATTGCGCTTAATTTCTTCCATAAGTGCCTTAGAATGAAGTACCTGCGCATTAAATGAATAGGTAGGCTGACGGGTAATCAAAAAGAACACTACGGTAGAGTCGATATTCTCTTGTTTCATCTTGTAATTGAGCCGAGCGAGCGACTCCAAAGTAAGGTCAAAGCCCTTGTTTTGATACTCAAATCTACCAGAAGAGAAGAAATACATAGTCTTGTCCAAATTGAACGAGTAGCTCTGGAAGAAATGACCCATCACAAACTCGTTGATCTGCTCTTTGTAGTCGAGATGGAGGTTTTGGAACTCGTGCATAGCCTCAAATCGCTCAATGTTCAATCCATTAGGCAAAATAAAGTCGGGAGTTCTACCGAGAAGGTGAGTACATTCCGAAGCTGTAATTTCGCTCACGGTAGTAAACACGTGACTGCCATGCGCCGCTGCCCGTTCCAACTGCACAATGGGGAAAATGTTGAAATGCTTTGCTTCGTCTTCCCAATTGTAGAAAGGCAGGTTGTTGTAGAAACTATGGTCGTTCATAGCCAAATAGCGGCCGAGCATGGTGGCGTGCGTGGTGAAAACTGTCTTGATAGGCATATTTTCCTTGCGGATATCCATAATAGGCACACCGGCCATCCATTCGTGGAAATGAGCTATCACATTGGTTTGCTGCAAATCGCTGTTGACCAAAATTCTAAAAAACTCCGTAACTTGGTATCCAAACGAAAGCACTTTGTTGGTAAGGTCATCGTCATAGTCGATGGAGATGTAATGATCAGCCCAGATTTTATACTTTATGTCGCCAAGTCGATTGAATATTGTGTACGGATTAAAAAGTATCACTTTTGGCCTACCAGTTACGAGCCAATGTCCGTAATGAACCTCGAACCCACTCTCGCGCATTGTGTGGACAGCAAATCCAACAGGGTCAGAAAGGTCGTCAATAGGATCAAACGCAGGAGACGCCTGATCTTCAAAATAAGGTCCGAGAAGTATGTAATTATCTCTATTCCATTTACTTACAATGGCTGGTATTTTTGAGCGGATAACTGTATATATACCGCCTACTTGGTTGCAGACCTCCCATGCACATTCAAAAAGCATTGTCTGCTGAAAAAGTTCTTTATTTTCCTTTTCTTTGACCATTTTTGTACTCATTAATAGTTCGGAAAGTATTATAAAAGAATAATACTCTGTATATCAATATGTTAATTTATAAAATAAATTATTAGTTTCTAATATTCAAATTTACAAGTTTTTGTATTCAATGTCAAGTTTTTTTTAAAGAAAAAATATCAATTATAAAACTTTTTTTTAACATCTTCTATAATATTGGTTTTCAGCAACATAAAGAGTAATATTTTTTTCAACATCAACATCAGATATAAAAACCGTTACAGTATGTAACAAAAACGGTGCAAATTTCATCGAAATCTGCACCGTTTTTATAAAAAAGTGTAATAATTTACAATGTTCCCTGCTTCAACTTTTCGATATAATCATCAATATCATGAAGTTTTTGAGGAATGTTGATATTTTGAGGGCAGTGCGATACACAAGTGCGGCAGCTTATACAGTGCGCTGCCTGACGTTTGGGCTCTACCACGCGGTCGTAGCCGATAAGGAATCGTTTGCGCGCCTCCACATAGTTGGCATCTTGCTGCGAAACCGAGATATATCCCTCGTTGACACATTTATTATAATGTGTAAAGGTGGTGGGAATGTCAACACCGTAGGGACAAGGCATACAATACTGACAAGCGGTGCAAGGCACAAGCGGAAACTGCACAAACTCATCTGCCACATGCTCAAGAAACTTGTTTTCGTCGTCGGTGCACTCTTCGAGAGGACAAAGTGTGGAAAGATTGTCTTGAAGATGCTCCATATACGTCATACCCGAAAGTATTGTAAGTATCTGAGGATGAGAAGCAATCCAACGAAACGACCACGAGGCGATGCTGCTTTCGGGACGGCGTGTTCGCAATATTTCTTGCACATGGTTGGGCAGTTTGGCAAGGCGACCGCCAAGCAAAGGCTCCATTATAAAGATAGGAATATTCTTTTCGGCAAGACGGTTGTATAGGTATTCGGCGTCAGTGTTCATCGGGTTCAACTGATTAGCGTGATGCCAATCCACATAGTTCATCTGAATCATCACAAAATCCCACTTGTAGGTGTCGTGATTGTCGATCAAATAATCAAATACCTTAATATCACCGTGATACGAAAAGCCGAGGTTTTTGATTCTGCCCGCCTCACGCTCTTTCATAAGGTAATCGAGCATTCCGTTGTCTAAATATCGCTGCGAAAAAGTTTCCATACCGCCATTGCCTACTGCGTGAAGATGCAGATAGTCGATATAGTCTACTTGCAGTTCTTTCAACGACTTTTGATAAATGGCTTTTGATGCCTCAAAAGTCCACTGCTGAGGAGCAAAGTTCGACAATTTAGTGGAAACGAAGTACTTATCGCGAGGATAGCGGCTTAGGGCGATACCCATAGCATGTTCTGAAAAGCCACGGCAATAGGCAGGAGACGTGTCAAAAAGATTTACACCGTGCTCAATTGCATAGTCGGTGAGTTTGTTGACGGTTTCTTGATCAATTTCGTCGCCGCTCTCACGTGCACTCTGGTTGCTGATGGTGGGAAGACGCATAAAACCGTAACCGAGTATCGAAATTTTGTCGCCGGTTTTGGGATTGGTGCGGTAGGTCATTTTGTCGGTGGGAATATTTTTAGAAACCGACGTGCTGGTGTCGCCAACACCAGTAGAATCCACAGCCTTGCCGCAGCCTGTAGCAGCCACAGCCGTTACTGCCGCCGACGTTCCGGCTATTTTTAAAAACTCGCGGCGTGATATATTGTTGTCTGACATTGTTCTAAATAATTACGAATTGTAAAATATGAATTGTGAATTACGAATTCTGCATCAAAAATCGCCATGCACCAAATTTCCTTCAACATAGATAGCAGAGAACGGACGTACAGGACATAGGTGTTCGCAAGCGCCACAACCCAAACAGCGTTCTGAATCAATAGAAGGAATCTTAACATCAGGATTGCCAACTAGGGGAACCATTGTGATAGCGCCAGAAGGACAGTGACTTGCGCAATTGCCACACGATACTCCGTCGGTAACTGGCAAACAGTTCTGCTTGATCCACACTGCGTGACCAGCACGAATGGCGGTTTTCTCTTCACGAGTGATTTTTTCAATTGCACCTGTAGGACAAACCTCTGAGCAACGAGTACATTCGGGACGGCAATATCCGCGTTCAAAACTCATTTCGGGCTGCAAAAAGCTATCCAAACGGGTGGATGGCCTCAAAATTCCATTTGGACATTGCGATACACACAATTGACAACCTGTACAATGGTTCGAAAAATGTTTATAACTTCTTGAACCAGCAGGTTTTACAGGAATTTCGCGGTTGGGAATTTTCTTATCCTCAATAACGGCAAGACCACCGTCAACTGTTTTTTCCTGAGCTTTAACTACCGACGAAACAGCCAATAAAGCGGTGGTAGCCAAAGTTTTGCGCAGTGATTCGTCTACTTCGGAAGTTGCCTTAGACTCTGCTTTTTCGGATTTGCAACGACTGAAAACAATAGCCGATTTTTTGCAAACATCGATACAGTTCATACAAGCCACACAGCGCGAATAATCAATCTTATGCAACTTATAATCAATAGCCTGTGCCTTGCAGTTTTTTTCACAAAGTCCGCAATTTACACATTTGTCGTCTTTGATGTTGACTTTGAAAAGTGATTTAGTAGAAATTAAACCGAGGAGAGTGCCCACGGGACAAACAGTGTTGCAATATCCACGACCAGTTTTCCAACTCCAAACAGTAACCACAATAAAAGTTACAATAGGTACTACAATTGCCCATCCAGCCTTAAACCAAACATCAAGGCTATACATAGCATACGAATCGTAATGCTCAGCTATGCTTGCTCCGATATTATGAATCCATTGATATATTGGTTGAAAAAGCAAACTTACCATGCGTCCGTAAGCGCTGTAAGGTGCAACCAAATCGGCAATAGGTGCAAAAAATATCATCATTAACACAAATACGCCAAGTATATAAAGGCGTACAGAACGGTTTTCTTTCTTAAAGGAGAATCTACGCTTTTTAAAACGTCCTGCAATTCTGCTGACAAAATCTTGAAAAACTCCCAAAGGACAAATTATTGAGCAATAGAGCCTTCCAAAAAGAAAGGTGAGAGCGAGCACCAACAATATCACTCCTATATTAATCGACAATATTGCAGGCAAAAACTGTAACTTGGCCATCCAACCAAGGTAGATATGCAAACCTTTGGTTATGTCCAAAAACAGTAGAGTGATGCTCACCCAAAATACAAGGGCAAGCCAAAAACGGATTTTTTTCAACATAAAAGAACCTTAATTAGTGATTAATTGATTGTTTGTTTAAAATGTGTCTACTTTGTAAAACTCATAAGAGTTGTAATTTCGTAACCTTCGTCGTCGATTTCAGTTGTGGATACTTCCAACTTACTGTTGGATAGCGATATAATATTGATATCCTCAGAAGGACGACCGCTCAAAAGTGTGGAAATAATAGAATCGCCTTTTAACAACCAAGTACCAGAAACACTGTCGTTGGGGCTCGAAAGCGAAAAAGTTTTATTGCTACGAAGATCAAAAAAGAAATTGCCTAAAAGCTGATTCATGTTGTCGGAAACATCGGCCTTAATTGAATCGGGAACGCATTGCAATTTTTGAGATTCTGCAAGCTCTTTTTGTTGTTGAAGAGAAGGTTTATGCACTTCGTCAACAGTTTCAAGTTCCATATCGATTTGCTTAATCTTTTTCTCCAACTCTTCGGTTGATAGGCGGCTTTGATAATCGCAAAAGTCATCAAAATCTACTATTTCTGCCTTAACAAGAGTCCATCTGCCCACAAGCATCTGCTCGTAACTATCGGAGCAAGCGCAAATGAATATTAACGTAAGAACAGCAAATATATATAATATCTTTTTCATTTTCAATTATTTAGAAACCTTTTTAAAAGTCATTTTAGTAATAATATCAAGAGTTTCAACCTTTTCGGAAACCACAATAACCATAGTTGTTTCGTTTAGTTCTTGCAATTGCACTTGGTCAAACTTGGTATCGCCCTCAGGCTGAAGTTTCAGATAATGTGTAGAGGGGTCGTATTCCCAATAACCACGTTCAGGAGTATCCGAAAAACCAGAGCGCACAAAATGGCGGTCGGATGTGAACTGCAGAGAAGCCACACTAACGAGCTGCTTTACAGCTTGCTGATGGTCGATACTATCTTGTTTGTTGGCTCTAAACTGGTTGTCGACATAGCTCTCCATACGCCAAACACCAATAAGAGGATCTTCTGAGGTTCGGATGTTTGAGTTGATATCAACAGAGTTGAGACTCTTATTTTGAGCACCTGGGTCGCTTGAATTTGGTCGGAACATTATTATTGCCAATAATATAACAACCAATGCCCCAAGCATATAGCAGATATTCTTATAAAAAGTTTCTTTGGAGCCGTCGCCAGTAGATTTTTTGGAATTTGCTGATTTTGAATTATTAGCAACCTTGCGTTGTTTTTTACTTTCCCTCTCTTGTTTTAAGCGCTTGCGATCGGCAAGGTCGCTATAGTTTTTGGTAAGAAGGTCCACAAGGTCTTCTGCGGCGTTAGAAAACACGGTTTCAATATTGTCGATCCACACATGGTCGTTGAGAAAATAACGCTGCGTGGCAGTGCTTTCCATATTAGAGGTTACAAATGGCACAACTGTTACATCCTTTTCCTGACATGTATCCAACACATTGATAAATTGAGGATTAGTATCAGATTTGGGTGTAAAAACCGCAATTACCAGCTCAGGCAGTTCGTCAGATAAAGAAGAAGCTCCAGTGGTAACACCAAAATTTTTATTCTTTAAAATCTGCGCTAATTTCTCCGCGGTATTCTTGCCATCGGGCGAATATAAAATAAGTATCTTTTCCAATTTTAATTAACTTTTGTAAAAACTGTCTTAGTTACGATGTCGTCTGCCTGCGATGTTAACACAAGGCGATCAGAAGTAATTGATTCAATGGTCATTATAGATTTAGAACCAGACTCGTCGATAATGTGCAATTGTTTGCCGTCGGCAAGAATTGTCCAGCGTCCTTTGGTGGTGATAGAGTTAACGGTGTTAACGCAAGTAAGGTCGCTATTAAAAATCGACTCAGAGTTTTTTGCCATCTCAACGTAAAAATCCTTTACGTCGGGATTTTCAGCATCGGGGCTATTGGTAGTGAGTTCGGTCATCTGCCATTTGCCTACAATAAGATCTTCGGGCTTAGAGGCACACGAACATACGCAAAACAAGGTAATCAAGAAAATTACAGAGGTAAGAAGTTTATTTTTCATATGTGTAAAATTTAGTTTTTAATTTGAGATAATTACAGCGCAAATATGCAAAAAAAAATACAAAGAGATATATAATCAACTCAAAAAAACAAAAAAACTTCTACAAATCGCCATCTTCGGGTAGAATATGCTTGCTGAAAATCGATGATATATTATATAAAAGTGTGGCAAGGTCGGCAAGGTCGTCGATAAGCTGCATATGTATCTCATGAGTAAGTTCCACGTTGGGATTCTCGTCCCACAAACGCTTAATATGCGATAATCTTAGACTTTCGGCGCGGTCGGCTGTTTGCTTAGTTTCAGCAGACACTACGGCAATTTTCTGAGTATCGCGAGAGGCAAGTGCGGCGATTATATCTTTAAAATGTTTGGAAATCTCGTTGTAATAAAGCTCAATCTCTGCGTGACCCTCCTGCGAGAATGATTTGCCAAGAGTTATGAGCTTGTTGTATAGAGGCTTGATACCACGATGAATTACGTCGCCCATACGCTCGGTTTGCTCTAAGATCGAAATTAGCGAAAATATTTGGGATGTTATGATATTGGTAACCTTGCGTTTACCAACGGCAAAAAGATAGTTGCGAACCTGCTCCTCTATAAAATCAAGTTTATTCTCCTTAATATCAAGGTCGGCTATGGCAAGTTCAATCATTCGTTTCGACTCAGGATTGTTGGGTTTGAAATCCAAAAGCAGTTTCAACGACTTGTCAAACATTCTGCCTGTCAGCTTGATAAGGGTAGCTGTTTCTGAAATTGAAAGTTCGATAGCCGACTGTGGCATCACCACCACATTGATATCGATATATCTAAGATGTGGAACATTGTCTTCGGGAATGGGCTGGTCGGGAAGAATTTTTTCGATAAGTTTGGCAACCGAGAGAGTAAAAGGAAGTATTACAAACGCCGAAGCAAACATATATAAAGTATGAACGTTGGCAATCTGACGTTCGGGAGTGATGTTCCAAATATCGCCGAGCCAATCTAAAAACATCACCAACAGCGGAATAAGAGGAACAAATATAAATGCAGGAACAATTTTTACAAAAAGATGGGCTATCATTGTGCGCTTGCAGGCCCTCGACGAACCCACAGAAGCCAAAACTACCAAAAGGCTAGTGCCTATGCCGCTACCTATTATCAAAGGGAAAGCCTCGTCTAAACCCATCACGCCCTCTTTGGCAAACACCATCAAAATACCTGTAAACATGCAGCTACTCTGCATAATGGCTGTGGCAATAGTTCCCACAAGCACTCCTATCAAAGGATTAGAGGCGGACGATACCATCTCGAGAAACTGTGGCAACTCTTTAAGATCTGAAACAGAAATACTTAACAATTTCATACCATAAAAAACCAGACCAAAGCCAAGTATAGCACTGCCAGCATCGCGAAGTTTGTCGTTGACTCCAACTGTTTTTAGGATAAATCCCACAATTACAGGAATAATGGCATAAGCCGTTATGTCAAAGGCAATCAACTGGCTTGTAAAAGTACTGCCGATGTTGGCACCAAGTATCACAGGAACGGTTTGGAAAAACTGTATCAGATTGGTTTCCACAAAACTGAGCATCATAATAGTGGTGGCTCCGGTGCTTTGTGTTATCAGTGTAAGCAATACGCCTGTAATCATACTTGCAAAACGGTTTTTGTTGAGTTTTGTAAGTATTGAGCGGATATTGTTTCCTAAGCTGCTTTTGAGTCCGTTGCTCATCATTTCCATACCCAAAAGGAAGAAAACCAAGCCGCCGAGCGTTCCAGTTACTACCGAAAACCAGTTAATATCAACGGAACTATCCATAATTGCTAATTACCTTATTACCGATGCTATTTTTTTAAGAAGTTCAATACGATCAATTGGTTTAGCTATATAATCCACACATCCAGTGTTGAGAATGCGTTCTCGTTCATCATCCATACTAAACGCTGTTTGAGCAACAATAGGCATAGTGGAATCAATTGCAAGAATTTCGCGGGCAGCTACATAACCATCTTTTACAGGCATTTGCATATCCATAAGGATAACGCTAGTGTCGCGATTTTGCTTAAAAAGCGATACACACTCTTCGCCGTTTTGTGCCCAGAGTATTGTAGCACCTGTTTTTGACAATATCTTTTCGAGCAGAATATAGTTGATGCGGGCATCTTCGGCTATGATGATTTTCTTTCCCGAAAAAGCTATATCGGATGAAACAGAAACTGCTGCGTTAGACGAAGGTTGCAAAGTCATTTTCAGAGGTATGTGGATAATAAATTCAGAACCTTCGCCTTCTTGTGATTTTACCTCAATAGTGCCGTTCATAAGCTCTACAAGGGTCTTGGTAATGGCAAGTCCAAGACCTAAACCATTGTTGCTCTTGATGGCTCCGATTTGGGTAAAACGATCAAATATCTTGGTAAGCATATGGTTTGGTATGCCGATTCCCGTATCTTTAACCACAAACTTCAGTATATTTGCCGTCAATTCATAACTAAATGTAACAGAGCCTTTTTCGGTAAATTTGATGGCATTGCTCAGTAGGTTTATCAATATCTGTTTAATACGCTGCGGATCACCTGTTATTATTCTTGAAGATGGCATTTGTGGTTTCAAGCATACAATATTCAAATCATCCGATTTGTTGCACTCCGAGCGAAAAATCAACGACCATTGAAGAAGCTCGTCAAACAAGGAATTAATATCGAACAAGCTCTCCTCTATTTGTATCTTATTGTGTTTTAACTTGTTAAAATCAAAAAAATCGTCAAGCAAAAGCAATAGCGACTTACAACTGTTGCGAATATAAGTAAGGTATTGTGCACGGTCGGCTCCGCTCAAACTTTCATCGTCTAAAATATTGCTAAACCCGATAATGGCATTTAAAGGACTGCGCAACTCGTGAGCCACATTTGAATATATCTCGTCGCTATGGTTCAAAGCCTCCAATTCGGCTTTTGAAACTTCGTGCACCATAGCAAATACGCCATTTTTTTCTATTATTCGTACCAAGGTAAACTTGCAACGCAAAGTTTTGGTGCTACCATCGGGCATTATTATATTAAAATAGAAATCTGCCTTTTCGCAAATATGCTTCAGCACACCGATAAACTTACGCTTGATTTTATAAACATCTTCGGGTGAAATAATATCTATCAGATTGTTTTCCAAATACTTGTATGTACGCCCAGTGATACGTCGAATTTCGTTATTGACGTGAACGAGCTGTTTTTCGTAAATGATAGCTATGCCTGTGTCGATAGATTGCACTATCTGATTAAGAATATAATAGTTTTCTATCAACTTATCTTTCACTGTTAAACCGTGGTTGGCGATAGATGTATACATAACCGTATTTCTTTAATAAAAATCGATGGTAAAAATAAGTAATTTTTTTGACAAAAATCAAGGATTGACAATTTAAATCCAATTTTTTTTTAAAAGATACGTTAATAGAGTAACTAAAAAACAAGAATGATGTTAAATTTAAAAGGGATAATAGCAGCAGCAATACTCTGTGTGTCAGCTGGTTTATGCACAGCACAGAGCAATATCAGCGCCGCGCTCACAGGATTTGGAGCAGACTTTGGCGACCGCGAAAATGCTCCAATTTACAAAATTAAAGCCGACGATGCCGGTAAAATTCTGTTGGAACCTGGACTTAGATTAGGCGGCGAAATCTACGCTTCTGATATCACAAGTTTAAAGTTTGCACAAACCATCAAAATTGACTGCATGCAGAAAGCAGCTTTCAGCACACAGGTAATGTTGAGATTTAGGCTTTTTAAAATATACAAACACTCACTGTCGATAGGCATTGGTCCGTGCGGATTCTATCGTCAAACTTGGGAAGACGAGGAAGGCTATATTGACGAAGGTGTCTACCACAGTGGAAGTTTCCAAACCAAAATATGTTGGCTGAGCGGCGAATTGGAATACAACTATTATCTGTCGAAAAAGAACGACCTTTCGGTAGCAATAGTACACGGTTCACCAGAAGGCATAGCCCTTGCGATAGGCATCAAACATTGGATTTCGCGCAAAAGCAGCCACTGCAACACCTGTCCAAGTTTCCATCACTAAGAGGATTATTTGAGCCAGCCATCGGTGTTTTTGAGGTTTTTATAACTCTTTAATTCACAGCGGATTGCAGCAAATGGCATATCAATCTTTATCTTTAGGGGCACATAGTTGCCGTCGTTGGTAAACCATGCTTCGAGGTCGTCTTCTTTTGTAAATACCGACTTATCGCTCAAAACAGGTACAAATTTCAGGCACTCTATTTTACCGAAATCAGATTTAATCATTTCGGTTTTTTTGTATCTGAGGGTTACAAGGTAAAGTTTTTCGTTGAACCAAGTGTGGAGTTGCATCTCCTCATTTTTAGCGTATTTTTTGTCAAAGATAAACCTTCGAGAATAGAAAAAAGCCGAAATCAGGTCAAAAGTGTGAGGAGGAACCTCATGTCTGCCGCTCTTCATGCTGTAAATCACGCTGCTATCCTGACAAAAAATATCCTCGTTGTAGCGCTTGTAGTTGTTTTCGGTAACATTGCGGATAGCCTTAAGAGGGTAACCAGTGGTAATATCAAACAGACTTTCGTAAATATCGTAAATATGAGCCAACTTGCTAACCACACCTGTGGAATAGCACACAGCCTTAACATGGAAATAGTAATCGTAGCCAACGGGTTCTAATCCAACCGAAATTTTAAGTTCGCCGCCTTTTACAATGCCGTATTTAAGGTCGTAGACAAGCACCTCACCGGGCTGAAACGCGGTATTCACCTTATATTTATCTTCCACAATACTCACTGCCTTTGATGTCTCTTGGGCAAAAACCACGCACGAAGACACCAACAACAAAAAAGTCAAACAAAGTTTTGTCATCTCCAAATCTTTTATTAATTGCAAATGTAGGGAAAAAAAACAAAAAAATTATCATAACTGCACAAATTAAGAAAAATTAAAGGTTTAATTATTTGTTTTAAGAAAAATTCATATATTTGTGTTTTGCAAAAAACACATAACTGATCAAAAAAAAACACAATAAATGCGCAACACAACGATTGCCAGCGCGGTATTTCTGATAGCCTTGGCGGTTACGAGCACACTATCGTGCAACAGCTTTGCCGACTTTGGCAAAATACACGAGGGCAAAATAGTATATGCAATCGAATACCCAAAAGAAGAGGGACAGACTAGTCTGGTATCCCTTCTGCCCGAGACCATGGAAATGAAATTCAAAGATAACAACACTGTTATCAACATCTCTGGATTTATGAAAGTATTCAACCTAATATACGTCAGCAACTTCAAAACACGAACAAACTACTCGCTGTTTAGAATTATGAACCAAAAAATGATGTACAAGGCTGATTTTTCGGAATATCCTTTTGGATATAAAACTATGCAGAATCTCAAACTCACCTACACCGACGACACTCTCACCATTTGCGGATACAAATGCAAAAAGATATTGGCTGAATGTCCCGAAGAGAGCGCACAGCCTTTTGAACTATACTACACCAACGATATCAACATTAAAAGTCCCAACACCAATACCCCCTACAAGTCTATTGATGCAGTACTTATGGGTTTTCAGGTTAGACTCAACAATATCAACATGAAAATGAGGGCAATAGAAGTGGTGAAAGAGGATGTAAGCGACGAAGAATTCAAAATTCCAGATGATTATCAATCAGTTTCGCGTGCCGAATTGGAAGAGTTTGTAGACTCATACATGAATGTAGGTCCATCTACTGGACGTTGAAAATTCCACTCCGACAATTCATTAAGCAGTTGGTAATCAGTGTAATCTACTTTTACAGGACAGATTGAAATATAACCCTTGGAGAGTGCGCATTCGTCGGTATCTTGGGCGTCGGGCTCATGATTGATAAATTTTCCACAAAGCCAATAATACATTTTGCGATTGTTAGGATGAATGTTTTCCTCATAATATTCGTCCCACATGGCACGGCTCATACGAGTAAACTTTATGCCGTTGATGGGTGTTTCGGAGGGATTGGGGATATTAACATTAAGGCAGATATTATTGTCACGTTTGTGTTGCATCACAGTAGCGGTAATCATCTGCACATAAGAAGCCACATCGGAAAAATCAGCATCGGCAGCAAAATTCAAAATAGAAAATCCCACCGATGGAATATTATGCAAAGCGCCTTCGATAGCCGCACCCATAGTGCCGGAGTAGAGTTGGTTGATACTTGAATTAGAACCGTGGTTGATACCGCTGAGAATGATGTCGGGCTTGCGCGAAAGTATCTTGTACAATGATATTTTTACGCAGTCGGCAGGCGAGCCAGTGCATTTAAACGCCAACACATCGGGACCAAAAATATTAGAACGCCTATACCATAGAGGCATATCGAGCGTAATGCTATGACCTTTGCCACTCTGCGGTTTGTCGGGTGCCACCACCACCACTTCGCCCAAAGGTAAAACAGCCATCACAAGTTCTTTTAAACCCCTTGCAAAAATGCCATCATCGTTGCAAACCAAAATCAATGGTCGTGAATTATTTTCCATATCTTTATTATTTTAGTAAAATACTGATTGGTTGATAGTTACAGCCACTGCTTGTGTCGCGAAATCTTGATACCTATAAAAGCCATCAATATTGAGAACACGAGTATCAAAGGCATAGCCCAAACCCACGTTTCCATACCGTTGGGAACGTTCATACCAAAGAAACTTGCTATCAACGTAGGAATCATCAAGATAATAGAAACCGAAGTCATCTGCTTCATCACCACGTTGAGGTTGTTGGAGATAACGCTAGCAAATGTATCCATCATGCCACTCTGGATATTGCTGTAAATCTGTGCCATTTCAATAGCCTGCTTGGTTTCGATCATAGCATCTTCTATCAAGTCCTCGTTGATTTCGCTGAACATTGTCTTTTTAGAGTTCTTAAACTTGGCGAGTACCAGTTCGTTGCTTTTGAGCGAGGTGATAAAGAATACAAGGCATTTTTCTAATTTGAGCAATTTGTTGAGTTCCTTGTTTCTAATAGATTTTTCTATCTCTTTTTCAATCAACGAAGTATGCTGGTTTATCTGTCTCAGGTAGTACATAAACGAATTTGCACTGCGGATAAAGAGGTTTAGGGTAAAGTTGATGCGGTCGTAAACAGGTTGCGAAGAATTTCGATAAACAGAAGGCTGGTCAACGGGCAGCACATTGTTTGGCACGTTGCATATAGTAACGGTATAATCTTCGCCCATAAATATACCGAGCGGGTAAGTGGTGTAGTTCATAGAGTCGCCAGTGGTCTCCACAGGTATACGGAGAATGATCATACTCCACTCGTCGTCCACTTCGTAACGAGGCCGCTCGTCGTTGTCGAGAATATCTTGTATAACGTCTTGCGGCACTTTGAATTTTTCCTGCAAGAGTTCTACCTCCTCGCTGTCGGGTTGTACACAATGCACCCAACATCCATTTTCAAGTTCACTGAACTTCTCTGCGCCCAGAAAACTTCTGTACATCTGAATCATTGTTAAACCTCCAAAATTAACTACCCGAGCGGGCAGGAGGCTTCAAAAAGAAACGTTCTTACCCCTCAGGGAAAAATTTACAGTTTTCTAAATTATAAGGGTCTTCGTCCATAGGATAAAAACTAATTGATTGTGGTGCAAATGTAAAAAAAAAACACACACCAAGAAACAAAGGTGCGTGTTTTTTCTAAAATTTTATTCGCCGAGAGTGGCAACCATCACAGCCTTAATGGTATGCAGACGATTTTCTGCCTCGTCGAAAACTATCGACGCAGGCGATTCAAACACTTCGTCGGTAACTTCAATGCAGTCGAGACCATATTGATCGTAAATCTGACGTCCAACCTTGGTGTCTAAATCGTGGAATGCGGGTAGGCAGTGCATAAACTTAACATCGGGATTGCCAGTGAGTTTGAGGCAGTTACTGTCGACACGGTATTTCAAAAGCATATCTATGCGCTCTTTCCACACTTCCACAGGTTCGCCCATCGACACCCAAACGTCGGTGTACACTACGTCGCAACCCTTAACGCCCTCTTCAAGGCTCTCTGTGATGGTGATTTTTGCGCCGGTGGTAAGGGCAATGGCTTTGCATTTTTCTACCAAAACATTGTCGGGGAAAAGTTTCTTCGGACCCACAAGGCGGATGTCCATTCCTAATTTGGAGGCTATCACCAACAGCGAGTTGGAAGTGTTGCAGTGGAGGTCGCCAAGGAAAGCGAACTTCATATCCTTAACGTCCTTGTTGATATGCTCTTTCATGGTAAGCAAGTCGGCGAGTACCTGAGTGGGGTGAAACTCGTTGGTAAGGCCATTCCAAACGGGAACTCCTGAAAATTCAGCCAACTGTTCCACTATGTTTTGTCCAAAACCGCGATACTCAATGGCGTCGAACATACGTCCGAAAACACGGGCTGAATCTTTGATAGATTCTTTGTGACCAATTTGGCTTGCTGACGGTGTAATATACACTGTATGAGCGCCTTGATCGGCTGCAGCTACCTCAAAAGCACAACGTGTGCGGGTGGAAGTTTTTTCAAATACTAATGCTATATTTTTTCCAGTAAGGTGCTTAACCTCTGTGCCTTGCGATTTGGCTTTCTTCAAATCGGCTGCCAACTGCAATAGATAATTGATTTCATCTGTTGTAAAATCAAGCAATGTCAGCAGACTTCTGTTTTTTAAATTAATGTTGCTCATATTTTTATATTTTTGCAAAGGTAAATATAAAAAAGAAAAAATTAATTAAGAAAATCACATAATTACATTAATTACCTAAAAAAATGTATATATCATCAAAAAACTTTCTTAAATAATCATATTCAGCTACGCTAAACATTGTTTCGGTGATGTTGATATCTAAATGTAGTGCCGACGAGCTATTGGAATTGTCAACATAAATATGAGCCGAAAGTTTATTGTTGCATGCATTAAAAGATTGTTCGGGGAAAGATAACAAATCATTGGAATATACCACAAAACTATATTTGCGAGGGTAAATAAAATCCACTGGCACAGTGCGCACCAACTCGGGAAAAGGATTCTTACCAATAAGATTGCGCAAAATGGCTTTTGATTCCTCATTAATAAGCGAGACATGGGCACTAAACTTAAATACTCCATTTTCGTGGCTGCTACTATAAGAGCTAACTCCGGAATTATTAAAATCAAAACGGCTTGTGAGGTATTGTTCGGCACCATAAGATTTGAGGTAATCACTATTTTCAGCAGCAAAAAGTCCGGTGGATTTTTCGGAAATAACCCAATCGTTGTTTTTCAATTCGGCTGAAACGATACGCACATTGTTTGAGGAAGGAGGATATACAAGAAAAGAATGAGTAGATTTATCTAAATCCATCACCAAATACAAATTATTGATATTCGGAGTATTAAGCACATCAAAGTTACGTTCAGGACATGTAGCATCAATTAAAAAGGAATTCAACGAATCGTTTTGGGTAAATGTAACATAAGCAAGTATATTATTGAATTGTAATGTATTGGCATATGTAGAATCTACCATACCAAAATCCCTTGTGGCAGAAAAAACAGGTAAGGCGTTAAATCCAGCACGCCGCAAAAGAGAAACAAAAGTGCCGTTGATTTCTGCGCTACTGCCAGATCCTTTTTGTAAGACATCTTCAGGATAATGGGCTATATAGTTGGCAAAAGTACTATCCCACTTCACGTTAGATGTTACAAAGCCGTAAATATGTTTTAACATAGTAAGCGAATCCAACCCATCAAAATCATCATACAAATTGGCAAGCTTGTCAGGGAGCAAAAATGATTTGAGAATAGGTTTCCAAAATACAGGACTCTGACGTTGACGTTTGTTAAAACGTTTCCAATTGCCGCTTTCAAAAGTAACATACGAGTCTACTGTCGGCATACTCCTCACTTCGTATTGCGATTTATATCTACAATCAGGATCTGCATACTTCCGAAGCATAGATATTAATCTACTCCAACCATCCATACCAGCAGTATACTCATCAGTAAACTTTTTCGGACGAAGATAAAGTTGTGCATCGTTATAATTCTTTTGGGGCATGAAATTATACATTGTATCCACTGGGAGCGTATTGTAAGCTGTACAAAAAGTCTTTTCGCCCGGCAATCTAAACGACAATTGTTCTGTAGTTTTTGCCATATAAGTATAATAATATGTTCGATCTACAGAATAGATAATTGTATGAGGCTTAACAATTTTATTAACAGGAATATTCTCTCCGGTAATAATCACGTCGTAAGAAATATTGTCTGGAAAAACAGTAACCACTTGCGACACAAGGCAAGGATACTCGTGATGGAAATCCCATTTAGCGGGATTTAAATAATCAAACGAAGCCACAGTATACTCTATATCAACAATATCTCCACGTTTGATATCGGGAAAAATGATTTCCATACGGCTGTGAATGCTGTCGCGGTTGATAATTTTGGTATTTTTAAATTTAATTTTCTTGGATACAACCTTGTTGTTGACACAAGAAAAAATCTCAGCTCTCACTTTAGGAAGAAATTCGTATTCATAACGTCCGCTGAAAGGGATAACGAACTTGTTTTCATCTAAAAAATTATCTTCCAAGGCTTTATAACGTATGTGATAGGTATTTACAAAACGTAAATCCCAATAAATGGCTGATGTTGAAGAATGAGTCGGTAGTTGGGAATGAAAAACATCAAAATATACCGAACGTTGATTTAGCAATATCACCGCCTTATATCCGCCCATTTTTTCTAATTCGGTGGGAACAAAATCTTCGGGCTTAACGTCACCAAACTTTTTGACAATGGTATCATTTTGAGCCGAAACACTCAAAAATGCGAAAACCAAAAACGATATGAGTAAATATTTTTTCATAGAAAATAGGTTTTATGAGTTATATTATATCATATAGACAAAAAAAAAGGTGTCCCCCCCCAAAAAAGAAGAACACCTTTTTTCAAAAAAACGTGTTGAAAACAACTATTCATATTTAGACTCGCGGAGAGCCTTTATCTTTTCGTCTTCCATATAGTCTTCAAAATCCATATATTTATCAATCAATCCGTTAGGAGTGATTTCAAGAATACGGTTGCAGACAGTGTGAATAAACTCGTGGTCGTGAGATGTCATGATGATGTTGCCGGGATAGGTCTTCATATTGTTGTTGAATGCCTGAATCGACTCCATGTCCAAATGGTTGGTGGGGTGGTCGAGCATTATCAAATTGGGATTTTGAAGCATCATACGGGCAATCATGCAGCGCATTTTTTCACCTCCCGAAAGCACAGTGCATTTTTTGTTGATGTCGTCGCCAGAGAAGAGCATCTTACCAAGATAGCCACGCAAAAATACCTCAGTTGTATCTTCCGAAAACTGACCGAGCCAATCTTTGATTGAGATGTCTTTTTTAAAAAACTCGCTATTGTCTAAGGGGAGATAAGCCGTGGTGATGGTTTGACCCCAAGCAAAAGTACCAGCAGTGGGTTGGATTTCGCCGTTGATTATGCGGAAAAACGCTGTTGTGGCGCGTTGGTCGTGCGAAAGAAGGGCAATTTTGTCGTTGCGCTCAATATTAAAGGTGATATTTTTAAAAAGGATTTCACCGTTGAGTTCGTAAGTTAAATCTTTAACTTCCAATACCTTGTCACCGGCGGGACGCTCAGGTGTGAAAATTATGCCCGGATAGCGGCGTGTAGAGGGTGCAATCTGCTCGATATTGAGTTTTTCGAGCATTTTTTTGCGGCTGGTGGTCTGCTTGCTCTTTGCCACGTTGGCACTGAATCGCTGGATAAATTCCAAAAGTTCTTTTTTCTTCTCCTCAGCCTTCTTGTTTTGGGCAGCCTGCTGACGCTGAGCAAGTTGCGAACTCTCGTACCAGAACGAGTAGTTGCCCGAAAACATACGGATTTTATTAAAGTCGATATCTACAATATCGGTACATACATTATCGAGGAAGTGGCGGTCGTGCGAAACCACAATCACAGTATTCTGAAAATTAGATAGATAGTTTTCCAACCAAAGAACAGTATCAAGGTCGAGGTCGTTGGTAGGCTCGTCGAGCAAAAGGTTGTCGGGATTGCCAAAAAGAGCCTGAGCAAGAAGCACTTTCACACGTTCCTTGCCGCTAATATCTTTCATCAGTTGATCGTGAAGACTTTCTTTGATACCTAAACCACTGAGAAGTGCTGCGGCATTGCTTTCAGCGTTCCAGCCGTCCATTTCGGCAAATTCGTCTTCGAGTTTGCCGAGAACAATTCCGTCCTCGTCGTTGAAATCGGCTTTGGCGTAAAGTTCGTTTTTCTTTTGCATATTGTCCCACAATTTGCGGTGACCCATAAGCACGGTGTCTAAAACTGTAAAATCCTGAAACTCAAAGTGGTTTTGTTTCAAAACAGAAAGACGCTCTCCGTGTCCAAGTTCCACAGTGCCACGAGTAGAATCGAGGTCGCCAGATAAGATTTTCAAAAAAGTGGACTTTCCAGCGCCGTTTGCGCCAATAACACCATAGCAGTTGCCGGGTGTGAACTTCAAGTTAACATCCTCAAACAGAGGCTTTTTGTCGAACTGTATCGCTAAATTCTGTACTGTAATCATTTTTCTAAATTTATGGCGCAAAGATAACAACAATTATTTGATTTACAATAAGAGTAAACATCTTAGTTCCGCATTTTTTTGCGAAAAAAAATATATTTTTTTGTACATTAAGTATATTTTATTATATTTGCATACTCAAAAATTCAAAACGTATATGAACAAAATTTTTTGCTTGGAAACCGAATGGGACAAGTCGATTCAGGATTTGAAAAAGAAATCGGCGGCAAAATCGCTGCTCGAATTTTTGGAAAACACTATGAACATTCCCTACGCATTTCGACAAGTGGCTACATCTCAGGACTTTGAATACTATATCAACCACCTCAATTATAGTTCGTACTCAGCCTACGATATGGTTTACCTATGTTTTCACGGTGCCAAAAGCGCCATTGAATTTGCCAACGGAGTAAACCTCAACCTTCGCACATTTGCCAACAAGCACGAAAATCTATTTCTCAACCGCAACGTGCATTTCGGGTCGTGCAGTTCGCTGCGTATGAAAGAAGAGGAGATAAAGGCATTTAAACGTCACACTAATGCGCGTATGATTACAGGATATACACGTGATGTTGACTTTATGAATAGTTTTGTTTTTGAACTCTGGCTGCTGAGCACCATTGCCGCTCACCCCAACTATACAGCCAAAGGCATTATGACACGTGCCGTGCTTGAAATGCCGAGCCATGTAAAAAAATTCGGATTTGTGGCTTATTGATTTATCAATCTATTGATTGATAATTAATTGTGATTAAACACATACTCTATGATGTTGGCACCCATTTGCAACGCCTCTAAATGCTTTTGAGGTGTATCGTTGTGAACCTCAGGGTCTTCCCAACCGTCACCAAGGTCGCATTCCCAAGTGTATAAAAATACAAGCCTATCCTCTATAAAAATACCATAAGCCACAGGAGCATGGTTGTCGTGTTCGTGAATTTTGGGCAAACCATGGTTAAAATGGTATTTTTGGTGAAAAATTAAATGTGAAGAAGGTATCTCAACCAATTGATTATCAGGAAAAACACGTTTCATTTCGCGAAATACAAAATCTCTTGTGCCGTAGTTGTCGTCGAAATGGAGAAATCCTCCCGACATAAGGTAAAGCCTAAGATTTTCGATATCCGAACCCGAAAATTCCACATTGCCGTGACCTGTGGCGTGAACATAAGGATAGTTGAAAATTTCAGCACTACCCGGCTCCACAGTAGGAATATCGTTAGAGATATTTGTTTTAAGATTTTGATTGCAAAACTTTACAAGATTAGGCAGCGACGTAGGATTTGCATACCAATCGCCGCCGCCAGAATATTTTAATAATGCAATTTTTAGCGTTTGGGCTTCAAGTGTAAACGTTGAAACCAACAAAAATATCGTTACTAAAAACTTCACCTTAAATTCCCGTGTAATTAAACGGAGTAATCTTCATAAGTTCCTCTTTTACAGAGTCGTTTACGTCTAAGGTTTTAATAAATCCGTGAATATCGTCGGCAGTAATCTGACGGTTTACACGAGTAAGTTCTTTGAGTTTTTCGTAGGCATTGGGCACACATTCGCGACGAAGAACTGTTTGGATAGCCTCGGCACATACAGCCCAATTGTTTTCGAGGTCGGCGTCGATAGACTCTTTGTGGAGAATCAATTTGTCGAGACCTTTGAGCAATGATTTCATAGCAATGATAGTATGAGCGATAGGCACACCTACGTTGCGGAGAACTGTGCTGTCGGTAAGGTCGCGCTGCAAACGCGAAATAGGAAGTTTCTGAGCCAAATGTGTAAATATAGCGTTAGCAATACCAAGATTGCCTTCTGCGTTTTCAAAGTCGATGGGGTTAACCTTGTGAGGCATAGCCGACGAACCAACTTCACCCTCTTTGAGTTTCTGTTTGAAATAGTTCATCGAAATATACATCCAAATATCCCTACAAAGGTCGATAAGGATGGTGTTGATACGTTTCATTCCGTCGCAGAAAGCGGCAAAATTATCGTAATGCTCTATCTGAGTGGTAACTTGGCTACGTTCCAAACCAAGTACATGATTTACAAACGAATTGGCAAACCTTGTCCAGTCAATATCGGGATAAGCCACATGGTGAGCGTTGAAATTGCCGGTGGCACCACCAAACTTAGCCGAAAAAGGCACAAGTTTCAACAATCCCATCTGAGTTTGCAGACGCTCTACATACACCTCAATCTCCTTGCCCAATCTGGTGGGACTTGCGGGCTGACCGTGAGTGCGGGCAAGCATCGAAACCTCAGCCCATTCGCCAGCACGGTGGTAAAGTTGAAGGGTAACTTTGTCTAACAAAGGAAGATAGACATTGTTGAAAGCAGCCTGCAACGAGTAAGGCACTGCGGTATTGTTGATATCCTGCGAAGTGAGTCCAAAATGGATAAACGACTTGTACTGAGGAATTTCCAAAGCATCGAATTTCTCACGCAAGAAATACTCCACAGCCTTAACATCGTGGTTGGTAGTTTTTTCTATCTCCTTAATTCTCAATGCGTCGGCAGTTTCAAACTTGCGATATACGGCACGCAACGGTTTAAAAAGTGCGCGGTCAAAATCTTTGAGTTGAGGAAGCGGAATTTCGCAGAGGGCGATAAAATATTCCACTTCTACCATAACCCTGTATTTAATAAGTCCGAATTCCGAAAAATATTCGGCTATCTCGTCAACTTTGCTTCTGTAACGGCCGTCTACCGGCGATATTGAGGTGAGTTCAGTCAGTTCCATGTTACCTTTTATTGATTCAGTATGCAAATGTATAAATTATTTCATTATTAAAACTAAAAAAAAACTCAAAAAAGTTAGTTATTTTATCATTTTTAGAATTTTTTTTGCGTCGGCGTCTCCATCGGCGGCGTCTTTCTTGATTTTTTTAAGCACATCGGCACCGTCTTTTGGATTAGAAACCGCCTGACGGAATAGTTCTGCCGCTTTTTCTTCATTGAGCGATACGCCTTTGCCCTTTAAGTAGCATTTGCCAAGTTCGTATTGAGCCTCAGCATTGCCCTGAGTGGCTGCTTTTTGAAAATATTCGGCTGCTTTCACGAGGTCTTTTTCTGTTCCCTTGCCTTTTTTGTAGCAGCGACCAAGTTCGTACTGTGCCTTGTGATAATCTTGTGATGCCGATTTTTGATACCACTCAAACGCCTTTACATTGTCTTCGACAGCACCCCTACCCTTGTCGTAGCAGCGTCCAAGATAATATTGAGCCTTTTTATTGCCCTGCTGAGCAGCGGAATTAAATTTTGCAAATGCCTCGGTATATTGTTTAGCATCGTACAAATCTTTGCCTTCCTTATAGAGGTCTTTCACGTCCTGAGCATTAGCAACTACTGATAACGCAATAGTAATCAGCAATATAAATAGTTTTTTCATTTGGAAAAATATAATAAGTTACACCTATATAATATAGTAACGCCAAAAAGGCATTTTTCATCTCCTTAGAAACAAAAACCGTGAAAAACTAAGACGGAAAAAAATTTTTTTTAAATTTGCAAACAAAAAAAATGTCTGAACAGATACACATATCGGCTGACCAAGAGGAGATGTTGCCCATTACCGACACCGACGGCAATGTAATAGGGAGTGCCTGGCGTAGCGAATGTCACAATGGTTCGCACCTGATACACCCTGTAATTCACGTACATATCTACAACAGTAAAGGCGAAATCTACCTTCAAAAGCGCTCAATGGCAAAAAAAATCCAGCCTGGCAAATGGGATACCGCTGTGGGAGGCCATATTGTGTACGGCGAAGAAGAAGCACTCGCTCTCAAACGCGAAGCATGGGAAGAAGCCGGCGTAGAGAACGGTGAATTTGAAAAAATTACCAAGTATCTCTGGGAGGGCAAAGTAGAAACCGAAGTAATCAATGTGTACAAATGCCACTACGAAAACCCTAAGATTATTTCGGTAGATGAAATAGACGACGGACGTTTCTGGACAAAACAAGAGATAGAGCATCATATTGGCAAAGAGATATTTACGCCCAACTTTGAATCCGAATTCCAACGCATCAAAAACCTTTTGTAACTATGAACTTTGCGCAGATAAAAGAACTGAAAGACAGGATATTCAACGGTTACGAAATAACTGAACAAGAGGCGAAGGCATTAGCCCAAACCAGCAATATCGAAGCCCTCTATTACAGCGCCAACCAAATAAGAGCCAAGTTCAAGGGCAGAAGTTTTGATCTGTGCTCTGTGATAAGGGTGGAATCTTCTAAATGCCACTACAACTGCCAATGGTGCGCATTCAGCCAAAAATCTACAACGCCCATCACCGAATACAACATAATAGAAGAAGAAAAGGCACTAAAATATGCCGAAAAATACACCAACAAACATGTAAAACGAATTTCGCTGGCATCATCGTCGAACAATATCACCGACAACAAATTAACTCAGATAATTGAACTGAGCAACAAAATATACGATCGCACAAACATTAGTCTTTGCGCATCGCTCGGTCATCTTACCAAAGAGCAAATGCTCCGTCTAAAAAACGAGAGCCGCATAACCACATTCCAGTGCAATTTGCAAACCTCTCCTGAATTATATTCAAAACTCTGCACCACATGCAGTTACGAACAAAAAATTAAGACGATAAAAGACGCACAGGAAATAGGATTTGATATCTGCTGCGGACTTATAATCGGTATGGGCGAAAGCATTGACGATAGAATTGCAATAGCCCTTAAAATCCGCGACTTAGGCATAAAATCAATTCCTATACATATACTTACGCCTCAGTATGGAATTGAAATGCCTCTAACCCAACCATTAGATAGTCAAGAAATACTCACAACAATAGCCATATTCCGATTTATAAACCCACGCGCCGACATAAGACTCGGCGGAGGCAGGTCGTTAATAAAAATAATTGAGGGAGAAGCACTTAGCGCTGGAATCAACGGATGCAAAGTGGGCAACGAACTTGCTCCCGAAACCGAAATGACTATTGACGAAGATCTCGAAAGAATTGAACACGAAGGCTTTAGGGTATAGTCTATTGTGCAGTAAAAGTAAATTTCAAAGTAGAATAAGGATCAACCACACCTACACGATTTTTACCGTAACCCTTGTCGTAGGTAATAAGAAGTAATCCAGATGAATTTTTACGCAGATACGGCAGGGCAATTTTCCAGCCATCAATCAAATCGTTGTCGCCATAAACTACACGCACAATCTCCTTTTGAGCAAAAGTAACATTCTGCTGAAGGGCAACTCCTGTATATGTTAAAGTGATAGTGTCGTCGGGCAAATATTCCTCTGTACCAATAGCTTGCAATGCCAAAATAATACCATCAACCTCGTAAACTGTAATCGTGTCGGACTTGACAGATTTTTTAAAAAGTTCGATCTGCGACTCCTCTGCGTCTTCACGATGTTCCATTTTATTGCACGCAAAAAAAGTCAATGTCAGCAACAACAATGCTAAAAATTTAAGCATTAAAGCTGTATGTTCGAATACACTAAAATTTTTCATAATTTATTTAAAATCAATCATTTCTATATCAAAAACCAAAGTAGAGAACGGAGGAATGCCCTTAGTACCTTCGGGACCGTAAGCAAGATTAGAAGGACAAACCAAACGTGCTTTCTCACCCTTTTTCATTGTAGCAATACCCTCTTCCCAACCTGGAATAACGAGATCTTTTCCAAGACGGAATGTGAGAGGTTTGTTGCGCTTGTAACTATTGTCAAATTCGGTACCCTCTACAAACATTCCTACATAATGTACAGTAACAGTCTTGTTTTCAGCGGTTTGTTTCCCTGTTCCGGGTTTAAGAATAATTTTGTACAATCCTGTAGGCGAAGGCACAGCGGCAATCTGTTCACGTTCGATATAATTAGAAATAAGCATTTTTTCGTTTGCCATCATCTTACTTATATATTCTCCAAATTGCTGTTCGAGAGTACTTTGAGGAACTACACCATTACACCTCACATAAAAAGTAAGCAGGCTGCCACGCTTTATAAAGTCGGGCATTTCAATTCCGCGCGAAACACTAAAAAACCTTTCAGCATCAACCTTTATTATCATACTGTCGCCACTGTGAATGAGATGAAGAGCCTCTTCTACACAACCAATCATACTATGAGCAGGACATTCCATAGTAAATTTGGTAGTTACGCTACGGCTGTCGAACAAAAGCGAGTCGGTATCGGAATAATATTTCACATCCAACACCCACGCATCGCCAGCATTGGCATACGCACCATCTTCGTTGCGTTCAACAAAAGCGTATTGAACACCCGAGGGAAGAGTTTCAAAAACTACCTCTGGATCTGTACAACCAGCTAAAAAACAGATTATTAATATATAACGCCAAAAACCTTTCATGCTAATAAGATTCTTCAGAAGAGGGGAAAGCTCCTGATTTAACGTCACTTATATATTCAGAAACAACATTCGACATATACTGACCCAAATTTCCATACTTGCGTACAAACTTAGGCAGAGCCATATCGGTGATACCCATCATATCTTGATAAACCAGCACCTGACCGTCGCATTCGTTGCCAGCACCTATGCCGATAGTGGGTATGGAAAGTGTTTTGGTAACTTCGGTAGCCAGATGAGCGGGAATTTTTTCTAATACAACCGAAAAACATCCGTAATCTTGGAGCAATTGGGCGTTTTGAAACAATTGCTGAGCCTCCTCGCTACCTTTGGCACGAAGACCGTATCCCCCAAACTTGTTGACACTCTGAGGAGTAAGGCCCAAATGACCCATAATAGGAATACCAGCCGACAAAATAGCCTTAAAAGACGCCTCAATCTCTTGTCCGCCTTCAATCTTCACAGCCTGACACCCTGTTTCTTTCATAATTCTAACAGCATTGCTGACTGCAAGATTTGCGTCGCCCTGATATGAGCCGAATGGCATATCTACAACAACAAACGCACGTTTAACGGCGCGAACCACACTTGCGGCGTAGGTGATCATATTGTCGACAGTAACAGGCAGAGTTGTGGGATAACCAAGCATAACGTTGCCGAGCGAATCGCCCACGAGAATAACGTCGATACCCGCTGCATCAAAAATTTTAGCAGTGGAATAGTCGTAGCAGGTGAGCATCGAAATTTTTTCGCCACTATCTTTCATCTGCTGAAGAGTTTGAGTAGTAACCTTTTTAATAATGTTGTTTTCTGACATAATATTTGCAAATTTTTTTCGCAAAAATACAAAAAAAACGAAACATATTATCCGAATTATCGTATTAAAAAAAGTAAGTTTAATAAATAAAGAGAAAAGAAAAGGATTAACATTTTTTAACTAAAATTATTTGTGAGAATAAAAGATACATTATATTTTTGCATCGTAATAGAAGAAAGGGATAAATTTTAAGTATGTTTTTTTCATAATATAAAGGTTTAGGTTAATAATTAGCTAAGGGGAACAATGTGAATTGTTCTCCTTTTTTTTTGTACATATATCAAAACCATTTTTATAAAAAAAGGGCGCACAATATGTACGCCCCGATGAAAAATTATTCTGATAAAATATTTACACAGCTTTCAAACTCATATCTAGACTCTTAATCTGGTGAGTGAGTGCGCCAACAGATATAAAGTCAACACCTGCGAGAGCATAATCGCGAAGGTTTTCGAGTGTGATTCCGCCCGACGATTCGGTTTCAAAACGACCGCCGATAAGTTCCACAGCTTTTTTAGTGTCTTCCACATTGAAATTATCGAGCATGATACGGCGCACGCCTCCCACTTCGAGCACCTGACGGATTTCGTCAAAGTTGCGTGTTTCGATTTCGATATCAAGATTCTTACCCTTGGCCTTGCAATAGTTTTGCGCGGCAACGATAGCGTTTTTGATACCACCGGCAAAGTCCACATGGTTGTCTTTGATAAGAATCATGTCGAACAAACCGATACGGTGGTTGCAGCCTCCGCCAATTTTCACAGCCTCTTTTTCGAGAAGGCGCATACCGGGAGTGGTTTTGCGAGTGTCGAGCACCTTTGTTTTTAGGTCAGCGATTTTAGCAGCATAAATGTGTGTTTGAGTTGCCACGCCGCTAAGACGCTGCATAAAGTTGAGCACAAGACGTTCGGCCTGCAAAATTGATATTACACGACCCGACACTGTGAAAGCGATATCGCCTTTTTTAACCTCAGTGCCGTCTTTGAGAAAGAGATCCACTTTCAAGTCTTTGTCGATAATTTTGAAAATCTCCAAAGCCACGTCGATACCGGCAAGGATACCGTCTTGTTTGATAATTAGTTTCGCCTTTCCCTGCGCATCGGCGGGAATAGTAGAGAGCGAAGTATGGTCGCCATCGCCAAGGTCTTCGGCAATAGCTATCTTTATAAGGTCGTCTACAAGTTGATGCATTTATTTAGTATTTAAAAATTCAAGTGCAAAATTAACAAAAAAACTATTCCGACAACATTACTTTGAAACTTCTTCCAGCCACAACCACCACAAAAACTCCACTCTTGTTAAGGTGAATTTCACAACGTGAGGTAGATGACTTCATTTGTCGTACAATTAATTCTTTAAACGCAGGGTGAAGAGTTTCCATATCCAGCTCTCCATCACCATAACCCACAAGATTGTTGCCGTGCATAATTTCCCAACCGTGAGAATACTGATACACAATTACATTACCATTTTGATAAATGGGATTAGATTGTGCAAAAAGATTATTAGTGCCAAACATTATCATCATCGCCGTTAGAATAAATATAATACGGCATTTAGGCAGGTCATTACAAATGTCTGTTCTCATAATTATATATTTTAGGTTTATACAAAAAAGGTTATTTCAATATCTCTGCAACTACATAGTTGCTTCCGCCGAGAAAAATGAAATCATTTTGGGCAGAATCTTTTTTAGCAGCAGCAAATCCTTCGGTTACTGATGAATATACTCGTCCCGAAAGCCCATAATGATCTGCCATTTCGCACAATTGTGCAGCAGGTAAGGCGCGTTTGGTGTTGGCATTAACAAAATAATATACCGCATTTTTAGGTAACAGTTTCAAAATAGAAGAAATATCTTTATCTTCTACAAAACCGATTACCATACGCAAGGTATTATAGGTTTGAGAGTTTAACTGCTCAGCTACATATTGTATTCCGGCTGGATTATGACCTGTATCGCAAACAGTAAGCGGATTATTATCAATTACTTGCCAACGTCCAAAAAATCCTGTATTGCGGTTTACGTGTTCAAATCCATCGTAGATATTTTGCTCGGTAAGGTTAATACCCAATTTTTTAAGCTGTTCAGCCGCAGCAATTGCAGTAACAATGTTTTTTTGTTGATATACACCAAGTTGAGCGCATCTGATACCACGATATACAGGTTCGCCACAGCAAAAAACATTAAACAACTGCACGCCATCGGGCGAAATTTGTCCTGTCGAAGCCGACAACTTATTGGAAGCCAAAATAATAGGAGCTTCCATCTGTTCTGCCTTGTCGAGAAAAACGGGATTGGTGCGCGAATCGCTCTCCCCTACTACCACAGGCACGCCACGCTTGATAATTCCAGCTTTTTCGCCAGCAATTTCTCTGAGAGTGGAACCCAAAAATTGAGTGTGATCCAAGGCAATATTGGTAATTACCGAAAGTATAGGCGTAATAATGTTGGTGCTATCAAGTCGTCCGCCCATTCCCACCTCAATAATGGCGATGTCCACTTTTTTTACGCGGAAATATTCAAAAGCCATAGCGGAGGTAAGCTCAAAAAAAGTGGGGCGAAGCGATACAAACTGCTCACAATATCGATTTACAAAATCTGTTACAAAACTGGCTTCTATTTTTTCACCGTTAACGCGTATACGTTCTTTAAAATCAACAATATGCGGTGAAGTAAACAGACCTGTGCGGTAACCCGCCTCTTGTAAAACTGAGGCCAAAAAGTTTGACACCGACCCCTTGCCGTTTGTTCCAGCAATATGCACGGTTTTGTAAGTACGGTGGGGGAAACCGAAAACAGAGTCAATCGACTTGGCGGTTTCTAACCCAGGTTTGTAAGCACTACCTCCAGTTTTTTCAAACACGGGCAACTGTGTAAACAGATAGTTTTCTGCCTCTTGATATGTAAGGTTCATATTTGCAACAATTTAATCCACAAAAGGTTCAAGTAGTTTTGCTCCAAGTTTTTCAAGAGGTTTTGATGGTAAGGTTGACCATTTTTCCTTTTCATCGCTCTCTTCAAACATATTGTAGGTGATAGTCTGTTTTTTGTGGGTTAAATAGTTTTCGCTAACTTTTTCTGCCTCGCCGCTGTAACGCGAAAACGAACCGTAATCTTTGCCAATAAGAAAGAAATCACCGTTTTGATAGCGGAAAACATACTCAGTATTAGGCACATCGGCACCACCTGCCGAACAGAAAATACCAACAGAAATGCGTATTACTCCTTTGGCATTAACTGTATAACTAAATTCATGCATACAATTTTCGTTATCTTCGTCGTCGCACGGAAGAACCTTACTGTATTCTTTAAAGCGTTTAAGTTTGCCATCAGCTTGTCCGAAATAGATGGCAAGAACACGCTGGTTGAAATTATACACATAACCATCCTCTTCACGAGTGCGCATATGAACCGGGTCCTTGGGCAAGGCAACTACCAAAAGGTCGTTAATACCATCTTTATTAAAATCACCTTCCACTTTGTCAACATCTGAATCGATATTGAGCGAAGACTCACCTTCCCAAAACTCTGGAAAGAGATTTGCAGCAAAACCTTTTTGAGCGTTAACTGAGGTTGAAAACATTGCAGCGCAAATGGTTGCGGCTAAGATTTTTTTGAACATATTTTTTAGTCCGTTAATAATTAATGATTCAAAGTTAATAAACATAACGGAAATAAAGCAAAAATCGCACCGATTATTTTCAACTTGCGTATTTTAACTTGGTTTCAATCTCGTCGTAGATGGCTTTCAACTGCTTGTCGGTTTGAAGCAGGTCTGCCACGGTTTTACAAGCGTGCAACACAGTGGAATGATCGCGGTTTCCAATCTGCATGCCAATTACCGACAACGAACTGTTGGTGAGTTTTTTAGCAAAATACATAGCCAGCTGGCGTGCGAGCACAATCTCACGTTTACGGCTCTTGGTGTTGAGCACGTCGGGATTCATTCTAAAATGTCCGCATACCACCTTTAATATATAGTCGAGCGTAAGGTCGTACTTGGGTTTGCGGATAATTTTTTCAAGAATGTTGCGAGCCAGATCAAGAGTTATCTCCTTGTGGTTGAGCGTACTCTGGGCAAGAACTGAGATTAGTGCGCCTTCGAGTTCGCGAACGTTGGAAACAACCATTTGCGCAATGTATTCGAGCACCTCTTCTGAAATATCCATACCGTCGTTGTATGCCTTTTTGCGAAGGATATTAAGACGTGTCTGATAGTCGGGAATAGTGATTTCGGCCACGAGTCCCCACTTGAAACGGCTTAGCAGACGTTTAGAAAGACCTTTGAGTTCCGACGGGTCTTTGTCGCAAGTGAGTATTATCTGCTTGCCATTCTGTTGCAACTGATTGAAAATGTGGAAGAAAGTATCCTGTGTACTCTGCTTACCGGCAAACTCTTGAACGTCGTCGATGATAAGCACGTCGAGCATCTGGTAAAAATGGATAAAATCGTTCCTATTGTTGCTTCTTACAGCATCGCAATACTGTGTTTGAAACTTGTTGGCTGATACATAGAGCACCAATTTGTCGGGATAAGCATTTTTAATGCTATTACCGATAGCCTGGGCAAGATGAGTTTTGCCCAGACCGCTATCTCCGTGTATAAGCAGCGGATTATAAGGGGTTTTGCTAAGTCGAGACACAATAGCCTCTCCAGCACTTCGACCCAAACGGTTGCAATCGCCTTCCACAAAATTGTCGATAGTGTAGTTGGGATTCAACTGCGGGTTGATGTTAATTTTCTTGATGCCCGGAATAATGTAGGGACCAAGCTGTGGCTGCTGAGGAGAGTTGTGAGGCTGTTGCAGAGGTTGCTGCTGAGGAGCCGAATACTGCGACTGAGCATTACCAGGAACAGTGTAAGTACCTGGAACACGACCGGGGACAGGACGAGAAGGTGTCTTGTTTCCACTATCAACCAAAACACGGTACTCCAGCTTGGCGTCGGAACCAAGGGTACGTTTGAGCACAATGCTGAGGATGTCGATGTATTGCTCTTCGATGTATTCGTAAAAAAACGGAGATGGAACCTGAATTGTCAATAAATTTTTATCAACTTTCAGGGGGATAATGGGCATAAACCAAGTTTTGTAGCTGAGAGCAGGTACATTATCCTTGATAAATTCCAAGCATTTATTCCATATTTCCTTTGCAGAGAGATCCATTGTAAAAAATATTTGTTTTTTCCTTGTACGCTTTGTTTTGAATTTTGCTGTAAAGTTTGATAAAATTTTCGAGAAAAAAAAATCTATTTTGACACCTTTTTTTTTGTTTTGTTTTATCGGTGTAATTATCAACGGTTTAGTTTTAAAAAATTTTTTAATTTTTTTTAATTAACTGATAATCAGTATCAAATGTGCTAAATAATTGTTAATAACTTGTTTACAACCTAGATTTTGCCCTGCCAAAAAATGTAAAGTATTATGTATGTTAATAACTTGTTAATTCTGCTTTATAAAATTGTGTAGCGGGGATATTCGGCAAAAAATACCAAAAAACATTTTTCAAACTTGATTGGAAATTTTGTTTTATAAGGTTTACAAAGTGATAAATAATTATCATTTTTGGGCATATTTACCCACTCAACGGGGTAATTCACATATCTCTAATCCAGATACTTCGCCTTTGTGGATATTAAAACGCAACGCTGTACGCACTGAATGAAAGCCCTGAATGCCGGCAGCCCCTGGATTCATTACAAGCATCCCATATTTTTTGTCATATATCACTCGCAGAATGTGACTGTGACCGCATACGAATATCTTGGGTGGATCGCATTTTAAGAGGTCTTTAACAAGTGTAGAGTAGTGGGCTGGGTAACCTCCGATGTGAGTCATATATATGTCGGTATCTTCAATGTAAAAGCGCTGACTCATAGGATAAACGAGTCGTGTGGATTGGTCGTCGATATTTCCACTTACGGCAATAAGGGGTTTGAACGATGCTATCTTGTCGGCGAGAGCGAGCGAACCTATATCGCCTGCATGCCAAATCTGTTGGCATGGCTCCAAAAAATTGAAAATCTTTTCGTCGAGATGTCCGTGCGTGTCGGAGATTAATCCTATGGTTGTCATTAATGATTGTCGGTATTGGTTACGGTTGATTCGGCTGCGCCATTGAAGAATACTGTGGTAATGGTGTCGCCTTTCGAGAGCATCGATGCGTTCATTACCGGCTTACCGTTGTGCATAGTATATGAATATCCTTTGCGCAGAATGTTGGTAGGATTGTTCAACTCAATCTGAGCGTTTAATGATTCAACCTGAATCTGCCGTTCGTTAACTTTGCTATGCATTTTCATTCCTATGGAGCGGACAGTGGTGTTGAGGCGGTTGCGGTTGCGCTGTATACAAAGGCGCATATTGGCAACAATATTATGCTCGATACGGTCGAGGAGAGTCTGTTTGCGCAATATATAATTGTGCAAAGCGTTTTTGATGCGCGAAACCTGATCGTCGACCATACGCTCACATTGCTCAGCACGGTCGATAATAAACTGAGCTACTGCGGTGGGAGTTTTAAGCGCTGTGTTAGCCACTATGTCGGCCACCGATTCGTCTCGTTCGTGCCCTATGCCTGTAATCACGGGCAAGGGTATCTGGCAGAGATGAAGACAGAGGAGATATTTGTCGAAACAGCTAAGGTCGGCCTTGCTGCCGCCGCCACGTATCAATGCTATGCAGTCGAACTTGTTGGCATGACGCGATATACGCTCAAGTTGATGAATAATAGAATTTTCAGCCTCGGTGCCCTGCATAGAGGCTTCAAAAAGGTATGTAAAGAACTTATATCCGCGAGGATTGTTGTTGAGCTGGTTTACAAAATCACCATAGCCAGCAGCCTGCGACGAAGATATTACAGCAATATTTTTAACCAACAATGGCAAAGCGAGATCCTTATTCATATCAATAACGCCATCGGAGGAGAGCTTGTCGATGGTGGCTTTGCGCTGAAGTGCCATTTCGCCTAAAGTGTATTCGGGAGTAATACCTGTGATATTCACGCTCATACCATAAACCTCGTGAAAAGTTACTTGTCCGCACGCCATAATCTTGATACCTGCTCTAAGAGGCTCACCAGTAACACTTTCGAAATAAGGTTTTATCATACGGAATGTACCAGCCCAAATGGTAGCACGGAGTTGAGCAATGATATTGTCACCGTCGTCGGATTTTTCAATAAGATCGATGTAGCAATGGCCAGTACGATTAACCGAAATTGCATTGATTTCGGCCACAAAATATACCGTATCGGCAAATGAAGAGTTTATGGTGTCTTTAATCAGCCGATTTAGCTGGTTGAGAGTTAACACTGGTTGCGACATCTACTTATACCTTATAATATATACTTCTTCTTTATCTTTTTTCATTCCGTAAACCTCACGAGCAAACTTTATAAGGTTTTGGTTGTCAGTCTTTAAATTGTGAAGTTTTATAGAATCCTCCTGAATCTTATTTTGATAATAATCGTACTCCGCATTAAGCTTGCTAATCGACATTTTTGCTTTAATCATGTCATACAGAGTATACTGATTGAAAAAGAAAGTGTGAATCAACACTACAAAAAACAAAACCCAATAGGGATGCTGGCAAACGAACATGCCAACAGTGGTGTTCTTGAACTTATCAAATAGATATGAAACCATATTTTTCATAGACGCGTGATTTTGGGTAGAGTAGTAAATATTTACGGTGCTAAATTAGCAAAAAAACTTTACACTAACTACTTTTTTTTGAAAATCTTTTTAAAAAAAGATTTTTTACTTGACTTGCTGTCGCTGTAATATCCGTTGTAATAATGGTTGTACCTGTAGCTGTATTGTCCGTATTTGCCAAACTTGTTTGTAATACCGTTGAAAACGATGTTCATTTTCGGGTATCCGTCGGCTTTTAAATCGTTGTATAGTTTTAGCACGGTTTTGAGCGAGTAATTCTGCCTAACTATATAAAGGTAAGCCGACACGTGATTTTTTAGCATAAGCGCATCGCTTACAATGCCCACAGGGGCAGAGTCGATGAAAACAATGTCATAATTTTGCGATGCCTTGCTTATATATTCCGACATAGCTGCGCTACCGATAAGTTCTGATGGGTTTGGCGGAATAGGTCCCGGAGGGGCAAAATCGAGATTTGGATAATCTGTCTTAAATATTGTCTGTTCAAACGAGCATTCACCTATAAGATAAGAACTTATACCAACAGAAGTGTTGATGGTAAAATATTCTTGAATACGCGGTTTCCTTAGGTCGAGACCAATCAAAAGCACCTTTTTGGCATTGGCTGCGGTGATAATCGCAAGGTTTACCGATACGAATGTCTTGCCTTCGCCGCTGACCGTAGATGTAATGAGAATAACCTTGTGCTTGTTTTCTGCGTCAACAAACTGAATATTGGTGCGCAACGAGCGGAATGATTCTGCTATGGAACTAGAAGGATATGCGCTCACAGGCACCGACGAATGGTGAAGGTTTTTAGGAATATGCCCAATAGGCGACTGTAGGGTAACTTTTTCGATTTCTGCCTCATCAATTATCTTGTTTTCCAAGAAAATCATCAATGTAAGGATAATCAACGGGATAGCTAATCCTATCACAATAGCCTTAGCGTAACTAAACCCGCCTATCGACGCAATAGGATAGCGTGTAATCCATGTGGCGGCATCCACTATATCGGCATCAGGCTGATTCGACGCAAGGGTTATAGAGGCAGTGTAACGTTTATCCAACAGACTATTATATAAATTGTTGTTAAGGTCAAACTGCTTGGTAATTTTGGTTTCGTACCATTTGTCAATAGGTGTCGATATTATAGAGGCTCGTATTTGGGCTATTTGCGAATTAAGTTTTTTCTTATTGATTTCGAGAATACTGTCGGCAAGTACCACATATTCGGAGCATTGCTTTTTTATTTCAGTAATTTCGTAATCCAACTTGCTGTATGGAGTTATGTTTTCGCCATCGCGAACCGAAAACTGCAAGCCAGTTTTCTCGTTGAGTTTCTCGGTAATTTTTTGCAGATAGCCATCAATAACGGGGTCAGAAACATTGGCAAGCGATGGCGGCACTATCGATGATAAAGAGCTTTCGTTTTGCAGAGCGTCTTTCAAATAGCGATAATAGTTTTGACGGACAATGGTGGAGGAAATTTCTGCTTTGAGTGATTTGATTGTCTCCTCAATATCATTGAGAGCATCGTCAGAGTTGATCTTGCTATTTTGCTGAAGTCGGTAAATATCTTTCTGAACAGTGTTGATACTGTCGCTCAGCGAAACCAACATAGTGTCGATAAACTGTATGGTTTGTAGCAAGATACGGTTTTTACGTTCGAGGCTGTACTCAAGATATGAAATAGAAAGTGTATTGATATAGTCTTCAATTTTTTCAGGCACTTCGCCAAACATAGAAATAGTAACAATAGAACTTCCAGAGCTATTGGGCACTACATACAAATTATTTGAATACTTTGCAACCATTCCCTCAAAATTGTTTCTAATAAAATAGAAATTGTTGCCCTTGGCTATCTGAGGAGTGCCATCGGTGAGCACCAAACGAAAACGCATATTATCTCTTTCGATCCATTCTCCTATTTTTGAAGTACATATCGGAGGATTGTCACCAATAGAGACTTCAAAAGTGTTTTCGGCAACAAATCTTGTTCTAACAACAGACCCCTCAGGCTGAATGTGGGTAGAATCAAACTCCACTTCGTAAGGACGGTTTTTATATAGTTCTTTGTCGGCTGAATAATGTCCCTCGCGATAATAATTGGTGCCAAAGTTGAGTTTATTTAGGGTCATACGGGCAAGGGTGTTGCTTTTGAGCTGACCTATTTCGTTTTCAATGTCGGTGGTAGGGGCTAATGCATTAAGACCCACAAGCTTCTGCGGATTTGAAGTCTTAAGAATCATTGTAGCATTGCAACTATACTGGGGAATTATGTGCAGATTTTTGTAATAAGCAAAGCAAAGGCATACAACCAGCGAAATAGCGAACCAATACCATTGTGGCAGCAGTTTCGACACTACAGTTTTAAGGTCGAACGAGTTTTGTTCTGTATTTGCATTTATTACATCCATCATTTAAGTCGCGAAATAAGATAGTAAGTTGTTAACGCGCTACTAACTATGCTTAATACAGTAGAGTAGTTTTTTAATCCATTGGAAAAAGCTGTAAAACGTTTAGGTTCTACATACACGATGTCACCGGGCTGAAGATAAAACTGTGTGGCTTCAATAAGGTTTCGGTTGGTGACATCGATATTGTACAACTGGTGACCTGTAGAATTTTTGCGTATAACAATTATATTCCTACGTTTTGATTCATAATTGAGTCCGCCCATCTGGGCAATGGCTTCAAGTATGTTTACGCTCGTTTTGTTAAAGTTTACCTTTGTATTTTGCGATGCTCCGATAAAATATACGTCGAAATTAAGCAGTTCGGCAGTTACAACGGCATCAATAAGTTTAGAGTCGGCAAGGCGTTGCACATTGGTTCTGATTTCGTTTATCGTTTTACCAGATGCCTGAATATTGCCAAAAATAGGCAGGAGCACATAACCCGAATCACTGATAATATATCCTCCACGCCTATTGTTGTTAGCCGAGGCCATACCTTGCTGATTGGATAAACCTTCGGTAAACATCTGGTTGATTTCTTGATTGGTAGAAATAAGATTGATGCCAATAATGTCGCCAGGTTTGAGCTTGTAATCTTGAATAGAGTCGGTGTATTGGTGAGGCAGAGGTGTTTTGTCGTCAACGATATATCTGATATTGCGGTAGCACGATGTGTGGAGCAATGCTATCACCAGAAATGCGCATATATATATAAGGTGTCTCATATCTATAAATTTTGGTTTTGTTGCCTACGACGGCGAAGCATAAAATAACTTTTCAGTGCTATAAACAACCAACCTAATACGGGCAAATACATTGCCAATACTATCGGTCTTTTGAAAATAGTTTTAAAACAGTTTTTCAGCGAAAACTTGATAGAGCCTTTGCCGTCGCACTCTTTATAGTTGACATCGAAATATGTCATAGACAGTGGCCAGAAAGCCGGAAAATATCTGAAAAAATGGCGTTTGTTGGTCCACATAGCTTTTAGCAGGCTGCGCAGGTTGTAATACTTTGAGCCATATTGGTGCGATAGTTCGGTAAGTTTTTGCTGCATCTGCATACGTATAGTTTCGCCGATAGTCTTGAGGTCTTTTTGAGTGAGTTCATCATATGGTTTGTTGGTCATTTCGTAAACCTTGATTCTTTCGCCGAGCACAAAAGTAAGCTGCGAGGGCAATGAGGCGTAGAAAATCCACGGCTGAAATATCGCTAAAAATATCACTGGTCCCAAAGGGAAAAACGGAAGACCTATTTTCTTGCACAATTTAGTAAGAGGCTTAATGTTGTATGCCAGTGGATTGTTGTATTCTCCGTTGATGGTATAAAAAGGAATAATGTCGGTCTTATAACGAATGCTCATCCTCAAAAACGAAGTTTTGAAAGGCTGAAACTGATATTTTTTGTCGAAACCTTTGCCGATGCCCTCTATTCCCTCTGGGAAGATGAGTATGTTGCTTTGGTTAAATTTCATACCAGTTTCAAAGTTGAGGAATGTAGCATTGATGCAGCCTGCCTTCCACCACAGACCATCAATCATATAAGGGCACATATTGGGAAACTTGGTGAGCATAGGCGAAATTAAAGCCCTGATGCTTGAGGCAGAATTCTTGAGTTTTTCGATTCCGCGGCTGATAAATGCAATAGCGTCCCACGGGAATGCCATTCCAGAATGGTTGGTGGCGAAAATGAGAGGGGAATCGGGGTTGTTTCGCTGAGGGAAGTTTTCAAAGCCCACAAACTTGGCTCTGTACCACACCTCGCGGATGGGATTAAGAATCTTTTCACAGAATAGTTCGGCATAGTTGTAGTTGAAACCCATTGTATAGGCCTCTCTATTACTTTCAATCTGGTCGTCAGAAATCAGAAACCGGTTTCTGGGTGCTACTGCCGCTACTGCTGTCTGGTTGTACATTTGAAGTCTTTGTTGTCTGCTTATTCGGGGTGCAAAGTTAGAAAATTAGAATAAAAAACCCAACATTAAAGAGTAAAACCTAAAATTGTAATATCGTCGCTAAATTCGCCATGTGCCCAGTCTTCAAAAAAAGTCTTCAACTGTTTCCGCTGTTCGCTCATCGAAAAGAGTGAGTTTTTGGCAAGCATCTTCTTGAAGTTAACAGCCATAACCTTGTGATTGTTAGGACCACCGATAAGGCCCGTGCAACCGTCGGTATACATATATAATTTATCTTCGGGACGGAGAGCAATCTCCTGACACGAAAATCTAAAACGCTCTGGCAAATGTCCAATAGATACGCTGTCGCCGAAAAATTCGTTGGTATCGCCCTTGCGTACAATCACCACCGACCTATGGGCGCTAGCAAAATAAGCAGAGCCGCCCTTAATGCTATACACAAAGATCGAAAGATATATACCATCTTCGCTAATTTTGCTGTCTTTGGCAATGGATTCAATTGACGATGCCAAACGGTTCAACACCTTGTGGGGCATAGGAATCGATTCCTCGTCAAAATAGTTGAGAATAGTTTTGTCTAAGGTGTACATCACGAGGCTCGAAATAATAGCACCGGCTGCACCGTGCGCATTGGTGTCGCCCACAGCCACAAGCACATAGTTTTCGGTATGCTTTACATAATAGAGGTCGCCGCTAACATGTTGTTTTGCCAACGTAAGATAAAAGAAATCGGAGAAGACAGTTTTGGTAGGCATAGCCGAAATGATGAGAGTTTTTTTAAGCGATGTGGCAAACTCTACGCTCTCCGAAAGCAGTTGGTTGGCGGTTTGCAGCTGCTTGTTGTTGGTCATCATTTTGTGATAAAGGTCTTCGAGCTGGTTTTTGTGAAGTTTCAATGCCGTGGCCTGCTCCTCAATCTGCGACTTCTGCACAAGAATCTTAGTGTTTTTCATCTCCATCTCCTTGTTGCGGTCAGAAAGCTGCATATTGAGCACGTTGACGTTTTCGATCTGAATAGCCACCTCGGCTTGCTGTCGCTGAAGTTCCTCGTTTTTTTGCTGCACTTCGGTATGCTGCTGCTCCAATAGTTTATTGAGCGTTTGGAGCTCTTTCTTCTGTGTAAAAAATGTGTCGATTTGGTTGGAAAGAAGCCCAAAC
Organism: Bacteroidales bacterium; assembly: GCA_016286055.1. Lineage (GTDB taxonomy): Bacteria > Bacteroidota > Bacteroidia > Bacteroidales > UBA3824 > UBA3824. The sequence goes on from JAEERW010000010.1 coordinate 128,149, forward strand.
TCAGTTCGGTTTTTGAGCATCGGTTTCACAATTTCAGAATCTTGCTCCTGAAAAGCCAAGCCAAGCTTTTTGAGCGGGCCTGTTACCCTTATCTTTACATAAAGTATAATTACAAGAAACAAGAATATACACAATCCAGACACGCCGATAAACACGGGTACGAAATTTTCAAAAAGCCGCTTTATCTCATTGTCCGATACGAAATATATATACGACACAGGATTGCCGTAAACATTGTTGAGAGCTTTGTAAGTGATGATTAGGTTCTGATTTTTGCGAGAATTTTGTGTTAAGATATCTTCAATGGCAGTAAGTTCCACCACTTTACCCACCTTGATATTGCCGAGCGACTTGCTGTAATCCACTAAAATAGAGTCGCTAACTTGGTTGATCATAACAAGGTATCCCACCTCTTTTTCTTTTCGGGTGATAATGTCGGCACTACTGACAATGCCACCGCAGTAATAATGGAAAAGGTTATCTTCGTCGTCGAGATAATAAAACTCATTGTAGCAGGTATCTCTAAAAAGGGATTCAAAGTCGCTTGATTTAAACGAAATAAATTGTGTAAACTCAAAAAACGGGTCGCGGCGCTCGTACCTTACCTTACCAGAAGGGTCAATCACTTGCAAACAGGCAGCATGATAAGATTCGAGCATGTAGCCTATCTCTTCATCGATCCAATCCTCGTCGGGTTCGGTCATGTAAGATTTCAATTCGTCCCACGCTGAGTTTTCGAGCACCACCTTGCGGTTAACATCTTGTTTCGAACGTAGAATACGATTAATAAGGTTGTCGCGTTGCTCAAGCTCCTTAGCGTAGAGCTTGTCGTTGTTTTGTTTCTGGAATATAAAATACGACACCAATATAATTGCAAGCAAAATAATGCCTGATATTGCGATGGACATTACGCCCGTTTGTACCGACCTGAATTTCATCTTATTATATTTTCTAACAATGCTTTACAATCTGCACTATAAAACAAGTGCAAATATCAAACCTTTTAACAGACAAATATACAAATTTTCAGCATTAGTATCCCAATTTTTTTTATCAATAAAACAAAAAATAATAGAGAAACCGTTTTTTTTATCTTTTTTCGCAAAATATAACGTATTATTCCGAAAATAAAATTACCTTTGCCACTGATTTTGCCGCAAGGCAACCTATTTTTTATAACTTAGAGAAACATAAACTTTTAACATACAATGAGTATTTTTTCAAGTTTCCTAAAAAAGTTTTTTGGAGACAAATCTACTAAAGATATTAAAAAACTGCTTCCGATTCTTGAGCAAATAAAACAAGAATACGCAGCACTGCAAAACATCAGCAACGACGAACTGCGCCAACGCACCAAAGACTTGCGCGAACAAATAGCAAAATCGTTGGAACCTGTCAACGCAAAGTTGGAAGGATACAAAAAAGAATTAGCAAGTCCCGAGCCTCTTGACATCAGACGTCAGGAAGAGCTGTACGACGAGATTGAAAACTGCGAAAAAGAGATTGACGAAATTATAAAAAACCAACTCGACGAAATGCTGCCAAAAGCATTCGCCATTATAAAAGACACTGCACGCCGTTTTAAAGAAAATGAAACGGTAGAGGTAACCGCCACCGAAATGGACCGCGACTTAGCCACTAAAAACGACTCCGTGGTTATCGAAGGCGACAAGGCCATCTATCACAACACATGGAAAGCTGGCGGAAACCTAATCAAATGGGATATGGTACACTACGACGTACAATTAATTGGCGGCATAGTGCTCCACCAAGGCAAAATCGCCGAAATGGCTACTGGTGAAGGTAAAACCCTTGTGGCCACTTTACCAGTATTCCTCAACGCATTGTCGGGAAGAGGTGTGCATGTGGTAACCGTCAACGACTATCTGGCTAAACGTGACTCAGAATGGATGGGTATGCTATACCAATTCCACGGCCTTACCGTTGACTGCATCGACAAGCACCAGCCTAACACTCTCCAACGTCGTGATGCTTATAACTGCGATATTACTTTTGGTACCAACAACGAATTTGGTTTCGACTACCTGCGCGACAACATGGCTATTACGCCTAACGAACTTGTTCAACGAAAACATATTTACGCCATTGTCGACGAGGTTGACTCTGTTCTTATCGACGACGCCCGTACACCTTTAATTATTAGCGGACCAGTACCAAAGGCCGGCGATGATATGAAACTGTTTATGGACCTCAAACCAAAAGTTGTGGAACTATACCAGCATCAGAAAGAGCTTGCCAACCGTCTGCTAATCGACGCCAAAAACTATATCAAAAACGGCGACCTCGAAAAAGGCGGTATCTCACTTTTAAAAGCCTGGAAAGGTTTGCCAAAAAACAACGCGCTTATCAAATTCCTCAGCGAAGAAGGCAACAAGGTGCTTCTGCAAAAAACAGAAGCCATATATATGGCAGAAAACAACAAGCGTATGCCTGAAATCACCAACGACCTCTATTTTGTAATCGAAGAGAAACAAAACTCAGTAGACCTCACAGACAAAGGTATCGACTTGATTTCGAAAAACGCCGCAGATCCTTCGTTTTTTATTCTGCCCGATGTAGGCAGCCAAATTGCAGAAATTGAACATTCGGAGCTTAGCGACGATGAAAAAATAGCAAAGAAAGACGCACTATTGTCGGACTATGCAGTTAAATCCGAACGAGTACACACTATCAACCAGCTGCTCAAAGCTTACACAATGTTTGAACGCGACCAAGAATACGTGGTTATCGACAACAAAGTGAAAATTGTAGACGAGCAAACTGGCCGTATTATGGAAGGCCGCCGTTATAGCGACGGACTCCATCAGGCAATAGAGGCAAAAGAAAACGTTAAAGTGGAAGCCGCCACTCAAACATTCGCCACCATCACATTGCAAAACTATTTCCGTATGTACAAAAAGATTTCCGGCATGACCGGTACTGCGGAAACAGAGGCTGGCGAATTCTGGGATATCTACAAACTCGAAGTGGTAACTATCCCCACCAACGTGCCCACAAAACGTATCGACGAAGAAGACCTCGTTTACAAAACCAAACGCGAAAAATATAAAGCAGTAATTCAAGAGATAAAACGTCTGCACGAAATCGGACGTCCCGTGCTTGTGGGTACCACATCGGTAGAAGTTTCAGAACTTTTGAGCAAGATGCTAAACATGGAAAAACTCCAACACAACGTGCTCAACGCCAAACAGCACGCACGCGAGGCCGAAATAGTTGCTCAAGCAGGTTTAAAAGGAACTATAACAATTGCCACCAACATGGCAGGCCGTGGTACCGACATCAAGCTAAGCGACGAAGTGCGCGAGGCTGGCGGCTTGGCTATCATCGGTACCGAACGCCACGAAAGCCGTCGTGTAGACCGTCAGTTGCGTGGTCGTAGCGGTCGTCAAGGCGACCCGGGTTCTTCGCAATTCTTTGTTTCGCTCGAAGACAACCTTATGCGACTCTTCGGTAGCGAGCGCATAGCAGCGCTGATGGACAGAATGGGTATCGAAGAAGGCGAGGTTATCCAGCACTCAATGGTAACCAAATCTATCGAACGAGCACAACGCAAGGTAGAAGAAAACAACTTCGGCATACGTAAACGCCTTCTCGAATACGACGACGTGATGAACAAACAGCGCGAGGCAATTTACAAACTCCGCCGCAGTTCGCTCTTTGGCGACGGTATCGACATCGAAATCAACAACATGCTCAACGACGTGTGCGAAAACATTGTGTCGAAATACCACGCTGATGGCGACTTTGAGGGTTTGCAACTGGAACTTCTCAAATCGCTCGGCATGCAAAACCCGATATCCGAATCAGAGTTTATGCAATTAACCGACGAACAGATCGCCGACCGCATATTCGACACCGCATACCAGAATATGGCCAACAAAATGAAAATATTGCGCGACCAGGCTGCTCCTGTTATCAAGCAGGTATACGAAAACGCCAGCAAGCAATACGAGTACATTATTGTTCCAATCAGCGACGGCAAACGTATTTTCCAGATTCGTGTCAACCTCAAAAAAGCATACGAAACCAACTGCCGCGAAATCACAAAGGCATTCCAAAAGATAGTGATGCTTGTAACCATCGACGAACACTGGAAAGAGCACCTTCGCGACCTCGACGACCTCAAACAATCAGTACAAGACGCACGCTACGAGCAGAAAGACCCGCTTGTAATCTTCAAAATTGAATCAAACGGACTGTTTGACCGTATGCTCGACAAAAACAACAAGGCCATTATTTCAACTATAATGAAAGGCCACATACACGTTCCTGACCCAGAGAATGTTCAACGCGCTCCTGAGCCATCGCAGCAGAGATCATCAAATCAGAATCTCAAAGCTACCAAAGCCGACGCCTCGTCAGCAGGAAGCGAACCTCAACAGCAGCCGCGTCAAGCCCCCAAACCTCAGCCAGTACGTGTAGAACGCAAATACGGAAGAAACGATCCCTGTCCGTGTGGCAGTGGCAAAAAATACAAAAACTGCCACGGCAAGAATTTGAATTTAGATTAGATTTGATATGAAACTTCTGCCGAAATTATTAGCGGCAGCGGGCTTGTGCGCAATGTTTGGTTGCGAAAGCAAGCTGCCCGAAATACACGAAGAGCTTACAGGCCCGTATACCACTGTGTGTGTTGAAAGTTACCGCACTTACAACTACACCATGGAGATTATCGACTCTCTTAAAAACGAGTTGAAACCCCTTGGTATCGAAACCGAGAACGATTTCTGCATAGTATACGAGAGGACGAAAAACGCAGAAAAATCGCACAGCATTGTGGGATGCATTATTAAACAGGACAATCCTGATGACTCCTCGGCTATTATCAAACTTATCCGAAACAACTTTATGGTAAGAACCATCGGCGAAACAAAGTCGATGGTATTTACCGTACCGTACGAGGAGTTTGACTCTCCTCTGCGTCAAAAAATGTTGAACCATATCGACCAATATATCAAAGAAAACAATTATCTACAAATTCCCAACGGAGTAAACGGCATAATGGAGATATATCACGACAATAAAATTACCTTTGTAGCAGAAATACGTCCCAGCCGATAACACATTAGTAATATGTCGAATATAAAGAAATTCCTTCCGCTCTATACTACAAGCGTATTTGGCGTAATCAACGACAACGCCCTCAAATTCTTAGCGGCTTTTGTTGCTATGAAATGGTATAGCGAAGATTATGGTCCCACGATTGTAAACATCACCGCTGCGGCATTAGTATTACCATACCTTTTCTTGTCGCCACTGGCAGGCAAGCTCCCAAAATATTTTACAAAAATACGCATTATCCGCACTGCCAAACTTGCCGAATTTGGCATTATGGCTGTGGCACTCCTAGGCATCTATTTGCAAAATATTTATATAACAGTGGCTTCCGTGCTGCTTATGGGCTTGCAGAGCGCTCTATTTTCGCCATCGAAATACGGCCTCATCAAAGATATAGGCGGTATCAAAGGTATTTCCGAAGGTATGGGCGGAATGGAGGCTTTTTCGTTTATAGGAATGCTGCTCGGTGCAGTTATTGGCTCATTTATAAGCGAATACAACAATCTTTTGATATACTTTGGAGTCTTGGTTGGATTTGCTGCATTAGGATACCTGTCGAGCCTTACCCTCAAAGCCGACGAGCAAAAGGAGGTAGAAGACTCCACTGCCAATCCGATTAAGTTTATAGCCTCGGCTACAAAAATCACCCGCAAATACAAAATGCTTCCCCGTGTTATCCACCTTTTGTGCTTGTTCTGGTGGTTGTCGGCATCGCTACAAACATTACTGATGACCTATTGCAAAGAGCATTTTTCTATGAACAATTTCCAAACAGGATGCGTGTTGGCAATTATGGCAGTAGGCGTAGCTTTGGGATGCGTTATTTGCGGAAAACTTGACAAAAAGCATTTCATGATAGGCCGTGTATATATGTTCGGAATTGCGGCAGCTATATTACTTTTCATAATCTACAAATGCGATATTTCGCAAACCACTTTCGTAGTGTTAGTTACGGCAGTTGCGTTTTTGGGCGGTATGTTTAAAATTCCGTTGGATGCCGAAATCCAAAAACGTGTTGAAACCAAAGAGCTCAATATTATTCTTGCATACTTCAACCTGCTATCGTTTATCTACATTTTTGTGGCAGCCGGAACAAATATACTTATAATCAATTACTTTGGCAGCCAATATGTTTTCTTGGTATTGGCAATAGTTTTTGGTTTGGCGTCGTTTGTTTTCACCTTTGTATATAAGTCGGTGATTACTAACTTCACATTACGCAAGATGAAATGTCACTATCGGATCAAATTTGAAGGCGACGAATGTCTCAACGTAAAAAAGGACGAAAACATACTTCTGCTACCCACTCACCGCGCAGTAATCGACCCTCTGCTACTACTCGGCACACTTGGACACATTAACATACGACCCCTTGTAGACGAAAGATTTTTCAAGATTCCGTTTATCAAAGGCGTATTAAAACAGTTTCAAGCCGTTCCTGTTCCCGACCTTCGCAAAAGCCGCAAAGGTGTGGAGCAGGCGATGCAGCTCGATTCAATTATTTATTCTCAATTAATTGAGGGCGGCAACATTCTTTTCTATCCTTCGGGACACGTAACCACCGACGGCAAAGAGACCATCGGCGCACGTCGTCTGGCATACGACATTTGCCGCAAGCTGCCTGAGAATACTCGCGTAATAGGATTGAGAATTTACGGCTTATGGGGAAGCCAATGGAGCCGATACAAGAAAAGCGCCACACCAAACATTGTAAAACTTCTTCTCAAAAGTTTCGTGCTCATTTATACCGGTGTTATATTATTTATGAAAAAACGCGACGTTAAGTTTGAGTTTTTTGATATCACCGACAAAACCAAAGAATGGAGCCAGATGCCGAAGATGGATTTCAACCACAAGATGGAAGAGTTTTACAACGTTTATCCCGACGGCGAACCGCCTATGGTATTATAACACCTACTTATTTTATCTCCGAGGCAACCTCCACATCAGTTATCAAGCAAACTACCTTGTAAATTTTACCGTAATAGTTCTGCACTGGATTGTAGGTTTCTGTGATATTGTAGTGTACATCTCCGATTTTAACAAGCTTTTTAACACACCTTTGGCGACCCAATCTAAGTTGCAACCAAAAGTCGTCGGTTTCGGTGCGTTCGCTCTCTTCGATAGTAAGGTATAGGTCGTCGCCACCCTCCACAAAAGCTGTCTTTGGGCGCTGGAAAAGTTCTACCGCCTTTGTGTTAACATCTATAATCTTACCCTCGGGAGTGTAGGTAACAAGATAAATCAACTGATTGATCGATTCAGAAGTCTGCTCGTACTCTTCGTTGCGCTGAGTCATCGACTCTTGCGAGGCTTTCATGGCCTCCATATTCTGGCGCATCTCTTCTTCTTGTGATGCAAGTTCTTCTGACTGTATCTTCAATTCCTTGAGCAGTTTATTGGTGCGCACGTTGATTTTCACAGTAGCGATGGTGGATGCGATTGAGTGTCCAACCTCCTCCACAAACTGCTGTTTGTAAGGCTCTATTTCGTTAAACGATGCTATCTCTGCCACAGCGTAGATATCATTGTTGAATTTAAAAGGCACTATGAGCAGGCAGTTAGGAGATTTTTCGCCCAAACCAGAAGTAATGTTGATATACTCTTCGGGCAGATTGTTGATATAAATGCTTTCAGCTTCGAGAATACAGCGTCCAACAAGACCCACGCCGGGTTGCACATTCTTTTTAAGCATCTTGCGAATGTTGTAAGCGTATCCGGCTGTGAGTTCAAAATATACGTTGTCTTTATCGTCGTCGTTGATAACAAAGAGTCCGCCTTGGTTTGCGCCAACATATTTAACAAGGTTTGAGATAATGTTGAACGAGAAATCCTCCATATCGTTGTTGTACTGACGGAGAATGTCTCCGAATTTGGCAGTACCAATTGTAATCCAATTTTGCTTAGAGTCCATATCCTTACGCTTGGCATCCTCTTCGGAAGCGGCGTTCAAACTGTCGCGCATACTAAGCAGCGAAAGTCCAAGTTCGTCGGTCTGGCTCAATGGTACAAAATGAGCGTTGAGATTGCCCTTTCCGATTTCTTCTGCAAAGGTAACAGCACGTCCAAGACCTGTTTTCAAAGCGTTGAGCGAATGTGCAATATTGCTAAGCTCGCTCAGTTTGGATGCCTCGATGTCGGGTATAGCATTAAAGTTACCAACCGAAAGTTTGCCAAGTATGGAACTTGTTTTGGTGAGGAATGACACCACGCCAGAAGTGAGAACCCATAGTACTATACCAATGGCAAACAATCCAGCAAAAATAATCAGTATTAAAATCACCAATTGCGACGATTGAATAGAGTCGTCCACCTTTGACGACATTGCCGAAACGAAAGTCCACTTATGATCAAACACGTCATTATCAACAGCCACAGCACAAACTGTAATCTCATTGCCGGTAGAGTCGGTTTGATTGTACATACAGTAACCAACAGAATCCACCTCTGCCCTTATCTCATAGGCAGATTGGTAGATGTCTTTTATCACATTGGTTTGATTATCGTAAACATTGATAGAAGAGCCAGCGATCTGCCCCATATCGGTAAGCAGCACAGAAGCAAAACTCTCATACTGGATTGTATTCTTCAAAAGGGAGTTGAAGTTTTCTACGTCGATATCTGCCGAAATAAAGGCGCAAAAATTGTCTTCATTGTCGGTGATAGGAATATAAATCGTAGATTTATAGATAGGTGTAATTAAGGAGCTTTCGGGATTATCGTTGGTAATAGGAGTAAACAGCTCTTTTACATTTACTTTTACCTTATAGTAAACGCTCGAAAAATCATCACCCTCAGTATCTTCTTGAGTTACAGCGTAACGAATATTGCCATCGCCACGTTCAAAAGTGTAAACCCTTCGTCCGAAAGATTTTTGCCATTCAGGGTCAAGATAATGAAGTTCCCACGAAATTTTTACATTATTAAAAACAGGCGTGTTTTCTAAAAATACATTCATAGCGCTGCGGTAAATCTCCACACGCTCTTTTTCGCTGATTTGATAAGTACCAGATATTGAGGCGGCAAGAGAACGAAGTGCGCTTATATCAGATTCTATCGACGATTGGATTTTGAGTGCCGAATTTGATACCGATTCGTGAACGGTGCGCTTCAAAGTACGTTGCACCGAAGCAGAAGTGCTGAATCCAAGGTAGAGCACAGCCGCTACGAATACCAATAACGCTGTAAACAATATGTACAGCACAAGTTTCTGTTGTATTTTGAGTTTCATCTCTTTGCCTATTAAGGTATGATATATTCTATTATAAAAAACGCCTAAAATTACAAAAAAAAAATTTGATTTACAATTTTTTTTAACAAAAGGTTTGCCATACTGCAAAAAAATTGTTGCTCAAAACAAAAACGGGAGCCGAAGCCCCCGTTTTATATAACCCGATTAATATTTACATTTAAAACTTAAATCCAAAAGTGGCCATAATATAAAGGTGACGATTATCGATTTTGTATGTAGGCGCTGCAATTGTGTTAGGATCTACAGAGGGATAGAGGTCTGCTTCGGTATTGTAAATGTGGTATGTACCAGTAAGATCGAAGAAAAACGACTCACTTTTGAATCCGATACCTGCGCTAACAATCTGACGTTGGATAGACTCGCTCACATTTTTGTAAGGATTACCATATATTGCGTATCCACCTCGGAGAGCCAATTGTCCTGCAAGATATTCAGCTCCAATGCGGAAGTTCTTGGTAGCCCTGTAGAGGTCTTTGATATCTTGATTTACCTCATCAAAATCGTAGTTATCCTCCTCGTTAATCTCAAAACGAGCTTTGGTATAATCAACATACTCGTATTCTACGCTCAATAAACCTATATTAGGAACAATAAAAGCGCCACTTAAGATACCCTTGAAGGGAGAATTGAAACGAAAATCATATTGATACAAATCAGGAAATGATGGATCCATAGGGGACTGATTGTCGTTGCATGCTTCATAATAGGTATAAACTTTTTGGTGAATCGAGTAATAAGTGGGAGTATGAATGGCAGCACCAAAACGGAGGAAATTAACCGGTTTGTATATCATACCGGCCTTAAAGTTAATACCTGTACCGTTATATTTCATCTCCTCTCTAAACGACCACTCCTCAAAGTCAAAATGATCCGATACATCTTGCTCCTTAAAAGTGGCAACGTTCTTATAATTGAGAGTCTGTAGTCCTAAACTTGCTCCAAAATAAATCTTTTCGGCATATACTCCAGAGAAAGCAAAATCCCAAGAATTGATACCGCCTTTAGTAGTGGAAATATAAGTTTGATATTCGCCATAAGAGGCACCAGCTCCGGGATACCCATATATATTCTGATACTTCCACGTGTTTTGATCTACTGCATCAAACAAATAGAGGTCATAAGCGCGGTAATCGTAGATATCATTAAGGTTGTCGGGATGAATGCCTTGTGAGCGTTTTGTCCAATAGTCAAGAAACGAACTAACATCGTTGCGACCATATACTTTCTGATTGATATTGAAATTGTTTAAACGGTTGAACGCCATACCAAAGGCAAAGCCCGTAAAACCATCTTCTTTGCCGTTGTGATGAGATGTTACAAAGCCAATGTTAGATAGTTTGAACGAAAACTTGTCGTCTTCTGACTCAAAACCATTGAATTTAGTATTGGAGGTAACATTGCCAAATACAGGGGTAAAAGAAAAAGCACCGTCTTTGTAAATGCTCATACCCGCCGGATTAGTAGCGAGAACCGAAATGTCGCCGCCCAATGCACCGAATGCACCTCCCATGGCTGCCGAACGGGCTGTACCCTGCTGAAATGTTTGCGAAAAGCGGAGAGCATCTTCTGCGCTTTGCGCCATAACCGTCGATGCTGCGATTATTGCCAATATGGTAAGAACTGACTTTTTCATAGTAGTATACTTTTTGTTAAGATTTGTTAAAAATATTTGTTGTAAGTATAAAAAAAGGCGGAACAACATTATTAATTACACATTCCGCCTTATAATAAGTTGGTTTCTATCTATGAGAATGACCGCTGTGGCTGCTTGAACCGCTGTGGCTACTTGATGAGCTATGGCTGCTTGAAGAGCTGTGGCTGCTTGAAGAACTGTGGCTGCTTGAAGAGCTGTAGCTCGATGAGGAACCAGAGTGGCTACTATAAGAACTGCTTCGGCTTGAAGACGAACCGCTGTGGCTGTATGAACTACCCGAACGGCTGGAATTTGAATAGCTACTACCGGAATGGCTACCAGATGAACTAGAACGTGAGGTTGTGCCAGAATGACTGCTTGAAGAACCGCTGTGGCTTGATGAAGAACCACTATGGCTGTATGAGCTGCCGCTGTGGCTCGTTGAAGATCCGCTATGGCTGTAGGAACTACCGCTACGATTTGCAGACGAACCCGAATGGCTGTTTGAACTACCGCTGTGGCTCGAATAGTAGCTTGAACTACGGCTGGTAGTGCCATGGTAAGAGCGTGCAGTAGTGTTATTGGCAGGTGTAGTAGTGGTAGTTGTCGTTGTTGTGCGATGAGATACGCCGGTGTGACCCGAATAATGGCTACGACCCGATCCTGAACGTGCTGAACCAGCATATCCATATGAATGATGACGGTAAGCATCTGTTCTTCCTGTAGCGCGATAATAATCGCTAGCATAGTGACGGTCGAGCGAAGAGTAGTGGTAGTGACCGTAATAGCGGCTATCGTAGTAATAGGGACTATAGTAGTGGTGATGATAACCCCACCAAGAGTATCCGTAGTAAGGTTCTCCCCAAATAGAATAATGGTAAGGATGACCCCAGCCAAAGCTCCAATAGGGGCTATAATAAGAATATCCGAAGCTCCAGTACCAGTTGTAGTACCAAGGGTCTGTTACAACCACATCGTAGTATCCTCCGCCACGGTAGGGACGGTGAAAACGGTAGATACGTCCTGCGTATGAATCATCGATTACAATTACGTCGGTGTCGTCATAGTAAGTGTCGGTGTCTTCGTAAACATATACATTGTCGTCGGCGGAAACGTTTCCGTCAGCATAGGCGTTTTCATTTTCATTGGATTGCGCCTGAGCATCAGTCGGAGTGGTAACGGTCTGCTTTTTGGTAGAGTAGCCGTAAACGTCGTCGCCGCTACCGTTGCTTGTTCCCTGAAGTGCCGAACAAGAGCTCAAAACTGCTAATAAAGTAGCCATCAGAGCCGATCCTAATAGTTTTGCGTCTAATCGTTTCATTTTATGGTCCTCCATATAATTTTGGTTAGAAAGTGTCTTTATCTGTTTTGTTATTTTGACAGTCAAAAATAGCATATCCCCCAAAGAAAAAGAAAAAAAATCGAAAAAATTTTGCAAAAATCGTACAAGGCGGTATATTTGCGCCAACAAATTGCTATCAATCTTCACTATTTAAATTTAAAATATTAATACAATGTTCGGAATATCAGACGCTTCCATTTGGATTGTATATCTTCTGTCGATTCTATGCGTAATAGGCTCAATTGTGTTCGGCATCTTAACATGGAATAAAAAAGACGAAGAAGAAAAAGAAAACAACATCAACAAAAAAAACATTAATACTAAACAATAGGATATTATGGAAAATTTTTGGATGTACCTAATAGTGGTAATCTACTTTTTGTCGGTAGCTTATCTCGGCTTTTTGGGTTATAAGAAAACCAATGGTACTAAAGACTACCTCATCGGTGGTGGAAAAATGAATTCAATGGTGATGTCGCTATCGTATGGCGCTACATTCATTTCGGCTTCGGCTATAGTAGGATTCGGCGGTGTGGCTGCCACTTTCGGAATGGGCATACAATGGCTGATGTTCCTAAATATGTTCGTGGGAGTGGTGATAGCATTTATAGTGTTTGGCCGACCTACGCGAAAGATTGGCGCACGTCTTAAATCTAATTCGTTCGCTCAATTTCTTGGTTCGTATTACCGCTCGCGCAGAATAAGAATTTTTGTGGCGGCTGTAATATTTATATGTATGCCCTTGTATGCAGCGGCAGTGCTCCGCGGAGGTGTTTTTTGCATGCAAGAGGTTTTTGGCATTAGTTTCGACCTCTCACTTTTAATATTTACAATAATTGTTGCATCGTACGTGATGGCAGGCGGTATGAAAGGCGTTATGTATACCGACGCTCTGCAGGCTGTGATTATGTTTTTCTGTATGGCAATATTGGTAATAGGCGTTTACAAGGCTCTCGGAATGGGATTTTTTGAAGCCAACGAAGCCCTCACGGCTATTGCCGATAAAGTTCCCGAAAAACTTGCTGCAATAGGTCATCAAGGCTGGACATCAATGCCAGCGTTTGGGTCGCAGCAGTGGTGCACGCTTGTTACCTCTATGATTATGGGCGTGGGCATAGGCTGTCTGGCTCAACCTCAATTGGTAGTACGCTTTATGACAGTTGACAGTACACAGAAACTCAACCGAGGTGTAGCAATAGGATGTGTGTTTCTAATTATCACAGTAGGTATTATCTACCACGTAGGCGCAGTTAGCAACCTCTATTTCTACAATACCGAAGGTAAAATCGCAAGCCAGATGGTAGACGCCAGCGACAAAATTATTCCCTTCTTTATCGGCAAGGTGATGCCAGCTTGGTTTGTAACAGTATTTATGCTTTGCATTTTGTCGGCAAGCATGTCGACCCTCAGCGCACAGTTTCACACAATGGCGGCAGCTGCTGGAAACGACATCGTGGGCACACTCAGCCGCAAATTCCGCAACAACCAAAAAAAGATGACTTCAATTATCAGACTTGCGGTTTTGGTTTCGATACTCATCAGCTTTATAATTTGTTTTGTGTTAGGCGAAAGCAACGATTCGCCAATAATTGCAATATCCACATCGCTATTTATGGGTATATGCGCATCGGCATTCCTCCCCTCCTATTTCTGCGCCCTCTACTGGAAAAAGGTTACCAAACGCGGAGCATACGCAAGTATGTGGGTTGGAGTGGTGGCTACGATACTGCTACTTATATTCATACACGCAAAAGAGGCAACTGCTATGGGCATATGCAAAGCTTTATTAGGAACCGACGTGCTTATAACCGACGGTTTAATGAAATTTATCGATCCGATTATGTTTGCATTCCCGCTTTCAGCCATCACAATTGTGGTTGTAAGCCTTTTAACACAGCCCAAGAACAAAATCGAAAACGTTTACCCACATGCTTAACAAAAAAATGTATTCTTAGCGGCACTTTGCGCTGCATAGCTGTCGGCTTGTACTATCTAACACGATTTCAAGCCCGACAGCTCCAAAGAATACGACCCACTTACATTAACAATTTTTATTCAAAACGAACCTTGTTAACACCACTTCAAGCACCTCGTATAACAGACAGCAATGCACATTTGACTTTATCCACCTAAAACATATTATTTATAAAAACACCCCCTTCACAAAATTGATATTCAATGGTATGGAGAGAGAATACGATTCCTATTCCATCGAATTTTTCATTACAAAATATTTTTTATTGAAAAAATGCACACTATTAAAATATTTTTTGTAATTTTACAATTTTAGGAGAACGCCTAAAAAGGCGTTAAACTATTGATATGCGCATTTTGAAAACCATATATATTACCCTGACCTTAATACTTGCGGCTGTGTATTGCACGGCTCAAAACTACTATGTATATGGCGATTTGCGCAACGAAGCCGAAAAAAGCATGGCTCACAGACTTATGATTATTGACACAATAGTTCCGAAGGAAGTGGCAATCAAGGTTATGCACAATTGTTTCGACACTCTAAATTACGAAAAAGACTATCGCAAAAAAATTGGGTCGCTCAGCCATATATGCCAATTCTGCCAAACAATCAACGACACCACATTCAGCAACGATGTAATCAGCAAAATACTATCAATAGGCAAAGAGCACAACGACCGTAATGCCGAAATTCAGGCATTTCTGCTCCAAGCCTCAGGATATCATCACACTGGCAACTACAATAAAGAACTTGAATATATGCACAAAGCCAGCTTTTTGGCTGAAAAAATTAACAACACGGTGGCCCTGGCTGAAATTTATGCCGAAATGAGCAAACTTTACGGCGACGTAAAAGACACTTACAACTGCACAAAATATCTGCTCGACGCCATTCGTATTGCCGAATATCACAAAGACCCAGACCTTCTCGCCGACATATATTTCATAGCGGGCGAATTCTTTTTCCTCAACAACGACGACCATCAGGCTCTGGCTTACGAATATGCCGCAATACAATATCTGCAATATGCCGAAAAAAACGAAAAACTCGGCAAAGCCAACATCACCATTGGATATATCTATCTAAATCTTAAGGAGTATGCCAAATCGCTTGCCGCAATAAAAAAAGGTATCGATCTACTGGCTCCTACTCAAAACAAGCATTGGATGGCACGAGCATACAACTGTGCCGGATACATTGGCACGAGAACTGGTCGTCAGGATTTTGCCGAAAAAAACTACATAAAAAGTCTACAAATACGCACCTCAATAGGCATGGAGAGCGAAATTGCTGAGGCATCGGCTTCTTACAGCGAATTTCTTATAGCCACAGGCGGCAACAAAGACACCATCATCAAATACCTCAACCAAGGCTTTGTAATGGCCGACAAATACGGTCAAGTATCGCAAATGATACGCATCTCCCGTAACCTTGCGAATGTATACGCTTCTATTGGAGACTTTGAAAGCGCATACAAACACGCTATGATGATTAGCAATATAAGAAATCAAGACCAAAACACACAAGACGCCGACAAGATACGCGCCACAATAGAGTTCAACTCCGACATCGACAAGGAGATGGCTGCCGAAATGATACGCTCCTCGTCAAAAGAGACCATCGAACGTCAAGGCAACGAAATTCTTTACCTAACAATTGGTATTTCGCTAATTATAGTACTACTGACAATAATTGTTATTGTGCTATTTAACCGTACAAAGCAAAATAAACGGCTAATGACGCAAAAACAGCAGATTCAAGAAAAGTCGCTTGAACTGCAGATAAAGAATATGGAACTCGAAAGAATCTCGTTTGTGGCAAGATACACCAACAACGGAATCGCTATACTCAACAGTTCGTTTGTGGTAGAATGGATTAACCCTGGAATCATAAAGCAACTCAACGGTAAAGGCACAACTGATGACTATGTGCATAAGCCTGCATCAAAACTACTTAGCCCAACAATTATCAATTATTTCAAACAATGCTTCGACTTAAATACAGGTGTTGAATTTGAAACAAAATGGAACGACCACAAATGCTTCCAAGTAACTCTTACTCCTTACACTAACCGCGTGGGACGCAAACAGATCATTGCCGTTACCACCGACATTACTCAGCAAAAAATGGTGGAGGAGGAAATCGAAAGACAGAAACGCGAACTAGAAATGCAATCGGAGATGATGGTTGTAATCAACTCTGAACTCACCGCGCAGAAAGCAGCCATATCAGAACAGAACGAACAACTCGAATTCAAAAACCGTGAAATCACCGAGAGTCTCGAATATGCCCGCAAAATTCAGGACGCTATCCAGCCAATGGATGTATTCTTAGAGGCAGTGCTCAAAGAGTATTTTGTAATCAACTTCCCACAAAACATCGTCAGCGGCGACTTTCACTGGTTCGACTACCGCGACGGCAACACCTTCATAGCACTCGCCGACTGTACAGGTCACGGCATTCCCGGTGCGGTTATGAGTATGCTCGGCACTGTAACGCTATCTAATATAATTTCATCGGGCAAAACCACCAACGCCGCCCAAGTGCTCGACCAACTGCGCAGCAAAATTATCAAACTTCTGCACCAACGTGGTATTTTCGGTGAGGCACAAGACGGTATGGACATCAGCCTCTGCGTTTACAACGAGGAGAAAGGCACGCTAAATTATGCGGGTGCTTATTCTTACACTTATCTTGCAAGGTTTGGCAAACCCGACCAACAGACTCTCGAAACCGTTGACAACACCGAGTCGCGCATAATAGAAAGCGAAGACGGCAATTCGTATCTGATATGTTTCAAGCCCGACCGTATGCCCATCGGTATCCACACCAAAGACAACATTCCTTTCCGCAATATCGAACTCAAAGTTCTACCAGGCGATATTCTGTATATGACTTCCGACGGGTTCAGCGACCAGTTCGGCGGTCCTAAAAACAAAAAATATTACACAGCCAATTTCGAAAAACTTCTGCTTTCGGTTATTTCGTTCACCTTAGACAAACAAAAAGAAATTCTCACAGAAACATTCCTCGATTGGAAAGGTATCAACGAGCAAGTAGATGATGTTCACATAATTGGCGTAAAATTATAAGACACTAAATAATGGATCCTTTACAAACAACCATTGCCGGAATTAACATTTGGGAACCTCCCACCGCGCTTACCGACCTAATTGTTACTATTGTATGCGCAATTTCGTATGTAAAACTTTACAAAGGTCTGCCCCGCGACAAACAATACGAACGGCAATTTCTTAATTTTTTTCTCTTTATGGGACTTTGTACCCTTACAGGAGCATTGATGACGCACGCTTTTCCATACGCTTTTCACTACGACGGAGTGCTTCGTCCCGACCAATATCGCGACCTTCCGTGGATTGAGCGTCTCACAGCTAACTATCACAACCTGCCAAATTGGATTTGCAACATTATTTCGGTAACGTTTTTTGCTTACGCATCGGTAAACCGTGCCCACAGCATACTATCAAACAAGAGCATCAAGACTATCCGCATTGCTATTGCTATTGAATCGCTCGTGGTGCTCATAGCCACACTTTATAAATATACGTTCCTTTTTGCAGAAATTCATATCGGAGTGGCACTGCTGATTTTCTCCGCTCCGTTGCAAATTCAGGTTTGGAAAAACTTCAAACGCAAGGACGCTCCGTTTATACTTTTGGCAACTTTTATAACTCTTTTTGTGCCAATGGTACTGATAGGCAAAATGCAGTTTTCGGAATGGTTTAACCACAACGATATCAGTCACATACTTATAGCCTCGGCAATGACGGCATTCTATTTTGCGGGTAGACATTGGATAAGGGAATACAATACAGAAAACTTAGAAATCAAACCAGTATTAAACTAAGTATCAGCAAATTATCAAGGAAAAACAAAAGTGGAACAATATATACCATCCAAACTACTGTCAAACGCAGTAGACCAATTTGCAAAACTGCCAGGTGTTGGTCGTAGAACAGCGTTGCGTCTTGTTCTCGAACTCCTAAAACGCGACGAAAATAGCGTTACGGCGTTTGCCAACTCTATCACCGAGTTGAAACAAAACATACGCACTTGCAAAATATGCGGCAATCTTTCCGACAGCGAAACCTGCTCGATATGCACCAACCACAGCCGAAACCATTCGCTCGTGTGCGTGGTAGAAAACGTCCGCGACATCATTGCCATTGAGCAAACAGGCACATACCGTGGTACTTATCACGTTTTGGGAGGATTGATTTCGCCAATGGACGGCATAGGACCGTCGGAATTAAATATCAGCAGTCTTACGCAACGCATAGAGCAAGGCGGCATTGATGAAATTATCTTTGCCCTGAGCGCAAATATGGAAGGCGACACCACCTGTTTTTACCTTTCACGCCTCATCAGTGGCAAAGGCATCAAGATAAGTCAAATAGCGCGAGGAGTGGCATTTGGCGGCGACCTTGAATACACCGACGAAATTACTCTCTCGCGCTCAATTGAAAACCGTACTGAATACGGAGGCAGTTTGTAACTACCTCAAAACCCGTATTTCTGTTACTCGTGCAGATTCGCGGTTGTCGGCGGGTTTGAATGTGAGGGTGAACTCATCGCCAAGGTTGTTGGGCAATTGAGCCTTGAACTCGCCGTTGTTGGCAAAGTCAAATTCACCAAGACGCTCTCCGTTTACCATCACTACTATTTTGCGACCTTCGCTAAAACCCTTCACAAGGATAGATTTTGCACTTTTGGCTTTAATCTTATACGAGAACAACTCGCGGGTAGTACGCCAATGCACACCTCCGTCGGCACCTATCCACGATTGCTTTGATTGTACAAAATGGTCGCTCTCAGACTGCTGCTCACCACAGAAAACTTTGTCCAAAGTGTTAAGTTCCAACTCCATACGGGCTTTTTCGGCTGCGGCAATCTTCTGTTTTTCGGTTGCCCATTCACTTTGCGAATATAGCGGGAAATATATCTGATAGCGGCACTCGTAAAGACGATAAAATGGCACAAGGGTCATTCCCTCAAATTGCGAAAGGGTTAGTCCCGTTAATTTAAATTGCAACGGTGCACCGTCGATGGGTTTTAAGTGATTGAGCACCTCATCTTTGTTGCCAATAATTGCAGGCATTTGATACTGAGGAATTTGCGGACCGTTGGCAATGTGTCCTCCGCGCGAATCGTCGGCATACATTCCATCCTGACGGTCGGTGCCGGTTTTGGCTGCAAGCACAATAGGACCATAGAGAAATGAATATTGAGGTTTGCCGTCGGGAGTGGTTTCGGCGGTGAGATGCATAGGCAGGTCAACATGAATTTTGTCGCAGTTTTGCCATTTGCGGGTAATTACCAAATAGCCGTTTTCTTCTTTGGCATCAACTTTTTCACCGTTTACCGTGATGGAAACATTGCTACACCACGAAGGTTTGCGAATCTTTACGGCAAACTTTTTGGCTGTTTTTACCGAAAGTTGAATGTTGGTAGAAGGTTCATCGGGGAAATTGTTTGTCTGCGAAACCGTTACATCGTTGAATTTAAGTGTAGAAGGGATAAACAAATTGACAATCAAACCGTTACCCTCGTAAGCATAAATCATTTCGCCATAGCGGGCGGGATTTTCGAGACCAGTACCCACGCAGCACCACATCGAAGTTTGCGGTTGAGAATACACGCGGTAATGTCCCGAACGCATTGGGGTAAAATATACAAATCCGCCTTGCACAGGGTTGAGAATCGAGAGAATGTGGTTGTAGAGCGCACGTTCATAGTAATCGATGTAACTCTTGTCGGCAGAGGTTTGATAAAGCATTTTGGTAAGGCGGAGCATATTGTAAGTGTTGCAACTTTCTGGACCTTGTTCCGAAGCGAGCAAACCCGAAAAATCGTTGGTGGGGTTAAAATGCTCCCTCATCGAGTTGCCACCAATCGACACGCTGCGCTGCTTGATAACCACATCCCAAAAGAATTTTGCGGCATTGTCCCAATCTTTTAGACCTTCGAGATCGGCAATGCGTTTATAACCTATCACCTTGGGAATCTGAGTGTTGGCGTGTTTGCCTGTGAGATTGTCCTCAGATTTCAACAGAGGTTCGAGCATACGTTTATCCGAAAACTGATGGGCAATTTTGAGATATTTTTTGTCGCCGGTGATAGCGTAAACATCTGCAAAAGTTTCGTTTAAGCCGCCTTGTTCGCTGATAAGCATTTGCTGAATTTGGTCGTCGCTGAGGGTTGAAACCACGCCAATCATCCAATCGGCAAGTTTGATAAGCATATCCTTAGCCTCTGATTTTCCGCCAATTAAGTAAGCGTCGCGCAATCCGGCGTAAACCTTATGAATATTGTAGAGCGGCACCCAACGGTCGTTGAGCCCAAACGGATTTGGGCGAATGTTGCCCTCAGATAGTTCTTTCCAAATTTTTCTGCCATTGGGAACGCCCGAAAGGTATCCGTCGCTATCTTGACAGCGTTTCAATTCAGAGAGAAAATAGGTGAGCCTCTCCCCTATTTCGGCGTTACCTGTGGCGGCATACATATACGAAAGTGCTGAAAGATAATGACCTCCGATATGACCGTCTAAGCCTGTATTTTCCCAGTTGGAATAATTTTCGGCCTTTGGGGTAAGACCGGCCTCCTTTAAATAAGGGGCAAGAAGTCGATCGGCATCCAATCCGAGGATGTAATGAATGTCGGCATTTTGATTTTTGTAAAATTGGCTTTGAGTAAGCCTCACGTCAGAAATATTAAAAGTGCCAATTTTTTGGGCAATCTGCGCCGAGGCCGTTGTTACCGACAACGCCAAAGCGGAAATAAATAAAAGTTTTTTCATATTATTAAACAAGTGATAGAAATTTTTATGGCGTAAAGGTAAGGAAAAAAATAATATGGAGAAAAAACGAGAGAAAAGAGTTGGAGATAATAAAAAAAAGCAATATATTTTCAATGACAAATCCTACTATACTTCTCGTCCGCAAGGCAAGTGCAACAGGGTGGGACTTCGTTTTTTATGACATTTTTTTTTAACAAAACATTTAAAAAAGCACATTACAACAATTATATAACTAATTGTAATGTGCTAAATGATTTATTATACTTTATTTCTTATCTGGAGTATGGTATGGGTTTTATTCCATATTGTTTGCGCATATCATCTATTAAAATCACTAGGTACTTACCACTACTCAATTCGTCTTGTGGAATACTAAAAAACTCATCAAATCCTGTTTGTAATGCATTGTTAAAAGAATTTATTCTATCATTTTCATTATACGGATTAGACGCAGTACCCATTAAAGTGGTTTCCAAAAAAATTACATTGGCATCTTCTTGTCCAGAAACATCAGATGTATGTGGACGTACAGCCAAAAAACAATGTCTTGGAATCAATACTAATCCAACGTCTAAACCTATTTTTTTGTAAATTGATGCGAGAAGGCAACTGCCATCTACACAATTTGCTTGATTATTGTTGATGCATTGGTCAAAAAATCTTACGTATTGGCTTGCTACCTTTGGATCACTTGACGAAGTGTTGGTTATACTACTATATCGAGTGTTTCTAAGAGCAAAATATTCCCATATCCAATACATTTGGTTTATTACATCTTGTTTTGTTTTTTGATTACCAACAAATTGACGAGTATTATCCCATGCAAGACAAGATTGTAATATTTCATCAATTTTTGGATTATCTTCGTTTACATAAGAACAGAATAACCATTTTGTATTAACAACGTTGTTGTTTTTATCTAAAAAACCGTACACACAATCATTAATGCTGTGATAAATTATTCGTTTTGTTATACGTTTAACTACCTTATTGTTGGCTTCTAAGACAATATTTAGGTTGAAAAAACCTGGTTGGTCTGCATTCAGTAGAGCATCTTGTTTCCAGTTTATTATAGGAGCCCAATTCCAATCTTTATCTTCAACCTTATCAGTTGTAACTGTTTCTTCCAAAACCGTTTTGTCCATAAACTGATTGGCATCTATAGTTAGTGTTATTTTAGCACCCACAGCATCTTTCGGTACTTTTATGGTAAGACACTCAGGGAGTTCTCTAAAATATGAACTGAGGAGATGCATATAAGTGAAACTTGGATAGAATTCATCACTGATATAATCCCATTTAATATCCCAATCTAGTGAAGTAAAATTTGTTGGGTCATTATTGACATTTTCACTGTCGTTACCATCCTTTGCGAGATAATTCCACTCGGAACCATCAAAAATGTAGGAAATGCCGTCAGTGGAGTTGTAATACGCCCAATTAGTTTTTGGGTTAATTGGTGCAGTTGATAGTTCACCTTTCCACACAATACCTAAACCATTTTGCCCGGGTTCACCATCATTGCCGTTTTTAGCAAGATAGTTCCAATTTGTGCCGTTAAAAATGTAGGCTATACCATCTGTCGTATTGTAATAAGCCCAATTTTTTTTAGGGTCTGTGGGAGAAGTTGATAGTTCACCTTTCCAAACTATGCCTAAACCATCTTGACCGTTAATACCATCTGTACCATTCTTAGAGAGATAGTACCATTCTAAACCGTTGAAAATGTAGGCTATACCATCTATCGTATTATAATAAGCCCAATTAATATTGGGGTTTGCGGGTGCCGTTGATAGTTCACCTTTCCATATTATACCTAAACCATTTAAACCATCTTTGCCGTCATTTCCATTAACTCCGTTCTTGCCATCTTGAGCCATAACTTGCCAAGAACTGCCGTCAAAAATAAACGATTGCATTTTCTGTGTATCATAATATGCCCATCCAACCTCAGGATTAGGTGGTGCACTATCTAACGAGCCTTTCCAAATTGGCACCTTGTACTCAACCATAGTGATTTCTTCTTTTTTACAACTTGGCATAGCCAATGAAAAAAGAAGAAATCCCAATAAAATGGTAAATGTTAAATGTCTCATCTTGATTGTTATTAAAAAATACTACATTAATAATGTTAACGAATTATAATAAGGATAGTTTCGCAGATATATTATGAAACGAAAACTAATTCAAGAAATCGTTCAACAGATATCAAAGCAAAAATAATTGGCAAAAAAAATAAATAGAAAATAAAATCAAAAACAAATTAATATAACACACTAATTATCAGTATATTATTTTATTTTTATTAAAAATTAAAATAGTACTATTCTCTTTATACTCTTCACAGTAATGTATTTAATGTGTTAATGGATAAATGATCCTATATTTATCCCCTCCCCCGTTGTAAATACATGAAACCTATCATTTAATCCCGCTTGAAGAATCGTGCAAGCATCGCGACCCGTGCAGTGACTTGTGTAGAGATGCATTTGGGGATATAAATGATTGATTTGCGAGGCAATATTAACCACATCGTCGGATTCACCGTCTAAGAGATGCAAGCCACCAACAAATGCCGCTATGTAACTACAATTCATTGCATTGCAACAATTATCGGCAATATTCAAAAGTCCTTGGTGCGAGCATGGTGAAATAATAGTAAGTCTACCATCCTCAACCACCGACAATGCCAATTCATCATTAGCCGTATAAGGAATCATAGCATCACCCTCCGACACAAAAAGATAACGATTGCCATATGGTTTGGGATTGTTGGTATTTTTTGGGAGAATAACGCCTATCTCATTGTTAATAAAATAGTTATCTTTTATCAAAATAAAACGATTGATATTGTTTCTGATTAATTCGGCATCGGGCGAAAGCGAATGAAACTTGCCACCTCGATTGCTCCAATAATTGGTATTTGGCAAATAGAGCGACGCAATAATTTTAGCCTTTTGGTTGATTTCCAAAAACCGTTTCAATCCACCTGTATGGTCGATATGACCGTGCGAAAGAATCAATATATCCACATCATTGATATTGATTCCCAATTTTTCGGCATTAATGAAAGCCTTTTCCGACAGCCCGGTATCAACAAGTATTTTGTGCGTTTTGGTCTCCACCAACAAACACAACCCATGCTCAGATTCTAAACCTGAGGTATGACGATTGTCGATGAGGATGGTGATGTGCATGGGGTTAAATAAAAATTCTAAGTTCAATTTAATCCTCCAACCATCCGTAAACCTTTACCTCATAGAGTTTTACATTCTTAGGTTTACCAAATTCAAATTTAATGTAACGCATTGTAAGGTCGGTGTGCTCGATGGTGATGCGCTGAGGGGCACGGTCGTAATGCGCAAGGGGAACGTAGTAGCCGCCATCGTTCGACATTAATATGGTAACATCCTTAATGTCAGCACCTAAAATGGCATCCAACTTTTTAAACGAAATGCCGCGTTCGGTGTCGAGAACAAGATGTGACGCAGAATCGGTTTCCAAAGGTTGCCAATATGTGTTTTCGTCGCCGTCGGCAGCAAGGGCTGAGGCGTGTTTTTTGTCGTTGGACGAGGCAAAGGTGGGATTGTTGGTGCCGAGAATCTGCAAATCTTTGTCGCTCTTGGGTTTACGTGTGGAAACGTATGGACGGTCGGGAGTTTCGGGCGTTACACCTTTAATATATTGTGTGCCGCCAACGAACTCAAACACGGCTGTGTCGGATTTTAACCCTTCGGAAACAGCCTCAACTACGGTTTTGCCAGCATAATACGAACGCATTTCTATGGCGCAAATACCGTCTAAAATGGTGATGTCGGAATTTTGACTAAACTTGATGCTCTTGCCTGTGGGAAATTCGCCCGGACCTTCCACAATGCGCAACTCCACATCGGGAGAGTTTGAAATTTGGTTTCCGGCAGCATCCACCACCTTTACAAAAATTTGCACATCATCGGTGCCGTCGGTTTTTATGCCAGACGTTTTTGAAGCCTCAATTTTAAGAGCATCGGCAACACCCTCGGCGGGCCATTGCGGAGGTTCAACGTCACGAAAATAATTTTTGTACCAATACCAAGCGCGTTTGGGAATGCGGAAATAATCAATTATACCGGTTTTGCCCAACTGACTTCCAAAAATGCTTCCGTGGTCAAAACCGCACCAAATCGACTGTCCGCCACGCCATTCCACGCCTTTGTAAGCGTCGTCTTTGAGCAAATCTGCCCAACCTGCATCGTAAACACCTGGACGAACGGAAGTGGTTGTGCTATACTCAGATACAAGCGATGGAATACCGGGACGTTGAAAATCGGGAATTGTTGCGCCGTCGCCGTTGTAGCCCACTGCATCGCCGATAAGGTCGATACGATCTTCGCCCGTGGGACGTTGTGCGCCACCTATTGCAGCATATCGTGAGGGGTCTAATTCGTGAGTGCGAGCAACCATTTTGGCAAGGAGTTTCTTAGTGCTTTCGAGAGTTTGACGCTGCGTAAAGAAAACCTCGTTGCACATACTCCACGCAAAAATAGAGGGTTGGTTTCGGTTGATGAGAATCATTTCGGAAAGTTGCTGCAAAACGCTCTGTTCAAATTTAGCAGTGTCACAATCTCTTACAGGATAAGCACTTGCATACCAATAGCCGTCTTGCTGATTGCCGCCTGTTCCCCAGAAAGGTGCTTCTGACCAAAAGAGAATGCCCTGACGCGAACATTCGTCGGCAAACACCGGAGAATGAGGATAATGCGAGCCGCGAATCATATTGAATCCCGCCTCCTTAATCAAACGCACATCACGGCGAATGCCCTCTTCGGTAACGGCATCGCACCATCCGGCGTGGTCTTGATGAACGTTTGCGCCCTGCAAATAAAGGTGTTCGCCATTGAGAAACAGACCCTTATCGGCAGTCCACTCAATATGTCGGAAACCGAGCGGCGAGGTGTAAGTATCCAAAATTTCGCCACCATTGCTGAGTGTACATTCCACGGTATAAAGATATGGATTGTCGGGCGACCATAGTGTAATATTCTCAATATCAGCGGATTCTATTTGCGCAAAATCAAATGCGTTTGGCGAAATGCCTTTGTTGGTAGAGGCTATGGCAATAACATTGTTAGCGGTGTCCAAAACCTTTAATTCAACGCCAAAATTGATGCTTTCCTTTGACTGATTTTCGATTTTGAGATTTGCAAAAATGCGAGCGGATTTAAAATTAGACTCTTTAAGTCCCTGAGTAATAAGTTGTATGCCGCACCAAGCAAAATGCGAAGGATTCTTTTTCAAAAGTTTTACCGTGCGATAAATGCCGCCGTTGAACTGATGTTCGCCTGCACGTGGAGCCACATCGGGTTTCCAAATATTGTTAACACGCACAGCCACAAGGTTTTCGCCTTGATGAGCATTGTCGGAAATATCAATCACAAAACCTGTGTAACCGCCAATATGACTGCCTGTTAGTTTTCCGTTTACAAAAACCTCAGCCTCTTGAAACACACCGTCGAACTGCAAGAGAATGCGCTTTTCGAGGTCGTCGCTATTAAGATTAATCTTTTTGCGATACCAACCATAGCCGGTGTAAAAATCGCGACTCATAAAATAAGGTATTCCAAACGAATGTGGCAAGCCAATAATCTGCCATTCAGAATCGTTGAAATCAGGATTTTGCGCATCTTGATAATCTCCAAGGGCAAAAGTCCAATTGTTGTTAATGATTTCGGTGTCGGTGGTTAAGGGCTTGTTGCAAGATAATATTGTAATTATCAACATCATAAACACCAAGGTGGAAACAAATGTATTTTTTAATTTCATATTCAAAAATATTTTAGTTATGAGTTTTTCGCAAAGATAGCAAAATTTTACAAATGGCAAACCATACTAAACTCCTCTGTGTTTTCGTCCACAATTTCAAAACCTACTTTTTTGTACATCCTCACGGCGTAATTGGCTTTTTGAACGGCGAGGGAGGCTTGTTTATAACCCTGATTTTTAAGCAATTGCAGCATACGGCGCATTAATTCTGTGCCGATACCCTGATTGCGAAATTCTTTTAAAAGCGAAATGGCAAACGAAGGAGTTTTGTCGTCAACGTGTCCGTAGTCGTTCATAATGCGGGTCCACACTGCGCCCACAACCTTTCCATCCACTTCGGCAACAATACAATTATCGGCACGTCCATTGCCAAACCCCTCGTAATAGAGAGCAATTTCAGGACGGAAAATAATATCAAACGGCGGCGGCTCCACTCCCTCAGGAATAAAAATCGCCTCATAAATAAAGGTCTTTAACAACTCTGTTTCAGATGGTTGCAGGGGTCGATAGGTAAGCATAGAGATAAAAATAAACTATGAATTATTTGCCCACAAAAATAAAAAAATTATTGATATACCTCCACCGCTTTAATCACTTCCACTGCGCTCTCACCATTATCCAATGCCGAAAGAATGTCGAAAACCTTGTCGCTCCATCCGCCAATGAGATAAACGCCTGAATCTGTAATTTTTAGTGGCGACTGACCATAGCCGACAAGGTCAAAAAAGTAGAGTTTGGCGTTTGGTGCTATTTGGCGGTAACGATTCCAAGACCTTTCAATAGAAGTGTTTCCTCCCGTGGAATTCCACAATTGACAATCAGTGAAAAACATCACCTTATCGATAATGATTTTATTTTCAACAAGATAATCAATCACTTTGAAACCATTGGTTGAAAATCCAACTCTACTGTTTAATTTGCGCAATTCGGTTGTCGACTGCAAAATATTGTCGCCGGGCATATTAACCACCTTCCAACGGTCGCCAAAAATTCCCGAAACCACTCTGCGACAGCGACTTTTGAGCAACATCGCCAACATTAGACCTATATCGTAACATTCAACGGTGCTGCGTGGACTTATGGGATGGCACATCGAGCCGCTCACATCACACGCCAAAAGTACGCTCGTATCAGCATCAAAACCTTCAATGTTGGCGGCGGAATGTTTTACGGCAAGTTCCAATGCCGACATCAAAAACGGCGTGTCGGGCGAGTCGATTTTTGTGAGTTCGCGGTATGCCGAGAGGAAACGGAAAGGCAATTGTTTAGACTTTGCCACTTGGTCGGCATCGCTCAAAATCGAAGCCACTATATTGATTTTTTCAGCCGAAACTTTTGATTCAAGAATGTTCCTGAGATTGCGCAGAAGTGCCATATAGCCAAGCCGTCCGCTGATAATCAACTCCTCCCATTTTTGACGGAAGGCGGCGGATTTCAGTTCGGGTGACTCAAATTTTTGCTGTCCGAGGGCGGAAAGTTCGGTTTCCCAAGTGTAGGGAGTTTCAAGTTTGCGGTCGGTTATCTTATTGAAAATCAACTGTTGTGCATCGTCCTTCGCCTTTGGATGAACAAGAAACAATGCATCACGGAGTTTCACTTCGAGATTGTCGCGGTTGTATTTTGCAAACTGATATTCGTCAAAACGGTTGAACGCCTTTTGCAAACCGTTCTGAATCTGACGCGAAAGTTTTTTGAGTTTTTTCTCGCCGTCCTGAGGGTTGCAAACTTGGTAACACATAAGGAGTTCCATAATCTCGTCGGCACGGAGGACGCATTTTTCAACGGTACGCGCCACAAGGTTGTCGCCGTTGTGGACTTTTGCCAAAAGGGTAACGAGCAAAAGAGGTACACTTCTGAGATTCATCTCGTTGCGGGTGTAAACGGCAAGTTTTGCCACAAATTCGGGCGAAACTTTTTTAACCAAATTAAAAATGCGCAACATCCTCTCGTCGTTTTTTTCATAAAACTTGTTGCTGAGTGTGGAGGTAACCACGGCAGTGTAAAGTTCCATTTCGGGCGACATCACGTATGCTTTTTCGCCCTCGTAGTTTTTGATTTCGCTCTGTTCGCGCAACATAGAATTAAAACTCATCTTCGTAAAGGTTTGAATGTTAATAAAAAAAACGGTGCAACAAGCGCGGAGACCTTAACAATTCAGGCGAGCCTTTCGACTCCCTCCTGATCCCAAACGAAGGAATTCTCCACTACGGCAACCGTTATATTATAAAAGGCAGTGCAACAGGCGCAAAGAGCGTGAACAGAAGTCTTGACAAACTCGAAGTAACTCTACGCTACGGCAACCGCCTAATTTTTTCAAAGAACAGTTTTCTGTTGTTTGACGCTGCAAAGTTATGGCAAAGATACGAAATCTTTTTGCGTAATGAAAAAAATTTTTGAGAAAATTTTAAATTTTACCCAAATGTTTTATTTCACCACCTTAGCCTTCAACTCCAAATATTTCCTTGTGAAATATGGCTGAATTGCCGATTCGCGGTAGTCGAAACCGTAGGCGCGGCGGGTAACGGCAATGATGGGCGGGGCTTGAATACGTTTTGAGATTCCCATACCTTTGAATAATTTGTACCAACGTTCAAGGTCGGCAACAAACGATTTGGCATCGGGAAAATGCTGATGGATAATGTCTTCGGTAAGGTCGCTGGGGTCGCCGTGGTTGAGGTATGCGGCAAGGTTGCCATCGAGATAATGTTGCAGAATGTCGGCAAGCGGAGCGTGATTCCACCATTGTTGCCAAGCCTCAAAAAGACGGTCGTGATAAGGATAGATAAGCGGGTCACCCAGACCCTTATCAACAGATTGATTATCTGAAAGTTCGGCAGATGGTTTTAGGGTCAGCACCTCAGCAGGAACAATCTCGCCATTGCGGTTGATAAATCGGCAAAGGTCGTAGACGGTATGTTTCCAAAGGTCGCCCAAGGCAGCGAGAAAACCTGCCACATCGCCGTAGAGAGTAGCGTATCCAACGGTTGTTTCGGTTTTGTTGCCGTTGTTGGTAAAAACGCCTCCCCAAGCACTTGAAATGGCAGCCAAAACCCTTGCGCCACGGTCGCGGGCTTGAACATTCTCCATATTAAACGATGTTAGGCTAAGGGTTAATTCATCACCGTCGGCATTACGCGAAACAAGTCCATTTATCTGACTGTAAGTAAGTTCCGCGCTTTCTTGAATTGGCACAGAGGTATACCAGCAACCCAGATTATTAGCAAGTTTTTCGGCAATTCCGATAGTGGTTTTTGAGTTGAACCGCGACGGCATATTCACAAGCAAAACATTATCCTTGCCAATTGCCTCCACATAAAGCGCCGCCGCAAGGGTAGAATCCACTCCACCAGACGCACCAATAACAACGTGCTTTAAACCGCACTGAGCCATATAGTTACGTATACCATAAACAAGCGTATCGTGAATATCTTGAATTTCGGCATTGGGCGTAAAACCCGTTTGAGTGGTGCAAATAAGTTTTCCGTTGGCATATTCAAAATCTACATCCTCCTCGGCATACATTTTTGAATGGGCAATAATTTCGCCCTCGGCATTCCACACAGCCGAACTGCCGTCAAAACAGAAAATTGTCTTTCCATTGTTGTGCAAGCCGAGACCGTTGACATAAAACACAGGTTTGCCGAGCGTTTTGGCGTGAGTCGAAAATTTGCGGTTGCGAATACCGTTTTTACCTGCCGTAAAAGGTGAGTAACTAATGTTAACCAACACATCTGCACCCACTTGACTCAAAATTTTCAAAGGTTTTAAATCATAATCATCGTCCCAACCGTCTTCGCAAACAGTTACTCCAAACTTTACACCGTTGATTTCTTGCAAAGGAAACATTTGAACATCCTCGTTAAGTTCAGAAGCCCTTGCTGTGGCGGTAAGGTTGTCAAAAAAATGCCTTGGTTCTTCAAATTCGCGATAATTGGGCAAGAGTGTTTTAATGCGGTATTCGGTTTTGCCATTGGTAGCAATGCAGGCAACGTTCATTTTTGCCTTTCTGCCGTCGTAACCCTTGTGAGGAGCGCCAAAAACGCTCTCAAAAAACGCCACAGTTCCAAAAATGAGCGAAAAATTCTCGTCGGCTTCTTTGGCAAGCAGATTGGCGTAATACTCGCAGTCGTCGATAAAATCGTTCTCTTCCCACTTGTCGCCGATAAGGTAGCCGGGAATCGCCATCTCGGGGAGAATCAATAAGTTAACGCCGCTATTTTTGGCACGTTTGGCAGCAGCAGCGCATTTATCATAGTTTTTTGCCGGATTTCCCGGTTCAATGGTTATTTGCGAATATCGTATTTTCATAACTGAGAGTTTTTAATTAGCAAAAATAGAGGATTTTTAAGAAAAGTGCAATAAGTTTTTTACTAAAAGTCAATATTTCAGAAATTCAATTACAATATTGATAATATCAAATTAAACCACTCGTGTAATTGATAGTCAAAATAAGCGAAAAGACAATAAATGACACATTATGCGAAAAACTCTAATCTTAGCCGCATTAACTGCAACATTGGCAGGATGCGGAGAACAAACAAGCCAAAAGGCTGGACCGCTCGTGCTCAACGACCTCGAATATTTTGAACGTCAGGGCGTTAACGTGCTGGTTTACAGCAACAATTTCAACGGCGGATTCAACGACGAGAAAAACTCCGGCATCGAAATCATCCACCACGGCGTGCGTACCGTTCAGGGCGGCGCAGTAAGGCTCAGCAATACGCCCGAACAGTGGGATTTAGTTCCAAAAACAATCGAACGCAATGTTGACCGCGAAAACCAATCTATCGAGGTAAAACTCCGTTACGACGAATACGATTTCGACTCGCGCATTGTGGCTCAGGCTAATGGCAACGCTATTGAGTTGTCGGTTTATATCGACAAACCCGTGCCCGAGGAATTGAAAGACGCAGGATTCAACCTTGAATTTTTGCCGTCGCAATATTGGAGCAAGATGTTTTTGATGGACGGTCGTCCCAACTTATTCCCAAAATATGCCGCAAGCGAAACCACCACTCGCAACAACGACGAAAAACCAAAACAGTTTAAAGGATTCAGAACCTACGACGACCGTGGCACTGGCAAATTTATCGACCCGCTGCCTTTGGAAACCGGACACACTATTATAGTAGGTTCAGATTGTCCCGAAAGAATGATAAAAATCTCCTCAACCGACAATGAGTTAAAACTTTACGACGGACGTATGTTGGCTCAAAACGGATGGTTTGTGCTCCGTAGCGTTATTCCTCAGGGCAAAACCGGCAAGGTAATCTCTTGGACCATAGAGCCTAACGCCATCGACGGATGGATTCGCAAGCCAAACATCGGTTTCTCGCAAGTGGGATACATTCCTTCGCAACCCAAAACTGCTGTTATAGAACTTGACAAGAAAGACAAGATTCTGCCCACCGCCAAGATTTTCAAAATTGACGAAAACGCCAAACCCATAATGGTTTACGAAGGCAAAACCGATTTCTGGGGCGCATATTACAAATATAATTATGTAAGGTTTGATTTTACACAGGTAAACCAACCCGGCATTTACTACATCCAATACGGTGATAACGAGAGCGAACATTTTATCATCAACAACAATGTTTACAACAAAATCACCGACGCCACTTCCGACGTTTGGATTCCTATCCATATGAACCACATCACAGTTAACGAGGGTTACAGAATTTGGCACGGCGAACCTTTCAAAGAGGGTTACATCCAAGCGCCGCCGTCCGACCATTTCGACCTGCATTTCCAAGGCGAAACCACCGACACCAAGTACAAACCCTACGAACTGATTCCAGGACTTAATGTTGGCGGATTTTTTGATGCGGGCGACTTCGACATCGAAACAGGTTCAAACATCAGCGTGGTTCAAAACCTTGTGCGCACTTGGGATCTTTTCCGCTCGGAACGCGACGAAACTTTTGTTGACGAAAAACAGCGTTATGTAGACCTCCACCGTCCCGATGGTGTGCCCGACATTATGCAATACATCGAACACGGCGTGCTAAACCTTGTGGCACAAGCCGAAAACATAGGACATATGTCCTCTACCCTATCAAACGGAGTGTTAGACAACTATCACCATCTTGGCGACGCGGCTTCTATCACCGACGGTTTGCATTACGACCCATCGCTCCCACCCTACACCAAGTCTGCCGATGGCAAACGCTCTGGCACTAAGGACGATATGTGGGCTTTCACAACACGCAATCCTATGCTCGACAACCGTGCTGCCACTATGTTCGCCGCCGCAAGCCGTGTGCTCAAAGGTTACAACGACGACCTTGCCAACCGCGCCCTCGTGCAGTCGAAACGCCTGTTTAAAGAGGCTCAGGAGTTGATAGAACAACGCCGCACCAACAACCGTTTCACCTCGGGCGAACACGATGAACTTTCGATCCGTGGCTTTGGCGATGTGGCAGCCGACCTTCAACTTTACGCCGCCACCAACGAACAACAATACCTCGACAAATTTAATGAGAAGATTTGGAAGGCATTAGACTTCAACGTAAACTTCACAATCCAAACAGCATTAGACGCAGTAGCCTATATGCCTGACAGTTACAAAGAAAAACTCCGTCCTTATATGGAGAAATACAAAGTTTACTTAGACAGCCTCCAAATCATCAACCCCTACGGAATTCCAATCGGACTTGGCAACTGGGCAGGCGGCGGACAGACCGTTTCGCACGGCACCACAGTTTGCTACGCACACAAATATTTCCCCGACATTATCGGCAGCGAATATGCTTATAAAACAGCGGCTTGGCTCTTTGGATGCCACCCGTATCACAACTATTCGCTCGTGGGTGTTGTAGGCGCAACCCGTCCCAAAGCGGTATTCTACGGCAACAACCGTGCTGACTTCTCATTCATCCCTGGCAATATGGCACCTGGCGTGCTCTTCCGTCAACCCGACCATTTTGAAAACTTCGACGACTGGCCATTCCTCTGGGGTCAAAACGAAGGCACAATCGCCGGCAACACAGGCTATCTGATTTTCGGATTAGCATTTAAAGAGATGATCAAAGAAGATGTAAAATAAATAATTTAGAGTTCAGGTTTCACATTCTTATATAACTACCGCAAATTAAGCGGAAAATCACGAACCGTCGGTGGATATCATCGACGGTTTTTTTTGTAGGCAAAAATCTATCAGTAGGTAAAAAAAAAGGCATCCAAATACTCGGATGCCGTTTATAAATCAAAAATATAACCTTGTAAAAAATCTAAATAAACCTATTTCTTAGTAAGATACCACCTAACAGCCCAATCTAATTTTTCGCCGGGTTTGAGGTTGGTGTAAGCACCTTGGCTTTCGAGTTCTACGTATGAGTCGCCTTGGTTTACGTAAACTTGAATTTCAGCCTCTTCGGGAGCGGGTTCGGAAGGTTTAAGATCTTGGAATTTCTTTTTGAGAATCCAATCTCCATTGGTGAATGCAAGCCAACCTTTGCCGTCGGCGTTTATTTTACGGTTTTGACGCTCAATGTGGTCGATATCGTACCAAGCGTAACCATCTTTCTTAACAAAATTCATCAAACCTGCGGGAGTGATGGCATCAACATCGGCATCAAAATAAACCGAACCGTGAGCAAGCACGCGGGTAATTTCCCAAGGAGCCACCTTGCGGTCTTCGCTGCCTTCGTTGATGAGAGTGTAAGTAACC
This sequence comes from Bacteroidales bacterium, assembly GCA_016286055.1. Taxonomy (GTDB): domain Bacteria; phylum Bacteroidota; class Bacteroidia; order Bacteroidales; family UBA3824; genus UBA3824. The sequence continues at coordinate 162,724 of JAEERW010000010.1, forward strand.
ACAATGCAGTTATCTTTTTTGTCAACCTCAAAACGTTTTTTGATTCTTAGCGGAATTTTCTCTGAGAGAGGACTTGTCATTGTTATAACGCCTTTATCCTCAGTCACTTCGTAAGGAGCCATATCGTGTTCGCGAACAGGAGGCCAGTTCCACTCCTTTTGGGGACTTGTCCAAAATGTGCTACCGTACATATTTGGGAAATTGATTTGCGAAAGCACCTCGGTAGTGTCTAATTTAAGCGAAGTGATTCGTGCGCCGTTATTGGCATCGATTTCCATTTTTACATTACCTACGGTAAGAGTGTAGATTTTCGGGTCGTTCTTTTTGAACTGAAATCTCGGCGGCTGAGCAGTGCAAATACCGCACATAATAGCAAACGCCGCAATAAATGCTGTGATTTTTTTCATCTTGTTTCTATTTTTTAAGTTAAGATGCGCAAATCTAAAAATGATTAGTCAGATATGCAAATTATTTTTCTCAAAAAAACGCCACACCTTATTATATATTCCGGTTGCCGTTAAATAAATGTAAATTTTTCTTGTTATTGATGTGGAATCAAAAAAAAATTATACCTTTGTGCCTTAATAAAAAGATTGAATTAACAATAGGTATTGTTTTAAAAACTTATTTACCAACACGATATGTCAAAAGTAATAGCCATAGCCAACCAAAAGGGCGGCGTAGGAAAGACCACAACGGCAATCAACCTCGGTGCGTCGCTTGCCGTATTAGACAAGAAAATACTCCTTATCGACGCCGATCCGCAGGCAAACGCAACTTCGGGTCTCGGTTTCGAACTCCGCACTATCGAAAAGAGTGTGTATGAATGTCTTATCGACGGTCTCGATCCCAAAGAAGTGATTTTAAAAACAGGTGTCGACGGTTTGGATATCATTCCATCGCATATCGACCTCGTGGGAGCCGAGATAGAATTGCTCAACGTTCAAGACCGCGAGCAAGTAATGAAAAACTTCATCGCCAAAATTAAAGACAACTACGATTATGTTATGATAGACTGCTCACCTTCGTTGGGTCTGTTGACACTCAACGCTTTAACAGCAGCCGACACAGTAATAGTTCCTGTTCAGTGCGAATATTTTGCATTGGAAGGTCTTGGAAAATTGCTCAACACTATCAAGCAAATCCAAAACCGCCTCAACCCCGAACTCCAAATCGAAGGATTCCTTCTCACAATGTACGACAGCCGCACACGCCTCTGCAACCAAGTGGTGGAGGAAGTTCGTCAGCATTTCCAAGATATGGTGTTCAAAACATTGATACTCAGAAATGTACGTTTGAGCGAGGCTCCAAGTTACGGCAAACCCGTTATCCAATACGACGCCAACTCAAACGGCGCTGTCAACTATCTCAACCTTGCAAAAGAGATTTTGGAAAACAACAAAGCATAACAGAATTAAACACTTGTAAACTAACAACTTAAATTTGTCTAACAAATGTCAAAACCATCAAGAGGATTAGGCAGAGGATTGGCGGGTCTCATCCAAGACAACTCCACAATCACCAACAAGCCAGAGGAAGTAATCAATACCGGCAACGTTGCCAATGTAGACATCAACCTTATTGAGCCAAACCCAACGCAGCCACGAAACGATTTCGACGAAGAAAAACTTCAAGAACTGAGCGCATCAATCAAAACATTAGGCATTATTCAGCCTATAACACTCAGAAAAACAGGCGATAAGTATCAAATTATCTCTGGTGAGCGTCGTTACCGCGCCTCTAAGATGGCTGGATTAGACAAGATTCCGTCATACATCACCGACGTAGACGACAGCACTATGCTGCAAATGGCTCTCGTGGAAAATATTCAACGAGAAGACCTCAACCCCATAGAGGTGGCATTTACATACAACCGCCTTATCGACGAGTGCAAACTTACTCAGGAAGACCTCAGTACACGTCTCGGCAAAGGTCGTAGCACCATTACTAACTCGCTACGCCTTTTGAAGCTACCCGACGAAATGCAAGCCGCACTCAAAAACAAGGTGGTAACAGTAGGTCAGATTCGTCCGCTTATTAGTCTCGAAGACGCAGAGCAACAGAAAAACCTATTTGAAAAGGTATTAGAATACAATCTTTCGGCACGTCAGGTAGAAGAACTTGTAAAAGACCCCGAAGGATACATAATCCGCTTTGCCGACAAACCAACCGAGGAGGGCAACGCCGATGAAAACACCGACGACAAAAAAGTGATGGTAAAGGCTGTACGTCCGAAACTCACCGACGAACAGAAAAAACTCAAAAAATCGTTCACTAAAAAATTTGCCGTAAAAGTGGATTTGAAGGTTGACAGCAAAGGCACAAGCAAACTAATTTTCAACCTCAAAACTCCCGAAGACTACAACAAGATTGTAGACCTTTTGAACAAAGTGGAAATTTAACCTCCAAAATGATTAAGAGAGTCACACTTATAATATTAACCGTTTTGATGTCGCTTTCGATTGCCAATGCACAGAAAGACAGCACCAAGCATCATCGCAAACACAAAGAGAAGACCGAAGTAACCGCCACGGGCGACGACAGCGAAATACGTGTGGCAACCGAGGGAAGCGACGACTTTGTGCCAATCGACGATGCCGACTTGCTAATCGACACAGTAGGTCCTATTACCAAAAATCCAAAACTTGCAGGATGGCTATCATTTGCTGTTCCGGGTTTGGGACAAATCTACAACGGTCAATATTGGAAAGTTCCCCTCATTTACGGAATTGCGGGTACATTATTCTATGTTTCGCAAACTTACAACACGCGATACAAACTGATGGTAAACGAAGAACATTACTACTTACATTCCATCGGTGCAGACACCACATGGACAGGCAATCGTCTTACTTCTCTCCAAAACGAAGCTGATATAGTGTATTATATGCGCAAGTACCGTCGTTATAGAGATTTATGCTACGTTGCAATGTTCCTCACATATTTTATGAACATATTCGACGCTGTGGTTGACGCACATCTGTATGATTTCAACGTATCCGACGACTTATCCCTGAAAATTGAACCGTACTCTTCGATGCCCTTTGCGGGAACAAACATGCCCGCTTTTGGAGCAAGATTGGTACTAAGGTTTTGAAATAATTAACTTGATAACTTGATTTGAATATTATGCGAAAAGTAATCCTCACAGTTTCAGTAATTTGCTCAATAGCGGCAACTTCTGCCACAGCTCAGATAGATTCCGTATTCTACAACGGCAACAACGGTTTCGCCGAAAACGATGCAAATTCGCAAATCGACGAACAGACCCTCGTTAGCGAAAGCATCGACAGCCTTTTTGCTCTTTACTACATCAAAAACACCATCAATTCAAAAGAGATGGCAGAAGAGGTGGCTCATTCGGGCGGGCCTGTATTCTATTCAGACTCAATCTATTCCGAAGGTCTGTCGAAAATCCCGACAACATTCCCCCTCGTTTACAACCAAGATGTTAAAAAATGGATTGAAATGTACATCCGTCGTGGCAAATACCTGATTCCCTCATTGTTAGGATTAAGCCAATACTATTTCCCGATGATAGAGCCGGTATTGGACCAATATAATATTCCCCTTGAACTCAAATACTTAACCATAGTAGAATCAGCACTCAACCCACGTGCAGTATCTCGTACAGGCGCAACAGGACTTTGGCAGTTTATGTACGGCACTGGCAAAATGTACGACCTTGAAGTTACCACCCTCGTTGACGAACGCCGCGACCCTGCAAAAGAGACTGTTGCAGCAGCACAATTCTTGCGCGACCTTTACAACATCTACGGCGACTGGGCTCTCGTGATTGCAGCCTACAACTGCGGACCCGGCAACGTTAACCGCGCTATCAAACGCTCTGGCGGCCGCACCAACTTCTGGGAAATTTACCAATACCTTCCCAAAGAGACAAGAGGATACGTTCCTGCATTCATAAGTGTCAACTACATAATGACATACTACAAAGAGCACGGCTACACTCCTGTAAAAGTAGAAATGCCAAGTTTTCACGATACTGTGATGGTAACAAGCAAACTTCACTTTGGACAAGTTGAAGGCGTTCTCGGAGTTCCGATCGAGCAGTTGCGCGAACTCAACCCGCAATACAAAAAAGACATCATCCCCGGCAACATCAAGGCTGCACCATTGCGTCTGCCCGAAGATTTTGCCACCAAATTCGTAGAGCAGGAAAAAGCCATCTACGCCTACAAAGACTCTGTATTCTTTGCACCCAGTGTAAACTACGAACAGATAAGCCGTTCGGCATACGTGCCATCGTCAAGAGGTAGTTACAATTATGAACCCGAACCCTGCGACCCCTCTGTTCCCGCTGGCTCGTCGAAATTGATTTACACAGTTAAATCGGGCGACACATTCGGATTTATTGCCAACTGGTACGATGTGAAACTGGCCAAACTCAAATGCTGGAACAATATTTCGAGCAACAAACTCTCTATCGGACAGAAACTTACAGTATACGTTCCTACTAAAAAACTCAACACTTACAAAAACGTTGACAATATGACCTTTGCACAAAAGCAGGCAATGAGCAGCAACAACATAGTATCTCAGAGTGCATCAAGCGGCAAACCCCTCGACAAAAACTACGAATACTACACCATCCGCAAAGGCGACAACCTTTCAACCATTGCATCGCGCTACCCTGGCATCTCCGACAAAGACATTATGCAAATCAACGGATTTACCGCCAACGATGTGCGCCGCTTGCAGATTGGTCAGATTATCAAGATCAGAAAAAAATAAAAGTTTGTCCCATATAAACTTTTTTAATAATTTTATGGCGACCCGCCGCATAAGCGGTCGCCATTTTTGTAAAAAATTAATTATTAATACTCAAAAATCTCAAACTCGTGAAACCATCATCTATACTCGCCTTTTTTGTCAGCATATTAGTGATACTTTTACTAATAATGTTGTGTTTTCCAAAAAATGGAATCACATTCGCCAAAGCTGACATATCTTTGAATTTCCCCACGTTTACCGATTGGATGGCAGAAACAAAAAGCCGTCCCGATTCGGTTAAAACCATTTTAGACAACATAGAAATTCCTACCGACGACGAAGATGATTCAGTATTTGCGGTTTCAGAAATAGACACATTAGAAATAGCCGACTCGTTAGCATTGGCAGAACAATATAAGGAATATGTACCGCGACCAATAGCAATCGACAGCATTCATCAGCCATTGGAAATGCCTCCAAACGGTGTGGCATGCTTAGAAAATTTATTTAGCGCACTTTCAGACCCCGAACAGTTGCAATCGATGGTACGCATACTGCATTATGGTGATTCTCAGATAGAAACCGACCGAATTACCGGCTATATGCGTTCAAAATTACAAGCGCAGTTTGGCGGCTCAGGACCTGGGTTGGTGCCAGCAAAATCACCATACGACTACAAATCACCCATACATGTAGTAAACACCGGAGAATGGAAACGTTACACCATATTCCCAAAAATTGACACCACCATCACACATTACCGTTATGGAGTTTTGGCATCATTCTCAATGTTTGCTCCGCCGCCCGTACCCGAAAAACCCAAAGCGCCCGACACCACCATCACAATGATTGGCGACAGCCTTATGAAAGAAATATTCAACCCCGAACCTCCCAAGGTTAAAGAGGTTCACAAAGGCAGCATAAACTTTGAGTTTACATCCATAACGAAAGCTAATGTAAAAAATATCAAGCAAATACGAATGTTTTACGGCAACTGCAAAGAATCATTTGCCGTAACAGTGCGCGACGGCGAAAATGTACTCTATTCCGACAGCATAGCCCCGTCATCGTATTACTCAATAAAAAAATGGACGTTTCAATCGCCCTTGCAAAATTTAGCAATGGATTTTTCTGGTACAGAAAGTCCTGAAATATACGCATTTGCAATGGACGGCAACGGCGGTGTAGCCTGCGACAACATACCGTTGCGCGGCTGTTCGGGCACAATATTCACCAAAATGAACTCGCAGATTCTCCAAAAAATGTACAACGACCTTCACGTAAAATGTGTAATACTGCAATTTGGAGGAAACACCGTTCCTGTGCTCAAATCAGAAACAGTAAAAGGATACGTAAGCTCGTTAATGTCGCAAGTAAGGCTTATTAGAAAAATTTGTCCCGAAATGTCGATAATCATTGTAGGACCTGCCGACATGAGCACCAAAGTAATGGACGACTACCAGACCTACGAAGTACTTCCCGAACTAGTGGAAGCTATGCGTCAAGCCGCCTTTGCCAACAACTGCGCTTTTTGGGATATGTATAGCGCTATGGGCGGGCAAAACTCTATGCCAGATTGGGTATTTCACGAACCGCCGCTCGCCGAAAAAGACTTCACCCATTTTTCGGCACAAGGCGCCAACGTAATAGCAAAAATGTTTTACAATGCCCTCATAGGCTGCTACAATCAATATATCAGAAAACACAAGTAGAAATGAAAAACCCCAAACTATTTTTATCAGCATTAATAGCCATCACCACTTTTTCAGCTGCAGCACAAGATTACCCATACGATGTAACTCAGTATCCATTTGTGCGTTACGACTTGAACAAAATTCATTTTTCGAAAGATTCGTCGGGATTTAACACCATATACCAAAAGTTAGACTCAATGATATTGTTCGGCAAAGGCAATCTTACAGTAGTGCAATTAGGTGCATCGCACACACAAGCCGATGTGTTTTCAAATCAGGTGAGATACCGTTTACAAACCGTACATCCCGGATTAATTGGCGCAAGAGGATTTGTGTTTCCGTACAGAATGACCAAGTCGAACAACCCGTCGAACTACTCGGTGGAATATTCTGGTTTTTGGACCACATGTAGGAATATCGAATACAAAAAGAATGATATACTGGGTCTCGGAGGCGTTTCTGCCACAACACTTACACCCACCGCAACTTTAAAAGTGGTAATGAATCCAAAAAATCCTATCAGATACGATTGCAACCGTGTGCTGATATTTACCGAACCCGCTTGCACAAAACTATTTGAAATAGTCCCAGACCTTTGTATGGGACCATACACCGTAACCAAAGATTTTGAAAACGGAATTATTGAATACAAATTTTCACAATATTCTGTTGACGCAAGCTTTCATTTGGCTCAAACCGACACCACACAAGACCATTTCACATTTTATGGAATGTCGCTCGAAAACGACAATCCAGGCATCACATACCACGCCATAGGAATCAACGGTGCACGTATTCCCTCGTGGATACGTTGCTCGTATTTCAGCCGACAGCTCACCGCCTTACACCCCGACCTTGTGGTTATTTACTTAGGCGTAAACGATGGAAACACCACTAAATTCAGTCAAGATGTTTATTACAGCAACTACGTTTCGTTACTCGACGACATTCGCCGCAACAACCCGAAAGTGCAATTCATACTCATAGTGCCAAACGACTACTATCTATTGCGCAAGCATCCAAATCCCGCAGTACAGCTAGAACAAAACGCTATAATGCAGTTGGTTAACAAATACAATTGCGCAATGTACAGCATTTACGACGTGATGGGCGGATTTGGATCATGCATTACCTGGTTAAAATACGGATTAATGGCAAGCGACAAGGTGCATTTTTCCGTTCCGGGATATACATTCACAGGAAATCTCTTTTTTAACGCATTCTTGCGCACATACGACAATTATTTAGAAAAAAATTAAAGCAATATTTACTTATTATAAATCAAATTGTTAAATTTGCGCAGAAAACACATCAGAAATGGATTCGATATTGTCATTATTTGATTTACCATCACTCTTGGTATTCGACGCCAAAAGGCCTTTACTGTTTACACAGTTTTACTTTTGGGGGTTCTTTGTTATTGTAATGGCAGTTTATGCACTGATTTACAAGAAGAAGGCTATTCGCAACATATACCTCTTTGCTGCTAGTGTGTTTTTCTATTACAAAACGGGCGGCATTTATGTAGTTCTCCTTATATTTACCATACTTTCAATATTTTACATCACCAAATGGATGCACCGAAAACCTGACGGTGTTGGTAAAAAAGTGATATTGGCAATAGGTGTGGTAGTAAATTTGTTCATACTTTTTTATTTTAAATACACCGAGTTTATCATCAACTCAATCAACGACATTTTTAATACGAACTTCAACGTTGTAAACTATTACTCAATAATACTCAACAAGTTTAGCGAGTTGACAATTGTTCAAAACAACCTATGGTTGCCATTATTGTTTTCGGGTATTTCTATTATTGTGCTCATAAAAAAATGCTGCAACAACAATACAGGTATCACAAACCGTGCTTCAATAATATTCATAGGCCTCAACCTCGCCAACTGGCTTCTGTTTGTATTCGCAGGCGAAATAGTTACCGCACTAGGATTCTCTTCTGACGATATTTTTAGGATATTCTTCGGTGAAAATTTCGTAACCGACTATATTATTCTGCCAGTGGGCATATCATTCTTTACATTCCAATCAATTAGTTATTGCGTCGACGTTTACCGCAAAAAAATAGAACCAGTAGACAGCGTGCTTGATTTCGGATTCTACGTGTCGTTCTTCCCGCAACTTGTGGCAGGACCTATTGTTCGAGCATCTGAGTTCATTCCACAAATATATATTGACTATTCGCTTACCAAACGTGAGTTTGGATTGGCTATATTTATGATTCTCAAAGGATTAATCAAAAAAGTATTTATTTCAGACTACATATCCATCAACTTTATTGACCGTGTGTTTGATTCTCCGCTAAAATACTCTGGCTATGAAACACTTATGTCGCTTTATGGCTATAGTATGCAAGTTTACGCAGATTTTAGCGGATACACCGACATTGCTATCGGACTTGCGCTCTTGATGGGCTTCAAACTGTCGATGAACTTCAATTCGCCATACAAAGCCAAAAGCACGGCAGAGTTTTGGCGCAGATGGCACATTTCGCTTTCCACATGGTTAAAAGACTATTTGTACATACCTATCGGAGGCAACCGAAACGGTTCATTAGGTGGATATATCTGCTGGATAGTGATTATCACTGTATGGGTAGGACTATCTGGAAGCGGTATATTGGCGTTGATACTCTACGGATCATTCGCCTTACTGATGATAGTGGCGCATTTTTTCCCAAACTTCAAATTAACGCTCGTTACATCAATGAACAACTTGATTACCATGCTATTAGGAGGTTTATGGCACGGTTCAAGCTGGATGTTTGTTATTTGGGGCGGATACAACGGAATTGGACTTGTGGTTTACAAGCTATGGAAAAAAGAGACTCAGTTTTTGCGATGGATAATTCTAGTGGTGTTGAACGCCGCTGCTGCTATTACATATTACACTGGAGTTTGGCACAATTCCAACGGTGTAAATCTCTGGATAATAGCCAACTGCGTATGGTTTTTCTGTTACCTCGTATGGAAAGTCAAACTTGCTAATCCAACAGCCTTTAAAGTGATAAAAGCCATCCTCGGTATTATTCTGATAGCCTTTTTTGTGATGTGCGCAACAGTGGTTAGTGGATATTGGTTTACCGAATACCGATACATATTCTGGGCAGGATTTACGATACTGGCTGTGGCTGCGCTCTACTATGGACGCAAGCTTGCACTACCCTACTGCGAGGAACGTCCTGTAAAAGACGATTCAAAAATTGACAAAGGAAAAGTGCAGATCAACCTCTATCCCGAAAAAGCATGGCAAACAATATTTGTGTGGACAAATTTTATTCTTGCAGCTGTATTCTGCTTTACAGGATACACATCGGCGCCATTCATCATTTGGATAATGATTGCAGCAATCATTTTGGCTGGATACCTATTTATGCTGGTAAAACCGCAGATTAAAGAGCCAAGCAAGTACATCGCTTATTTTTGGGGTATATTCCTCACATTCAACTTTATAACATTTACACGAATATGGTTCCGTGCCCAGGATATTGAAACCACTGGCTATATGCTCGAACGACTGCTCAACGGCTGGGGCGACCTAAGCCTGATTCCACAAATGACTATGGCATATCGTAAAGTATTCGCAGTGATGGCATTCGGTTTTATTATACATTGGTTGTCGGTACCTTTCAAAGAGAAATACACCAATTGGTTTGTAGAAACGCCCATTTGGGTAAAGGTACTTATCTGCGTAACGGCAGTGTTTGTACTATATCAAGTAAAAGCTTCTGATTTACAACCTTTTATATACTTCCAATTCTAACGTATTATGGCAAAGAAAACAAAAATCACAACGGCTAAAACCGAAACCGTAAAAGCAAAAAGCAAAACCGAAACCGCAACACAAGAGAGCGGCTGGTCAACAAAATCAATTATAGCATTATCGATAGCCGGAGTATTAGCATTGACATTGATAACCCTATTTTTGGTATTAGGCAGAGTGCGCGTAATCGACAACTCAATGGAAAACGCTATTGCCACTGGCACCACATGCTGGTTCAACAAAATAGCATCACCAGATTATAGCGACATTATAGCCTACATACATCCTGAAACCGACAGCGTGGTGGCTTCGGCTCGCGACAAAAATTACTACAAGATGTGCCGAAGATGGGGAGAATCGTGGGTAAGCAAAGCCGAGATAGTGGAGCAAGATATTAAAAAACGTCCTATATTCGTATCTCGCTGCGTGGCTCTCCCTGGCGATATTGTGGAGATTCAAGACAACCATCTGATTGTCAATAAGAAAGAAACAGCTCCCATAAAAACCAACAAGAACTTATATTATGTTGTTAGCGAAGGACTTATAAATCCCACAGTATTTGATTCGCTTGGCCTTACTCATGCCGATATGGAAGGCGAAACCGACTACGCAGAGGAGTTTATCAACCTTTACAGACAAAAGACAAAAACCTACACAGCAGTAAAAATCTACAATCTTACCCGCGAGTCGGCACATAAACTCTCAAAACTATCCGTTATCAAGAAAGTGGAACCTGTATGCCTACCTAAGAAGCATTTTGAGCCAACAGTATTTCCATACCTCAAAGACGAAGCTTGGAATGAATCGAACTTCGGACCATTGCTTGTGCCAAAAGAAGATAAAATAATAAAGTTCACTAATGTGCAGGTTGCCAAGTATTACCGTCGCATAATCGAGGCATACGAAAACAACAAAATGGAGATAAAAGGCAACAAGATATTCATTAATGGCAAGGAGACCAACGCCTATCGCTTTAAGCAAAATTACTACTTTGTACTAAACGACAACCGAGCAAGCAAAAACGACTCACGTTTTTTTGGACTTCTTCCAGAGAAATATATAGTAGGAGTAATAAACTAACCTACTAAATATCAAATCGTTCCACCATATCTTTAGCTGCGCCCATGGCTGCGTCCATATTGTAGTATTCCCAATCGGCAAAACGTCCGGTCATGAAAAAGTTCTTTTTGGCTAAGGTGTCTTTAAGAGCGGAAATCATAGCCCGTGTGTTGCTGCTTTGTATAGGATATGTATATTTGGTATATTCGTGGGTAATATAATGCGGATTCAACGGCATACGGCTAAGATTTGCAAGAATATCATCTTGGGATATATAGTCGGTAAACTCAACGGTGGCAGAAAGACGTTTCATACGGTTGTTCTGCGCTGAAAAGTTTCCGGTGCATATAATACGGTGAGCCAGATACTTATCGCTCGGCAGATAAATCCAAGAATAAGGATTACGGTCAATTTCGCAAAAAACAGAAGTGGTACCGTGCGATTCCAAATGTTCAATGTCATTGGCGAACGGTTCCACATCTTTGATTTTTAACACATTAACAATATCCTTAATATTTCCGCAAAAAACCACTAAGTCAAAATTCTCATCATTAATTTTCCAACCATTTTTGGTGCGCTCTATCAAAGATATATCGGTATTGTACTGAATATCTGCATTTTCTGCTAACTTATCAGCAAGATACTGCGAACCACCTTCGCGTTCGTACCAAAACTGATCGTGCACCACATCGCTCTCCTTTATATGGTTAAAATTATTGTAAAGCATCTGTCCGCACGATGGCATAGGAAGTTTGCCTTGTAGCCAATCAATTGAAATTTTCTTAAGGTTGCGATGCCAGATTTTTTCGTTATATGGCTTAAAATAAAGATTGTAGAGCGTAGTACCAAAGTTCCAACGCAAAAACTCCTCAAAATTTTGAGGCTGACGACGATGATAACTGCGTTGCATTTTAAGCAAATCAGCGATAAAAGCGTCTTGTAACTCTTTTTTAAGCATATATACGTGGTTTTCAATGGGATAAGGAACACCATCTACCCACGATGTGCGATGCACAAACATACTGTGTCGTTCGGGATTGGTAACTTCTCCGTTCTCAAAAAAGACAGTAGAATTGCGTTCGGTTTTGATAAAGTCGCGTTCAAGATTGAAAACCTGCTCAAAAAAACTCATTACATCAGCCCTATTAGTATTGAAAACGTGACCACCGCAGATATGGAAAAGGCTGTTTTCTACGTTTTTGCAACGAATCAATCCGCCGGGAACGCTTTCGCGCTCAAAAACTTTTACGTCGTATTTGTCGGACAGAAGGCGGTTGACGGTTAATCCCGACACGCCAGCTCCTATTATTGCAAGTTTTTTCATAGGTTATAGAGTTTGATGTAATATATTAGGTTTCAACCAATAAGGGATTTAATTAACACTTTTGAGAGTACCGGATTCAGGATAATACACTGCCTTAAAATCTGCTTTCTCCATCAATGTAGATGGCAAATACCTTACCAAACCCATTTGATTGATGTTAATAACCTTCTGAGAAATCACACCGCCGTTTTGTATAATCTTTACAAGTGCGTTGGCAGGTGTAAGGTATGCAAAGCCTTTTGATGGAGGTGTAATTTTATTTTTACGCATCATACTAACCTGATTTTCAAAGAATTGCTCTTCCAATGAATTTTCCTTTAAATTGGTAACATCGATATTAACTGGCTCACCACGCAAACTGCTCTTGGGCTGAACGCCATATTCCGGCGAAAATTTAAAAAGAATGGTTTGATAGTGGTTTACATTGTCAGGAACATATTGAAACTGGTATGTTTTGGTGATTTTGATTTTTTTACCCACAAACATACTCATATAACTATCTTCCAACTTGTTAAGTTGCTCAACCATATATTTTAGAGCCTCGCCTTCGGGCTGTGTTTTGGTATCAGCCTCGCCTACGAGCAGGGCGTTGCGGTCGTCGCGAAGGATAAATATTTGATTTGCAAGTTCTTGTGCCTGCTCATCAAACGACTTGCGGATAATCTGTTTGTTGTTGGTGGGCACAGCAGTAAAGATAGAATCTGCATCTACCACGTGTAAAACAGTGTCAAAGACAGTTTCATAACGGTTGATATTCATATTCAACCTATTGAATCCGCTCTTGGTGTTCACATTGTCATCGTTTAGCGAAAAATTGTGAATCTCGTTGTAGTACTGCGAATTGGCAACATAATCGGTATTTGCGTTGATACTTTCGATAAATCCCTCAGGTGTAAAGTTTATTTTGCAAGGATAATTGCTCTCAACCACAAATGTGCGCGCTGAATCTTTGACAGGGAAAGTGGATATTTCGGTGTCGCCAATATACCAGATGCTTGAATTTTCATTAATTACGTCGTCAGTGCCGAGATATTTGTGAGCGTAAGCAGAGTAAGGACCTTTAACCGAAATCTCGTTTACTGCTGTCACCTTCACCGAAACTACAGTTTTGGGCAAAGAATATACAATCGGATTGTTTTTAACAGTGTTTACATCGTTGATATTCTCAACATTGACATAAAGTTTCTGACTTCCGCCGCACGATGCCAAGGCGGCTAATGCAAAAAATAAATATAGTTTTTTCATTTTCAAAAAATAGATTACAGTTAGTTTTCGACTGCAAAAATAACAAATTTTTGAAATTAGCGGTTATTTATTGGATAATCCTCAGGATTATGGATATAATCTTGGGGATCAGCGAGATTTTTGGCTTCCAAAATCATCTTGTCAAGCTTTTTTGCCTCTTCTTCCTCAAGTTGTTCATAATTATCGGGTTTGCCGTTTATGTAGTTGTATTTCTTAAACTTCTTAGTTTCTTTATCGTAATATTTCCACTCTCCTTCGGGAAGTCCATTCTTGTAAACGCCTGAGATAACTACGTTTCCATCCATGTCGTATTTTGTATATTTACCTTCAAGCTTGTCGTTGTGATAAGTGGCTTCAAAAACTGGCTGCATGGTCTCATAGTAACGTTTCCACACGCCCTCGCGTACTCCGTTTACATAGTTGATCTCTTCGGCAAGAAATCCAAATTCAAAATAAGTGGTTTGTTTTCCGTCTTTAACGCCATTCTTGTATATCTCCTGCGACATCACAATGGTGTCGTTTTTGAGATACTGCCAGATAGAATCTTTTTTCTGATTGTGATAATATCCCATAGCCATAATGGCGCCTTCTTCATCGTATAGGATAGCCGAGGCATCATTATAGTCGGAAAAATACAAATGCGCACTTACACCGCCAGTTTTTTCATAAAAACGGTAATAATCACCTAACGGCTTGCCATCTACATAGTTGATTTGACTTTTGCGATTGCCGTTGCGGTATTTTTCTACCCAAACTCCTTGTTTTTTGCCTGCTATGTCGGTTTGGTTGGTAGGTCCATTATAATAAGCGAGACTTTTGCCCACAACTTTTGGGGCTTCAAAGTATTCTGGATGAACAATGCGGAGAAAAATTTCGGTAGTGTCGCCATATATTTTTGCAATCATTTCGCCATAGTCTTTGGCTGCATTGTTGTCGCCATTCTGGTAATAACGTGTTTGATAGGCAATTAAAGTATCCTTCAGCTGCTGCATAGGTTTTGCAAACTCGCTAACATATTGTTTGTCACGGTCTTTGGTAACAGCTGTAAAAACTGTTCTCTCAGCAATTTTCAACTGAGGCTCCTTGTGAGAATTCAAAAACTGTCCAAACTGCGAAAATCCCAGATAATAATATCCTTTTGGATTCGACGAATTGGAGGAGTTATATTTTTTAGCGTTGATGATGCAGTTCTCAAAATCTTGTTTCTGATAGAGATCCGCAATTTTGTCCATTTTTTTGTCTTGAGCGTTTAGCGATGCTGAAACAGCTAACAACAAAGCAGTTATAAGAGTTTTTTTCATTTCGTGATAAATAATTTGTGAGTAAATGATCTGCCACCGCATTCTGCTTTTATAACGCAAACACCGTGGCTGCAATTGTTAAGAGTATATTCTGATTTGAATTTTTTGGGTTTCGATTTCACCAAAATACGACCGTAGGAATCTACCACCACAAGATCAGATATGGGTTTTGAAGATTCCACCACGATTTTTCCACCGTCAAATTGTGCAGAAAAGGCAACCTCTCCTTCTACCCCTTCGATAGGCGGTAGAGGATAATAGGCAATGCCGTTTCGAAGCATAAAATCAAGTGATACAAGTGTATCTTTTTGTGTAGCAACCACTTGATTAATAGTTTCGAAGCCGTCGGCATAAACAGAAAATTCGTAAACATCACCAGGTGGCAGATAACGGAAATAATAACCGCCCTTATTGGTGAATACAGTAGTGTAATTTTTGTCTTGATCCAAAACAATCACTTCTGCATTATTTACTTCATTGCCATTAAAATCTGTAACTCTGCCTGTTACACCGTGTAGAGATTCACCAATAAGATTGATGAGCGACGCTCGGTTTTTATGCCAATACTCGTCTAAAAAATCGGGATGAAGAAAATAAGCATTTGAAAGTTCGATAGTTATCTCGCGGCAGCGCATAAAATAATTCATATAATCTTGCCTACCACCTGAAATCTTATACCATTGACTTCCAAATACATAACCACACTGGGCAATTTCGCTTTCCATATATTCAGGGTCGATTTTCCGCGCTGTGGTTACATATTTAGAGCATATCTGCTCAAACCATGAATTATCTGGCAAAGGTAGTTCCGAATCATAAAAACTGTCCCAGGGATAGTTGAGAATTTCGCTTCCGCTATGAAGATTGGCTGAAATAGAAAAATAATGCGCATTTGCAAAATCTATCATAGCCTTCACCTCAGGCTCATAAAAATCAAATACGGGATTGTTGATCGTTGGAAAACTTCGGTTTAAATCCACTCCGTTGGCATTATAGCGTGTGGAATTGGTAACATAGTTGTTGTTGCCATTATAAAGCCCATCGGGATTGGCAAGAGGATTTATGTATATTTGCACATTATCAACCAACCATGTAATATAACTATCACTACCATAATTAATTAATAAATCATTTATAAGGCGCAACATAAAATTGAATCCGCACAACTCGTCGCCGTGTATAGTGGAAGAATAAAAAAACTCTGGCTCGCTGAATTCTTCATCGCCTACATTGTCGGAGATTTTCACTGCCAGTAGTTTACGATTTTGAACGCTCTTACCTATCTCAATCAGCTTACAAATATCGGGATGCTCAGTGGCAAAACGCTCCATCATCTGTAAATAAACATCGTAACTCGGATAGAGATTGTAATCCTCCATCTGAGCAATATCCACTGCCACATATCCAGTATCGTATTGAGCATACAATTTACTGTTGATCAGCAAGAGAAAGCCACAAATAAATATTTTATAAAGCCAATTGACCATATAATACCATTTTAGGCGCTAATTTAATAAAAAATCATTTAGCCGGTATCGCCTTTAAAATATTTTCGCCAAGACTGTAGAAATCGCTTATTTGCCACACAGTGCCATGTGAATTTACATTCCAATCGCATTCAATAGTTGTTGAAAACTGTAATTGCTTGTATTTTCGAGCGTTATAAAAATCAGCTGACATTCCATCGGCAAATGGTACGGTGTCGACAATAATCTTAGGACGATAGTTGGCAAACTTATAAAAACGATTCCAAAACATATTCATATTCTGCGAGCATGAGCCTCCGCCATAAATGTCGAAATATGAAAAAACATTGGTTGACGTGCCTCCTGGATATGTGCAGTGAATATCAAAAAACATATCATAATGCCGCTTAGACTTTTTTCGTATCCACTTTTGCAAGGTAACTATTTCGGTATGTATCGGCGACTGCCAATCACGATTAAAATCACGAGGAAAACCCATACGGCCGCTCTGTCCTGCTACCACATTATCAATATCAACCATGGGCACTATCCTAAAAACATAATCATTGAGCAACTCCTCGGCCGACTCCTCGCCCGAAAGCAAATAAAACATCATTCCCTCCACCACATAGTTGGAGAGGCTCTCAAAGGCATGTTGACGGGCTATAATCCAAACAGTTTTTTTGTTTCGGGAAGAAACAGACGGGTTAGTGAAAGAGAGTAAATAGATACAACGTCCGCCTTGGGTCAGTTGCGAACTGTCGATAGCAACATAATGATTGCCAGCTAATGATGATACAAAAGTTTTCAACCTGCTGTAACTATATGGATATCCAGTAGATACATAAACAGTGTCGCTTACCGGCAAAACATAAAATCGGTTGATATTGCCACGTTGAATAGCCTTAACATTAAAAAAATCTTTGCCGTTGAACGAAACAACAGGATAGTTGGGAGGATAATAGTTGTTGTTGTAATCCATTAAGAATGTGATAATTGTATCACGGCGAAAACCCGTTACTCCAAAATAAAACCAAACGTTTTCGGTGTTGAACTTGTCGAGATACGGTGTAAAGGCTATTGTATTGTTGTGATAATTAGCAACCGAAACTGCAGTATCAACATTAGCATTATCAAAATCGTTCACCAATTTGATTTGGGCGTTGGTAATAGTTGCTATCAAGAAAGAAAAACAAAGAAAGACAAGTTTCATAAATGAATGTATAAAATATGCCTGACTCTGAGAGAATCAGGCATATAAATTAAATGTTGTCAAATAGATATACTACTTTTTGGTAAGTTCGAGAGTGTCTTGTGCAATCACAAGTTCTTCGTTTGTGGGCACTACAATCACTTTAACCTTAGAAGTGGGTTTTGAAATCACCATCTCTTTGTCGCGGAGACCAGTGTTAATAGTGTCGTCGAACTCGATACCGAGGTTTTCGAGGTTCATAGCCACACCACGACGGGTAGTGTCGCCTTTCTCACCAATACCGCCAGTAAAGATAAGGGCGTCGCAACCGTTCATAGCTGCCATATATGCGCCTACATATTTCTTAATGCTATAGTCCTGCATTTTGCAAGCGAGGGCGGCACGATATTCTTTGCGAACAAAAGCAGCTTCCTCCACGTCGCGCATATCAGACGATACGCCTGAAATACCAAGGATACCAGATTTCTTGTTGATGAAGTTGTTCATATCCTCAGGTTTCAATGCTCCGTTTTCAAATAGGTAGGGGAACACTGCGGGATCGATGATACCGCAACGTGTACCCATAACCACGCCTTCGCAAGGAGTGAGACCCATTGATGTGTCGATTACTTTGCCGTTGACAATAGCAGCAAGCGACGCACCGTTGCCAAGGTGGCAAGTGATAAGTTTGCTGTTGTTGTAGTCGAGACCAAGAATCTCGCATGCGCGTTTCGATACATAGCGGTGGCTTGAACCGTGGAAACCGTAGCGGCGGATATGGTATTTCTCATAAAGTTCGTAAGGAATAGCGTACATATACGCATAGTCGGGAATTGTCTGATGGAATGCAGTGTCGAAAACTGCTACTTGGGGCAAGGTGGGCAGAATTGCCTTTATAGCCCTGATTCCCTTGAGGTTGGCCATCTGATGGAGAGGTCCAAGGGGTGCTATTTCCTCAATTTTGGCAATAACTTCGTCGTTGATAAGAACCGACTGCTTGAAGAACTCGCCTCCGTGGAGAACACGGTGACCTGCTGCGTCAATTTCGTTAAGAGATGAGATAACGCCTAAATTCTGGTCGGTTAATGTATTTAATACCAATTCGATAGCCTCTTTATGGTCGTTCATAGGCTTTTCGATTTTGGTTTTTGCGCCTTCGCCTTTCTGATGTTTCAAAAAAGAATCTGGGAGTCCGATTTTTTCAACTCCGCCTTTTGCGAGCACCTCGTTTTTGTTCATATCAAACAACTGATATTTCAACGAAGATGAACCGCAGTTGATAACTAATATTTTCACTTTGTGTATAAATTAACAATTATAAATATGCACTTCAAATATGCATTATAAATTATGTATTACTTAGCTGCGGCCTGCAAAGCTGTGATAGCCACCATGTTAACAATATCTTCTACATAGCAACCACGAGAAAGGTCGTTAACAGGAGCGGCCATACCTTGAAGGATAGGACCAACTGCATCGGCACCAGCCAAACGCTGAACAAGTTTATATCCAATGTTTCCAGCCTCCAAAGAGGGGAACACCAAAACGTTAGCTTTGCCAGCAACATGGCTTCCAGGAGCCTTAAGGTCGGCAACTTTCTGAACCATAGCGGCGTCGGCTTGAAGTTCTCCGTCGATATCCAATTCGGGAGCAGCAGCCTGCGCAAGTTTCGTAGCCTCCACAACTTTATCCACAACCTCGTGCTGAGCAGAGCCCTTGGTAGAGAAACTCAACATAGCCACTTTTGGATCGATACCAGCAAGAGCTTTTGCGGTTTTTGCACTGATAACAGCAATGTCGGCGAGTTGCTGAGCGGTGGGGTCAATTGTTACGGCGCAGTCGGCAAATAGGAATACACCGTCCTGACCGTAAGCCTTATTGGGAACAACCACTACAAACGCACCTGAAACCGTACTTACGCCAGGAGCTGTTTTGATATACTGCAAAGCAGGACGAATAGTGTCGGCTGTAGAGCAGATAGCACCAGCAACCATACCATCGGCATCTCCTGCCTTAATCATAAGAGTACCAAGGTAATAAGGGCTATCTAACTGCTTCAATGCTTTTTCTACAGTCATACCTTTTGCCTGACGGATTTCTGCCATAATTTCGGCATATTTCTGACGGTCGGGATATGTTTTTGTGTCTACGATAGAAGCCTTCGAGATGTTTTTAAGACCATATTTTTCGGCTTCAGCTTTAATTTTTTCGGGATTTCCGATAAGAACCAACTGAGCGATTCCCTCGCCGAGGATAGTGTCGGCGGCTTTAAGTGTGCGTTCTTCTTCGCCTTCGGGCAATACAATGCGTTTGTTTGCTTTCTTAGCGTTTTCTCTGATTTGTTCCAATAATGTCATGGATGTATTTATTTATGTTATACTCTTTATTTTGGACGCAAAGGTAAAAAAAATGATAAAAACCACAAAAAACGAAGCCAATTTTATTTATCTACTTCGGCTTTGGCGCGTTCCACTATTTCCTCAAGCGTAAGGGATGAATTAGGCATAATCATCTCTGGAATAGCACAATTGCATATTACTGATGCCTGATAACGTTTACATGTCTTGTATCGGTCGGGACGGAGACAATACAACATCTTGTAGGTTTCACCTGTAAATTCGTTAAATAATATACCCTTCTGAAATATAGGGCATTTAGCCAATTTTTCACAAACTTGATTCATAACTAATACCTTTAAAACTACTAAATAAAAAATATTACACAAAGGTACATCTTTTTGCGATACAAAAAATGAAAAATTGCATTTTTTTAAATTTATTTTATCTCTTCGGGATGGAACTCAAGAGTGCCAAGCATCACTCCAACTTCTTTTGACATATTGCCATTGCAAACTACCGATATTTTAAAGGCTATCTGTGGTGATTGCTTACCCTGAACAAAACCGTATATCAAGTAATAATCAGCATTTTCGGCTTTGTTGCCCCCTATATAAAGGCTCCCTTCCAACGTCTCGTTATTTTTCAGTTCCATCGAAGAAACACTTTTTTTATCGATGCCGGTTTTTTTGAGCACTTTCTCCAAATCATCTTTCATATCAATTTTTGTGAGCGAGGCGGCATCGCAAAAAAGAACCGAAAACGAAATACGGTCGTCCTCTATTTCGAGTTTCATCTCGGTGTCGGCAGTAACTTTCAGTCCCTCAGGATACGACAAGCTCACGCCTGTATTATGAGATTGGTATTTGTAATAAGTTTGCGCCGATAGTCTAACAGAAGAAACCATCAATGCAACAATTGTTAATAAGGTAGTAATAATTTTCATAGTTAAACAATTTAAGTTAAACAATAAAAGAACGTTATATGGTAACACATTATTTCACATGGATGTATTTTCCCGATTCGGCAAGTTCGTAGGCGGTTCCCGGCAACGATTTCAAATACTGAGCAATCTCAGGGAAAAGAAACGCCACAGTAAAAAGGTCGCTGTCGGAGTCGGCATAATAGTCGAGCGGAAGGTCGTTGCCATCTGACAAAAAACCCGATTCCACCTCCAAAAAATACCATCCCGAAAAATCGTCCTCGGGACGGGTCCTGTACATATATCCTATCTTGTTTTTTGAATTTACTATACTAGACGACACCCTACAGCCAACGGCATCGGTATCAACATTCCAACCAGGGAGCGTCTGATCGCGTAGAGCGAAATAATCCGACATCGCCTCAGTATCAGAATCGTTATAGGGATAATAGTTGTCGAGTGTGTCAAAATATTCGTTGCCCCTGAAAAGCGACGCTTGTTGCCAAGCAAGTCCCTTTAAATCAGAAGAATCTTGGATATAATAATCATCGTCAAGCTCGCTCTCAAATAGAGGCACCACCATCATAAAATCTACAAGAGTTCCATTCTGCAATCGCTTTTCAGCTATATTATAAAGTGTAACGGAATTAAGGTCCGACGCATAATGGAATGGCGCATCAAACACTTTTAAATAACCTTTCTTAATAGGTTTTAAGCCGCTAATAGCCTGAGTGATGATACTCTGCATAATAGTTACGAACCAAGTATGACGCGAAGAACTATCATCTTGATCCCATTCAAATGGTACACGAATAGTGAGCTCAAAATTGGTTTCCCTAGTGCCGTTTGCCATAGTGTAAGCAGAAAGACCATGGGTAACCAACAAATCATTGTCGATTAACAAAAACTCAATTGAATACTGAGGCATATCAAACCTCTTTATGCGTCGGATCTCTCGCCCAAAAGCCTCGCGCATAAAGTTAACGAGCTCGATATTATACACAAAGCCGTCGTTCTGCGAGTTGTCGCCGTTACCACCAAATATTCTTAAAAATCCCATGTGCCCATTTTTTTACAAAGATAAGATTTTTTTTGGCAAAACACACCATATAATTTCAATTTGTTTATAAATTTGAGCCGAAAAAATAATAACAGTTTTAACCATAATAATAAACATAGTAATATGAAGCAATTTGCACTACTTGCATTATGCCTGTTACCTTTAACTGCATTGCAGGCTCAAACCACCAAAGAGGAAATGATGGCCAACCCGCTAAGAATGGGCGGAAACAATATGGCTTATAATCCAGAAATCAAACCACAGACTCCAGCACCCAAGGGTTACACACCTTTTTATATTAGTCACTACGGCCGACACGGTTCGCGCTACCACTACACCGCGTTCGACTACATCATGCTCTACAACCAACTCAAATCAGCAGATGAAGCCAACGCCCTCACCGACCGCGGAAAAGAGTTGAAAAAACGTATTGACGCTCTCTACGCCGATGGCCGCGAACGTGCAGGAGACCTTACTCAAAAAGGATTCGACCAGCATCAGGGCATAGCAGAACGAATGGTGAAATCATTTCCTGAGGTATTCGGACCCAACGCTTTTTTAGACGTCAAGTCATCTACATCGCACCGAGTGATAATGAGCATGGACGCTTTCTTGCAGAAAGTTAATTCATTGCGTCCCGGCATAAAAGTAAAAACTGAATCAAGCCGCCGAATTATGTACTTCATCAACAACGAGGAGCGCGACTCCGTTACAGCAAAACTCAAAAACGACGCCTACAACGCCGCAAACGCAAAAATTAGAGAAGCTTGCACTCATAACGACAGAATTATCAAAGAGATATTCTCCGACCCAGAATACGTAAAAGAAAAAGTTAAGCCTGATCATTTTGTAAGCAAATTGTTTGAGATCAACTGCAATATGCAAGACATCAGCGATTTGGATTTTGATTTTAGCGACTTTTTTACCAAAGAAGAATTGTTTGAAAACTGGCAGAAGTCGAACCTCTACTGGTACGCCAACTTTGGAAACTGCTCATACGCCGACAGTCGTGGTGCAAAATGCGCCCGCTTCCTACTCAAAAACTTTCTCGACGAAGCCGACAAAGCCATCGCAGGCAACGGTGTAACAGCCTCTCTCCGTTTCGGACACGACACGGGACTAATGCCTCTTGCCAGCCTGATGCAGTTAGAAGGCACTACTGCCGACGACTCAGACCTTACACAACTTTACAAATATGTTTGCGACTACAAAATCGTTCCAATGGCAGGAAATATTCAAATGATATTCTACCGTTCGCCAAAATCATCAGACATATTAGTAAAGGTGCTTTTAAACGAACGCGAAGTAAAACTTCCGCTACAAAGCAATATCGCTCCTTATTATAAATGGAACGAGGTAGAAAAATACTACCGAAACGTGCTCGACAACATAAAACTGTAATAATTATTCCCGTACACAAGCAATTTTAAGGCGGTACAGCAGCAAAACCATCCGATGTACCGCCTTTTATTATCAAAATAATACGCTAATAAACAATATATTATAAAAATATTGATTTTTTTTATCAAAAAAACACAAGAAAATTTTGGTAATTACACAAAAGGTTCTACTTTTGCACCGTCGAAAACAAAGACAAAATGTCAATGGAGAGATGGCAGAGCGGTTTAATGCACCGGTCTTGAAAACCGACGAGGGTAACACCTCCGGGGGTTCGAATCCCTCTCTCTCCGCTTCTTTTTCATAAATCATTAAAAATATTCGGGGCATAGCGCAGTCCGGTTAGCGTGTCTGCTTTGGGAGCAGAAGGTCGAGAGTTCGAATCTCTCTGCCCCGACTATTTTTATTATTCTTTGTACCAAAAGATTACAATCAATCTCCATAAAAAAAGCACTCCAAAGCAAAAAAAAATGAAAAAAAATTTGACTTTTGGGAAAAAAGCGGTATATTTGGGAACTGATTAATTATTTTAACAAAAAAACATACCTAATATGGACGTAAATTTCACAAAAGTAAAAAACTACCTGCTCGACCTCGAATACACAATCATCAACGAAGACGAGAAGACAGGTCTCTTCACTATCAGCAAAGAAGAAGAAGGCATTGTAAACATGATAGTTGTATGTGCCGACCCAATTGTTATACTCGAACAGTCTCTTTTTAAACTCAAAAACGAGAGCCTCGAGGTTTACAAACAATTATTGATGAAAAACCGCGACATAATACACGGCGCATTCGCCCTCAACGAAAAAGGCGAAATCATTTTCCGCGACACACTCCAAATTGAAAACCTCGACCTCAACGAAATCGAAGGCTCTATCAATTCGCTCACTATACTTCTGAGCGAATACCGCGACAAGATTATTGAGTTCTCTAAATAAAAACATCATGGCAATAGAACATCTATCAACCGACAGTTTCGACAGTAAAATAAAGGGTGCCTCTGTGGCTCTTGTTGACTTTTGGGCAGAATGGTGCGGACCATGCAGAAGCATGATTCCAATTCTCGACCGTATTGCCGAACAATACGATGGAAAAGTGTTGGTGGCTAAGGTTAACACCGACGAAAATCAGGATCTTGCTATGGAATACAACGTTAGAAACATTCCGTACTTCCTCTTTTTCAAAAACGGAGAAGTAGTAGACCGCCACGTTGGAACTATTGCAGAAAGCGCGTTGAAACAAAAAATCGACTCGCTGCTCTAACGATTTATTTCAACCACAAAAAACCGTCCGAAAAATATTTGGGCGGTTTTTTTATAAAAACGAAGATGAAAAAAATTATAGCCATTATATCAGCGGCAATACTATTCTCAGCTTGCCATAAAGATGATGATATTATTGTTTACCAAGTAGACACTACTATCGTCAACAATTATACTTTCGACCCCACTTTCATCATAGAAGACCAACAACCAGTAACAAGACACATAAAACCAACCACATTGTCGTCGGGCGACCTCGTAGCGGTGTGTGCGGCAAGCAACTATGTTACAGCCGACGACATAGCAGAAGGTATCAACATATTGAAATCGTGGGGGTTAGAAGTAATTGAAGCTGACAATCTATATCTGCGCGACGGAAGATATGCTGGTGCCCTCGGCGACCGTATTTCTGGTTTTCAAAAGGCGCTCGACAATCCTAATGTAAAAGCCATATTCTTTGCTCGAGGTGGATACGGGGCTGCACAAATGCTACCTTATATCGATTGGTCGGCAATGGAAACTAATCCTAAATGGATTATCGGCTACAGCGATGTAACAGCCTTGCATATAACACTTTCCAATATGGGTTTTGAATCAATACTAGGACCTATGATGCGTGGTTTCAACAACGACAAGGAGAGCAACACCGAACTACAAAACGCACTATTCAATAAACCAAAAACGGTGACCTTACCCGTAAACTCTTCGTGCGTATCGGGTTCCACTAAAGGTAGGCTCGTAGGTGGAAACCTTTCAATCATTTACAGTCTCAGCGGCACAGCGTTTGACCTCAACACCAAAGACGCAATACTTTTTATAGAAGACACTGGCGAAGCCAACTACTCTATCGACCGAATGCTACTCAACCTACAACAATCTGGCAAGCTTACCGACATAAAGGGGCTGATTGTAGGAGAATTTATCAACAACAACCAAGGTAACGACCTTCCTTTGCCCGATATTATTAAAAAATATTTTGGCGGACTTAATATTCCCATCGTCTACGGCTATCCCAACGGTCACGACACTAAAAATTTACCTCTGGTACTCGGAAGCGAATGCAGCATAACAGTTAATAACAAAGAAGCTACAGTATCATTCGCATCTCCAGCTATCTAAAAAATGCAAACAAAAAAAATGCGCAGCCTGCATTCAAGCTGCGCATTTTTTTATAAATAGAAAAAACTACCTTACAACTTGTGTAAACTCAGGTTTTTCACCATCTTTAACGATGACATAGATTTGTGTTTTTGCACCACCCTGACCTTCTACATTGTAGAGATATTCAACACCGCCGTTAATTTTGCGTTGTCCTACAGTAGTGGGTGTTCCAAGAGGGAACGAATAGTTAGAAGTAGCCTCAGTAAAGATAGATTTCTCAGCATCGGTACACTCTTTCTGGACAGAAAAATCAGGCAACTGAATAAGAGTGCCCTTAACAAAACCACTCTTGATTAAAAACTGCTCCACCTCAGCAGGTGCGCTTGCAATGCGTGCCTGACGCACACCATAACCCTCAAGAATTTGAGCTCCCTGTATATTCTTCTTCAGTTCCTCAACGCTGGTATTAAGTCCGCCGCTACCAAATGTGCAGAACGGTACTACCTTCTTGCCATTAAAATTGGCAGTTTTCAAGAAAGAAGCCACAGGCGAAGCGTATACACCGCCCCAGATGGGATATCCAAGAAAAATAACATCATAGTCGCTGATGTTTTTAGAAAGAGGTTTCAATTCGGGAAGCTTGCCAGCCTTCTGGTCTTCTTGCCAACGGTTGGCCACAGCACCGAAGTCACCATTAAAAGGATCAACGCACTCAATTTCGGCAATGTCGCAACCAAGTTGTTTCTGAATTTCCTGTGCTAGGGTTTTGGTAGTGTTGCTCTGTGAGTAGTAAACTACAAGAGCCTTTTCTTTTTGAGCATCGCAAGATACAAACATCAATGCAGCACAAATAATTGTTAAAAGTTTTTTCATCTTGTCGTAATTTTAAAATTAATCATCGCAAAAATAAACAATAATAACAAATAACAATATTCCGTAAAAGAAAAAATGAAAAAATACAACAAAAGAAACATAAGGGGACTATACTTACAAAAAATAATCCTTCACAACAATTTGTTATGAAGGATTCATAAAAGTAGGGCGGCTACCTGCTCTCCCGCATTGTGGCGCAGTACCATCGGCGCAAGCGGGCTTAACTTCTCTGTTCGGGATGGGAAGAGGTGGTGCCCCGCCGCTATGGCCGCCTTAATGTTTTACCGTTAGGAAATTGCTTTTTTTAATTGTCAATTTTCAATTTTCAATTTTCAACTGTCAATTCCCCACGTTATAAGGAAGACACGATTCAGTAGCAGTCACGCTCGGGATTTAGTTCCGCAGTAAGAAAGCTTTCGGGCTATTAGTACAGCTCGGCTCATACGTTGCCGTATTTACACCTGCTGCCTATCAACGCCGTATTCTGCGGCGACCCTCAAGGAAGACTCATCTCGGGGCAGGCTTCGCGCTTAGATGCTTTCAGCGCTTATCCAAACCGAACTCGGCCACTCTGCCGTGCCGCTGCCGCGACAACAGATTCACCGGAGGTTCGTCCAGTCCGGTCCTCTCGTACTAAGACCGGGCCCCCTCAATCTTCCAACGCCCGCACCAGATAGGGACCAAACTGTCTCACGACGTTTTGAACCCAGCTCGCGTGCCATTTTAATCGGCGAACAGCCGAACCCTTGGAACCTTCTCCAGCCCCAGGATATGACGAGCCGACATC
>JAEERW010000034.1 GCA_016286055.1 Bacteroidales bacterium
CCGCGGCCTCGACCAAAGCGAACACGGACAAGAATCCTACAGCGGATTCCAAATCTTCAGCAACATGTAACAGTACTCTCCTAATAACAGGGGCGATGCCGATTCCAACCGGTGTCGCCCTTTTTTTTACTTATATTTTATCTGTATGAAAAGAAGGGACCTTTCAATTTTATTCTTAATAGCATTCTTTTTTCAAGGATGTCCCCCTCCCTATATCGCCAGCGGCGATAGTGACGCAGCTGATGACATATCGCTAGATGATCTGCAAGGGTGCCTGTATAACGAAGAAATCTATATCAGCAGAAACGATTATTCAGATTCGCATCTGTACTGCGAAGAACGTTGCATCAGGGATTCCATTCAATTCTCTCAAAGAAAGGTATACAAAGGACCTCGCAATGTTCCCGACACAACTGACTCGACTCTAGCGAGCGGTTTCTGGACATTTGACCACATCGAGAACGGCTCGGCCAACGTTACAATAATAGGGCCCCAAAAAGACGGCTATTACATTCAAAACATTTCCATTTGGAATAAATACGAAAGCCCCGACAATTACAGGACTTACACCAGTTACGAGGAATACTTCCGCCGGTTTGGAGAAAAAGGATGGACGCTATGCAAAGAATAATCCTCGCGTTCCTCCTTTTTTGCGTAGTCCAGGCAAATGCCATTTACATATCCACCTCTATTGGCGACAGCCGCATACAATCGCACAACAAGATATATGAGCCAGGAGGAATCATCCACTACGCGTTCGAAATAGGATTCCTTAACGCACCTAACCCCGAAAATATCCTTGATTACAAGTTCGCCATAGGCATTGACCGGTTCGGCTATTCCCATTCCGATGGAGAAAAAAGTGTCTCTCTCTGGGAAGTCTACCTCAAGCCAGTTGTCTTTTCCGTAACCAAGCACAGCGTGATGTTCGAAATAGCCCCTTACTTAGGAAAATTGCTTTACGCAAGCGGATTAACCGACAACGACAATCAGCTTCTTTTTCACGGTGACTTCATCTCGCAATTTACCGTCGGCAACGAATACCGTCTGGGCTACAATATTAACGAAAGATTCTTCGTCGGCTTGACGGCAAACTACCACCGTGTTCTATACGGATTCCACCACAATGAGCATCCATACGTCAGAGGAGATAACTTCCTCATTGGCGGCTGGGGACTCAATTTCCAGTACAATTTGCCTTGGTAGCGTAAAATCACCCCTCTAGGGCAGAACTCCGCGGCCTCGACCAAAGCGAACACGGACAAGAATCCTACAGCGGATTCCAAATCTTCAGCAACATGTAACAGTACTCTCCTAATAACAGGGGCGATGCCAATTCCAACCGGTGTCGCCCTTTTTTTTACTTATATTTTATCTGTATGAAAAGAAGGGTGCAACAAAATCAAAACATCCTTGACGCATCCCAAAACCACATCACACATCTTGTTTTCTTTTGATAACTTGTGTATAATTTTTATATTACCAATCATGAAGAAAATACTTTATTTTTCAGGCATACTCTTTCTACTCTCCATTACAGCTTGTTCCGAAACATATTCCGTAGATTCAAAAATGGATATATGGCAAGCAGAAAGAGATTTGCTAGACAGTATTTCTTCAAGTTGGACATCTACAATCTGCTTTGAGTATACGCCAACTGGACTAAACCATCAATTTTTTCAAGGCTATCGATCTTCAACGGACGTGATTGACACTTTCTTTTTCAACTCTCAAGTGCCAGAATTTCGAATCAAAGTACATTTTGTTGACACTAATGTATGCAACTACACAAACACTCAGATTATGCTAAATGGAGAAATAATTCAAGGTCACAAATATCCCTATGATTCTACTCAAATGGATTTTAATGGCAACACACTTTTTCCAAATCAAACATATACATTCACCATTCAATACGACTCTCTTTTATGTGGAAACATACGCGAAACACATGTTTTTATACCATCAACAGTGCCAAATTCTCCCATCCACACAGAAGTCGGATTTGAACCTAGAGGAAATTATGATCATTATTTCGCCAAAGGGCATTTTTTTTCAAGGGTTTATCCTGCCTATTACATGCAACAATACAAAGTTTGGGCAGACACACTAAATTCAAAATGTTTTTTAAAGACACCTGTTGACTCCATCCAACTAAAAATGGTATTTGAGGAAAAAGCACAAACCGACTACGAATATCCCAGCGCAATGATTGCAATAAACGACTCTGCCAAACTTGTAGAATTTCTCCAAGGAGAATCTGTTGCCATTCTAAGTTGCGCCTTAGTTTATCAAAGCGGGACTATTCCCGTTCAAGTGGACCACGTAAATTACTATTCAGAAAAAATATATTTTAGAGAAGTCCAAAAAAATCGCATAGTAGAAGCATATTGGACAAAAGGAAAACAACTTGTATTGCGTACCAACCAAAATAAAGCCGTGGAAAAAATTTGGATAAAGGTAGCCAATAATGGAAAAACTGAGTACCACTTCATAACAGGAGGATCTGCTGGATGCTACGGCAATTCATGTTACCGTTATTTACCTGCAGATGAAATTTATAGCCATCCCGATTCTTCTACAAAAAACGACTCCATTCTAGTCTTGGCCGCCTTTAACCAGGAAGCCCTTTCTTCCTATAAAGAATACAGCTTTCAGAATAGAATGAATTCCGATTTTATAATAAATCATCGGATACAAGAATACGATACTCTTGCCTTAGGAGAACTTTTTGAATCAATTCTTGATTCAATTAAATCTGCGCCCTCCGATTTCTATTATTTTGACGCCATCAAAGTTGAAGGATACGTAGATTCCCTGTATAATTTGCCTTGGTAGCGCAAAATCAACCCTCTAGGACTCGACTAAACGGAGCCATTTTTCTATCTTTGCCCCCGAATCAATTAACCGGATCCTTCATCTCCGTCCTTGCAGGCTTCGTTCAAGATGACACTCCTGAACTTGGAACCTCAAAGGGAGCCGAAGGCGACCGACCTCAAACCTCAAACCTCATAGCCTAACTATGCTTTTCAATTTCGACATGATCCAGGGCGTCTATGCCCGCATTCCTGCCCGCGTTGAAGCTGCCCGCAAGCAGCTGAGCCGTCCGCTC
>JAEERW010000003.1 GCA_016286055.1 Bacteroidales bacterium
AGGCGCGGCTCTCTACGCCGCCACCCAAATCGCCCAACGTCCTGAGTACAAGGGCACAACCATCGTTGCGCTCCTTGCAGATACGGGATTGAGGTATTTGAGTACGCATTTGTTTGAATATTAATGGATTGCAATATTGTTTGGTGTTGGGGCGTACATTGTGTACGCTCCTTTTTTATGTGCGGAGCGTACACGAGGTATGCCCCTACGCTATTTTCCACCCATCAATCGTCCTTTCTGCACTTGAAAAATTAACGCCAATCTTCCAAACCTTCTTGCCTTCAAACGAAAATTTGTCGGCGTAGTCCTTTTCGTTGATTTGTGCCAAGGCTTCTTCGGGTGTTTTGTTGAGTTTAAACTCAAAGAGGAAGATTGATTTTGGCGAAAACAATGCAAAATCAATGCGTCCCGCCGAGGTGCGTATTTCGCTTTGAACGGTGAAACCGCAGGTCGCAAGAATGGCGTACAAAAGGTTTTGGTAATACCATTCGGGTGCGTCGGCGTTTGGGTACGGAATTTTGCGCAAAAAAGTCTGCAAATTCTGCAACAAAAATTCAGGATTGTCCTCCTTGACAGATGTTACCACCGAGCGGCGGAAAATGTCGTTGCCATAACCGATGTCCTGAAAGATATAGTTTTTAATCAAACTTTCTGAAAATCCATATCTTACCTCTTGATTTGGAAAACCGATAATGTATTGGTCAAATTCGGGGTCGTAACTCTTGATGGTGAGGTAGCCGCTTTGATATAGGAACGGCACAATGTCTGTAACGCGCTCTATCGGCATATCAAAACGTCCGCTACTCATATAAATATTTTCCAATTCACATATTTGCAAATCATTATTCTGTCTTAACAAGGCAATCAGCGACGACGGAGTTGAGGTACGCACCCAATAATTTTCAAACTTTTTTTCATACAATGCTTTCAAAAGGCTGAACGGATTGAAAACACCTGTTTCACTTTCTGAAAAATGGTAGCCGTCAAAACGATATTTCAGTTTTGTAACAGCCTCGTCTGTCGTACATCCAAACTTTTTCGCAAAGGCATCCAAATGTGGTTTTAGTTCCGTTCTTAATTCTTCTTCTGTAAAACCACATATTGTGGCGTATGATTCGAGCAAACTGATGTCAGTCAGATTGTTAAGTGTGGAAAAAATTGACATTTGACTCAATTTTGTGATACCCGTTATAAAGACAAATTTCAAAAATGGGTCGAGGTCTTTTATTGGCGAAAACAGATTGTTCATATGCACGCGCACAGCGTCCTGAGTAGGAATGTCAGTTATCGTATTGAGCATCAACGCATCGTATTCGTCAATCAAAAGCACAACCTGTCTGCCGGACTGTTGGTACGCGGTTTTGATAATGCGTTCAAGTCTTGTGTTTAAATTAATATCAGGCTTTTTCCCATCATCAGAGAATTCCATTTCGTTTTTCAATCCAAACTTTACTTCCTGTTCCGACAAAACAATTGATACGAATTTTACAATAACATCAATTTGGTCTGATTTGCACTTGGCAAAACTGAGTGTTACCACCGGATATTCCGTCCACTCTTGTTCAAGTTTCTCGATTTTCGTACCCTTGAACAGTTCTTTCTTTCCCTCAAAATACGATTGCAATGTGCTTACCAACAGTGATTTGCCAAAACGACGAGGACGGGACAGAAAATAATATTTCATATCCGAGACCAAATTGAATATCAATTCGGTCTTGTCAATATAAACATTGTTTCGGTTAATAATCTCCGAAAACGTCTGTATGCCGATAGGTAAGCCTTTCATATCTTTGCGCTTTAATTTAATCACAACGCAAATATAAACGTTTTTTGTTATAAAGCCAAAAATAATCTGCCATATTTTTTCTCTTTTCTATTCGCTAATTATCCGATTGCCTAATATTTTTTCCGATATTGTCATTGATTTTAGAGAATTTACCTAATCTTTTAATTCTTCTTGGACAAACATTCCACACCCCCTACCTTTGCAACCGAAAAGAAAATGAATATTAAAACTAAATAAAATGTCAGTAAATTTAAACAATTCTAATGTTGCGGTGCGCGAAACGAGGATTGGGTCGATTACCGGTTATATCGGGTCGCTGAAAGATTTGGCGGAAAAATCGGTTTGCGGTACGTTGAAGGGCTGCGCGAGATGTTTTTCGCAGTCGAGCACCTGCCTGTCGCTCTGCGGGTTAAGTCAACTTGCAGGCATCAGAGATGTGGCTATTGTGCACCACGGGCCGTCGGGCTGTTCGGTAACAAGTTCAAATAGTTACTATATGTCGAAGGTGATGGCAAAAAAACGCGGCGTAACGTCCGACACCGTTTATGTGGGCACCGATATGAACGAAAAAGACACGATTTTGGCAGCACCGAGGCACTCCGAAAGATAATTTTGGAGACTTACCGCAGGTACAAACCGAAGGCAATTTTTGTGTCAAGTAGTTGTGCCACAGGTATTATCGGCGAAGACATCGACAGCGTGGTTGACGAGGTAAAAGACGAAATCGACGTGCCGGTGGTGGCTGTTCACTGCGAAGGTTTCAAGAGCAAAATTTGGGCTACGGGATTCGACATTTCAGACCACGCGGTATTGCAGGCAATTGTGCAGAAACCTCGCCCTAACGCTCCGAAAAACAACAAGATCAATTTCAAAAACTTCTTTGAATCGGCGCGTCCCGAAATCATAGAAATTTTTAAGAATTTTGACCTCGACCCAGTTTTCCTCTATTGTAATTCTACCGTTGAGGAACTTTCAACTCTCTCCGAAAACCTTGCAACCACTTGTATTTGTGGTACTTTGGGCAACTATCTTGGCAACGCTCTCGAAGAAAAATACGGCGTGCCATACGTGCGCTCAATCAATCAGTGCGGTATCAAAGGTTTTGAGGCTTGGCTCAGAGAAATAGGCCGTGTAACCAACCGCAGCGAAAAAATCGAGAAATATATTGCCGAACAACGTGCCATCTATCTTCCTCAGATAGAAGAAGTTAAAAAGCAACTCGAAGGTCTTACGGCAGTGCTTGGAATGGGTCCAGGATACACATTCGAAGTGTCGAGAGTTTTAGACGAACTCGGCATCAAAGTGGTTTGGGCGTTGGCTTGGCATTATGATAAGAAATATGAAAATGGCGACGTACCTCCATCAATGAAATACCTGTTGGACAACAACATAGACTTTGAAACTTCGGTTGCCGACCAACAGAATTACGAGGTGATGAACATTCTCAACAAGTACAAACCCGATATGTATCTTTCGCGACATCCGGGCTCTACGGTTTGGGCGATAAAGAACGGAACGCCAGCGGTTTACGTGGCAGACGAGTATATGATTTTTGGCTACAAACACACATTGGAATTTGCAAAAACAGTGCTCGACACAATCCAAAACCGCAGTTTTGAGGCGAACCTTGCAAAACGCACAAAACTTCCCTACACCAAATGGTGGTACGAACAAAATGTTGATAAATTCTTTGAAGAAAGCAAGTAATAAAGTTGTTTAACAACGGAAAACACAGAACACACGGAAAAAAAAATTTCTGTTATTTCTGTTTATTCCGTTGTAAAAAAAATACAAATATGGCAAAGATATTAGATAAACAAAGATATAAATGCGCTTTGGCGGCAATGCAGACCGTTCAAGCGATAGAGAGAGCCTGCCCCGTGCTACATTCGGGACCGGGCTGCGCACAGAAACTCGCCGACACCACCGGCTCGTCGGGATACCTTTCGCCGCAAATTTTTCCGTGCACTTCAATCAATGAAAAAGACGTGGTTTTTGGCGGCGTTAAAAAACTTTCAACCACAATCGAAAACGCACTCAAAGTGATTGACGCAGACCTATTTGTGGTGCTCACCGGCTGTATTCCCGAAATCGTTGGCGACGACGCTCAGGAGGTGGTTTCTAAATTTCAAGAACAAGGCAAACCTGTGGTTTTTGCGCCGTCGGCAGGTTTCAAAGGCAACAACTACAAAGGTCACGAACAGGTTGTGGATGCGATTGTTACGCAATATTTGGAGCGTAGCGACGAACGCGAAAAAGGTCTTGTAAACCTTTGGGCAGATGTGCCTTATCAGGATCTTTTTTGGCTCGGCAACATCCGCGAACTTGAAAACCTCTTACGCGAAATCGGGCTCAAACCCAACACAATTTTTGGCTATCAGCGTGGCATTGAGAACATTAAGCTCATACCAAAAGCCGAGTTCAACCTATTGGTGTCGCCGTGGGTGGGACTTCAAAATATGAAGACTATGGAAAAACATCTCGGAATTCCATACCTTCATTATCCAGTGCTGCCCGTGGGTGCAACCGAGACAGGCAAATTTTTGCGCGAAGTAGGTAAATTTGCCGGAATCGACAGTGAAAAAGTGGAATCCGTAATTAAAAAACACGAAGATTACTTTTACTATCTGATTTCGCGCTACGCCGATTTGTTTTTGGAAAACCGCGTTATCAACAAGCAATTTTCATTGGTTGCCGACGCTCAATACGCCCTTGCAATCACCAAGTTTTTGGTAAACGATTTGGGCTTGATACCTGCTAAACAGTTTGTTACCGACGACACTCCAAAACAATTTCAAGAGGCGATCAAGTCAGAATTTCAAAACCTTAACTACGGCATCAAAGCCGATGTGGATTTCCAAACCGACGGCTACAAAATTCACGAAGAAATCAAGAGCCACGACTACCACGGCTACCCGCTCATTCTTGGCGGCTACTACGAAAAAGAAGTTACCGAATCGCTCAAAGGCAACTTCCTGAACATCTCGTGGCCTGTTCTTGACAAAGTGGTCATCGACCGTTTTTATGCGGGCTACACTGGCGGAATCCGCTTAATAGAAGACATTTACACCGTAGCGGTGCAACGATTCAATTAGTTTTTTTATTCATTTTCTTTAAAGCGGCCGTTGATAAAGGGGACTTTTGAAGCGGCTGCGTTTTTTTTATTCCGCTTCCCCTTCCATCTTCAACCCCCTTGTAAATTCTTCGAGCAATGATGTTTGCAAATCTACAACCCAGGCGTCTTTTATGTCGAGGTCTTTTTTATCGCTGCCGAGGCATTTGAAAATCTTGTCGTTGCAGAAATATGCGCGGCAAAATTCTGAAACCATTTGGCTACCGTCTTCGGATGGGTGTTGGTCTTCAACGAGTACGAAATAAACACAACCATCCTTTACGTAGAAAAAGCGGCGGTGGATATAGTCGTATTCCGTCTCAAAATCTATCTGAACGAGTTTTCCGTTGTCGTAACGGTAAACAAACGAATACGGAAATCCCTGTCCGTTTTCATCAAATTCATATTGATATTTCTTTGTTGTAAGATTCTTGTTATTAGAGGTTTCCGAATACATTTTGCGAATTTCGGCGGTGCGTTGGTTGTTGTCCATTTGGGCGCACGACTTGCAAAAACCGGTCTGCGCCATTGCCGCCGGAGCCGTCATCAAGAGCATCATTAATGCAGCCAAAAAAGTCCTTCTCATAATAATTATAGTGTTAATGTAAAACAATTCTATAACGCAGTCAGGGCGGTTTTTGTTGTATTAAAAAATTCTTTGGGGCATAAATCTTTGACGTAAGAATAGAATATATTATCTATTTTACTAAATGAATGTAAAAATATTTTCTATATATGAAATTTTGCTTGGTAATAATTTCTGTTGCCGTAATTTTGCAAAGTAAATATAAACAAAAGAAAATGAATAGAAAAACTGATACATTATGTCTTCATTGGGAGGAAGACGAGGGTGATTGTAGATTCTACGGCGCGGTGAGTTTCCCTATTTTTCAAACTGCCACTTACGCACATCCAGGACTGGGACAATCTACGGGGTTTGATTACAGCCGTCTGCAAAACCCTACAAGAGAGCATCTTGAAAAGATTGTGGCGCAACTTGAAGGCGGCATCGACGCTTTTGCGCTTTCGAGCGGAATGGCGGCGATTTCGTTGCTCTTGGAAATTTTTGAATCAGGCGACGAAATTATCGCTGACTCCGACCTCTATGGAGGAAGCATACGCTTGTTTGATAATGTATTGAAAAAACACGGCATAAAGGTCTGTTATACCGAATGTTACAAAAACAATATCGAACACCTCATTACCCCGTCAACCAAAGCAATATATATCGAAACGCCCACCAATCCTATGATGAACGTTACCGATATTGCCAAAATTGCCGAAACCGCTCATAATCACAATATTATCTTGATCGTGGACAACACTTTTCTTTCGCCATATTTCCAAAATCCTTTGAAACTTGGTGCTGATGTCGTTATCCACAGCGGCACCAAATTTTTAAGCGGTCACAACGACACTTTGGCGGGATTCATTGTTACCAATCGTGCTGATATCCAGGAGCGTTTGCGGTTTTTGATTAAGACCACGGGCGCGGGACTTTCGCCGTTTGATTCGTGGCTTGTGGAGCGTGGTATCAAAACTCTTGCCGTGCGTATGGAAAAAGCACAATCTAACGCTATCAAAATAGCACAATGGCTTAAAAATCAACCGAAAATAAAAAGCGTTATCTATCCCGGACTGCCTGAACATCCGGGTTATGAAATTATGAAACGTCAGGCTCGCGGATTCGGCTCTATGATAACATTTGAGGTTGAAAATAAGGCACTTGTAGAAAAAATTCTTAGCCAAGTACGCCTAATAAAATTTGCCGAAAGTCTCGGCGGTGTTGAAACCTTGATAACATATCCCACTACTCAAACTCACGCCGATGTACCCGAAGAAACACGATTAAAAAACGGCATAACCGATTGTGTTTTACGTCTTTCGGTAGGAATCGAAAACCCTGATGATTTGATTGAAGAGTTGGGGAAATGTTTTAATTCATAATTCATAATTCACAATTCATAATTCACAATTCATAATTCATAATTGATAATTGATAATTGATAAAGGATGGAAAGAAACTTAGATTTTGATATAGTTGTTAACCGAAAAGATACGCTTTCATTGAAGTTTGACTTTGCCTATAGGCGCGGACTTCCAGACGATGTGTTGCCGCTTTGGGTGGCGGATATGGATTTTAAGACATCGAGTTATGTGTTAGACGCTATTCAAGACGTTGCCAATCACGGAGTTTTTGGTTACAGCGAAACTCAGACACCTTACTACGAGGTGGTGCGTGATTATTTTCATAGAAAATACGATTATGATTTTTCGGAACGTGAAATGCTAAAATCGCCCGGTGTGGTGTTTGCTATTGCCGTGGCTGTTAAAGCGTTAACCGAAAAAGGCGACGCCATAATGATTCAGCAGCCTGTATATTATCCATTTTCGGAAGTCATCACCGACAACAATCGAAAACTTGTAGACAATACTTTGGTTTACAATCCACAAGACAACCGCTATTATATTGATTTTGAAGATTTTGAAAACAAAATCATTGCCAACAATGTAAAACTTTTTCTTCTTTGCAATCCTCATAATCCTGTGTCGAGAGTTTGGAACAAGGAGGAACTTATAAAACTTGGTGATATTTGCCTAAAACACAATGTTATAGTTCTCAGCGACGAAATTCATCAAGATTTCACATTTGTTGGTAAACATCACATTTTTGCAAGTTTAAAACCTGAATTTGAGGATATTACATTAACCTTCACATCTCCTTCAAAAACATTCAACCTTGCCGGATTGCAAACCGCACACATATTTATCAAAAATTCAAAAATCCGCCGAAGATTTTGTCACGCATACAACGCCTCGGGTTATAGTCAGTTAAACGTAATGGGATTGGTTGCCACCATTGCAGCGTATAAGTATGGCGATGAGTGGTTTAACGGTGTTTTTAAGTATATAAAAAACAATGTGGAATTTATCAAAAACTATGTAGAAGTCAATCTGCCAAATGTGCGAATGATAACCCACGAAGCCACCTATTTGGT
Source organism: Bacteroidales bacterium (assembly GCA_016286055.1). GTDB lineage: Bacteria > Bacteroidota > Bacteroidia > Bacteroidales > UBA3824 > UBA3824. Next base: position 7,898 of record JAEERW010000003.1, read on the forward strand.
TTGGTTAGATTTCAGAAAATTAGGTTTCACCGCTGCCGAATTAGACAATTTAATTGAAAACAAATCAAAACTCTGGCTCGACAGCGGCAAAATCTTTGGTAAATCAGGTGAAGGTTTTCAAAGAATCAACGCCGCCTGCCCACGGAAAACGCTAGAGGAGGCGTTGGGGAGGATTTTATTATTGTGAATGAAATTTGTTTTTTAAAATATAATGCTTATTTTTGCAACCGTTATGTATTATTAAACGTGAGCATCTATGAGTAAATTTAAATATGACATATTCCTTAGTCATTCGAGTAAGGATAATGATTTTGCGGATAAGCTTTGGACTCTATTGGACAAATCAGGATTTAAAGTTTGGTATGATAATCAATCATTGTTATTAGGAACTATTCTTACTGAAATCTTAGACAAACTTAAGTCATCTCGATTTGTTATTGTTGTTTGGTCAAAAAATGCTGAAAAATCTCAATGGGTTCATGATGAAGCTAAAACAGCATTGTTAAATGATAAGGATAGAACTGTAATTGTAGTTCGTTTGGACGGTAAGAAGGATTTCCCTGACGATTTGAATGAATTGAAAAATATCAAATGGTTAGACTGCAAGAAGGGTTGTCTAACGCCTAAAGATTTCTTTCATATTCTCGCATCTATTTATGGCTCTTCCGAAAATACTGAATTTGACAAAGATGTGTATGTAACACGTTCATGGGACAAAAAATATGAAGACGTGTTTGAAAAGTATTATCCAAAACTTAGAAACTATTTTCGGTTGATAGGCGATTATCCTGATCAGGATTCTACAGTTGAACAGCGAATAACAAAAATAATGGGTACTTGCCGTGGTTATATCGCTTTTTTGACACCCAAAGCAGATTCAGATGCCTATTTGGGAACTTCAAAATATTTTTGGAAAGAAATTAAATGGGCTTATGAGTGCGAGTTGCCCGGTTTATTAATCGCTGACCCAAATGTTTATAGTAAAATCAATGAGTTGAAATCATTTGGAACCGTTTCTGAAATTTTGCAACTTATGTCTGAAAAAGGATGGTTTATCAAAGAGGATGAAGATGAAAAATTTAAAGAAGCTTGTATCAAGGCACTTAGAAAGTTTACATTGATATCTTTCGATGACGAAGGATGGGAAAATTATGTTGCCGATTTCTCGCATGATTTAATACAAACCAAAACACCACATATATATTATACACAAAATATTAACATTGGAAACAATGAAATTAATTCATTTATAAAAAGATTGTGTGGAATAGTTACTGCCATTCCATGCAAAGATGAATCTGATTCTGTTATTAGAGTCAACACTTCAATTATCGATAGAATTAAAGAGAACATAAGTAAGGCTTATTTAATGATTTCTGATGTTTCAAATGCTGTTATGGATAGGTATGTTGATATTGGTATTGCCATTGATGTCGGCATTGAACTCTTTTTATTTAAACAACAAGACTCTTCTACCACATCATCTTATATAGTTAATTCAATTTACAATTATCAAGACGGATGTGAATGTTTGGCATTAATTCATAAGATTTTGAGACAATATCGTAGAAAGGTTATTGTTGTGGAACCAAAAAGCAATTAGACAACCAATAATATAGTGTAAATTGCGATGAGACGGGTAGAGTACGATATTTTTATAAGTCATTCGAGCATAGATAATGATTTTACCGATGAGTTAAACAATCTATTAGTGAAATCAGGATTTAAGGTATGGTACGACAACGAATCGTTGGTAGCCGGCACCGACCTTCGCTTGGAGATTTCCAAAAAAATAGCAAACTCTGAATTTGTAATTGTTATTTGGTCAAATAATTCCGAAAAAAACGATTGGATTAAGGAAGATGTTGACAATGCTATTAATAATGGTAAAACAATTTTGCCCATTTGTCTTGGCGATTGCAAACCTGATGGCTTTTTGGATGGTATTAAATGGATTGAGTGTACAAATGGAGAGTTAACCTCTGATTGTTTTTTCTTGATTTTATCTGCCATTTACGGAAGTTCTGATAATATTGAATACGATAAAGATGTATATGTGAGCCATTCGTGGAGTAAGGATAGGGATATTGTGGAAAAAATATTTGCCAGTCTTCAGTTGTATAGATTGATAGGCGATTATCCCAATCAAGAATCTGTTAACGAAACGCGAATAAAAAAGATAATGGGAACTTGCCGTGGATTTGTTGGTATTTTAACGTATAGAGGTGAAAATCAATATAGAAACACATCAAAATATTTTTTGGATGAAATTAGATGGGCAGAAGATTGCGGATTGCCCGGTATATTGATAGCCGATTCGCGAGTTAATACCAACAACCTTTCGCATTATCCTGTATATCCTTATGATATAGATAATTGGGAGGATGTTGCTAAAATTAAAGAATTGGAGTCTTTTATAGAAGACAATTTAACATTGACCGAGCCCCGTACTCCCCATATCTTTTTTGCCAGAAGTTTAATCAGAGAGCGAGATAGAATTAATCTCCTTATAAAAAAATTATGTGGAAGCGTAACTGCCATACCATGTAAAGATGGTTACGATTTGGGACAAGGTATTCAACGAGCAATTATCGAAAGAATCAAAAAGGCCTATTTTATGATAGCCGACATTTCTGGAGACCGGTTCAATACCTATATCGAAACAGGTATAGCATTGGGAGCTGACGTGGAACTCTTCTTAGTAAAGCAGGGTGACCCAAAAACGCCTCAATTTATGTATCGTAATAATGAAATAAAATTTTATAATGATGATTGCGAATTGTTGGCAGTGGTGCACAACGAATTGAGAAAGCATAGGAGAAAAGTTTTAAATTAAATTGCAAAAAAATTTGGTAAGTTTCGTGCATATTATTATCTTTGGCGAATAAATTTAAAAAAAATCAAATATGGCAGCAAATAATAACAATGCAAATGAAACAACACCCAAGGGAGATCAATTGAGTGAGCAAGATAAAAAATGGGCGAATCCTATGGATATTACTGATTTTTCGATAGATAGTTATATCAAAAATAGATGGGCCGACCAACATGATTATTTTGATAAAAAAGCTATTCATACTCAAAAATGGTATATCCGTATCCAATTGTGGATTATTGTATTGAGTGCTGTTTCTGTTTTGGTTTTGTCTATCGACATCGACAAGTTGTGCGCAATGGAGAAATTCAGTATTACCAAAAGTATTTGTGCAATATGTTCATTGGTTATTGTTATTATTTCTGGTTGGGACAAACTCAAACAATACCATACCGAATGGATTAGCAAACGTAAAGCCGATGAAAAGTTGAAAGTGGAAATTTGCAAATATAAATTTGGTGTAGCTCCTTACAAAGATCCAAGCCTTCCTATTAAAGTTAAGGAGGATAAAAATGAAGAATCTGAGAAAGAGACAGATGCTCAAAAGAAAGAACAAGAAACCGTCACAGCTCGCACCAAACTGCTTTTCCAAAAACTTAACTCTATTGTTGAAGCTAATAAAGATATCGACAGTAAAGTAAATGACTATTATCGTGCTATTAAAAACGAAATTTCAGCATATGTTTCTAGTGCTGATGCATATCAAGAGTATTCTAATAATCCATTTACTAAGAGAGATAAACTTTTTGTTGATCGTGTAAATGATAATTCCGACGATATTCAAAAGCTTATTACCCAAAACAATTATTTCTCGCTTATCAAAAAAGAAATAAGTGATTATAATATTGGTGAAGGCGCTTACAAACCCACAAAATCAAAGCCATCCGTAGATCCTCAGAAAGTAAGAGATGAAATCTTGTGGGAGAATATGCGTACTTTTGTAGATAGAGTAGAAGCTATTATTAGCAGTGATGTTGACGATTTTGTTAATTCTAAAAATAAACTATCTGAATTAGGTGATTCTTTCAATCTTGAAAAAGAGATTAAGGCGATTAAAGAGTCGATTGACAAAAAGAATAAAAAGTAGAGGAAAAACCTCTACTTTAAATCTTTAATTGTTTATCGCTGCCAAAAAAGCACACACTGCCACCCCTGCCGTTTCGGTTCTTAATCGGGTGTTTCCTAATGACACCGGATTATATCCTGCCTTGAGTGCCATTGTTATCTCTTGATCTGAGAAATCACCTTCTGGACCAATTAGCGTAATGGAACGGCTTTGCGGTGAAACTGCGTTTGAGAAAAATATTTTTTTGCTATCTTCGCAGTGAGCTATCAATTTTATATCTTCTGTGGTGGTGTCGATCACATCGTTAAACGGTGTCAACGGTGATATTTGTGTTAAAATAGCATTACCGCTCTGTTTAAAGGCCGCGAGAGCAATTTTCTCCAACCGTTCGGTTTTTAATACTTTACGTTCGCTATGGGCGCATAGGAGAGGGGTTATTCGGTCAATGCCCAATTCCACCGCTTTTTCTACAAACCATTCAAAACGGTCGGTGTTTTTAGTGGGAGCTATTGCCACGTGATTGTAGTATTTACGGCGGTAAATGTCTGCAATAATGCTTATTGTCTGTGCAGCGCAAGTATTCTTGGTGCAGATTGTAATTACAGCATCGTAGACAGAACCACGTCCATCGGCAATAGCAATATGGTCGCCAGCTGCAAGCCTTAGCACTTTGCAGCAGTGTGCCGCCTCTTCGTCGCTAAGGTAAACAACGGCATTTTCGGCGGCATCTGGTGCATAAAAGATATGTAGATTTTCTTTCATTGTTCTAATTGTCGATATAATCTTGTTCCTCAAAGTCAGAGTCATCTTCGGGTTGCGGCTCAGGTTGCGGCTCAGGCTGCGGCTCGGGTTGCGGCTCAGGCTGCGGCTCGGGTTGCGGCTCAGGTTGCGGCTCAGGTTGTGGCTCAGGCTGCGGCTCGGGTTGCGGCTCAGGTTGCGGCTCTGGCTGCGGTTCTGGCTGGGGTTGAGGTTGTTCTTCAAAGTCAGATTCTTCGGGTTGATTTGATACAGGTTCTGTTGTTTGCTCTGGTACTGTTGTTTGCTCTGATTCAGTGGGTTGGCCAGGTTCAACAGCTTGTTCGGGCGAAGGTTGAGGTTCTATCTCAAAGTCCGATTCTTCTTCTTGTGGTTGAGCCGTTGAGGGTTGTGGTTGGACAATGTTCAAAGAATCTGTGCCAATGTTAAGGGTGTCGGCAGTGATGTTTAGCGAGTCTTGTGCCATAGCGTTGTTTTGATTCTCCAAAGTTTCTTCGGATGGTGTGGGTTCATCTATAACGTTGCCTGACTCAAACGAACGTATGAACTTGTTCTTAACAGCATCGTTGCCGATAACAAATTGATATTCACCATTTTTGTCATATTTCAAGATACGTTCTTTGTCTTTTGTGTACATAATTTTGTTGTTGAAATCCTCGTCGCTCGATAGACAGTACATAAAACCGGCTTTATAGTTGAAATAGTACCAAGAACCGGGTTTGGGTTGTAAGTAGATAGATATCTGGTCGCCTTTTTTGCGGTTTCTTATGATTTCAACATTGCCTTTCATATATCGGTTCACCATAGTTCCGCCAACAAAACCAACACCTATGTCACCAACAGAACGGAACGAGTGGGTTGTGGTGTCGAATGTCATTTTTAGGTCGGTGAATACGATGGTTTTTGTAAGTTCGTATGGCATTTTAGATATTGAGCCTGATAGCGTGTAGTCTGAAATTACTCTTGAGGCTGTGTCTAATCCGAGTAGGTATTGCAAGCGTTTGCGGACACTCTCTTGCGCTAAGTTTACAGGTTTAGCGTCAGCTACATCGTTGAGGTTTTCTGCCATCGACTTAATCACGTCAGGCCTTATGAAGAAGTTAACCGACATTATAAGGTTTATAGTAATCTTGTCGGCATCTTTTTGGTGCATCATAGTGCCTTTGGTGACAAGTGTTACGGGGTTGATGTTAACGTTGGTGGTGATATTACCTTCGCCAGCCACAAAGCAGAGGGCTCTGTACAGCGAGATAGAGTTGTCGGGGACAGATGGGTCGGCGAGTTTTTTAGCCGATGCCACTTGGTACTGGTTGTTTCTTATGGCGTATGAAAGTCCTTTGCCTGCCTCCAAAACAGGTTCGTCGCGGTTTTCAATCTTGCGACCCATGAAAATTGAGTAAAGTTTCTCATTGTCGTGGTTGTAGAAAAATCCAGTGTAGAGCCTTACGTGAGCGGTGTCGACCACGCGGTCGGAAATCGGGAACACGATGCTGTCGGGGTTGATGTTGCCTTCAAAACGGAATGGCATAATTGCGCTGTCGCACTCTTGACGTATGTATGCGTAGCCGTTGAACTTAACACCGGGAATGTTGCCCATAAACGAGTATTTGCCAGAGAACATGTATTGTGGGCTTAGCATAAATTGTTCCGACTCGTTCACTGTGCCAATTCCAAATGTGCAACGCACTTTTTCGGCATACTGAGCGGTGTCTTGCTGTATTCTGCGGACTTCGATAGAATCTATTTTAATATAGTTGATACCTTGGTTCGGGTTGTTGTACTCATACTCACCGCCAATTGCCTTGTAATAATATTTGTCGCGGATTCGCACGGTGGTGTTGAGAATCTTGTGCATCATTGAGTCTTGGTTGCAGACTACAAGAGCATTTTCAAACTGGTTGATATATCCGCCCTTCCTTACTGATATTACGCCAGTGGGGTCTATTTTAGCGTCTACCACGTTGATTTCTCCGGGTTCGTGTACATTTATGTCGCCTTCGAGTGGTGAATACGACGAACTGTATGCCGAATATGTCAGCGTGTCTTTGTCGGCGATGAGTGTGACGCCGCTGAGCAATGGTTCGAATTCGGAGTTGACGTAACGGATTTTTTCAAAATCTTCTTTTGTTTTTGCTATCATGCCGAGGTCGTAGTCGGGCAACTCTTTGCCAAATTCAAGAAGGTTTTTGTTGATACTCCAATAGTAGAATCCTGTTTTTTGTTTGTATTTGTGCTGTGGGAAGAAAACTTTTGAACTATCGTTCGAGGCGATAAATCTTCCCCATAGGGCAGTGGAGTCGATATTGAAATCAGCATTGTAAAGATATGCGAAAAGGTGACCCGTAGAGTCGCCCGGATGTTTTTCGTCGTAGTAGCAGAATGTAGAGCTGTCGGCTTTGAATGAGAGATTGTGGAATGTGAATTTTTTAGAAAAGAGTCCCGAACCGGCATAAAGCAGCAGTCCGTCGCCCTCTATTTTGTCGGGAGTGATGTTGATGGATCCGCTGTATTTGCCATCTCCTTTGTAGAGCACAAAAGCTGTGTCGTTAGCGGTGGCAGAGAAAAGGTCATCGGCAGGTTTCCAAAATACGAGTGCTGAGTCGGCGTGTATGTCGGGTATGTCGGTTTTCATATTTGGAATGGTTCCTACTTCTGATTTAAGTACTGGTTTTACATCCAAATAGTTGACAATTCCCGATACGGAGTCGGGGTAAAAAAAGAATTTTTCGGCTCTTGCCACAGTGGTGAGGTATCTGATTTCGCCATCTCCACCAAGACCCTTTGCGTTGAGAATCACAGTGTTATGATATGTACCTTTGCCAGAGAATAGCTGCATTCCTTCTTCTTGGGTAGGCATCACAAATCCGAGCGACATATCGGGCTGTACGGTAAGAGTAACGTCCAAGTCGGGGAAAATACCTGATTCAAACAATCCTTTTGCTTGTACAGCGTTGAGTGATAGGTGTTTCATGCTGTCGAGCTCAAATGGGAACACTGTCATGTGAAATTTGTCGCGGTCGTATTTTCCTTTGGTTATTTTGTCGTAATACACGTACGAAGTGTCGTTGGTAATTAGTTTTGGCATGTGCTCGAATACATCTTTGCCAGATTTGTTGAATGATGAGTCGATTTCGAGCACGCCCTTGATATGCTCAAACACGCTTCGCACAGAATCTATTTTTATTTTGCCATCCACGTTGTTGTATGCCAAAAGAGCCATAGAGTCGGCGTCGGGAATATCTACGGTGAATTTGTCGTAAGAAAAGTCGAAATTTTTGCCGTAGAAGTTGGCAAGTCCAGCACTGATTTTGCCGTTGAATTTGATGTTGAGGCTGTCGCCGATAACGATAGTGGAGTCGGGTGTTACCAACACGTTTGAACTGTTGCTCAATTTAAATGGCAATGCATTGAAAATGGATAGTTTGTAGTCTTTTATGTTGAATATTGCGTTAACATCGCCTCTATTTTCTGCCTTGGAATATATGTCGATACAGTCGTAGTCTTTAGACTTTGTGCTACAGCCTATTACGTCGAAAATTTTTTGGTCGATTTGTCCTGTCTGTGTTGCTGGATCGTAGATTACATATCCATCGTACGATAGTCTCCGGAGTAGGTCAGACACTTTTTCGTCGGTGATGTAAAGTCCGTAAGTGTTTCTTAGATACAAGTTGTAAGCGTAGGGGGATATTTCAAAAGTTTGCTGAGCGTAGATATAGTTGTGGAGGGCGATTAACGGGTGCACTCTGTCGATTCCTTGTAGGTCTTTGAATTCTTGTTCCGAAAAAAAATCGTAAGATGTAAACTGGGCATAATCGCTGGTGGCAGTACGATTTGTTACAAAATATATGGCAGTGTCGCCGAGATGCCATTGCAGTTCGTTAACATTGAACTTGATAAAGTGGTAGGTGTCGATATACTTGGCCACCTCCGAGCCAGTAGCGATTTTTAGCAATGTTAGCGACGAGTCTTGTGCGCGGTATCTGAGACGAAGTCCGATGTGCGAAATGGAGTCGTTGCCAAATTTGATTGCAATTTTAGCAGAGGAGGACTCTATTTTGTCGGTATTGTAAACAAATGAGGTAGATTTGGCAGTAATAAGAGGTTTTCCTTCGTATTTGAAAATCAGTTGGGCATTTACCGAAGTGTCGCCCACACCAGAGAATACGCTTCCGTGCTGAGCATATCCACCTTCAAAGTCGATGTTGTGAATGAGGTTTGGGATAGTGAGGTATCTGTTGTATGATTCAAACTGCGGGAATCGGGCTTTTGCACCAAATCCACCCACTACAAGTTTGTCGCTATATGAGCCTTTGATGTGGTTTTTAAAGAAAAAGGGGTTGTGAAAGTCAACACTATCGGCCGAGAAGTCCGACCTTGGCGTTTCAACTACGTAGTTATGAAGTTCGGCATACATGGAATCTGGTGAAATCCCAGCCCTCTGCCAATCCACACGTCCGCCGTTTCCGAACCATTTTTTATCCGAATAACTATATTTGCCGTTGGTGGAATAAATTACCAGCGAGCTGTCGTTGCGCATCTTGCAGCGGAGGTCAACGTTTTGACAGTCGACCCAAAGTTCTTTTTTACCGTTTCCGTTGTCGCGAATGTTTAATGTGAAGTTGTCGGTGCTGAGTATCCACGATTTTGAACCGAGGGTTTCGATACTGTTGTCTTTTAAGAGATGGTATATAAACATGGTGTTGTCGTTGATTTTGGTCAACGACACCTTTTCGGCCATATACTCTTTCATATAATTGTACCAAACAGCAAATTGCTGAGTTTTGTTTTTGTCGCAGAAAGCGTTGAAAGTTTTAATAAGGTTGAGCATGTGGGGCGATGGAGCGCATCTTTTTGCGAGATAGTTGTTCATGGTTTCTATCATTTGGGAGCGCATTTCGCCAGACACCGCGTTTGTTTCTATCTTGTCGGTAAAAGCCTTGACTTCGGTTTTAAGGTCTTTGTTGAGCGATGTTTTTACTCCCATGAAGCTGTTGAGCTCGCTCACAAAGTTTTCGTCATCGGGTAATTGCTTTTGCTGGGCGTTAACAGAGAAGATGCTGACTGTTAAACCAATAGTTAGTAATAGTTTTGAAATCGTCAACCTTATTTTCATATCGGTAGTAGTTTTAGATAAAAAAATGCGGACGGTACGTCCATATATAAATAGAAACGCAGCCGCCCGCAAAAAATTATTAGATAAATGGAATCTATCTTGCGTCGATGAGTTTAGCAAAGTCGTCGGCTTTGAGCGAAGCGCCTCCGATTAAGCCGCCGTCAACGTCTTTTTTAGCAAAGATTTCGGCAGCGTTAGAGGGTTTGCAGCTTCCACCGTAAAGTATGGTGGTGTCGTCGGCAACAGCCTGACCAAAATTGTCGGCAATAGCTTTGCGAATCATAGCGTGAATGTCTTGAGCTTGTTCGGGAGTAGCGGTAAGACCAGTGCCGATAGCCCATACGGGTTCGTAAGCGATGATTACTTTCTTGAATTCTTCGGGTGTGAGAGTGAACACAGTGTCAACGAGCTGAGCCTTGATAACGTTGTTGTAGAGGTTGGCACCAGCTTCGCGCTGTTCTTTGGTTTCACCGATGCAGAAGATGATGTCGAGACCTTCGGCAAGGGCGAGTTTGATTTTTTTGAGAAGGATTTCTGAATTTTCTTTGAAGTACTGACGACGTTCTGAGTGACCAAGGATTACGGCCTTAACGCCAAGACCTTTAAGCATCGAAGCCGAAACTTCGCCGGTGTAAGCGCCATTTGTAGTGGCGGCGCAGTCTTGTGCGGCGAGGATCACTTTGTCGGCGTTGATAACCTGTGCAATGGGAGCGAGGTGTGTGAAGGGTGGTGCTATCACTACCTGTTTCTGAGCGGGAAGGTTTTTGCTTGCTACGTAATCGCTAACTTTTTTTGCGAGTTCTACTCCTTCGGCAACCGAAGTGTTCATTTTCCAGTTGCCTGCTACTATAAGTTTTCTCATTTTAAATAGTTATAATATAATTTGTTTTACAATCTGTCTAGAAACTTGGTCTCTTCCAACTGTTTGTAGTACTCTTCGCGCTCAAGCACTTCTTGTTCGAGCGAGCCCATGGTCAGTTGCGAGAGGTCGTATTCGCCGGCGGCAATAGAGTTGAGTTCGCGCTCGTCGGCTTGTTCCATATGGTTGTCGTGACTTTCGAGTTTTTTCATAAGTTTCTCTTTTTGCTTTACGGCTTTGATCTTGTCTTTGAGTTTGAGGTATTCGTCTTGTTTTTGGTCAAATACTGTGATGCGCTCTTTGTAGCCGTTGATTTTGTCGCGGTAACCTTTTACTATGTTGTCGCACTTGTCTTCGGCTTCAAATTCTATTTTGGGACCAAACTGCTCACGTATCTGGTCGTAGTTTTCGTAGAGTTTGTCTTTTTCTAACATAACGCCCTCTTTTTGGGCTGCGGCTGAGTATGCCGAAAAAATAGCATCGTTGCTCCATGATGTAAGACGGCGTATTTCGCTTTCTGCCTTAAACTTGTTGCGACGGGATTCTGCTATCTGGTTGTTGATCTTTCCTTCGAGCGAGGCCTCTCCGTTGTCGAATGTAGACTGGTTGGAGGCATCTATCAACTTGCCTGAAATAAATGTGGTGATTGCTAACAAAACTCCGCATCCACCAAGGATAAATCCTATGATACCATGTCCAAAAAGGCTGCTTATCAAGCCAATACCTACTAAAATTAGGCTCAATATATATAATACTTTTTTCATAAGCTATAATTTTTTTTGCCTCCAAAGTTAATGCTTTTTTGGTTAATAGCGATGGTTTTTGTAGTGATTTTATTAAAAAAAATTATAACGTGCTGTTAATACGTAATATACGTGTAGTTTCGGATGTAACTTTGTATGTTTCCGAGGCACGTATGCCCACTGCCCAAATGATGTTGCTGCCAGAGCATAGTATTGCGGTACGTTCTTTGTCTACCACTGGTAGTTTGTGGTCTATAAATATGTCGCTTAGCTTTTTGGCTTGTTTGCGACCAAACGGAACTATGGTGTCGCCGCTGTGCCAATGCCTGATTTCAAGTGGAAATGTCAGCTTGTCGAAGTCGAAAAACGCTGTTTCGTTACCGCATTTGAGATTTATGTCTGCTTTGTCGAATATTTCAAACTCAATCTTGTAATCTCCCCAATAAAAAACGCCTTTGTCTATGTCGCTTTTTTGAATCAATAGGGGTGATGTTGTATTTTGGCTTAATTTATTGATAATAAGATATTTCCTATCTTTTAATAATTTATGGGAAGTACTAGTGAATATTTTGCCGCTTTCGCCAATAAGCGACCCCTCGATTTGCTCCAATTGTTGTTTGTTGAAACCGTACGGATGCAAAACTTCAAACATAAACGCTTGGCGATGAGGATATTGCAACAGTTTTTCAATGTCTATCCTAATACATCCGTTGTCGTTTACAAGCATATTGCTTTTTTGTTGTTCTATCTCTTCAAAATAGATACTCTTTACCTGACGCATATATTTAAATGTGTCGGCAAAGCTATGGCGAAACGATGGATTGATTTGTTCAAAATATGGAATCACGCAGTTGCGTATTTTATTCCGCGAATACTCAGTTTCAAAGTTGGTGATGTCGGTAACGTATTCCAACCCATTATTATTTAGATATTCTTCGATTTCGTGCCTTGTAAAGCAGAGCATTGGGCGGATTATTCTGCCGTTTTTTTCGTGCATTCCGGTAAGTCCCGAAATGCCTGTACCACGCAAAAGGTTGAGCATAAAGGTTTCTACTGCGTCGTCGAGATGGTGGGCTACGGCAGTGCATTTAAAACCGTGAGTATTCATCAACCTATCAAATTCGGCATAACGCAAATCTCTTGCTGCCATCTCTATTGATATGTGTTTTTCGGCTGCGTAACTTTTTGTGTCAAAACTCTTTGTAAAGATTTCAACATTGTATTTTTTTGCCAAAGCCCTCACAAACGCCTCGTCGCGATTGCTATCCTCACCTCTAAGATGAAAATTAACATGTGAAATAGCCACCTTGTATCCCGCCTTAACGAACATATCGAGCATGCAAACCGAATCGGCCCCTCCGCTTATGGCAAGGAGTGTTGTTTGCGATTTGTTGGCGAGGCTGTGTGCGGCGATGTATTGGTTAAATTGTTGGAGCATAACTTTTGCTGTCGGAAGAATATGTCGGTTTTGGATGCAAAGTTATCAAAATTTTCTATCTTTGCGCTATCACCAAAAACAAAAAAAATATGCTTTTAACATTCGATATAGGCAATACTAACATCAAAGCGGCTGTGTTTAACAATAGCCAAGTAGTTGAACAGTGGCGCATTAGCACCGATACAAAGCGTACGGGCGACGAATATTTCGCTCTGCTGCATATTTTATTTAAAGATTTTGGGTTGGATGCTACTCAAATAGATAATGTGGTGGTGAGTTCGGTGGTGCCGCAACTTATTGGTGCGTTTGTTATTGTATCTCAGCGTCTTATTAATAAAAAACCGTTAATTGTGGGTGCGGATGTGTTTCCGAGCCTTCCTGTAAAAGTTCCCTCTGGAAGCGAACACGAGATAGGAGGGGACTTGCTTTGCGATGCTGTACAGGCTTGGGAAACTTTTCACTGTGCTTGTATTGTGGCTGATTTTGGTACTGCGTTGTCGTTTACCGCATTGGACGATAAGGCAAATATCGCAGGTATCGCCATAGCACCAGGCATTGGCACTGCGCTCAAATCGCTTTTTAGCAATACCGCCCAATTGCCATCTGTGCCGTTAGAGATTCCGCCTTCGAGCCTCGGAACCAACACGGTAGAATGTATCCAAAGCGGCATTCTTTATGGTTACAAAGGTCTTGTGGAGGGTATAATTTCGCAAATGAAAGCCGATATGGAACGGCAGCACGGAGTGCCTCAAAATCAAATTCGCACTATTGCCACGGGCGGATTAAACACTATTCTCGCTCCTATAACAAGTGTATTTGATAAGATAGATAAAGAATTAACGCTCAATGGATTGTATACAATTGCCAAGTACGCTTTAAAATAAAGATAATTGCGGCGGACGGTATTCGGGCCAGCCGGTTGTCATGCCACAACGTTTTGCCGTGCGTACAAAGGTGTTAGACAAAGCCATAAAGTTAGGACCGAAAGTTTCGTCCTTGCCCGAAAATAGTTGTTGGTATTGTTCTACCAGTTGTGGATAGCGGAGACCTATATTATCGAATAGATATTGGCGCGTGGTGTCGTTTAAAGCGAGTTTTTTTTGATATGCGGCAAAAGTAGCTCCGTTTTGAGCGGCAGATTCCAATATTGTGGATAGGCTCTGTTCCGAGTCGTTGATAAATGGCAAAACGGGGTTTATCCAAACTCCTGTTTTTATTTTTGATTCTGCTAACTGTTTGATTATCTGCAATCGCTGTTGAAATAGCGGGAATCCAGGTTGCATTATTTGCAATACAGAATCGTCGGCAGAGGGAATCTTTATGGCAACAGAACAATAGTATGGCGCAAGTTGTTTAAGCGTAGGCAGATGCTTTATAATTTCGCTGCATGATGTAACAATTGCAGCATGAAAACCGAGCCTCATACAGCATTTCAAAGCCGTTTCAAATATATCGGCACATATTTCATCGGCAAATATTTCGTAATCAATGCCAAATGCCACAGCTTGCTGTTTTTTTATGGCTTTGAGTTCGCGTGTCAGCTTTTTTGAAAATGCTTCGGTAGATTCAAACGGAGATGTAATAGCCTTAGTTACAGGGTTTTCAACATAGATTTCCGACGAAGGCGCATTGCACCCCAAATCTGCCGAATAGGCAAATCCAAAATGGTAGCTCGGGGGCTGCTGTATGAGAATTTTCATGGCTTATTGACCTACTCCTGTGCCGTCGAAACAGTGTGTGCAGAGGTGCTGTTTGGGCAAACCTATGGCGCGAACAAGTGCGTCTAACCGTTGGAATTTCAATGTAGTTAAGCCGAGTTCTTTGCGGATTTCTTCCACCATATCCTTGTATTCTTGGCTGTCGGGGTCGGCATATTTGGGAAGATCCTCTTCGTTGACACAGCCTTTGAGATTGGTGATTGCCTTGCGGGTGGCAAGTTCAAGATTGCTGCGTGAACGGCTAAAATTCAAAAATTCGCACGGGTATACCAGCGGGGGACAAGCCACACGCATGTGCACCTCTTTGATACCGTATTCGTAAAGGTCTTTAACATTATCTTTGAGCTGTGTGCCGCGCACAATGCTGTCGTCGAGGAATATACCTTTTTTGCCGTTGATGAGGGCAGAGTTTGGTATAAGTTTCATTTTGGCAACAAGTTCGCGTTGTTTCTGGTTTTGCGGCATAAAGCTGCGGGGCCATGTGGGAGTGTATTTGGCGTAAGGACGTATGTAGGGAATATGCGCCTTGTTGCTGTATCCCAGTGCATGACCCACTCCGCTGTCGGGAATACCTGCTACAAAATCCACATCGGGCTTTTTGCCGTTGTTTTCTTCCATATCAGCTGTGGCGAGTTCAGATCCGTTGTTGTAACGGGTTTCGTCCACGTTGATTCCTTCGTAAAACGATGGCGGATATCCATAGTAAACCCACAGGAATGAGCAAATTTGCATATCCTTTTCGGCGGGTTTGAGTGTGCGTATGCCGTTGGCAGTGATTTCTACAATTTCGCCTGCGCCAATATAATTGAAAATTTTGTAACCGAGATTGATAAACGACGAAGTTTCAGAAGCGGCGCAAAATGCTCCATCTTTGTGACCTATAATAATAGGTGTGCGTCCGTGTTTGTCGCGACCCGCTATAATGCGGTCTTTGTATAAAATAAGTATTGAGCAAGAGCCTTTTATGCGTTCGTAAACGTTTTTGATACCCTCCTCAATTGTGGTTTTTTCGCACACGAGCATTGCCACAAGTTCGGTGGCGTTGTACGAGCCTTGCGAGGTTTCGGCAAAATGTTCGCCTTTGTCCAAAAAGTAGCGTGCAATTTCGTTTATGTTGTTGATTTTGGCTACTGTGGCAATGGCAAAACGCCCTATTCGCGATTCAATTACCAAAGGTTGAGGCTCTGTGTCGCTAATGCAGCCTATGCCCGAACAGCCGTTAAACGAATTGGCGTCGCTCTCAAACTTTGTGCGGAAATAGCTATTTTCGAGGCTGTGGATAGCACGCTCGTAAATGCCTGTATTAGAGTTGAAAATTGCCATACCACCTCTTTTGGTGCCGAGGTGAGAATGATAGTCGGTTCCGTAGAACACGTCTGAAACGCAGTTTTCTTTTGAAACTGCACCGAAGAAACCACTCATAACTGATGTCTTTTAATTTTGCGGCAAAAGTAAACAAAAAGATTTAAGTAGCAAACAAAAGATGATAATTACGCAAAGTTCGCAAAAAAGAATAATTTTCTGCCATTTTGTCTTACTTTGTGTCATAATGTCTATTGCATTGTGTCAATTTGACAGTGTTTGTTTTCTATCCCATTACTCTAAGATAATGAATATCATTTTAATTATCAATACGTTATAAAATATTTCGCATTTTCTTTCAAAAATCTATCCTCTATCTGGCAAATCTTTTGTAAATTGTAACGCGTAAACAATTTTAAGCAACTTATATTATGAACTTCGACAAATTTACAATCAAAGGGCAGAAGGCCGTGCAGGATGCGGTGGCGCTTAGTCAGCGTGCCGGATGTCAGGCTATCGAAACCGGACACCTGCTCTCTGCCATTATCAAAGCCGATGAAAACATCACCAACTTTATTTTCAGGAAACTGAATATCAATTTGCAAACCTTCCAGCGCACGTTGGACGCTATTTGCAGCCGTTACACCAAGGTGCAGGGCGGCGAACCTTACCTCAGTAGCGACTGTCAGCGCGTATTGCTCAATGCTCAATCCGATGCCGAAAAGCGTGGCGACGAGTTTGTTACCATCGAGCATATCTACCAGGCATTGCTTAATGCCGGTGACGACGTGGCTAATATGATGAAAGACAGCGGGTTCAACGCCAAAGAACTTGCCAAGGCTATCGACGAACTTCACGGTGGCTCAAAGGTTACAAGCCAGAGTGCCGAGGATACTTACCAAAGTCTTTCTAAATACGCTATAAACCTTAACGCTCAGGCACTTAAAGGCAAACTCGACCCTGTTATCGGTCGTGACGACGAAATCCGTCGTGTGCTTCAAATCCTGAGTCGCCGTACCAAAAACAACCCGATACTTGTGGGCGAACCCGGCGTAGGTAAAACCGCTATTGCTGAGGGACTTGCGCATCGTATCATCAATGGCGACGTGCCCGAAAACCTTAAATCTAAGCAACTTTATTCGCTCGATATGGGCGCATTGATTGCCGGTGCTAAATATAAAGGTGAGTTTGAGGAACGCTTAAAGTCTGTGGTTAAGGAGGTTATAGATTCCGACGGTGAAATTATCCTTTTCATCGACGAAATTCACACCCTTGTGGGCGCAGGCAAGAGCGACGGTGCTATGGACGCTGCTAACATCTTGAAACCTGCCCTTGCCCGTGGCGAACTAAAAGCCATTGGCGCAACTACTTTGGACGAATATCAGAAATATTTTGAGAAAGACAAGGCGCTCGAACGTCGTTTCCAGCCCGTTATGATCGACGAGCCTAACGTGGAGGATGCCATTTCTATTCTCCGTGGATTAAAAGAGCGTTACGAAAACCACCACCATATCCGTATCAAAGACGAGGCTATAATTGCCGCTGTGGAACTGTCAAACCGCTATATATCAGACCGTTTCCTCCCGGATAAGGCTATCGACCTTATCGACGAAAGCGCAGCAAAACTCAAAATTGAGATGAACTCTGTGCCCGAACCTTTGGACGAGGTTAACCGCAAAATTCGTCAGTATGAAATTGAGCGTGAGGCAATTAAGCGTGAAGGTGATTCTGCCAAAATTGAGAAAAACGCCAAAATACTTGCTGAACTCAACGAGGAACGTTCAAATCTTAACGCTAAGTGGCAGAGCGAGAAGGAGATAGTGCAAAAAATGCAACAGTTGAAGTCCGACCTCGAAAACCTCAAAAACCAGTACACCAAGGCAGAGCGCGAAAGCAACCTCCAACTTGCCTCTGAGTTGAAATACGGCCGTATTCCCGAAGTGGAAAACCAGATTAATCAGTTGAAAACGCAACTTGAAGAAAATCAAAAAGATTCGCCGCTTATCAAGGAAGAGATTGGATATGAGGACATTGCAGAGGTAATTTCGCGTCAAACGGGTATTCCGCTTACAAAATTGATGCAGACCCAGAAAGAAAAACTCCTCAACCTTGAAAACGAACTTCATAAACGTGTTGTAGGTCAGGACCTTGCAATATCTGTTGTGGCAGATGCCGTTCGCCGTAGCCGTGCGGGATTGCAGGATAGCAAAAAGCCTATTGGTTCGTTTATCTTCCTCGGTACCACGGGTGTAGGTAAAACCGAGTTGGCAAAGGCTCTTGCCGAATTCCTCTTCGACGACGAAAACCTTATGGTGCGTATCGATATGAGCGAATATCAAGAAAAATTTGCTGTAACGCGTCTTATCGGAGCGCCTCCCGGATACGTTGGTTACGATGAGGGCGGACAACTTACAGAGGCAGTGCGCCGTAAACCCTATTCGGTTATCCTTTTGGACGAAATCGAAAAGGCTCATCCCGACGTGTTCAACATTTTGCTGCAAGTGCTTGACGATGGCCGTCTTACAGATGGAAAGGGTCGTACTGTAAATTTCAAGAACACCATTATAATAATGACCTCAAACCTCGGCAGCGACGTTATCCGCCAAAATCTTGAAGAACTCAACGGTCAGAACGACGAGCAGATTCTCGACGCCACACGCACACAGGTGATGAACCTTTTGAAAAACACCATCCGTCCCGAGTTCCTCAACCGAATCGACGAGACTGTGATGTTTACACCTCTGAGCGAGCAACAGATAGCGCAAGTGGTTGACATTCAAATGAATGTTATCAACAAGAGTCTCAAAGAGCAAGGTTTGCAAATACACCTTACCCCCGAGGCGGTAAAATGGGTTGCTCACAAGGGTTACGATCCACAGTTTGGAGCACGTCCTGTAAAGCGTGTTATACAAAAACAGATTCTCAACACCCTTGCCACCGAACTCATCTCGGGTCGCATAGGCAAAAAGCCCGAAATCCTTGCCGATGTAAAAGGCGACAAGATAGTGTTTGAATAAATCATTCTAACATAGCGGATTATTTCAGCGGACAAGATAAACTTGCCCGCTGATTTTTTTTGGTTTTTAGTTGGTATTTCTCATTTATATTTGCCAAATTTGCACATACAAATCAGTTTTTCATTTATAATCTTTTAGAGACTGTGCAAAACCGTTTTGTCACAAAAGGTGGTATCAAAGAGCAAATGTTTAATGCCAGAAAAAATTATAGCAATAACTCAGATAAAAAGAACTAATATCAAAATACTCAAAAAAATATGTGTATATTTGCACCATAAAACATAAAAACAAGAAACAGAAAAGTAATAAACTAACATATTAAAATATTGGGCTTTACGCTCTTATTCTCGGATAGATAAATTCCGCCAAATTTTACGACCGTGAGAATAAGTAAGCGATTAGGTTCACGTCGTATAGGCGTGAGCCGTTTTCGTGCTTATTTTACGTTCACGGTTCTTGGCGGAGCCTTTCTATCCAAAATAAGCATTATGCGAAAACGGCTACACGCTTTTTATTTTGCTTATATTGATGTGTTTAAGAGTACAAGGCTTCAAATGTGAACTTTTAGACGTAATGGCAGAAACAGTAGATTCTGATTTTCATCTTGGAAGACTAATACGACAGGAACTTATTCGTCAAAAGCGTTCTGTAACCTGGCTTGCCGATTGCATCAATTGCGACCGAACCAACTGCTATTGCATTTTTGAACGACAATATATTGATATTGAGCTTCTTAAACGTATTAGTCGTGCACTAAATCACAATTTTTTTAATGAATTGGCTGCCTATATGGAAAGTGTCGTAAAAGTTTCGACAGATGTGTCGTAAAAGTTTCGACACATTCCGCGGGATGATTCATTTGTATAATCGTATATTTTATTTGATAATGGTGGCGAATTCATCCATCAAAATTGTGATTCCATTAAAATTATATGCTATGAGAAATAAAATATTTACCTTTTTAGTAGTAGTATTTAGTGCTACATTGTTTTTCGGCTCGTGTACAAAAGACGACGAACCTCTTAAACGTGGTACAATATACGATACTATTAGAACAAATCTTATCAACAACTATTTTGATACCATTAGGACTACTATTTATGATACTATTCGTAATATAGTTGATGATATTATGGTAAAATACGATACAATTCTTACTATTAAGACAGATACCATAAAAATAGTTAAGTATGATACAATACAAGTGTATCAGATAAAGGCAATTGATACTATTAAAGTGGCAATCTACGATACAATTAGAGTGACCATCACGCCAAGTACACCAAATTTGCAAGAAGGTATATATGTTTCTCAATTAGATGATTTTATGAATGAAAAACTGAATGCGGGCATTACGGAATGTGAAGTGGTCTTGTTGGATAAGGTGCCAGATTTTGAGATGATTTGTAGTGTTTTAGCTTCCAATAATAACACAAAATATAAAGGTATTAAAGTTATTCTAAATTTGGAATTATGTACAGGCATCAATGGTATACGGGATGCTGCATTATACCGTTGTAATACATTGATTGCTATTAAATTACCAACTACTATTACAAGTTTTGGAAAGTCGGCATTTGCTAAATGCACCAGTTTGACCTCGATAAATATTCCAAATGGTGTAACGAGTATAGGCAGATCTACCTTTGACGGTTGTACTAGCTTGGCATCTATAAATATTCCAGATGGTGTAACGAGTATAGGAGAGAGTGTGTTTTCTGGTTGCGAAAGTTTGCCTTCAATCAAAATTCCAGATGGTGTAACGAGTATAGGCAATGGTGCCTTTTCCGGTTGCACCAGTTTGACCTCGATAAATATTCCAGATGGTGTAACGAGTATAGGCAATGGTGCCTTTTCCGGTTGCACCAGTTTGACCTCGATAAATATTCCAGATGCTGTAACGAGTATAGGACAGTACACCTTTTCCGGTTGCACCAGCTTGGCATCAATAAATATTCCAGATGGTGTAACGAGTATAGGACAGTACATCTTTTCCGGTTGCACCAGCTTGGCATCAATAAATATTCCAGATGGTGTAACGAGTATAGAACCGTCAACTTTTTCTGGTTGCACCCAGTTGGCTTCTATAACAATTCCTGATGGTGTAACGAGTATAGGCAGTTCTGCCTTTAATGGTTGCACCAGCTTGAATATATTGACAATTCCCGAAAGTGTTACGAGTATAGGTTATAATGCCTTATTTGGTTGCACTAACTTGGTTTCTTTAATATTCCAAAGCGTTAATCCTCCGGTTTTTTATACATCATTAGGATATTACGGATTGATTTATGTGCCCTCTTCTGCTGTTAAAACATACAAAACAGCAGCAGGTTGGGACCAATATTCTAGTAGTATTGTTGGATATTAATTTTTTAAATATTAAGTGTGATAATTAGCATTAATGAATTCAAAAATCATTCGCTATCTTTGCTGCCAAAACAATCACATTTAATCATATTCACAATGAAAAAATCATTAATTATCAAAACATTAGTTGCTTTTGCAATTACATTTTCTTCTTTTGTGGCTGCGGCTCAGGAACAATACGGATTTGACAAAATAGACGTATCTAAGGACTTCAACGACAATGGTTTCCAGTGGTTTCGCAAGTCGGAACTATTGGCAGCAGGCGACAAAACCAAGCACAACGCTATGACTATCGGTTGGGGTGGAATCGGCGTACTTTGGGGTCGCACCGCTCTCACGGTTTACGTTGCCGAAAAACGCTACACCAAACAGTTTATGGATAAGGCTCAATATTTTACCGTAATGTCATTTGGTCCTGAAAATCAGAAAGTTCTCAACTATATGGGTACTAAGAGCGGACGGGATGGCGACAAGGCTGCTGCCCTCGGACTTCACACTGCCTACACCCAAAACGGCACACCTTATTATACTGAGGCTACGCTTGTTATTGAGTGCAAAACTATGTACGCCGCACCTTTCGATTCTAAATATTACAAAAACGAAGTTCCTGAACGTCAGTACAAAAACTTCCCTGCCGGAGTTCACACAATGTATATCGGCGAAGTAGTTGGCGCTTGGCGGAGATAGAGATTTTACCTCCCCTCGTATCTTGCCAATTCCCACCCCTTGAAAACCAAGATTATCGGGTGAAGTGTCCAACCTCCGTCTTTTGCTTCGGTGAGCAAGTTTTTGTCGCTGATGTATTTGGGCAGTTGGGCGCGGGCTTCTTCTAATTTGGCATTTACTTCTGCCTCTGTTGCGCTGTGCTTTACGTATTTAAGTTCTATAACGTATGCGTGTGCAGTCCCGAGACGCGGTTTTAGGTAAATATCGCTGTATCCGTGTCCAAAATAATGTTCCGTAAAGGAGATAAAATAATTGAGGTTGGTGCCAAATTGGCAGAGGAAAAATCCCTTTACAAATGATTCGCCTTGATTGTTGAAATCCTTGATGTTAGATACATCGCTCATACAGCCTGCAATGTAACGGAAAAATGGCTCGTGTTCGCCGCGTTTTGCGAGTCCGCGACCAAGGTCTGTCATAACGTTATCATCTGTTTTCCAAGATATTAGCACATCGTAATTGCGCACCATATACATAAAATATTGCTGACGGACTGTGGCGTTGGGCACAATCAAAAGTGTGTCGCCAGTATCGTAGCCGCCAATCGACAGCAATCCCATATAATACATCAGGCTAACAAGGTTTTCGTAGCGGTCAAGGTCTTTTAAGGCAAATTCTTCTTCTATCTGATTGTAAATCTGTCCGTCATTGTTAATCCGCTGAATAAGAGAAGTTTTTTCGCCAAAATTTTTCTCAAAGCGGATTAGTTTCGCCATCTTATTGTAGTCGGAGGTAATATTGGTATCAACCATTTTTTCGGGAATTTGTCCGCCTTTTTGAATGTAACTATCCACAAAAAACAATGCCATATCCGAATTATACATACGTTCTTGGTTAACAGCATCTTCGCTAAAACAGTTATTGTCGTACCACGGTTTGGTGATTTCGATAAGTTGGTCGATGGAATGATTAAACACACCCGTTACATCTCGGTAATATTCAAGCATTTGGCGAAATTCTGTTTCGGTAAAGCCTACCAACGAATTGAAAGACGACCTCATTGAAATGTTTTTACCGATGTTGTAGCCGCTTGTTACGTCGCTGAGCGTTAGCGGAGTAACGCCCGAAATCATTATTCTCGACACAGCGGCATCGTTCTTGTTGGTGGCAGCCTTCAAGTTGTTGAAAAACAGGCGGAAAAAGCCGTCACCGTGGGTGAGGTCTTTGTAGTTGGTTTCGCTGTCGGCAAGCAGAGTGTTGGCAAAGTTGTCGTACTCGTCGATAAGGACGTAGATTTGCAGGCCCGCAAGTTGAACAATTCGTGTTAGTTTTGTAAACGCATCGTTTGATTCCTTTTGGTCAGAAATATTTTCCACAGTACCTTCGGGCAGCAAGTTCTTATATTTGTTAGCAAATTGTATAAGTGTGTCAAGCACAAGTTCGTTAAACGATTTTTGCGTTTTTGTGTAGTCTGGATCAACTTTTGAAAAGTCAAACTGCATAATCAAATACTGGTTGCGTTCCTCGGTAGGATTTTTTCCAATGTACAATCCACCAAACAACTCATCGAACCTTTGCTTGTAGGCAATATCATAATATGCTGCCAACATATTGAGCATTAAACTTTTACCATACCTTCTCGGGCGAAGGAAAGTTTGAAATTTGAACTCTTCGAGCATTGGTATAAACATTGTCTTGTCGACATAATACCTATTTTCTCTGCGGATTCTCGCAAAGTCGCTCATTCCGTATGGTATTAGGCGGATTTTTTTATTAGACAGTGGTTCCATAATTATGCTGTTTTTCAAGTGCGAAGATAATAAATTTTGCGCTTAAATGCAAAATCTTTACCCAATCTCCTCAATATTATACGGTGTCTCCTGATATACAAAGTAGTTCAGCCAGTTGTTGAACATCAGGTTGGCGGTGCTGCGCCAGCGGACTACGGGCTGCTGATGCGGGTCGTTGTTGGGATAATAGTTGCGCGGAATGTTGATAGGCAGTCCTTTGGCAAGGTCGCGGCGGTATTCGTTGTCTAACGTAAAGGCGTTGTACTCGGCGTGACCTGTGAGGTAGAGTTCGCGTCCGTTTTGGTTTGAGAGCATATACACTCCTGCCTGCGGACTGCTTGCAAGTATCTTTATTTCAGACACTTTGTCGATGTCCTCCTTGAGTATTTCGGTGTGGCGGCTGTGGGGAACGTAAAAAATATCGTCGAACCCGCGGAAAATAGGGTTGAGGGGATCGAGCATCTGGTGCTCAAACACTCCGAACATTTTTTGGGCGAGTCCGTGCTTGGGCACTCCGTAGTAGTGGTAAAGCGCGGCACACGCACCCCAGCAGATAAACATCTTGGCGGTAACGTTGGTTTTGGCCCAGTCGAATATCTCGGTGAGTTCGCTCCAATATGTAACATCCTTGTATTCAATCTGTTCTACGGGCGCACCGGTAACAATCAAGCCGTCGTATTTGCGTTTTTTTATCTCGTCGAAATCAATGTAAAACCGCCTCATATGTTCCACAGGGGTGTTTTTAGAGGTGTGGCTTTTGATTTTTATCAGGTCGATTTCTATTTGCAGCGGCGAGTTCGACAGCAGCCTTATCAAGTCGGTTTCGGTGGTTATCTTGATGGGCATAAGGTTTAGAATGGCTATCCTAAGCGGACGAATGTCTTGCGAAGTGGCTTTGGTATAGTCAATTACAAATATGTTTTCCTTTTTTAATAGTTCTATGGCCGGCAAATTGTCGGGATATTTCAGTGGCATAATACAAGATTTTTGGGCAAAGGTAAACAATAATTCTTTTGGTTGGCAAATTATTTTCCGAAAATGGTTGTTTGCATTTTTTATGGTAAGAAAATTATAGGTAACTTTGCGGCTTGTAAAATTTGATATATGTCTGCAACAAGATTAGCCATAATAGGAGCGGGGGCTGCGGGGTGCTTCTGTGCCGCCAATATTGCGGAAAACACCCGTGAGTTTGATATAACTATTTTTGAATCAAGCGATAAGCCTATGCACAAACTTTCGCTCACAGGCGGAGGCCGATGCAATATCACCAACACTTTTGATACTGTGGGTGCGCTTAATCACGTGTATCCTCGTGGGGCTAATCTGTTGAAAAAACTTTTCTACAATTTTGACCATAACGCTTTGCAAGAGTGGTTCTTAGCCCACGGTGTAACGCTTTTTGCACAAGACGACGGACGTGTTTTCCCTACTTCGCAAAATGCTTTGCAGATTGTGGATACTTTGTATAATGCGTTGATTGCCAAAGGTGTAACTATCAAAACCAACCACCGTTTATCGTCGTTGCAAACCAATGCCGAGGGAAAATTTATTTTGTCGTTTGACGAAAAACCGCCGCAAACATTTGATATTGTGGTAGTTGCCACAGGCGGAACATCACCTGCTTTTCTCGATATTTTTAAAAAACTTGGTATCGAAACCATAGAGCCTGTTCCAAGCCTATTTACCTTTACCATCAAAGACCCTGATTTAAACGCACTTATGGGCGCAACAGTGGACGACGCATCGTGCAGCATTGCAGGTACTAAATTTACATCTGAGGGGTCGGTTCTTGTTACACATTGGGGAATGAGCGGACCGGCAATTTTGAAACTGTCGTCGTATGCGGCTCGTTATCTCAAAGAAAACAAATACACATCAAACCTTATAGTTAATTGGCTGAATACCAACGAAGAAGATGCTCGAAATATTGTTTTTTCGTTTCAATCGCGTTATCCTCAAAAAACTGTTCTTTCGGTTCGTCCCGACGGCATTACCAACCGTATGTGGCTATATATCACCAACAAATGCGGTATCGATGGTGCAAAACGTTGGTCGGAAGTGTCGAAAAAGAATCTCAACCGTCTGGTATCTATCTTAATTTCAGATACATATAAAATTCAAGGGCGAGGTCATTACAAAGAGGAGTTTGTTACTTCGGGTGGAATTTCGCTTAATGCCGTCAGCAGCAAGAGTTTGGAATCAAAGGCTGTCAAGAATCTCTATTTCGTTGGCGAAGTGCTTGATATAGATGCTGTTACAGGAGGGTTTAACCTTCAATCCGCTTGGACTACCGCCTACACTGCGGCAATGTCGATAGTTAACAATCAGAATAAATCTAACTGAGGCGATGGCTAAATCCGACAAGGCATTTGAGGCAATCCGCAAGGGCGAACAACTTACTCGAAGTCAGCAAATTAAGTTGACTTTGCAGTTGAGTGTGCCGGCTATTATGGCGCAGATTTCGTTTATACTTATGTCGTATATCGACACGAGTATGGTGGGAAGTCTTGGAGCACACGCTTCGGCTGCCGTGGGTCTTGTTACATCTACCACTTGGCTTATTTTCGGACTTGTGGAATCGGTTGTAACTGGCTTTGCTGTAATGGTTTCGCACCGTATCGGAGCCGACAATCCCAAGGCCGCACGCGACATTCTCCGTCAGTCGATTTCGTTTTGTCTGCTTTATGGATTGATTGTTACCGCTGTGTCGTTGCTTGTTAGTCAGCCACTTCCGCATTGGCTCAACGGTGGCGACGATATTTGCGACGACGCCTCGGCATACTATTTTATTTTTTCGTGCGGAATGCCATTTATGCAGATGAGTTACCTTGCGTCGAGTATGCTCCGCAGCGAGGGCAACCTCCGTGTGCCGAGTATTTTGAATATCACCACCTGCGTTTTGGATGTGATTTTTAATTTTTTCTTGATTTATCCCGACCGCACGTTTGAGTTTTGCGGCTGCGAGTGGGTTATCCCCGGCGCAGGACTCGGCGTTAAGGGTGCTGCCACAGGGTCGGTTTTGGCGTGCGCGTTGGTGTCGTTTGTAGAGATGTATTACCTTGTGTGCCGGTCGAAACTGCTTTCGGTTTGGCGCGAAAAAGGCTCTTATCGTCCCACCCGCAAATGCGTTGTTAATTCGCTCAAAATAAGCCTTCCCGTTGGCGTTCAGCGCACTATTATGAGTTTGGCATATATTGTTATGACATCGATAGTTGCGCCGCTTGGCAATGTGGCAATAGCCGCCGACACCTTTGCCGTTACCATTGAGGGAATCTGTTATATGCCCGGCTACGGAATTTCCGACGCTGCCACCACCCTTATAGGTCAGTGCGTAGGGGCGGG
Organism: Bacteroidales bacterium; assembly: GCA_016286055.1. Classification (GTDB taxonomy): domain Bacteria; phylum Bacteroidota; class Bacteroidia; order Bacteroidales; family UBA3824; genus UBA3824. The sequence continues at coordinate 34,947 of JAEERW010000003.1, forward strand.
GAGGAGGTATCTTGCCAAAAGTTTCGCCTACATTTCCACATTTACGGGTATGATAATGCTGACGGTGATGTCGGTGTTTATGTTTATTTTCTGTCCCGAACTGCTGTCGCTGATGACCCCGGTAGAAGATATAATCATCTCAGGCACAGAGATTTTGCGAATCGAGGCATTTGCTGAACCGATGTTTGCGGCGGCGATAATAGGTTACGGAATATTTGTAGGTGCGGGCGACAGTCTTGTGCCAAGTATAATGAACCTTGCCTCTATGTGGCTGATACGCATACCGTTTGTAATGATTTTGGCATCGTATATGGGCTTAAAAGGCGTTTGGTTGGCAATGGCAGTGGAACTCTTTCTCCGCGGTGTGATGTTCCTTTTGCGATTGAGGAGCAATAGATGGCTGAAACATACTTTAAAGAAGAAGGCGTGATATTCTCAGCCAAAATTTTTTTTGTTTTTCAAAAAAAATCAATATATTTGCACCATATAATTTATGCATTTAAACTATGGAATCAACAGCAACACCATCAACCTCTGAAAATACTAATCAGGCAGCCGAACAACCCAAAAAGTACATTTCAAAGACTGTGCAATGGGCGCGTGCGCACAAATGGTGCATCGAGATTTTAGACCCCGAATTGCAGGCACAGTGTAAAAGTTATAAGAACGGCAAAAAGATTATTAGGGATGAGGTTAATGCTTGATACTTGCGTAATTATAGATTTGCTTACCGATGTGGATAGCATTTCTCATTACGCTATTGACTTGCTTGGGGATTATTCAAACGTCCTTTACGCAAGTAGCGAGTCTATGCGTGAACTTATTGTGCTTTTTAACAACAAAAAACTTCTTAACAAGTATTACAAGACTGCCGAAGATGTTTTGGCGGCTGTTGAAAACGAACTTAGAATTGAGTTCCTTCCAATTCGCCGCGATGTTTGCTATACCTATTCGCGTTTGCAACTCAACAAGGCTATGAATCATTTCGACCCAAGCGACCATATTATTATATCACACGCTATTACAGAGCGTATGGCTCTGATGTCGAGCGACTTAAAATTTGAGTTTTACCAAGACCAAGGATTGGAACTTATTTTGTATTAATTAATCCTCCGGTTCGTCAATTGTGCGGATTAGATTAAAACCATTCTCGTTGTACACGTCGATTTTTTTGTCGAAACGCTGCATAAAAATTTCATCCATTTTATTGTCCCACACTGACTTGTATTTTAGCGGAATCACTAATGTGCCGTTGACGTGATCTACTAAGCCGTAGTTTGTGCCGTCTTTGGTAACGCTCCATCCCGACCCAAATGGTTCTGGTTTTTCGTAAACGCAAGGTTGCAACTCTTTGCCATCGAGCGAGATAAATCCATATTTATTGTTTTTTTCAAAAATGTATAAATGAAATCCTGCTCCATACCAATGGGCATCGTTATATACAAAAGGTACTCGCACCTCGCCGTTGAAACCACAGGCACCACATTTTTGTTCTCCGCCTTGCTTGTAGCGTAAAATGATAAAATTGTGTTCGGGATACGACACTGGTTGTGAATATTTGGCTTCAAGAATAAACTTGCCGTCGTAATTAATTGCGCCCCAAGTATATTCGTCGCCTTCTTTTACTTTTGGACGGTTAAAATTGTCTTTTTCTAACGGTCCGTAACATTCGCCTGTGAGAACGGCAAAGAGTCCGTTGCCCATATCGCTCCACGCCGAATATGCGCGTTTGTTTACAGCAATGGCGGTTATCTCTTTGAGAACCTCTTCTGGTGGGTAGGTGTAATCGCCAACCTCTTTTACAAATGTGTTGGAAAAATCGCTGCGTTGCTCTGCAAGTTCTTTTAATTGTTGTTCGAGTTGAGGTGCCAATTCGGGGTGCTCTTGCATCATTTGTTTGAGATTTGCCGTAATTTCATCGGTTAATTGTCCAACGTCGGCATTTTTCTCATTTACAAATCGTTGCGAAATTTCTTTCATACAAGTTTGCATCCTGTCCATAATATCCGATTTGGCTTCTACCACAGCCCCGTCGATAAGTAAATGCTGCTGCAAAACGTGATTCTTGTCGGTATTGCCCGTAACTACATAGTTAAGTGTTGAAATATCAAACCATTGCATATCTCTTCCATCATCTTGGGCAAATGCATTTAGACTTAAAACCACCATCAAAATGGCGCAAATAAAATAATTCTTTTCCATAGTTTTGAAATTATTAGTTGTTGTTTATCTATGCAAATATAGTGAAAATTTTTTCTCCCATATCCCATTTTTCCGAAAAATCTTCTAATTTTATTTTTTTTGTTGGAATTTGTTGGCGCGATGAGTATCTTTGCGCTAAATTTAATACAGCGATGGATAAGAAAGAGATACTATCAAAAAACGTTGTCCTCTTGTCGGAAGTAACCGAAAGCGAGGTGAGGATGCAGACTCAGGGCGGTAATCAGCCTTCAATTGAGGCTATCAGTAGGATTATCGACCTGCTAAAACAGATTATTTTTCCGGGTTTTTTTGGCGCAGAAATCCGCGACCGCGAAAGCCGTTATTATCATATTGGCGTTTGTATGGAGGAGTTGGAGACTCGCCTAAAAGAGCAGATTCGCCTGAGTTTCAAATGTTTCAAGGGTGAGAACGTTTGCGAAGATATGTCCGACGAAATTGCTGTAAAGTTTATCGAGATGATTCCCGAAATCAAACGTGTGCTTTACACCGATATTGCGGCAATGAGCGAAACCGACCCCGCTGTTACATCGTTTAGCGAGATTATTTTCTGCTATCCTGTGGTGCAGGTGATGGTTAACTATCGTATCGCACACGCGTTGCTTACCCTCGGAGTGCCTGTGCTTCCGCGCATTATGACCGAGATGGCACATTCCAAAACTGGTATCGACATTCACCCGGGCGCACAGATTGGCGAATATTTTTCTATCGACCACGGCACAGGTGTGGTTATTGGCGAAACTTGTATTGTGGGTAATCACGTTACTCTGTATCAGGGTGTTACGCTTGGTGCAAAGAAATTTACCTACAACGAAAACGGTCATCCTGTCAACCTTCCCCGACATCCTATTTTGGAAGACAATGTTACTGTATACTCCAACTCGTCGATACTTGGACGCATAACTATTGGTCACGACACCGTAGTAGGCGGTAACATCTGGCTCACCGAGGCAGTTCCGCCATATTCGCGCATTATCCAACAAAAAGCCGTCAGCGAAACTTTCACCGACGGCGCAGGGATTTAATCGTTAATATTTTAGCGCATTATGGCTTAATACGGCAAGTGCATACCGCATACAATAAGGTTGTTTTGCTTGGCGTATTCCAAAATTCTTTTGCGCGAGGCAGCGGCTTTGTCTTTGTCGCCGTCAAAATTGGCGTTGAATTCGGGGTGGGGGAGTTGCAGTGCAAGTGCGTGCATCAAATCGCCTATTATCAGCAAGTTACCTTTTTGAAAAACTGTATGTCCCGGAGTGTGACCCACTGCGTCGATAGTCAAAATATCCTCGGGAAGTTTATCGCCAAAATTGAATACGTGAATCTTGTCGCCGTATTGTTCAAACATCTTAACAGCCTGTTCGCCTTTGCCAAGGTCGGAATCCTTTTCTAATTGCGAAACGTAAACCTCAGCATTGGTGAACACCTTCGCGCCTGTGGTATCTACCATTCCGCCGATGTGGTCGCCGTGAAAGTGCGTAATATACACATAATCAATGTTTTCGGGAGTAATGCCGATATTTTGCAATTGATTAAGGAGTTGTCCGCCTGCCTTTTGTCCAAGACCCGAGTCGAAGAGGATATTTTTGCCGTTGCTCTTAATTAGATATGCGCTAATCGACGAAGGCATACCGTCGGGCATATTCACCTCTTGACGGATGTTTTCTGGAACCTCGCCAAAAAGGTCGTAAGGAAAAGTCCTGTCGCCAGCGTTGTCTTTTAGCCAATAAACCGAGAACCCGTCGAAAGTTTTCTCCTTAGCATCGAGAAATTTGATTGTGTCGGAATTTTGCTGTTCCGAAACGGAGGAATTGCTCTGACCTCCTGCGCATCCTGCAAGCATTGCCGCCGCAATTACTGATAAAACTTTTGTGTGCATAACTATGTGATATTTAAAATGTTAACTGGTTGTGTTGTGTAATATAGGTTTATTTTATTCCTGCCTCTTTGAGTAGGGCTTTAATTTCTTTATCGGAAATAGTTTCTTGGTCGGCCTTGTCGTAAAGAGCAAGAAAATAGATAGTTCCTTCTTTAATTTCCATTACAATATCAGTGTGAGTAATAACACGAGCACCACCGCTTTTGCCGCCACCTTTGGATTTAATTGCAAGCCTGATTTTGCGCACACCGTGCCCCAAATCTACCCCCATCAGAGGGTTTTCTTGTAATTCGACAATAAGTTGCTTAATATCGTCGAGCAACGAGCGGTAACGTTTATACAACTTTTTGACGTTTTTGTCAAAAGGGGGGATGGTCTTAATCTTGTAACTCATTGAATAAATCTTCTATTGGTTTGGCTTCTAATTTGCCTTCTTGTATGAGTTTCAAATTTTTGAACGCTTCCCTAAGGTCTTCTTTTACCTGTTCGGGCGAATCGCCTTTGGCTGTTTGCTGGGCTTTATGTTCGCGACGGATTTGACGAAGCGATTTTAATGCTCGCTCCATCATAGTAGAATCCGTTACGATGTAACTCATTTCACGGTGCAATGCTGCGTTTAATTGTAATGCTGTCATAATGTAGTTTTTTTGCAAATATACACTATTTTACAATATTTATCAACTCTTTTTTCAAACTATCCAAATCCGTTACCACAGGATATTGCGGAAAATCGGCTTTAACATTGTCGGGCGGACAGAATAGGATTCCACGGTCGGCGGCTTGAAGCATTGTAACATCGTTGTAACTGTCGCCAAATGCCACCACGTTGTATTTCAGACTTTTAAATGCTTCTACGGTTTTGCGTTTGGGGTCGCTTTGACGGAGAAGGTAGTTGGTGATACGTCCCGTAGAGTCGGTTTCGAGGCTGTGACAGAGGAGGAATGGGTTTTCTAACTTGTCCATAAGCGGTTGGGCAAACTCCACAAAAGTGTCGCTCACAATGGCAAAACGGGTAAGTTTGCGAATTTCTCTGATAAAATCAAGAGCGCCGGGGAGCGGTTGTAGAGTGTTGATAACTTCTTGAATATCTTGAAGTTTGAGGTTGTGTTTGTCTAATATTTCAAGACGGTAGCGCATCAGTTGGTCGTAATCCTTGATGTCGCGGGTAGTGAGTTTAAGTTCGTCGATACCGGTTTTTTTAGCCACGTTGATCCAAATTTCCGGCACAAAAACGCCTTCTAAGTCGGCACAAATTATCCACATAATGAAAATGTTTTAAAATATTAATGCCGCAAATTTAATAAAAAATGCATTTTCGCAAATTATTTTTTGTCTGGGCGGTGGAGGTTTGAGAAAAGTTGGTATATTTGCGGAAAGAAAACTTATATTATTTGATTATGTTGCCAAACACAAAAATAACGTTAACCAAGAAAGAAACATCGCTCGTGGATGTTCTTTGGAATCTTTATGTGTTGCAAACAGCGAATGTTAAAAAAGCGTTCCGTCAGAAAATTGAAAACGATAAAGTGTTGGATGGTTCAATTGATGATATCACCAAAACACCTCATTACCAGGAAGCAATGGCTGATGTGGCGGAAGGTCGTGTAACTACTTACAACTCTCTGAAAGATTTTTATACCGAAATGGGTTTATAACGTATATGGCATACACAGTTAAGGTTACATCCACTTTTAAAAAGGATTTCAAACGTTGCATTAAGCGAGGTATGGATATGTCTTTGATTACCAAGGCGATGAATATGCTCGAAGAAACAGGCACTTTGCCTCCTGAATATTATCCCCATCGCTTGAAAGGCGATCATAAAGGGCAATGGGAATGTCATATACAATCTGATTGGTTGATGACGTGGGAACAGAACGACAAAGTGTTGACGCTTCTATTTCTTGAAACGGGTACACATTCTGATATATTTGGGTGGTAGTGGTGATGTAGATATGTGGTAGCGATCTGCCTCCGATACTCACAGATAACCCCGTACATCATCGCTATCAATCGCTTGATGTACGGGGTTACAGAACTACCGTCTTCCAGACGGCTGGTGTAGGTTTTGCGAAATTACTTTATCGCAAACTTCGACATATCAAACATAGTGTTGCCCTGACCAACGATGGTGGGGGTGTGGCCGTCCCATTTTTCAATCCAGTCTTCCTGAACGATGAGGGGACTTAATGATGCCGAAATGGTGCGGTTGTAGTATGCTTCGGCGTCGGCTTTTACTTTCATGGCCTCTGCCTCACCTTTGGCTTCGGCTATCTTGATTTTAGCGTTTGCCTCAGCCTCTTTTACTTTGTTTTCGGCTTTGAGCGAACTCTGTACTGCCATATTCTTTTCGTTGATCATCTGTGCAAGCGACTGTGGAGGAGTGATTTGCGAGGTAAACTCTGTTACCAAAAATCCTTCGGCTTCGAGACTTTTTTCTAAGCGGGTTCTCACCTCAGCCTCAAAACTTGCACGGCTCGACATCAAAGAATCTGATGTATAGTTGTTGGCGCAAGTGCGGTAAGCCTCATAAATACAGGTTCTTATGTATCCATTTTCGAGGTCTTCAACATCCTTGCGGTATTTTACAAAAATGTCGCACGCCTTGTTGGGGTCGATTCGGTAGGCGATAGTGGGGTCCATCGAGAATACCGAAGCGTCTTTGGCGTTGACGTTAAATGCTTCGTAGTTTTTGCGCTGAATATAAGTGGGATAGGTAAAAATGCTTGTTGTAATTGGATTGTAGAATACCCAACCTTTGCAAGTGCCTTCCACGCCGCCGTAATCCTGTTCGTTCGACGACCATTTGTGAAATTTGATTCCGATTTCGCCGCTGTCGATAACTGTGCAGCATTTGAAGCACATTATCAAAATAGCAATCGGGACTAATAAAATGAGTTTAAACTTCTTTTTTTCCATTTGTCGAAATTATTTATGGGTTAATAATGCGCAATATTACAAAAATTTTTGTTGAAGTGCAAAATGATTGGTCAAAAATTATTATATTTGCAGCAAAAAGTTAGGTTATGAAACGCACCGATGTCGTAGAACGAATAAAATTGGTTGCACATAAAATGCAGCCTCTTGCTCAAACGATTCTTTACGGGTCGGAGGCACGAGGAGATGCGCGTCCAGATTCTGACATTGACCTTTTGGTGTTGGTTGATACCGACAAACTTAGTTATAGTGATAAGGACCGTATTATAGCCCCTTTTTATGATATTGAATTAGAAACGGGTATAGTGATTAGCACAATGATTATGCCGCGCAAAGATTGGGAAAACCGTCCGTTTCTCACTCCATTTCAGTATAATGTTAACAAAGAGGGTATAGCGTTATGATTACAGAACTTACCGACGAAAACTATGAGGCATTATCGCAATACCGTCGCCAACGTGCGCGTGAGACACTTGCAGAAATTCCATATTTACGAGACCAAGGTTTCTATAACACAGCCACCAACCGTCTTTATTATGCGTGTTATTATGCTGCATTAGCGTTGTTAACCAAAAATCACATTTCCACAAATACTCACGTAGGGGTGAAAACAATGCTCGGTTTGCATTTTGTATCCAAAGGTCTTATAACAAAAGAGAGCGGACGTGCTTTTTCTAATCTTTTTGATAGCCGTCAACGTGGTGATTATGACGAATTTGTATACTCCACTCGTGAGGAAATTGATGAACTATACCCCAAGGCTCAACAATTTATCGAAGAAGTTGAGGCTTTGTTGAAATAATTAATTTAAAATATGGACACCCAAGAATATTACATCAACTACGAGCAAAATTTGCTTAAAAACCTTGCCGATTTGTGCATTCAGCATAACCGATTGAAACGCGGAGTGTTGCCCGAAACCATCGACATCACCGAAAAATGGGATGTGATTGCCCCGTCGTACATTTCAGATGCTTCAAAAGAGATTGCTAAATATCCCGCCGTGTCGCTCGGATGGGCTATGTATCTCGGTATGGCTGTGGCTAAATATTGGGACACTGATTGGGCTATATATGGCAATCATCCAAACATTTACGAGCATATCCGCAACAAACGTGGATTCGACTATATGGACGAGGTGGTTCGTGGCGAAATTCTTGGTCTCGAAGGCGATGAATACTCTAAAATGGAGGAATTTGTTCTGTCGTGTTCGCGTCTTGCCTTAGATAAAATTCGTCACGAAGGCATTGAACCCTCCACCCCTGCGGCATTTTTTGTTTACACCCTCAGTTGCAAGGTGTTATACACCATAGGCGCGGCAGTAGAGTTGCAAAGGTTGGGGTATAAAATGGAGAAAGTATGATAAAAGTGTAGTTTGATAACACTTTTATCATTGATAAAAATGTAAATTTTCTCACTTTTATCATTGATAAAAATGTATTTTGATTACACTTTTATCAGAGAAACGCTTGGTGTATTAAAAAATAACGATTATATTTGCAGTGTTAAATACCACTCATTATGGAACGGACTGCATTTAAACAATTGACGGAATGGAAGAATGCTTCTGACAGCAAACCTTTGATTATCAAGGGTGCACGACAAATAGGAAAAACTTGGCTGATGCGTGAATTTGGTAAACGTTGTTTTGCCAACACTATTTATATCAATTTTGAATACGAACGTAGGTTTACAAATTTGTTTGTAGAAAACTTTGATATTCAGAGAATTATATCTACAATAGAACTTTTTTACGGCAAAAAAATCAATCCCGCCGATACACTTATCATCTTTGATGAAATACAGGCAGTGCAAGGCGGGCTCACTTCGTTGAAATATTTTTGCGAAAATGCTCCTCAGTATGCAATTGTTGCCGCAGGTTCGCTTTTGGGAATTGCTATGCACCAAAATCAGTCGTTCCCAGTGGGCAAGGTCAATTTTTTGGATTTGCATCCGATGTCGTTTGGTGAATTTCTGTTGGCATTAGGCAAAGATTTGATGTACAACACATTGGTGCAAAATCAATGGGATTTGTTGGAACCTTTTCACGATGAACTTATCCGTCTTGTAAAAACTTATATGGTGGTTGGCGGAATGCCCGAAGTGGTTCAGAAATGGGTTGACACTCAGGATTATTTTGCAGTGAGAGACAAACAAAACGACATTTTAAACTCGTATCACGCTGATTTTTCAAAACATATTCCTGATTTGCAAATTCCGAGGGTATCAATGGTGTGGGATTCGCTACCTGCCCAACTCTCAAAGGAAAACAAAAAGTTTATCTATGGCGTATTGCGCGAAGGAGCCCGAGCCAAAGATTTTGAATTGGCTATTATGTGGTTGATAGACTGTGGTTTAGTACTCAAATCACAACGCATCAATACGCCCAAACTTCCCCTCAAAGCGTATCAGGATATGTCGGTTTTTAAACTGTATATGGTTGATACGGGATTGTTGTGCGCTGCATCGGGATTGGGTTTCGACACAATGGTTGATGGTAACCGACTTTTTACCGAGTTTAAGGGTGCTATTACAGAACAGTTTGTAATGCAAGAACTTACAGCGATGAAATGTGAATATATTGCCTATTGGACCAACGAGCGCAGCACCAGCGAAGTAGATTTTGTGATTCAAAAAAACGGTGCTGTAATACCTTTGGAAGTAAAAGCCGGCGAAAATCTCCAAGCCAAAAGTTTTGCCGCCTTCTGCCAAAAATACCAGCCCGAATACGCCTGCAAAATCTCCACCCTTCCATTCAACCAAACCAAAAATGTGTTTAATTATCCGCTGTATGGATTTGTGTTTGGATTGGAGAAGATGGGGTGATTGTTATCCATAAATCTATCTTATCTCTCCAAGAATAAGTAAAAAATCTACTCCAAATTTATCGATTATCTGCTAAAAATCTTATCTTTGCATTCTACTATAAAAGCGCATTTTATGATCAACGCACAATATACCTCTCTCGAAGAATACATCCGCCAAGGCGAACCCGACAAAAAGGCAAAGGCTTCCATTTGGCAGACGGCAATAGGTTTGCAGCAGGTTGACGGATTGAAAACCTCTGATTATCTGTTACAAACAGCGCGTCAAAATATCGAGGGGTATATAAGTGTTAAGCAGGCAAGAGATTTTATCGATGGTTATTATCAAACCGAACAATCTCGGCACGAAATCGAAAACAACGACACAGAAGAAGCCGACAAAGTATCGGCACGCATAGCCGAACTATTATCCGAAAAGGCCTTTACATTCAGTCCTGCGCAATTAATTGCTATTCATAAGCATTTGTTTTGGGGTATTTACAAGTTTGCGGGGAAGGTTCGCGATTATAATATTTCAAAACGAGAGTGGGTACTTGATGACGAGACGGTTTTTTATGCTAGTTCGGATATGATACGCGAAACGCTCGACTATGATTTTGCGCAAGAAAAAAACTTCGATTATTCTACTGTCAACATTAACCAAGCCATCAGTCATTTAACACAATTTTGCTGCAATATTTGGCAAATACACCCATTTGGCGAGGGCAATACACGTACCACGGCTGTGTTTATGATTAAGTATTTGCATACATTGGGTTTTATGGTCAATAACAACATCTTTGCCAACAATTCTTGGTATTTCCGAAATGCCTTAGTAAGAGCCAATTATACCAATGTTGTTAAAAATATAAGTTACAACAATACTTATCTTGAACTCTTTTTTCGCAGTATGCTTTTAAATGAGCAGCACACATTTCAAAATCGTATGTTGCACATTAAGAGGAATGAACCGCCGATTATTCAAAGTGCAGTTCAAAGTGCAAATTTATCCCCAAAGTGCAAAAATTGCACTTTGGAAGAAGTGGCAGTGTTACGTCTTATTCAACAAAATCCATCCGCAACACAAAAACAGATTGCTCAACAGATAGGAAAATCAGAACGAACAATCAAATCAATCACCGTCCGTCTTAACGAACAAGGTATTATTGTCCGCAAAAACGGCAAGCGCAATGGTTATTGGGAAATTTCCGAGTAATTACTTACATCACCTCCACCAAAAAACTCACTGGGCGGAAGCCGTCGTTGCACGAAACCATGGCTGATTTGGGATTTTTCATCCAGCCGTCGTAAAAATTTTCGGCTCCATTGGCAAGTGCCATTACAAAGGGTTGGAGCGATAGCCACGCACTTGCACACAATCCGTCGGGCTTTTCGGCATTGTATGAGATGTATACCGCGCCTTCTTCCATATCGCAAGCGTGTTCAATGGGGTTTTCGTAGCGGGCGGAAAGGTCGGCGTGATGGCATTTCCTCATTACTGTAATTTTTATCGGGAGCATAGTTGGTAAATTAAAATTATATGGCAAAGGTAGTAATTTCGTCCCAAAAAAGCGTTACGTTTGTCCCAAAAGGCATAATTCGTCCCAAAAACGGTGGCGAGTATCCCAAGGTATTGCATATAATTTTTAAAAGTATTTAGTTTGCATCAAAAATCAACCGATTTGTTAAACACTAAAAATATTACGAAAATGAAAAAGGCAATAAAAATTACAAGCATTATCTTCTTAGGATTTATTCTTTTGGCAGGAATCCTCACTTGGATGTCGTTTGGCGATATGGTAAAAGGCGCAATGTCGGTTCAGAAACTCGACAGCGGACTCTATTATATGGAGTACAACGGCGACGACGGTTTCGATGAATTTTTGGCTAACGGAGGCGCAAAAAACTCAAACGAGATACTTACTCAAATCACAAAATTCCTCTCCAAAGGGTATTACAACCTGCCCGCACAGCCCGATTCTATGAAATTTGGCTGCTCCACACTTACTGCACGCACCCCCGACCAAAACGTCTTGATGGGCAGAAATTTCGACTACAATTCTGCCACTGCCATCATTCTTCACGCCCGTCCCAAACGCGGATATGAGTATATATCTACCTTTAACATAGAGTTTTGCGGTTTTGGCGAGGGATGGGTTCCCGAAGGTTTTGCCAACCAGTATATGGCTCTCAGCGGATTGTTCCTTGCCCTCGACGGCGTTAACGAAAAGGGTTTTGCCATTGCCGACCTTATGGCTGGCGACGACGAGATTACCGCTCAAAACACCTCAAAACCCGACCTTACCACCACATCTGCCATTGCATACTTGCTCAAAAACGCCGCCACTGTTGACGAGGCTGTAAAACTTTTGCAAGATATTGATATGCATTCAGATATAGGCGCAGCGCACCATTATTCTATGACCGATGCAACAGGTAAGAGCGTGGTGGTAGAATATGTTGATAATCAGATGATTGTAAACGAAACCAAAGCCGTTACCAACCATTATCTCTGTCAACAAAAACTCAACGCCGGATTGCAAGAGGGCGACAACCGTTACACCAAACTTTGCGGATTATACGATGAGGCTCAGGGAGTTATGGATACCAAACAATTTACCGACGCCGTATGCTCTGTATCGCAACTCCCTTGGGGCGATAACTTTGTTGGCGGCACTCAATGGACTATGGTTATGAACCTTACAAATCCTTCGGTAACATACTACAACCGCAGAAATTTCGACAAGCCGTTTAGTTTTAAAATAGGGGAGTAGGTAATCAATTTTTTGTTACCTTTGCGGTGTAATACTAATTTAAACATAATTGAAATGAAAAAACTCTTATTTGCAATTGCGTTTATTACGCTGTTATCTTTTGGTGCAAACGCTCAGAACAATACTCCAAAACCACCTGAGTTGGAGTTTGTTATGGAACTTAAAGTAAAATGCGACCCAGCGTTTTCGTGCGGACAAACTTCGCGCGGTGAACGTGTGGTAATTCCCATTGTTGGCGGCACTTTTGAAGGTCCAAATATTAGGGGTACTGTTCTTAGTGGTGGTGCTGATTATCAGTATGTTGACCATAAAAACGCCCGCAACGAAATCGAAGCCATCTACTGCATACGCACCGACGACGGGGTTAACATCCACATCCGCAACGCCGGTCTTATCGTAACAAGCAAAGACGACAAAGGTAATCCGCAGTTTTATTTCCGCACCTCGCCCAAATTCGATGCTCCCAACGATAGCAAATACAACTATTTGAATAACGCTATCTATCTCTGTACCACAGGTTTTGGCGAAGGTTATATTTCGCTTTTGGTGTGGAAGGTAAAATAAATTACTTCACCAATCCGTAATGCAAAACATTGTGAATAATGCCGTTTTTGATAACGGCATTTTTCATAATGCCTTCTAATATGTAGCCGTTTTTTTCTAATACTTTTGCCGAAGCAATGTTTTCTTCAAATATTTTGGCAGATATACGGCTTATATCCAATAAGTTGAATGCTAATTTAGATATTTCGCCCACCGCTTTGGTAGCAATACCTTTGTTCCAATATTCGGTAAGAATCATATAACCTATTTCGCCGTCGATTCTAAAAATATCGCCCTTACATTCAATAGAAATGCTGCCCACAATGGTATCGTCAGCCACAATTGCGCGAAACAATCCCGTTTTGTCTTTTTCGGCATTGCTAACCAAATTGAGCCAAAAATCAGCATCTTCCATTGTATAAGGATTCGGCAAACGATCCGCCAAATATCTGCGGTCTACCGAGTTACATAAATTCATAAGTTGGTCTTTATCGTTGGGCGACCATGGGTGTAGTGTTGTGTGCATGATTGTGTTTTTTAGTCGGGGTAAAGGTATGAAAATATCAACAAAAAAACACCTTCCCCACTTATTATTTCAGTAGAGAAGGTGCATTTTAATAGATAATGGATAAAACCCTATTTAGGTGCGCCAACGCCCCATTGGCTCGGCATTGTAGACTTGATGGGATCACCCATTTCGGTGTTCTCTTTGTCTTGTGCGTCGAGTTTGAAGAGTTGGAACTTGGCGTTGTCTTTGGTGTAGGGAGCCCAAGTGCCGCCTTGTGCGCCGTTGGGGTCGCCATATTTTGCAAAGTTGGTCCAAGCGGTGAGCATTTTTTCTGAAAGATCCCAGTCGCCCTGTGTCCAAGGACGCCAGCAGTGCTGCAACGATTTGAATACAAACCAGAGGTCAGACGAGTGGAATGCGCCTTTGAGGTAGTCCTCAGGATGGCTGCCGTCGTCGGGTAGGGGACGTGCAAATTCGTAAGCCCAAGCCTTTGCGCCTTTTTCTTCGCGGTTGAGGCAGAATGCTGCGATTCCGTCGGCCATATCGCCAAGGTCGTCTTGTGTGAAACCAATCATATAGGGAACGTCGGCGAGCGAACCGTCGATGGCAGCCTCGTCGAAACTCTTGGTGTTGCAGTAGCCGTCGGTTACAGGCATTCCGGTCATAAAGGCGTTCTTTTTGGTAACGCGGTTGTAGATAGTGCCGATGGTGTAGATTACCTCGGTAGAAGCCTTACGCATCTCTTCAAGATTGTTGTAGCCAGCCCAATCGAGCACGGTTTTGTTCTGCTGCTGAGCCTCTTCGTATGTGAGCACGGGGAACATTCTGCGCATATTGGCGTCGGCTGCGGCACCGGGAGGAGGAGCGATGGTCAAACCGCCGCCCGACATAATTACAGCCTTGTTAAACAAACCTTTGGAGAGGGGAGAAGCGCAGATAGTTTTTACACTGCCTGCACCAGCGCTCTGTCCAAAAATCATTACGTTGTCGGGGTCGCCACCAAACTGTGCGATGTTTTTCTTAATCCATTTGAGCGATTCTATTTGGTCTAAGATACCGTAGTTGCCCGAAACTTTGTGGGGACTTTCGGCTGAGAGGTCGGGGTGAGTAAGGAATCCGAACACGCCGAGACGGTAGTTGATAGATACAAGTATAACGCCTTTTTCGGCCCAAGCCTGAGCGTCAAATTCGGGTTCTGAGCCCCAGCCTTCGCGGTATCCGCCGCCGTGAATCCACAGAGCCACAGGCAGTTTTGCGTCAACTTTGCCGGGAGCGGGAGTCCAAACGTTGAGGTAGAGGCAGTCTTCGCTGTAAGGTGCTTCTGCGCCGTAACCCCATTCTGTTGCGTATCCGCCGGGGTAGTGAACTGCCTGATAGCCAGGATGTCCAAAAAGGTTGCAGAGTTTAACGCCCTGCCACGGAACTACCGGCTGAGGTTCTTTCCAACGCAATTCGCCAATAGGAGGCGCAGCGTAGGGTATTCCACGGAATACGAAAACATCTTTGGTTTCAGTGCCTACGCCTTGAACCTGTCCGCCCTCGATAGTGAGTACGGGACTTGTCTTGTCTTTGCAACACTGTTTTTCTTCTTGTTGCTGTTGTTGGCAGCCGGCTAATACGGTGAGTGCCAATGCCGCCGTAAATAATTGTTTTTTCATTCTGTTAAATTATAAATGTGAGTTTTGAAAAAAGTCTTACAATTTTACTGTTAAATCGAGCGATTGCAAATCTTTGTCGGCAGATGATGAGCCGTAGAGAATTTTGTAGCGTCCGGGTTTAACTGAGAGTTCGTCGATTTTTTCGTTATAATACTCAAACGATTCGTCGTTGAGGGTGATGGTAGCGGTTTTGGTTTCGCCGGGATTGAGTTTTAGTTTTGCAAATCCTTTGAGCGATTTGATGGGGGCATCTTTGTAGTCGAGAGCCTTAACGTACACTTGCACAATCTCTTCGCCGGCTTTTTTGCCAGTGTTGGTAACGGGAACGGTAACTGTTACTGTGCTGCCTTTTTTCATAGATGTTTTAGAAATTGTGCCTTTGCCGTATTTGAAAGTGGTGTACGAAAGTCCGAAACCAAAGGGATAGAGAGCCTCACCGCGGAAATATTTGTAGGTGCGGTTTTCCATACTGTAATCGAGAAAGTCGGGAAGGTCGGAATTCTTAGCGTAGAATGTTACGGGGAGTTTGCCTGATGGGTTGAAATCGCCAAAAATAACATCAGCCAGAGCCTTAGCGCCGCCCTGACCGGGATACCAAGCCTGCAAGATGGCTGCACATTGGTCTTTGATGCTTTCAAAAGCGATGCAAGAGCCTGAGCAGTTGACATATACGATAGGTTTGCCAGTTTCGCTCATTGCTTTGATGAGGCGGCGTTGAACGTTGGGAAGTTCGATGTCGGCTTTGTCGCCACCTTCACCTTCTAATTGTGCTGAAATTCCGCCAATTACGATAATTGCGTCGGCATTTTTAACAGCGTCTTTTGTGTCAACAAAATCGGCGTATTTTCTTTCGCAGATGTCGGCACGGAGCATTGCAAACGGACCCATACCGCGGTGGTATTCGATTTTGATGTCGTAGGTTTTGCCTTTTTCTACGTCGAATGTCTTGTATTCGGGAGCACGGCGGAAAAATCCTCCTCTCTGTGCGCCGGGTTTAGCGTCTTCTACCACGTTGCCATTAACGGTAAAGGTGTAACCGTTGTCTGACATTATGGTGTAACTCATTTTTCCAGTGAAATCGGCTGTGTATTTGCCAGTTATGCGTACCGAAATTTTGTCGGTGGGAACGCCCTCGGCAAATCCGTATGCACCGAATGTGCTGAAATTCAATTCTTTGTAATAACCCTTTACTTTGGGTTCGCCTTCAAGGTCGTTGTTGGGATAAAACTCTACAAACACGCCCTGACCATCGTTGAAATCGCCAAGGTGATAAGTGGTGTTGTATTCGTCGGTAAGTTCGCAACCCTTTGCGTAGATGACATTTGCGTTGGGTACAGCCTTGCGGATTCCTTCAAAAAGCGAGTGCTTGTGGTTGTCGGTGGGAGTGCCGCCGTAGTTGCCGTTAAGGAGTTCCACATCGTCGGCGTTAGGACCAACTACTGCTATGGTTTTCACCGATTTAGAAAGCGGAAGAACGCCGTTGTTTTTCAACAATACCATCGAAGCGCGTGCTGCTTGTGTGGCAAGTTGGTCAAATTCTTCGCAACTGATAACGTTTTCTTTTATAGTAGACCACGGAATCATATCGGCGGGGTCGAACATACCAAGTTCAAATCTTCCTTTGAGGGTGATTCTCAGGTGTTTGTCTAATTCAGCCTCAGAGATTAAGCCCTGTTTAAGAGCGTCTACAAGACACATAAACACCTTTCCACATTCAAGGTCGGTGCCGTTGAGTACAGCGTCAACCGATGCCGAAATCGGGTCTTTGTGGGTTTCGTGCTGTCCCTTGGTGTAGAAGTTGTTGATAGCGTCGCAGTCGGTGAGCACAATGGCATCGTAGCCCCATTTTTTGCGGAGAATATCCTGCAAAAGACGGTCGCTTGAACAGCAAGGAACGCCTTCGTAACGGTTGTAGGCGCACATTACCTCGCGCACGTTGCCCTCTTTTACGAGTTTTTTGAATGCGGGAAGATATGTTTCCCAAAGGTCGCGCATAGATACTTTTGCGTCGTAAGTGTGGCGCAACGGCTCAGGACCGCTGTGTACGGCGTAGTGCTTGGCGCAAGCGTGAGTTTTGAAATATTTTTTGTCGTTGCCCTGCATACCTTTTACGGTTTCAACTCCAAGAATACCAGATAGATATGGGTCTTCGCCGCAAGTTTCCTGACCACGTCCCCAACGAGGGTCGCGGAAGATATTTACGTTGGGACACCAGAATGTAAGTTCGGGATTTCCAGGGTAATAGGTAACGCCCATTGGCACGTTGAAAATGTCGTGATTAGAGCGGTTCCAGTTGGCACGAGCCTCGTCAGATACAGCCGAGAACACATCGTAAAACATTTGAGCGTCGAATGCTGCCGCCATACCGATAGGCTGGGGGAACACTGTGTAGCCGCCCTGACGAACACCGTGGCAAGCCTCGCTCCACCAGTTGTAAGATGGAATGCCGAGACGGTCGATAGAAACGGATTTGTTCATCATCAGGCCTACTTTTTCTTCGGGAGTAAGAAGCGAAATCAGGTTTTCAACCCTCTCTTCTATGGGTTTGGATGGGTCTTGAAACGGATAGTCGTATTTTGGCTTTCCGCTCATAAAAACCAATGAAGCGGCTGTTAAACCCACAGCCAACATTGATAACTTTAATTGTTTTTTCATTCTGTTGTGTTTTTTATTTAATTAAAAATCAGTTCTTTGTATGGTCTTAAAGTGTCGTTAGTAAAAATATTCAACGTAGCCTTTTCCCCGTTTTTGAGCGATATTTTGACTATAAAACTTTCGTTTGGTTTAATCAATAATCCCGCTTGAAGGTTGGTTTTAACATTTGGGGGAATTTCCACTTGGTATATTTCAAGGTCGGCTTTGCCATCGTTGTAGATAGTGATTTCGCCCTTGCCGTCCTTACATTCTGCCGCCGAGGGGTATGTGCGCATTGAGGGTTGAAGGTTTGTGGCATCTAATTCTTTAACAAACAAAGCCTTAGTGGTTGCGTTCATCCTTGTTTTGTTGCCGTTGACGTAAATATATAAGGTGTCGGTAAGCGTGGCGTAAACTTCCTTATCGCTTGGTGCTGAGTAAGTTATGTTTACAGGTTGTTCGCCGTTGGGTTTTATTTCTTTGGGATAATCTACTGTAAGATATTGGTTGTTAGATGTTTCTATCTTTATGTCAATGTTTTTGGTAGATGAGTTTGCCAAATAGAAAGTTTTGGTGATGCTGGCACCCTTGTAAACGTATCCAAAGGGGATATTCATTCTCGAAGCATACACCATATCGGCTATGGAATAATAGAAACGTTCTTGTATAGAGCGATTTGCGGGGATCACGTTGGCGGTGATTTCCAAAACTCCCATAAGTTGATTTTTGCTGTTGAATAGTTCCACGCTGCGGAAAGTTTCGCCCATATTGCCTGACGGTGAGAATGTTATCTCCACTTCGCCCGTACCACCTGGAAGCACTTTGTTTTTAGAAAAATTGGCAGTAATGCATTTGCACGACGGATTTGCAAACGTCAGCGACACAGCCTCGTTGCCATCGTTTCTAAACATAAATATATGATAAACAGAACCTTCCTCTTCGTATACCGTGCCAAAATTGTATTGGTAAGTATCGAAGGTGATGTCGCTGTTTTGGGCATTGGTAGCCGTCCACAGAAACGAAAAAATCAATGCAATAATAGTTTTGTCCAAAATCTTTGTTCTCAACTGTCTGATAATAAATATGTTATTATTTAAATAATTCAGTTGCTAATAAACAAATAATTTTGATAAAAAACAAATGAAAAATAAAATTTGAAACCGATAAAAATAAAAAACCCGAAGCAAAAACTTCGGGCGTTTAGCGGAAAGAGAGGGATTCGAACCCCCGGTAGAGTCACCCCTACGTCGCATTTCGAGTGCGATACATTCGACCACTCTGCCATCTTTCCGATTGCGCTGCAAAAGTAGGTATTTTTATGATACGGAAAAATATTTTTGAAGAAAAAATTTTTTTTGTTCCAATATGCATATTGTTAGATAGTTAGATTATTTTATTTTTTGTAATTAGCCTCAAACCATTTGCTTTTTTGAAAATAATACCTTACTTTTGTGCTATTAATCATTTTTAAATTATCTTTTATAATGAAGAAAATATCTTTAAAATCAATCCTCACAGCATTTTTGCTGATTTTTACACTTTCGGTTTCGGCTCAGGACAAAACCGTTAATATTCTCGCAATCAACGATATGCACGCATATCTCGACCGTTTTGCTCAGTTCGGCGGCGTGGTCGATAGTCTCAGGGCTATCTATCCCGACTTGTTTATCATTAGTTCGGGCGACAACCGTACTGGCAACCCCTTCAACGATATGTATCCCGAGCCTTCGCGCCCGATGACCGAGTTGATGAACGCTATTGGTTTCAACGTTTCCACACTTGGCAACCACGAGTTTGACGCTGGTTTTCAAAATCTCAAAAAGTTGATGAACCTCAGCACTTTCCCTCACATTGTCTGCAATGTTTTCCCTGCCGATTCTATGGGTTACAAGTTCGACCCCTACAAGATTTTTGACGTAAACGGCGTTAAAGTGGGCATTTTGGGCGTTTTGCAAATCAATTCGCAAGGTATTCCCGACTGCCACCCCGACAAGGCTAAGGGCATCAGATTTACTCCTGTGGTTCAAACAGTTGACAAATACGCCGACGCTCTCCGCAAACAGTGCGACATTGAAATACTTGTTTCGCACATCGGTTTCGACGAGGATAAGGAGATGGCTCAAAAATTTCCTATGTTCGATGCTATTCTCGGCGGACACTCGCACACGTATGTTGAAAGCAACACATTTGTTAACAATGTGTTAATTACCCAAAGCAAGAACAAAGTACGTTTCTGCACCTTGGTACAGTTTACCCTCAAAGATGGCAAGGTTGTAAGCAAGTCGTCGAAGGTAATCGACATCGAAAACTCTAAGTTGAAGTCAGAAAAAATCGAAAAGATGGTGGCTGATTTCTGCAAAAATCCCGAACTTGAAAAACGCGTTACCACACTCGAAAAACCTGTTAAAGGCTACGACAATTTCGGCTGTATGATGACCGACGGACAGGCTGCTTCGTCTAACTGCCAAATCGCTATCCAAAACGGCGGCGGTGTTCGTTTCGACTATCACGACGCAGGCGATTTTACAGTAAAAGACGCACTTATGCTCGATCCCTTTGGCAATCTTATTTGGACATTCAAACTCACCGGCAAACAGATTCTCGATGTTATAAAACTCTGCAAAGAGCGTGACGAGGGCGTTGAACCATACGTTAGCGGAATGAGTTACATTATGTACGTTGACAAAGACGACCCCAACAAAGTGCTTGAAGTTAAAGGACTTTTGCCCAACGGCAAGCCCATCAAACCTAAGAAAGTTTACACCGTGGCAGCCAACAGTTACACCGTTTCTATCACAGATATGAAACAATATGGCGGCGTGGAAACCACAAAAACATCGTGCGACTGTATGCGCGAATTCCTCTCCAAAAAAGCAAGCGTAGATTATTCTAACACTCGCAGAGCGCAGATTATCAAGAAGTAATAAACCATAATGATATGTCATGAAAGGGATGTACAAATGAGTGCGTCCCTTTTTTCATGCTAATATATGTTGTCCTCACGGTATCCGGGAAGGATTTCTATCTTCTTAAATCCTGCCATTTTTGTAATGGATTCAAAAACAAATGGCGGTGTGATATGTTTGAACATTATTTCGTAAGTGTCTCGCTGAAAGGTAAATGTGGTATTGTCTTCTCGTATTCGCTGCGTTCCTTTTATAAACAAATCACCAATTTTGCCAGCTAAAACGTCGTCTTTGTTGATGAATCCAAGAAATGTGGCGAATGAAGCATCATTGTCGTTGTGAAAGCTTATGCAAAAATAATAGTCGGTTTTGCTAAATTCTTTATGAAGCTGGTACGAAGGGATATTCAGTACATAATTATCTCTAAATCTGTTACTTTTGCGGTGCATCGACTTGATATCTATCGACAGAGTTTGGTTATTCACTTCAAGCAAAAAATCCTGCCCGAAATCCTGTCCGTCTACCGCACCGAAAGACCTTTTGGGACGCGTTAATCCGTAAACATCTGCAAAAACCACCTCGCCCAAAGTGCCTGTATATCTAAACTCCCGTTGCCGTTTTTTGCCATCAGGGTCGTGCGCAAAAATATCCGTAACAGGGTGATTAGCAATAGAATAATCCACAAGTTTTATGGCATATTCCTTTTGTTCGGGCGTTACCTTAATTTGAAATACATAACGTTCTGACATTTGCTTTTGAGTTATAACAGTTTGCATTTACAAAGATATAAAAAAACGATTTTTACATTATGATTGTCTGCTAAAAAAATGTTAAAAAACTTACATAATGAAATGATTGAACATACATTTGCAAAAACAATATTATATCTACCATGAAAATCTTTAAAGACATATTAAAGGCAACATTGAGCGCCTCAGGAACTAATCTGAAACGATTAGATAAGTTCAGTAACTTGCCGTCGGGCTTCCCTTCGTTGGACAGAGTGACTGGCGGCTTGGAAAAATCCAGTCTTACGGTAATTGCTTCGCGTCCGTCGATGGGCAAAACGGCTTTTGTTTTGTCGCTTGCCAACAATCTGACCATGAAGTTCAACATACCAACATTGTTTTTTTCGATAGAAATGAACGATGTACAGCTCACCAACAGGTATATTAGTTTAGTTTCCAAAATCGACTTGTTGAAAATCAAATCGGGCAATCTTGATGATAACGAAAAACAGCAATTGAAGGTTGGCATTGGCAAGGTCAAGAATAATCCATTGTTTTTTCAAACAGAGTTGGTGGAACTTTCGGCAATTGCCAATGAATGTCGGGAGTTCAAAAAACAATACAACGAGGGGGTGATAATTATTGACAATTTGCAGCAAATGAACAATGCCGCCAAGCAACATTATTCGCGCAAACATGAATTGGATTCCGTCGTCAGAGAGCTTAAATTGTTGGCAAAGGAAATCGAATTGCCGGTAATTATTACCTCGTCGGTCAACCGTAATGTTGTGACACGAGGCGGCATGCTACGTCCGTTTTTGTGCGACTTGTACGGATCGAGCGAAATCGAAAACATTGCCGACGTTATCATATTTATTTACAGACCAGAGTTTTATGGAATTATGGAAGATCCCGAAGGCAACAGCACCGCACAAAGGGCTTCTTTTGTCGTTGCCAAGAATCGCCACGGCTCAATCAATGAGGTGAATCTGTGTTTTAAGGCAGAATATGGCAAAATATGCGAGTGGACACTGTAAAGGGTTATTTTAGAGAATCATTTTCCCATTTAGTCGGATTGTTGTCGATATAATTTTTGATTCGTTGATATTCCAAATCATCGCGAATTATGTGGTCGTGGTAATTTGCTTGCCATAAAGGATTGTTTTTATTGAATTTTTCTATTGATAATCCGTTAGAGTCAATCCAATCATCAATATGTTTGATTGTTGCCGATTTGAATCCTGCAATAAATGATGATATTGATTTCGGTTGGCGTTGTAATGGTTGGGGTAGAGACGCACGGCCGTGCGTCTCTACGGAACCATCCATGCAATTTGTTTTGTCCAATATAATGATTGCGTGCAAATGGTTTGGCATTAATATATACGAACCAAGAAACAATTCCTGCCGCATTTCAAATGATTTGAAAAATTGGTCATTTACAATTTGTCCAATATCATTCAATTTCATTTCTCCATTGTTGATGTTGCCAAATAGAGGTTTCCTATTGGCAGTTACAATTGTGATGAAATAATGACCGTTGTTGGCATAATTCCATCCGCGTAAACGATTAGACGGAATTCTGTATTTGTTTTTAAATTTGTCTTGCATTGCGTTTTCGGTTTTTGGCGTGTGCGATAATCATTGTTTGTAATGATTTATTTCACAAAGTAATAAAAATCCTCACAATATTTCCATCTTAAAACCCCAATTGCCATCGGGAAATTTTTTGTTCTTGATGATGCATTCTATCGAATCCGTCTGTGGATTTTTTAGTTTGTAAACTCGGTCTACGGTGTCCCTGTAATACCATTGGTCATGATCTTTGATGTCAATAAATTTTTGCCAAACTTGTACATTGAATTTATCGTATGGGAACGAGATTATGAAATCCTTGCCAATAGTTTCTCTCGTAAAATCAGATGCCCTTCTCGGAACCCTACCACCTTGAGGGTCTGCCCAAGTGGAGAACGTATCAAAATACGTTGGGTCGCTATCAATATATGATGCTTTATAGTAATCCCTTTCTTCAAACCAATAAGAATCGAATTCCCTATAATAATCAGTTATGTGCTTGTGCAGTTCTATTTTGTTATCTAATATTGTTTTCTTTGTTGTTGTATCTTGAAAAAACACCAGTATTTTTTTCAGGTTGTGCTTTTCGTTGTCTATGGCTTTACGGTAGCAATAGAGATGGTAATAGCCTTGCAGAGTATCATCATTGCTTCCTAGATAGGTTTTTACGTATGGTTCAATCTCAACTTCTCCGTGATACATTCTGAACCAGCCGAATCTTATATGCATATGTACGAGTATAATTATTACACAGAGTGCCACAAACGATAAAAATACCGTTTGGCAGCCCCAAAGCCATGGGGAACGCTGTTTGAGTGGGGGACGAGGTGAATTTGTTGTCATATTTTTGAGATGTTTATGGTGTCTGAATGTTTGTAGATTATCTCTGTCTCGAATGGGTGACATCCGAAACAATTCTGTAACACATAGAACGCTGGTAAGCTTTGAGATGAGGCCTTTGCGTTACATCTTTTATAGACCCTACGCTCCTCACTTATGTAGTTGATTATCTGTTATAAAAATCCTTTATAGATAAAATCCAATCTGGAATTACATAATGACCATTTTTCAAAATTTCAACATACTTATTAGCAAACATTACTTTATTATTACCATTATTTCCATTAAAGAATTCATCTAATTGCAGTTTTTCATTTATCCTCAAATTCAAGGCATACTCACTAGGTATTTCTTCTATAGTATTATCTGTAACAAAGTCAAGTATTGATTCAAATCCATTATTTTTGAAATAAATTAACGCTTTTTGAAAAACAATGCCATTTAAGGTGTCTTCAATATCAGTATTAGGAGCCTTTGGATTCGCTGTTATTTTTACTAATGTGGTATTTTTCTCAGCATTAACATTTACTATTCTTCTGCATCGTAAATTGGACTCTAAATTATCTTGGGTTGCAAATTCTACTGGATTTGAATCAGTATCTGTAAGTAAGAAAACTCTTCCTTTTAATTGATCTCCCTGTCTTAATTCTTCAAATAATACTTGCAACCTATTGTAGGTATTTTTCACTTCTGACGCGGTACATACAGGAATAATTCTTAATTTTTTATTATCAATCTCTTCTCGCAAATAAGCATCTAAGTATATTTTATCAGAGAATCCCTCACATATTAACCAATTATATGAATCTTCCTTTGAAATCACACTCATCAATATCGATTGAATAAAATCATTAGAACTTTTTAATGAAATATCAATTGGCAATGGAGAGTGAAACTCCTGTGCATAATTTCTCGTTTGATGTTTAATTTCCTCTCTATACTTTTGAATATTAAAAATATGTCCTTTATTTTTGGCATCTGTGAAAGTAATGTTAGTAACTGTGCCATTGGGAATCGCAGGAATAAAGCCATACCAATGGGACGAAATAAGTATTTGACAACATTTTGTACTGATTTCGTGTAATTTTTCAAATTGTTCGTAGCAAGCTGACACATGCAATGATGATTCTGGTTCATCGACAGCAATTATCAAATTTTTTGTATTATCACTTCTGTATTCACTAACTAAGCTATGAATCAGTGATAAAATGGCTTGCTGTTTTTCTCCAGAACTTAACTCTTTCAAAGGTAAATCTTTTCCTCCGTTTTTTCCCTCTTTATGCAATTGTCTTAGTGAGAAAAAATCTTGAACAATTAAATTATAAATTTTATCAGGTTTTAGATTTGGTTGATAACTTGTAGGTGCCCTGAATACGTAGTTCGGTAATTTTGATGACAATTCTTCCACAAATTTTTTTAACCCCATACTAATATCAGAAATATCTGTCTTCGTTAAATACTCTGAAATAATTTTATGAAGATTAGTATTCAATAATGTTTGTAATTCTAAAGTTTCAAAACGAACCAAATTCTCTGGTTCAATATCTTTTGGAATAAATACATATTGGAAATATTCTCTTATTTTAAGATAAATATCTTTGTATTTTTCTTGAAGTATTTTCTGTTTTTGTTCAGCATTTTGAGCTTCCGAATCAGCGACAAGTTTATTAATAAAGACTCCGTCCTTAAAAAAACCTAAACTAACATTACCGTCAATATCTAAACCAATAGGAATAAGACAATAATTATTACGGTTAATACTATCTGTTAATGATAAAATATGATTTGAGAATTGTTTGATTAACTCCACATAATTATTGTTAATAATATTAGGAGCAATATTTGTTATTACATCCCATATACAATCACTAAGAGTGATAATATCATTTTCGTAATCAGAAAAACTGTTGTGGATAATTTCTTTGTTGACACAAAATACGGGTACAACATAACAATCATCTGATTTTGGGTTGCCAGTATTATTCTTTTTAAAATCTTTATTGTTGAAGTAATAGTCCAATGCTTCAAGTATCGAACTTTTTCCAATTCCATTTTTGCCAATAAGGCCACAAAAACGATTGCCATTGGAAATTGGAATATATGTGATACTTTTGTAAATTTTGAAATTCCTTAATATAACACCAAGAATCATAATAATATTTGTTTATATATTAAAAAAAAACTCCGCGTAATGTTTTGATCTTCCTCATTGCACGGAGTTTTTTATATCAAATCACTTATGTACCCTTACTTTACTTCCTCATAATCAACGTCAGTTACATCACCACCGCCGTTGTTGTTAGAGTTAGACTGCTGGGTGTTGGCCTGAGGACCGGGCTGAGGACCTTGGGCACCTGCACCGGGCTGTCCTGCACCTGCATTGTAGAGGTCTTGGCTTGCAGCTTGGAACACTGTGTTGAGTTTTGCTGATGCAGCGTCGATAGCCGAGATGTCCTGTTTCTGGTGAGCATCTTTCAACTCTTTGAGAGCCTCTTCTATAGGAGCTTTCTTCTCAGCAGGAATCTTGTCGCCATATTCTTTGAGAGCCTTTTCGGTCTGGAAGATAAGCGAGTCAGCCTGATTGAGTTTGTCGATACGCTCTTTTTCTGCCTTGTCGGCAGCTTCGTTGGCCTTAGCCTCGTTGCGCATACGCTCGATTTCGTCCTGAGAAAGTCCCGAAGATGCTTCGATACGTATTTTCTGCTCTTTGCCGGTGGCTTTGTCTTTGGCAGTTACGTTAAGAATACCGTTGGCATCGATATCGAATGAAACTTCGATTTGGGGAACGCCACGCATTGCCGGTGGTAAACCATCCAAGTGGAATTTGCCGAGGGTCTTGTTGTCCTTAGCCATTGGACGCTCGCCTTGGAGAACGTGGATTTCAACCGAAGGCTGATTGTCGACAGCGGTGGTGAATACCTCTGACTTTTTGCAGGGGATTGTGGTGTTGCTTTCGATAAGTTTGGTCATTACGCCGCCCATTGTCTCGATACCGAGCGAAAGGGGAGTAACGTCGAGCAAGAGCACGTCTTTTACATCGCCTGTGAGGATACCGCCTTGGATAGAAGCACCTACTGCTACTACCTCGTCGGGGTTAACACCCTTAGAAGGTTTTCTGCCGAAGAATTGTTCTACCTCAGCTTGAACAGCGGGGATACGAGAGCTACCGCCTACGAGGATAACCTCGTTGATATCGCTTGCCTGCATACCTGCGTCTTTAAGAGCCTGACGGCAGGGTTCGATACAAGCCTTGATAAGGTCGTCGCAGAGCTGTTCAAATTTAGCACGGCTGAGGGTCATTACCAAGTGCTTTGGAACGCCGTTTACAGGCATAATGTAGGGCAAGTTGATTTCTGTTGTGGTAGAGCTTGAAAGTTCGATTTTGGCTTTCTCAGCAGCCTCTTTCAAACGTTGAAGAGCCATCGGATCTTTGCGAAGGTCAACGCCGTTCTCTTTCTGGAACTCGTCGGCCATCCAGTCGATAATCTTGTGGTCGAAGTCGTCGCCGCCAAGGTGTGTGTCGCCGTTGGTAGATTTAACCTCGAATACGCCGTCGCCAAGTTCAAGGATTGAAATATCGAATGTACCGCCACCAAGGTCGAATACTGCGATTTTCATATCTTTGCCGCCTTTGTCCAAGCCGTAAGCGAGCGATGCAGCAGTAGGTTCGTTGATGATACGGCGAACTTTCAAGCCTGCAATTTCGCCAGCCTCTTTGGTAGCCTGACGTTGCGAGTCGGAGAAGTATGCGGGAACTGTGATAACAGCCTCGGTAACTTCCTGACCGAGATAGTCTTCGGCGGTTTTTTTCATTTTTTGAAGAATCATAGCCGAAATCTCCTGAGGAGTGTACTGGCGGTCGTTGATTTTAACACGGGGAGTGTTGTTTTCGCCACGTACTACCTGATAGGGTACACGCTCTACTTCCTTGGTTACTTGGTCGTAGGTTTCGCCCATGAAACGTTTGATTGAGTAAACAGTGTTGTTAGGGTTGGTGATGGCCTGACGTTTAGCGGGGTCGCCCACTTTGCGTTCGCCGTTGTCCAAAAAAGCTACTATTGAAGGAGTAGTTCTTTTACCTTCTGAGTTGGCAATTACTACTGGTTCGTTGCCTTCCATGACCGATACACATGAGTTTGTTGTACCTAAGTCGATTCCTATTATCTTTGACATTGTGTTTATGTTTTAATTTTCGTTTTTAAATTATTAATTACGTTTACCCATTAATCAATCATTATGCCGTATTTGACGGTGTCAGTGTCGTTTTATATATGTAACATTTTGAATAACAATGATTTAAATATTTTTTGGCACATTTTGGCATACTGACATAGGCGGTTGAATTATTAAAAAATTACTGCAATTTTGGCAGTTTTGGTGACATTATACTGACAGTGTGTGACATTGTGGCATATTTATTTTTGTAGAGACGTGCCATGGCGCGTCTCTACAATATAATAAATATATGGCGCGTCTCTACAATATAATAAATATATGGCGCGTCTCCACAATACAATATATAATATAAGGTTGAAAAAAAATTTCAAAAAAAAGAATAACTAATCGTCAAGGTTGCTATATTTGCAGTTGACTTCAAAAACACAAAAACGATGGTTACATTCTGTATTGCGCTGCTCCTGCTGGTATTGGGCTATTTGCTTTACGGCAAAGTGGCGGAGCGCGTTATCAAGCCCGACAGCAAGGCGCAGACTCCTGCATACGCCAAAAACGACGGTGTGGACTATATCCCTATGCCCACGTGGAAAATTTTTATGATCCAGTTTCTTAACATCGCCGGTCTCGGACCTATCTTTGGTGCTATACTCGGAGCGCAGTTTGGTCCGGCGGCGTATATATGGATTGTGGTGGGCTGCATATTTATAGGTGCTTTTCACGACTATTTTTCGGGTATGATTTCGCTTCGTGAAGGTGGTGCCAACTTGCCTGAAATTATCGGCAAATATCTTGGCAACACTACTAAAACTGTTATGCGAATTTTCTCAGTGGTGTTGCTTGTACTTGTAGGAGTGGTGTTTGTAAGTCAACCTGCGGGTCTTCTCGACAAGATAACTCCCGACTGGATGAACAATACTTTTTGGATAATTGTGATATTTGCCTACTATCTTGTGGCAACGCTTCTGCCTATCGACAAGGTGATTGGCAAGGTGTATCCTCTGTTTGCTTTCGCATTGATTTTTATGGCTGTGGGAGTGCTGTTTATGATTTTTTGGAACGGTATCGATCTGCCCGAAATCACCGACGGATTGTCTAATTGCCATCCAAACAAGGAGACCACACCTATATTTCCTATAATGTGCATCACTATAGCCTGCGGCGCAATCTCAGGTTTTCACGCCACACAGAGTCCGCTTATGGCTCGTTGTCTCAAAAACGAGAATCTCGGACGCAAGGTGTTTTATGGTGCTATGATTCTCGAAGGTATTATCGCTATGATTTGGGCTGCTGCCGCCATTTGGTATTATAAAGAAAAAGGATATGGCGAATCGCAGGCATCAATTGTTTATTTTATTACCGAAACATGGATGGGCAAGATTGGTAGCATATTGGCTATGCTTGGAGTTGTGTTTGCCCCGATAACAAGTGGCGACACCGCTCTACGTAGCGCAAGGCTTATACTTGCCGACTTTTTTAAAATGGATCAGAGCAAAATATCAAAACGCTTGCTTATCAGCGTTCCCGTATTTATTGCTACTGCCTTGATTATAGTGTATAGTTTAAGCGATGCTGCCGGATTTAACATTATCTGGCGTTATTTTGGATGGAGCAACCAGGCCCTGAGCGTGTTTACATTGTGGGCAATCACTGTTTATATGGTAATCACCAAAAAACCGTGGATAATGGCATTTTTGCCTGCGCTGTTTATGACAATGGTGTGCGCCACATATCTTCTGCTCGCTCCCGAATGTCTGCATTTAGATCATACGATAAGTTATATCGTGGGCGGAGTGGTTACAGTAGCGTTCGCAATAGGATTCTTTATTTGGAAAGGGAAAAGGAAAGAAACAATTAACAATTGACAATTAACAATTGACAATTCTAATTATGAATTATGAATTATGAATTATGAATTATGAATTTTGAATTAAAGAATCTCTTCTTCGTCTTGTCGGCATATTTCTACCTTTAATATAAAGTAGTCGGTGCCGTTGACAGGGATAAAGAGGTATTCGAGTTTGCCGTCGGTTTTGCGGGCTATGTCGATAAGACCGAGACCCGCACCGCCACGGTCGGAGATTGTTCCCTCGCGCAGTTGCTTTTTGTACATAGCGTTGAGTTCTTCCTTGGTGGCGTTGTTAACACATTCGAGAGCAGAGGTAAGACGTTCAATGTCGTTGCGGTTTACCTTGTTTGCGGTCATTATATAGTATATGCCATCTTTGCGACCGAGCATAAACAATCCGTTGACAAGACTGAACTCTGTTTGAAACTCGGTACTATGTTTCTGCATATTCTGCAAAATCTCCACGAGCGAGTGATGCACACGTCGGCGAACTTGTTTCTGTTCGTTGGAGGTTTCCATCTCCTCCTCGTTCTTTTCGGTGAACATCTTTACCACCTGATGGGTAAACTGCCCTATGTAAACAACAGATATACCGTTCTCTATGAGCTCGTCGTAAAGGGCGAGCACGTTATGCATAAAGTTTTTGTCGAGTTCCATTGAAGGAGTCTTTGCGCTCATAATCGTTGTGTTGATATTTAAAAATTTCTGCAATGCAATTTAAGAAAAAAATAGATTGCTGTCAAGAGTTTTTTATAAAAAAAAATAAAAAACCTATAATCTTTATGCAATAAACGTGCTAAAAGCGGTTCTCCCGGGAAAATAATTTTACTTTTCTTGCTTTTCGATGGTTTCGAGGCTGTCTTTAAGGTCTACAATCATGGCGCGAATGTTTTTCAACGACTTGATTACCTCAAAGTTGGCATCGCTCTTGTCGGAGTTGTTTTTGAGGTGCTGTTTTGCGCCTTCGAGAGTCATTCCGCGCTCTTTTACCAAGTGATAGATCTTGTGAAAGTTTTCGATGTCTTTGGGAGTGAAGAGACGGTTTCCCTTAGCGTTTTTCTGGGGTTTGATGATGTGAAACTCTTTTTCCCAATACCTTATGAGCGAGGTGTTTACGTCAAACATTTTGGCCACTTCGCCGATTGTGTAAAACAATTTTCCGTTTTTTTCAGTTTCTTCTATTTCCATGGTTTTCAGATTTTTGATAATATGTTTGTTAGTCGAGGCAAAGGCCTCCGTTGTTAGCCATCATTATGAGTTTGTGGTATGTTTCGGGATCGGTGTCCTCGAAAAAGAAGTCTATCGGGTTGATAGCCTTGCCGTTGTAGTTGATTTGGTAATGCAGGTGAGCGGTAAGCGACTTGCCAGAGTTGCCCACAAAACCGATAGTTTCGCCGCGTTTAATCTTTTTGCCAGTGCGCACCACATAGTCGCTGAGGTGCGAGTAGGTGGTTTTAAAACCGTTTTTGTGGTCGATAATCACCATTACACCGTGGTCGCGTTTTTCGCCCACGTATTCCACAGTGCCAGCTGCGGTGGCAACCACCACGGTACCCTTGGGAGCGGCAAAGTCGATTCCCTTGTGCACTTGCGGAGTCTTGTAAATGGGGTCGAGTTTTTTTCCGTAGCCATAGGCGAGGTATTGAAGATTATTGTTTTCCAACGGCATCACCGATGGAATATATTTTAAACTGTCGGTTTGCTTTTCAAGAATTGCAAAGAGGTTGTTTACAGTGCTGTCCTCGTTGTGAAGCATAGCGGCAACGTTGTTTGTGGTTTTGGTATAGTGAGCGGCAATTTCACTTGCTCCCAAACTATCGTAGTTGTATTCGAGCGAATCATCGTCAACGGGTGGCGCTGTGCTGAAAATAGCGCGATATATTTCGCGGTCACGGTCTTGGAGGTCGCTCAATACGATAGAGGTTTGGCTGTAACGTTCGTTGAGTTGGTCGTAAACCTGACGGAGCATTTCGTTTTCGCGTTCGGTTTTGCGTTGACTAGGGGTTTTAATGGTGTATGAAATAGTGATAAAAACCACAAAGCCAATGCTCAAAGCAGCAAACAGCTGAGTGATTATAGATATTATTATTTTTTTGCCTTTTTTCTTGTCCGTTTCCTCAAAAGAGAGCGAATCGGGGTCGAATGTGTATTTATCGTCTGACATAATAAAACAAATAATTTGTCCACGCTGCAAATTTAGTCGTTATTTTTGATTTAATTTAAAAAAAACAAAAAAAAATAACAAATATAAAATGCTGAATATTAAGCATTTAGTATAAAATTAGAAAAAAGTTACAAATAAAAGCGTAAAAAAAGTATACGGCGACGATTTTTTTTCGTATCTTTAACGGGAAAAAAAGAAATGCCTTTAGAGGGTATTTTGGCATAAAAAATGCAAACTATTTTACATATAACCACAATTGGCAAATATGGATATTAAGTTAAAAATCAACGATGTAAAGAACCACAGGTGCGAATACGACATCATTGGCGAGATTTCTGTGCAGAATGTACAAACCATAATGGATGAGTTTTCCAAAACTCTTCCCGACTGTACCGACCTTACCATCAACCTAAAAAAGACCGAAGGATTCGACACTGCGGCGTTTCAGTTGTTCTATTCAGTAAAGAACAGTTTTGTGCGCGACAAAAAGCAGCTTAAAGTAACGTGCGAACTCAACGACGAGACAACTTTGCTACTCTCTCACTGTGGCATCAACGATCTTGCATCGGTACTTAGTATCCCTACAACGGCATAATATTGTTTTCAAACTACAGATATTCAAATTAGTAAATAAAAATTAATAACTTATATAAATGGCAAAAACAATACTGATAGTAGACGATTCTGAAAGTATTAGAGAAGTCGTCAACTTTACATTGCAGAATGCAGGCTTCGAGGTGTTTGCTGCAGGCAACGGTATCGAGGCGCAACAGTACTTGGACGGCAGAAACATCGACCTGGTGATCACCGACCTCCACATGCCCGAAATGGACGGTATAGACCTTATCAAGTATATCCGTGCTACTTCAAACTACAACCGTGTGCCAATTCTGTTCCTCACCACAGAATCGCAGTTGGCTAAGAAGATAGAGGCTAAGGACGCAGGAGCTACAGGCTGGATTATTAAGCCATTCGTACCTGCCAAGCTGCTCGCCGCTATAAGCAAGGTTATAAGGTAGCGGCATCACTTATCACACCTTATATATTATAATAATAACCCGAACAGAATTCGACAGATGGACAACTTTCAGAGCAAATTTTTAGAAGAGGCGGGCGACCTTATCAATCAGCTCGAACAAGCCCTGCTTACGCTTGAGCAAGACACCCAGAATCCGGAACTTGTTGACTCGATTTTCAGGATTATGCACTCGCTCAAAGGTGGTGGCGGTATGTTCGGGTTCGAAAACATCTCCAACTACACCCACAAGATGGAGAATATGTACGACCTCGTAAGGCAGAAAAAACTGAAAGTAACTCGCGAGATGCTTGACGTTACATTTGAATCTGCTGACCACATCACCAGCATGCTCAACGACGACGGCTCCAAAGCTGCCGAAATTGCTGCAAACGAGGCTATCCTTAACAAACGTATCGATGCTATTCTCAACGGTGATTCCGAAGTAGTGGGGGCTCCTGTTACCATTGCAGCTAACGAGCCAGCAGCTGACGGCGTACATACTTTTTACATTAAGGTTAAACCCTATGAGCGCATACAACAAAACGGCACAAACCCATTCTTTTTAATCGACGAGCTATCTGGTCTAGGTAAAAACAAGGTCAATATATTTTACTCTAGCATTCCCGACTTCGAAAACTTTGTATTTGACGAAACTTACATCTGGTGGGAGATGATTCTCGCTACCGACAAAGGCGAGGATGCTATCAAAGACGTTTTCATTTTTGTGGAAGACGACTGCGAAGTTAACATACAGAATATTGCAGATGCCGACATTTTCCCGATGGAAGGCATTGAGCCACTGTTGGTTTGCCGTCACGATTTCCCATTCGACCTTGATAAAATTAAATCGCTCGCACAAGCCATCACAGCCCTCGAAAAGGCAAAACAAGAAAAAGCTGCCAAAGAGGCCGACGCCGGCGACGAGCACATAAAGAAATTTACCAAAGAATCATCTATTTCGGGCATACGTGTAGCATCTGAAAAAATAGACCAGCTTATGAACCTAGTGAGTGAGCTTATCACCACACAGGCGGGTCTAAACCTTTATGCCGACAACCATAAGGACAACGAACTTACACGCATTACCGAAAGTCTTGAAAACATAAGCCGCCAATTGCGCGACACAGCATTCAGCATAACCCTTATACCTATCGACTACCTTGTGGTGCGTTTCCGCCGCCTAGTGCGCGACCTTTCGCGAGAAGTGGGCAAAGAGATAGAATTCGACGCTCGCGGTGCAGAAACAGAGCTTGACAAAACCCTTATCGAGGGCATCTCTGAACCGCTTATGCACATACTTCGCAACAGTATCGACCACGGTATCGAAACCGCCGAAGAACGCACCGCAAAGGGCAAACCTGCGCAAGGCAAAATTATATTGCAAGCATATTACAGTGGTAGCCAAGTAGTTATAGCAGTTACCGATGATGGCAAAGGAATGGATCTTCAAAAAATCAGAAACAAAGCCATTGACCGTGGACTCATCAATGCCGATGAGCAACTCTCCGAAAAAGAGATTCTCGACCTTATATTCTTGCCCGGATTCTCCACATCCGAAAAAGTTACCAACATCAGCGGACGTGGCGTGGGAATGGACGTGGTAAAACGCAAAATTTCAGACATCCGCGGCACAGTGTCGGTATCAACCGAAAAAGACGAAGGTACCACCATCACCATCAAACTGCCTCTTACCCTGAGCATCATTGACGGTATGTTGGTTCGTATCGCAAACACCGACTACATAATTCCGCTCTCGGTAATCGACACCATTTTTGCTGTGGAACACACCAAGATAGAAAAATCGTTCAACAACATAATAAACATAGAAGGAGTTCAGTACCCATTCTACTACCTACGCGACGAGTTCCAGATAGAAGGCGAAAAACCCGAGCGCGAGGAGATAATTATGGTAAAGTACGACGACAAGAAGATAGGCATAGTGGTAGACCACATCACAGGTGAGTATCAAGCAGTATTGAAACCGCTTGGCAAACTATACCGCCAGCAAGACGTATTCTCAGGAGCGTCAATACTCGGCGACGGCACTGTGGCACTCGTGCTCGACACACACAAAGTGATAAACCAGTTTACAAAATATAACGACAACTAACGATAAACACATATAAGCTTATGGATCAGGAAATAGACTCTTTCATATCGTTCAAACTCGGCGAAGAGTATTTTGCAATCAGCGTTTCGCAGGTGCTCAACATACTCCAGCTCGTGCAGATCACCAAAGTTCCCACCGCCCCAGACTATATGAAGGGCGTTATCAACCTTCGCGGAACAGTGCTGCCGATTATCGACATACGCATGAAGTTCGGCATGGATCCGATTCAGTACCAGCGCGACACCGTGATCCTTGTGCTCAACGTAGTAATTGAGAACGAGAAAGTTGATGCCGGCATACTCGTTGACTCCGTTAAGGAAGTATTTGAAATAAAGAAAGAAGAGATTATGCCGCCTCCAGGTATCGGCTCTAAATACAAGTCGAAATTTATCGAAGGCATCTACAAAATGTCGGACGAGCGCTTTGTTATGCTCTTGGACATTGACAAAATATTCTCTTCGGATGAAGTGGTAATGTTAAAAGAAACCATCGACAGCGAAGAATCTTCTAACGCAAAGGAAATCGAATAACCGCATGCAGAGTATAACGTCCACCTCATATTACGACGCCAGATTATCGAGCAAAGATTTTGCAAGGCTAAGCGACTTTATTTACAGTCGTTACGGCATAAAGATGCCCGAAGCTAAGCACATAATGCTTCAAAGCCGTCTTCAAAAAAGACTGAGAGCATTGCAGATACCCGATTTTTCGCAGTACGTAGACTTTGTTTTCTCGCCTGCGGGTGTCGACGAAATTGTTCATATGATGGACGTGGTATCTACCAACAAAACCGACTTTTTCAGAGAGGCTCAACATTTCGATTTCTTAACGCAGATAGTGCTACCCGAATTATACGAAAAAGAGCGCCAGCCTATGATCAAATTGTGGAGCGCAGGCTGCTCATCGGGCGAAGAACCTTACACCCTCGCAATGGTGATTTCTGAATATATCTCAAAACACCGTGGATGCGATTTCTCTATACTCGGTAGCGACCTGAGCACCATTGTGCTCGAAAAAGCAGTTACCGCTATCTATCCCGAAGACCGAGTAGACATTATTCCACTCGACCTGAAGAAAAAATACCTGCTGCGAAGCAAAGACCGCACAAAACCCACCGTGAGAATTGTGCCAGAGCTTAGAGCTAGAACCTCTTTTATGCGTCTCAACTTTATGGACGAGGCGTACAATGCTCCGTCGAACTTCGATATCATTTTTTGCCGTAATGTGCTGATATATTTCGATAGGCAGACTCAGGAAAAAGTTATAAACAAACTTTGTCGGCATCTTCGTCCGGGAGGTTATTTCTTCCTCGGACACTCAGAATCGGTAACCGGCATCAACGTCCCCTTACAACAGATAAAGCCTACAGTTTTTAAACTGATTAATTAATATTGTGAAAATGAATCAAAACGAATCTCTAATAACCGATGAAATCTTGCTCGAAGAGCTCAGCAAGAGAATAGAACGCTACAAAAGCGCTTTAGAAAACACCAGCTCATACAACAAGCAATTGTTGGAACTCAACAAGAAGCTGTCTGAGTCGGAGGCTATGAAGAGCCACTTCATCTCAAACATCACCAACGAGATTATCAACCCCTTCGCCTCTATTCTCGGACTGGCCAAGAGCATCACCGAATGTGCCGACGAAAGTCCCGAAAAAATGAAACGCATGGCGGCAATGATACACCGCGAGGCGTTCAACCTCGACTTCCAGTTCAAAAACATATTTGCCGCAGCCGAAATTGAGGCGGGAGAAATTCAGCCCATAGTATCGGTGGTAAACATCGACGAGATGCTCAACGGACTTATGCAGCAGTATTCGCGTGAAATAGCAATGCGCAAACTTACCGCTTCGCTCGAAAAAGAGAACGACGACGGCACTGTGTTGCTATTCAAAACCGACGGCGATAAACTTACAGTGGTGCTCTCCAACCTTATCTGCAACGCTATCAACTTTAACCGTCAGGGCAAAAAACTTATTGTAAGATACGGACTCACAGCCGACAACCAACTAAAAATCAGCGTTATCGATGAAGGCCTCGGTATATCCGAAGAAAACCGCAAGATAATATTCGACCGCTTCAAACGATTGGACAACGGCATCAACTCTATAAACCGCGGCCACGGCCTCGGACTCTCAATCAACAAGGCATACATCGACCTTCTCGAAGGCAAACTACTTGTTGAAAGCAAAGAAAACGAAGGATCGACATTTACTGTTGTGTTGCCCGAATCGCAAGTTTCGAGCAATGATTACTCAGAAGAAGGAAACGAAGTATTTTTCGGCGACGAAGAGATATTCTAGCCCGCCACAAACATCAGACTATGACCAGACATTTTCTATATCCGTCAACGATGTTCGCATCAGCCCAGCCGGCAGAGGTTACCACCATACTCGGCTCGTGCGTTGCTGTTTGCTTTTGGGACAGGTACTTGGGCATTGGCGGAATCAACCATTATATGCTCCCTACTTGGAACGGTATGGAGCTCGCTTCGCCAAAATATGGCAACATTGCAATCGAGCGTTTGATCGAACGTTTGGAGCAATTAGGAGCGCAGAAAAAAAATTTGGTTGCAAAAGTTTTCGGAGGTGGCGAAGTGATTTCGGTGTCATCTGGAATCATGCACATCGGCGAAAGAAACGTTATGGTGGCAGAACAATTACTTGCAGAATTGGGCATACCAATTATGAGCCGCAGCACAGGTGGCCACAACGGACGAAAGATTATTTACAATACGCATACAGGAGAGGTTCTCCAATGCTTTATTAAAAGTAATATGAACAAATAGATATGGCTTTTGAAAATAGGAACATAAGAGTTTTGATAGTGGACGACTCGGCGGTAGTGCGTCAAACACTCTCGTCGATACTTGAAACCGACCCACAGATAGAGATTATGGGCACGGCGTGCGACCCTTATATCGCTGCCAAAAAAATTCAGTCAGAAGTGCCCGATGTTATCACTCTCGATGTGGAAATGCCACGTATGGACGGTCTGACTTTCTTACGCAAGATTATGACTCAGCACCCCATACCAGTAGTCATCATTTCGAGCCTTACCGAAGAGGGCAGTCAAACCGCAATGAGGGCACTTGAATACGGTGCAGTGGATGTGATAGCCAAGCCAAGAATGGACACCCAGAAGTTTATAGAAGAGTCGAAAATACGGCTTTGCGAAGTGGTGAAGGCTGCCGCCCATGCCCGAATCCATACGCGTATGGCATCGTCGTTTATCAAAGTGGAACCAAAACTCTCTGCCGATGCGGTAATCTCCAAAAACGAAGGTTCTGCAAGCATGATAAAAACCACAGATGTGGTGATATCAGTTGGCGCATCTACAGGCGGAACAGAGGCTCTTAGGGTTTTCCTTGAAGCTATGCCACTCGACTGTCCGGGTATAGTAATAGTTCAGCATATGCCCGAAAATTTCACCCGCTCATTTGCCAACCGACTCAACGAGATATGCCGTATTTCGGTGAAGGAGGCCGAAGATGGCGACAGCGTTATAAGCGGACGTGCGTTGATAGCACCCGGCAATAAGCACACTCTACTCAAACGCAGCGGTGCAAAATACTTTGTAGAAGTAAAAGACGGACCGCTAGTAAACCGTCACCGTCCCTCAGTTGATGTGTTGTTTCGCAGTACAGCACGTTACGCCGGAGCCAACGCCATAGGCATTATTATGACGGGAATGGGCGACGATGGTGCAAAAGGCCTGCTCGAAATGAAAGAGGCTGGCGCTAAAACCGCAGCTCAGGACGAACAGACATGCGTTGTTTACGGAATGCCCAAAGAAGCTGTTAAGCTCGGAGCTGCCGACAGAGTGCTTCCGTTAGAAAAACTTGCATCTTTTGCAATTTCTCCCTATTAAAATTTTGGTATTTGGTATTTAAGTTGTATTATTGCATAAAATTAGACAACGATAATTATAATTGAAATGAGCAATTGTAAAGTACTTATAGCCGACGATGTATTTGCAAACCAGTTTCTCTTGGCATCTATGTTAGAGGAGCTTTCGGTTGGCTTTAAGACTGTGTCGAATGGAAAGGAAGTTCTCGACGAGCTACCAAACGACAAATACGACATTATTTTTATGGATATTGAGATGCCTGTAATGAACGGTATTGAGGCAACAAAACAGATAAAAAACG
Source organism: Bacteroidales bacterium (assembly GCA_016286055.1). Lineage (GTDB taxonomy): Bacteria > Bacteroidota > Bacteroidia > Bacteroidales > UBA3824 > UBA3824. The sequence goes on from JAEERW010000003.1 coordinate 74,416, forward strand.
ACTTTCGATACAAAGGGATTCCGGTAATTGCTCTTACCGCCCACGATATCGACGAGTTTCAAGTTCAGTTTACCGAAGCCCATTTCGACAGCATTGTAGAAAAGCCATTCACAATTGACTCTATATCGCAAGTACTCGCAAAATTCAACTTTCAATAAAAAAGAATATGAAAACCGACACCCGACATAACTCAGCTTATTCATACGCTCTGATGGGATTCCTTATCGGAGCCGGACTCGTGGCTATTATAGTCTTTCTTGGTCTGGTATTTGGCAACAGACCCGTATCCTTTGAAATGCTTGTAGTATTTTTCAAAGAAAATCCGTCTATGTGGGTAACGCTCTTGCTGCCGATTGCAATCGGTGGATTCGGGTATTATATCGGAAACGAATTTTATCGAAAAACCAACGACCTCCGTCAGGATATTCACAACGAGCAACAGAAATCGCGTCAGATTTTCGACTTCGTAGAAAAAATTCGTCTCGGACAAACCGACGCTGATTACGAAATCCGCGAAGGTGACGAAATCGGCAAGGCTCTTATCAACCTCCGCGACGAGCTAAAACGTAGCAAGGCCGAGGAGGACGCCCGTAAAAACGAGGACCAACAGCGCCACTGGATCACCGAAGGTATCGCCAAATTCGGTGCTATCCTTCGTGAAAACATCGGCGACCTCGAAAAACTTTCTAACGAGGTTATTATGAACCTTGTAAAATATGTCAACGCTCAGCAAGCTGGATTCTTTATCCTTGTGGACAACAACGGTGAAAAATACTTCAACATGACAGCTTCCTACGCCTACGGCCGTACCAAGTATCCCGACAAAAGAATTGAATGGGGCGAGGGGTTAGTGGGCGAGTGCGCCATTGAGAAAAAGACAATATTTGTTCCCGAAGCCGCAAGAGATTATGTGAAAATTACTTCGGGTCTCGGCAAGGCTAATCCGCGTACATTGGTTATTGTCCCCTTGAAATTCAACGACGAAATTTACGGTGTGGTAGAGATAGCTTCGTTCATTGTCTACCAGCCATTTGAAATAGAGTTTATAGAGCGTGTGGCAGAGTCAATTGCCTCCACCATATCAAACGTAAATATCAACCTCCGTACAGCACGACTCCTTAAAGAATCGCAGGAACAAGCTGAGATAATGGCCCGCCAAGAGGAGGAGATGCGCAAAAATATGGACGCCCTCAAACATATGCAGACCGAGGCAGCAAAACAAAGTGAACAGTTCGTAAGTTTCACCAACTCGGTAAACCACACCATGATACGTGCCGAGTATAGCGTTGAAGGATACCTCCTTTATGCTAACTCTAAATTCCTCAGCAAACTTGGATACGCATCTGCCACCGAAATCGAGGGCAAACATATCTCTATGTTTATCAGCGACAAAGACAAGGCGTGGTTCAACGAACTTTGGCAAAATCTCGCCATCGGTGGCAAGCACTTCGAGGGCGATATGAAACACGTTACCAAATCGGGTACAGATGTGTGGACAATGGCGACGTATGTTAGCGTGCGCGACCACAACCGTCGACCTGTAAAGATATTGTTCCTCGGTATAGATATCACCGACTCAAAGAAACAGAGCCTCGATTACAAGGGTCAGATCGACGCACTAGACCGCTCAACAATGAAGGCAGAATACGCTCCCGACGGACGTGTTTTGGAAATGAACCACAAACTGTCGGATGTTCTTCAATTCACCCCCGAAGAACTCAGCAAACGCACCATATTCAACTTTCTTACAGCATCCGACCTCGACGAGTTTAAGATTATTTGGAAAAACATTATCAACGGCGTGCCTTTCGAAGGTCGTCATAAATGGTTTACCAAAACAGGTGAGGAGCGTTGGTTTCAAGGTACTTACACTGTTGTGCACGATATGTACGGCGAACCTGCCAAAATCGTATTCATCGGTAACGATATCACTGACCAGATACGCATTGAGGAAAAGAGCCGCGAACAAACCGAACTTCTACGCGAACAAGAACAAAAACTGCAGCAAAACAAGGTGGAACTCACCAAGAAACTCAAAGAAACTCGCGAGGAGATGAAGATGCAGTTCCGCGAAGTAGAGATTGTGAAAGAGTTGAGCGACAAGACTCTCGCTGGTATGTTAGACGCAGTTGTAACTATCAATCAAGACAACAAGATCACATTCTTCAACCGTGCCGCCGAAGAACTTTGGGGCATTCAGCGCGATGCTATTATCGGCAAAGATGTATCGTCACTTTTGCCCACCGACACAGTTACTGCTAACGAAAACTATCTCGGCAACTTCTTTAAGGCTAACGACACATCACTTGTTGCTCGTCGTACAGAGGTGTTTATCCTTGAAAAGGATGGAACACGTACCAACGTGCTTGCTACCCTCTCCGAAGCTTCCACTGGTGAACGCTACACTCTTACCGCATTTATCCAGAAGATTGAGGTTGAGTTGTTCTAAGGCTTAACGATACTATACTATTAGCGGAAACATAAATTATTTAAAAAAAATTTATGTTTCCGCTTTACTTTTATCCAAAATTATGCTATATTGTATTATGATAATTAGTCCTTATTGATTTTTATATAAGCCTATTTATCAATACTTTACACTAATATTATAATTTTAAAACACCTAATATTATGGATACTATATTTTGGCTTGTTCCTGCGGCGTCGCTGCTTGCGCTGTCGTTTGCCTTCATCTTCTTTAAACAGATGATGAAAGAAGACGAGGGAACAGATTTGATGAAAAAAATTGCGCTCCATGTTCGCAAAGGCGCAATGGCCTACCTCAAACAGCAGTACAAGGTAGTAACAATCGTTTTTGTGGTTTTGGCTGCCATTTTTGCCGTGATGTCGGTGTTCGACTTGCAAAACGGCTGGGTTTGGTTTGCATTCCTTACGGGCGGATTCTTCTCGGGTCTTGCCGGATTTTTTGGAATGAAAACAGCCACATACGCATCGGCTCGCACTGCCAACGCTGCACGAAAAAGTCTCAACAGCGGACTTAAAGTTGCCTTCCGCTCTGGTGCGGTTATGGGCTTAACCGTGGTGGGTCTTGCATTGTTTGATGTAGCAGTTTGGTTTTTGGTGCTCGACTACTTTATCCCTGCCGAAAATCACCTTGTAATTATCACCACCACAATGCTTACCTTTGGTATGGGTGCGTCCACACAGGCTCTGTTTGCTCGTGTGGGCGGTGGTATCTACACCAAAGCCGCCGATGTGGGTGCCGACCTCGTAGGCAAAACCGAATACAATATTCCCGAAGACGACCCCCGCAACCCCGCCACCATTGCCGACAATGTGGGCGATAATGTGGGCGACGTAGCCGGTATGGGTGCCGACCTTTACGAATCGTACGCAGGCAGTATCTTGGCTACCATGGCGTTAGGTGCATCGGCATTTGCCACATCGGCAGTGGAAGGTATGCAGATAAAGGCGGTGCTTGCTCCGTCAATTATTGCCGCTGTGGGCGTGGTGCTCTCTATTCTTGGCATTTTCATAGTAAAAACCGACGAGGATGCCGGCATGAAAAAACTTCTTGCAGCCCTCAGCCGTGGTACAAACACAAGTGCAGTGCTTATTGCTGCCGCCACATTCTTGATACTCTGGGGTTTAGGTATCGAAAACTGGATTGGAATATCATTCTCAGTAGTATGCGGTTTGTTGGCTGGTGTAATTATCGGTAAATCAACCGAATACTATACTTCGCAAAGTTACCGTCCCACACAAAAAGTGGCAGAAAGCAGCGAAACTGGTCCTGCTACGGTAATTATTTCAGGTCTTGGTCTCGGTATGACATCCACCGCCATCCCCGTTGTAACTGTGGGCGTGGCAATTGTGATGGCATTTCTCTGCGCTATCAACTTCGACATTCAGAATATCCTCACACCTGCCAACCTTAGCCTCGGTCTTTACGGCATAGGCATTGCCGCTGTGGGTATGCTCTCAACTCTCGGAATCACCCTTGCCACCGACGCATACGGACCTATTGCCGACAACGCTGGTGGAAACGCCGAAATGAGTGGTCTTGAACCCGAAGTGCGCAAACGTACCGACGCACTCGATGCTCTTGGCAACACCACAGCCGCCACCGGAAAAGGTTTTGCCATTGGTAGTGCGGCTCTTACCGCTCTTGCACTTTTGGCATCGTATGTGGAAGAAATTAAGATGGCATTAATGCGCGTTGGCGAGGCTCTGCCCAATGGTGTAGAGGCTGCACGTGCCACATTAGTTGACTTTATGAACGCTTACAACGTTAACCTTATGAACCCGATAGTGCTTGTGGGCGTGTTTATCGGTGCAATGATGGCATTCCTGTTCTGTGGATTTACTATGAACGCCGTGGGACGTGCCGCTCAAAAGATGGTTGAGGAAGTTCGCCGTCAGTTTTCGCAAATCAAGGGTATTCTTGAAGGCAAAGCCGACCCCGACTATGAGCGTTGTGTGGCAATATCTACCAAAGGCGCTCAGCACGAGATGCTTTTGCCGTCGCTTTTAGCAATTATAGTTCCCATTGCAGTTGGATTGTTGCTCGGTGTGGCAGGCGTACTTGGATTGCTCATTGGCGGATTAAGTTGCGGATTTGTGCTTGCAGTATTTATGGCAAATGCCGGCGGTGCGTGGGACAATGCCAAAAAATATGTTGAAGAAGGCAATTTTGGTGGTAAAGGTTCCGACTGTCACAAAGCCACCGTTGTGGGCGACACCGTAGGCGACCCGTTTAAAGACACCTCCGGTCCTTCGCTTAATATCCTTATCAAACTTATGTCGATGGTATCGGTAGTAATGGCAGGTTTGACAGTGGCTTGCTCGCTGTTTTAGAGATTTCTAACCAATAGTATAAAATACGTTTCTGAGATATTCAGGAACGTATTTTTTTATGGAATAATTTTCTTAAAAAATCTTAAATTTTTTTCACTTTTCCATTTCATTTTCCACTCATCGCTGCAACTATATAAAGGACTTTTTATTTATTTTTTTTAAATAACAACAATTAAAACAATTATTACAATGAAAAGAAAAAATTTTAAAACACATTCAGGAGGGGGTATGCATAGTCTTCTCCTTTCTTTTTTTGTAGCCATGGCAATGGTATTCTGCTCAGCTGGTGGGGCATGGGCGAAGGATGTTCCAGTAGATGCCCTCTATGCTGTATTTGACGCATCAACAGGGACATTGACTTTTAAAAAATGTAAAGTTAAAAATGAATCCGGAGCATATGCCGCTGATAAAGTGTTTATGCTTTGGGATAATAGTAATGGTGGCACCGGAACGCATGACTACACCAAAAACAAAAAGTCTTTGAAAGAGAAAATCAAAAAAATCGAAATTGTCAATTCTATGGATATAGAAGCGTTCAACGCACTCGACGGCGGCACCTTAACTGTTAATAAATTATTTAATGATCTACCAAACCTTGTAACAATTAATAACATAAATAATTTAGACCTCAGCAATGTTACTGATTTGAGTGAGTGGTTTAGAGGTTGTTCCTCATTGCAAAGTATTACTACACTGACAGAGTGTCTATCTAATGCGAAAAAGATTACAACTGTTTCAAATATGTTTAACGGTTGCTCCAGACTCGAAGAGTTAGACCTTACCACCTTAGATGTTTCTAAAGTTACTACATTCTCTTATATGTTTAATTCATGCTCGAAATTGAGGAATATTAAAGGTTTAGGTAGTTGGCAGAATTCAAAAGCGACAACTCTGCACATGATGTTCTCAGGATGTGCCAGCCTTACTTATATTGATTTGCATGGATTTAACACATCTAATGTAACGTCTATGTATGCTATGTTTAGCATGTCTGGAACTACTCCAAAACTTAAAGCAATATATGTCGGTCCAAATTGGAATACAGACAAAGTTGAATCCTCAAATTATATGTTTGAAAACTGTAAAGGGTTACGTAACTTTGTATCAAATAGTATTGATAAAACACATGCCAATACAGGCAGTAATGGATATCTCAAGTTAGTGTCCGCAGAAGGGGGTAGAACTCCTTACGCTACAACTTCATATGTAAATTACAGCGGTTCTCAACGATCACTTGATTTTTTCTACGATAACAAGTGCGGTACCAGTTCCTACTATTATATTATTGCTGATGGAGATGAACCCCCAAATTGGGTGGAAGAAGAGTCTAAGATAGTTTCAGTAGATTTTACAAATTCTTTTTCCTATTACCAGCCCACATCTTGTTACGGTTGGTTTAAAAATTTTACCGCTTTAGAAACAGTTTACGATTTTTGTAACTTGAACACATACCGTTTAGAAACTATGGCATATATGTTTTACGGGTGTACTTCACTGTCATATATATATCTAAATAAAGATTTTGATATATGGGATTTGCCTTGTACTAATTATGATTATATGTTTTATAATTGCAACCATTTTTATGGTATAAAAGCGTCCTCAAACTCAAAAACATATAGTCAATTGAGATTAGAGTCTTGCACTATGGCGCATATGTTCGACGGTTGCAGTTTTTTAAAAATGGAAGCAATGCCTATTTATCAATCTACATTTAATAAGGTTACTGACCTAAGCTATACGTTCTCCAACTGTACATGGTTGAAGGGTAGTATATCAATAAATATAGATAATACAGTAACTAATATGACCGGTATGTTTAAAGGCTGCACAGGGATTACAAGCGTATCTATCAACAAACTAACACCTACCTATTCCAAAACATCGTTTACATCGCCGCTTAATTGTAATTCGATGTTTGATGGTTGCAGTGATTTAACATCGGTCTACTATGACTGTTATGATGCCTCGCTGTCGAATTCAGCATCTATGTTCTCAGGCTGCACGTCGCTTACTAAAATATATGTATAATTGAATACTGCTGGCAATCCGAACACTGTACAATTAAAAGTTAGTAATGCTACTAATTCAAATAATATGTTCGATAATTGCCCCAAACTATTAGGATATAAAGGCACAAAGGTTACTACCACAGATAAAACATACGCTCGCATAGACCAAGGCAAATCGGCCCCCGGATACTTCTCACCATTTAATTCCAAAATAACTTATATTCTCAACGACGGTAGTTTTACCGGTACTGTTAAGAACGAATACACTGTGTTAGATGAGTCTTATACAATTCCTTCTCCGTCGTATAGCAATTCTAATTATATATGCGCCTGGACAGCCACAGGTGCAAAAAATATAACGACGCCAACCCCTTCCATCACTATTTACAAAGGCACTTGTGGTGATATTGAACTTACCGCACATTGGAAACTCGATATTGCTAAGGCTACCGTAAAACTCTCCTCAGACACTTATACTGGCGAAATAATACCGCTAATAGTAACATATAATAATGGTAAAACCCTTAAAGAGGGTACCGACTTTACTGCTAACAAAACTGTACAAAGCGTAGGCAATAATCCACTTACACTAACAGGTATAGGTGATTATTGTTCTACAAAAATTGTATCGTTAAATGTAAAGAGAGCCCCCATTACCGTTACCATTGCCAACAAGACCAAAGTTTACGGAGATCCCGACCCTGTGTTTACCTACACTCTTAATCCTAAACCTTTCGGCAGTGATAAAATCGAAGGCACACTTACCCGTAGCTCCGGCGAAAATGTAGGTACATACACCATTTCAAACCAATCTGGTTTTTCTCATTCAAACTATGTTGTTACTATTCAAGAAGGTACGTTTACAATTACTAAACAACCGCTCAACTCTATCAATATTGTTTTAGAATCCGATGTGGTTGTAATCGAAAACGGCGACAATGCTGAGCCAACGGTAGCAGTATACAACGGCAATAATGAGATACCCCAAACGGAATACACTGTAACCTACACCAACAACGATGCGGCTGGTACTGGTAAGGTAACAGTTGCGCCTTCCGACAACAGCAACTACGCTTTTGATGCTATTGAAAAGGAGTTCTCTATCTACAATAGTGACGACGTATTTTCAATTACCTACAAGAATCAATCAGAAGAGACTGTAGGCGTTGTATACACACCCAAAAACGCCCCCACAACTATGCCACAGGGTCTTGTTAAGGGCTATACAGTAGAACATGTATACACCGACAAAGATTTTAACACTGAATATGATTTTGATGCCGATGTAACCTCAAATCTCACACTTTATGTTGAATTGCAGGTTAACTCACATACTATTACTTATAAAGTAGACGGTGAAGAATACAAAACTGTTTCCGCCGACTATGATGACGATATAACCATTGAACCTGCTCCTGATGATAAAGCTGGTTATAAATTCTCCGGCTGGAAAATTATCGGTTATAGCGCACTCCCCTCTAAAATGCCCGATAGCGACATTGAAGTTTACGGTAATTTTATACCAAACAAGCATACCTTTACGCTCTCTTACACCGACCCCAGTGGCGAAGCAAAAACCAAAACCGAAACTGTAGATGTAGGTACAAATCTTTCGACCATCCTGCCCAAGTATACCGGCTATGTGTTTGTGCCCTCTGGAAATATGCCGACCACAATGCCCGATGAAGATGTTACTATAAATGGCGTATACGAACTTGGTAAATATACTCTTACCTATATGCTTAACGATGAGGTATATAAAAAGCAAACTGAAGTGGTATATGGCACAAAAATCACTGCTCTTGCTGCTCCAAAAGCTAAAACCGGACATACTTTCTCAGGTTGGGAAGGCGAGCCTAAAACTATGCCCGATCACGATGTAGTGGTGCGTGGTTCTCTTAAAGCCAACGAACACACTATTACTTATATGATTGACGGCGAGGTTTATAAAACTGTGAAAGTTTCGTATGGTTCTTCTATTAGTACTCCCTCTAAACCTTATAAATCAGGATATACATTCTCAGGTTGGAGCGAGATACCCGAAACTATGCCCGATAAAGATTTAATAATTACAGGGTCGTATACCAAAAACGGCAAAACCCCCGTTTCAACACTTCCCGAAACTGCAGATGCCGCCAAAGTATGGAGCTACAATGGTACTATCTACATCGAAACTCGCCCCGACACCAAATACACAATCACCGACATCAATGGTCGCATTTTAACAACTTCAACAACAAAATCAACTCACGACGAAATCAATATTAATCAATCAGGTATTTTGATTGTAATAATTGGTAACCAAACATTTAAGGTTATGAATTAATAGATGATTTCTCAATAAAAACAAAACGTCCGAAGAGAGGTCTTCGGGCGTTTTTTTATTCCTTCACCATCGGCATATTCCCCTTTATCTCCACCCCAACAGCCTTTGCCGAAATGGAATCTTTTGTAAACCTCACTACTGCCATTTGGGCTTTGCGACCTTCGGGGTTGGATTGGTCAAAAACAAAATTGCCAAGACTATAAAACACAGGTACTTTGCCGATGGTGTCCATTTTTTGTATCACGTGGGGATGATGACCAATAATCAAATCTGATCCCGCAGACACCAATTCGGCAGCGGCGTAACGCTGCGTAAGCGATGGCGTGGAGATAAATTCTGTGCCCCAATGAAGTATTACAACTGTATAATAATCAGGATTTTGTATTTTAAATTTGCGGATTTCTTTGGCAAGGATTGAACAGTCGGCTTGATTGATGTCGGGAGTGTTTTCGATGTTTTGCCAATTTTCTACACGCAGGGGACACGAATTAAAGAGGGCTACGTTAATACCGTTTTTGTGAATAAGGGTAGGAGAGAGTCGTTCTTTGAGAGTTAAGCCATAGCCCACGGTGGCAATGCCAACAGATTTAAGATGGTGGACGGTGCTTTGCAATCCTTGGCGACCTTGATCCATAGTGTGATTGTTGGCAAGTGCGCAATGTGTTACACCGGCTTGTTTAAGACCTTCGGCACATTTGGCATCTGCTCGGAAAATATACTTTTTGTTTACTGGCGAGGCTATGTCGGTAATGGGACATTCAAGGTTTATTACCACATAATCGGCATTATTAAAATGGTGTGAAACACCTTTAAAAAGGTCTTTCACACCGTTTTTTTCTATTACTGGTTTTACTCCGCGGTCGAGTAGCACATCGCCGGTAAAGACTATGGTTATGTTATCGTTGTGGCTGCCACCGCAGGATAACAAAAATATGGATAATATTGCTAATATCAGATATTTGCGGGACATAAAATTTAATCATTAGTAGAGACGTGCCATGGCGCGTCTCTACAACAGATATACAATTAGCAACCTGAACTATAAAGGAAGCCTTCGTTGATTATAGTTTTGTCGTCGGTCATAAGAGGTGTAAACCAAGCGGGTTGCGAAGGTGCTTTTTCGTTGTCGATCATCTTTTGCCATTCTTCGTCGGTGAGACGGTTGTCCATAGGACGAACAAATTCGAAGTAACTAAATGTAGCACCGCGAGTTATGTAAGTTTTGCCGTTGATTTGCACAAGGGCGTAAATCACATTCGGATTGCCGGTGGCCTCGTAGAGAATGCCGTTTTTGTTGCATCCGTCCACATTACGGGTAAACACGTCGCAAACCACAGCCACACGTTTGTCGGCACCTTTTACAAAACCCCAAGAATCAGGAGTTTCGGCATCGGGATTGAGCACCGAAAGTGTAAAGTATTCCATACTACTACCCATTGTGCGGATAGTGTTGAAATCTTCGGTTGTGAGTTGCTCGCCGTTGAGTTCTTTTTGGGTAACATCAATACAGAACTGAATTTTTTCAGTCAATTGCTCATTTTTGCTACGAAGGTCGGCAGTGAGCATATTGTTGGCATCGAGAATGTTAGAAAGGTGCTTAACCGACTCTTTTAGTTTGTTCCAGAAAATAAGATTGGGCTCAACAAAACCCACGAGAATAGGTTCGGGAAGCATATCGTCGCCACCACATTCTGCCATCATAGGTTGCTCGGCATAGAGCACGGCATCGTGTTTGAGTTCTGCCCACGAAGCAAGCGCGGTGTTGAGGTTGCGCAATTGATATGCAGGCGATTTCATAAAGTCGGGATAATTCTTGTCGGTTTTTTGAAGTGCTGTTAGCGATTCAATCCATTTGTTGTAACTTGTTGAGTTCCAACCGTCAAAATTATTAAACAGACCTTTCATCTTAGTACGTGTTTGTCCATATTCGCTCCAACTTTTTGAGTCGGTGCAGAAAGTATCCAAAAGTGCTGTGGCAGCCTTTATGCCAAAAGCATCAAACACGTCCAAACCTTTGGGATAAGCGCGTTCGGCGTTAGGCTGAGGGTCGCCCATATTGCCGAGCACCTCGTTGTCGGGTTCGTAACGCTGAGGCATAAAGTTGAGTTTGTCGGGACAAAAGATTTCTACTTTGGGAGTTATTCGGTTGGCTGTCTTGAATTTTTCTTGTACCCAACCCACAATCTGAGCGCGTTTGTCGCCCTTTACAAGTTCCGAAAGGTCGGCTTTGGGGAATTTTTCGGCAATATAATCAGCCATTTCGATAATAGCCACATTGTCGGGTACGCCCATAAGGAATGTAATCATATTGTAAACATTCAAGCACTCTTCTTTGGTGGCTTGATCCAATCCGTTGTAAACGCTTGCCATAGCAATAGCGCGGTTAACGGCACGTTCGTCGTCCATAGGGAAGAATGCAGTTTGAAGCCACATCATACATTTAAAATAAGCCTTAGATTTATCGGAACGGGTGTAGTGTCCGCGCGGCTTAAACATTGTGTAATACATCGGTGCCGAGGCTTGCAACAAAGGCGAACGGTCGTCTTGCAACTGATCGATGGCTGCAAGTTCCTTATTAAAAAGGTCTTTGTAGTTTTGCGGAACAGTTACGTTTTTGTTTTTGAGCAATTTGATACCCACAGCGTAAAATGTGGCAACAAAATCGGCTAAATCTTTGGCATTCTGCATATCAGCACCGGCGGCAGATGTATTTTCGTAACGCATTGCTCCGGCGTGCATAGAATTCATAAAATGGTCGAGATTGTTGGTAAACTCGTTGTTTTCCAATGTTTTAAGCACGTAGCCAAAATACATGTGATATGCCTGCAAAAATAGGTCGGTAGTGATAAAACTTGGCATTACCTTGTAGTCGTTGTCTTCGTAAATTTGAAACAACTGCTCCTCTTTCGACGGCTCAAAAGCAATGTTGTAACGGCTCAGAAGTGTGGCAAGTTTTTTCGACATTGTCTTATTTCCGCTAACTTGATAACGGTTGATGGCAAGGGCAAGGTTGTTGAAATTAAGACCGTTATCATTGAGAGTGTTGTTCTTTTCAAACTCTGCCATCTTAGCCGAAACGCGGTCTACAAACTTTTGCTCCTCGGATGTGAGTTGAACAGATTTGAGTGCTTTTTCGTAATCGTCGTTCCACAGTTGAGCGTATTTATCAAACTGTTGTTCAGCCTTTTCGTAATACCAATCGGTGCGACCGTAGAAAAACAAACAAAGGTGTGTATCTCTAAACCAAAAACCGTGCAATGCATACGGATATGCCTTGTAGATATAAAGTTGCTGATAGGTAAGGTTGTCGAGATTCATATTGTAGTCGATCTTTTCGGGCAACTTTTGTTCCGACAAGAAAAACTCAGAATCATCGATAAAAACCGAAGGGTCTACTTTAATAGTAGACGGCGGAATGGGTTGATAATCTGATGGGTCAGATGGGGTGATTTCGGTTGTGGCGGTAGAATCAGAATTTCCGCCTTGATTTTGACTGCCTCCTCCGCACGAAGCCAGCGTTATGGCAGCAAATCCTAATGAGATAATTTTATTAATGTGTTTCATTGTTAAATGAATTATGATTATGCATTTTGGGTGTTATTATTAATCATTTATTTTAAAAAACGGCAGCAGTGGATGCAATTTTTTTGAGAGCAGAAATTGGAAATCCAATGTGCGAAAGCATCGATTCTAATTTGTTATGCTCTTGAAAAGGAATGGTGAGTTGATAGGTCATCATTTCGGGTGCGTCATTGGCTGCAATGGGCTCAAACTCGTAAAACGAATCATCGGCAGGCAGATAGTCGTCGGGAAGTTTTTCGGGCTGAACCAAGCGGATGTTATTATAATTTAAATCATTATCAACATCAGTGATATAAATAAAGCCATCGTTTGGATGAGCAATTACATCCCTGAGCGGTATCTGACGTGCAATATATTGTTGCAAAATAGGCAATGAGACTCTTGTTACAATCCATCGGTTGTAGGTATTGTCGTTGTCAACCCAATAAAAGAGGTAATCGTCGCCTTTGGGACTGACATAATGCGACAAGAATGGTCCATCATAATAAATTAAATCGGCAATACGACGAAATTTGCCGAAATCCATCTCTATCTGAAATCCTTCTATTGTTTTCATAGTTTACGGGTAATTTTGAATGATTTGTTAAAATCGCAACCAACATATTCGTAAAGGTCGAAATGCCCATTAGGAGTAGGTGTAGTAACTTCTCCGTCGGATTGTGTCAGCACTCCTTCTGAGAGCGAATCTCCAATCGACTGCACTGCACGTGGGTTGCTTTTCTTTAATGCCAAAAAAAACTTTTCTGCTTTTGTATCCGATACAAAGCAAGATAGCGCAAGCAACGAAGTGGTTGCTTTATTGTTAGTTATGTCGCTCAACATCCTTTTGGGATTTGTCATATATTGGGGAATATGGTTTTGTGCATTTGGCAACGAAGAGGCAAAACGGCAAGCCTCCATCTTATCAATCAAATGAAGATTGGGCAATACACAGCCTTCGTTGAGCAAATGCTCTATTTCTTTTTGATATTTAAATATGTGTTGAGGCATATCTTACTGCGTTTTTCAATGGCAAATTTATTTAAAGTTTTAATACTAACTTACATCTTACTCCTTCTCCACCTTGTATTTCAATTTTTCGGAGTGGAGGAAAAGGTAGTTGCAGATGTTGAGGGCGGTGATTTCGTCTTTGGCTATCCGCTTCTGCCCGTAGGGTTCGCCCACGGTGTAGGGAAATGATATTGTAGACGGATTACCCTTGGCATCAGTGATAATTATGCGGTAACGTTCGCCGGATTTTGAACCCCTGATTTCGGGCGCAGCAAAACGGAGTGCCGCAAGACAGTCGCCAGCCTTATTGTCTTTGCCCGTGTTGATGTTTACGATATAAAACGGCAGGGTTAAAGGTGCTTCGCCGTGATTATAGGGCAATATTTCTACAAAAGGCTTTTTGGGTTCGAGATTAAAAAACTCGGCAGCACGCATAAAAATGCCGCAGTTGTCGTTGCGGTGAATGTTTTCTAAGTCGTCGCGGAGAAAGGTGTTGTCGTGTATAAACGACAATGTGAGCATAGCCGCAAGCACACCTATAAATAAATATAGTATAATGTTGTTTTTGGCTTTGTACGAGGCTTTTTGAGCAGCCGCGCGGGTTATCTCCTCGTCGAGACCTTCGGCGTATTTTTTTACGTCGGAATACTCTTCTAATGGCGTAAGTTTTGCCCGCATAGACTTTATGTTGTCAGAATCGATTTCTTTTGGCTTGTAACTGAGCAATATGCCTGCAAAAAACATTGGCAACGATACAAAAAACGCTTTCATAAGGTTGTCGAATGCTGCAAACGCCACAGCCGACAATATGCAGTAACCGGCATACACCATACACAATACTTTAAGACGGCTGCGAAACATATCGCCAAAGTTTTTTGGAAACGATGTTTTGTATTCGGCAAGCGACGACTCTATTTTTGTTATCGCATCCTGAAAATCGGTCTTTTTGGTTTCTATATTATTCGTCTTGTTGTTCATAGTCTTGGTCGATGGTTTGGTTAGTTTCAAAAATGGTAAAGTTATCGTTGAGAACGTCCTCATAATAAGATTCTGCCGATGGCAAAAACGCAAGCGGCAGCACACCAATTAAGGCAATCAACACTATTACAATGGTGAGAGTTAGCCTGTTAGACTTGCGGACTTTTTCGGCTTTTTTAAGTTCGCTGTCGAGTGTTGCCAAATATTTTGTCGCCTCGGGATTGTCGCCGTAAATAGATTTGGCAAGGCGGACGTACTTGTTGTGGTGGTTGAGTGCGGTGTAATACACTTCGTCGGCAATGGTAACAGGCGATTCAAGTTCCGACCTGCCATTTGTATAAAGGTGCAACTGCCATCTAACACCAAAAATGCCCAACGGCAAACCAAATACAAGCATACATCCGGCGGTAAGATCTGAAAACGAAAACGCCGACACAAACAGCACAATGCCCACAAACAGCATCAGCACGCCACGGTGAAATTTTAGCACGTCGATAAACGTTGGCTTGGGCGCATTGCTGAGGGCTTTGATAGTGCCGTTGATATTGTCGATAAGGGTTTTGATATTGAGGTCAGATTCTTTTTGTGCGTGGAGCACGTGTCCGCAGTGTGGACAGATATTGCTCAGGAGCGGAAAAGGTGCGCCGCAGTTTGGGCAATTGGTACGATTCTGCTCCTCTTGTGTGGTTTTGAGGTTTTCTTCGCGGATAATGTCGGCGGCGCATCCCGTTACCGATACGGGCTTAACGGTTGAGCCTTCTTTATGCTCCAACATTTGTCCGCAAAAGAGGCATTGGTCGGATATTAGCGGAATCTGTGCACCGCACGCGGGACAGTCTTTGAGCTCTTCTTTTGAAAACGATTTGAGCCTCTGCGCATACATATTATCCAAAAAGGCTTTGATTTCGTCGTCGGGAATACCCTCGGCACGCGCCTCTATCATAATAGTCTGACGTTCGCGGTAAGTAAGTTCGCGGTCCATCAGCGCAAGGCGTGTAAGGTCTACTATGTGTTTTGATACTGCCATATTAGCGTTTTTAACAAAATATTTAGGTTATAACACAGCAAAGATACAATATATTTTTTTCAACGCGATAGATTATATAAAAAAATTGACGCAAATTAAGAATTGGTATTTGTATTATTTATAACTTTGAAAAAAAATAAAAACATACACCATTATGAAAAAACAACTCACAATCATTGCCTTAGCCGCGCTTTCATTGGCATCGTGCGGAGGTTCGCAAAAACAAAACGGCGGAAACGCTACCGATACCACCAATGTAGAGACGCCACAATGTGACGTCTCTACAACAACAACACAACGTGTAGAATTAACCCAGGATGTTTTAAAAGACATTTGGCAGCAGGTTCACACAGGAGATGCAACAAACGAGCCCGAATACACCGCCGACTGCATAACGCTCAATCTTGTACCATTCGATGGTATTAGCAGCGCCAAGGTTTTCCGCATCGACGACACCTCGTTTAAAGTGTTCTATATACACAACGAAGTTCCCTCCAACCCCAACGATTGGCCCGACGGTGCAGAATACTACCTATCAGAATATGTCTACAAAGACGGTAAACTCACCAAAACCACTCTGCAATCAGAATTAGACGGCACCTTCGGCATCAGCGGCGAATTTTTAAACGACACCCTCAAATTCCTCGACGCCGACGACAAGGCTACAATCTTTGTGTGGAGCGGGAAAAAGATGGAGAGGAAGTAAGATAAGCCGTATTGGTCAGTTAAACTATCTCAAACAAATCATCTAGCGTTACAGCAAAACGTATTGATTTTGAATATACTCCGTCGGCTAAGCCTTTGGTGGTAATAAATATAGGCTGAATGGCAAATTTATCCGACTTGGTGTATAGTTGGAATGCCTCCGCACGGTGCATTACTTTTTCGTATTCTGATTTGGTTATCAGATATTTAGATGCAGAATATTTAATTTCGCAAATATTGATAATTCTATCGGCACGTTCCAAAATTAAATCTATTTGAGCATCGGGCAGTCGGCACGAATAATATTCGCACGACATATAATCTATATGCAACTTTCTCTTAATCTGATTGATATGAGCCATTGCAATTTTTTCAAAACATAATCCGAGCCAAGAATTTATTTCGCTGCTCATCAAGTGATTTGTAAAAAAATGAGGGTCTACCGAGTTTTTGGTTACAAACCTTAGATAAAACGCCGTATAAAAATCTGTAAGTTGATAAATGCCGTTTTTAGCACTTATCTTGGCGTTTTTCACGTTGTAAAACCTAAGGAAATCGCAGTTTAGTAAGTCGTTGAGTTTATCGGAAAGGTGTCCGTTGTCTTTACTGCCGAGTTGTTTAGATATTTCGTCGCGGGTCATTCCCGAAGAATTTTTTGCGAGAATTTTTATAATATCAATGTAAGAATCAGGCGATGAAAACAGTGTTTTAAACAATCTTGTAAACTCGCGCCTTAATTCGCCGTCTAACGAAAAAAACAGAATATCAATGTTTTGAACAAGACTGTATTTGCCGTTCAGTAATCCCAAATAGTATGGAATCCCACCCAACACCATATAGGCTTGAAGGTACGACAAATCGTCCCAAATAATATCTTGCGCCACAAGAAACTTTTTGGCCTCACCCAAGCAAAACGGGTGAAGATGAATTTCGTGTGTAATGCGGTTGTGCAGCCCGCCTTTTGAATCTATTATGTTTTTAATCATCCACGATGTTGCCGAGCCGCATACAATCAGTTTAAAATTATCCTGTTTAGATGCCCAACTATTCCAAAAATACCCCAACGCCTCCACAAGCGCAGAGCCTTTGTAATCAAGGCAAGGCAGTTCGTCGATAAACATTATACACGGTTGATTGTCGGTAATTTTCGCTTGCAACATCTTTCGTATTTCAGAAAAAGCATCCATCCAATTCTGAGGCAATTTTTGCGGCGTGTATCCGTAATAATCAAAAGCATCTTTGAGGGCGGCAAATTGAACGTTTTTTTTACCATCGATAATCCCTGTAAACGAAAATGCAAAATTGTTTCCAAACAATTGGTCAATAAGGTAGGTTTTCCCTACCCTACGCCGTCCAAAAACAGCAATAAACTCTGACTTAGAAGAGTTTATATACTGTTTCAACAATTCAGTCTCGGTTTCTCTGCCAATAATTTCCTTCATAATGATTCAAAAATTTACGCCCAAAATTACAAAAAAAATCCATTCCACCAAAAGAAAACGGGCGGAATCGACGATTTTTTTAGCGATTTCGCCCAAATTGATAACAAAACGGGCGGAATCGATGTTTTTTTTTAGCGATTCCGCCCGTTTTGTGGTTTTATATCAAACCCATTAGCCATTACGCCAACGGCACAAAGAAAGAGGCTCTGATGAAATGGACGGGTATGTAATTTAGTATATTACCCCCCCGAATACCAAACCTACATCTCCACAATCTCATAACCAACTGAAATCGACATATTTACTCGCTTTTGTGGCATAAATCAAAACCTACAAAAAGTTGGTTTTGGTTGGATTTTGGTTGGATTTTGAGAGGAAAATGGAGGGGATTGTTTAAGATCTGTTTAATTTCCCTTTAATATTGCTTACAGCCGTTTAAAAACGGCTTTTTTTGTGTCTAAACAGGTGGCCGATGGAGCACACGACATCAGCCGATTTTTTGACAAAATATGCAAATGGGGTTACAATGGGGTTACAAATGGGGTTACATTTTTAACACTTTTTTCGACACATTAAACACCCTCTAAACACTTATTTTTTCAAGAATCACCCAAAAATAAAAGAGAATCTACCCCCCTTGCACGCTGCGTTTTTTTGCGAAAAAGACCCGTTATTTTTATTTAAAATGCTTATATACTGAGTTTTAACCATTATTAATGCGGTTTTTTAGATTTTTGACCTCCAATTCAAGCCGTGCTATCTCCAATGCCTGTTCCTTTATAATGCCTTTAAGAGTATTTAGAGCGGCGTTTTCTGTGTTTAAGGGTGGCGCATCTGACGGCTCGGTGGGGTTATCGGTCTTCAACATCGAACCTTCGCCGGTTAAAAGCCATTCTGCCGAAATACCGTATTTAATTACAATATTCTGTATTGGAATCACACCAACATTACTGCGCCCCTTGGTTATTTCGGTCATAAGTGAAGTACTAATGTCTAAATTCAAGGCTATTTCCTTCTTATCTTGGGCTCTTTTTTCTTTAATAAGCCAAGATACTGTATCTAAAAACCGCATTGTAATATCATTTGAAGCCATAAATACAAAATTTTGTAAAATAATTGCAAAAATATTTGGTAGTTATTACAGATTTCTGTAATATTGCACCGTTTTCGATACCGAAAACAGCGCACTAATATAATAAATAAATAGACAAAAGCAATACCAGTATGAAAAAAATTGAAATCAACATCAAGTACCCTTACAAAAAGTACTTCGCTTTTAAGTCGTTGCGCAGCAATGTTGAGATGGTGTTCCCAAAATTGGAGATAGGCGACAATGACTCTGTAATCAGCACCATCAACCGTATCGATGATATTATGCACAATACAGAGTACTACAAGCGCGGCGATATGCACTGCCGCTTTGATTGTGCTTACCATTGGCAGCAACTGCCTGATAGATTTCAAGCTGAAAGAATTGAGATCCAGAGCATCACCGGCAAGGAAGTAGGAACTATCACAATCAAATAATCAAAGCAATGGAAACAAAACGAGAAATAATGTTGCCGCATGGCGCACTTGCAAAGCTGACTTCCGCTCTCAAAGTTAGCGAGCCAACGGCAAGAAAAGCCCTCAGGTTTCAAGAGGGAGGCAACCCCGACGAGATGACTCTTGCTCGCAAAATCCGCTACAATGCTGTAAGGCAGTTTGGCGGACTCGACACTGGCGCAGCCAATATGGAGAAAAAAGGCGACATCTGTTTTTGGGACTATCCCAACGGCGCACGTCTCGCAATCAACATCCGCAGCGGGTTTGTTACCATCACTTACGAGGGTAAGGTAATAGATACCGCCGACAGCATCACAACAAAAGAAATCTACGACTGGCAACTCAAAGCCGAAAATTTAAGAGCGTAACAATGGAATATTCGGGCAAGATATTATGTGCAACACACGCGGAACTTGCGGCGGTATTAACCGATAGCAACATCAAGGCTATGCGCAGCCGTGGCGTATTACAGCAAGTGCGCCGCGCCTGCCCGGGTTATGCCGCGCTGTTTGCCGTTGACACTCTGCCCGAAAAGTACAAGAAACAAGTTTTAGCCATTTATCCTATGCCCGACAAAGAGATACAGAGCAATTTTGCCATTGTGCCCGACTGCGAGGCGGTGAGGTTTTTCGACACCTTTATATTAGACGACGGCAGGCATCTGCCCGAACCCAAGCGCAACGAGCTTGCCAACAATGCCGCCATACTCAACGCTCTTGGCAGGATGCTTGAACAGTCGGACACGTTAAACCTAAAAATAGGTCGCAAGGTGATAAACCGCACCGACTTTTGGCAACGTGCAGCGCAGCACCTTCAAACCATTTCAGAAAACCATTCGTTGCCACGCAACGCTCGTATGCTTCAACGTAAATTCAACGATTACCGCGAAAACGGCTACACCGCGCTAATTGGCAGCAAGTGGGGCAACGGCAACGCCGCCAAGGTAAAAGACGACCTTTCGATCAGCACCCTCACACAGTTGCTTGCCATAAGCAACAACCTCAACAACGCACAGGTGGCAGCCGCTTACAACCAATACGCCGCCGCCAACGGATGGAAGCCCATCACCGATGGCACGGTGGCATTATGGCGTACAAAAACCGACCTCACAACTTCGGCGGCAAGGCGTGGCACTTCAAACTTCTTTAACGAAAAAGCAATGACAGTAAAGCGCAGCCGTCCATCGGCACCGTTCCTGATGTGGAGTTTAGACGGTTGGGACTGTGAGTTGCTATATCAAGACACCAAAAACGGACGCACCACATATTACAACCGCGTAGTGTTGGAGGTGGTGTTAGACCCGGTTAACGATTATATAATAGGTTACGCCATTGGTTTGCAAGAGGATGCCGCCCTTATTACCCGCGCCATCAAAAACGCGTTGACACATTCGCAGCAACTATTTGGCAGTATGCACCGCACCAACCAGATACAGAGCGACCATTTTGCGATGAGTGCGATGCGTCCTGTGTATGCCGCCGTTGCCGACAAGGTAACGCCCGCACGTGTGGGCAATGCCAAGAGCAAGCCGATAGAGAGGTTTTTCAACTATTTGAACCGTACATATTGCCAGATGTGCAGCAATTGGAGCGGCTTTGGCGTTACCACCGACCCTACAAAACAGCCCAACTCAGAGGCAATGAACCTAAGGAAAAAAGGTTTTCCCGACTATGAAGGACTTGTGGCACAGATAGACGCAATGATAGCCGCCGACCGTGCCAAAAAACAGGCTGAGTTTGTGGCTATGTATGCCAACCTTGCCGACGAGCACCGATTGGAAATGCCACGCACCGAATATCTCCGCATATTTGGCGAAACCACCGGCCACACCAACCGACTTGCCGCCACAGGTCTAACGCCCACAATACTTGGCAAAAAACGCGAGTACGACTGTTTTGACATCAAGTTCCGTGAGTTGGCATTTACCGATTGGACAGTGAAATACGACCCCGACGACCTTAGAACAATATTAGCAGTTAACGAAGACAGCACACAGGCTTTTCTTTTGGAGGAGAAATACATCCAACCAATGGCACTTGCCGACCGCAAAGAGGGAGATGCCGAACAGTTGCAGCGAATCCGCGACTACAACAAAGAACTACACGACCATGTGGTAGACAACCTTGCCTATACTGCCGACAACGTGGCAAAGATTGTACGCCTGCCTCAATCATACGACGTGCTCAGCCGCCTTATGCTAACCGACAGCACCGGTGACCACAAGACCAACAAAAAGAGAGCTGCGCTATCAGCCGCATCGCCCGACCCGCCACCCGATCCCGATTATGATATGTTTTAGGCAATGCATAATTCATAATTCATAATTCTAAATACCTGTAAACGGGATTAAACAGAAATTTAAACAGTATTAAACACATATTAAAAGCAATATTAAAATGGAAAATACAGAAAAAATTATCAATGCCTTGAAGCAGTTTGTAACGCTCAAAGGCAGTCAGAACAAAGCAGCCACCGCACTCGGCATATCGGCTGCAACACTCAGCAAAATCCTCAACGGCAAAACCGACGACATTGCCGACGAAATGTGGCGCATATTGGCAGCCAAGACCGGCTCAACCGGCAAACGCCAATGGTTTACCGCTCAAACAGGCTCGTACAATCAACTGATGTTTGTATTTGCCAACGCCCAAAACGATGCGCTTGCCTGTGCCGTATGTGGCGAGGCGGGCTGTGGCAAGAGCACCGCCGCCGCCGAATACGCATCCACCCACGAAAACGTTGCGCTACTCACCTGTGCTGAGTATTGGAACAAACGCCAGTTCTTGTCGGCATTGCTGTCATCGTACGGCATAGGCAGCGACGGTCTTTCGGTGGGTGAAATGATGGACACCGCAGTGGAGAACATCAAACGTATGGAAAACCCACTTGTAATCCTCGACGAAGCCGACAAACTCTCCGACAGCGTACTCTACTTTTTTATAACCCTTTACAATCAATTAGAAGATTGCGCCGGGCTTGTGCTGATGGCCACCGACTTTTTGAAAAAGCGCATCGAAAAGGGTGTAAAGAACTGTAAGAAGGGTTACAAAGAAATCTACTCGCGCATAGGTCGCAAATTTATCTGCATACTCGCCGCCGGCAGAGAAGATGTGGCAGCCGCCTGTGCTGCCAATTCGCTAACCGACGAAAAAGAAATCAACCGTATATACGCCGATTGTCAAGGTGATTTCCGCCGAGTAAAACGCGCTGTATGGGCAACACTTAAAAAGGCAGCTTAGATAATGCATAATTCATAATTCACAATTCATAATTAGATGAAACGAGCATTAACAACAAACAACATCCTCGCAATGCGGTTTTACCCGGCACAGTTTGAGGGCGAGTGGCGCAAGAGTTTTGGCACGCCCGAATTGCACGGAATATGGCTTGTATATGGCGCAAGTTTCAACGGCAAAACCACATTCTGCCTACAACTTGCCAAGTATCTCACCAAGTTTGTAAACCGCGTACTGTTTAACAGCATAGAGATGGGCAACCGCTACCCCTACCAGTTGGCACTGATGCGCAACAATATGGCGGAATGTGGGCACAAGTTCCTAACCGCCGTAAAGGAGACCCCGCAAGAGATCACCGAGCGACTATTGCGCAAACAGAGCCCCGACGTGGTAATAATCGACTCTTACAAATACTTTGAACGTCGAAGGATGGACGTTTACAAGCGTCTTGAAGACGAGTTCCCGGAGAAACTCTTCATTATCATAGCCCACGAAGACAAGAACCAACTGCCCGATGGCGCACTCGGCAAAGAGCTTTACGCCTACGCCGATGTAAAAATCCGTGTTTCGGGACGACAGGCATTTGTCAACAGCCGTCTTGGTGGCAGCTACGAACCATACACCATCGACGAGGAGTTTGTGGAGATAGCACAGGCGGAGTTTTAACCATTAAAAACAACACATTATGGCAGAAGACAAACTACAAAAGCCGCTGCACGAGATGTACGAGTTTTACACCTCAGTTTTAGAGCGTACAAACTACAATCTCAACAGTGCACTTTTTAACGAAATGTGCCAAAGACGCACAGTTTTAAGCATAAAAATTCACATCCAACAAAGCGGCAAGAAACCCACCGAACGCGCAATATTCGACAACTATGTGATAATTGACAATGGACAATTGACAATGCACAATTCTTAATTAGTAATCAATCATTCTAAAAACATAATACCAATGGAACAAACAAACATAACAATGACTGCCGCAGAACTTAAAGAGTTTGAGGCATACAAAGCTGCAAAGGCAGCACAACAGGCAAAAGAGGAACGCAAAAAGAACCTCAACACTTACAACGCCATGATCGACGAGCAAGTAAACGAAACGATCCCGGAACTGCAATCGGTAAGTGAACAATTGTCGATGGTGAAAAAGGCTATTTTCGACAATTTCCAATCGCTCTTGGATATGAAAAAAGACGTTATAAACAGAACCAAAGACGGACAGCGCAGCCACACTTTTACCAACAGCGATGGCAATTTCCGCATTATACTCGGCTACCACGTGTTAGACAACTACAAAGACACCGTGCAAGACGGTATCGACATGGTAAAAGAGTACATCACCAGTCTTGCCGAAAGCGACGAAACCAAATCGCTTGTAGACATGGTGCTTAAACTCCTTAGCAAAGACCAAAAAGGCAATCTGAAAGCCAGCCGCGTGTTGCAGCTCCGCCAGATAGCCGAAAAGGTAAACAACGAAAAATTCACCGAAGGCGTGGAGATCATTATGAACTCTTACGCGCCGACTCCCTCTAAAAAGTTTATTCAAGCCTTTGCCAAAAACGACAAAGACGAATGGGAAGTAATTCCATTGAGTTTAACCGATGCAAAATAATCAGCCATGAAAAAGCAAGAAAACGACAAGGATTTGGTTGTGCGTATGATTTGGGAATATCGCACGTGGTATGCCAAACGTGTAGGGCTGCCGGTGCAATACAGTAGCCAAAACGCCTACGTAATAGAGTATAACACAATGAAGGGCATTAAAAATATGCTCGAAGGTACTTACCGCTCAAAAAATCCAAACGTAATACCCGGCGACGATATTATTCTCGGCATGTGGACGCGACTGTTGGAGTATCTCAAAGAGAAAAAAAACTACTACTTCACCACCGTTGGCAGCATCCACCGCAGTTACAACACCATTGTGGCTCAAATGATGCGACACGCCGAAAAAGAAAAGTTTGCCGCCGACAAAAAGAAGGCAGACAGTATGCAAACCAAATTCAGTATCATTCAAGACATGATGCAATGATAATTCATAATTCATAATGCACAATGCATAATTAATAATTATGACAAAGGAAAACTCTCTAACTACCATCAAAGCCAACACGCTCCCGGCACTGCAACTGAGCAAAGAGGAATTTCTTAAAACCTTTTCGCCAGCCAAGTGCCTTCGGGCGATGGCAAAGTACAAAACACCGGTGCAGTGCTCGCTCGCCGCCGACGTGCCCACAATTGCAGCCGTGCGCAAAACCTACGGCGAGGAGTACATATCCGGCTATATAAAGTTGTGGATAATGAACCTCTACGACTTTTTTGGCAAACAGCCTTTGAACGATATGCAGTTAGACGAGGCGGCGTTTCTCTGTATCGAAGGCCGCTACTATCTCAACCTTGCCGACATCAATGCCGTGTTTACCATCCTGAAAAAATCGGCAGCCGACATCAACCCTCAAAAGATAGTAAAAGCCTTTGAAGATTACGACATCCGCCGCGCCAAAGATTTTTACAACCACACCCTCACCACCGACGTGCATCCAGACTATGGCACACGAACGGCGGATTTAAAGCGATTGAAAATTGGTGATTATAAGCCTAAAAAATAAAAAAAATGTTATATTTGCAACATAAAACTTTGGCGGTATGGCTTACAACAAAAATAATTACCTATTACGAGTAAAAGAAGTTAACGAGACATACAAGAAATACGCTCTAAAAGGATATTTCAATGAGTATATCTACGCAAACTTCATAAAAGACCGTTTTCATATATCGCGCACCACCTTTTATAATTACCTAACAATTCCTTACGAAAGGCAGTTGAAACAGATACAAAAACGAGAGACAGCACAACAGTTGTCAATCTTTTAGGGTTGTTTTCAGCCGTCCTTTTTTGAGGGTGAGGGTAAATTGCTCTTTGGGAACTTCGGGATAAAGATCGTCGTCGAGTTCCGACTTATAGAGGCAGCGGAACGTGAGCAAATGGCAATAGAAAAAATCGTTTGGCTGCGGTTGCTCTTGATACAAAAGAAGTTTTCCAAAAGCCTTTCCCGGTATTTTAAGAGCATTTAAACAGCGTTTCAAAGCCGTTAAAAAATCGAAAAATCTTTCTCCGGCATCGCGGTTGGCGGCAAAATTCTCGGTGTCGTCTTCAAATTCTTGTACGGCATAGATATACACGTAGAGATAGTCGGCAGTGTAATCAATGCTATAATCGTAAAAAACGGCAGGCAGAAAAAACTCGAACTGATCGGGTGCGGTTTCTTGACTTAGGTGCACGTCGAAGGTTTCGGGAGGTTTTACACCGAGAATATTGAATTGAGCCGCGCGAGATTGTATGGCGGCATTGATTTCGTTAAATACCTTTTTCATTGATAGCAAAGTTTAGTTCGTTGGTAATAAATTCGGTTAACAGGCGTGTAAGTTCGGCACTATCGCCCAAGAACCTACGGCGAGGCATTTTCATGTGGCGAGTGTGGGCGCGAACTGTGCGACCTTTGCGAGAATGTGCACGTACCGATTGGTCGCCATCGAAGCCGTCGTTGTGAATTTGGGCGTATGGCACATCGGTGCCAATGGTAACAGTGGCAGTGGTGGTGCTAACAATACGGATTGAGCGTTTGAGCCGTCCTGAATCTACGAGTATAGCACCCTTTTGACGTTTTTCGCCACCGCGACGATTGCGTTTGCGAGGGTCCCACGGTTCGGCTGTGGTGTCGTGCCAATTTTGACTAACAAAACGCTGTTTTGCAAAGTTGACCGCCACTGTGCCTATCTGATTGGGCAATGTGGTAAGGCATTGGCTTAATGCTTGCTCTATTTCTTTAAATGTTACCATTGTTTTAATTCATAATGCAAAATGCATAATTCATAATTGTCAACTGTCAATTAATATGACATTTCGAGGTTGCGGATGGTGCGGAGTAGCATTTGTGTAAACCATTCGTCGATGTCGGTGGCGGATTTGCCGTTGAGCCCTTGTGTGTTGCCGGCATTGATACCGCCTTTGTTGAAAGCGTCGATGTTTACAGTAATGTTTTTGATTTGTTTTGCGCTGCCTGCCACTGCATCCGCGCCGCCGAGACCCGAGGGGTCATTTTCCCCTCCGCCTGTGGTGGTTTCGCCGCTGCCAAATCCTAATACCTCCATACCTTGCTCTAAAAACGACGGTTCGCTGTCGGATTCGTCGTCGGTTTTGTCGGATTCGGTTTGTGATTTTTCAGGATCGATCATATTGAGGTTGGCTCGCATATCCTTTATAAAGTCGAAACCTTTGGCGGCAAGTCCGCCCAAACCGGGCAATTTGCTCAACAGTTCGAGCAACTGTTGTACGGGATAGAGAATAACATCGAGCAATGCCTTGCCAATTTGTTTGATACCTTCGATAAATCCGCCATTGGTAAACGCATCGCATATACTATCCCAATAGCGTTTGATAGTCATTACCACCTGTACTATCATACCAATAGGACCAAGAACCATAAGAAGCGCAGCACCCCAACGGTCGTAAGCCTTAACAGCGGAATACACCAAACCCACAAGTATAGCAATGGCAGCAATAATAAGTCCGATAGGGTTAGCATCCATAGCGGCATTGAGTAGCCATTGTTTAACAGTGAGCACACCAGTGGCAATGCCGTGCGCCATAGTAGCCGCCGTGGCTGCAATGGTGTTTGCCTTCATAGCGGCAAAAGCCACACCTGCGGCAATAAGAACGGGATACCATTCGGCAATAAAGTTTTTTACGCCTTTAATTGCCGGGACTATTTTGCCTGTAAGATTGGCAGCCCATTCGCCCATTTTGGTAATCACCGGCAGCATATATTGCCCCGCCTGTATAAGAAACTTTTTGATGTTGTTGGCGGCAATGCCCCATTGGTCGCGTGCGGTAAGGCTGTTGTTGTAGGCAATTTCCAAAGCATCGTCGGATTTATCAACACTATCTAAGGTGTCTTTAAACTTTTGCACATCCTGAGTCATAACGGCAAAAGCCGATGCCGATGTTTGATCAAGACCAAGCGAAGCAAGTTTTGCAGCCTTTTGTTTGTCGGAAAGACCGTCGAGTTTGCCTGCAAGGTTTTCGATAATATCACCCAACGGGCGCATATTGCCCTGTGCATCGTAGATCTGCACGCCCATAGCCTTAAAGTTGCCGAGTAGTTTCGGGTTTGAAAGACTGTTGAATGCACCGTTTAATAGCGTTGCAGCCTCCGCAGCACCCTGACCTTGGGCAGTAAGAAACGCAAACGCACCTGCCGTTTGTTCAAGTTTTATACCTGCATTATTTGCCACAGGCACAACCTTTGGAAGATATGCGGCAATTTCGCCCATGTTGGCAGCACCCTTTTGTAGTGTACCGAAAAGAATATCGTAAACTGCGTTGATGTCGCGACCCGATGCGTTCATAACATTAACACCGGCTTTTGCAACTGTTTCGATGTCAACAAAACCCGCCTTTGCCGCCTTTAATGTGGGGTCGAGAGCCGATAGTGCTTGGTCGGCATTGAGACCAGCGGATATAATTTTGTTGAATGCACCCGGAACCTCTTCTAATGGTGCCACGTTTTTAGCACCGATATTGAGCATTGTGGTGCTTAGTTTTTCGAGTTCTTGTTGACTGAGCCCGGCAGTAACATTGATTTCTGCCATACCTTTTTGCCAATCCATAGCGGCTGATGCCGCCTTTTTGATAGTGCCGCCCACTGCCAAAGCACCTTCAACGCCAAGCACAATGGGGTTAGAGGCAAGTTTTATTGCCTTGTCGAGCATTGGAACGTTGTCGCGTAGTTCGTCAAATGCCTTTTTAGCGGAGGTTTTAACGCCGTCAATCCGGGTTTTTAGGTCGCGCATAGCAATAAGCACACTTGCACGGCGATACGACGAATCGGTGAGGTATCGTTTTACGTTGGTAAACGCCGCCTGAGTGTTGCGATCGATTGTGGACGCAGCCTCGCGGAAACGGTTGCCCACCTCGCCGAGCGTGCGTTTCATACGCTGTGTAACCGATTCGGTATTCTTGTCGGCGTTTTTTAAGACGGCAGAATAGCGGTCTTTTAATGCAAGTAGCATTTCTATCTTAGTCTGTGCCATAGTCTAAACATTATTCGTTATCGATTTTTTTTTCGAGACGTTCGAGCACCACGGCAAAGCGGTTGAGAGCGGCGGCGTTATCTTTAAGCGCAGCGGCATTTTCTTTGGCTGCCACGGTGCTTTCTTTGAGCGTGCCTGTAATTTCGACGTTAGACATCTGAATATACGAGATGTATTGGTCGCGGATTTTGATAGATTCAGCCACGGTTTCGCGGTTGCTCTTTTCGTTAGATTTGTACATTTTCCACATGGCATATCCCATCACGATAACCATAGCGGTGGGAAACCCGAAGGTGGAGAAAATGTTTATGATTTCAGTGGTTTCCATTTTGTATAGTGTTTTTGTTGGTTTTCAATTTGTTGGTTTGGCTGTTGTAGAGACGCCATAATATGACGTCTCTACGATGCCAATTGCGGCGTATTCGATTAACGCCAGAAAGGTGATGTTCCCATTTTTTTGCGATTTTATTTGTTGTTAATAAATTTTTGTATATTTGCGGCATAATAAAACGCTTAGCGGGGTGGTTCCCGCGCACCGAGGCTTATTTGCAAGTCTCGGTTTTTTGTTTTATCTTTGCGGTATTGTTAAACCATTAAAGCGTTTTATTATGACATCAGATAATTCTAACATTCTATCCGCCATTGTTGACGGCATTTCTATCGACTATCAGCGTGAATCAAACAACTGCCGTGTAAATCTTACCAAGATGGCTAAACCGTTTGGTAAACAGACAGCCGATTGGTTAAGACAAGAATCGACACAAGAATACTTAACTGCCTTACAGCGTATCGTTGTGCGTCATGGGAATTCCCATAACGTTGTGCCACTGATAGATATAAAACAAGGTGGCAATGTTGCCGAAATCGAACAAGGAACTTGGGCAACCGACTACCGTATAGCCATGCGTTTTGCTCAATGGTTAAGTCCTGAGTTTAGTATCAAGGTTGATGAGTTGCTCGTTAAGATAGTATCTGGTGAGTTAATGATAAGCGGGATCGGTGTAAAGATAGATACCAAAGGGCAAACTTGGATAAGTCGTGCGCGATTCTGTAAAGCACTTGGTGTGTCGGAACATTCGTTTAATGGTCTTATGAGTACTTACAAACAGCATTTCGCACAAATCGGCGGTTTTTGGTACGTTAGTTCCGAACTGTTTAAACTGCGTTCTGTACAACAATATATAGATAGCCGCAAAAATGAGGTAAAGAAAACTGCCCCTGATGTTACGCAACTTTCTCTCAATTTTGAATAGTTTTTTGTTTTTTATCATAACCTTCTTATATTTGCATCGTTAAAATATTAAAGTAATATTATTAATTATACTAATATGACCACTAATCAGAATATTGCATCAGAAATAGAAAAGGCTCTTCCTCCCGAATTGCAAACAAATCAAGAAGGATTTGAACCCGGGTTGGATTTGTCTGCATCTGAAATTGAGGATGTTATTAAATTTATGCAAGAAGATTTAGGTATAACTAATCCTCTTGCTCCTATAAAATAATCTCCGCAAACCAAGAAGATTTAGACAATACACTTTGTGCCCATTTGTATTCTAAAAACATACACATAGGAAAGGGGTCATCTTTTGTACGATTTTTATGTTTGCTATTATCATAATAATCGTCAATGATTTTTATTGCTCTTTCGTCTGTTATATTCATTATACTCGCTCGATTTTTTGCATTAGCAATCGAAGCCCAAGCATATCCTCCTGCCTTATCTGCCAAGAAATATACTTTTGATACGCCTATCATCTTAGCGTTCGAAATTAAGAATTTCGTTATATTAGTACCTAAACCTTGTTTTTGGTACTTTTCTAATATTCTAATACTGTCAAGTTTATTAGTTATAATACCCTTATTGTCTATGTAATGAATTAACATTTTAATCGGTTCGCCGGAAATTGTTAAAGCCACTTGTTTGCTAAGAATATTTAGCGAAAACTTCTGTGAATTCTCGATATTTAATGATTTTAAATTGTCGAGGATAAAATTTTCAATTTTAGCAAAATCAATTTTCTTTATACAATCCATTAATAAAGGAGAAACATCTTTTTTTGTTTTAAGTTCAACCTCCCAATTTTCTGCACCTTTTAATTCTCTTTTTATTTGTGTTGATTTAATATATCTCTTATATTCCTCATTACCTTCTTGACACGCTGCACATTGTGGATTTATCGCCAATTGTTTTGGTGTGCCATTACACCTCTGACATTGGCTCATAAAATACGGATGGCCTTTGGGGAAGATAACACCTTTTTTGCCGACGTTGACTTGAAACATGGGGGCTACTTTGCAGTGCTTTAAATCCATATCCGGCGTTTCTTTGTGGTTTTTGCCGGGCAGTTGGATAACCTCGCAGCGGCAACCCCAACCGTTTGGCGGATAGTATTTGTCCCAAAAGTCAGAATCTATGCGTTTGATTACTCCATTAAGCGCAGCGTGTTCGGGTCGGGTGTTGGAATCCATCACGGCTTGATATTGGAGATATGGCATAGATTGGGACAGGGAAACTTGCTCAGTCCAACGCGCTGCACATTGCGAAGCGGCAACGGCGTGGTTGTATTCGGTGCGCAACCAATTGCCATTGTATTGAAGGTTCATTTTGTCAACCTCTTTTTGAAAGTCGGAGAAAGAGCGTAGTTTGCCGTCGGTATCTTTAAGGGCAAGGGTCATATCTTGCAAGATGTGAAAATCTTTTGATGCCGAAAATTGGAATACGTTTTCGGTGAGTTTGCGAAGCGTGTTGAAGTCGGGCGTATCGTAGTCTACATCTGAGAGCGATTTGCCGTAGCCTGTTGTCATAGCGGTTAACAAGGTGGTGGCAGTAGAGGCTAACAGTTCGGGGTCGTAGGTGATACGTTCGCCTTTGAATATGCGCTTGGCAAGATTGTTGACAATGCCGGAGAGCCTATTTTGTGGCGGCAGTTCTGCGTTGGCTTGGGCAGAACTGCCTAACAAAAATTTTTGTAGAGAGGTGTGGGTGTTGATTTTTGTTTGCCGGTGATGGGGACGTTGAAGGTTTGGGCAAGCCATTTTTCGTCAACGTCGTAGCCTTGCACAATCATTTGGTTTACGATGTTCCAGTGCTCGGTTAATGACAATTCAAACGAGGTATTGAACTGAAATTTGTCGGTTTCGGGATTAAATGGGTATTTAAACCTATTTAAAAGCGGTATTAACTGACCGTTTACAACAAATGAAATCATGCGACGGTCGGACTCGGAAAGTTTGTCGTCGAGGTTGCGTTCGTGAACTTCGGATTGCGACCGGGAACTGCCGTCGTCGGTAACCATTGTGCCGCCTGTAATGGGTTTTGATATTTCGGCATTGATACGGTCTATTTGGCTGTCGTAAACCTTGTAAGCGTCGGACCCGGCAAAAGGTGTAACGTTGATGGTGGTGCCATCGGGCAGAACTGCGCGGGCAGACTCGCCAAGTTCGGCAAGCATAGTGTCTAATTGGCGGATGTCGGCAGGCGAAGTTTGCGACGTGGTGGCTGTGATGAGCGGCATGCCAAAACGCTCGGTAAACTCAGCCCACGACTGTTGGGCGTTTCGTTTCCAAATCAATTGACCGCAGAGATTTGCCATAAGTCCGAGGTCGGAGGGCTTGCCAACTTTGATCAACGTGTTTTGATACTCCTTTGCATTAAAGTTGATGCCTTTGTTGTCGCTAATATCGCGCTGCACAATACCGAGAGTGCCTACCACATTGCGACGCGGTATCACTTCAAAAGTCAGGTTTTTGGGGTCGGTAAGTTCTATAAGGGTAAACCCTTTGAATATGCTGTCTAAGACATAATCCAAAAAGATGAAAAACCATTCGCCGGAAAAGAAATCGGTTTTTTCTTGGTTTACTTCGCCGGTTTTTTTGTCGATTATGGAAAAGCCATAACCCGAAGTTGCGGTTTTTCGGAGTTCTTTTTGTGCCAAGTAATGACCATCGCTGTCAAGATTGTCGTAAAGGTCTTGCAACGGGTATGAACGCGGATTAATAGGCGACTGTGCAAGGGCAAGGGCATTGCGCCATTTTTGGATGTCGGCTCTTGTTTGGTCTTTGAAGCCTGCAATTATATGTTCAAAAATACTCTGTTTCATGGCTTTAAAAATTCATAATGCATAATTGGTTAATACTTGTAATTGTTTGGGGCGTATTTAGATTTGATAACAATGCGACCTTGGTATTCGTCGGGAGGCAGTTGCGGAAGTGCAGACTGCATTTTGCCCGATCCAACATCTTTGAGCCAATCAAGAGCATCTTGGTAACGAGTGGCGCGGTATTCGGGGATTTTGCGCGGAGCACGTTTTGCCCAAAGGTGATAAAGAAGGATGTCGATGGTGATCATTACAATAAAATGGTCGCGATTGTCGTCGGTGGCTGCAAAGATGGTGGCACAGTCGTATTTGCCGCCAATGTATTGAGTGATTTGGTCGGTGGCCATACGCTCAGCAAGTGCGATGGCTGACTGTTCGTCGCTGCCGTCGAGCAAGGATAAGATCTCTTGCCTTACCTGTACGTCAAAATCGTTTTCTGTTAAGAATTTCATATTAGTACCAATGTTTACGTTGCTCCTTGCGGCTGTGCATCACCACAGGGAACGAGTTGATTTTATACATTCTATTGAGTTGCCAAATGGCAGATTCTACGGCATCGGGAGCATCGTCGTGGGCTCGGCTGCCCTTTTGAAACGATAGCATTTGGTCGATAAGCACAATGGTGCCGGGTTCGTCTTGTATCTTGTCGGAGATAATAACAAGACCACGTTCCCAAAGTGGCTGCATAGCCTCTATACGGGCAAACTTATCGCCTTTTTGTCGTTTGTCGCCAATGATAGGTATTTGAAAACCAACGGCAGCACCCTCTTTTTTAAACTCGTCTAACAAGAGGTCTTGCATAAAGTTGGCTTCCATCATAAAGCGGACATTTACACCGCGTGTCATTTTGTGTATGATGTAATGCCATTTTACCATTTCGGACACCGAGGTTTGAGCGGCAAACACCTTTAATATATGGTAGAAACCATCTTCGGTGATACCCACAAGTGCAGTGGCCTTATAGTCGGCAGTGGCAGACGATTTAAAAGAAGGGTCGGTGTAGCACACAATTGCTTTGTATTGTGATAGGCGAAGTGTAGGCCCAAAAATTATGTCGGATTTGCGGAACACCGAGCCTTCTATAATGGGGTTGTTCATATATTCTTTTTGGTAAGATCGGAAGCCCATGAACTGTTGACGCTCTTTGATTTTTTCGGGAGTCCACAGTTCAGGCCACGATGGGCGACCTTTGCTGTCGGTGATGTTTACCTTTGATACTGTTACGCTCTCGGTATCCATCATGTTTTTGAGTACAGAGTTTTTGGCAATAAGGTTGCCCACCATAATAAAGCGACCGCCATTGGCACCGAAACAACCAAAGAGAGCCTCTTTTACCCAATTGGTAAGGTCGGAAACTCGTTTTTCGTTGCGGCACAGTTCGTCGTCGTCGAGGTCGTCGATAACAATATAATCGGGACGGTTGCTTCGGTAGCGCAAGCCACGGGGACTTTGACCGCGACCAAGGGCAAAGAAAGCAATGCCGTCGGAGGTAACAAACTGTCCGTCTTGCCAATCACCGGCATTGTATTTAGAGCCAAAATCGTAGATATAGCGGTTGTTGAATTGGAGTTCTGCCTGTAAGTCGCCAAGAAGAGTGCAGGCATTGTCTTCGGATTTGCCCACAAGCACCATAACATTGAGTTGTCGGCGGTCTTGAATCATCAACCACATAGGAATAATAATATCCATGTAAGTGGATTTGGCGTGTCCGCGCGGCCATTGAAACACAGCACGAAAGTCGGCATGGGCAAGAACCTTGTGCGCTGCCTGTATGTGAAATTTGGCAGGCGGGATTGTTTTGCCCGAAGCATTGTCGGTGCAATAGTGGGGGAAATAGTAAGATACAAAGAAAGCAAAATCGGATTTTGCCTTACGTATACGCGCAAGTTTTTCTGCCGTATCTTCGGATGTGTTAACCGTAGACATAGCATTGATATTGTCGCCCAATATCTTCCATCGCTTAAATGCTGCCTTTGTGTTTTCCATAATTGTTAGTTGATTGCAGTTGTAGACATTTGTTCGTTGATAAACTTGTCTTGATAGTGGTAAGTTTTTTTGAGGAAGTCGGCATCAAGGTCGGTGTCGATTTCGGCGCGTTTGGCAAGCCAACTTTGATAGGCGGTAAACACCTCAATAATGGTGACGACGTTGGTTTGCTTGTCGAGTTTGGAGATAGAATTTGCCACCATAGCCACATCTTGCGGTCGCCATTCGCCCAGAGAGATTTTTTTGTCTAATTCCTGCAACATTTTGAGTACAAGTTGCGGACGGGTGATGGTTCGGGCGGCACGTTCTTCTTGCCAATTGTATTTTTGCGCCCATTTGCCTATTGAGTTGGCAGACACCTCAATCTTATCTGCAATATCCTTGATGGGCATTCCTTGCAAGAATAGGATTTTGGCGAGCGATTGTTTTTGTTCACGTTCTACTGTTTTCATTTTTATTGGTTTTTGTACAAAAGTATCTTATAAGAGAGCCTACTGCCAAAAAAACGTGCAAGGGTTGTATTGAACCGTCCGAGCGTTGTACAGATATTTGTAGAAGGGATTTTTCGCTGTTACATTTGCAAACAATCAACACAAAAAACACATAAAAATGACAGTAGTACTTTGCGACAGCGAAACAGTAAACAGTTACGGATTTAAGACCGATGTAAAAGGCATCGACCTTACACGGTTTGAGAAAAACCCCGTAATGCTCTACAACCACGACCCCGAAAAAGTGATAGGCCGATGGGAAAACATTTCAGTAACCGACACCCTAACAGGACACACCATATTGATAGCCGAGCCGGTGTTTGACACCGACGATCCGTTTGCCGCCGAAATAGAGCGAAAGGTAAACGAGGGTTTTATCAAAGGATGCTCAATGGGAATGATGGTGAAAGAAGTTTTACGAATCGACGGCGTAGACATAGCCACCAAAAGCGTATTGTTGGAAGCCTCGATTGTAAGCATACCCGCCGACGAAAATGCCCTTGTGGTATACGCCGACGAAACCAAGAAACAAAAACTCAGTATCAACGAATTTAACAAACTCTTTTACAACATGGAAAACCAAGAAATTGAATTAAGCCAACGCAACGTAGAGTTGCAGGCACAGATTGACCAAAAAGACGAGCAAATAAAGGCTCTTACTACTCAAATTGACCAACTTAAATGCGAACTTGCCGAACGCGACTATCACGAGGCAGAAGCATTTGTAGACAAAGCCATTGCCGACGGCAAAATTACCGGCGAGGTAAAAGACGAGGCAATGAGTTTTTACCTCTCGTTTCCGAAGGAGACAGAAAAACTGTTTGGTGCTATCAAAGCACAGAGCGGCACGGAGGGTATTGAAACCCCAACACAGAGTCTCTCGGCACAAATCAATACCGCTGCACCCATTGCGCAAACTTGGGACGAGTTAGACCACATTCCCGGTGCGCTGCGCAAACTCAAAGACGAAAACATTGAAGAGTTTAAACGTCTTTACCGCGACAAATTCCACTGTGAGTGGACACGGTTTTAATGCAGAATGCATAATGCACAATGCATAATCAATCCTTAATTAGTAATTTAATAATCTTTTAAATATAGAAAATCATGGCATTAAACAAAGAAATTTGGGCAACCGACATTCAAGCATTACTCTTGCCCGACAACAGTTTTATCACCAAAGGCACCGACTATTCAGTTTTTGCCGACAACAACAAAATACACATTCCCGTAGAGGCAGGTGAAGTAAACACCGAAAAAGACCGCTCGGTATTGCCCGGCACAGTGGAACAAAGCAACGACACCGAAAAGGTGATTACTATGCACCACTACACTACCGACCCTGTAAGTGTATTCAATCCCGAAGATGTGGAACTCAGTTACGACAAACGTCAGGTAATTACCAAAAAGATTGCCGACAGCCTCAACAAAAAGATGGCAGAAAGCGCATTGGAGGCACTTTTGACAATTGGCGCACAAAACGGCACGGCAAACACTTCGATTGTTACCGTATTGCGCAATGTGGCAAAAACCTTTGACCAAGGCGACTATCCCGAAGAGGATCGTTACGTATTGCTCAACGCCGAGTCGTACTCAAAATTGCTCAAAGAACTCACCGACGCACAAACCAACGCATTTTTGGCTGTTGCCGATGCAAAGAGCGGCGTAATAGGTCAGATCTTTGGTCTCAACATCCTCAAACGTTCATCATTTGGTAGCAACAGCACCGCTGTGGCAGTGGCTTGGCACAAACGCGACTATATGTTTGCACTTGCACCTGTGCAAACCTACACAAGCGAAGGCGACCCCACATTCTACGGCACAGTGCTTTCGGCAAGTGCACGATTTGGTTGCTACGTGCCTGAGGCTACACAACCCGCTACCGGCGACTAATGCACAATGCATAATTTATAATGCATAATTTATAATCATAATCAGTAATTAATTATGGCATCACTAAAAGGAGTAAACATAAAGCGCGGCACCATAGGTGCAAGCGTAATCGACAACAAGGACGCGGTGTGCGGCTTGCTATCGTGTGGAACGGTGGTGGCTGCCAACCCCGACAAAGGCATTACAGGTGTAGAGTTTAATACAACCTATCGTCTTACCTGTATGGCCGACCTTGAAACGCTCGGCATTACCGAGAGTTACGACCAGAAATTTAGCATTTACCGCCACGTAAGCGAGTTTTACCGTATTGCAGGCGAAGGCAATGTGCTTTACCTCCGAATTTACAGCGGTACAATGTCGCAGGCATTTCCACAGGCAAAACAAATGGTTGCCGATGCCGATGGCGAAATACGCATACTCGCTATTGCAGGCGCAGAATCAGAAAGCAACGTTACAGCCACCAACGGATTGCCCAAACAGGTGTACGATTCGATACCTTTGGCACAAGAGTTTTACGATTGGACATTTGAAACCTTCCGTCCGTGTCAGGTAATTTTGGAAGGATACCGATTTAGTGCACAGTCGGCAAGCAAAGCCGCCGACCTTCGCAACCTGAAACTTACAGGCAACGTGGTGTTGGAAGCATTTAAAGTATCGGTGTGCATAGGTCAAGACTATGCCGCAGTAGACAATCTTGCAGCCGACGATGCACGCCGCTATCGTGCCGATATTGGCACAATGCTCGGATCTCTTGCTTATCGACAGGTAAACGGCAACATTGGCGAAGTGTCGGGCGGATGTCTTACCAACGCTGCCAAAGGCGTATGGCTCAAAGCCGGACTAAGCAACCATCAAGAGATTGCAGTATGGGACCCGCAGTTGGAACAATTAGACGAAAAAGGCTACATCTTCGGCATTCATTACGCCGGAATATCAGGTTTCTTTTGGAACAACGACTACACCTGTACACCCGTAGTGCAAGACAAAGACGGATACTTCAACGAGTACACAATTTCGTATGGCAGAGTATTAGACAAAGCCGTGCGCGACCTCAGAACCGCACTTTTGCCCTACGTAAAAAGTAGCATTTCAGTAGACCCCGACACCGGCAAACTACCAAAAGCCACGGCAGCATACTTTGAGGCTGTGGGCGACCAAGTGTTTGAACGTATGGTGGCCGCCGGAATAATCACCGCCGGCAAAACCACAGTAAACGCCGACAGCAACCTATTGGTGTCGCCGCGCGAGTTGGAAGTATCGTTTGTGATAGTGCCCACCGGCTGTATCGAAGAGATCAAAGGAACAATCAACCTTAAAACTAACCTCTAATTCGTAAAAGATATGATTATAGTTAAAAACGGACAAACCATAGGCGCAGGCGATGTGCAGATTTCGGTATTTGGCGACCTCAATATGGAAGTTACCAAACTATCGTATGGCGTAAAACAGAGCCACAAAAGCAACTATTCGCTTGGCAGTGTAAACCCTACGAGTTACAGCGTAGGCAAAAAAGAGTATTCGTGTACGCTTGGACTAAGGTTTAGTAGTATTACAAGCCTTGAAAAAGCGGCAGGCGGTTCGCTCTTAGACATCAAGCCTTTTAACATTATTGCCACATACGTAAACGAGGAAAACGAGATTGTAACCGACCGTATGTTGGTGAAATTTGCCGACCAAGGTCGCGAAATCACCACCGACAGCGAAGACGTTACACGCGAGTTTGAAATGTTTTGCCTTGGCATTGAATTTAACAAGTAATGCATAATGCACAATGCATAATGCATAATTAGTAATTCGTAATTCGTAATTAAAAATGAAACCACAAGAATTAAAAGACGGCATCACCCCTGAGATGGTGAAAGCCATGAAAGAACGCTACGGCGACGACAAAGTAAAGATAGCATCATTGCCCAAAGACGAGGATGCCACCGAGTTCTTAGACGTATTGGTGCGAGTTCCCGACCGCAAGACACAAGGCGAGTTTGAAAAATGGCTCGACAAAAGTCCCGACAAAGCCAAAGAGATTCTCGTGAACGCCTGTGTGCTCACCTCAAAAGAGCAAGTAAAAGCCGACGACGGATTGTTTGCCGGAGCTATCGACGCACTTAGCAAATTGCTTGTAGTAAGAACCGCTATCATAAAAAACTGTTAACGACCTGCCCGAAAATCGACGGCGGGGAATATCCAACGTTAACCGACGAAATACGCAAAGGCAACGCCCTAATGTCTCTCTACTTTCATATACCGTTTCCGGAAAATCTTCCGGACGGTGTGTGGGTAGAAAAATTCAGGCAGATAGAATGGCTTGCCGACAAAGGACTATTAGGCGCAAAACAGCCGCAGACAGAGTATAATGCATAAATCACAATTCATAATGCATAATTGAGATGATTACAATTGATTTAAACGAACGTTACAAAAAAGCCTTTGGTTATGTGGCAAAGGTGTCGGCAGAGGGTTTTACCAACAAAGTGGTAAGGCACAACACCGAACAGGCAGCGCATCACCTTGCGGCAAATGTGATTCATACTCAAATAGACAAAGGTCTGTTGGCTATAAGTCAGGCAAAAGGTAATTCAGTTAATAAAAGTTTCAACGGCAAGGTAGAAGTGATGGTTTATGCCGGCGACTATACCTTTGCCGACCTGAAACTAAAATCTGCCAACGACGGCAAGGTGTACGAGTTCCGCAACAGCCTATTAACCGATGGCGAAAACGGTGTATTTGCAGCAAGTCCGATGTTGAAGTTTACTCGCGACAAGCATATAACCACCACAGTGGTGGCTGGTAGCGACAATGTTGTAGTGGAAGATTTCGGATTAGGTCAGTGGGAAATAACAGTAGATGGTTTATTGATTGACTTAGATACGCACCAATATCCAAGCGCAAAAGTACAGACATTTAGGCAGATGTTTGAAACGCCGGATATTTTTGAAGTACTGGAATGTCAGCCGATGTTAGATTTGGGTATTACGGCGTTGTATTTCAACAAAGTAATGAACCTTTCTGTGGTTGAAGATTACCCCGATACGGTAATGTACCAATTAAAGGCGTACAGCATACAGCCGCCGGAGTTTACAATGGATAGTTAGAACCGCCTGATGCTCGGATATTCTTTTACTACTTTCACCTCAATATCGGCAAATTCCTTGACGATTCTAACGGTAAAGTCAGGATAAGAATCCACTTCCTTAAATTCGAGGAAACCGGGATATTGGTCAACCAACTTAATCTCAATATCGGGAATGCGGTTGGTAACGACCTTGACATCAAAATCGGCATAAGAATCAACGATTTTGAATGTACCCGAAAGTTTGACGGTTTTGCCGGAAGATTTTTTTGTAATAGTGCCGGCATCCTTGTCGAGAATGACATTTCCGAGGTCGATTTTTTGGGCGGTCGCGCTGATGGCGAACAATACGGTGGCAAACAGAGCCGATAAAACGAACTTTTTCATAGTGTTTAAACGGTATTAAAAGGTTATTAACTACGGTGTAAATATACAAAAAATGTACTATTCTGCAAAAGCCGAGGCAACAATCGGCAAAATAAAAATAGAGGGCATAACAGAAGCCGAGTTTGAAAGTAGCGTAGACGAAATTGG
This sequence comes from Bacteroidales bacterium, assembly GCA_016286055.1. Taxonomy (GTDB): domain Bacteria; phylum Bacteroidota; class Bacteroidia; order Bacteroidales; family UBA3824; genus UBA3824. The sequence continues at coordinate 115,247 of JAEERW010000003.1, forward strand.
CGGCACTGCCAAAATAACGTTGCCACGCCGCTTTATCAACAAAAACGGCAAAGCACTGTTAGATCTTATTCACACCGGCGACCGCGTAACCTTGAAACTTGGATACAATGGAAAACTTGAAACCGAGTTTACCGGCTATCTTGCCCACATCGGCGACGGTACTCCGCTTGTGTTGGAATGCGACGACGATTGGTACAAGTTTAAAAAGGCGGCACATATAACCAAAAGTTACACAAGTGTAAGCCTTAAAACACTATTGCAAGACCTTTGTCCCGGATATGCAGTTGAGTGCGTAGACTTCACCTTTTCGGGCGGATACATTATCAAAGACGTTACGCCATACACAGTAATCAAAAAGATAAAAGAAGAGGTTGGGTTCTGTGCCAAGTTAGACGAGCAAAACAAACAAATATCTTGCTTTTGGCCATTCGATTTTAAAGGGTTTGCAAAACATACCTACGTATTTGGCACAAGAAACGGCACACTGTTGAAAGAGTTGCGCGACAAACGCCTTGCACCCAACATTGCATCTTGCGCACTTAAATTTATACGCAAAGAAGACCGAAAACTGCAAATAACAGGAAAGGCAAAACAGAAAAAAGGCAAGCCGATAACAGCAGTGGTAGGTTGTATGGAAGCCGATGCCGAAAAACGCACAATGAACTTTGGTTCGGACGTAACATCAGAGGCAGAACTCAAAAAGCGAATCCAAACCGAACTTGAAAACAAAAGTTTCGACGGTTACGAGGGCACAATCACAGGATTTGGCACACCACAAACCAAACCCGGCGACACACTAAAACTTGTAGACCGCGAGAACCCGGAACGCGAAGGCGAATACCTTATTAAAAAGGTGAAAGTAAAATACTCGCAAAGCGGATTTAGACGAGAAAACGAACTTAGTTATAAAATGCATAATTCATAATTGAAATGGCAACGGGAGATATACTTGTAAAATTGATAGAGGAAGTATTAGCCAACTACGGCAACGATGGCTTTATATGTGGCGAGGTGGTAAAGGTAGACAAAAAGAACCTCACCTGCGACATTAAGTTAGACGAAAATCTTACACTGCCGGGTTGCCGACTTAATGCCGTGGAAATGCCAAATAGCACAAACCACGTAACGGTATTCCCAAAGATTGGCAGTTATGTAAGCGGCATTGCCACTGCCGACCTTCGCGATGTGCTTATTGTAAGCATTAGCGAGGTAGAAAGCGTTGAAATCAAAGCCGACAAGGTAATAATCAACGACCTTAAAACGCAATTGAATAAGATGAGCGCACGTATCGACGGCATTATTGATGCACTTAAAAATTGCGGTTCAAACAACTATGGAGGTGCTCTGCAAGCAAATATTAAAAGGGCATTAGATCAATTAACCGACAAAGAAAACTTTAACACCTTGTTTGATTATGAAAGCAATCAGTCTTGACACCAACTACGACTTACAGGCGCAAAACGGCACATTGTTGTTGGGCATTACCGACGAGCAAAACGCCGCCTTGATAGTCAACACCGAAAAAGGCGAATGGAAAGAACATCCGCAAATGGGCGCAGGTCTCAGGCACTTGATTAAAACGCAAAACACCGACCGCGAGATAATACGTCAAGTGTCGGTGGCACTAACATTCGACGGTATCAATGCCGCCGTAACAATCGAAAACGGAAAACTGAATATATCACTATGAACATAACAGCGGCAGATAGGCAGACACTTTTGGACATTGCATTGCAACAATACGGCAATGCAGAGGCGGCAATGGACCTTGCCATTGCCAACGATAAAAGCATATCGCAAGACATATCGGCAGGCGAATCTATAACCCTACCCGAAACGTTGCAAAACCGCCGCATGGTAAAATATTACGACATAAACTCAATTATGCCCGCCACTGCAATAAGCCCAAGCACAATAGTAAATGGCGGCATCAACTATATGGGCATTGAAATCGACTTTATAGTATCATAACTATGGCACGCACAGTAGACGAAATAAAAGAACAAATGGCAGAGCGTTGGATGCACAACGCCGACCTTAAAGAGTTGTACGGATGGGAACTTGACGAAAATAACGAACCTCCCGCCTTCAATGCCTATTACTCAAAAGCGAGTATCGAAAACATCTTGCTCTACATAGTGGCATATTGCGGCTATGTTATAGAAGTAATAACCGACAACATAAAGGCAGAAATTGAGGCAGAAATAGCCACCAAAGTACCCGGCAGTCTTCAATGGTATGTAACCAAAATCAAAGAGTTTGTGTTTATGCCATCGCTCAGTGTAGACGACCGCGACAAAGTGGTATTCGACGACAATACAGGTGAATACATTATCGACAATACTCTAAACGACGATGCTCTAACAAAAGCCCGATTGGTAAAACACGCCGTTGCCATCGACGACAATGTAGACAGTGTGCTACTGTTAAAAGTGGCAGGCGAAAACGAAGCCAAAGCACTTGTGCCGCTGTCAGAACAGCAAGCCGAAGCCTTAAACAACTACATATCACGAATAAAATACGCCGGTGTAAAAACCAAACTGATCAACGAATCCGGCGACCTGTTTAACTGCGAGGTGGATATATGGTACGATGCCCTATATACCGAAAGCGAAGTTAAAACCGCTTGCGAAAAAGCCATCGGTACATATATCAAGAGTCTGCCGTTTAATGGCGAATACTCAAATATGGCACTTGTGGATTGTTTGCAAGGTGTAAAAGGCGTAAAAGTGGCAGAACTAACCAAAGCCGGTTACATAATACCCAACGACGGTCGCGAGGAAAGCATTGATGCCAAAGTGCGACCCTACGCAGGATATTTTAACGTTGGTACACTCACATTAAAAATGCACTGTTATGAATAATGCCATTTTGAGAATCGATTTTGGACGTTTGGCTGTGATGCTCTTGCCCGAAATGCTACGCCCACCGCGCATAATAGCATTGTTGGGTATATTGGTAAAACCATTTGCGGCATTGCTAACAACGCTTACCGATTTTCGCACCGACAAACTACAACGACTAAAATACAACGGACAGGTGTGTAAGTTGGAATATTGTCTCAACTATCGATTTGGAAGTCGCGACAACATCAACGATTTAACCTATCCAAAGCGAATCCGCATATTAGACGGCACCGACAGCGACGGCAAACCATACATAATATATTGTCGCGAGGTAAACGCAGTATACGATAAGCCCAAACAGCGAGGCGAACGCAACCAAATAATACTCAACCGCAGAAGTGTCAACAATCAACGGTTTTACAACTTTATTGTGGAATGTCCGCGCGAATACCTCAGCGACAAACGTGGCGAAAATATCGAGAAAGAGTTTGCTGCCGTGGTAAACACCTACAAAACACAGGGCAAAACTTGGGAACTTAGAATTATTTAATGCACAATTCATAATTCACAATTCATAATTGAACCAATGGAAAAAGACTTTTCAAAACATACGGTCTACGGCAATTTTTGCAGTATGGTCAATCGGGCATTCCCGATTGATTGCGAAACCCTTGCCGCATTGCAGTCGAACGCCAAAAAGATGGCAGCCTCGGCACTGATAGCGGGATGCAGTAGATTAATACTAACAGGTTGTAAGGAATCGGGAAGTAAACGCACCGAGGGGTATGTATTTATTGTCAACGCCGATAATCCTCTCACCGGCGAAGTAATCTACCACCCCGAACAAACCAAAGCCGATTATTGCTACATCAAAGAAGATCCCGTGCTTGTAGAAGCCGATGGAAAGAAATATCCCGAAGCCTACGACATTCGCTACATTGTAGACGGCAGAATCGACGGCGCATGGGCATGGTCATCGTTTACTAACATTGCAGATATAAGTAATGCAGCGTTAAAAGAGGGGTTAACAGGCGTTAAAAACGATTTAAACACCAAAGACTCTGCACTTCGTACACTGATTACGCAGAAAGAAACTACACTCAATAATACTATCAATACAAAAGAATCTGCGCTGAATACTCTTATTGAACAAAAAACTACATCAAGTTCGGTTGCTTTTGTGCGTGGAATGATAATGATGTGGAGTGGTTCTGTACCACCATCAGGATGGGCATTGTGCGATGGTAGTAATGGGACACCAAATCTTGTCGGGAGGTTTATTCTTGGTGGTACATCCAAAGGACCTTACTCAGATAACACGACAACCAATGGCAAACTTACCTCCGACAACAAAAAACTTTCTGTGGATAATCTACCACCTCACAACCATAATATATCTATTGCTTGGGGAGGCGAACATACACATTCTTATAAAGATACTCAATACTCTTTCGGGGAAGGTAAAGCCAAAGGTAATGATGCAAAAAAACTTCGCGACGCCACAAAAAGTGAGCTCTATCGAACAACATCTTCTGCAGGTTCTCACGGTCATACTGCCACGTGCTCCGATACAGGTAATGGCACTGTCTTTAATGTAACAACGCAAGTACCCTACTACACACTTGCCTTTATAATGAAACTTTAATAATTCACCTTATAATATATAACAACTATGACAGGAACAAAAAAAGACAGGGAAGCCCTTAAAAACAGATACCGCAAGGGCATGTATCCCACCGAAAACGACTTTGCCGACGTATTTGAAAGTTACGTCCACAAAGACGACGACATTCCAATGTCGAAAGTAGTGATTACCGACGGCGACGGTAAACCAACCACACTCAGCGGCGAAATCGACAAAAAGGCCGACAAGACCACTTTGCAAACATTTATCGACGAAATCGAAACCATCTTGCAAGTGGTGCGCAACGACAAAAACCAAATTGCCTCAACCGCCATCGACGATTTGCCTTCTCGAATCCAAGCCGCCGAAGACGACATCGACACCGCCGAAGACAACATTTCCGGACACGAAACACGCATTGCAACTCTCGAAAGTTCAAAAACTGACTACGAAGCATTCAAAGAGCGTGTCCGTGCCTTTTTGGAAGATGCCGATGCCTCCGATGCTACCATCAATCGTTGGCACGAAATTGAAACCTTTTTGCAAGGCATCACCGACACCGAAACTCTCACCGGCTTACTCAACGACCTCAAAAACGAAATTCTCGCTGCCATCCCCTCTCCCCAATCCGGCAACTTCATTGAGTACACCACCGACTTCGACGCCATCACCGACGCACCCAACGGCAAAATCATGCAATACTGGGGTCAAAGCAACGACAAGTACAAAAGAGGACAGTTTTATGAGAGGGTGGAAGGTGGGACTAATGTCCAAATCGGCGATTTAGTCGTAACTATTCAGGAAATTGCTTCCGCAACTGACAATGCAAATCTTTCTGTCGGCTCGATTCTCGTCCCCACACAAGAAACCGTAACTATGTATGGAAATTCCGACAATCCAACTCAGTTTACCGACACAGAAATCCCTGAGGTTGGTCACAAGATTTTCAGTGTGTGCTATCAAATTTGGAACCCTAAAACCATTTCAGAAGTTTCAGGCGGAAAACCTCCATACGCTATAAAATGCACCGACAATTACAGAAATGTTTGGTTTGGCAACCCCACTCAATTTGAAATATTCATCGACCCGATTACTAACGAACGCTATTTGAATCGTAACTCAATTAGGTATAGCGCAATAGGAGACAACGAATTTGAAGACGATGGGAACAATCGATACGTTTTTATCAAAGAGTCAGATTATTCTGCCGTTAGTGTCAAAAAATTTTCTTTCGCCCCATCAACGCAGAATATTGAAACTTCCTCTTGGCAACACATTCACGTAGACGAGGTAATTGACTAAACAATTCTCAAACTAAACAAAAAAAGGCGACTATCAAATGATAATCGCCTTTTTTGTAGGATTGGTTTTGGAAATTTGTAGATTTTGTTTTTGGGATGGTAATATAAAACTTGTAAAATTTTTTTTTGTTAATAGATAACTTGTAATATCTTTGCACGCAAAAGCAGAAAACAATTTTACACTTTTTAAATTACTAATATTATTTGCAATGAAAAAAAGACACTTACAAACAATTTTGGCGGCATCGCTTATGCTTTGCGTGGGATGCGCCAACAACGGTGGACAGAATTCGCCCACAACCACTACTGCACCGCAGCCTCAGATTATTCAGCCGGGCGAACAAGCACCTTTGGCAGACGTTGGACAGAAAAATTTTGGCGGTTTCCAAAATGGCGACACCACGGGTATGGCAGCCCGTCGCAAGGCTATGATGGAGGCTATGAACAAAATCCGCACCGTGCCGTTTGACTCGCTTGCTATGAGCGACCCCTTCGTTTATCCCGACCCTGAAACCAAGACTTATTACCTCACAAGTTCGGGCGGACGTATGTACAAGAGCAAAGACCTGAAAATGTGGGAAGGTCCTTACAACATTATTGATATCAATGGCTTATGGCTCGAAAAAGCCGGTTTTGCCGCAGCTGCCGAAATTCACAAAATTGGCGACTATTACTATTACGCCGGCACTTGGAGCGACCATTCTGACCTCATTCAGCAAGTTCCCCGTCGCTACAATGTACCTCACAATCAAACATATATCCTTAGATCTAAAAATGTAGAAGGTCCTTACACATCGTTTGCCGTTACTCCCGGTTACGATTATCAACCGCGCGAATGGGACTGCATCGACGGTACTCTTTATCAAGAAAACGGAAAAACTTATATGATTTTTGTTCACGAATGGACGCAAATCATCGACGGCACAATGGATTACATCGAACTTTCCGACGACCTCACTCACACCGTTTCTGAGCATCCTGTAACAATGTTCCGCGCATCCGAAGCACCGTATTGCGGCGAGATGAACTCGTTGGGCGAGGCTACATTCGGACTCAAAATGCCGGGTTGGGTAACCGACGGCCCGCAGATGTTCCGCACACAAACCGGCAAACTCGGTATGCTGTGGTCAACTTGGGGCAAGGATCGTTACTTGCAGGGCATCTGTTATTCCGAATCGGGCACAATCGCCGGACCTTGGGTTCAAGAGCCTGAGCCTTTCCTCGCCAACAATTCGGGACACGGTATGCTTTTCCGCACCTTTGAGGGCAAGTTGATCTACATCGTTCACCACGTAGAAAACGACGGCCCCCGCAAACCTCAAATGTGGGAGGCAGACGACAGCGGCGACAAACTCGTTTTGGGCAAAAGGTATATTGTGAAATAAGGATTATTCACCACCATAAAATTGTAGAGACGCCACATTGTGGCGTCTCTACGTGTTTTTTGGGGTTATTGTTTTACGAATTTTTCGCCGTTCCATTTGTAGTGCGATTCTAATGAACCATTGGTTAGTTCGTCATATTTGTCCCATAGGTCTTGGTCGTCAAAAAATAAGAATAATGTCAAACTTTTGGTGTAAGAATCGTAGTTGGACGAATAATATTGAATGCCATCTTTACATTCTTGCTCTAATTCGTTGTAGAGTTCGGGGTGCTTTTCCCTTTGGTCAGGGTTTATCAATTCCGAAAGTTTGGGTACGGGTAAAAAATCCTTTATAATTTTCTTTTCCCCGTCCTTGTAGTTAAAGGAAGAAAAATCGCACGAATTTGCGCCCGCCGAAGATTCCTGAAAAACGGAGAGAACAAAATATTCGCCCTCTTTGTTTTTGTAAGGGAAATAGTAGTCAAAATTTCCTGAATGGAAATCGGCATCTTCATCAATCGACTCTGTGCTAAACTCGTAAACAGAATCGGTATAGTGCTTGGGCAGATTGGCAAGGAATTTTTTCTCCCTCACTTCGTCGCTTTCGATGTCAAATAGGCTCAAATCCTCTTCATACGGCTTACATTCTGGGTCGCGGATGAACTTTTCGCCGTCCCAAATATAGGTGATAGAGGGAAACGAGGCTTCTTTTTCCTCATAGTATTTTTTTAAAGGAGCGGGAACATCGTATCCACCGTCCCATTCAAAGCCGTCAAAACTTGCTGTAAGTTTATGAGAATCATAATAAAAATAGTGGTATACATTACCCGTTGCACGTGGTTTAAGAATGTTGAAAACGTCCTTGGGGAACTTGTCGGCATTGGCGTAAAAGTCGTTGATTGTGGCTTTTGGCAACAGGCTTTTGGCTTTGGTAAGATTGCCGTCCTTATAGTTGAAATACTCGTAGCGGTAGGCACCAGGGCAGTCGCAAACTTCGTCGAAAATAACGACAACATAGTAGCCACCATTTTTGTTGGGATAACAGTGCAACCTCATCATACCGTCGCCGGGCGAGGCTTCCACAAATTCGGGGTCTTTGGCGAGTTGGTTTTGTGCGTATTCGCTATCAAACTGATCCTCTACCATCTGTTTAGATGGATAATCATACTTTTCGGCATATTTGAGCAACACCTCGTAGGCGATGCATTGTTTGATGTCGGTATCGGCATTAGTGGAGGTTACCGTGTCGGTTGTTGTAGAGACGTCACATTGTGGCGTCTCTACCGTGGCGGTGGTGTCGGTTGCCGTGCCGCCGTTTTGATTCTGTTGTCCGCCTCCGCACGATGCCAACAGCGCAATGGCGGGGATGATTAGGAATTGTTTTTTCATAATTTTATTGTTGATTTATTCGTTAACAAATTTGCCGTTTACGAAATATTCGGTGAATTCGTTATGCTCTTCGTCGGGTACGGTGAGTCCCGCTTTTGTCAATTGCTCGTCGAAATCTAAATCTTCACATTCGGGGTGCTCTTCGAGATATTTGTACAATTCGCCTTCGTATTCACGATTTTGGATGGTGGATTTGGTAACTATCTTGTAACTGCCATTGGGAAGTAGTGTAAATGTAATGGTTACGTCAATATTCTCCATACACGGCTTCTCCAAATAACTGTAAACAGAGGCATTTTCGCCGAGGCAAGGGAAATCCCGTCCCTTTTCGCTCTCAGGGTCGCTCATATACCAATCAACCCTGTCTTCCAACTGCATACGGCGGTAAATTCCAAACGTTAGCATACATTCAGGATCCAAGCCTTCACCGTCTTCGTTTGTCTGAGTGTAAACTTCTTGTGTGACATTCCAATCGAGCGGAAACCAACCGAACTTAAACGGCGGATGTTTGGGCATATCGTATGTTTCTGAGCCTGAGCCACTGGTTTCTACCGTTTTGTTGGTGAGAAAATTGTACGATTCGTTGCCGTATTTGCCGCCGATAAGCACAAAGGCATTATCTTGATAGCGGAATAGGAACACATCAGATTTTGCAGTTTGGATTCTGAGCACGCCTTTGTCGGTAACAGAAAGTTTGGAATCGCTACCTACCGGCATATCGGAATCGAGGAAAAGATTGTAGCCGCCGCCCGTCTTGCCGAAATAAAACGCGCTGCCGCTGTTGTTGCTTATGAACAAATCTTTTACGCCGTCTTTGTTGAAGTCGCCTTCGGCTTTGTTGGTTATCTCTTCGGAAGAGAGTTGTTCGGCTGTTTTGCCCGACGGCTTAAAAGTTTGGGCTTTTGCCGAAATGCCGCACGATGCCAATATCGCTATCGCGGGGATTACAATTGATAAATGTTTGATTTTCATTATTATAATGGTTTTATAGTTTTTATTCTGTGGTAGTTTTTGATGTACTTTCGTCGATGTATTTGTGGAAGAATTCGTAAGAATTGCCACCGATTTGAATAGCGGAGAGTTTGGGCAATGGAAGGTTTTTAAGTTTGGCGGTGGTGGTGTAACTATCGCCTTCACATTCGTCGAAATCGCCTTTGTAAGTTTTTTCTTCAAAATTGAGCACTTCGGTGGTAGAGCCGTCTAATCCTTCATCGCAAAACAGATTTACGATAACAAAATCGCCGTCTTGGAATTTTGCCGTGTAGTCGTAGTTTTCCCAGCCGTCGCCTTCACGACGTGTGGATATTATCATTTTGCCATTGTTGATTTTTACCGAGGTGGTAAAACTTACGTAATCGTTGGTTTCGTGAGGATATACTTTATATTTTTTAAAAAGATTGTATTTGCCGTCGCCTGAGCCAAAATATACAGAGAAACCGTTGTTAAATGCGGCAGAATCTTGGATGCCATCGCCGTTGAGGTCGCCTGTGGCTGTGGGTGTGGGTTCCCACGAACCATTTTCTTCTGCGGGTTTGCTGAGACTTTCCTTATAAATTTTTATAGACTCAATAGTGTTATTGTCAGGTTTGCGACAAAATTCAACAACAGAGCCATCGGTTTTGATACACGAATGGCCGTCTTCATATACAAAATCGGGAAGGTTTTCGGTTATCTCAGAATCAATATCGCTGCCTACCCCTAAATAACAGTAACCGCCACCGCACCAATATCTATAATCATAACTATTGCCTACCACAATTATCGTGTCGATTTTGCCATCGGCAGAGAGCGAGATTTTAAACTCCTTTTTGGCATTTCGGTTGAAATACATAGTGCGCCCCATAGTGTTGATGTCGAAGCCGGCAAGTTGCGAAGGAGGAACGTCGCCTACACGAAGTTTGCCCAAGCCGTTGGTGGTAATAAGTCCTCCACTCCAATCGGTTGTTTGGAATTCTCCTTGTTCAAAATTTTCGCCGTTGAACCTATAAAACAAACGCAAAAACGAATCACCTTGGCCTACCGACATCATAATATCTTTGCCGTATAAACTACATCGATAGCCGTTTTGGGCAAAATCCGCCTTGGCAGCATCCAAATTTTTGTCGTCGGGATTGTAAAACCACACCGCCTCGTATTTGTTGAAATCGTCGAAAGTGGGTTTTGGCAGCAAGGTATTATCTTCTGAAATTTTTCCGTCGGCATAGTTGAAAGCCTTGAACGCCTTGGTTTCGCATTCACCTCCATCTCCTACTTCAGAACATTCTTCAACACAGTACACGGCCAAATATCCGCCTTTTTTTAGGGGATAACAGTTTACACTGGCATACTGACCTACTTCTTCGTCTATTTGAAACCTTGCTGTGTATGTGAGTTTGTCCTCTTTGTAATCGGGTAAACCTACCGTAGAATCAGGATTGATTTGTTTGAACACTTGATAAGCGATATACTCGGCAAGAGTGTCGGTTTGTGCATTGATAGCCTCCGAACCGCTATTGCTGTTGCCTCCGCACGCGCACAATGTAAGCGCAGCAATGGCAGGGATGATAAGAATTTTTTTCATAATTGGTAATTGGTTTTGAGTTTAAAAACCGTTGCCGTTCCACTTGATTACCTTGTCGGTTTCGGACGAAAAGTCGTTGTATTTGAGGTCGCGGCCCGTTTTGGGAAGTTTGACAAAGATTTCGGTGTCGTCGCCCACGATGGTCATCACGTTTTTCACGATGTCGGCGCGGGGAACGAGCGTACCTTTTGAGGCGTTGTATTCGTAGAAGAAAACTGCGCAGTTGGCCATCACCTCACCGTCGGCGTAAAGGCTTATGCCCAAGAGTTTGTTGCCGTTGGGAAGGTTCCAATACACGGCTTGAATGATATGCTCTCTTGTTACCACTTCGCCTTTTTTGAAATTGCCGTCGAATTCTGAGGTAAATGAATGAGTGTGCGCAAGTTCCACAAATCCGTTCTTGGGTGCGTAGTCAATTGTAAATTTCGACTTGCCGGTTTTCTTATAGGCGATAAAATCGTCGACATAGTCGTTGGGAAAAGCCTTGCCCCACGCGAGGAACAAGTTGTCGATAACAGCGTCTTGCGATGCGGGCACGGTGATGTTCTTTTGCCATTTGTCGCGAAAATCATCAACATCGTAGTCGAAAATCTGTGCTGTGGCGGCGTTGAAAGCAAATACCGCCATAATTGCGATAAGGATTGATTTTTTCATCTTAATAATTGGTTTTATTGGTTGATAAATATTTTAGATTTTTAATTTTCGTTTCTGCAAATATACAAAATATTGTTGGATATGATTATCATTTTTGAACAACATCTCACCAAAAACCGTAAAAAAACATAGCGATAGCGGCTCCGTAACCACTAAAAAAAATGAGTTACGGAGCAAGTATCGGCGATAGTAACTCCGTAACTATAAAAAAAAATGAGTTACGGAGCAAGTATCGCTTGTTTTTTTGGAATATTATGCGTAACTTTGCAGCAACAAAACCTTTGAAACTATGGCACAAAACAGCAACATAATAGGTCGCAAAGAGGAACAGGCACTCTTCAAAAACTATTTGGAGAGCCCCAAGGCGGAACTCATAGCAGTATATGGGCGCAGGCGGGTAGGCAAAACATACCTGATTAAGAGTTTTTTCAACGAGAAATTCGACTTTTCGCTAACGGGGTTGTACGACGTTTCAAAGGCTGTGCAACTGTCGCAATTCCAAAAACGTTTGGAGGATTATTCGGGCTCTCGTGTCAAACGTCCAAAAGATTGGTTTGAGGCATTCGACCTTCTTGCAAATTATTTGGATACGCTCAAAAAAGACAAAATAATCGTATTTCTTGACGAGATTCCGTGGTTAGACACACCCAAAAGCAACTTTTTGGCGGCATTCAGTCAGTTTTGGAACGATTGGGCATCTATGAAACGAAACTTCAAACTTTTTGTCTGCGGCTCGGCTACCACGTGGATGCTTTCAAAGTTTATCGGCGACAAAGGTGGCATCTACGGACGTGTGAGCCGTGCAATTTGGCTCAGACCGTTCACTCTTGGCGAAACTCAAAAATTCCTGAAAGAAATCAAGGGCATCGACCTTAACCAAAAACAGACTTTGAGCATTTATATGGTTTTTGGCGGAATTCCTTATTATTTGGATATGATAGAGAAGGGAAAGCCTTTGGATGCCAACATCGACAACTTGCTTTTCAGTCAAGGTGCGCCGCTGCGTCACGAGTTTGACTTTCTGTTTCGCTCGCTGTTTCTCAATTCCAAGATATACCGATTGGTGGTGGAGGCGTTGTCGCAAAAACTCAAAGGCCTTACACGTCAAGAACTTATGGAAGCGTTAAAAATCAAGGAAGGCGGAATGCTGACCGAGGCGTTAGACAACCTCGCCAAGTGCGATTTTATCCGCAAATATTCCGCCATAGGCAAGTCAGAAAGGGATGCGATGTATCAATTGACCGACCTGTTTTCGTTGTTTTACCTCAAATTTGTGTCAGGTGACAGTGGTCAGGAACAACATTTTTGGACCAAAATATCAGGCAAGCCGGCAATGATTGCGTGGAGCGGCTATGCCTTTGAGCAAGTGTGCCTGCATCACACCGAGCAAATCAAAAAATCACTCGGCATCAGCGGCATTATCAGCAACGTACATTCTTGGAGTTGCCGACCGTTCACCGACAAGAACGGCACAGCGTGGCAAGGCGGACAAGTTGACCTTGTAATCGACCGCTCCGACGGCGTAATCAATCTCTGCGAAATCAAATATGTGTCGGGCAAATTTGTAATCGACGCTCAGTACGCCGCGCACCTTAGGGAACGTGCCGCACTTTTCGGCGCCGTTACCAAGAGCAGCAAAGCCATCCAACACACTTTTATCACCACCTACGGCGTAAAACAAAATCAAAACAGCGACATCGTGCAGTCGGAGGTGACGGCAGAGGGGCTGTTTGGGATAGGTTAATTATAATGCTTCCACCAAATACCTCAACCTTTCTTGGTTGGTTTGGAGATATTTGAGCGTGTAGAGGAATAAGAATTTGTTATCATTCGAATAGGCGTATTCGGGGAAGTCGTTGGAACGCATTGATTCACCGCTAACATAGTGGAATACAAAACACGGACAGCGGTCGATGGGCTTGCCTGTTTCGTCGGTGATTGTAAGGCGGAACAAGACGCTGTCCGAATTGCCCGTGATTGTTGGAATCTGCGTGCTCAACGCCACGTAACTGCCTGAATTTTTGTCATATTCGCCATTTTTATAATATTTATGACTGTAATAGTGAAAAAATACATCGAGCCGTCCTGACTGCAACTTGATGCTGTCGGTGATGTCGTTTTTTAAGGGTAGGATGCTCAGAACCGGCTTGTTGTCTTCCTTACCGAGAATTTGATCATAAGCGACAAGGTGGCTTTTGGGATGGGAATAGTAGCCAAGAAATATCATTACACCGTAAAATACAAACAACGCACAGAAGCAAGTCCAAAAAAATGTCTTGATTTTTCTCTTGCGCGTTTGTTCTGCGCTGACCGACGCCTTGTAATATTTCAGAAATAATTCAATGTCGGGATACTTGGAATATTTGGTTTCGGCAAGATTGACCTCGTGCATCAAAACCTTAAGGTTGAGTGTCGTCTTGTTGAACGTTTCCTTTTTTTCGGACTCTATCCACTGAATCACCAAAAACAATATCAGCATCGGCGAGATTATGCAACCTACTGTCGAGATTACCGTTGCATCATAAACACCGTCAAGAATCATACAAACGCTGAGTAAAATCAAAAAAAACTCCAAATACTTGCGGAACATCATTCCGAAGTTTTGCGGGTAGATGTTCTTGTACTCGGCCAAAAGGTTTTCCAATTTTATCAGGTCTTGTTGAAAAAGCGTCTTGTCTGTCTTCATAATGCATTGTTTTTTAAGAACATGGTGAAATAATACGTGCTGTCGGCGATTTCTTTCAGCCTTTGCGCTGACGACGTGGCCTCTTTGGATACAAAATCTACTAAAATATGCCCTCTGCCATTGGCAATCAGCGTTTGGTAATTGTCGTCTTTGTTGCTGACAATGATGTCAAAAGGGGAAAACTCCTTGCCTACTATGTCGCCGTTCTTGCTAAGAAGTGCCGCCTGCAACGTGCAGGTGTCGGGAGTTCTCGTTGATTGTCCGGTGGGTAGAAGGTTGACGCCCGCAATCCTCATCTGATATTTCACATCGCTCCACCCCCGTATGACTACTATATCTTTGCTCATTACGTCGAATTTTAATTCCGCAGTGGTATCGGGGGTAAAAAAAACGTTTTCGGCTCGGTCCTGCTGTGGAGTGTAATTCAGAGTCTTGGAAAAATCAGCCATTTGATATATGTCGGGATGCTTGTCGCTCTCGGATGCATATTGTTGAGCATCCGTAGGCAGAATAAAGTAAATTGCAATAGGAATTAGCAACAGCACCACGTATAATGCGGCTAGTTTGTTGCGGTGTTTTAAACGTGCTTTCTTGTATACGTCAATTATCTCGGCATAGTCGGCGAGAAGTTTTTTCGCCTCCCGACTATCGCCGTAGAGAGTGTCAATTTGCCGCGAATACTTTTCGTAATTGTTGTGCGCTTTGTAAAACTTGTTGTCAGCCTCCTGTATGACACTTAGCGTTTTAGGTTCAGTAATAACCATAATCATTGCAAACAACAAAAATAAGCCTGAAAAGAAAATAAAAAACAGATTGTAATACCGAAAACTAAAAATCAGTAATGCCGCCCCATAATAAAAGAGCCATAGAGGGGTTCTCGTTGTCACAATTTCGCCAAATGACATTTTTTTTCTCGATCGGTCTGAATTATCCATTGAGATGACAAACGGTAGGATTGAGTCTTTCAGGGTGGAGATACTCTCTTTGATGTTGGCAATCAGATTTTGGATGTTCAGGTCGGAATCGGGTCGTTCGTGCAGAATGTATTGGCAATATGGACAGATGTTGCTTATTAGCGGATACGGTGCGCCGCATTTGGGACAGTTTTTCTTCTTTTCTTCGGCGGTGCAGGTGTTTTCGTCCCTAATGATGTTGGCTGCCTTGTCGGTGATTCGATATTGTGGCGGCACAATCTGTTGTTCGTCAATATGTTCGAGCCACCGTCCGCAGTATGGACATTCGTTGGTGATGAGCGGCACGCCGTGTCCACAGTCCGGACACGAGCCGAGTTCCTCTTCGGTATAACTTTTAAGCCTGATGTTCAATGCTTCGTCGATGTAAGCATTGATTATTTTATCCTCAACATCCATATTCACCGCTGCATTGACAATGGTCTGACGCTCCTTGAATGTCAGCACACGGTCTTGAAGAGCGAGGGCTACGAGGTCTTTGATATGATCGGGTATAGTCATAATGAGACAATTTCATTATAGCCTTATTTATTCTTTTTAAAGAACCATTCGTTTTGTTGGTTGCCTGCCTTGCTGCGTTGACGATTGATGCGGCGTTCTTCGGCGTCTTTTGCCGCTTGGGCTTTGCCCATTACGCTGCTCACTACTAAAATCACAAAAATTACAGCCGCTATTATCAGCACAACCTTGATTGCTGTCAGCCAAAACGACGACTTGGCTGTGGATGTGAGTTGCTCCTTGCCGCCTGAGGCTATCCAACAGTCAGATTCGATACCCGAGAGAAGGGCGGATTTCTGTCCCAACTCGGCAATGAATGTGAACGGCTCATCGGGGTTCAGGTAGGTGTATTCGTATTTCTTCTTCCATTCGGTAATAGTCTTGGAGTGTACGCCGGAATAATTTGCCTTGTCAAGCGGAAGTTCGATGCCGCCGTCGAAAAAGAGGCGTCCTACTTGGCGTTTTTCGCCGGCACTTTTCCATACTTTGCGCTCTTTGCCATCTTTTCTCTCGGTCTCCTCGTTGTAAGCGTGCACTTTGGCGTAAAGAAAACTGCCTTCGAGATGGCCGTAAGGGGCTTCAACGGTTTCGCAACGTGGGAAAACATAGTCGATTACAAGGTAGACCCTTTTTTCGGATGCGGCGAGGGCGTCGGCTACCTGTTGCGGTGTGGTGAGTTGTGGCAGCGAGTCGATTTTCCGTGATATTTCGTTTTCGCGCAAATCCTGACGGTGCGACACGTAACGGCAACCACCTATGCAGCATATAGTTAGAACTATAAAGATAATGTTTTTGATTTTTAATATTTCTTTCATAATGTTTGGTATTAAAGATTGTTTCCAACACCAAAGATACGAAAAATTTTTGAATAGTGATGATAATTACATCATCTTTGGCAATAATTGCAACCACCTGTCGGACTCTGCCCTGCTGCGAAAAATCAGAACTTGTTTTGTGTTGTATTTTTTTATGAGGGAATAGACCACGGGGCGGTTTTCGGTGGCGTAATTCCTTACGAGGCGCACCAACTCATCGTCCAAAGTATCTTCCTGCCACGGAATATCGGTGCGGAACTTTCCCACACGCTCTGCAATGCCTTCCATACAGACTTTTTCCGGGAAATCGAGAAAAATCACCGTGTCACAAGCCTTAAACCTCACCTCGTAAGTGCGGCTGTAATCACCCTCCACAATCCACCGCTCACCTGCAAGAATATCAGCGAGTTTGGCATCAAACTCCTCACGCAGAATATGCGTCCTGTCTGCCCTCCACCACACATTATCGAGGTGAAAAAGCGGCAGCCCCGTCCTAACTTGCAACCCCTTGGCAAAAGTGCTCTTGCCACTACCCGAACAACCGAGGATGATGAATTTTGAAAAGGTGGATGTCATATTTTTCTAAACCAAGTTGCTTGCCACAACTTGTGGCAAAATATTAACAAAGTTACATTTTTTTGTCGGATTATGCAAGATTAATTTCACACCACAAAGCCCATCTGCTTAAATTTAGTTGACTACAAAGTGTATTCAACTCGATTATTTGACGTGTTAATGTCAAAGATAGGGAAATTTTTGAAAGGAAATATATAACCCGTGAGTGGCACTCACGAGTTGAATAATCTGCGCAGCGAGTTTCTTATTGTTCCAATGCCAATTTAATTATATTAAAACACCATCTCCCGCAAATCGCTATAATTAAAGCATTAGCGGGAGATGGATTGCATTTATGAAGGGTATTGAGTAAGAGTACTTACTCCCAATACTCAATTGTCCTTGTTACTTCATCCTCAGATACTTCGTTGGATACTGCGTCGGATTTTTTTGTGATGCATTTTGTCCAATTGTTGTGGCTGTCGAAATCCTTGTAGGTGAATTCGAGGGTGCCGCAGGGCTCAAATTTAAACTCGCCGTTGTCTTCACACATTACGGTTGTGTTTTTTACGAGGCGGCTGTCTTTGTCGTATTCGTAAGTGGTGAGCCAAACCTGACCTTCGCAGTAGGTGGTGTCGCGGATAATCTGCGAGCCTTCCCAAACGTAGATTTGCTCGTATTCCCAAGCACGTTGGCTGATGATGCGTCCCTTGCCGTCGCGAGTCCATTTTTCCAAGTCGGACACCTCGTTGGTCTCCTCGTTAAATGAGCGTTGCGGCTCTTCTAATTCAAACGGGTTGTAGCCATCCACTTTGACGATGATGCCGCTTTTGTCGAATTCTACATTGTTGTTCATCTTTTTAACGTTGCCTTTGAGACCGTAGAATGCAAGGTCGTAGGGTTCGGTTTGTGATGGCGTAGAGACGCGATTCATCGCGTCTCCACCATTCGATACGGTTGTAGAATCGGCGTTGTTGCCGCTGTTTTGGTTCTGTTTTGCTCCGCACGCCATAAGCATAACGGCGGCGGCAGCGATTAAAAATACGTGTTTTTTCATATTGTTTTATATTATAATTTTTTATTCTATTCCCAAACATTCGCCCAAAATCTCAATGCCGTTGTATACACATTGCGGACAGGGGCAGAGGGGTTTGCCGTTGGTCATTGCTTTGAGGTCTTTGCAGATGGTGGCGCCGGATTTTTCTTTGAACTTTTGGACAATTTGGTTGGCGATTCTCGGGGTGCCCGCGCCGTTGTTGATAATTCCCGCCGAAATCACCCCACCGATAATTGCGCCGCAAGTTCCTCCCATTCCGCCCATTCCGGCGGCAAAGCCTGACGAAAGATTTTTGAGCGTATTCTCGTCAACATTCAGTTTGTCGGAATAAGCCTTTAAAACAGCCATTGCGCAGTTGCACACGCCGTTTTGTTTTAGTTCAAAGCCGTAGTTGGCTCGTTGTTGTATGGTCATAGTACTTAGTTTTATATGTTAGCAATGGTTTTTATGTTAACAATTTTCTCAAAACTACTTAACGTGTTTTGGTTTTCACTGTGCTTTCATCTATGTAACTGTCGATGCAGTCGTATGGAGAGTCACCGATTACAATATCAGAGAGTTTGGGCGACGGAAGGTTTTTGAGTTTGGCTGTGGTGGTGTAACTGTCGCCTTCACCTTCGTTGAAATCGCCTTTGTATGTTCTTGCTTCAAAATCGTAGATTTGTGTGCTTGAACCATCCAACCCGCCATCGTCTATGAGTTTAAGAAGCACAAAATCATCATTTTGGAATTTGAGGGTGTAGTAATAGTCTTGGAATCCTCCGTCGCCACTACGGCGTGTCGTGATTATCAGTTTGCCATTTTCGATATCGGTTGAGTAATCATAGCAATTGCTCTCATCGGTTTCGTGAGGGAACACCTTGTATGTTTTAAACAAGTTGTATTTGCCGTCCTTGCTGCCGAAATATACAAAGAACCCCTTGTTAAACGCCACAGAGTCTTTGATGCCGTCGCCGTTGAGGTCGCCTGTGGCAAACTGAGGTTGGGTATCTGATTCATTATCAGTTTCAGGTTCGCCGACGGTGTTTCCTTTCTTATAAAATTTTATGCTCTTAATTACACCTTTGGGAGAATTAAACTCAATTATACAACCGTCATTTAAGAGTCGATAAATGTCGCCGTCGTATTCAGAAAATTCCACAAAGCCGAGTTCCGGGTTGAGACAGTTAGAAAATTCGTTAGAAACCTCGTTGCTGCCCACCATTAGGAAGCCTGTGCCGGCGCAATAAAACTGATAGCCATAATGTTCGGAAAATACTTCGATGGTATCAACCTTGCCCTCCGACGAAAGCGAAAGTTTAATGTCTCTTTTGGCGTTGCGGTTGAAATACATTGTGCGACCCATAGTGTTGATGTCGAATCCGGCGAGTTTTTGAGGAGGAACTTCGCCAAAACGGATGTTAGCCAAACCTTTGGAAGAAATGCAGCCAAAAAACAAACCGCTGCCTGATGGTTCAAACTCAGAGCCGTTCCATTTGTAATGAAGTCTAAAATATTTGTCTTCGTTGCTGATGCAAGCGTCTATCATATCATCGTTGAAACGATATTCGCAGCCTTTTTTATTAAATGCGGTACGTGCCGAATCGCATTTCGGGTCATTGGGATTATAAAACCATAAACCCTCGGCATTGTTGAAATCATCGAACGATGGCTTGGGCAAAAGATTATTGTCTTCGGTGAGTGTGCCGTTTTTATAAAGGTAAGACTTAAAGGCTTCAACTTTAGATTCGCTATAATCACCTGCATCCCAGTCGTTGGTGAGGATGTATACCGCAACGTATTCGCCATTGGATTTTGGAAAACATTGAACTTGGATAAAATATTCGCCAAACTGCGGATCTTCGGGGTCGGGATACGAACACCCATAAAACAGTTTGTTGTTGTCGGTGGCAGTGGCAGTGTCGGGCGTTTCCTTTGGGTTAATCTGTTTGCAGATAGCGTGGGCGATATAGTCGGGCAGTGCCACGGTGTCGGTGTTTTGTGAGCCGCTGTTTTGATTTGCTCCACCGCAAGCACTTAGCATCAGAGCGGCGAGGGCTTTTGGTAAATGTTTGATTTTCATTTGAGTAATGGTTTTGATTTATAGTTATTAATACATTGCAAATATAAGGAAAAATGGGAATGGGGATATATTTTTTTGGAAAATATTGTTTGGTATTGAAGTGTGTTGGAGTGTTGGAGTGCGGACGGCTCGTCCGCTTTACAAGTAAAAAATGCCATATTTTTATGGCAGGCGAGCCGCCAGCATTCCAAGGGGTTGCAGGTGTTGAAATGGCAGGCGAGCCGCCTGCACTCCAACTCCAACTCAACTATTGAAAAGCACTACTCCAACGATATTCTTGTGGAGAAGATACAAAGCCGGCTTTAACGGGATTGTTGTGTATGTAGTTGACTACCTTTTGATAATGGTTGTAGTCGCGGATATAACGGTCGAAATATTCTGCCATCCAAACCTGTCCGGTGCGGTTAAGTAACTTGTTGATTTGGTGCGCTGTATACGAACGCCAACTATGCAACACCTCCGACAAAGATATGCCACTAAACATTTCTACTAATACGTGAACGTGGTTGGGCATAATGCACCAACATAAAAGATTGTATTTCTTGCCATTATGAAACATCAAATTATCTTTAACAATTTGAGCGACATTGTCGTTTCGCAAAAAACACTCACCATAACCTTGATTTTCGTATTTATCAATTAAAAGAAGGAGTTTTCGTTGGTGCAGGAGCGTGGACGGCTCGTCCGCGTTATTTCCAAAGTGTGGCAATTGTTGGAATGCGGACGGCTCGTCCGCGATATTAGGCAGGCGAGCCGTCCGCATTCCAACATTAGCCGCTTGCTTTTCTTGTTGAGGCAGGCGAGCCGCCTGCACTCCATCTCCAATTCCAACTTCTTCCTTCCATTTATCTATGATTTCTTTGGGGAGGGAGTCGTAAAGCCGGTACGTTATCATTTGATAACGTTGGTTCTCAAAGTGCGGCAAATAATTGCGGCAATGATTTTGAATGTCGGATTCGTGGCTCATTACTCTTTAAACTTCACAAATTTTTCACCGTTCCATTTGTATGTTACACGTTGGTATTTTTCTATTTCTTGAAATTCTTCGCCTTCCTCTAAGCCTGAGGGCAATACGTCAATACTTAACACTCCTTCGAAATATGAGGATGTAAAATCATCGGTTAATTGGGCTATTCTTTCAGCATCGGCGGCGTTGCCATCTGACACAAAATCAGTATATTGCGGTTTAGGAAACATATCATCGGCGTTTGTGAGTTTGTCGTTGATATAGTTGTAGTGATTGTCGTAATTGTATACATAGCCCGATTCCATTGCACATACGTGTACAATTACAAAAAAACCGCCTGATTTATATGGGAAGAAATAGTAATTTTCGTCGGTGCGGTTATCTCCGTCAGGTATTTCGGATTTATAAAAAGAATAAACCGTGTCGGCGTAAGCGGTGGGCAGTTGTGCGGCATATTGTTTCACACGGTCGATGTAGGTTTTTTGTGTTGGATCATCGGCGGGTGATTCGTCAACGGGTGATTCGTCAACAGGTGTAGAGACGTCACATTGTGGCGTCTCTACCGTGGCGGCGGTGTCGGTGTTTTGTGTGGCAGTGGTATCGGTGTTTGTCGCCCCGTTATTTTGATTTTGATTTGTGCCTGAGCCGCAAGAATATAGCGTAATAGCGGCAAGGGCAATGATGATAGATTTTTTCATAATATGTTTCTTTTATTGTTTAATAAACTTTTCCCCATTCCATTTGTACTCGGTATGTTTTTCTTCACCGAGGTTGAGGGTAAAGCCTTCGGCGGTGAATTTGGAGAGCGAAACGTCGGGTTCGAGCCACATCATTTCTTTGTTTTGCTGCATCACGTAGTTGTCGTCGAAGGGCGGAAACTGATTTTCGGCAAGGGTCAAAGTTCCGTTGTTGTAGATAAAAGGTTGCAGTTGAAAAGTTGCAGGACCGCCGTCGGGGTCGTCCTCACTTTCAAGATACCAAAGTGCATAATAACCACCATTTTTGAGAGGGTAACAAGCAATGGTGTGGGTTTCCCAAAATTCGCCGTCCATTGTAAACGATGCTACTGTGGGTGATTGCACATTAAGCATTGGAATATAAGTACTTATAAGGTCTTCGGGCGAAGCGTCGATACCAAACCAACCGCCTTTAAGATATTCTTTCCAAATGTCGATTATTACGGTATCCTTTGTAACAATGGGTTTGGTTGTTTCTGTTGTGGGCGTTGTAGAGACGCCACAATGTGACGTCTCTACATTGGCGGTGGTATCGGTTTGGTTTCCACCATTCTGTTGTGTTTTGTTGCCGCACGACGATAATGCAAGGGCGGCAAGGGCAATGATTGTGAGTTGTTTTTTCATAATGAAATATGTTATATTATTAATCATCAAGGAAATTATCTTTTGAGCCTCGGTCAAAATATCCAAGTTTTACCTCGGATAGTTTTTTGAGATTTCGAGCAGGAAATGTGGTGGTGGTTTTGCCTTCTACTTTTTGATTGGTGAGAAAGTTGTACGAAATGGGTGCTGATTCGCTCCATTCGTCTTTGCCGCCAATTAGGTAGAAGTCGCCATCTTGAAAACGAAACATATAAGTGAGTATGGTGGTGGATTCAAATTCGTAGAGGGTTTGAATGCGAAGTACGCCCTTGTCGGTGATTGAAATTGAGGAAACGTCTTGGGCATTAGCACATTCGGCAACAAGTTTTCCTCCGCCTTTGTCATTTCCAAAATACACACCAACATATTCACCGCCGCCGTCGCCGTGAATTGCTATTGCATAATCTTTTATGCCGTCTTGGTTGAGGTCGCCTTCGGCTGAAACTGGTTCGGTATATGCTTCTGAAACATCAGATAAAGATGATGTTGAAGAAGGGAACATTCCTGAAAATACGTTATCCGAAGTAGCATTTTCCTCTTCATCCTCCTCACCATTGGTAAATTTGCTACCGTTCCATTCATAAAGTTTGAAATCTTTTTCCGACATATTGTCGTAATGGAGTCCATCGTCATCAAAACTGAGTTGGTAACCCGCATCGTTGAACGGGCGTTGTGGAATGGCTATTTCGGCGGGAGTGAATTTGCCATTGCTGTGGTGCCACCATTGTGCGGTGCCCGGGTCGGCTCCCTCGAAAGATGCGGTCTTTATTAACAACACATATTCGCCGCCTTGCGATGCAGGATAAACTTGAAAATGATAGTCACCATTTTCGAAATCAACTGATATATTTTTACCAATGCCACTAAGCCGTTTGAACTTGCCTAAGCCGTTGATTCGCTCCATAATATTAAAGGCTTTGAAAATGTTTTTGGTTTCGGGAAGTAGACTTGTACATTTTTCAAGTTCGTCATCGATGCTTACCGAAAATGGTACGGTGTAAACGTGTATGGTTTCGATAGGCGAATTTTCGTCTTTGGCGGTGTATTCTCTAAATATGTCTAACAAATCATATTCATCGTGTTTTAGACGATATGTTACAACCAATTTGCCATCTTTTTGGGTTTTGGTGAGAGTGGAGTCGTTAATTTGAGAAAGAACGTTTTTGATAGGCAGTCCAATAGCGGCGGGGAGTCCCGTTACCGAATCTCTACATTCGGGAGCCAATGCCAACTTGCTGTCTAATAGATAATAACCCGATACCTTGCCATCGTTTAATTCAATTTTAGCAATGGCATTGCCCTTAGAATCTTTGAAAACACCGTCGGAACCGATAACAAATTTATCGTCGGGTTGGCTGTTGATGTTGAAATAAGAATACTTGTTGTCGAAGTACGAAAAATTACCGGTTTGAATATCGTCGGCATTTTGCATCAGCGGAGTGGACGGAACGGCTACAAATTTGCTGCCCGACCAATAAAACTGAATAGGCCAAAAATACCGCGACCGAGTTTCAAACCGTGTGTTGAAAAAATTGTAATAAACTCCAAAGGCACTATTTTGGTTGATGTTGCCAATTTGGAAAAATATTTCCGGAAAAATTTCTGTACTGTCGATAGGTGTGATTTTGTTTTGGCTGTAATGCACGGCATACACCGTTTTAATAACACGGGTTGAGCCTTCCACCGTTTCGTCGATTTTTTTGTGTACCACGCCAATCCACGACGAATCGTTTTTTTGGTAACATTTTAGTTCTACAAAATTATGGATATTCATATCGTCGTATCTCGACCACATATTGTATTCGATACATTTATAAGTGTTTGAGGCTGTGTCGATGTCCATATCTTCTTCACCACCAAAGTCGCTATCCTCTTCAAGAAGAAGTTCCCAAATTTTTTCTGCGATATTTTCTTTTGGTTCCACAAATGTAAATTCAGGAATCGAGTTTTCTTGGTTTTGTTGAGTTGAGCCTCCTCCGCACGATGATAATGTAAGTGCAGCAAGGGCTAAGATTAAGAGTTGTTTTTTCATAATGATATGCGTTTATTGTTTAATGTTTAATATGGCAAAGATACAAAAAAAATATTTTTGCAATCTCAATCATTATTTTTATTTTTGCAACTGATAAACTAAAAACCGCAGCCACTATGCCGTCAGAAGGAATATGATGGCTTTTCTATTGATATGATTTCAAAATACACCAAACTTACGTCGGAGGAAATTGAGAAAATATCATAATAAAACAACAGCCGCAATATTTACTGCGGCTGTCATATTAGTTTGTTTTATAAAAATTTATTCTTCTTGTTTTACCATACTTTCGCCGTCCCAGACAAAAGTATAGCCAATTCCTTTAAGACCATTGTCGGTGAGTGGCGTGGGGGTTGAGTGCAAATCTGATGGAATATCAGGTTCAAGGGCTGTGGGTGTTAGCGTGCCGTCTTTATAAATGTAACAATAGAGGTGGTATTGTTCGTCAAAAGGATCTACGTGGTAATCATATCGGAAGCCGTGTTCCCAAGCCACATATTCATAAACCTTGTAGCCTCCACTTTTGAGCGGAAAATACTTGAAAGCGTGGTTATAAACTTGATGAGAACCATAATCATTCAAATGAAAACCATTAGTTTTTTTATTGTCTTTGTATATTTCGTCGGCTTGTTCATCGTAGTTGAGTAGCGGGTTGTTGTCGTTCTCCTCTGCGTGTAGTTTGATGAGTTGACGAAAAATATCGAGTCCAAAATCAGGCTGACCTTTATAAATTTTTATAAGAGTGATGGTGGCATTACTGTTGAAATCGGGTCTGTTATCGTGGGTAACAATTTTGCCGTTTTCGGGATAAAGATTCGTAATGCCATCATTTGTGGTGTAAAACTCTATTACACCAAGCGAGTCGTTCTTTTGAGTTGCTTCTTCAAGATTTTCGTCGGCAACTGCGGGGATTGTCCTTACCCAATTGTTGTCTTTAAACTTGAAATACTGCTTGACCCAAAAACCATAGTCGATGGGGTTGAATCCTATTCCAAGAGGGGTTTTGGAAGGTCCGTCAACATCCATTCTATAAGTGTAAAGGTCTGACAAAATGGTGATTGTGTCTATTTTGCCGTCGGCATTTAGCGATAGTTTAAACATTTTTTTGCCGTCGCGGTTAAAGTACATAGTTTTGCCGAGGGTGTTGGCCTGAAATCCTTCGAGGTTTTCGGGAGGATTGTCGCCTACATAAATATTGCCCAAGCCTGCCGACGTAATCAAATTGATATGTTTTGGCAGGTCGCTTTTATGGTCGAGAACAAATTTAGAACCGTCCCATTTGTAATAAAGGTAAAACGGATCTACCCAAAACGGAGAAGCACTAACTTCAAGAAGTTGATCGACAAAATTATAATTGTATATAATACCCGCCGGACCAAAGTCTCCTTCATCATCAGGGTCGTAAAAAGCAACGGCATCGATGGCGGCAAATTCGTTGATTGATGGTGTGGGCTGAATGTCTTTCAGTTCGGTAAGTTTGCCATCGTTATAGTGATAATATTTTAAATAATCTATGTATACATCGCCCATTTCGTCGTGCGAACTTTTCTCGGTAACAACTAAATATCCGTTGTCATTGTGGCGCAACAACAGAGTACTGATGCCAGACAATTCTTCCTCGTTGTACAAAAGATAATACATTCTATCAGAAGAGTCGGCATTAGTGGATTCAGCCGCCATATCGGGATTGATCATTTTGAAAATTTGAAATGCGGTGATAGTGTCGGCATTTTGAGTGCCTTCATTTTGAGTTGTGCCTGAGCCACAAGCACATAGCATAATGGCGGCTAAGGCTGATAATAAGAGTTGTTTTTTCATAATGGAAAATGTTTTATGTTATTATGCTGCAAATGTACGGAATAATATGTTAGGGCAAATACAAAATTACCGAAATTGTAAAAACAAACACAAGCATTAACGAAATAAAACAAATACGGTGAATCCTAATATATTTTTGTTTGTTTTTGATGGTTTCATTCAACTCAATGTCAAATTCTTTGAGATAGTTTTTAACGTCAGGATATTCGGCAAATGGTTCAATCTGCTGTTTCAGTTGCTCTATTTGAGGAAGAAGTGTTGATGAAATTTTTTTTCTCTTTGTTTTTATTATCAATGTACCACTAAAAAAGAGAGACTCATAAATCATAATTTTATACTCTATGAGTTGCGTTCCAAAATAGAATACACAAGACAAGCCAACCGAAATCAATAGCACCCAAAAGGCATAATTGTTCATAAAAACATCTCCCATAGTTTTGGGATATTGCTTTTGATAATCTTTTAAAAGATTTTCAAGAGCAATGCTAATTTCCTGAAAACTTGATTTATTATCGTTCATACCGTTCAATTAGTGAATCAAAGGAAGAAAAAAATGTTTGAAGAAAAGTATAAATCCCAAAAACACAATAACATCAATACCTAAAAAAATCATATTGAGAATGCGGCGTTTTTTGATTGCTTTTATTTTTGACGAGTAACTATCCAAAAGATCTAGGGCTTCTTTATTGTTGCCGTAAAGCGTTTTTACTATTCTAAGATACATTTTATGAGTATACAAGGCTTCGTAATAATACTCATCTGCCTCTTGAATAGTCAATGCTTCTTTGTTTCGTGCTACAAGAAAAAAAAATGCAACGAAAGTGAAACATAAGAAAAAAACTATTGTATCAGGGTTGAAAATCGAACAAAAAAAGAAGGTCAAAAACAACAAAATAGAACCATAATACATAATAAAATCTATTATCGAAGGAATAGGAACATTTTTAAGCCTCCTAATGCTTTTTTCAATTTTCACAATCAAAGTTTTGATATTCAACTCTGTTCCCCGTTGTTCGTGCAAAATATGTCCACAAGACAAACAGATATTACTCAACAATGGAAACGGTGCACCACAATCGGGACAAGTTTTGAGATTTTTCTTTTCTTGCCACACTCTCATATTTTCAGAGCGGATAATATCTGCATCATCGCCTATCACAAATATGGGAGGACCTACACGTTGAGTATCAATATTTTGAAGATAATTACCACAATAAGGACACATATCTGAAATCAACGGAATTTGCGCACCGCACGCCATACAACATTTAAGTTCTTCTTTGGTGTAGTATTTAAGCCGTTCATTGAGCGCATTATCCAAATACTGATTGATTTCGTCAGACTTCACACCCTCTTTAATAGCAGCATCAACAATGGTCTCCCGCTCCTTGTAGGTTAGTACCCTATCGGCAAGAGCAAGGCGGGTAAGATTGATTATGTGTTGTGAGAGTGCCATTGGGTTGGTTGGTTGTTAAATTATTACAAAAACTAAGCATAATATATTGGCAAACAGATAGTTTCGCCATCTTTTTGATAGTCTTTGGTGTAATTTTCTTTTTATTATGGTTTCGATGGCAAAGATAACAATTCCATTCTTGTTCCCCAATTTTTTTTACCAAATATGCGTAAATTCTCACTATTTTTTTTGCCAAATATGCGTAAATTCTCAAAATGTTTGCTAAATCTATTTGGTAAGGCAAGGAGTGAGAGATGTTTTTTAATATTTTTTACCAAATAATAATAGGGTAGAAAACAAGTTAGGGGTTTAAATATTGAAAAAATCAATCAAAAACTTATTTCAGTATGAACACATTAACCAAACTAATTATCGCTGTTGCAATATCTTTGGGCAGCGTATTAAGCGCACAAGCGCAAGAAAAAACTTGGGAACACAGCATTTATATTTCCGCTGGACCATTAATTATCACCGACATCGAAGACTCTTTTTGTGGTCACGGAGTCACCATTAAGGCAGGTTATGGAATTAACCATTATTTTAGTGAATATCTGTCGGTTATGTCGGGACTTGCTTGGCACAAAGATATGGAAGACCTTTTTAGCCCCAAAGAAGGCGGTTCATCAGATTGGTTTGAATTTCTCGACATTCCTGTAATTTTTCAAGCACACCTCAACGATGATGTTGAAGGCAACAAATGGATGCTCGGTATTGGACCTGTTTTTTCGCGTTGTATCCAAAACGACAAATATGATTTTGATGACGGCTTATATCATCAAAGTACAGGATTAAATAAAATCAAAGACTTTAATTTCAGCATAATGCCTATGGTTGCATACGAAACTAAACATCTCCGCATAGGCATTGATGGCAACATTGGTTTACGAAACGTAAAACTCACACACGGAGAATTTTCCGGCAAAAAACATCTGCACAATATTTGTGCATCTTTTGGCGTAAAATTTTAAGAATTAATATATTACGCCAAGAACCCCCTCAAACCTCAACCCAAATCCACCCAAACTATACACAGCCGTAACGATTGAATCTTTAAAATCCTCTGTGGTGATGATTTGGGCCGGTTTAGTGCTGCGGTTGATGCGGAAATCGAGAATTTCGCCACCAAGGCGCGAACCAAGCCAAAGGGGTCGTATCAGGCGACCATTGTACAACTTATAGATAAACAGTCGGTTGCCTTCTTCCCAATAGCGGGTCTTTTTGGTAACGCCTACTACTATTTCGTTAACGCCGTTGCCGTTGAGGTCGCCATAGTCGAAACGGTAGACAGGGAAGCGCAATTCCCACTGAGAGATAACGGAATCGCCATCAAAATGCTCAATAATATTCAACGTGTCGGCAATGCGGCGGAGGGCTAGCGTTCCATAATCGGTTTTGAAACTTTCGCTATCTTGTCCGCCGCCGCACGACACTAATAGGCTGAATGATAATATTATAAATATTTTTATTTGTAAAGACGCGCCATGGCACGTCTCTACATTATAAAAATTAAACACCGCCATGACACGTCTCTACATCATATTAAAAATTAAACACCACGGCGGCAATAAAACGCGAATTGCCTACGGTGTAATCTTTGGTAAATTTATAAAAATCAGTACCTTCGGGCTCAGCCTTGCCGTATTCTGCCGCTGTGTATTCGTATTCTGCAAAAAAGTTGAGGGTTTTGTTTGGAATAATGCCAATGCGGGGTTGAATGCGGTAAACGGAGTTGATGTTGATGCCACGTCCGTATGTAGTTGCATCGTTGGCAATGCGGTCGCCAAAACTATTGTTGCAACCCCATCCAAGAAACATTCCCGGGCGGAAAACTCCACTGCATTTTGAAAAATCTACCCAAGCGGTGGTGGTGCCGTAGTTGGTGTATTTGTATTCGTGCTTAACTGGGTCGTATTCATCGTAATAGCCGCCCATAAGACATTGTTCGTAAAGGTTGTCGCCATAGATTGCCTGACAACGAATGTCGAAATTATCGCCGTGATATTTGCCAAAAACTGAGAATGCCGAAGAGCCGATTTTAGTGTCGGTTTTGTAGGTGAGTCCCGAAGCCTCGTCGGTAAATTTGGTACGGGGCTGAATGAGCATATAGTTAAACATTGCGCCAAGATAGAGTTTTTCGCCACGGTAAACCACCTGAGCGTTGAGTTCGGGGAGGTTGCTGTTGCGCAGATACTCGGTGCTGCCGCCGTTAGGTCCAACGGCTTTGTTGTCTAACTGAAACGAGGCAATGGCATTGAGTTCCAATCCGCCGAAATACCTTGTGTATTTGGTTTGTACGTAACGCGAATAGGGGTGGAATGGTACGCCCATATTAAGCGGACGAGTGCCCGGCATTACCTCGTGAGCCACCATAGGATGCCAATATTGACCTACAAGAAGTCCGTCGTTTTGCCAACGCATATTAACGTAAGCGTGACGCAGACGAAGCATATTGATTCCGCTCTCCGACGAACCTGTAAAATCGCCTTCGATATATCCAAAAACTTTTGCGCCGAGCATATCGGGAGCGTTGATTTTCATACCGATACGTGCTGTAATGGCTAGCATATTGAGGCTTGATTTTTCGTTAATATCGTTGCCAAACGAATCAAATTCTTTTGGTTTTGGGTAAAAAAGCATCTGTTCTTCGCGTCCGCCCACGATTTCGCGAGTATCAAAAAATGCCTGAGGGTCAATGAATCCCGATATTTTGTAACCCCAACCGCTTTCGCTTGCGTTGTTGTTAATTTCGGTCTGAGCCGATGCCGTTTGCAGCAAAACCACTGCCGCCGATAATGTGAGAATAAGTTTTTTCATTTTTTTTTGTTGTTATAAATTATTTTGGCCGCAATGTTATTGAAAAAAAACGGATTATAAAAACAAAAAAGCGGATTAAAACACAAAAACGTCTTAATCCGCCAAATGAAAAGTTGATTATAATACTGCTATTTAACAATCTTGTTGTCGGGCATTTGCGCTCCGTAGCCTTTTACCTTGCCAAAGAGGTCTTTGGCTTTTTCCCAAGGATACTTGTTGCAGTACATCGAGGGACGCACAATTTCGGTGCCTTGCTGATTGAGTCCGAATGCACGGTTTACTTGGTTGGCAGCCGAATTGGCATTGTAACTTTGGCTCGACATTATTTTCAGGCTCAAAAATCCTTCGAGGTAACTTTGGTCGATGGCGTTGGTAAATGCCTTCTCGCTTTCGGGCAACTCTCTGTTGTTCTCGTACTTAGGACCAATCTGATCAACCTCCTCGATACGGTCGGCGGGCACTGAGATCGAAGCCACTCCCGACGATGCTATTTCGAGGTCGCGCTTGTTGGCAAAAAAGTAGTTTTCGTAGAGGTTGCTCTGTTTGAGTTTTTCCATATTTGCATTGGTTTCGTAGTAAACACGCTCCACGGCGCAGTTGCTGTTGCAGCCAAAAATATTGTGGTGGCAGTCGATGGTGCGGATGCCGTTCATAAAGCGGAATCCCTGACCCATATCGTCAAACACCTTGGTGCGTGTCCAGGTAAAGAGTACAGTGTTGTGGTGAAAATCGAACGAAACCTTGTCGATGTCGGCGTCTCTTACATTGCCTTTAATTTGGCACGAAGCATAGCGGCACGAAATAAAAATATTGTTGCACACCTCAATGTGTCCCTTGCCCATAAGTCCGGCGATACCATAATCGCGACAGTTTACAAAAATGCAGTTTGAAATGCGTACCTGACCTTCTACATCTAAATGCAAACCATATTCGTCGCCGCTGAGATAGCCTTCGGTGGGAACAGAAGGTTGAGCATCGGGTTCAACAAAACGACCTGTAAGCACGCCTTCGTTGGGAGTTCCCGAAACGTCTTTTTCTTTCATATTTTTAGTGCAATAGCGGTTGTTTTCACCAAGGTCGAATACAAGTCCGTCAACCACTACGCTGCCCTCAGGACCCGAATATCCGTATGGACGGCGGGCGTTGATATTAAACAGCGGAGCAATAAATTTTTGGCTTGTGGGTTGCAGTTTGGTAACGTGTTTCATAACGTCGCGCTGGGCAAAATCGGTGGAGTATCCTCCATAAATGCTTATAAATTTGCCCATTTCGTGAGTAGCATTGCCAAAACGTCCAATTTCGATATATCCCCTGTCCATATTGCCGAGATAGTTGCCCTCTGCCACAAGAATAATGTCGTTGTCTTGCGCAAGGTCGATGGCTTTTTGAAGGTCTTTGAGAGCGGTGGAGGGCGATTTGCCGTCGTTGCGGGCGCTGCCTGTGGAAACGCTCACATAATAGGTGTTGCCTTTGGCGGCTCTAATTTGAGGAGCGTTGTTAGAGGACTGAGATACAGTAGGTTGACTTGTAGTACCTTGCTGGGTTGTAGTGCCTTGCTGAGTTTGCGAACTGCCGTTGTTGTTGCCGTTAACAGCATTGTTGGCGGCTTCTTTTGCCTTGTTTAATAGGTTTTTACCTATCTGAGCGTCGGCGGTTGACACTGCAAAAGCAGCAAACAAAACCAACGACGCGATTTTTGCGAATCTGTTTAAGTTCATTTTTTTTGCTATTTAGTTAATAATTATCAAATTTTACGATTGCAAAAATACCCCTGAAACAGCAAAAAAAATAGGATTTTCCGCTCAAAAAATAGGATTTTGGGCGAAAAATCCATAAAACTCTAATTCACCAACACCTTGTAAGATAAGTTGCCGATAATTACAATGTAGATACCTGTTTTTATAATGTTTACCTCTTCTTTTGTTGATTTTGTGGCGGCAGACTTGATTATTTTACCGTTTATGTCGATGATTTTGTATTGGGTGTTGGGTGCGGATTCGATGTAGATGGAAGAGCTGAACGACCAGACTTTGATGCCTGATTGATTGGCTGGAATGTCGGACACAGGTGTGGGAATATAGTTTTTGTCGATTGTGAAAGTTCCTTTTTCGTAACTAACTGAATAGTTGCCCTGTTTTGAGCTGCCCGACGGAGTGATAGTGTATTTGCCTTCGGATTCGCCCTTGGTGCGCGAGATGGTGTATTTGATCAACGACTCGGATTCTCCGTCTACAAGTCCCGAAATTGTGGCAGTAAGTTTAGGATCGCTGTCGCCGGGGTTCTTGGCTTTGTCGTCGGCTTTTACGGTAATCTCTTTGGCAGTTATCTTAAATGTCTCGTATGATGTGCCTTTGTAGTCGCCAATGCCCACAATAGATAATGTGTAATTGCCAACATTGATGCAATCGTCGTCGGTCTCCACTTTGTAATCTTGATTCAAAACAAGAGTCTTGTCGCCGTCTTTAACTACTATGTTGTCAGGACTTTGCTTTTTGCCGTTGTAGGTTTTGCTGTCGCCTGTGA
Source organism: Bacteroidales bacterium (assembly GCA_016286055.1). Classification (GTDB taxonomy): domain Bacteria; phylum Bacteroidota; class Bacteroidia; order Bacteroidales; family UBA3824; genus UBA3824. The sequence continues at coordinate 148,617 of JAEERW010000003.1, forward strand.
TTGTTATGCTGCAGGATGAAATCTGTTTTTTGTAGTTGTCGTCTAATTTCACATAGGTGTAGTCTACTGTTCCTGAACTTAGGTTAGAACCAGTGCCGCCGCTATTGTGATAAAGGTTAACTTGATCTATATCACCCAGTGACACAGGTATATCAATATTGGAAGTGCCGTTGCACGCTATATTCATTGTCTGCCCGTAGAAAAGTTCCAACCACTTGCTGATATGAGCCGAAATATTGATATGTCCGCATTGGCGCGAAGTTTCTCGGAGACTGAATACCTGCATTAAAGAGGTGTTTCCTACTTGACTAGGTTGGTTGGTTCTCCAATGGGCATAAATTGTGTATAATGCGCCATCTAATTCATACTCGCCTACTTTAGTGCCAAGAGATGCGGCGTAAGGCTTATCGCCATACCAATCGTCTATAATATAGCATTCTGTCACTGGGTTCAGAGTCCAAAGATGCACACCAATGTAGCCATATAAGGCTTTGTTGTTGCCCTTGGTGTAGCTGTAATCTAATGCGAAATTCTTGGTTTTAGGATCTACGAGTTCAGAATAGTCGTAACCAAACTCAAATTGATATTCTATAGCCTGCATCCATTCTGCCACAATGGTGTTGTTTTCGTAAACTGTCAGATGGCTTTTGTATGCATTGTCCGACCATTGGGTATACACTAAAGGGGTTCCTGTTATTTTTTCAGTTTTATTGCCGTTAAGATTTAGAGGCGTACCCGTATGCCCCATATCGGTGGAACAAGGATCCTGGGCGTTTACCGACTCGACATTAAGTGTACACGTTAATGACAACGCTAACGAAAGGATGAGCGCTTTTTGCCCTCTCGTTGAAATCTGGTTTGTATGTTTTTTCATAATGAAATAGTGTTAGATAATTAATATTTAGCTTTTTATATAAACGCAAGATTACTCTTCAGTATTATTCCTTTTTTGAGATAGTGGTGAGAATATGTTTTTCCTTTTTTGCTATTTAGTTAATAATTATCAAATTTTTCGATTGCAAAAATACCCCTGAAACAGCAAAAAAAATAGGATTTTCCGCTCAAAAAATAGGATTTTGGGCGAAAAATACAAGTCGTTACTCCGTCTGTGTGGTATCTCGCACAATTCCTGAGCCTTCTGGTTGGGTGAGAAAACGCTTGTATTTTTGGGCGGCGGTGAGGGTGCAGCAGAAGGTGAGGTTGTTGGCAAAAAGGATGTCGGTGATTTGGTGGTCTTCCACGTATTTTTTCATATTTTTGGGAAAATAGCGGAAATCTACCACGTGAACTTCTTCAAACGAATAAAACAAGCACGAGGGGATTGTGTTGCCGTAACTGTCTTTGAGTATGAGTATTCGGCGACCGTTTTTGGTAGAAGTTTCCACACGGGTCAACTGCGAATCGCTACCAAGAAATGTGGAGTATGCGCCCGAACTGCCATCGCGAAATTTGGCAAAATATGAACGTTCTTTTTCGGGATATACTTTGGTGATATTATATTTATTATCAATAATATAAGATATTACGTGGGTGGTAAACTGCGTTTGCGATGGGTAATAATAGACAAAATCTTCTGGCGAATTTTTTACCGAAATATCCTTGGCATAGCCGTACATCGAACCCACAAAATTGTGAATTACACGGGGTTCGTAGCCGTCTTCAAGACTCTTAAACGGCAATCCGGCTTGATTGGCAAAGCATTTGGCAGCGTAATATCCTCCGAGGGCGCTCCAATGGTGGTCGGTGCGGAGGTAAATAGGTTCGTTGACGTGCGCCAAAAGTGTGTCGTAGATATGCACGGCGTTTACATTTTCGTTGAGTTTCTTAAACACGGCTTCGATACAGGGTTTTTGCCGCCAATTTACCGAACGCGCCTCTTCTGGTCCGTAAAACTCTGACGCTGTGGGTATTGGCATTACCCAAATATTCACATCAGGAAAAGTCTCTTTGTATGAGTTCACCACCGCACAATACACTTTGGTGTAATACGATGTGCACCCAAAAGCCAAAAGAGCACGCACATTAGGTTCTTCGCCCACAAGTATTACGCCTGAGTTTGGAATGCGGAAACCATCGTGATTATCAGGCTCTTTGGGTGCAGGCTTGTTTTCGGAGGACTTGTTTTCGGCGGTTTTGTTTTCTACGGGCTTGCTTGGCGCAATGGTGTCTTTTATTTGCGGTGCAATGGCGGGAGTATCTACTGCAACTACCTCGTTGTCAAGCAATTCATCGATAGATAGAGTGGTATCTACCACAGGACGGTCGTTGGCATCGCCGGTGATAAAGGTAACGGCATTTTCGCCGCTGCCGGTTTTTACGCCTTTCATACTGTTGAACTTTTCGCTCAAAGACATAAACGATTCGCGGAAAGGCTCACTGTCGCTATACCATTTTGAAATGCTGTCGGTAAATTCACCGCTTGCAAATTTTTCGACAGAAAACTCGGGAAAAGTGGCAAGGTCGCGGCGTTCGCGTTCCGAAAACGACGACCGTGGAAAAAAATTCAGCACCACGGTCATTATTCCAAATGCCGCCGCTGTACCTATTATGTAGATTTTAGAATAGTTATTCATAATATAATTTTGTTTTTTTAAAAACGAATTAAACAAATTAAAACGAAGAAAATTATTTATAAAATAAAAAATTTAATCAAGATTAAATTTTTTTGACGAATTAAACTAATACACTAAAAATGTATTAGTTACATTCGTAAAAGAAAGTTTCTTTAAGGAACTTTCTTTATAATAATATCAATAAAAAATATTCGTATCATTAGTTTAATTCGTTGTTAGTTAATAATTTATCGTGTTGGGTTCTGAGTTAAATAACGTTTTAGTGCGTCTTGAATTTTGGGCTGACCCACAAATTGAAGGTTGTTGCACAAAACTATATCTGTAATACCTTGTTTTTCAACATATTCTGTTAGGTTTCGATTAAAATATCTGCAATCAATTACGTGCAAATCTTCAAACGAATAAAACAAATATCCCGGAATTGCATTTCCAAAACTATCTTTTACAAAAAGCACCTTGCGACCGTTGCCCACATTGGTATGCACGTGAACAAGACGGGCGTCGCCACCAATAAAAGTGCAATACGCCGCCGCGCTGCCGTCGGGATACTCTTTAAAATAGTTTTGGTCTTTGGGTATAAATTCGCCAGTAACTTGGTGAACACCAGCATATTTAAACTGTACTATGCTTGTAGAATATTTGGCAGCGATGGGCAACCAAAAATCAAAATCTTCGGGATTGTTTTTAACGTTGATATTTTTGGTGTAATGATACATTGTGCCGCAGTAACGGTGAATTACACGGTGCTGATAACGTGTTGAATCTTCGATACTTACAAATGGAACACCTGCCAAAGCAGCAAACCTTTTGGCGGCGTAATAAGCCCCGAGTGGAAGCCAGTGATGGTCGGTGCGGGCATAGATATTTTCATTGGCGTGCTGACCCAAAATTGTGTGAATATCAACACAATGCACATCCTTGTCGGCATATCCAAACATATAATTTATGGTAGAATATTGCTCTGATGTAAAAGCATTGTTTTTGGGACTGTAAAACGCTGCCGCAGTGGGAATTGGCATCAACCAAATGTTCACTTTGTTGCCAAATGTCTTTTTGTAAAGATTCGCCACTTTGGAATATTCCGACGATGTGTATTGAATACTTTTCCACGGCGAAAACGCACGAATATCTTTGCCGCTACCTGTTACCGCCACACGATTCCACATTTTGAGACTCACGTTTGGACATACAACATTCTCATACTCAGGCACAACGCGGTTTTCTACCGTATCGTTGTACGCCGTTTGCGCATTGGCTGCAAAACTTATTGATAATGAAGTTGTTACAATTAAAAATACCTTGTTCATTTTTCCTATATAGTTTAAAATCTGAAATACAAAAATGCATTATTGGTGGCGCCCACAAGTAGCGCGGTGCTAAACAAAATCACTAATACTGAAAACGTTATCCTGTATGCGCAGATATATTCAGGTTTGGTGATTTTTTCTTCCAAAATCTTGCGCACAGGCATACAAAACGCAATGGCGGCTATCCACAACCACAGATTGCCCGAAACTGCCTGAACGTCTGCAAAATTATAAAATTCTCCGCAAGTAAAAATCCTACTGAAAAATAATTTCATACTTTCAAAATCGGTGAAGTAAAATATACCCCAGCCAATGTAAACCATCAAAAGGCTGTAAACGTTTCCGACAACGGGTATATCCTTGATTTTCTTTAAGATAAATAGTTTTTCGATTACCAAAATCACACCAAAAAACAAACCCCAGATAATAAAATTCCAACTTGCACCGTGCCACATACCTGTTAAAAACCACACGCACAGCACGTTGCGCCATTGATTTTTACGGTTTCCACCCATCGGGATATACACATAATCTCTGAAAAACGACCCGAGCGAAATGTGCCATCTGCGCCAAAAATCAGTTATGCTGTTGCAACAATAGGGATGGTTGAAATTCTCGTTGAAATGGAATCCCAAGCAGCGTCCAATGCCGATAGCCATATCTGAATAGCCTGAAAAGTCGAAATAAATCTGCAACGAAAACGCCAACAGTCCGAGCATCAAGCCGAGCGTTGTGGAGGTCTCTAAACCATTGGTAAGATACTGAGTAGCAATGCTTCCTATTTGGTTGGCGATAATCACCTTTTTGGCAAGACCAATCATAAATCTGTAAACGCCGTCGGCAATATCGTCGAACGAAACTTTGCGGTTGTTAATCTCCTCAGCCACAGTGTTGTAGCGTACAATAGGTCCTGCAATAAGTTGCGGAAACATACTAATATATAGCAGCAAATCCACAAACCGTGTTTGCGCCTTTGCCTCTTTGCGATAAACGTCTACTAAGTAACTGATACTCTGAAAAATATAAAACGAAACACCAATCGGCAAACTAATCTCCGGCACGGGGATAGGAATACCTACGGCATTGAGCGTTTCGGCAAAAAATCCGGCATATTTAAAAATACAGAGTATCAATACGTTGCACGCCACGCCGACAATCAATGCCTGACGTTTTTGAATAGATTTTTCTATAAATTTGCCTGCAAAATAATTGATAATTACGCATATAAGCATTAAAAACACATAAATTGGTTCGCCCCAAGCGTAAAATATCAGGCTAAACGCCACAAGCACGGCATTTTTAAACGCCATTGAGCCCGCACCGTCTAACGATTTCTTTTTGTCGATGTAATACGCTGCAAGATAGCATATTACAAACAACGGTAAAAAAACAAACAAAAAGAATAAATCTGAAAATACCATCTTTTGTTATTCTTGATTTTGGGTTAATAATTTGCTGATTTCTAAGGCAATAAGTTTGCCATTTTTTTGTGCGCCAATTATTGATGTGTGAGTGCCGTCGTAGGTGTTTACCTTTTTTACACGCTCGTCGGCAGATTTTACACAGCATATTTTATCTTGACGGATTGTACTGATATTCATCAGTTTACCACAATTATCTATAACATCACCAATTTGCTCAATTACCGATAACGGCACGGCGGTTGTTTGCATTGGAGTTAACAAAATTATCCTTGCCTCGGGGAAATATTTTTGCAACAATGCACAATTAAACACTACACTTTCGGCTAAGGTAACTATTTTGTTTATAGGCGTTTGCGCTATGCTATCGTATTTTGAAAAAGCCTCGTTGGCAGAGCGGACAAAAAGTTGAGGATAATACTTGGCTTTGAACCATCCGTCATTAGTGCCGCAAGCAATGATTATAAGATTTGGAGAGGCAATTAGTGTGCTGTCAACTTTTTCTTTAAGGCGTTCTACTTGATTGTAAATCACATTGTTTGGCGTAGGTTTGGCTGCATATTCGGCAGTATTGCGGACGGTTTGGGGCGTATGAGTCCACGATGCACCGCTGCGGGCAAGACTTACGCACGATTTTGGCTTAAATTCTGCCTTAAAATATGTGTTCCAACCTTTTGGCTTTGTGCAGTCGTCGCCGCCGAGCCACGTGTTTGAGTCGCCAAGGATAGCCACATCAATAGTGTCGTGCTGCGTTTGAGCACTTGCCAAAGTGGTAATTATCAACAATATGAGCGATATAATAGTTTTTAGCATTGTATTATAAGTTTTACAATGCAAAATTATCAAAAACAATGCTAAAACTATCCGTCGGGGCAAAATCTTAAAAAAAACTTTACAACTTTACCCTGTATTTTTTTAGCCTGTCGTTGATCATATTTTCGGGAATAATGCTCTTGATGCCGTCGATAACAATATTGATAAGGTTTTCGCGCATATAATCGGCTCTAACAAAGAGAGATACAGTGCGCGTGGGCACCGGCTCGGCTATCGGACGGAGATTTTTCTTAGTTTCGTCGCACAAAAGCGGAATATGCAGTTCGGGCAAAACGGTAAAGCCGTCGTTCTCGTCTACAATCTGCAAAAGCGTTGATATATTGCCAGTTTCGTAAATATTGCGTTCGATATTGTTGTAAGTAGTAAGACCTTCAATTTGATTTTTGAAGCAAATCGACTGTTTCAGCGGCCAAAGTTTTTTGTTTGGCGATTTTTCTAAATCAATGCTTTCGTTTTTGCTCAGCGGGTCGTTGGGCGAAACGTATGCCAAAAGTTTCTCGTTATATAGCGGAATTTCAAGCAGTTCGCTATTTTTTTCGGGGTTCGACATTATAGCCATATCAATCTCTGCCGATTTTAGTTTTCCCACTATGTCGCAGTTGTACATCTCTTTGGCTATCAGTTTGATATCGGTAAAATTGTTGATGTACTTAAAAAACTTAGGCATAATGTATGGCGCAATTGTGGATGTGATGCCAAGACGGATTTCGCCGCTCGACTTTTGCCTTTCGTTTTGTGTAAGTTTTAGCAACTGCTTTGAGTGAAAAAGCACTATACGTGCCTGACGGATAAGGTTTTCGCCAGCAAGTGTGGGCTTTATGGGGTGCATCTTTCGGTCAAAGATGGTGATGTCGAGTTCTTCCTCCAACTTGCGTATCATCAGGCTGAGGGTCGACTGTGTTATCTTGCATACCTCTGCGGCGCGGGCAAAATGCCTTTGCTCGTCTAAGGCTACGATATATTCCAATTGTTGTAGAGTCATAGAGTAAGTATTTTGCGCAAAGGTATTTGTTGTTTTGTAAAAATCTACATTATTTCTTATTTAGTTTATCAATAAGCATATATATAAAAAAGAATATGCCCTTAGAGCATATTCTTTTGCATATTATTTAGTTTTTTTACCTTACAAAACCGGGAAAAGGTACTTGTAAATATTTGACAATTCGGCTTGAAGGTCGGGCGAATCGGCGGTTACGGCTATCACGGCGTTTTTGGCGGGATGCACTATTATATATTGTCCGCGTGCTCCGTCGGCGCGGTATGCGTTTTCGGGACAACGCCACATTTGGTATCCGTAGCCCAAAAGCCAAGCGCAGTTTTCTTCGGTAAGTCCCTTAGCCTCAACTTCATCGGGGCGTGTGCCGGCTGGTACTGACGGAACCTGATATTTTGATGCTTCCTCAACCCATTGACTGCTAACGAGTTGTTTGCCGTTCCAAACACCTTTTTGCAGAAACAGTTGACCAAATTTTGCCATATCTTCGGTTTTGAGATACAATCCCCAACCGCCGCAGTTGATACCCTGAGGACTCTCTTCCCATTTGGGTTTTTCGATTCCAAGCGGTTCAAAAAGACGCGGTGTAAGGTAGTCTACTATTTTTTCGCCTGTAACTTTCTGAACAATAGCCGAAAGCATATACGTGCCGATAGAGTTGTAGCAATACCAAGTGCCGGGAGTTTTGGTAACGGGATGAGCAAGAAACGCCTTTGTCCAAGTTTCGGTGGTATCGTTGCGCACCTGCGGTTCGGTTTCGTGTCCGCAATTCATTGTGAGCAAGTCTTTTATGGTAATTGCTTTGAGATTATCCGAAACCTCTTCGGGCAGTTCGTCGGGGAAGAAATCCACCAATTTGTCGGTAACTTTGAGTTTGCCTTCGTCCACAGCCATTCCCACAGCAGTGGCGCAAAACGATTTGCTCACCGAGTGCATTACGTGCGGAAGATTTTCCTCACCGCCATTAGCCCAACGCTTATACACCGTCTCTCCGTTTTTCAAAATCATAACGCTCTGTAATGTAACGTCTTTGATAGTGTCGGTGGCGGCAAAAAGTTCGTCGGCAGCGGTGGTAATTTTGTCGTTGCTGCCTTTGTCGCCTGCGCAACCTGACAACAAAGCACCGGCGGCAAACATTGTGATAATAAAAGTCTTATTCATTGCATTATAGTTTAAGTGATTGAAATTATTGCAAAGGTATAAAACATTATCAACTCATCAAAAAAAAGGCTATCGAAAAAATCGATAGCCTGATTTATTGTGTGCTAACGCGTTTGCTATTTACACTCCGCTAACTCGGTCGAGAGAGAATCTGATTGTCAAACCAGCATTTACGTTCAACAATTTGTTGTAGATGATTTCGTAAGCGGGATATATTTCGGTTTCACCAAGTCCGGGATCGGTTGCACCCCAATTGCTTGCCTTGTATTCTATAAAAGTATCCGACAGTTTGGGTTTTTCGTTTTTAAATAGAGCCTTCTGTTCGTCGGGAAGCGAATCCCAGGCATCGATAATCTTTTGAAGGGCGGCGTCAGAATCTTCGTCAACAGTAGCGAGGTTTAATTTTCGCACTTCGGCGATATATTCTCGCGCCTGTTCAGGAGTGGCATCTTTAATGTAAATGTTGATGCCCACAATATTGTCGTATCCAACCCACGCGCGGCGGCTAACTTCAAACGAAGTAATGTCGTGCTGATATTTTACGAGCCATTTGTTTAGCACTTCGGGATATTCGTCGCTAAGCCATTCGTTGGCGGTTTTTTTGTGACTTTTGAGGCAATCGTCCCAAATGCATTTACCCAAAGGACTATATGCTTCTGTTAAAGTGGCATAATTCTCTTTCATTGTTCCACCGGGAATAAATGCATCCATTTTCCACTTGTTCCAACCGAAAGCAACGCCCCAGTCAAACAGTTGCAGACAGATAAAGTCGTCGGTGAGCCACCACTCTTGGAGTATTTCGGGAGCATCTTCGTAGGGCTGACCAAAGAGCATTATCTGTTCTCCGGGAGCCAACGTAATAGAATAATGAGTGCAAGGCACACCGTAGAGTTCGGTTTTCTCCGATTTGAGCACAAACTTCTTGTCGGTGTAGGTGTTAGTTATCATCGGCGCGTATGTATCTTGCAGTAGAGAATACATAGAAGCGAGGCATTTTTCGTGGTTGTTGGTAATGTCGCTCACCAAAGCATTGGCGGCAATGAGTTCATCGCGCGAAAGATATTCAAATTGTGCGTATGTGGGTGCAGGCTTGTAGTTAAGTGCCTTACCAAACCGATCGGGATAAATCCAAAACATAGAATTTTTGCCATCATCACCGAAACTTTCCACATAAAGACTGCTGCCAATGAACGACGCATCCGACTCCAAATCATCCATATTAAATATCATAAGACTGCCGTCGGAACCTTTTGAGAGTACATATTGCTCGGCGTCTTGGGTGTCGTAGTTTTTGGTGAAAACGTAGTTGCCTGTGGGAATCAAATTTTTGATACGGTCGTAATCATTGGCAACAGAATACTCCGCAGGACTACTTTTGCCTGCCAAAGGAAATTTGCTGTAAAAATCCACAAGGTCGGGATTCTTGCCATCGTCAGTTTCTTTTTCGTTGTTGTTCTGATTATTCTCCTCGTTGTTTCCTTGGATTTGGTTCTGTTCTTCGGGAATAGGGTCATCTTCTTTGTCGGACGAGCAACCGTTGAAGGCTAATGCCGCCGACAAGCACATTGCCATCACTAAATACTTATGTTTCATAGCATTATAATTTATTGGGTTAATAAATAGATTATTTGTAAAATTATATATACGGAAAAATTACCAGTAGGTTGTTTGTTAAAAAAAAAGACAGCACGCCTTCACGTGCTGTCCTTAAAAAATATTGGTGTTAAATCAAAATTCCTATTTATCAATCAACTCGTTTTTCTCAAAACTCCAATCTTTGCGCGAAAGGATTCCGGGAGTTTCGCCTTTGAACATTTTGGCTGCTTCGGCGTCGCCTTTGAGTTGCCAGTTGAGCCAAGCGGTAGCCACAATCGAAAATTCGCCGCCGTGGGGCTGTGCGTAAGTGCCGCCGTGTCCTACGGGAAGATTGGCTGCAAATGCAGGAACTTTTGAAATGCGGTGAAAATCGTCCATACCGTTTTCGTAGGCAATGTCGAGAGTATCGCCAAGAATATAGATAATAGGTGTGTGAAGTTCTTCCAACTTAGATTTTTCGGGCATAGGCATTCCGGGGATAGCCACGCCGGGATTCATAAACAATCCGCTGTTGCAAATCATAATGGTTTTAAGACGCGGGTCGGCACAGTTAAACAAAGTCTGCAAACCTCCGCACGACATTCCTGCGGCTGCAATGTTCTTAGTATCAACTTTTTCAAACAGGTAACCGTCTTTGTTGGCGTTTTGAGCGATAGCCCAATCGATAGATTCAATTTGCTGTTCGGTTTTCGACATCGGACCTTTATAGAATACGGTGTCGTGAGGCATAAATCCCGTTGCCACAACGAGATAACCCTGCGATGCAATTTCGTTGAGGAAAAGCACGTGCTCGTGAGGCGAATTGTTGCAAGCGCCGTTGCCCCAAACCAATACAGGAAGGGGATTATCCTTGGAAAATGGAGTTAAGTCCTTGGGACAGAAGATTGTGTGCTCTTTGAGAGTGGTATCCTCAAACATTACGGCTTTGAATGTGCCCGTTCCGCCGTCTTCGAGAACTATCTGACCATCGGGCAATTGTGCGGGAACTTTGTTGCTTCCGCCTTGGCACGACGCCAACAACGCCGCTGCCATCACTGATAATACTAATGTGTGTTTCATAAGATTGAATTAATTTTTGCGAAACAAAAGTATTTATTTTGCCATAATTCTCCAAAAAAAATGTTGCCAGAATTAAACCTTTTGTTAATTTTGTGTCCAATAAAAGGAAAACGATTATTCATTTTTACCCAAATTTAAAATAAAGAAAAACAATATGCGAAAACAAATTTTCAGAGGCCTTTGCGCAGCAGCATTGGCTCTTAGCGTAGGAAGCGCAAGCGCACAATGGGGACGCCCCGAACCCGAGGATCCCGATGGCTTGAAAGATGCCTACAAAGACTATTTCAAAATTGGTGTTGCCGTTAACATGAGCAACCTCAACCGTCCCAACGAGGTGGAAACCATCCTCAAAGAGTACAACAGCATCACCGCTGAAAACAACATGAAACCCGGCGAACTTCATCCCTCAGAGGGCAAATGGACATGGGAAAAAGCCGACTCAATTGCCAACTTTGCCCGTCAGCACAACATCAAAATGCGTGGACACTGTCTCGTATGGCACAGCCAATTCTGCGACTGGATGTTTACCGATGCCAAAGGCAAAGAAGTTACCAAAGAGGTATTCTACAAACGCCTCAAAGAGCACATCACCACTGTGGTAAACCGTTACAAAGATATCGTTTACTGCTGGGACGTGGTTAACGAGGCTATGGCCGACAATGCTTTCCCCTCACCGTGGAATCCCAATCCGTCGCCTTACCGCGATAGCCGTCTTTACAAACTTTGCGGCGACGAGTTCATTGCCAAGGCTTTCCAATTTGCTCACGAAGCCGACCCCAATGCTCAACTTTTCTACAACGATTACAACGCAGCCGACCCCGGCAAACGCGACCGTATTTTCAATATGGTTAAGAAAATGAAAGACGCCGGTGTGCCTATCGACGGTATTGGTATGCAGGGTCACTACAACGTTTACGGTCCTTCGATGGAAGACATCGCTGCCGCAATCGAAAAATACTCTACAATTGTTAAACACATTCAATTCACCGAGTTAGACGTTCGTGCTAATGAAGAAATGGGTGGTCAGTTGCGTTTTAGCCGCAACGAGGGCGTAACAATTCAACCCTACGTTCGCACCCTCCACGACAATATGTACTCGCAACTTTTCCGCGTTTTCCGCAAATACAAAGACGTTATCGACGTGGTAACATTCTGGAATGTTAGCGACCGTGATTCGTGGCTTGGCACCAACAACTATCCTCTTCTTTTCGACAAAGACTGCAAACGCAAATCTTCGTACCGCGTAGTAAAACGTTTCAACGCAGCACTTGACAATCAGAAGATTAAAGACGATTTCAAACCCTCTGAACTCAATCAGCCCGGACAAGAATATCCCCAAGTTAACTCTCAGGGATTTGCACGTTTCCGCGTAGAAGCACCTCAGGCTAAATCGGTTATCGTAAGCCTCGGTCTTGGTGGCAATATGGGCGGCGTTGGCGCAACAGTTCTCAAAAAGAACAAAGACGGTGTTTGGGAAGGCACCACCGAAGGTCCTATGGACGAAGGTTTCCACTACTATCACCTCACCATCGACGGCGGTGTAGTTAACGACCCGGGTGCTAAAAACTACTATGGTTCAGTACGTTGGGAAAGCGGTATCGAAATTCCCGCACACGACCGTGATTTCTACGCTGAGAAAAACGTTCCCCACGGAAATGTTCAGCAGATTCTCTTTTGGAGCAAGAGCACAAACAAATTCCAACGCGCATTTGTTTACACTCCTCCCACATACGGTGTTAACCCCAAAGAAAAATTCCCCGTACTCTACTTGCAGCACGGCTGGGGTGAGGACGAAACCGCTTGGAGCAACCAAGGACACGAAAACCTCATTATGGACAACCTTATTGCAGAAGGCAAGGTTAAACCTTTCATCATCGTAAACGCTTACGGCTTGACCAACGATTTCAAATTCGGCTCAATCAACCGTTTCGACGGCAAAGAGTTTGAAGAAATGCTCTGCAACGAACTTATCCCTTACGTTGATTCGCACTTCAAAACCAAAACCGACCGTGCAAACCGCGCTCTCGCTGGCTTGTCGATGGGCGGTATGACCACAAAATTGATTTCTGGCCGTAGAGTTGACCTCTTTGCTTCGTTCGGACTTTTGAGCGGTGGACAGTTTGCTCCTGCCGACTTCAAAGATGCCAAAGCAGTTAACTACCTGTTTGTTGGCTGTGGCGAAAAAGAGAGCCCTGACGCTATCAAGAAATCAGAAGCCGACTGCAAAGCCGCAGGTTACAACATCCAAGGCTACGTATCACCTGGCACAGCACACGAGTTCCTCACTTGGCGCCGTTGCTTGTACCAAATGGCTCCGAATTTGTTTAAATAGTTAGATATTAAACAATAGTATAATTAAACAGATGCTCGGGAACATATTTCTCGGGCATCTTTTTTTATTTGAATTAACCATAATTGGCTATTTCCCCGATAGTCTCTCAACAAAGGCTTTGAGCCTTAAAACAAGAATCTGAGGGAAAGGAATCTCTTTGAGCACATCGTAATGAGTATCATCAGATACTATGAATGTGGCACCCGCAGCAAAAGCGCAGTCAACAAACTTGTTTTGATGCGTGAACATCTTCTCTCAAAATGCTGTCTATCCTTTCTTGACTCCAAGCACCGCTATCCCAAAGTTTATCCATACCTTCGTCAATTTTTTTTGCGTAATAGTCGAGAATGACTTGACGAAGTTCTTCAACCTCTTCTACGGTTTTCATTCTTCCCAATAGGCGTAACACGCTCATTTGAGCCTTATTGAGTGCACCATTTTGTTGTTCTAATTTTTCCATATTCCTATACATTCAATTACGAGCCAAAGGTACAAAAAAATTAATACTAATATCTCTTTTCTGATGTTTTTTGTAAGCACCCCCCCAAAAAAAACGGCCGGAGAAACATCTCCGACCGCTGTTGATTATGAAAAGAAACAGATTTTATTTCTTCTTAAAATTCCACTTTGCGTTGTCGTTGTTGAAATCGAATTTGGCAAGTGTGGGGGTGCTGTCGCCAATTGAATAGAGCACGAGTTCTTCGCCGTTGTGTCCGGGAACGCTCTTAGGCATAATGCGGTATGTGCCATCAATACATTGATCAATGCGCCAAAGTTGCTCATCAGCGCCAGTGTATTCGGGAACTGTAACCACCTCAGCATCAGCTGTGGCAGCAAGTGCGCGGTTTGTGCCTTCGATTACAATCTTGAAATAAGGTCCGCCAAGATAGCCGCCTTTTTCGGGAACTGCGGTAATCTGCCAACGTTGGTGAGGACGGTTCATCCATTCGTTCATTCTTACAGGATTTTCACCCTTGGGGAATGTGCTTTGAACATCAGCAAGAGCCTGATTTTTAACTTTTTCGATGGGGCGTTCTTGGTTGCGGTTAAACCAACGCATTCCGCCTTCGGCACGGGTAAAGTCTACGCTGAGTTCGAGCGCATATCCGCGACGTTCAGAAGATATTTCGTAAACGCCGTCTTCGATGTTTTCGCCAACGGTAGGCCAATCGTTTTTCCAAATAATAGGACGAATTGCAAGTGTGCTGTATCCGCTGAGGTCGAGGTCAGCCTCAAAGTGGAACGACATTTTTTCAATGCCGTCGGTGATGATTTCTCTGCCAAAGTGTCCTGCGCCAAAACGACGATCTTCGGCATCAACAACCATCTTGCCACCGCCGTGAATCATATCGCGACCAACATTATCAACGTAAGGACCTGTAACTGTGCGTGAACGTCCGCAAACGATGTTGTAAGTAGAGTTAGCACCGTCGCAGCAAGTGCCGTGAGTACCAAGCAGATAGTACCATCCGTTGTGATACATAAGGTCGGAAGCCTCGCAGTCGATAGCCACGTCGATAGCCTTGTTGCCTTTAACACGCTCGCCAGTTTTGGGGTCGAGTTCCACAAGGCGGATAAAACCGAAATATGTACCGTAAGTAAGCCACAGACGGCCATCGGTGGGGTCTAACAAAAGACCAGCGTCAATAGCGTCGCAATCTTCATCGTATTCTGAATTAGCCACCTCTATGGGTTCGGTAAATTTGAAGTCGGGTGATTTTGGGTCGAGGGTCTTGTTCCACATAGTTACCACCTTGCCTGCGTGACCGCCGCCGAGACCTCCACCTGTGGTAGAGTAAGCGATAAGGTAACGGTCGCCAATTTTGATAGCATCGGGAGCAGCACCGCCACCGGGACGTTCTGCGCCGCCGTTCCAAGTCCATCCGTCCTCAGAAATTAATCCGCCGCCACCTGTACCAAAGGTGTAGTATTTGCCGTCGCATTCCATAATGGTAGACGGGTCGTGGATAAACGGTGCGCCAATCTGTGCGTTTGAATTTTGAGCAAAAGCCGCCGACGCTACGCACAACGCGCCTGCAAGTATATTTCTTGTTTTCATCGTTTTCTGAAAATAAAATAAATTAATGTATTACAATTAGTTGCAGGTGATGGTGATATTCTTTACAGGTTTGCCGTTTTCGTCGATAAACCTAACGCAGAAGTCGCTCATACCCGGACCGTTGATAACTGCACCACGGAGAATGTTCTTGCCCTTTTTGAGGGTAAGACGTTTTGACACGCAGTCGTCCATTACCATACGACGGTCGCCCGAAAGGATAACGGCTTCGCTGCCATTGAGCCACCACATTGATGCCGAGTTAGAACCTACTGCAAGACGTACATTAGGAATGTCTTGGTCGCAGTTGATAACTGTAACAGCGTGGAATATAATACCATAACGGGTTTTGTTGTTGCCAGTGGCAAAACGGTAAAGTTTAATATTGAAAAGTTTGCTGTCGTAAGCGTGCCAAACGAGAGTTTCTTTTGCAGGCACAGGGTCGGGAAATTTGAAACCCATAGGCGGACGTTGACCGTCGAATTTAACCTCAGGCTCTTTCAAAACGTTGGCTTTCACCTTCTCGCCATTCTTGGGGATGGTTTTGAATTGGTTTGGATAATACTCCTTGGTCAACTGTTCGCGCACGTAACTATCAACGAACACAGTGTTGCCACGGTTTGGGCGACCGATGGGGTCTAACAAAAGCCAACGACCGATAAAGCCGTCCTCATTGGGTTTGGCAGGCGAATTAGACGCCGGCACAAAATAGTTGTCGATACTCGGCGAGGGAGCAATCTGTTGAGGCTGACCCCCGGGATTGAACTGCGCCGACACGCTAAATGCTTGAAAAGCAAGCGCTACAATCAATGCTGAAACCTTTAAATTGTTTCTCATATTTGTTTTATAATTAAAAAATTAATAGTTATAAAAATTAATTTATCGCTTTTTAGACGCTGGTTTTTAAGATTGGTTTAATATAAATATTGATTTTTTTTAAAATTTTTTAACAAGACTACGCCACATTTTTGGTGTAATCGATAACAGAAATCTCCTGATGCAGTTTTTTAGCGGCATCGATGAATTTTTCCAAATTGGCTAATACATTGCCTGTATATATAATCTCGTCGCAGTGCTCGCATTGATAACAAGGCACGTTTCTTACGATAATTAACACATCGCCAAGGTCAGTAACGCTCGATGTGGTACTTTTGACGGCATTTCCGCCACAACGTTGACATTTCATTTTCTTTATAGTTTTTTGGTTTTAAAATCGTTTTCCCAGATAGTAAGAGATGGATAATATGCAGTTATCAAATAGATAAATTCCGAATCGTGGCTTACTACCACGTGGAGCGACTTGCCCTGTAATGATATACCCAATATCAGACAACTTGCAAAAGGCTTGTCGTATTCATATTGGCGTATTATCTCACCTTCATCTATCGCTTTTTGTACATCATATACGGATATACCACGCTGATAGAGTTTGTTTCTAGCGTGTTCGGTTACGATAATACGCTCCAATGCATTTAGGTTACGAAGTTCTGCTATATCAATCACTTTTTCCTGTATTATCCTTATCGGTTGCAAATATAGCCATTATTTGCGAAAAAGCAATTAATTGGAAATAAAATACACAGCGTTTTTAAAACTAATATTTGCTCATTTTTATAATAACATCTATCTTTGCCTCTGTTAAATCTAAAATCTATGATGACACACAACGGCAAACAACTCTTGCGTAAAATCCGCTTAATAATTGCCTTTTTTATGTTGGCATTAATAGTGTCGGGGGTAACGGCATTTCCTGTGGAAACTGAATTAAAAATGCTTTGTTCGATGGCAGAAATTGATTCGGCAACGGTAAATGATTCTCCGGCAATTTTCGGATTTGTTCACACCATCAAAGAGAGCATCACCGAAATCAATCAAAAAACTCCACAAATTGCCTACGGTTTTGATTGGTTGGCATTTGCACATTTGGTAATAGCCGCATTATTTATAGGACCATTCCGCGATCCTATCCGCAACAAATGGGTTGTGCAATGGGGTATGATAGCGTGCATTTCGATATTGCCCCTTGCCCTTATCTGCGGTCCCATAAGAGAAATTCCCCTCTATTGGCGTTTTATAGATTGTTCATTTGGCGTGTTTGGTATAATTCCATTGGTGATTTGTATGAAGTGGATAAAGGAGTTGGAGGGGATGGCAAACGAATCAAAAACATTAGTTAATTAAATATGAAAACAATCCTCACCCTGACCATATTTTTCACCATTTTTACTCAATCTGTATTTGCAGCACCACACCGCATCGGCCTCTTAGTAGCCGTGGAGCAACAGAGTATTTTTGAAAAATATGGAAAGGCGGCTAAGGTGGAGGCGGCGGGTGGATTTGATGTTTATAGTTACAAAAACCGCGATTATCAACTTTTTGTGATTAATAGCGGTGTGGGCGAAATTGCGGCAGCGGCAGCCACTCAGGTACTTATTGATGTCTATAAAGTGGATTTGGTGGTGAATTTTGGCGTGGTGGGCGCTCTCACCGACGAGATGACGGTGGCAGAAAACTGCGTTGTGGAAAAAATTGTTCATTACCAATTCGACCTTTCGGGCATCGACCCTGTAAAAAAAGGACAATATCCGGGGTTCAACAGCGAGTTTCTATATACCGATACCGTTCTGATTAACAAGGCGTTAACGGTGTGTCCTTCGCTCAAAAAAGTTACTTGTGCCTCTGCCGACCGTTTTGTAGCCAACAAAGACGAAAAAGATGAACTTCACACGCTTTTTGGTGCTGATATTTGCGAAATGGAATGCGCTGCAATTTTCCTCACCTCCAACCGCAACCACGTTCCCTGCTTATTTATAAAGGCTGTTTCCGACTCGCTCACCGGCGATGGCAAGGAGTATTACCAAGAGTACCTCCGCACCGCCGCATTGTGTTTAGACATCACCGACAAAATTATCCATCAATTGTAAAAAATCATTACACCACTGTAAAATTTTTTTACACTCTTTACACTTTTACAATTTTCTAATTTATTGTATATCAATACATTGTTGATATTGGCACGCGGTATGCCATTTTTTTGGTGTAAGCAAACAATTTAAAACTAAAACACAATGAAAACATTAGGAATTTTGTCATTATTATTGACATTGGCAGTTTCAACAGTAAAAAACTGCAACGAAGAATACTACGACGGCGGCGATACCACTTGCACAGCCAAGGTAGAAATGTTCAACCAGATTAACGCTCAGGGAGTTGCCACAATCTACTTTACACAAGGCGACGAACTCAACATCGACATCGAGGGCGACAAAAGGTCGGTAGAAAACCTCAACTTGCAGGTTTACAACGGCACTCTCTACATCTCTGACAAGAAAAACATCAATGGTAGAGCATTTCAGAGGCTCAACCTCTACATCACTGCTCCCGACTTGGAAAAAGTATGGATGAACGGCGTCGGCTCGTTTACCGTAAATGAGAATCTCAATTTGAACCACAAATTAAACTTTTACTCCGACGGCGTTGGCTCGGTTAACATCAACTCGGTATCGTGCGATAATGCCGAATTTTACAACAACGGCGTTGGCTCGTTCACAATCAACCATTGCGAATGTGGCGACATAAAAATCGAACAAGGCGGCGTAGGCAATTTAAAGATAGACCTCAACGCTAAGGATATCAGATTAAACTCGACGGGCGTGGGCAGCGTAACCCTCAACACCCAATGCCGCAAAATCGACATCAGCTCCTCAGACATAGGCTCCACCACAGTTACAGGCACCGCCGACGATTACACAGTTGTGAAAAGTGGAATTGGAAGTGTGAATGTAAATGGACTTAACAGAGCGAAATAATATTGCTTTAATGAAAATATGTTTATAGAAGTGTGTTAACGTTTCATGTCTCACAAATAATTGTGAAAAACATGAAACGTTTTTTTATTTCTCCTCTTTTTTATACCTTTGCCAAAAACTAAATTTCAAATTTTATGAAAAGAAATTTTATAAAACCCTTGTTGATATGCTCTGCGCTGTTTGCGGCAGGTGCTGTCAACGCACAACAGCCCGAAAATATGGGCTTTGGCGGATTTCAGTTCCGCGAAGTTAAACTCGAAAACGCCGACAAAATAGCCGACGTAAACTATGCTGGCGATGATCAGGCTTATCACAATTGCGACATCTACATTCCCAAAAACGCTCAAAAACCTTATCCCGTGGTGATTCATATCTACGGCAGCGCTTGGTTTAGTAATAGTTCAAAGGGAATGGCAGACATCGCCACCATCGTAAAAGCCTTGGTAGATGCAGGTTACGCCGTTGTAACGCCCAATCACCGTTCGTCGATGGATGCTAAATATCCTGCACAAATCAATGATATCAAGGCAGTTGTCCGTTTTGTACGCGGTGAGGCTGATAAATACGGTTTCGACCCAAGATTTATTGCCACATCGGGATTCTCGTCGGGCGGACATTTGGCTTCGCTTGCTGCCACCACCAAAAATACCAAACAAGGCAAATCGGGCAGCGTAACAGTGGATTTGGAAGGCTCTGTGGGCAAATATACCAATATGAGCAGCAATGTTGACGCTGCTTGCGATTGGTCTGGTCCTATCGACTTGATGAATATGGATTGCGGCGGCAAACGTGGCGAAGGTGCAAGCGGTCCTGAGGAGGCTCTCCTTGGTGCAAAGGCATCTGAAAACCCCGACCTTTACAACCTGCTTACTCCTGTATATTATATCGACAAAAACGACCCTCCGCTGATTGTTTTCCACGGCAAAGAAGACAATGTAGTACCCTGCTGCCAAGGTCAGGAACTCTACGACCATCTTAAAGCCGCTGGCGTAAAAACCGACCTCACACTTGTAGACGGTGGCGGACACGGTATGAATATGTATTCAGAAGCCAACCTCCAAAAAATGGTCAACTTCCTCAACGCTGCCAAAGCCGCCCGCATCACCAACAATGGCAATGTAAACGGCAACGGCAATGCCAATGGTCACAGCAAAGAAAAAGTTAACGGCAATGGGCAAAACAAAGAGAAAGCCAACGGCAATACAAACAAAGGCAAAACCAAGGTAAACGGTAATTCTGGCGCCACCGACCAAAAATACCAAGGACCTACCAGCAAAGGCAAAAAAGTTAAAACCAAAAAGAAATAAAATAATTGATTATTAAAAATATAAGGGACGCACTTGTTGCGTCCCTTTGTTTTTTGTTTGAGTATTGTAGTGCAAAGATAATGATTATTGGGTAATAAGAGTGATATTTTTAATAATTTTTACTATATTTGTGGCATTATATAACTAACGAAACTAATCACAATTATGAATATGAAAAACAAAATCACAAATTTCCTTTTGTTGCTGTTTTGCCTGTCGCTGAATATCGGCATTGCCACTGCACAGAAAAATCACGAATACGTCGACCTCGGTCTCCCATCTGGCACACTGTGGGCAACTTGTAATATTGGTGCTGAAAATCCTTGGGAATGTGGTGATTACTTTGCTTGGGGCGAAACAACCACGAAGGCCGACTTTTCGTGGGATAATAGCAATTACGCTTATGGAGCGGAAGATAAACTCACCAAATACTGCTACAATCCCAACTACGGCAACAACGGTTTTACAGACACCATGACCGAGTTGGAACGCTTCGATGATGCTGCTACTGTCAACTGGGGTAGCAGCTGGTGTATGCCGACGATAGACCAAATAAAGGAACTGACAGACAAATGCACTTGGACTTGGACAACCGACCACGGCATCAATGGCTACAAGGTTGCTGGGACTAACGGCAAATCGATTTTTCTGCCCGCTGCCGGTTGCCACCTCGGCACGTCTCTCAGCAGCGACGGCTTCCTCGGTTCCTACTGGTCGTCGTCGCTCGGCACGGATTGCCCGAACCGTGGTTGCTACCTCTTCTTCTATTCCGGCTGCGTAACTTCCGTCAATTGGGGCTACCGCTGCTGCGGTTTTTCGGTGCGCCCGGTGCTGTGCAGAATTCCGAAAAAAAAGTCGTAATCCGAAACGCACAGTTGATTATCCTACCGAGTTTTGAGGCAAAGTTACACATTTTCCTTTTTTGCTAAAAATTTTTTGCTATATTTGGGGCATAGAATAATTAAACAATTACAATTATGAAAACTATATTTTTAAATCTTCTTTTATGCCTTACATTCTTATTAATGAATATCGGCAATGCATCATCACAGCAAAACCACGAATACGTTGACCTCGGTCTCCCTTCCGGTACACTCTGGGCTACTTGCAATGTGGGGGCTAACAACGAATGGGAAAACGGAAACCATTATTCATGGGGCGAAACCTCAACAAAACGAACTTACAAATCTAACTGTAAATATTACATACGCAAAGGTCTTTTCATTTACCTTAAAAAGTATTGCAATGACGATGGAGAGGGTTATAAAGGCTACAGCGACAAATACACTATTCTTGAAAAAGCCGATGATGCTGCATACGTTAATTGGGGCAGCAATTGGTGTATGCCAACGTTAACACAATATGAAGAACTATGTTCCAATTGTTATTGGGTATGGACCGATACAATAGATAATCAAGGTCATAAGTACATAGGATATATGGTTTATAAGGCTTTGAATACAGAAGACAAAGGTGTTAAGATATATGTAGGAAAAACGGCAGATGCTGCATATACTGAAAACGTGGATCATATCTTTTTCCCTGCCGCTGGGTTAGATTTTGAATCCTCTGAGGTTGGGTATTCCGGTTTCTACTGGTCTTCTTCACTCGACTTAGACAATCCCAAATGCGCTAAGGTTCTGTTCATTGATTCCGGTTATATGTCCGGTAGTGCGTACACTACTTCATCTGGTCGCTCCCACGGTCACTCGGTTCGTCCGGTGCGGTGTAAATAATTACCTTTTTCCAAACCGAGAACGTAAAACCAAATTCGCATTGTAGGGACGTGGCGCGCCGTGTCCCTACAATGATTATTACCTAAAAAAAACACCCGTCAGATTTGCTCCAACGGGTGTGTTTTATAAAGTTAATCCTTGTTTATTTAAACAACTCTTTTGCGGTGAGTTCGAGGTAATCGCGGCAGTTCATCCAAGTGTGTCCGCCACCAGGATTGTAGAAGGTGTGCTTGATGCCGTTGTCGGTGAGGTATTTTTCCAAACCGAGCGATGCCTGAATCAAGAAATCGTCTTTGCCAGTGCCGAGGAACATAAATTTGAGTTTTGATTTAAGTACGTCGGGGGTGGCGTATGTGCCGTTGGTGAAGTTGTCTTTAAACTCGTTGCCAAAGATTGCCGGTGCAAATGCTGCCACGTAGTGGAACATATCGGGATTGCCAAGACCTGTTGCCAAAGTCTGACGTCCGCCGAGCGAGAAGCCTGCAATGGCGCGGTTGTCGGCATCGGTGAGCACGTTGAAATTCTTTTCGATGTAGGGCACAACGTCTTTGGTGATTTCGGTAACAATCTTTTTGGTGTCCATTGCGTCGTAACGCTCAGCCTTGCCGCGGAGAATAAGTTCGGGGTAGGGGTTGGCGTAGGGCATTACCACAATCATACGTTTTGCAAGACCCTTGGCTATAAGGTTGTCGAGAATGTTGTTCATTTTGCCAACTTTAAACCAAGTTTCGTAAGTGTCTGTCATACCGTGAATTAGGTAAAGTACGGGGAGTTTCTCGTTGCCGTCGGGTTTGTAGCCTTCGGGAGTGTAAACGCACATCGGACGGTCGATTCCAAGGCTGTTGGAATGATAAAAACGGTAAGCCACTTTACCGTGGGGCACTTTTTGAATGTCCTGCATTCCAGGTTCTTTGGTGCGGATGTCTACGAGGCTGCCTTTGAAACCTTCGTTGGGGAAAATGTCCACGTTGTTGGGGTCGTTGATGCTGGTGCCGTCAACAATAAAGCCGTAGGGGTAGATGTCGGGATGGTCGGTGGCAATGGTGATGCTCCAAACTCCATCGGCATCTTTGGTCATAGTGTTTTGACCGCCCATAAGTTGGTTGAGGTCGAGTTTTACTTCCTTAGCGTTGTCGGCTTTGAGGCGGAATGTTACGCTGCCGTCTTTGTGATATTCGGGCGAAATCACAGGTTTGGGAAACATTCTTGCCATTACGCCGGGGGTGAACTGTTGGTCTTTTTTAGCCTCGGGAAGTGTTACCTTCATATTTGCGCCCTTGTAGGGGTTGGCTTGGAAAAGACGGGGAAGCGATTCCTCTAAGAAATAACGTGCGTTCATCCAAGTGTGACCGTGTTTGTCGGAGGTTATCACCTTCATATTCTTGATGTTGTGCTTGTCTAACTCTACCATAAAGTCGCGAGCGTTGCCATAGAGAAAATCGTCGCTACCAACGCCAAGCCAGAAGAGTTTTATCTTAGAATTCAACGACTTAGCATCGTCTAACTGACCGGGGCGCAACTGTGTGAACGAACTGTAAGAGCAGAGGTGCGAAAATTTGTCCAAATTGTTGAGACCAATGCTGAGAGCCTGATTGCCGCCGCGAGAGAATCCGCCGATAGCACGGTTGGCAGCGTTGTTGATGGTGCGGTAGTTTTTCTCAACGTAGGGCATAAGGAAATCGAGAAAATCTTTGCCAAACATATCAAACTGCATAGCGGGTGTATCTCCCTGACCTGCAATACGATTGGGGTTGCCGTAGGGGAGAACGATAATCATCTCTTTGGCTTTGCCCTGTGCGATGAGGTTGTCGAGAATAAGGTTCATTTTGCCTACTTTGAAATATACCTCTTCGGTGTCGGTAGTGCCGCTGATGAGGTACATTACGGGGTAACTTGCGCCCTTGCCGTTGTAGTATGTGGGGGGAACGTAAACAATAGCGTTGCAGAATGTGTTGGCTGCGTCAGACCAATAAGTTACGTACTCTACGCTCCCGTGAGGAACGTTTTTGAGAGCGTGGGGCAGGTTGAAATCGCCACGCATATCCAAAAGGCTGTTTTTGAAACCCTCGTTTGGAAACCATTCGGCGTTAACGGGGTCCATAACCTGCATTCCGTCAACGATAAAGCAGTAAGGATAGATGTCGGGAGTGGTAGGTCCGAGAGTGATAGACCACACGCCCTTGTCGTCTTTTTTCATCTCGTGGCGACCGGCAAACTGAACGTCTACCTCCACCTTTTGAGCGGTTTTGTTTAAGTAATTGAAAGTTACTGAGTTGTCTTTGTTGACAATCGGCGACTGCACCTGCGGACCGCCGGGCTGTGCCACTGAGGTCTGCAACGTTGCAGCAAACAACAGCGCCAATCCTGTTTTGATAAATTTGTTCATCTTATAATAATATTAGTGTTAAAATTTTGACTTCCTAATTATGAATTATGAATTATGAATTATGCATTACTTAGCCCATTCCTTTCCTTCGGGAGTGCGCCTCCAAGCGAAATAAGCATCAAGCACCTTCATAGATTCGAGGCTCGGGGTAGTGCCTACAAACGGAACTGGCCCGGTGAGATACATAACCTTTTGATTTTCTGTGGTAAATTCAGGCCAATGAGGAACGCCTTCGCCATCGGGATTGCCTGTTTTGGCAAAATTGGTCCAATACAAGCCCATTGCTTTCGACAGAGCAATATCGCTTTCGCCCTGTGTAACGTGCTGAAATACATAGTTTACGTCCATTCCGTGGTGCGAACCTTCGCTGTCGGCTGGGTGTTGGTCGAAATAGTAGAGATAAACCTTTGATTTGCCTTTTTGACTTTGAAGCGAAGCCCACGCCCATGTTTGCCAACCAAAAGCGGCATCACGCATAAGGTCGCGAGCGGTTTTGTTGAGTTTGCCCTCGTCGGTAAGGGGATACGCCTTTAACAATGTGTCGGCAAAACGTCCGTAACGGTCGGCTACAAACTTAGGATGTGTTTCGTAAGTGTCGGCAAACGAGAAACTTGCACCTTCGTCAGAATTGTATCCCACAAGAATATCCACATCGTTGAAATCGCCGTTTTGGTACATTACATATTGGTCGTCTTTGATAACATAGCCGTCAACCACAGGCCAAGCGCCAAAGCCCGACATATCGCCACCTGCATATTTTTCGGCAGGGAGTGCGCGAAGGTCGGCAAGCGATTTTGCACCGAGTTTTTCGGCAATCTGAGCACCGTCTTGCTCAGCCATTGCGAGGGTCTTCATATTTTCGCCGGGATATGTGGTGGCACGCGAAGGACCAAATGATCCGCCGCTTTGTGATATTGCCCTCTGAAATAATCCCTTAGCCAAAGGCGAAGCACACAACATGCTAACCGAAATGCCGCCGGCACTTTCGCCAAAGATTGTAACATTGTTGGGGTCGCCGCCAAATTTATCAATATTCTTTTTAACCCATTGTAAACCTGCAATTTGGTCTAAAATACCATAGTTGCCGCTTACGTGATTTGGATTTTCGGCGGTGAGTTCGGGATGACACAGAAAACCGAGATTTCCCACGCGGTAAGTGATTGATACTAAGACTACACCATTGCGCGAAAGAAGTTCGCCGTCGTGACTTGGGTCGGCAGTAGAGCCAAACGAAAAACCTCCGCCATAGATCCACACCATAACGGGCAGTTTGTCTTGGGGCGTTTTTGCGGGAGTCCACACATTTAAATATAGGCAATCTTCGCTAAAATTGTTTGGGTCACCGCCTTGGATAGGACCTTTGGCAAATTCGGTAGTCTTTTTAACGCCCTGCCACGGAATTAGCGGCTGAGGTGCTTTCCATCTGAGGTCGCCCACAGGGGGAGCTGCAAACGGTATTCCCTTAAAAATTTTGAGGCTGTCTTGAATGTAGCCTTCAATTTGTCCGCCCTCTACATCCACAATGTTTGAGAGTTGCGGATTACCGCACGAAGCCAAAATCACGGCCGATACAGCGGAAAAAAATGCTAACTTTTTCATTTTCAGTTAATACAGTATGAATAATTTTGGGGGCAAGTTAGCAATTATTTTTGTAACGGCATCACCTTTTTGAGGCTATCTATCAAAAAAGTCTTTTATATTTGATATTAGAAATTATCACTCATTTATTATCAATCACTTGCAAAATTAGTTTCCCTGCGGTGTTGGTGTGGCAGGGAAACTGAGTTGTTTTAAAATCTCAATTATCTAACCTTTTGTGGCTTAATGTTTTTTTCTGCCATTTTAAGCTTGATGTCATTAATTAAGCTGTCGGTGAATTTGCAGGTGCGATAGTATTCTCCGTTATAGATAGTAGTGTTGTCATCGTAAATAGAGTATTCAAATACAACGATTGAGCTATCTCCAAAGGTCATTTCATTGGGATTACCGCTTGCAAACCAATATATCAAAGTATTAGGTGACTTATAATCTGAAATTTTTACTGTGTCGTTTTTTTCTAATAGTAAATAGTTTTCCTTGTTATAGCCGTATTTGAATGAAAGGTTATACTGCGATGTATTTATATACATTGTATGTGAAGGAGACGGTCCACAACCGCCTTCGTTGGTGCATCCGCTATTTGATAGCAGCCCAAGCGTTAAATAAATCATCAAGATAAATTTCCGTTGCATTGTTGTAATATTTTTTCAAGTTATTTTTCCAGTCGTCCCATGTTCTTGCTCCTTTGAGGGCATATTCTAATTGGGTAATAGTGTAGCCTGACACTTTGTCGTGTCGTATGTTGTTTAGTTCATCATAGTCGATCAAGTCTTGAACTATCAATGTGTAGTATTTAGAATAGTTTGCTTGGTAAGAGGGATAGCCTAAGGACCGGGTAAGATACCATTCTACTCCTCTTGCCCAAGATTCTTTGAGTATTTTGTCACAATAACTGTAAATTGTGTCTAAGTCGTGGTGAGCGTAATGTGTTAACTCGTGAGTGGTGATGGCAAAATAGTCCATAGAGGAGTATGTGGTGTTGTTCATTGGGCACTAATCAAGTGTTTTATTTGTTTTGTAGTTTATTCAAAATCCTTATCTGTGATGGTGAAACGTAATATAGTGGTGTCCTTTTTTTCAATACGTTCCCAATCACCAATTTCGTATGGTGTATGTAAGCTTGTTTGAGATTCTGTAAGTGGTCCGTGCCAAAGTTTTATAAGTGTATCGGCGCGGAATATTTTGATGGTGTCGTATGTACGGTTGAATTTTAGATTTTGTACATAGTAAGCGTCATCATCGCCCCAATCTTCATATTGTAATGCTTCTTTTTGTGGTGGTAAATAATAAGACGTACTATCTTCTGCACTAATGTATATAAAGCCAGCGATATGTAATACTTTTATAGTATCATTACTTTTGTTACAAAATCCGTAACCTTGCCAATGTCCTGGTTCGTCAATTGGATCGCATGATTGGACAAGAAAGAATAATGATGCAACGATAATAAATATATATTTAGAATCCATAGCCATTAAATTGTTTGATAATAGTAGTTGATTTACTTGGATATTTCTCGCATAAGGCTTGTTTTAATCGTTCGTGACTATAAATTCAAGCTTTCATGCAATCGAAAATCTGACGTTCTGTAAGTCCGGCATTTTTGACTAAATCGTAGACGTAGTTTAGCGCAACTTTCGAGAGAGAGTTTTTTCTCACTTCTTCTAATGCTTTGCGCATATAGTCAAGCGAGTAGGGGTTTTCAATTTGTTTGCCGAGTATGGTTTGCTGTTTTGTTGATATAGATACAGAGTCGGATGGTAATGCAATTCTGTTGAGAGGTTCTTCTATAGGCTCGGAGCATGCTATAAACATTATTGTAGTTGATACTATTAAAAATATGAGATGTTTCATTTACAGTAGATTTGATTAATTAATTTTGTTGCAAGTTAACATATTTTTTCTACGAATACATAGATTTTGTGATTTTTTTGCATCCCGTTTTTTTCAGCCCACAGATTAAACCAATACTCAAATTCTCGGCGTTCTTTTTGTTTTGTTAGCAATAAAAATCCCCACGGAAAAATCCGCAGGGATATGATTAACTATGTTTACAACTATGATACTCTATTTCAGCCCCTTCCATTCGCCTTTGATTTGCTGGCACTGGGTGTAGAACGAGGGACAGTTGTTCATGTGGTAAAGTCCTGTGGCTTCGTCGTCTTCAAACATAACAATTTCGCATTGACGCTGGTGAGTGTCCCATCCGCCGCCGATAACGTACATATAGTATACAGTGCCGTATTTGGGCATTGTCATTTGTTTGATGCCGTTGGGGCTGCCCTGACATTTGATTGTGTAAGGTTCGGTGGGTGCGTAAGAGTTGGTGCGAACAGCTCCGTCTATGAGGGCGGCGGCTATGTAACGCTGTGAATATCCGTCACTGGTGTAGTTGCCGTAACGGTCTTTTAATATGTTCATTACCGACGAAACATTGTTAGGAGTGTTGATGAGGCGGATGCAGCGTTCGCCCACGGCTTTGTCGCGTCCGTACATCTCCATAGCCATCACCATCATTGCGGCTGTGCCGTTGATGTGCTTGCCAAGATACTCTTTGTAGACCTTTTCAAACTCGGTGTAGTCGGAGGGAATGTTGCTGAATGTAACCTCGTTGAAATCGCTTGTGGTGATTTTGTCGGTTTTGAAATCACCTTTCACCTGATAAGTGTGGTTGCCGTAGCGGTAAACGTCGCCGTCCATGCCAGCCTGAACGTC
The DNA here is from genome assembly GCA_016286055.1 of Bacteroidales bacterium. Taxonomy (GTDB): domain Bacteria; phylum Bacteroidota; class Bacteroidia; order Bacteroidales; family UBA3824; genus UBA3824. The sequence goes on from JAEERW010000003.1 coordinate 177,502, forward strand.
TGCCTGAGCAGATGATTCTGGAGCCGTTTGCACTGATAGAGTGCCGTTTGAGGCTGAACTCTCTTTTGATTCGATTGCGATGTTGTCAGAATTGCCCGAAAGCATTGTGGCTTGGGTGTCTGAATTGGATTTTTCAGAAGTTCCGCCGCACGATACTGCGCAGAATAATGCCAAGGCGGCAAATGTGTAGATGTTTATTTTTTTCATATAATATAAAGTGTTAATGTTAAAAAATCGCCTCAAAGTTAATTATTTTTTTTAAAAGCTGTGTTTCAAGAGGCAGAAATCTTTTTAATCGTACATATTTTGTAAATTTGCAGCGCAAAAATATAATGATAAACAATGAACAAACTGATTTATAAACTATTATCTGCCGTTATGATGTTTTCGGTAGTTGTTACAACAAGTTGCGACAACGAAAATGCTCCCGACTTTTTTAAGAGCATTGGCGATGAGGTGACACAAGAATGGCATTTCGACAGTCTGATTACAGTTTTCCGCATAAATGATGCTTTTGATGTTTCCATCGTGAAAGATACAGCCGATTTTGCGGTAGTTACCTGTGGCAAAAATCTGATAGACAAGGTAAAATGGGAATTTGCCGGAGCCAATACGGTAGAATTTACCAACGACAACGCCTGCCGAATTGTTCGCAATTATGAGGGTGTGCCTAAAATTGAAATTCATTACACATATAGCGATCTGAATGTTTATGTAAATGGTTCTGGACGTGTTCATTCATCTGATTCAGTGGATGTTAAACGTGTGGTTTTTACTGAACGCATAGGCAATCTCGACATCATTACCAATGCACCTGAGTTTGTGTTGGAGGTTTGGTTCGGCACTGGACGCTATTATGTGCGAGGCAAAACCGATTGTTTCCGCTGCGAACCTCGTTATTCGGCAATTGTTGACGCTTCGCAACTATCTGTAAAAAAAGCTTTTGTAGATAATTACAGCACTGGCGATGTGTATGTAAATCCTTCCGACTCGCTTACTGCCAAGATTTTTTGGACTGGCGATATTATTTACAGCGGCAATCCCGGCATTAATCTTTTAGAAAATCCCGGAAAAGGCGGGTTAATTAAGAAAGAATGAAACATTATATAAAAATATTATTATTTGCGTTAATTACTACTTTGTTTGTTACATCATCTGTCTTTGCTGCCGATTCGTTGCGCACAAAGCTTCCTCGCAACAAATATCTGTCGGTGCGCTACCTTCACGGACCAGTATACGACCATCGTGGTCTGTCGGGTGTGCTTGATTTTCATTCTACCGATGGTATTGGGGTAGAGTATCTTGTGGAAACTGATGGCAGCCGTGCTTGGGAAAATATCTATCGACATCCTCGTCTTGGTGCGGCGTTTTATTACGAAGATTTTCATTACGATGTGCTTGGAAAGGCTTTTTCTAACGCTGTGATTGCCGAGTTCCCATTGGTAAAACGAGGTTTCTTTGGTATGGATATGCGTTTTCTTGCTGGTACGGGTTATGTTACAAAAAAATTCGACAGCGAGAGCAATCCCGACAATTTGCTTATAGGTTCGCGGTTTTCGGCTTTTTTTGTGTTCGGCCCTCAGTTTCAGTTTTTTATGAATCGCCCACAGAGGCTTTTGGCGGGATTCAACTTTGTACATTGGAGCAATGGAGCTATGCGTTTGCCTAATCTTGGACTTAATCTGATGCAGTGGCATATTGGCGTTCAGGGTAGGATAGGAGGGGAGAAACCCCGATTCCAAGGCGAACCCGTGGAAACCATTGTTTACAATAAGTGGCAGAAATATGTTACAGCAGCATTCGGTGTACGTGAAGCCAACCAGCCAGAAGGTCCTAAATATTGCATATTGTCCACTACTGCAGGTATTTACCGAATGATGGGAAAACGCACAAGGATAGGAGCGGGACTTGATTTTTTCCGCGACCCGTCGCAGTTGAAAAAATTCGGAAACTCAGGCATTGAATATTCCGACGGCAGTCCATGCTTGTTGGGGCTTCATTTCGCATACGGTTTCTGTTTCGGACGCACCACAGCCACACTGCATCTGGGAGGATTCCTTTTCAACGAAATCTACGACGAACTGCCCATTTACGACCGTCTTGTAATCAACTACCACATCACTCCGCACATTATGGCAAACCTCGGACTCCGTACATACTTTATGCGTGCCGAGTATATCGAGTGGGGCGTGGGGTACGTGTTCTAGTTATTTGTTGGCGTTGGCAATGCCGTTGTATACTGCTTGATTGATCAATTTTCTGATCCGATACTTGTTGATATTTTGATTCTTTTCGTCGGGATAAACTCTGTTGCTGAGAAAAACTATCACAATCTCATTTTCTGGGTCAACCCATGCGCAAGTGCCTGTGAATCCTGTATGACCGAATGTTTTCACAGACGCACTGTCGGCACAATATGCAGAGGGATACATATCAAAACCAAGTGCTCTACCTGTTTTGGGTTGCTTGGTGGTATACTGCTTAATAGCATCGGGTTCAAGATATTTGGTGCGTCCGTAAGTGCCTTGGTTTAAGACCATTTGAAACAAAACGCCGAGGTCTTTGGCGGTAGAAAAAATACCAGCATTGCCAGATACACCTCCGAGAATTTCTGCTGATGGGTCGTGAACGTCGCCTTGCAGAATCTCGTCTGTCCAAAGGTTTGGAGCTGTGGGGGCAAATTGGTTTTTATCATAGTAACGTGTCGGGTTGTAGTGAGTTCTAAACATACCAAGTGGTTGATAGAAATTCTTTTGCAGAAAAACGTCGGCATTGGTACCGAGCAAATCTTCAGCCATCTGTTGCAAAATAATCATGTTGACATCGCTGTACTTGTATTCTTGTTTGGCATCAACGGCCAGACGTCGGGTGTTGATTAGCACCGAATCGCGCCATTTGTTTTTGAGATAGAGGTTGTAGCATATTTTTGATTCTGCTACGTTTTTGATATATTTTTCGGAGAAAAACTCGTCAAATGCCTGTTTTTTAAGGTCATCGGCACTTAAGCGTTCCACTTTTACACCATCGTCTTTGAGCATGCGGCGTTTGGTAGAGCGGTAGTAAAGTATCTTAGTAAAAGGCAGATATGGGTATATTCCGCTTTTGTGTTCAAGCAAAAGTCTAACGGGCACACCAAAAATAGTTCTTTCAGGAATGTCGCGCAAGAAAGTGGTGTCGGTGTTGTCGTTTGGGTTGATGATAGTGTCGGCAGGAAGGTTAGACCAGTCGATGGTGGTATCGTTGAAGTATGCGCCGATGTTTTTGTCGAGGTTAATCATCTTTTTGCCCGAAAGGTGCATCATAATGATGGTGGCGGCAGTGATTTTTGTGAGCGATGCAATATCGTACATGGTGTTGGTGGTAACAGCTTGCGATGTAGAGTCGTAGGTGTAATGTCCGTAGCCCTTGTTGATGAGGATTCTTCCCTTGTAAGCCGCAAACACCTGACAGCCGGGAAAACAGTTGTTGCTGATAGCCATATTGACGATGGAATCTATTGTGTCGCAATAGTTTGGATTGAATCCAGCTATGCTCAGAGGCAGCGTTTGCAGACGGCATGTTTCAATACGCTTGCCAGTACCCGCCTTGATGTCGTGGGCTATTTGAAAAGGTGTCTTGGCGTTGACCTCAAGACTGCCGAAAATAGCCTGAGCCGCTAATTTGCCAGAGGCAAAACCGCTACCATAAATCTGTAGTAATGAGGAACTTTTTATTTTGTTGAGGTTATCTAAATTGCCGAAGTTAACTACGCACGAGTGGGTGTTGCGTGTGGCGTTGTTTATCAGTGAAACTATCTTTGGGTCAGTAATTTTGTCGTTGATAAGCACAATGAGGTTTTTTGAAGAGCTGTTTTTTAGAGCCCTTGCCACGCGTTCATAATTGTTTCTCACATATTGCATATTGGTGGTGCAGAAATTGTATTTTTCTGATACAAAACCATTTAGATAAGTTCCTCCGATTTGTATAATTTTAAGGTTGTTGATATCTTTTATGGGAAGGAAACCAAACGAATTGTAAATGCATGTGTTGGAGCTTGAAATTGCTTTCCACGATACCAAGCGTCGGGGAAGGGTTCGGGTGGGATGTTTCTCATGGTGTTCTGCAACCCAATATTTAAGCTTGATAATCTTGTATGCTTTGAGTTCCACTACTTTACGCAGCTTTTTGTTCTTTTTGATAGCGGTGTGGAGCGTCTTTAAAAATATTTCTGGATCTAATGTGCCGATAATCAAATCGGCATTGGATACGATTGTTTTGATTATGTCTTCTTTACGGTTTAATGTTTTGTAGATGAGAGCGTTAGGCGGATATTCTATCTTGTAATAATTATATAGGCGCTTGCCAAGAGTGTAGAGCGAGTCGATAGATTTCTGCACAAACTCACGGCGTTTTTTATCGGTTATGTTTGATAGGTCAGATTCTATGAGAACAGTTATGCCGTTTTGCCACATAGTTTTAATAAATAATTTTGCATTAGCTGTTTTAGCAAAAAGCTCCTTGTCGGTGGTACGACCTGTAATGTCAGAAAAATTGGTGTAAGGACTTTTCACCACAGTTACGCCAGCTTTTGCGAGTGAGTCAGACATCTGCTCAGACCACACTCTAAACAACATTGTGTCGCGCGATGTAGCAACGGCGTAGTAGTTGAGAAAAACGGGTAAATCTACAAACGGCTTGGAAATGTCGGTAATAACTAATGGCTTGGCTATGGTTGTGTCGGTTATAGAATTGATCAACTTGCTGAGTTCGTTAAAGTTGTCGGTATTGTAAATCAGTCCCTGAGGTTTGTTTTTGCCAAATGTAGGAGTCTGGTAGCCAGCGTTGTAAATGTAAAGTTGCATAATCTTATCCTCAACCGACATATGGTTGAAAAGAGTGTCGGGCGAAAGAATAGGATTAAAATCGAGCCGAGCATTATTCTCGGCGCAAAAGGCAAATGCCGCAGCAGATAGCGGCATTAGCACAGCTAAACAATATATAAATTTGTTTTTCAGCAGTTTGATGATGTGTAGCATTGTACTTTTTTTATAAAAACTCGGTTAACAATTTCGGTTTAAAGTTACTGAATGTTTTACAAAAAGAATACCATTTATTAAGTTTTTTTTGCCGAGGTAAACATATTTTTAGTCCACTTGTAAAAAGCAACTGTCGCCGTAGCTCAAAAAACGGAAGTTGTTGTCCAAGGCGTATTTGTAAATATCTTTCCAAACGTTTCCAATAGCTGCTGATACTAATAATAAAAGTGTGCTTTCGGGTTGATGAAAGTTTGTTATAATATTGTTGACCACCCTATAGCGGTATCCTGGACATATCATTATGCCTGTGGATGCCTTGTACACTGGGGTATTGGAGCGTTCCATCACCTTTAATATATTAGATAGTGCTTCGGTTAAAGTGAGTGTTGATGGCAAGTTGTAACATTCCCATTGACTAAGATGTTCGCAAGTGTCTGATGTTTCGAGTTTTACACCTATCCAATATAGACTTTCGAGGGTACGAACCGAAGTGGTGCCCACGGCGGTTATCTTTCCTTGGTATTTGATGAGGTCTTCTACCACTTGCTTATTAACAGCAAAAAACTCGCGGTGCATCTCGTGTTCACCTATGGTTTCGGTTTTCACGGGCTTGAATGTGCCTGCTCCAACATGCAAAGTAAGTTCGTCTATCTTGGTTTTCAGGCTTTTAAGCAATTCAGGGCTAAAGTGCAAGCCAGCAGTAGGAGCCGCAACCGACCCTTTGAAATGTGAATAAACTGTTTGATAATCAATGCTGTCTGACTCTTCGGCCTTCCTATTCAAATAGGGTGGGATAGGAATGCTGCCTGCTGCGTCGATAATTTCAGAAAACGAATAACCACCTGTCCACGAGAATTTTGCAACAATTTCACCGCCCGAAACTTCTAACTTTTCGGCAGTAAGGGTGGTTTCGCCGTTGGCACATTGAAGAGTACGTGTGAGGTTGAAATTTTTCCAACGTTTAAGATTTCCAGCAAGACAACGCCACATACAGCTATCCTTGGATGCAAAATTTGAGTCGTAATCGGAAGGAGTGTGCGGTTCTAGGCAGAATATTTCAATTCTTGCGCCGTTTTGGGTGAAAAATTCCAAGCGAGCGGGAATCACCTTAGTATTGTTCACCACCATCAATCCGTCGTCGGGTAGGAGAGAGCCAATGTTGGAAAAGATGTCCTCTGAAATTTGTTTGTCTTTGTATATCAATAGTTTGCATTTGTCACGCTCTTTCAACGGAAACTTTGCAATACGTTCGTCGGGCAGTGGATAGTTGAAATCTGCAATACGTATGTTGCCTGGTTGATTCATTTTATGATAATTTTTTTAGTCTTTAATTTCTTATTAATCAGTTATTTATTAATAATTATCAAAAAAATACGGTTTTAATGGTGTTATTGACGTAAATTTTTGGCAAAAATAACTAACTTTGGCGCATGATAAAAGCAAATTAGCAATGAATTTTAAAAAAGGCGACAAAGTTCGTTTTCTCAACGAAAACGACCATGGTACAATTACACGAATATTGGCAAACGGCACTGTGATGGTGCTAAATAGCGACGATTTTGAAGTTCCGGCTCGAGTGTCAGACCTTATATTGGACTTACCGATGACACCTCAGCGCAAATCTCAGCCCGAGCCCGAAAAGCCAGCACCAAAGGAACGCACGGCACAATCAAAAACACAGCCCAAAGAGCGTAAGTTTGTGGATGTTAACGCCAACCACAACGACGATGTGTTTGAAATTCTTTCGGCATTTGTGCCCACCGATCCGCGTAAACCAGAAGAGTGCGACCTCGATTTATACCTCATAAACGACAGTCCTTACCAATTGGCGTACAACTACATAATGCCAGTAGGGCAAGCCTACGCTATGCACACCGGCATCTTGGAGCCCGACACGAAAGAGCTTTTGGAAACCATTCCTCGAATGGATCTCACCAAAATTGCATTTGTAAAATTTCAATTATTATTTGCCAAAAACGGGTTTGGCAAGATACTGCCTCCGTTTGAATGCGAGGTTAAATTGCACGCAGCCAAGTTTTTCCAAGAAAATTTCTATAAAAATAACGACTTTTTCGACGAGAAAGCAGTGGTAACATCACTTTTTACCAATTCGCCAATGGCAGAGGCTGTTAAAAATCTTGCTAATAATCCGTTGCCCAACAAAGATAAAGCACAACCTCCTGCAAAAAAATCCGTTAAACCATTGGGCGACAAAGAGGTTGTTGACCTTCATTTAGTAGAGCTTATCGACGATGAACGTGGTATGACACCAAAGGAAATACTTGATTTACAAATGAATACATTCCGCCAAAAGATGGACGAGGCAATTAAAGACCCACATCTTAAAAAGGTGGTGTTTATACACGGCAAGGGTAATGGTACTCTCAAACTTGAAATTCGTAAAGAATTGGAGCGAAAATATCGTCGTTATAGTTTCCAGGATGCTTCGTTTGAGGAGTATGGAGGCGGAGCAACTCTTGTTTACGTAAAATAAAATCTCTTTTCCGAAAAAAACTATAAAAAAAACTAACGTATTATAATTTTATTCGTTACATTTGCTAAATGTTTCTACATCGATAACAACAATAAAAAATGAGACACAGATTAACACTTATAGTAGCTGCCATAATCGCATGTATAGTAGTGTTTCAGGCATGTACACCTGTAAACAACAACGGCACGGGAGCTCAAACTGCACCTCCAAACACTGATCAAGCACAGATGCTTGACCCAAACCATAGCGCACTATTAAAGTATAACGATAGGCTATTCAACGTACCTTCGCCTATACAGCTGGCAGGAGTTATTCAAAAGGTACAACTTCCTTACAATAAGGATCTTTTGAACGACGTAAACAAATACCAGAATTACACCACCACATTCAAACAAGCATTGAACCTCGGTATTTACGGCGCTAACCTCGGATATATCAATGTGTTTGAGCAACTGCCCGATGCCGCCGCTTATTTTGGCGCTATTAGAGCTTTGAGCAAGGAACTCGGCATTATGAATACATTTAATGAAGAGACCATGCAGCGCATAGAACGTAACAACGGCAACAAAGATTCGCTTCTCTATATCGCCTCTATAATGTACCGAGAATCAGATCAATACCTTATGGATGCCGAACGAAACGAAGTGGGCGCCTTGATACTTGCAGGGGGCTGGGTAGAAAGTCTTTATCTGCTTACCCACATTCAGTCGCCATCCGAGATGAAACCCGAAATCCAAGAGCTCATTGGTCAGCAAAAAGCTGCACTCAACAATCTTATCGACATTCTTCGTCCATATTACGGAGTTAGTTCTAACGAATACGACTCTTTTCTTGAAAATTTGTCGGAGCTTGCTGCTATTTTTGATGATATTATTGTTAAATATACTTTTAAATCTGTCTCCACCGACGAAGACAAGAAACTTACCATCGTGGATTCTCAAACAGAAACCATTATCGACGCTCAACATATTGAAACTATTTCGCGCAAGATTGAACGTTTGCGCAATATGATTACTGAATAACACTTAAAAATTACTAAAATGAATAAAACGCTGATTATCACAATATTACTTACAATTATGGCGTTCGTTTACAACGACGCCAACGCACAAGCCGACACGCTGATCAATTTCTGTGCCCAGCATATACCATCGTCGTATATCAGCGACGGCCAGGTTTATCAAACAGCAATAGCTAAGGAAGAAACGGCTGTGTTTCACGTTACATTCTATGGGGGAACTACATATCGCGTGGCTGCATGCAGCGGTCTAAACGATGGTAACCTTCTTTTTACCGTGCGCGACACTGATGGCAACGAGATATTCGCAAATATGGACCATAAAAACGCTCCTTATTGGGATTTTCAGTTCGCATCTACGGTAAACTGCGAGATTGAGGCTATGCTCGACGATCTTGCCCCTGATTCTGGTTTCGCCATTTTGTTAATAGGTTTCAAAAACTAAAAACACTTCCGCGCAATGAGTGAAAGCATTTTAAAAGCGTTGATGCAATTGTTTGCTATAATCGCCGCTTCAAAGGCTCAGGCGGAACAGAACAATATTGTTGAAACTTTTCTAAGGCATGAACTTTCGCAAGAACTCGTAGACGAGTATATGGCCGTTTACAACGGGTTCTACAATCAATATAGAGGTAAACAAACCACCGACAGCAAACGCAAAAAAGCGGTGTCGCTCAGTAGCACTAAAATTCTTGTAATATGCAACGTTATCAACAAGGAACTAGTTCAGCGTCAGAAGATTATTGTGCTTGTGCGCCTTTTGGAGTTTATCAGTAGCGACCGCAACGACGAAGTGTCGCAGCAAGAATTAGAGTTTGTGCAAACCGTAGCCGAAAACATATTCATCAGCGACGAGGAGTACCGCACAATACTTGATTTTGTGTTTAATTCTTCAAAAGCAGTACCTGATGGCGACAATATACTTTTGATTGATAATCACCACGATACCCCAAAAAATAGTCAGGCAAAGCATCTATACAGCGAAAACCTTACCGGACAGATAATTGTGTTCGCAGTAAAGTCGGTGAATATGCACTTGTTTGTTTTCAAGGGAGTTAAAGAACTTTTGCTCAACGGTCAGGTGCTAAATCCTAACCGTGTGCATGTGTTTTCCGCAGGTTCGTCGATACGTGGCGGTAAGATTAAACCCATCTATTACAGCGATATAGTATCAATCTACAATTATGACAAGACCAAGGCAAACATCGTATTTGAGGTCAACCGCCTCGAATACAAGTTTAATAATGGCACGGTGGGTCTTCACAGCATGAGCTTCCTTGAAAAGAGCGGGAAGATTGTAGGTATCATGGGCGCATCTGGCGCTGGTAAAACAACCCTCTTAAACGTGCTCAACGGCAATCTTAAGCCCTCGTCGGGCGAAGTACTAGTTAACGGTATCAACGTTCATAGAAACAAAGGCGAACTCGACGGACTTATCGGATACGTATCGCAAGACGACCTTTTGATAGAGGAACTTACTGTTTTTCAGAACCTTTATTATAGTGCTAAACAGTGTTTCGACAATTACTCGCGTTTTAAGCTCTACCGCACAGTGCTGAAAATGCTCAAAAACCTCGGACTCTACGAAATTCGCAATATGCGTGTGGGCAACCCACTCAACAAACGAATCAGCGGTGGTCAGCGCAAACGTTTGAATATAGCCTTGGAACTTATCCGCGAACCTTCCATCCTGTTTCTCGATGAACCTACTTCGGGTCTTTCGTCGCGTGACAGCGAAAATATTTTAGACCTTCTCAAAGAGTTGACTATCAAAGGAAAACTTGTGTTTGTGGTATTACATCAGCCTTCGAGCGAAATATTTAAGATGTTCGACCGTCTGATAATCCTCGATACTGGCGGATATCTTATCTATACTGGCGACCCTGTGGAGAGTATTTCGTATTTTAAATCAAAAATACGTCAGGCCAACTGGAACGACAGCGAATGTCCCGTTTGTGGTAACGTCAACTCCGAACAGATTTTCAACATAGTGGAGAGCCGCATTGTAGACGAGTATGGCAACGCCACGCAAACTCGCAAGATATCACCCAAAGAGTGGTGCGAATATTTCAATCAGGAAGTTGGCAAAGAAAAACGACATTCGGTGCTGGTGAAGCGTTTGCCCGAAATCAATTTTAAGATACCCGGTTTCTTAAAGCAGTTTTCAATATTCGTAAAGCGCGACGTGCTTGCAAAGCTCAGCAACGCTCAATATATGCTTATCAACTTTTTGGAGGCTCCGTTGCTTGCGCTTTTGCTCACCTTTATAATTAAATACCGCAATATTTCGCGCGATAATGTCGATGGATATGTGTTCCTCGATAATAGCAATTTGCCTGTGTATCTATTTATGGCTGTGATAGTTGCATTGTTTGTAGGGTTAACTGTGTCCGCTCAGGAAATTATCAAAGACCGAAAAATCCTCAAACGAGAGGCTTTTCTTAACCTCAATAAGGGGGCGTATCTCTTGTCGAAAGTGATGATATTGTTGTTTCTGTCTGCATTTCAAGCATTTACGTTTGTGCTCATTGGCAATTCAGTTCTCGAAATTCACGACCAGTTTTTCAAATATTGGCTGATGCTGTTTGCCGTTTGGGTTAATGCCAACATTATGGGTTTGAATATTTCGGATGGTTTTAAAACTACGGTAACTATCTATATATTAATACCATTCTTGATAATCCCGCAGATTATACTCAGCGGTGTGCTTGTAAGTTTCGACAAGCTTAACCCCACCATTTCGAGTCCTGGCAAGATTCCGTTTTATGGCGAAATTTTTATTGCTCGATGGGCTTACGAGGGTCTTTCGGTAGAGCAGTTTATCAACAATAAATACGAACAACCTTTATATCAGTATGAAAAGGATATGCAGAATGCACTTATCAAACGCGATTTTTGGTTGACATTACTAGATAATAAGCTCAACGCCTACGAGCGCAATAAGAATAATCCAGAGCGTGCAGCCGACATTGAAAGCGATTTCCTCACTATCCGCAACGAAATTGCCAACGAGTTGGAAGATAATCCTAGTGTAAAACCGTTGTTTGATTATCACGACCTTACACCGCAAAATATGGACGCTGACCTTCTAAAACAACTCCGATTCTATTTTTCGCAGTTGAGATCGAGCTACATAAGTCGCTTTAAGAGCGCATCTAAGCAAAAAGATGCCTACATTCAACAGCAGCAAGCCACTCCTCAACTCAGAGAGCAGTATCTTGACCTTAAACGTCGTTACCACAACGATGCTCTCGCCGACTTTGTTACCAACAACCGCGAAACTGAGCGTGTAATTGAGTACAACAACCACCTTTACCAAAAGGCATCGCCTATATATCTCGACCCGCGCAGCAAATTCCTGCGGGCGCATTTCTACGCTCCACGCAAACGCTTAGGCAACTATTACATTGATACTTATTGGCTCAACCTCGGTGTTATTTGGTTTATGAGCATAATTTTTTATGTTTTGCTTTACTTTGGCGTGCTTCGCAGAATTCTCAACCGCAGCGAAAACATCTCGCGCGACTATAAAGACAAGCATGAGGCTAAGATAAAGCAGAAGGGCAACGAGGCTTCGGTATCTAACCGCAAACGTCGCCGTTCGTTCCAAGACCTCAGGATTTGGAGATAACATTATTATTATTTATATCATACTACTATGAACAAAAAAATAATTGTATTAGCCGCCGCCGCATTGCTCGGCGTGTCGGTATCGTGCAACCGCGCCAAAAAAGCCGACAAGATGGCTGAAACGCTCACTTTTCAATCCGCTAAGTTCGACACCATTGTAAATCTAGTAAAGGATGATGCCAACTCGCCCAAGAGCACAATCAACATCGACTTGATTTACGCTACTGGTCCAAATGCGTCGCAAATCAACGAGGAGATTCTAAAATCGGGAATACTTCCTGCCGAAGACCTCAAACGTGGTGAAAAAAAGACCGTTCCTCGTGCTCTCGAAATATTTGTAAAAAACTATGTGAAAGGATATAAGGAAGACTGCTTGAAAGCCTACAAGGAAGATCCCGAAGGCGTATACGAATACGAGTTCAAGGTTACGAGCCAAATATCATACGGTCGCGACAGCGTGATTAACTATTACGCCACACAGGAGGCATATAGTGGAGGTGCTCACGGCAACACTGCTACCTTTGTGATGAACTTCGACAAGAACACAGGTCACATTATCACCAAAAACGACATATTTAAGGACGGCACCGATGAAAAACTGCTCAACATCATTGTGGACAAGGTTTGCAAGCATTTCAACGCCACCGACATCGACGACCTTGCCGAAAAAGAGGGCGTTTTTGATATGGATGAGCCTTTTATCCCCACGCTCTTTACTCTCGGCACCAACGACATCACTTTCATCTACCTTGAAGGAGAGGTAGGTCCTTACTCTGCAAGTGAAATCCGAGCCGTGATTCCGTTTTCAGAGATTAAAGATTTGATGAAATAGCATTTATACAATAAACATAAAAAAGGGGAAATCTCAGATTTCCCCTTTTTTATATTTCCAAAGCTATTTTGGATGGCGTTTAAATAGCCATTTCCCCCGTTTTACCCAGTTTATTATGCTTCTAATAGTTGAAGTATTATATGTTTTGCAAAATGATTTTAATATAGTATCATTGCAATCCATTGTGTTGCAAAAGTTTATGTTGGATTTGTATTCTGCGATGTCGGTGTTGTAACGTGCTGTGCTACCTACATTAGTGCCAGAACCATCTGCTCCTCCGTTTATCACAAATGAACGTGTGGGATATATTGTTGGCATTGCTGCTTTGAATCCGGCATAGCAAAAACGTATAGACCATGAATTGATTTTTCCTTCCACTTGCTTCAATAGCATGGTACTCAAATCGTTACCTGCCAAATTAAATTTTTGTACGGCTGTATTATCGGCAAAAAAACTGTCGAAATCTTTAGTTTGCCAATCTACCAATTCCCATCGATTTTTCCAAGTTCCCCATCCCCACGAACAATTGCGCATAATAGGGTAGGTGTCGTAATTGTAGTTTTCGGGAAGCGTAATGCGTGGTGTGTAACCAGCTATCGAAAAAGCATTAGTGTCTTTGTAATAGTCGAGAGCTGTTTTCATATACCGTAGGAAATAAGGCGTTACCACTAAGTCGTCTTCCAAAACTATCGCTTCGTCATATTCTTCAAATATGGCACTTACACCGCTGATGATGTTTTTTGCTAAACCTATATTTGAATCGCGAAAAATAGATTTTACATTTTTGAATCCTGTAATATTTTGGATAGTTTCATAAACAGCAGCCACATCTTTATCTCCTTGATTTTTAGCCCCGTCGGCAAAAATAACAACATTAGTTTCGCTGCTTTCTGCATTTTGTAAAAGACTATTAATAAGTCGTTGAAGATGTTTGGCTCTGTTATATGCGAATATAATTACTGGTGGATTCATATGCGTTATTACATTATCTTTTTTATTACAATCTTCCGTCAATTAATTCTCTATTTAAAAAACCTTTTACATCGTACACCACGCCATTTGGTATGCGCAAATATGTGCGCGGATTTATCTGTTCAAATTCTTTGTGCGAAACGGCAAGAATCACAGCATCAAATTGATTTTCAAGATTTTGCAATGGTATGTCGGAGAGAGAGATGCCGTATTCTTTTTCGGCTTTTTGGGGATTTGCCCAAGGATCAAAAATGGTGATGTTGTGGGTGTATTCTTTGAGGATGGATATTATATCTATCACCTTGGTGTTGCGTATGTCGCTACAGTTTTCCTTGAATGTGAACCCAAGAACAAGTATTTTAGAATTTTTTACCAAGATGCCTTTCTTGTTCATCAGCTTAATCACTTGGTTGGCTATATATTCGCCCATGCTATTGTTGATACATCGTGCAGTAGGCATAATACTGGGCAACATACCAAACAGTTGTGCCTTCTCTATCAGATAGTAAGGGTCAACGCTTATGCAGTGTCCACCCACAAGACCTGGTTTTAGTTTTATAAAATTCCATTTCGACGAAGCCGCCTCAATCACGTCGTTGGTATCGATGCCCATGGCGTTGAAAATCTTTGCCACCTCGTTTATAAAGGCAATATTGACATCGCGCTGAGAGTTTTCTATGATTTTTGATGCCTCAGCCACCTTTATGCTTGGGGCTCTGTATGTGCCGTTGATGAGCACCGAATTGTAAACGGAGTCAATTATGTGGGCTATTTCGGGGGTTGAACCCGATGTAACTTTCTTGATATTGTTGATGGTGTGGAGTTTGTCGCCGGGGTTTACGCGCTCAGGGGAATATCCTGCAAAAAAGTCCGTGTTGAATTTTAATCCCGAAACTTTTTCTACCACAGGCAAACACTCTTCTTCTGTAACACCAGGGTAAACTGTTGATTCATAAACTACTATGTTGCCTTTTGAAATTACCTTTCCTACGGTTTTGCTTGCTTCTATCAGCGGCGAAAGATTGGGACGGTGGTTGCCATCGATAGGAGTGGGTACGGTTATGATATAAAAATTACAATCTTTGATGTCGGATAGGATTGAAGTACATCTAAATCCTTGGTTCAAGGCGCTTTGTAATAAATTTGGGGATACTTCCAATGTACTGTCATAACCTTTGTTTATTTCGTTCACCCTTTGACTACTTATATCAAAGCCGATGGTAGGAAATTTGGTTGAGAATAGGCGGGCCAATGGCAACCCCACGTATCCCAATCCTATTACGGCTATTTTGGGTGAAAATGTCATGTTTTTTATATTATTATAGTAACGTAACGATCGCAAAAAAGAGAAAAAATGCCGTCGGATGAGAAAAAAACTAACCATCGACGGCCTCTCTCTTTATTTTATTTTTGGTTTATTTCTTAACGGGGTCGCAGGTGAGGTCTACACCGAGTTTTTTGAATATTTTGCGGTCTACCTCGCTCAGCATTACGGTTGTATGTACTTGACAACCTTTGAGTTTGGGCAATTGTTCAAGTGCGCGTTTGCAGTTGTCGTCTTTGAGACTGAGCGTTGCGAGAGCCACAAGCACCTCGTCGGTGTGAAGGCGGGGATTGTTGCCGTGAAGATAGTTAACTTTCATATTCTGAATGGGTTCTATCATTTCGGCAGGAATAAGTTTAATGCTGTGGTTGATGCCTGCAAGATGTTTTGTGGCGTTGAGAATCAACGCTGCACTTGTGCCGAGGAGTGCCGAAGTTTCTGATGTTATGATAGTTCCGTCTTCTAATTCGATGGCGGCAGAAGGCACTTTTGATTTTTCGTAACGCTCTTTGGCTGCGATTGTTACCTTGCGGTCGGCAGTGGTAATTTTCGCCTGCTGCATCAAGAGTATCTGTTTGTTTACCTCGCTTTCGTCGCTTTTACCCTCGGCAAAATCGTTGAGCGTTGAGTAATAGCGTCTTATGATTTCTTGTTTAGATGCCTCGCAGCACACATCATCGTTGATAATGCAGTTGCCCGCCATATTTACGCCCATATCGGTGGGCGATTTGTAGGGATTTTCGCCGTAAATGCCTTCAAATATGGCGTTTAGCACAGGGAAAATTTCAATATCGCGGTTGTAGTTTACTGTGGTTTCGCCGTAGGCTTCGAGGTGAAACGGGTCTATCATATTCACATCGTTGAGGTCGGCTGTGGCAGCCTCGTAAGCCATATTTACGGGGTGTTTGAGTGGAAGATTCCAAATGGGGAAGGTCTCAAATTTGGCGTATCCGGCTTTGATACCTTTCTTGTTTTCTTGGTACAACTGGCTGAGGCACACTGCCATTTTGCCGCTGCCAGGTCCTGGTGCTGTTACCACCACAAGCGGACGGGTGGTTTCTACATAATCGTTTTTGCCGAAACCTTCATCAGAGTCGATTAACGCCACATTGGTGGGATAGCCTTCAATGGTGTAATGATAATACGTTTTGATATTCAAGCGTTTAAGACGATTGCGGAATGCCTTTGCGCTGTCTTGACCTTTGAAATGGGTGATTACCACTGAGCCAACAAACAGTCCGCGTTTTTGAAACTCGTCGCGCAGACGGAGCACGTCGTTGTCGTAAGTGATGCCGATATCGCCGCGCACTTTGTTTTTTTCGATGTCTACCGCGCTGATTACAATAATGATTTCCACGTCGTTAGCCACCTTCATAAGCATTTTTAACTTGCTGTCGGGCTCAAAACCGGGCAGTACGCGCGATGCGTGATAATCGTCGAAAAGTTTTCCTCCAAACTCCAAGTAAAGTTTGTCGCCGAATTTCTTAATCCGTTCTTTAATGTGTGCCGACTGTATTTTCAGATACTTGTCGTTATCAAAACCGTATTTCATAGTATGCGTTTTTTTAACGGCGCAAAGTTAGAAACTTTTTTTGTAAAAAAAAGGGGGCGCACATACGTAACGCCCCTAATTTTTTGCTATAATATCTAAGGTGTTTTAGTCGCCAAATTTAAATGCCACGCCGATGTTGAATTGGGTTGTGCCGACGTTGATTTTTTGTTTTTGGCTGATAGTATGGTTTGATGCTAAATATGCTTCATAGTTAAATACTTCGTAGTCAGCGGGTAACATCCAACCTACACCGATTGTAAACCATCCAAAAGCCACACCAAGTTCGGGTTTAACAGCAAATGTGGTAGCAGCGTCGTATTCATAAGGTTCATCGTCATTGTTGCCTGTTAATGTAAAAGAGCCTAATTTAACCGATGCGGTTTTAACTTCACCAAGTTTCAAACGTCCTACGCCTAATGTTATTGCAGCGTAAGGTTTAACAACGGGTGCTTTGAGGTCGAAACGAATTTTACCGCCTACAAGACCGAGTTTTGATGCGCTATAATCAAGAGCGAATGTACCTTCGTAGTCTTTTTCAACGCCAAAAAGAATATTGCCGTCTTTTGCGATACCGAACGAGAGTTGTCCGTTGAGGAAACTTGGCGCGAACATCAGGTCGAGCGAGTAACATAATCCGGCTTTTGCAGAGTTTTTAAACTCGTCGCCTTGGGGAGCCGACCAGCCTACTTGTGCATCAAATCTGATGCCTTGTGCATTTGCCGCATTGCCAACAAAAATAGCGATGGCTGCGGCTGCTAAAAATTTTAAAATTTTCATGTTGTTAAGTATTAGTGATTTGAAATTAATAAAATGCTGTAATATCTTAAAACTCATCTCTATGATCGAGCCAATAATCGATAAGTTTCCTTGCCATTGAGGGGTGTGGCGGAATTTCGGGAAGGGCATTGCGGTTATACCATCGGCAGTCGCTCAGTTCTTCTTCCTGAATGTGAATTTCGCCACTTTCGTATTCGGCAAAAAATCCGAACATCTCTTGGCTTGGATAGGGCCACGGTTGCGATGCAAAATATCGTATATTCTTGATTTTTAATGATGTTTCTTCCATTACCTCGCGCACCACGCATTGTTCGAGACTTTCGCCTGTTTCCAAAAATCCTGCTGTAAGTCCATAAAATGTGCCGTGAAAATTTAACGCGTGGGAGAGGAGAATCTCGTCTTTGCCTCTGTAAATCAGCACTATAATTGCAGGATTAATCCTCGGCCAAATTTCGTTGCCGCACGATACGCATTTTTTGCTGATAGGAGAGGAGTATTCCATTTTGCCACCGCACTTGGGACAAAAATTAAGGTACGAATCAAAATAAACCAATTCCGAAGCCTTAAAAGCGGTTTCGCGCAAATCGTTAGGCAGTTTGTGGTAAGCCTTTCGGAGCCATTCAAAGGTGTAGTCTTGTGGAGCGGGATTATTGTAGTAAAAAGCCTTGCAGTTGTTAGCAAGATCAAAAATATGGTTTTGTGCGGCATCCACAGGGGCATTATCGCCACACGGAACATCGCCGTTTGAGGTTAAAAGTATCTCGTTTTTTGGGTTGAATATTAGCCAATGCATAATTATAGTATTTGATTACAAAGATACGCACTATTGACGAATTATGCAAATGAATTTGCCTAACTATTTACAAAAAATGGCAGACTGTTTGTTAAATTTTAATCACTTTAATAATAGAAACTATATGGATTTAAAGCGAAAAGAATTTTGGAAGACATTTTTACGAGTGTTTTTGGTGAGCCTGATTTTGGGTGTAATGGGTTCTTTTTGTCATTTATTTCTCGGTGCATTTTCTTTTGGAGTCCCCATATTGTTCCTAATGATTTATGGTTTCGTGGAGGCTCGTAACGTTTTTAAAACAAGGGCTGCAATTCGAGATGAATCGGTTACCAGAGAAACCGATTATCTATTTGCATTTTTGAGGTTTATTGCCATAATAATCCCTCCGGCTATCGTTGTGGTGTGGCTGGGAATCTGTTGGTTTGTGTGGAGTTTTCACGGTTACCACGGATAATAAACAATGCAGAGGTGAGTCCAAAGAAATTATAACCTATCTAATAAAGAATTCAAGTTTTACCCACCTGACGTGCTCCTGATAGTATCAGAGGTTTGCGAGTGGATGATTTTTTTTGACATAGTATGTCTGTTTTTTTTGTTCAAGTATGGAAAATGTGATATTTTCCACAAATCAAGTATGGAAAATGTGATGTTTTTCACACTTCACGTATTAAAAGTGTGATAAGAATCACACTTTTAGTATTTTGATTACAAAGATAAGCACTATTGACGAATTATGCAAATTATTTTTTTATCACTTACCTTAAAATATTTACCTTTGCACATTCAACAAATACTACTTGACAATGAAATACTCTATTATAGGCACAGGTGCAGTGGGCGGCTATTACGGCTGCAAACTTGCTAAGGCGGGATGCGATGTGCATTTCCTTATGCATTCCGATTATGATTATGTCTGCAAAAACGGACTTTATGTAAAATCTTGCGACGGTGATTTTTGCCTTAAAAATATAAATGTTTATAGCAGCACAGCCCAAATGCCCAAATCTGATGTGGTGATTGTGGCGCTCAAATCGGTTAATCAGCAGTTGCTCTACGATATTATTCCGCCATTGTTGAAACCCGACACCCTTGTGCTTTTGATTCAAAACGGCATTGGTCTCGAACCCGATATGGCAGAAAAGTTTCCCGAAATATCTGTGGCTGCGGGACTTGCCTTTATCTGTTCGTCTAAAACCGAACCGGGCGTTATCAACCATCAATGCTACGGCAGCATCAACATCGGAAATTTTAATTGCAAAGATTCGGGCAAGGTTGAGCAACTTATCAACGATTTTAAAAATGCAGGCGTTGACGCCCACGAGGTTGAGTATTACGAGGCGCGATGGAAAAAAGCCGTTTGGAATATGCCTTTCAACGGTATGTCGGTGGCAGAAGACGCTAACACTCAGGAACTCCTCACTCGCTGTCCACAACTGATTTACAACCAAATGCGCGAAGTGATAGATGCCGCCAATGCTTGCGGAGTAAGCAATATCGACTACACATTTGCCGACAAGATGATTGAAATGACCAAGGCTATGGTGCCCTATTATCCCAGTATGAAACTCGACTACAACCACCACCGCCCTATGGAAATCTATTACCTCTACACTCGCCCCATCGAAGAAGCCCACAAGGCTGGTTTTGAAATGAAATTGTGCAAGGAGGTGGAGGAAAGGTTGAAACAAATGTAGGGGCGTAACTCGTTTACGCTCCGAAATTTGCGCGAAGGGAACATTTTGGTGTTTTGAAATTTGCGCTGAGGGAACATTGCTACGATTATTCTATTGTGTATCAATAATATATTAAATTTTATTTACTATGAAAAAAATTTTCAAATCATTATTTATTCTTTCAAGTCTGATATTAGTTATCGGACTTGTAACCAACTCTTGTTCACAAGTCGAAAAACTACCGTATGCGGTTTTAAAAGACAGCACATTGACATTTTATTATGATGATAAAAAACCGCAAGGTGCGTATGATGTTGAAAAATTTAATAAAAAAAATTTTGTTCTAAGGGATAGTTTTGAAGTCAAAGAATGGTATCCAGCAAGAGAAGAAATATCTACTGTGATTTTTGATGAGTCCTTTAAAAAGTATCGTCCAAATAGTTGTAAGTCATGGTTTTTTGTTTGTGAAAACCTCAAACAAATCATAGGAATGAAAGAAAATCTTAATACGGATAATGTTACTAATATGAATAATATGTTTTGTTTTTGTACTAATCTTTCGAATCTTGATGTAAGTGGGTTCAATACTGAGAACGTAACGGATATGGGTGAGATGTTTCACCGCTGCCAAAAACTTACAACCCTTGATGTGAGCAAATTCAAAACAGATAATGTTACAGATATGAATGGGATGTTTCTTTGGTGTAACAATCTTACAAGCCTTGATGTAAGTGGCTTCAATACTGAAAACGTAACAGATATGAGCGAGATGTTTCAGAATTGTAACAAACTCACAAGCCTTGATGTGAGCGGATTCAAAACAGAGAACGTAAAGGATATGTCCAAGATGTTTTTCTCTTGTTTTAACCTTACCGACCTTAATGTTAGTGGATTCAATACTAAGAAAGTTACAGATATGGAGATGATGTTTTGTGATTGTTCCAGTCTTATAAACCTTGATGTAAGTGGATTCAATACTGAGAATGTAACTGATTTATCTAGAATGTTTTGTGGTTGTGAGAACCTTATCAGCCTTGATGTAAGTATGTTCAATACGGATAATGTTAATGAGGTGATGTTCATGTTTTCTTATTGTTCCAGCCTTACAAATCTTGATATAAGTAGGTTTAATACTAAGAAAGTGACTGAAATGAATGGGATGTTTTCTCATTGTTCAAATCTTAAATCAATTTATGTTGGTGATGGTTGGAATACAAGCAACGTAACAGATTCAGAATCTATGTTTGAAGATTGCCCACAACTGATTGGCGGACAAGGAACAATATTCGACCCATCAGCCATTGACATTTCGCGTGCGCATATCGACGGCGGCTCAGCCAATCCCGGATATCTTACTAAGAAAGAATAAAATTTTTACTACCTTTCCCCCCGAAAATTATTAACCATTTATATCAATGACAAAATTATTAGGTACAGAGGCGGAGTACGATTGCAATCAAATTTTGCGGAGAGCGGCAAATTTAACAGTTTGAATTTTGCGGAGAGCGGCAAAAATGACTAAACAAATTTTGCGGAGAGCGGAAAAAGTTTTGGTAATTAAAAAATAATCAGTAACTTTGTTGCGGTTAAAAACTTCATATTATGGCAGAGAGAATTTTTAAGCGCAAAGCATACCAAAAAATGCTGAATTGGAAAGCCGAATCAGCCGGCAAAAGTGCATTGCTCGTAGAAGGTGCAAGGCGCGTTGGCAAATCCACTTTGGTAAAACATTTTGCCGAACAAGAATACGAATCGTACATTCTTATTGACTTTGCAAACCTTTTGCCCGAAGTCAAGGACCTGATTGAAACAAGCCTCGCTAACCTCAACTATCTGTTTATGAGGCTGCAACTTATATACAATGTTACCTTGAAAGAACGAAAGTCTGTGATAATTTTCGATGAGGTTCAGTTGCAACCATTGGCGCGTCAGGCAATTAAATATTTGGTTAAGGACGGTCGCTACGATTATATTGAAACCGGCTCTCTTATCAGCATCAGAAAAAACGTTCAAAACATTGTGATTCCGAGCGAAGAAGATCGTATTCAAATGTTTCCAATGGATTATGAGGAGTTTCGCGAGGCGTTGGGCGACACCGCAACCATACCGTTGCTTAGAAATTTTATTCAGCATCCTGAACCATTGGGCGATGGCATCAACCGCAACCTGATGCGCGATTTTCGCCTTTATATGTTGGTAGGTGGAATGCCTCAGGCAGTGGAGGCTTATCTCAATACCAACAATCTCCAACGCGTTGACATTGTTAAGCGCAAGATTTTGAAACTCTATTCCGAGGATTTGTACAAGTTGGATTCGTCGGAAAAACTTCGCGCATTGTTTTGGGCTATACCGTCGCAACTGAGTCGCAACACCTCGCGTTTTCAGTCAACCACTGTCATCGAAAACGTAAAACAGTATCAGATGCAGGATTTTTTGGAGACACTTCGCGAAAGTATGATTGTTAACATCGCCTACAATTCCGCCGACCCGAATGTGGGTTTGGCTCTTTCCGCCGACCGCACACGTTACAAAATGTACCTTGCCGACACGGGGCTGTTTGTTACTTTGGCGTATTGGGATAAGGATTTTACCGAAAACGTCATCTATCAAAAACTTTGGGCAGACAAACTGGATACCAACCTTGGATATATTTACGAAAATATTGCAGCACAGATGTTTAGAGCGGCGGGATACGAATTGTTTTACCATACATTCAGCGACGGCAACAACCATAATTATGAGGTTGACTTTTTGCTTTCGCACGGCAACAAACTCGTGCCTGTGGAGGTAAAATCGTCGGGTTACAACACACACAAATCGCTCGATGAATTTTGCCGAAAGTTTTCATCTCGCATAGGCAACCGTTATCTTATATATACCAAGGACTTACGTCGCGACCAAGAAACTATAATGTTACCGGTTTATATGACTGGGTTAATTTAAATATGATTATCCTAATTTTTTTACTATCTTTACCCCGAAAATTATTAACCATTTATATCAATGACAATTATTATTTATTATAACTTACTATGAAAATACTTTTCAAAACATTATCAATCATTTCAATTTTGATTCTAACTTTTGGAATTCTGATTCTAACTTTTGGAATTGACAAAGCATCTTTTGCGCAAAGCGCCAAGGTACCGTACGCAGTTTTAAAAGACAGCACAATGACATTTTATTATGGTAAAAATAAACCGGTGGGAGCGTATGATGTTGAGAAAATTATAATTACCAAAGTAGATTTATTTGATGGTGAAAATGGTGAGGTATGGGAAAAAGAGTGGATGTCAGTAACTGACCAAATAAAAACTGTGGTATTTGACAAATCATTCAAAAATTGCAGACCAACAACTTGTGCATATTGGTTTTGCGGTTGTCGGCAACTTTCAAAAATAGTTGATATGGAAAAATATCTTAATACTTCAAGGTGTTCTGATATGAGTTATATGTTTAGTGATTGCAATGGGCTTACGAGTCTTGATGTAAGTAATTTTAATACAAAAAATGTTACAAATATGTGGTTTATGTTTCCAGGATGCGGTGCACTAACAAGCCTTGATGTTAGCAATTTTAATACAGATAAAGTTACAGGTATGAAATGTATGTTTACTGCTTGTAGCAATCTTGTAAGCCTTGATGTAAGCAATTTTAATACAGAGAATGTTACAGATATGAGCGATATGTTTAATGATTGTGAAAGCCTCACAACCCTTGATATTAGCAATTTTAATACATCTAATGTTAAAGTCATGGAGAGTATGTTTGCAGATTGTTATTCTCTTAAAACAATTTATGTCGGAAATGGATGGCGAACAAGTGAAGTAACCAATTCAGAATATATGTTTGCGGGGTGCACTTCGCTTGTTGGCGGCAAAGGAACAAAATGCGACGGCACAGAAAGAGAAGATGATGTTTCTTTTGCCCGCATCGACGGTGGCGAATCTGCCCCCGGTTATCTTACTAAGAAAGAATAAAATTTTTACTACCTTTGCAATTATTAACCATTTATAACAATGACAATTATTTATTTAATTTTGGTTACTATGAAAAGAATTTGCAATATTTTACCAATCATTTCAATTCTGATTCTTACTTTTGGAATTGATACAGCATCTTTTGCGCAAAAACACAATGGTATATCCATTACAATTAATGGAGTATCATTTAATATGATCTATGTAGAAGGTGGTTCTATTACTGTTGGTAACCAAAATGAAGACGATGTATATGCATCATTTCTGCGAGGAAATAGCAAAACTCTAACTGTTGATAATTTTTATATAGGAGAAACAGAAGTAACTTGTGGTCTTTGGAATGCGGTGTTTGGGTACGATTCTATTGTAGAAAAAAAGGTGAAAGTAAAACATTGTAAAATTTCTGAACCTAAAAAAGTATCTAATGTATCTTCTTCATTTGAAAACCAACTTGATACATTAGAATTGCCATCTATTGAATATCAAGATTGGGACGACAAATGGACTCAACCAATTAACAATAAAGTATTCGGAACTGTTGTCGATGAAACTGGGGAACTTCTTCCTGGCGTTCTAATACGAGAAAAAGGCACTAATAATGGTACACTCACAGACTTAGATGGATATTTTGAACTTGATATGCAAAATGTTGATCATAAATTGGAATTTATTTATTGGGGGGGTGTTACAAAAGAAACATCTGCCGGAGGAAATATGTATGTTGAACTACAATATCAACCGATAGAATTAATTCAACCCTCGGGTGATAATTATCCAATGGGATGGGTATCTTCTAGATCTATAAATGAATTTCTGCAAAAATTAAATAGCATCACAGGTCTTAACTTCCGACTTCCTACATCTGATGAATGGGATTTTGCTGCACGTGGTGGCAACAAAAGTCACGGTTATAAATACAGCGGCAGTAACATATACGAAGAGGTAGGTCAGACACCTAAAATAAGGTTTTTAAAATGTCCTGTAAAAGAAAAAGCCCCAAATGAACTTGGTATCTATGATATGAGTGGAAATGTTGATGAATTGTGCATAGATGCTGCAAGTTATTCTGGATATTCTTATAATAATTTTTCTGATTATAACTGTAACGGTTATTACCCATTTGATTTTCCGGGAGATTTAGGCAATTTATTTGGATTTCGAATTGTTTTAAGTTCTCAAAATAGTGAAGAATAAAAACATTACCCAAATCCTAATTTTTTTACTACCTTTACCCCGAAAATTATTAACCATTTATAGCAATGACAAATCCCTTAGGCTCAGAGATAACAATCGGCGGCATACGCTTGAAATCCAACGTGTTGATGGCACCACTTGCCGGATATACCTGTTTTCCGTTTCGGCTGATGGTAGAGCGGCTCGGGGCGGGAAGTGCCTATACCGAAATGGTGAGCGCAGACGCTTTGAAATACAACAACCGCGCTACCACGCAACTCCTCTACACCGATAATCGCGAAAAATTGAAGTGCGTGCAACTCTTGGGCTCAATCCCAACGGTTTTTGAACGTGCGGCAAAAAGCGAACTCTTGGCACCGTTTCAAATCATTGATATAAATATGGGATGTCCTGTGCCACAAGTAGTTAAGGCGGGCGAAGGTGTTGCGCTAATGGAAGATTTGCCCAAGGCTTCCAAAATCATTGAGGCTTGCAAACGCAGCGGCAAAGTGGTTTCGGTGAAATGCCGCATTGGAATGAACCCCGAAAAGATTGTGATTGAGGAGTTTGCGCGGATGTGCGAATCCTCAGGCGCGGATATGATTACCGTTCATGGACGCACCCGCAGTATGATGTACGAGGGCGAACCTCTCTACGATTACATCCGAATTGCCAAAAATGCTGTTAAAATTCCCGTTTTTGCCAACGGCGGCATAGATTCAAAAGAAAAGGCAGAGATGGCGATGGCAAAAACAGGAGCCGATGGCGTTATGCTTGCTCGTTTTGGCTTTGAAAATCCGTTGCTCTTTGCCGAACTCACCAACACTAAAACCCCCGACACCAAATACACTCTGATAATGGAGCAATTAGACATCGCCACAGAATGTTTCGACGAACTTTTTGCCCTCACCTACATCAAAAAACTCTCGTCATATTTTATGAAAAAACTCCCTGGAACAAAACGGTATAAACAGGATTTGTATAAATGCGGCAGCGTGGGGCAAGTAAGGGAGGTGTTGGGGAGGATATTTGGGGAGGGGGAATAGACTTTATAACTTGTTTTTGTTCTTATTTTTTGCCCAACTCAGAAAAATCCATTATATTTGCAATGTTGAAAATAAATACTGCAATTATGGCTGACAAATATAAAATACCGTTTATTAATGCCTGCATAAGGGCGTTTGCAAGGCGTATTAAAATGCCGGTGAAAAACAGTTTCTTGTATCTCGACCGATATAAGGGATTCGATTTTTTATTGGAGTTTTATCCGTCGCTACACTTGCAGTCGGTGGACGATGCTGTTGACGAACTCCATAAAATTTGCAGAAACAACGGAGGATGCTTATGAAACTTTATCACGGCACAAACACCGATTTTTTGGAATATGTAAAATGACAAAAAAACAGATACAAAATTTCCTTGTGGCGTTTACAACCGACCGCATGACGGAATATATGATTGAGGATTACAACGTTACGTTGTCGGATGCATTAAAGTTTATTTACAACTCCAACACCTACGCCAAACTTTCGCAAACCGAAAATGGGCTTTATTCGCAAAGTCCGGCGTATGTTTACGAATTGCTCGAAAAGGAATATTTACCCTATGCGTCCATAAAAAAACAAACCCGACAACTTGACGAATCAGAGGTTGCCGGGAATAAACATTCTTGTTAGTGTTTAGTAAAGTGTTAATCTTCAACATCTCGTGTCATTATCCAATGCTCAGAACTTCCAACAGATGTACCATAAGAACTAGAACCATATACGTTTGAATATATTTGTGATAAATACCAACCATTCTTACTTAGATAGTTGGCGGCTTCTAAAAAACCAGGGAAAAAGCGGATTCTGCCATCTTCATCTCGTAAGTACTTGTTTGTACCTAATTTAACGATAGTACTGATTCTACTATTATCCACAATTTCACAGTATTCTTGACCTTTTATCCAAAACATATCGTTCAGATAAATATCTTTTTTTTCAAGATTCCAACCATTCTCTTTTAAATAGTTTTCTGCACTGAAACGGTCAACGAAATGGCGACATTGGTTACTTTCATCTAATAAATATTTAGTACTATTTCCATTTTTGACTTGAATGATAACTGTTCTAGTGATATCTATAATTGTACAGGATGCTGGAACACCTTCATAATTCCAGGCTATTGGATCTTCTTCATAACTATCTACAACTTTTGTCCACTGAATAACATTCTGATGTATTCCTTTTTTTTCATAAATCCAACCATTCTTTCTTAAATAGTTTTCTGCATCGTAACGGTCAATGTAATGGCGAATATCGCCATTTTCATATTGTAAATAATTATTTCCTCCAATTTTGATCATTACAGAAGAACCGTATGTTTCAATTTCGCAGTATTCTTGATGTTTCTTCATAGTATTAAGTATTAATGATTATCAAACATTATTATCTAATGGTATTTTATCTCTAAAACTCATGAAAAATTAATATCCATATTACTTTGATTTAATTACGCTGTCACTGTTGGCACATCTAAATACGTAGTAGCAATTGTATATCAAAATATATGTCAACATTGCAAATGTACTAATTACAATTTGAATCACAAAATATTTTTTTCACAATCTCCGAAAAATCCATTATATTTGCAGAAATACAATCAATCACTGATTGAATAAAAAAATGGTTGATATTCAATAAAATACTAAAATTTATGGGAACAGTTAATTGCGCATTACTAACCAACCAAGGTAATTTTACCGTATTCAAATACGGTGACCGCGTAATACGGTTCAAAGCACCGTATTCGTTGGAGAAATATACCGAGGTAAAAACTTGGGATAACGGCTACATAGTTGTTATGGCCAAGTATGCGCATAACAATAAAAGCGAAGAGGATTATATCGACCTTGTTCCGATATTGGAAGATTTGTATATCAATCCTGACGTTTTTTTGAAACCAATTAAAAAAGTTGTGATAGAATGAACGACATACAGACAATTGCCGACAATGCTGATTTGATAGTAAACGGTTATTATGAAAAATAAGCAATGACTCCAAACCAAATCATCATATCTAACGGAATATTAGAATTATACCAAACTTACGATTCTGAAATTACCATCCCTGAGGGCGTGCACACTATCGCGGAGGGGGCGTTGAAGGGTAATGCGGGATTGCGGAGGGTGGTGCTGCCTTCTACTCTGAAAACTATCTGTGCGTCAGCGTTTAAGGGTTGTCGGCAATTGCACGATATTCAGTTTCCCGAGGGATTGGAGGAGGTGGGCGATTATGCCTTCAACCGCTGCCACAATCTCGAAGAACTGATTTTCCCGAAGTCGATGACCAAAATCGGGGCGTTTGCTTTTCTCTACTGCGACAACCTCAAAAAAGTGGTTATGGAGGGTCCTGAGCGCCTTTCAAAGGCGGTTTTTTCGCATTGTTGGATGTTGGAGGATGTGGCGTTGAACCGCAATGTTGACGATTCTAATTTTTCGCAAGAGGTGTTTGAGGGCTGCATACGGCTTTCGCGGATAACGCTTTCGGACGAGGTTTTTGAGATAAAAAATCTCGTTGCGGCGATGGACTCACGCTCTGATTTTCCGCAAGTTATACGTTCCTTGGCAAAAAGCGTCTATCATTTGATAACCATCGAGGACGGCGGCGTGCTCAAATCGTTTAATATCAACCTCAAATCCGTGCTTCTGCCTGATGGAATCGTTACAATCGCCAAGCGTTGTTTTTTCAATAAGAAGGGAATCGTGAGCATTTCTCTGCCCAAAACCGTGAAGGAAATCAAGGCTAATGCGTTTTTAAATTGCCTGAGTCTCGAAGAAATTTCGTTTGAGGACGACGATGTGGCGTTGGATCCTGAGGCGTTTCGTGGTTGTAACAATCTGAAAAAGGTGCATTTGCGCGGCGAAACTTTTTTGCTCGAAGACGAACCTCAAAATCCGCTTGTTGGCGCAATTCGCGATCAGGTGTTGGGCGATTTTAATATCAGCGGCAAAATTCTTATGAAATACACGGGCAACGAGGAGCAAATCCGAATCCCTAACGGCGTGGAAATCATTGGAGAACGTTGTTTTTTTGGTAACGAACAACTGAAAACCGTGCTATGTCCCGACGGTCTTAGAGAGATTCGCGAACAGGCTTTTTTGGGGTGTGTAACGTTGCAGAATATTGTGCTGCCCGAATCATTAAAACGTATTGAGCGTGAGGCGTTTGCCGAGTGTAAAAAACTTTTGAAATGCAACATTCCAAACACTTTGGAATTTATCGGCGAATATGCCTTCCGTCGGTGTTTTACGCTGCCACCTTTTGACCCGAGGCCTGATAACGCCGAAATCAATCCATACGCTTTTTACCGCGCCAAAAATTTCGCTGAAATTTCATCAAAGTTGCAACAATCGGAACCCTCCACCGCGACTCCCGATTATGATATTCAGCCATATTCTTTCAGCGGAAACGGCGATGTTACTATTCTGAAATTCAGCAATATAAAGCGAATCGGCAAATATAGTTATGCATCGTGTCCAAACCTTGAAGAAATTATTATCGACGCGCCCGAATGTGTTATCGAAAATAATGCGTTTGCCACGTGTCCCAATTTAAAGAAAATCAATCTGAATGTCAAGGAGTTAGGCAAAGGCGTTTTTGCGTATTGCAGGGATTTGAAAGAAGTTTTCATCTCCGGCGTTTCGGTGCTGCCTGCGGAATGTTTTGCGGGATGCTATTCGCTGTCGGGCTTTGAGGCAAAGGAAATTACCACGATGGAGGCAAGGTGTTTCGACGAATGTATCCACCTCAATTCGTTTGATTTTCAGGGAATTAAAAAGATTGGTGAACGTGCCTTTGAACGATGCGATTCGCTCGCAAGCGTAAAACTCGGCTCGGTGGAATGTGGCTACCACGCATTTGCCGATTGCGCCTCGTTGCAGACGGTTGAATTTGCTGACGAAACCATTTTGAAAAGTGGCGCGTTTATCGGTTGTACGCAGATTAAAGATGTGATTTACAACGGTTTGAAATATAGTTTCAGCAAATTTTCCGACAGCATCAACCACGTTGGTAATCCATATCCGTATGCCGTGCGCGAACTTATTGCGTCGGTTTATTCCTGTTTTGAAATCTCTGACCATCAGACCATTACAGCATATCTTCAAGATTCAACCCGTATCACCATTCCCGAAGACGTGGAGGAAATCGGTCAGGATGTTTTTGCTAACCACGTCAGGCTCAGCGAGATAAACATTCCGCCGTCGGTAAAGATTTTTGGTCCGCGAGCGTTTTTTATGACGGCTTGGATTGAAAACCAACGCAAACTTTCGGGAATGGTTATCGTCAACAATGTGCTTTTAGTCGGCGCGGTTTGCAAAGGTAAGGTGGTGATTCCGAGCGGAGTACGTCGGCTTGGTAGTTGGTGTTTTGCGGGCAATATCGACATCACCGAAGTGGAGTTTCCGCCGTATCACATTGGCGTTGACAACCTCGCTTTCCGCAACTGTCACAACCTGAAAAAAATCATCGACAGCGACCGTAACGAATACCATTTCAACCACGTTTCCGACCTTTCTACGGCTAATTATCCCGATTTGATTCAGATGATTTTTTCGGAATGTATCAATTGTTTTAAACTTGATGAAAATCAAAACCTTATAGAAAGCACCGGCAACATCACGCGCCTGACCTTCCCCGAAGGCATCCGCTCCATTGGCGACGGCGTTTATCAAGATTGCCACCTTTTGGAAACCATTTCGCTATCGTCAGAAACCGAAAAAATCGGCAAATCAGCCTTTGAAAACAGCAAATGGCTTCGCACTGTTACCAATTCAAAATCAGTTACTTCCATCGGTGCAATGGCGTTTTCGGGCTGTATATCGTTGCAATCCATCGACCTCTCCGACAATTTAACAGAATTGGGCAAACGCTGTTTTGAGCATTGTTGCAACCTTCAAGAAATCTACCTCTCCACCCACCTCACCACCATCCCCGAACGCGCATTCTTCCGCTGCAAATCACTGAAAAAGGTTGTTATTCCAAAATCCGTTCGAGTAATTGAGACAGAGGCATTTGCATTCTGCGAGGCATTGGAGGAAGTGGTTTTGAGTGGGGAAACGGAAGTGGCTGATGGGGCGTTTAGGTATTGCGAGGAGGTGAAGATGGTGATTATTCCGTAGTGTCAATATTCCCGAAATCAAAGCCAAAGTATTTGCGGCATTAGAGAATTTGTTTAATAGGTATAGGAATGTGTAGGTGGAGGAAAAAGTCCCGAATTTTACCTCTTAAAAAACGGAAAAAGTCCCTATTTTGCCCCTTAAAATTTAGGAAAAAGTCCCGATTTCTGTTTTTTTTCCTTCCGAAAATCTTTCATTTTTTTATCATAAAAGTTTTAATTTTGCAGCGTTAAATATTTCGTCTTTTTTTATGAAACCAATAAAACACGCAATCATAGGTCTGATTTTGCTTGCACCATTATTGTTTTCGGGGTGCTTAACGGCAAAGTATTTTGATGAGGTTGTCAGTTATGGACGGTACGATTACTGTCTGAAACCATTTGAACTTTACAACCACGGATATTACATCGGAACGCAGGATTATAATGGCAGTCTGTACGATGTCTTTGTGTTCAAGAATCTCATAAAAACAGACAGCGACAAGTACATCAAGATTTTACTTCCGCATAACGAAGAGGATTGGCATTGGCACGATTATCACTACTACCGAATTCCGCGTAGGGCAGGGGACATTCCTTGGCTTGACAATGGCGGCACACCACAAGAAAGTGAATTTTCCAAATCTGAAAAAGTGCCTGCCGAGGGTGTAATTGTCAGCGAATGTACAGCCGAGGATTTTGATGAAGAAAAGAGCCTCGCCTCTGCGCACATTTCTCCTGCATATAAGAATAAAAAAGTCTTGTTTTTGACAAGTCTGTTTTATTCATCTACAAATACAAAATACCTATTCGCTTTTTTCGTTTCGCAAAAAGATGTGATGAAAATTTATCACAAAAGGCGTTCTTTTCCGCTATGGGTATTTACTGTTTTTGGTTACCCCGGGCCAATTTTGTTGGATACGGCTATTTTGCCGTGTGAAATATTCATTTGGTATATCTTTAATCATAATTAACTGAATAAAAATGCGCTACCGAACTCTTGGAAATACAGGCCTTAGTGTCTCGGAACTTGGTTTTGGAACCATTCCGATTTTGAGCGGATCGGTGCCTGTGTTGCCGGCGTATTTCAGCCCCGACAACAACACGGCGATTGCGATTATGAAGAAGGCTTTCCTCCACGGTTGCAACTTCTTCGACACCGCCATTCCCGAAGAATACGGCGACGCGGAGTACAAACTCGGACTCTTTGCCAAAACCATCGACCGCAGCAAAATCATCATCTCCGACAAGGCGCGTTTTTACAGCGGCGGCGACATTTATCGCGAGGTTATCCGCTCCATCGAAAACCTCGGCACCAATCCCGACATCTATTTTGTGCATCAGGTTGACGAGGACAATGCCGATGAGGTTTTTGGCAAAGGCGGTGCTCTCGATGCCCTCTACGACCTCAAACGCGAAGGCAAAATTGGTTTTACCGGCATTGCGTCGCATTATTATAATGTGTTGTACCGTGGCGCATTGGATTCGCGGGTGGACGTGTTGCAGGGCAGCGGCAACATCCTTGAACGTGGAATGTTAGACCGTATTAAAGATGAACCTGTATTTTGTAGCAAAGGTTTGATTCTCAATAAAGTATATGCGGCGGGACTTTTGATTGGTCCGTTCACCCCGGCGGAACTCATCGGCGGTATTTTGGAATATCCCTTTTCGTGCGCACTTTTGGGCATTGGCACTTTTGAACAGGAATCCATCGCCTTTGAACACGAACACAAGGTGCTGCATTTTTCGTTTGATGAAGTTTTGCAGCGTTTGCGAAAAACCTTTGAACCAATAGGTTGCACTCGTTGTCAACGTTGCGTCTGCCCCCACGGACACGAGATTCATACATCATTCCGTCAGTTTAATTACTACAACCTCGGCAAAGAATTTTGGGCAATCAACAAACTCAATATGGATCTTCGTGAAACGTATCACCACTGCCTCACCTGCACCCATCATAACTGTATGAAACACTGCCCGCAACGTATCTATATTCCCGAAGAAATCGAGCGGATTTACAGGTTGGTCGACGGGTTTGGAAGGGTGTGATAATAATTGCTAAATCTGGAAAAATTATTATTTTTGCAGCAAACAAAAACGGCTATGACAAGAGAGTTAAATATAAAAACTATAATTCTTTATATGTTGATATTCATTTTCAACATAAACAAAGGAATCGGACAAATTAGCGATTTAGATATAATTGTTCCTGCTGGGCTTAATGGGAAGTGCGGTTTTATCGATAAAAATGGAGATTGGGCGATTGACCCTCAATTTTCCGACTGTGGACTCTTTTCTGATAATGGGTTGGCAAGTTTTTACATATCAGATGTTCCCGAAGAAGAACGTTTTGTGTTGTTTTACCATCCGATAAAAAAAGGGTATATCAATAGAAAAGGAGAAATAATCATAGAACCACAATTTAACAATGCTGAAAAATTCGTTAATGGATTAGCAATTGTTGATATAGACGGTAAATTTGGTTATATTGACACAACTGGCAAAATCGTTATAAATCCGCAATTTGAAGGCGCAAGTGATTTCGGGGAAAACGGATTGGCTGTGATTAAAATGAATAACAAATGGGGATATATTGACAAAACAGGTAAAATAATTATCGACCCTCAATTTGATGAGGCTGGTGTTTTTTGTAAAAACGGATTGGCATGTGTAAAAACAAACGACAAATATGGTTATATAGACAATAA
Organism: Bacteroidales bacterium; assembly: GCA_016286055.1. GTDB lineage: Bacteria > Bacteroidota > Bacteroidia > Bacteroidales > UBA3824 > UBA3824. Next base: position 211,582 of record JAEERW010000003.1, read on the forward strand.
AGGCAATGTAGTTATTGATTTTCAATTTGACGGTGCCTGGTATTATTTTACGAATGGTTTGGCATTAATTAGATTAAACAACAAATATGGATTTATAGACAAAACAGGTACAATGGTTATTAAACCACAATTTGATTTTGCTGAACCGTTTGCAGAAAACGGCTTGGCTGCGATTGAATTTGATGACAAAGGGGGGTATATTGACAGAACTGGTAAGTTTGTTATTAATCCACAATTTGAAGAAGTCTTGTCTTTTAGTAAAAATGGTTTGGCTCGTGTTAAAAACAATAACAAATGGGGATGTATAGATCAAAACGGTGATATTATTATTAATAATCTATATGATTATATTTTAATATATGATAATATAATTTTTGTGAAGCAAAATCGAAAATGGGGAATTATTGATCAAAAAGGTAAATTAATTTCTCTACCACAATTTGATTGGGTTATTGATATAACAGCATCTATTCATTTAGTTGAAATGGAATTTGAAGATCCTACAATAGTCTTTCATTGAGTTATCATTTACTTGCTTTATTTGTCCAATCCTCCGCCTCTTTCCGCGTCTTAAAAATAATCACTTTCTTATCCGGATATTTTGCAAATAGCGAAAGTAAAACCGGCTTGTTTTCGGAGTCATATTTTTTTATGTAGGCAACTAAATCTTGATCCAATTCATAATCAATCTACGGCATATCTTGGCGGTGTTTGCCGAGGCGTTGATTGAGACCTTGCATACAGATATTAATGTCGAAATCGAGAAAAAACACAGTATCACAAGCGGCAATGCGCACCTCGTATGTGCGACTATAATCACCGTCAATAATCCAACTATCGAGGCTCAATAAGTCATTGAGTTTCAGGTCAAATTCAGACCGTGAAATATGCGTTTTGTCAGCGTTCCACCAAATATTATCCAAATGGTACAGCGGCAACCCCGTAGCATTATGCAGCATTTGAGCAAAAGTGGTTTTGCCGCTGCCCGATGGTCCGATTACGATTGCTTTTTTCACAATTTTTCTCCTCTTCTCACAAACAACCCTTCCGCCGTCGCCAAACTCTTCACCATCTCCAAAAAATGCTCATTAGGATTATAAACTGTCATATACAAATCGCCGCTGTTTAAGGTGATGAGCGTGTCATCGGCGGGGAAAAGAAAATTTGCGTATCCTTTTGACAGGCAATTATTTATGCTGTCAAATATTTCATTTGGCGATGGATTGCCGAAGATGACAAAATAGCAACTCAATTTGATTATCAAATATGCAAAATGTTGGTACAATTGATTGATATATTGACCTTTGCAGCAAAAATCTTCCACTGCAAAATATTGTTTTGAACGCTCTGCCGATACTCTTTCGGGCAGGAAATCAACCACCCAAAACGGTTTTTCCAATAGGCGTTCTATTTGATTTTCAGAGTTTTGATTCATTATTGTTTGTTCCATATTCATAATCGTCGTCAATTTATTATTACCACAAAAATATGAAATTTAAATAAAATTCATTATTTCTGATTTTTTTTGAGGAAAAATTACACATCATCTCAAAATATTGCTTATTTTTAGTCTCTGAAATATACTAATTATTTTACGATGAAGAATTTATCAATAGACATTAGCAAAGCGTTCGGATTTGTGTCCGAAAACGATTACAAAGCATTGCAAAACAAGGCGTTGGAATGTAACGCCGCTCTTTACGACAAGAACCTCCCCGGCAACGACTTCCTCGGTTGGGCCGACGTTAAAAACATCATTTCCGAAGACGAACTTTCGCAGATTGAGGCCAAGGCTGCCGAACTCCGCAAAAAAATCGACGTGCTCGTGGTTATCGGCATTGGCGGAAGTTACCTCGGCGCTAAGGCGGTTATCGAGGCTCTCAGCAACTCGTTTGTGCAGATGAACCCTAAAAAGGGCAATCCTATTATCCTTTTTGCCGGACAGAATATCGGCGAGGACTATATCAGCGAACTTATGGACGCTATTGCCGACCGTAGTTATGCCCTATGCGTTATTTCTAAGTCGGGAACTACCACTGAGCCTGCCATCGCTTTTCGTCTGCTCAAAGCCAAAATTGAAGAAAAATATGGCAAGGCTGAGGCCGCAAACCGTATTGTTGCCATCACCGACAAATCGCGCGGCGCACTCCGCACTCTCGCCGATTCAGAGGGTTACAAAACTTTTGTTATTGGCGATACAGTAGGAGGTAGGTTCTCGGTGCTTACTCCCGTGGGACTTTTCCCCATCGCTGTGGCTGGTTTCGATATTCGTCAACTGTTGCAAGGCGCATACGACATTGAGGCCATTTCGCAAAAAGGTAAATCGTTCGACGAGAACATTCCCGCTCATTATGCCGTGGTTCGTAATTTGCTCTACCAAAAGAAATTCTCTACCGAAATTCTTGTTAACTTCCATCCCAAACTCCACTATTTTTCTGAATGGTGGAAACAACTTTACGGCGAATCGGAAGGCAAAGACGGCAAGGGTATTTTCCCTGCATCGGTAGATTTCACCTCCGACCTTCACTCTATGGGTCAATACATTCAAGAGGGCGTTCGTCTTATGTACGAAACTGTTATCTCAATTGCCGAACCCGACCGCAAGGTCGAAATTCCGTCAGATGCTCAAAATCTCGACCAACTCAACTTTCTTGCCGGCAAACGGGTGGATTTTGTCAACAAACAGGCAGAACTCGGTACTCAACTTGCTCACCTCGACGGCGGTGTTCCGCAAATCCGCATCGAGATTCCCAAACTCAACGAGTATTATCTTGGTCAGATGATTTATTTCTTTGAAAAAGCCTGTGGCATAAGCGGATACATTCTCGGCGTAAACCCCTTCAACCAACCCGGCGTAGAGGCTTACAAAAAGAATATGTTTGCCCTCTTAGACAAGCCCGGCTACGAAGAGGCATCGAAGGCAATTAGAGCAAGATTGGCAAAATAGTGGTTATTACTTAGTTATAAAAAATCCTCCGTGAATGATTTGCGGAGGATTTTTTTTATATTTCCTGTTCCAATATTTTGTCTAATATCGAAATATAATAAAAAGGAATGTTCAATAATTTGAAATGTTTTCCTGTTTTAGTAATTAATTCGTTGATTTCAAAAGGTTTGCTCCATACTCTTACCGCTATTCTGTGTGGAGCGGTTTCCATAAAAACTTGTAATGATTTTAAATGAGCATTAACTCCCGATGTTACTTCTATCGGAATACACAATCCTTGAAACGGAAATACAAAATCCACTTCGGATGTGGTTCCGTTTTTAGGATTAACCCAAAAATTTCGCTTTGTAGATACTTTTGAATTGTAGGCTATAAGTTCTTGTGCTGTAATGTGTTCTGCAATTCGTCCCCGCCAAACATCTTGTATGTTTTCCACAGAAAAAACATCTTTTCGTATCTGTGCGGCATAGTTAATAATACCGGTGTCGAGCCATAGAAGTTTGGGCCTGCGCGTAAAAGATGGAAGCATAGGCATTTCAGTTGACACAACGGGATACGCCAGTTCTAAAAGCATTGATTTTTCGATTATTTGAAACGCCTCGCTCATTTCGCGGGTTTTGTAAGGTGAATTTGCAAAATGTTCAAACGTAATAGTTTCGCCTCCGAGTTTCCATCCGTTGGTAATAATAAATCTCAGCACCTTGGCCATAGTGTCGTTAGGAGCGTATTTTTCCACATCGTCGCAATAAGCGTTTATCAGTGTTTCGTAAATATCGTCTGTGGCAAGAATATCTTTTTTGTGTGCATAACGGTTTACGGCGGCGGGCATTCCGCCTACAATGCAGTAGTTTTTAAAAGCGGACATAATTCTTTCGTGAGCCAATTCTGCCTTCTGATTTTCAATGAGTTCCTTGTCAAAATCATTTCCAATTCCCGATAAAAACTCCAAAAACGAACATGGTCGAACCGCTGCATACTGAACCCTTCCAACGGGAAACGAAATTCTGTTTCCGATGAGGCTTTCTAACAACGAACCAGCGCAAATTACGTAAAGGTAATTTGCTTTTTCGTAAAAATACCTTAACATCGAAACTGCCTGTGGCGAATTTTGGATTTCGTCAATAAAAAGTAAAGTTGGCTTGTCTAATTTTTGTTGACTGCAATGAATGAAAATTGCATCAATCAATGTATCAAAATTTTTATGTTTTTCAAAAAGCACCTTATCAGCCTCTTCATCGAGATTTAAATGAAGATATACGTCAAATTCCTTGGAAAAAATATCAACAAGAGTTGATTTCCCAGTTTGCCTTGCGCCGCGTAAGATAAGCGGTTTTCTATCGTTAGAATCTTTCCATTCTTTAAGATATTGTAATAATGTACGTTGAATCATTCTTTGTAAGGTTCAATAGGTAAAAACTTAAAATTCTTGTAAGGTTCAAGAGGTAAAATTATAAAATTTTTGTAAGATTCAATAGGTAAATGTCAAATAAATGCTTTTTTTATCAAATTTATTTACATCTTAGAAATTTATCCTTATCTTTGTACTATTAACCACCCCACACCATGACCCGGCATTTTTGGAACATATCAACCCATACGCCATCAACTGCGGCTTTGCACCGCATTGAAACCGCTGTGGTAAAAAATGCCTATATCGTTGATTATAAAAAGTTTGCCGCTGATTACCATATTCTCAAAATCGAGGTGGATACCAACAAAGTTTCTTCGCTTCTTGCCGACCTCAATGCTGAATTTGCGGTAGAACCATACAACAAGATTCACCTCAACCGTGCCGACGACGATGAGGTGTATCTGAATATCAAAATTTTAGAGTAACTATTTTGCCGCAATTGCCTCTATCTCAATCCTTGCGCCTTTGGGCAAATCTTTGGCTGCAAATGCCGAGCGGGCGGGCGGATTTTCGGTGAAATACTCGCCGTAAACCTTGTTCATTTCGGCAAAATCGGCTATGTCGGCAAGTAAACAAGTGGTTTTTACAACGTTTTTATAACTATATCCTGCGGCTTGGAGTATGCCTCCTATGTTGTTGAGTACCAATTTGGTTTGTTCCGAAATTGAACCTTTTGACAGTTCGCCGGTTTTTGGATCAATGGGAATTTGTCCGGAGATAAACAAAATATTTCCGGCTTCAATTGCCTGACTATAAGGACCAATGGCCTTAGGTGCGTTGTCGGTTTGGATTGCTTTCATAATGTGATGATTAAAATTAAAAAAAGAAGCGGGCCTATAAGCCGGATTCTGTTCCGCCCGAAAGCGGTGCCTGCCATTTATCTACTGCCGCCGTTGCCGACGACCTCTAACGACCTACCCCCCGGCTCGGGCGAGCAACCCGAATATACCGGTATATTTGGCCTTTCAACCCGCCGATGCACAACTATCGACATCACTGCCGATATTGGTAGGCTCTTACCCTGCCTTCTCACCCTTACCCTTGCGGGCGGTTGTTTTCTTCTGCATTTACCACAACCTCGCGGCTGTCTTCCAGTTAAGAAGGGCGGTGCTCTGTGTTGCCCGGACTTTCCTCTCGCACGTGAGTGCCAGCGACAGACCGGCCTGCTTCGAGCGGGAAACGGGGGTCGAACCCGCAACCTGCGGCTTGGGAAGCCGCCGCTCTGCCAATTGCGCTATTCCCGCATTTATTGGCTGCAAAATTATACAACTTTTGTGTTTCGCAAAATTTATTTGCACAATTTTTCGTATTCGCGCTTTATCATCTCGGTGATTTCGTAGTTTTTTTTGCCGTTCCAATTGGGCGCAACTACCATATTCATAGGCGATTCGCTTACAAACCGTTCAAATATCATATCCTTTCTGGCTCGATGGGCGTAACGGGCTGCAAATCCGGCGTATTCCTCTACCGTGGGCAGGTGAAATTGCTCGGGATGATGCTCGTATTGCCGCTCCATTGCCGTGCCTTTAATCACTTGCAGTTGGTGCAGTTTTAGAATCTTTACGGGTAATACCGACATAATGTCTGCCGTGTTTAGCATCATCTCCTCGGTTTCGCCGGGCAAATACATAATAAGGTGTGCGCAAATGTCGATACCAAATTCGGCAGCGCGTTTGACGGCGTCTTCCACTTGGGCAAACGTGTGTCCGCGGTTTATCATCCGCAATGTGGCGTCGTAGCAACTCTCCACGCCGATTTCCAACACGGTGTAGTACTTTTCGGAGTAATGCGCCAATAGTTCAAGTGTTTGATTGTCAACGCAGTCGGGACGGGTGGCAACAGTCAGCCCCACCACGTCGTCGCGCTGCAATGCCGAATCGTACAAGGTTTTCAACTTTGCGGTGTCGGCGTATGTGTTTGTATACGACTGGAAATAAGCGATATACTTTTGGCATTTGTACTTTTTGGCAAAAAAAGCAATGCCCTCGTCCATCTGTTGGGCTATCGGTTTTGAGGCTTGTCCGTAAAAAGGGCTGAATGTCAGATTGTTGCAATATGTACACCCGCCTGTGCCGATGGTTCCGTCGCGGTTTGGACAGCCGAACCCCGCATTCAGGGCTATCTTCTGCACCCGGGTTCCGAACTTTTCTTTTATGTAAGAGGCGTATTCTCTGTACATTACAGTTTTTTGAGAATCCGTTTTACACACGCCGGACCGTTGTAAATAAAACTTGTAAATATTTCTACAAGACTTGCACCGGCTTCGAGTTTTTCTCTCACGTCGTCGGCATCGAAAATGCCTCCTACACCAATAATCGGAATTTCGCCGTTGGTCTTTTTGCTGAGGTAACGAATCACTTCGGTGCTGCGTTTTTTTACCGGTTTGCCGCTCATTCCGCCGTTGCCAAAAGCCTTGATTTCTTCTTCGGAGTAATCGATGCCGCCGCGTTCGATGGTGGTGTTAGTGGCAATGATTCCGCTGATGCCTGTGGCGCGAACAATGTCAACAATGTCGTCTAACTGACCGTCGGTTAAGTCGGGAGCAATTTTTAGGAGAATGGGTTTTTGCACATCGTACTTTTTGTTTTCCTCGGTGAGAGCGGTCAAAAGTTTTGTCAACGGTTCTTTGTTTTGCAGTTCGCGGAGGTTGGGAGTGTTAGGCGAACTTATATTTATTGCTATGTAATCGACATAATCATGCAGGGCGTTTAAATCTTTCAAATAATCGTTTACAGCAAGTTCATTAGGCGTTACTTTATTCTTACCAATATTACCACCTATGATAACTTTACTGTATTTTTGTTTAATCTTTTTAACCATTTGTTCAACACCGTTGTTGTTGAATCCCATTCTATTGATAAGTCCCTGATTACGAATAAGTCTGAATAGACGTGGCTTGGGGTTTCCGGGCTGAGCCACAGGGGTAACAGTGCCCACTTCGATAAAACCAAAACCCATAAAACCCAGTATATCAATGGCTTCCGCGTCTTTGTCGAGACCGGCGGCAAGTCCTATTGGGTTTGGAAACTTGATTCCGAACACTTCGCGCTCAAACTTTTTGTCCTGTTTTTGGTACAATGCGCGAATCAGGGGATTGAAAATTCTGATTTTCTGAAAAAATCTCAAAACGCCGAAAGTAAATCCGTGTACGCTTTCGGGATTGAATTTAAAAAGTATCGGTCGAATAATGTGTTTGTACATTGCTTTAATTTTTTTGCAAAGATAGAAAATTTGCGCAATGGTTTTGCTGTTGGATAAAATTTTCAGAAAAAATGATATGACAAATTGTCATAGCGTTTTTGTCATCGGAATGTCATTAATGGGGGAGATTGCTCGCAAAAATTGAGTTTTTTCTTTCTCAGATTTCGCAAAACTATGAAAAATTCTTACTCTTACAGAATAATGCTCAACTCAAAATCCTTGTTTTGCCTGATGTGATGTTAAGCCACATTTTATATATTTAATTCTAATGGAGATATCGTTTTAATTTACTAAATATAAATATCTGAAAATCAATAATTTACCTATGAGTTAAAAACTTCATTTCAAATAGGCATTTTAGAGTATCAACGGTGGGTAAGGGGCCGATGCTCAATAATACGCTTTGTAAGTAATTGATTATTAATTAGTTATAAATGAATTACAACTGTTTATCGTTATTTCGCTGAAATTCAGTGCTGTTATAGATTTGGATTATCGGTAACGAGCCAAAAACTTAAAAAAGTGAAATCTGTATTTTTCGAATTTTTCAGGAATGTGAATCTGTAAAAATTCTCTTTTTACAAAAATGACTATTCGCCCGAAGGAGAGTACAAAGTGAAAGTCTTGTTTGAATAGAAAACTATAATCTTTTCGGGATCGGTCTTCATAATGTTAACCGGCTCTGGCTTGGTTTCAATTTGTTTAATCTCCTTATTTTCTGATGGTTGGGATTTAACAGGTGTTTCTGTTTGTGCAACTTTCTGAGTTTTAGGTTGTTGCGGTTGTGGTTTTGGAGTTTCCACAATGATGGGTTCTGGTTTTACAGGTTCGGGTGCAACTGGTTCAGGGGTAACGGGTTCGGTATTGGTATCCGAAAATAGGAGAGTGGTTTGCACGGTTTGACCCGGAGACGTTTGTAACTGATGTGCCGATGGTTGCGGCGGAGTGGAAGGTTGCGGAGTAGACGGTTGAGGTGCCGACTGTTTTGGTGCACGGTACATATCACCCAAACCGAGAAAAAGCCAATCGCTACTAATCTCTGGAAACGTGCGCAAGATTTTTACCATAAATTCTTTGCTCGGTTTGTTTCTTCCGGAGATTACATGGCTAACACTCGATTTTTGAACACCGATTTTTTCGGCAAAAGCCGATGCATTGAGTTGTTCACTTTTTAAAATTTCGAGTATACGTTCTACGTCTTTGTCTTCTTCTTCCATAATGGTTACAATTTTAACTTGTTTTGATGTAACAAATATAATTAACTTTTGTGATACCGCCAAATTTATTTGCAACTATTTTTTAGAAAAATGAAAATATTTTACAAGTTTACAATTGTAACATTGTAAACTGTTTTTGTGGTTTTGTTTCTTAGATTACAAAAGTAACGGTGATATATTTTATTATTACCACGGGAAAATCGGTGTATACAACATCTTTGCCAAACATTTTGAGTACTATTGTATACATAAATCACTGATAATCTTGTAAATAACTCTTGTCTACTAAATGCTAAAATCCTTATTTTTAATCACTTAAATACCTTAAATAATTAAAAAAATAAGCAACATTGGCTTATTTTTTGTCGTATATATAGTACGAAGAACATAACCAAAAGAGAATAAGTTATTTGTTCGCTACCCGGTTAGATGCTATTTATACATTACATATCGCTATGTTTAACGGACAAAAATAAAGTAGCCTTACTTTAAATAAACGCTGTAAATGCTTGGGTATTAACAACTTACGACTATTTTTCAGGTTTAAAAACACGGATTTTTAACAATTTCTTAACAAATAGCCAAAAATAATTAATCTTTTACTTTATATAACTATACTTAAAGTATTGGTTTTGTGATTGTTAGGATATTCAAAACTTATTTTCCAAAATCCCTTAACACAATTAATATTCCTGATTACACAATAAAATACACGGTGATAAATTATTATCACTCTGTAAAATCTCCCCGATTTGCTGATAAAAATAGGATAATTCTTTATAGTTTACAAATGTAACAATTGTAAACTTTTTAGGGAGGTTTGTTTTGTGGTTTACTTTTGTATATACAAGTGTAAAATTTTAGAATATTCGACAAAAATATTCGATTTTTGATTTTGTTGTAAATGTTTTAGATTTGTAATTGTGGTTGTTTGTGATTTTGGTAATTTGTAAATCTGATTTTTGTTTTGTTGGCTACTGATTTTTGCGTGTACTTTTGTGATTTTTTATTTTTGGTTTACATTTTTTGAGAGTTTCATTTCGTATTCACTTATCTATCTAATTAACAAAATTCATTTTTACAAATCTGTGATTTTTCCGGAGGGATTTTTTTCAAGAGTGATTTTTCATCAAGTCATTTTTGGGGCTGATGTTTTTTGGTCAGTTAATTTTCGGACGGAAGATTTTGGGTTGATGATTTTTGGGGTGGAGCATTCCTCCTCTGCGAAGTCCCCAAACTGAGACTTGGTAAAGTTTGCTTATTATCTATTCTTATTTATAATCTTTATGGTTGAGAAGTTATACTAATCTTTACATCATTCTATAACATTTCTTCTGTATATATATAACTATTTATATATCAGTTATTTACATAACCAATTCAGATTATCTCTACTGATGTTTGCTCTATCTCCCTGAAAATGATATGTTATACTTAATTACTTGATTATCAGCGTATTTATGTCCGTTATTTATAGTTTTTTATCTCGATTTCTTTGATTTGTTGCCTATAAGGGTAGGATAGGGGCAAATCCGTTCAATTTATTTTGAGTTATGCTTCAAACTGTACGAATTGGTTTTTTCGCCTTATTCATTGATTATAGATATGACATTTTGTCAGTTTTTTCTCATGCTTGCGAAGGTTCCGAAGGTTTTGCCATATATGCTACTTTTTTGTTGTTTAATTACTGTTTAATGTTTATATAAAAACCTTAAACAATGATTTCGCATTTAATTTATATTATTGAAATGTGGCGAGTTATGAAAAAGCCATGTTTTGCTTATAAAGAATCCCTCTTTGCTACTAATGATTTTGGGTTTAGAGTATGGGTGTATTCGCCAATCGGAGTTGATTGACGTTATAAAATTTTATCACTGCGTATGATTAGTAGTTTTCGGTGATTTCAGTTATTTTGCCTTTGCCGTCTCTTGAACGTCGGTTTGCGATTTTGATTCTAAGTTCTATTTTGCGAAACCAACGTTTTGGAATCAAGTCGGTATGTCCGGGAACGTTGCCCCTCTTATCCAAACGGCGTTTTTTTACCAGAGCCGAAAATGCTGATTGAGCCACGTCGATGCACGATTGTCCCGGACCTATGATGCCGTAAACAATTGCCGAGGCAGTGTTTTTAGCGGCGAAGAGCACGGCAGAATCCTCTTCGGCTGTGGTTTTGATGCGTTTGAATTGGCGGTATCGGTGGCGTTCGTTGGGATTGATTTCGCAGGCGCGGCGGATGGCACGTTTTAGTCCGCGGATTCTGAGTCCCGCCTCGTCGGTGATGACAGTGCCTGTATCGGCGTTGGTATTGATGCCCCAAGGTGTTGGCACAGTGCCCGTTCCGTTGATCGACACGTAGTGCCAACCGGTGATTTCGTTTCCTACAAGAACCGCTATGTGCCCCTGACGAAACGCCGCATCGTCGTCTAAAATAAAGATGATATCGGTGCTTTTGCCCATTCCCGTCAATGCGAGCAACAATAATATAAGTGTGGTTGCAATTCGTTTCATTTCTGTTTTTTCCACTAATATACGGCTGCGAAACACGTTTTGCAACATTTATCCTGATTTTCAGACCCATTGGTGGGATATTGCATTTTTTGGGGGGGGATTTGGATTAATTATTATTTCTCAATCAAGGTTAATATCGTCTATATTAATCCCCCATATTTACAAAACCGATTAAAAAAATTCTTAAAATTTTGTTCGTATTCCGATAATTTGTCGCATATTTGCATTGTGGCATATTGTAAGATTTTTACACCAATGAAGACACTATATTATATATCACTCTTAATGTTTATGCTGAGTATGCCGTTGCTATCGCAGGCGCAGCATTATTATGTTGTAAACTCGCGCGGGGTGATGCCAAATGATACTGTAATGACTTTTGTGCCAAAGGATTACAGCGTGGAATGCGGACGACAGTTTCCGGCTGTAATTTTGCTCAACGGTTTTGGGGGCAACTACCGTCAGTGGAGTAGGGTGGCAGATTTGCAACTTTACGCCGACGAGTACGGTATGATACTGATTTGTCCCGACGGATTTTCTGATTCGTGGTATATCGACAGCCCTATCGACAGCACTGCCCGTTACGCCACATTTTTTAGAGAAGAAATTTTGCCATCGATGTTCCGCCATTTTAATATCGACAGTTGTAACCTTTTTATCACTGGACTTAGCATGGGCGGACACGGTGCGTTGACATTATATATGCAAAATCCCGAAAGGTTTAGAGCGGCAGGTTCGATGAGCGGCGTGATGCATCTCAGGTCGTCGTCGGTGAGCGGAAGCATTGCCAAAAAGATTGGTCCTAAGACACCCGACAACGACAATTGGGAGCGTTATTCCGTTTTGTACAACACCGAACTTTTAAAGGCCGCCGGTAAACCCATTATTGTAAACTGCGGTTCCGAAGATTATTTGGTAAAAGTAAACCGTCAGTTGGCAGCCAAATGCAAAGAACAGAATATCAACATAGTATATTCCGAATCGCCCGGCAAACACGAGCGTGACTATTGGAAACGCACCCTGCCCGGACAACTTATGTATTTTCGTCAATTTGTAAACAAACCAGAATTCAATGAAAATAAATAGCGCAGAATTTGTAATGAGCAACACTGATTTTAAGAAATGTCCCGCTCCCGACATGCCTGAATACGCATTTGTGGGCAGGAGCAATGTGGGCAAATCGTCGCTCATTAACATGATTTGCGGCAATCGCAGTCTTGCAAAAACATCAGCCACTCCCGGTAAAACTCAGTTAATCAATCATTTCCTTATCAACAAAGAGTGGTATCTTGTTGACCTTCCCGGATATGGATACGCCAAAACGGGCAACAAACTTATATCGCAGTGGAACAAGTTTACAACAAACTACCTACTGCACCGCGAAAACCTTATGTGCACCTTTATATTAATAGACATAAGGCACGACCCGCAACGCATCGACGTAGAGTTTATGGAGCGTATGGCCACCAACGGCGTTCCGTTTGTAATAGCGTTTACCAAAGCCGACAAAATTGGCAAAACCATCGTGCAGCGCAACATAAGCAACTATTTTAAGCAAATGCGCGAAACTTGGGAAGAATTGCCGCAGTATTTTGTAACCTCTGCCACCGAAAAACGCGGAGCCGAAGAGATTCTCACCTTTGTGGAGGATACCAACAAACTATTTGTGCCTCCCTCTAACCCTCAACCCAACAAGAAATTTAATATCAAAAACATAATAGAATAAATCATGATTTGGAACGAAACCATAGAATGTGCCTCGCGCGAATACCTTAGCGAGTTGCAATCTAAACGTTTGCGCGACTGCGTAAACCGAGTATATCACAACGTACCCTATTACCGCAAGCGTATGCAAGAGGCGGGTCTTCTTCCGGGTGACATCCGCACCATCGACGACCTCAAAAAACTACCTTTCACCTACAAGCAAGACCTCCGCGATAATTATCCCTTTGGAGTGTTTGCAGCACCTATGAGCGAGATTGTTAGACTTCACGCATCGTCGGGTACAACAGGCCGTCCTACCGTTGTGGGACGCACACGCAAAGACCTCGACATTTGGTCGGAATGTGTAGCCCGTTCGCTGTTTCTCAGCGGCGTGTCAAACAAGGACATCGTGCAGGTGGGCTACGGCTACGGATTGTTTACCGGCGGTCTCGGACTGCACTACGGCGTTGAGAATATCGGCGCGGCAGTGGTTCCGGCTTCGGGCGGTAACACCAAAAAGCAGATTCAGTTGATCCACGATTTCGGCACAACAGTTTTGGCGTGCACCCCGAGTTACGCGCTCTACATAGCCGACGCTATCAAAGACGCAGGACTTGATCCCGCCAAAGACCTCAAACTCCGCGTGGGTATTTTCGGTGCTGAGCCGTGGAGCGAGGCTATGCGCAACGAGATTCAGACAAAACTCAACATCAAGGCTCACGACATCTACGGACTGAGCGAGGTGATGGGTCCCGGCGTGGCTTGCGACTGCGAATTCCAAAACGGTCTCCACGTGTGCGAGGACTATTTCTTCCCCGAAATCATCAACCCCGAAACCGGCGAGCAGTGCAAACCCGGCGAGGTGGGCGAACTTGTGTTCACATCGCTCGGCGTCGAGGGTATGCCCCTTATTCGTTACCGCACACACGACCTTTCGCGCATAATTCCGGGCGATTGTCCTTGTGGACGTAGCACAGTGCGCATTGCCAAACTTATGGGTCGCAGCGACGATATGCTTATCATCCGTGGTGTCAACGTGTTCCCCTCGCAGGTAGAAAGCGTGCTTCTCTCTATGAGCGAAACCGAACCTCACTACATGCTTATTGTAGACCGCAAAGGCACTCTCGACACACTTACTATTCAAGTAGAAATACAAGAACAGTTCTTTGCCGACAACATTAAAGGCCTTCAAGCCGTAGAAAAGAAAATAAAGTCGAACCTCGAAAGCGTACTCGGCATTTCGGTAATAGTTCAACTTGTTGAGCCCAAGACACTTCAACGTTTTGAGCAAGGCAAAGCACAACGCGTAATCGACAACAGGAAATTTTAACCAATAATAAAAGACATAACATTATGAAAATAAAACAATTATCAGTTTTTCTTGAAAACAAGGCAGGCCGTTTGAGCGAAGTATCCGACATACTCGGCGGTGCAGGCATCAATATGACAGCATTTAGCGTAGCCGACACAAGCGATTTTGGTATTCTTCGCGCCATAGTTTCGCAGCCCGAAGAGGCATTGCAGTTGCTCAAAAACGCAGGATATGCCGTAAGTCTTACCGATGTAATATGTATAAAGTGTCCCAACACACCGGGCTCGCTTGCCAAAGCATTGCATGTGCTCAACGCCGGCAACGTTCAAATTGAGTATATGTACGCCTTCTCGATGGGCGAAATAGCGCAAGTGGTAATCCGTCCCGCCGACATTGCCAACTGCGAACGTGCACTTGAAACCCACGGCATCGAACTTGTTTCATCCGACAAACTTTACACATTGTAGCACAATTATTTAACTAAGCATAACGCTGTTCTGAACAAGGACGGCGTTTTTTTTAGTGAGGATTAACCTGTTTTTTGCAAACTCAGAAATATTTCTCAATTTTATTTGCAGTAATCTTTTTTTGTTTTACATTTGCGAATCATTAAACATTTAAACAACCATGGAAAACTATGTTCGTTTCGACTGGATGATTAAACGTTTGTTGCGCAACAAGGCAGATACCGTTGTGCTCGAAGGTTTTCTTAGTGTGCTCTTAGAACGTCAGATAACCATCACCAACATACTTGAAAGTGAGAGTAATCAAGACTATGAGTTGCAGAAATTCAATCGTGTAGACCTTCTTGTAGAGGATGAAACCAAGGCAAAATATATCATCGAGGTTCAGAACGACCACGAAATCGACTTTTTTCAACGTATGGTTTTCGGTACGTCGAAAGTTATTGCTCAGTATACCAAGATGGGCGAGGCTTACGGCAAAATCACCAAGGTCTATTCCATCAATATCGTTTACTTCGGTCTCGGACAAGGCAAAGGCTACGTCTACAAAGGTACAACCACATTTACCAATATATTCGACAAAAACGATATTTTGCAACTCACCCCTAAACAGAAAGAACTCTACAAGGCTGAGGCAGTCTGCAATATTTTTCCCGAATATTACCTTTTAAAAGTAAATAACTTCGACGAATATGCCATATCACCCTTGCAGCAATGGATTTCGGTATTGAAAACCGGCGATATTCCAAAAGAGTTTACCGCCCAAGGTCTACCCGAAGCCCGCGAGTTGCTCCAATTCAACCGACTTTCCGACGAGGAGAAAATCGCCTACCGCCGTTATTTAGAGAATCTTACATATAAACAAAGTATGTTAGAAACAATGAATATTCTGGGTTACGACGAGGCGTTAAAAAAAGGCGAACACAACGAAAAACTTGCCACCGCCCGCCGTATGAAAGCCGAGAATATGCCTCTTGATCTTATTGCACGTATTACCAATCTCCCAATCTCCGAAATTGAAACCTTATAATTTATAATAATATTATAAAATTTTATACGGGGGGGGGTAAAATCACCCTCTCGTAAAAAATCTTTGTTTGATAATTATTGTTCCCCTGTGGAATGTCTGTTTAAGGATATTCCGCAGGGGATTTTTGTTTAACTTAATTCTTAATAATAATGGCTAAAGACAACAAATTATCCTTGTCGGTTATGCTGCCGATGCTGACAACTGCCAAGAAGGATTACGAAAAACCTGATTTTCAGGTCATTCTACTTAATATTGAAGCACCGCTACTTAGCGGAAGCGGCAACACAAACGGTGTATTAAAAAATCTACCATATAAAGAAGAATAGGAGGGTAGCACTATGAATAAATCATTGTTAAAAATTCTGCCATTGATAGCGGCAGTAACGATTGCAACATCTTGTAGCAAAGACGATGACACCAATGCAGCAATCAATGGTAGAGACGGTGTGCACACCGTCTCTACAACCGAAATAAATGCCATCCCCTATACCATTAAGGTAGCCACTGGCAAGAAAATATCCAAAATTGCCTACGCTAATAGCACCGACAAACAAAGCGTAACACCTACATTTGAAGATGGAGATGTGGGCAACCTTACAATGACCATCACAGGTGATGGTATCACCCCAAGTACCCTCACACTTGAAAAAGTAGACGGCACATTCTTTGGCACTCTTAACGTAACCGGTTCGCCTACAACCCTTACCGCTACTATCAATGTAAGCGGCGTAGACCTGCCCTACGTTTCTTCAAACAGTGAAGACCTTTTTGATGTAATGTCAAAATGTGCTCATACCTACACCGGTAAGTTCACCTACGGTACCAACGAAGTGCAACTCACCGACCAAAATGTATATGTATCAATATCTTCGCCAATGAAAGAAATCGATCTTAACGGCGAAAAGAATGTGTACCAAATGGACAACGGTAACCTTTACGTAGCCCTCTCCTTAGAAGATGGCAAATTCATTACCAGTCTTGCCCTCGGACTTTGCATCAAACCCGAACCCGGTACAGTATACCGTGTAACACGCCACTATCAACCCAAAGCATTCTCGGTAAGTGCAACCAAAACAGTAATATTCTCTTGTGGCAACTTACAGTATCACCCAGAATACAAGCAATGGCGTTTTGCTCCACACCAATACAACATCTGTCATAAAGCGGGTGATAAGGTAGGTACCAATTATGAAGATTGGAAAACATGGACAGATCTATTTGGTTGGGGCGCATGGATACAAGGTCAAATAATATTGAATACATCAGAAACCCCTTCTGCTTACACTCCTGTTACTGATGAAAACAATGTCCTAACTGGGAGCCCTGCCATTAGCACCAATTGGACTACCCTCACAACCACTGAGTTTCAGTATCTGTTGGGTGACAACGATAAACGCAACAATAAATTCGGCGTTGCTCAAGTTGCTGGAATTAAAGGAATGATACTACTACCTGACGATTGGACGAAAACTCCTGACGGAGTAACGGAATTTAAACCGGGAACAAATACAAATTTTGCGTACGAGGAGCAGAATAATTATTCTGCTGAATCTTGGGCAAAGATGGAATCCGCAGGAGCGGTGTTCTTCCCCGTTGCTGGTTACCGCGAAGGTTCATCCTGTATTGTAGGCACTCAAGCACACTATCATTCATCGTTGGCATACGATGATCACCGTGTTTATCTCGTGTATTTCACTAGTCGTGCTGTCTATCCTGATTACTATTATCACAGTGAATACGGATACTCCGTTCGTCTCGTCCGTGCCTTTTAGTTATTACGCAACCATTTATTTCATAATTAGGGACGTGCCTTGCTGCGTCCCTAATTTATTTTCCCTCGGGCATACTTTTTGTTGATTATTTATTTGCATTTTTCATAATAATGCATTATATTTGGGAAATAAAATTTGGTACAGTGGATAAGATTAAGAGAATTATATTAATCGCCATAATGACGTTTTCTGGCGTGGCAGCCTTACCTCAGAAATATAATCCGGAGGTAGACAGCCTAATACGTCTTTCTTCCACGGCCGCCGATACACTTTGCGACGACCTTTGCAACACTATATGTTGGAAACTGCGCAACAACTATCCCGAAATGGCAATCCAATATGCAATGAAGGCCATCAAGTATGCCGAATCTACCAACGACAACGTGCAGTTGGTAAAGGGATATAGTTATATAGGTGTGTGTCACCGCAATCTTGGCAACTACACCGATGCGCTTGAATACTACCGTCTTGGACTCAAAAAGGCTCAGGAACTTAAAGTAGCTGATCAAGAGGCTTATGCTTATATCAACTTGGGCAATCTCTATCTTTATCAAGAACAATACGACGAGGCTGAAGAAAACCTTCACAGCGGTCTAAATCTTGGTAAAAAACTCAATGATTCACTGATACTTTCGTATTGTTATCTCAACCTTGGTCGTGCATACCTTGGACGCAACCTTTATGAGCAGGCTGAGGAAAATCTTGAACATGCTTTAGAAGTTCGTACACGAATCCACGCATCAGCAGGCGATATAGCAGTATGCAAAAAATATTTGGGCGATATCTATTTTGCCCGTGGTGAAATTGACCGTGCAATGTTGCGTTATCACGAATGTATTAGCAACGAAAAATATCTCAGCGACATCGACCTACAATCTGAAATCTTCCGCAAACTTTCGCAACTATACTATCAACGTCAGGAATACGATAGTTCTGAATATTTTGGCGAAAAGAGTCTTAAACTTGCATCAGACATTGGAGCAAAGTTTCGAATCCGAAATGCTCACGAGATTCTTGCAAGAATACATTACGCCAAAGACGAGTTTCAAGAGGCTGCCGACCACTACAATCAGGTGATTCTCTACAACGACAGCGTGTTCTCTGAGGAACTTACCGAGAAACTATTCAACATTCAGTACAAGGCTAAGACCTACGAACAGGAGGGCAAAATTTCGTCGCTTGAACGTGAGAATGATCTTTTGGAAGAAAACAACCGACTTCAAGACCGATTTATAATGATGTTGGCTATTTTCCTCGCACTCGGTGTGCTGATGCTGGTGGTACTTTTTATTATGAATAAAAAGACCAAACGTCTTAACCGTCAGTTACATAGCCAACACGAGGAAATCAAATCTAAAAACATCGAACTTCATAACCGTGCCGAAGAGATTGCTCAAAAGCACGCAGAGTTGGAGCAGCAAAACGAATATATCGACAAACAGCGTCTTATGCTCGCCCAACAGCAAAAGCAAATTACCGACAGTATTTCGTATGCAAAACGTATTCAAGACGCGCTTTTCCCCGACTTGAACGAGTTGAAGTCTTTTTTCAGCGATTACTTTATTCTCTACTCGCCCCGCGATGTGGTCAGCGGCGATTTCTATTGGCTACATTCCGACGAGGAGAGGTTGATTTTCGTTGTGGCTGACTGTACGGGTCACGGCGTGCCAGGAGCGTTTATGAGTATGCTCGGTATCTGCGCCCTCCACGAAATCACAGGAATAGGAGCGGAGAGCAACGCAGCCAATATTCTCGAACGTCTTCGCCAGATGGTAAAGACCCTTCTGCATCAGGAGGCGGACAAAACAAGTATGCCCAAAGACGGTATGGATATTACACTTGCCGTTTTAGACCGCAAAGAGCGTGTGCTTGAATATTCTGGCGCAAACCTTCCGCTTATCTATGTGCGCAACGGCGAGGAGTTCCAACTAAAACCCAACCGAAACCCGATTGGAGTTTATATCAAGGAAAAACCGTTTGAATCTCAACGCCTTACACTCTTGGACGGCGATATGATATATATGTTCAGCGACGGATATGCATCGCAGTTCGGCGGTGAGTTTAATATGAAATTGAAGATGGGTGGTTTCAAGGATATCATACTTAAAAATCACGATAAGCCTTTGCAAGAACAGCGCGACCTTCTCGAAAAATATTTCGTGGAGTGGAAGGGCAACGCCACTCAGATCGACGATATTACTGTAATAGGATTAAAAGTTTAAATTACCTATTGTAACCCTATGAGCAGCAATACGATACTTATTCCCACAGATTATTCCGACGTGTGCTACAACGCTGTGTTGTACGGACTTGAATTTTGCCGTCAGTACAATCTTTGTGCAGAACTTTTTCACGTGGACACGGGTATAGAGTGCGACCCAAAAGCGGTGTCGGGTTTGAAGCACGTGGTGGATCTCTATGTGCAGAAGTTTGGAATAGGTGTTACATTCGTGGAGCGCAAGGGCGAACTTTTTGAGACTATTTCGGCAGAGTTGTCGTCTAAGGATTTCGATTTTATACTTATGGGTACGCCTGGCAAGAGCGGATTTCAACTTTTGATGGGAAGTTCGGCATCGAAGGTTATCGACACAGCCAAGATTCCTGTTATTGTGTTGCAGTCAAAGCGGTTTGCGCCTATCAAAAATATTGTTTGGCCAGTGTCGCGACTTTCGGGTAACGGTCGCGGAGTGTTGGAGATTGTCAACAAGGCGGCGTTTTTCGGGGCTACTCTTCATATGGTTTTTCGCAGTGAGGGCTATCAGACAGCCAAGATTTTTGAAAAACAGTTTGGCAGTCAAGTAAATCTTGTTCTTAAAAATTTCGACGAAGGAGGTTTTGTTGGCACATTTGTAGAGCAAGTTCTCAACTATTGCCGCGACAATGATTTGGATATGATAGCCACCGTATCCACCGAAACCAAGATGACCGTCTTTGATTATCGATACGAACAGTTTTTGTTTAATATCGAATTGATACCTGTGATGTGTATCGGGGGTTAGCGAAATATCTCCTCTGCCTTTTTCAATTTTTCAATCGTCCCTAAATCAGCCCATAGACCATCGTGAACATATCCGCCGATGTTTTCGTTTTGTGCTAATCTTAGGAAAAGGTTTGTTATAGAAAACTTGCCTGTTTCGGTAATTAAGTCTAAAAGCCTTTTATTTATAATAGATATTCCGCTGAAAGCGAGATAGTTAACTGCGTTATTCTCAAATTTTCTTGAAATCTTAGTTTCGTTGGTAGTATAGTTGTGCCAGCCACACAATTGCATTTCTTTATTAAAAATCAGTTTGCGGGTAGATTCGCGGTCTTTAACAGCAAGAGTTGCCAAATTGCCCGATGATAAATGAGTGTTGTAAAGAGCCTTTAAATCTATATCGCACGCAATATCAACATTATACGCTATAAAATTATCCTCGGCACAGAGTAGGGGAGCGGCTTTGAGTATTCCGCCGCCGGTGTCTAAAAGAAAATCGCGCTCGTCGGAAATCAGCAGTTCGGCATCACACCTTATATTATGTATGTATTCTGCCATCATATCGGCAAAATGGTGTATGTTGATAATGATGCGGTTAACGCCTGCCGCAGTGAGTTTTTCAATAGCGTGGTTGAGCATTGTTTTGCCTTGAAACTCCACCAAAGCCTTTGGTTTATTGTTGGTTAGCGGAGCAAGACGAGTGCCAAGTCCCGCCGCAAAAATCATCGCTTCCATTATTCGCCTCCTTCCAAAAGATTGGGTCTCAACTGTTTGGTGCGTTCCAACGCCTGTTCCATCTGCCATTTGTCTATCAAAGCCTCGTTGCCCGAAAGCAGAATTTCAGGCACTTTCCAGCCCTTGTAATCAGCGGGACGGGTATAAATTGGTGGAGCAAGGAGGTTATCCTGAAAACTATCCGAAAGAGCCGACTCATTGTCGTTCATTGCGCCGGGAATAAGACGCACCACGCTGTCAACTATCACAGCAGCAGCAAGTTCGCCACCTGTGAGCACATAATCGCCGATAGAAATTTCCTTAGTAATAAGGTGTTCGCGCACACGGTGGTCGATACCCTTGTAATGACCGCAGAGAATGATGATATTCTCCTTGGTAGACAGTGTGTTAGCGGTTTTTTGGTTGAGAATTTCACCATCGGGCGAAGTGTATATGATTTCGTCGTAATCTCTTTGCGATTTGAGGTATGAGATAGCCTTGTCGATAGGTTCAATCATCATTACCATACCAGCATCGCCTCCGTATTGGTAATCGTCCACGGTGCGTCGTTTGTCGGTGGTGAAGTCGCGCAGGTTGATGATATTGATTTCTGCAAGTCCCTTGTTGCAGGCTCGTTTTATGATAGAGTGTCCGAGCGGGCTTTCGAGCAGTTCGGGCAAAACGGTGATAATGTCGATTCTCATTGTCTAAAAATTTTCACAAAGATAAAAACTTAACGCCAAACGTGCAAATAAAACCACAAATCGGCAGAAAAAATATTGTTATAGTTTTTAATTGATAATGTTATACCAAAATACCAACTAATTAATTATCAATTTATAATTTATATCATTTTCTTCTATTTAACATAATCGCAGTGGGCGCCCCATTTTCAAAAAAATACAATTACAGCTGTTGTGATACCTTTTCAGATAAATTTGTAACTTTGTCGCCGTTATGTCAACAGCGTTTTTGATATTTTTATCTTCGCTTTCTGGGTCGTTTATTCAGAGGGTGTGTGGATTTGGGTTTGGTATTTTTATTATGACTATTTTGCCGTACCTGATGCCGTCGTATCAAGAGGCTACGGCTTTGAGCGGTTTTCTTAGTATGATTCAATCGGGAATTGTGCTTATTTCGGTTTATAAATATCTGAATATCAAAAATCTGTATGTGATATTTCCAAGTTTTTGCGTCTTTTCGTTTTTTGCCATTAAGTTTGTTAGCGTGTCAAATGATGGTATTTTGCGTGTGATTTTAGGATGCGTGTTGATATGTCTTGCGGTTTATTTTTTGTTTTTCAGCAAGAGAGCGGCAGTTTCACCTACTTGGAAATGGCAGGTTTCGCTTGGCGGTCTTTCTGGTGTGATGGGTGGATTGTTTGGAATGCACGGTCCGGCGGCTGTGGTCTATTTTCTATCGAGCGAAACTACAAAGGAAGGCTATCTGGCAGTTGCACAGGCTTATTTTGTTATCACTAATATATATATGTCGTTTTTTAGGGCTGGATATGGTTTTGTTACGCCGGCAGTAGGGTGGGGTTTGTTGTATGCCTTACCCGGTATTGTGATTGGAATTTTATTAGGTCGCATGGTTTTTAACAGAATCAACCATCTCACTTTAAAGCGCATAATATACTTTTATATGATAGTTGCAGGCATAATACAATTGGTGGGCTGATTTTTTTACAAAAATTTACAATTAAATAACGTAAAATATGTTGTATTTTTTACACTCATACGTTATTTTAGTGGTTGATATTACTACTTATTTTTTTGGAGTTATGGAGCAGGAGTTTAATGAAGAATACAAGAAAAATCTTTTCGAGGATTTTTTTGCCGCACTACCAAGGGGGTTTCATTCGGAGGATATACGTAGTCAACTATGGGCTGGGTATAGTTTTGCTTATGATGCTCACGAGGGGGTTCGACGCAAGGGTGGCAATCACGATCCTTATATCACTCACCCTGTGGCGGTGGCTCTTATTACCGCTAATGAAATCGGACTTGGTGTAGGGGCGGTGATGGCAGCCTTATTGCACGATGTGGTGGAAGATACTCATTTCACTTCTGAGGATATTGAAGAACGTTTTGGTAAGTCGGTGGCCAACATTGTTGACGGCGTTACCAAGATTACCAAAAAATACAATGCTGAGCAGAATATTCAGGCGGAGACTTTCAAAAAGATGCTTTTGAGCATTCCTCACGACCCGAGGGTGGCGTTTGTAAAGATTGCCGACCGAGTTCACAATATGCGCACTATCGACGATATGCCCGACGGTACTCGTCAGATTAAGGCTGGCGAAAACCTTTATGTATACGTTTCGATTGCCTCGCAGATGGGTTTATACGACATCAAGTGCGAACTTGAAGACCTTAGTTTCAAATATGTGCATCCTTTATGCTATCAGGAATTGCGCTATAATGTGGATTCTACCGCAGAACTCCGTGAAAATTTGCTTTCGCGTTTCAAACTATGTTTGTTGAGGGTGTTGGTTAAAACAGGTTTTACTTGCAGCCTTTCGGTGATTACAAAGTCGCTATATCAAACTTGGCTGAAAATGAAGCAGTTTGCCAGGACTTTTGACGAGATTAACAATTACCAGTCGGTGCGTATAGTGTTTGATCCCAAAACCAACGATCCTGATGAAGTATTCAATATCTATTATAGAATTTACGCCTCTGTGATAGGTAATTTCCCCGAAAAACCAAATTCACGTCGCGACTATATCAAAATGCCAAAGCCCAACGGATTCCGTGCTCTCGTGTTTCAAGTGATGTATGGAGGCAATTGGATGGAGGTGCAACTTCTTACTGCCGAGGACGATATGGTTGCCCACAGAGGATACTCCTTGGCTCATGCTTACCGCGATGGTCTCAACTCGCTAAAAAAGAATCTTGTAACTCTCGATCCTAACGAAAATGCCGTTGACCTTCTCAAACGTTTCCGCACACTTTCTAATGTCTCCACTATTTACATTTTCACTCCTAAGGGCGATATAGTTGAATTGCCTCAGGGCGCTACTGTGCTCGACCTTGCTTTTGCTATTCATGAAAAAATGGGTCAGCACTGCGTGGGAGCAGTTCTCGGTCATACAGTTGTGCCTGTTAACCATGTTTTGCAGAGTACCGACCAGGCAGAGGTGCTTACTTCGCCGAGTGCAAAACCAAATCCTGAATGGCATGGATACGTTAAGTCTGACAAGGCTATCCAGTGGCTTGAAAACTATTTTAGGCAGAATGCTGAAACCGAAAAGGCCGAGGTGGTGCGAGGCAAGCAGATGTTCCATAATATTATGCGTGAAAATCGCAAAATAGCAAGTTCTTCGGAACTTACAAGGTTGATTAAGCATTATCGAATGTCGAGCATCGACGAACTTTATCGTGTGATTGCACGCCGTGAAATTTCTCCCAAAGACCTCGTGGATACCATTATGCGTATCAGGGCGGTGCTTGAAGGCGAAAAGAAGGATCGTACTGTGGTAGATACTCACGGAACCACTATGCAGAGGTCGTTTATTGATATCAATTACAAACTTCCGCTCACTATCGACGGTTCAATACCTTTTATTCTTTCGTCGTGTTGCTGCCCGATTCCCGGCGACGATTCGCTTGCTTGTACCGATGACGAGGGTATTGTGTTTATTCATCGTCGTGAATGCGAAAACGCCCGAAAACTTACTGCTACAAGGGGTAAACAAACTACCAAGGTGCTTTGGAGCGATGATGTGGAATCTGCATATGTGCCTGTGCATATTCAGGGTACCGACCGTCCTGGTTTGCTCCGCGATTTGGCGGTGTTGCTTTACGAGTGCGGTGTGGCTGTGAAAACGGTAAACTTGGAAGAGAATGATGGTATTTTTGAAGGTTCCATTACGGTTTTGGTGAAAAACGCATCGCAATTAGAAAGCATTATTTCAAAGATGACCAACGTTCAGGGCGTGGTTAAAACCAACAGAATCAGCCGATTGTCTGGACGTTCATAATCATCTTGATTCTTTGCCCATAATATCTTCTAATATCCCCTCACACGCATTCTCCAACAACTCTATCACTTTATAAAAATCCTTTTCGTCGCCGTAATAGGGGTCGGGTACGGAGTTGTAGCCGGTGATTCCGTTGAAATAGTCGGCTATGAAGCGGATTTTTTTCAGGTATTCGGGCTTGGGACATATACGGCGTAGGTGCGAGATGTTGTCGGAATCCATTCCTATTATGAGGTCGAAGTTGGCAAAATCGTCGCTCGAAACCTTGCGGGCACGGTGTCGCATTGTGTAACCCTTTTTGCGGGCGGCACTGCGCATACGGCTGTCAGGCTCTTCGCCAGTATGGTAGCCGATGAGTCCCGCCGAATCTACCGTTACGCCTTTGATATTATTTTTATCAATTATCGAATCCATAACACATTCGGCCATCGGACTCCGGCATATATTCCCTAAACAAACAAATAGTATATTCATTTTTAATTGTTAATTGTGAATTATGAATTAATCACAATTCCCGCCTCGTTTTTCTTTCCGTTCATAATGATGGTGAGCGGATGTTTGAAACGGATATGGCGGAAGTGTGTTGTAGTGTTTATAAGAGTTTGTTTTTCAAGTATTTCTCTATGGATAAAGCAAGTGCGGCTGCCGTTTTGGACTGCAAAATATCCCACGTTCATCGAAGTGATGTTGTGGAAAAAGTGCGAACCGTGCGAAAAGTCGAGCGGATAGTTTTCGAGACTTGTCTCCACTATTACAGCCGCGTTAGTAATCTGCGACCATTGCACGGGAACGCCCAAAAATCTGTCGCTTGTGCCCCAACGTCCCGGACCTATTAGCACGTATTTGCGTTTTTCGGCTGCCATTTCGGAGTTGAGATATTCGATTTCCTTGCACATCTCCTGAGTTTCGAGTTTTGAAAACTTAGATTCGTCGATGTAGATCACGTCGGTGATGGTGTCGATAATGCCGTTGCCGAGGCTCTGGTTGGTGTAGAGCAGCATCGAAGCCTTGTCGTATTTTGACATATCTATACTGGCGGTGGCAAAGTTGCTTACCATCGGTTTTATTTGCAAAAGGTAAAACGAGGGTTTACCGTTTTTGTTTTTGTTGAGGTTTACAGCAAATTCTATCTCTACCGGCGAACCAAATGCATCTTTTACAGCGTTGAGTATCAAGTCGATAGTTTCGGCAAGCGGAAAATAGTTGAATTGCAGCACATCGGCAAAGTTTACAATTCGTGCGCCCGCTCCGTCGAGTCCCGGCGAAAGATATTGATTGTCGTAATCGTAAACTGAGGCAAGGTGTTTTAGTGAACCGTGTTTTTCGGCATCGTAAATATTAAGCAGTTTGAGGGCTGCAAGTTCGCCGTTTTTTAGCAGGTCGATCTCCTTGTTAGAGAGGTCGAGAGCATAAAACTTTGTTTGAGTGGATTTTAGCAGGTCGTTGGTGGTGTACATCGATATATTTGGATATTTGGGCGAAAAACGGTACGACGGCCATCCGCCCACTACGTAACAACCTAATCCAACGCCAATTACTGCGTATCCCTCTTCGGGTTTCATATCGGCAACGGGGTAAAAGTTGTAACTTTGCGCCACACCCGAAATATGGGGATAGAAATAGTTTCCAAACCTACTTCCCACCACCTCTTGGATAATAATAGCCATCTTCTCCTCCTCGATATTGTGCTGAACGGCAGCGTAATAGTTGCGTGCTGTTTCGCTGTAAACCGATGCGTAGATAAGTTTGATGGCATTGCAAACAAGTTCGAGAGTTGCCTCCTTGTTGTCTTTTTCGTTTGGAATGATATAGGTGTCGAATACTCCTGCAAAAGGCTGACTTACAGAGTCTTCGGATGTAGACGAAGAACGTATTGCCAAAGGATTGTCGGTTTGACTTATGATAGTCTTGATTTTGTCGCGTATCGAATCGCTGAGGTGTCCTTTGTAAAACAATTCGCGGATTTTTTCGTAAGGTGTACTTTTGTCTAACAACTTTATAAACAGGTCGTTTTGATTGATATACTTACGAAATTCGTCGGTGCCGATTATAACTGTAACCGGTGCGAGTATGTTGATACGCTGCGATAGTTTTGTATCTTCAAGATTGTAAATAAGAGTGTCGATAAACGCCAAGCCACGACCCTTGCCTCCCAGCGAACCCGATGCGAGGGTGATAATGTTGCGTTCGTCGATGCTTGAAGTCTCGTCAAACGATAGAATCTTGCCTCGTTTTTTGTTGGCGCGATAGTCGGTGATGGCTTTTAGAATTTCGGGACGGCGTGTGGGTACATCGTTGATACTGTTGATTTTAATATCGTTGATGGTTTTTGCCAACTGAATTTCGCCGCGTCCCATAAGCCATATAGAGAACTGGTTTTTAACAGCGTGACGGAAAATTGATTCGTCGGGCATATCTTTGAGCATCAACTCAAATTCGCGTAGCGAACGTGCCTTGCCGAGAATATCGCCCACACGGTTGCGGAAAATAAAGTCGCCAAAACCGAGGTATTTTATAAGGTAACGTTTAAGATTGTCAAGCAGCGAATCGTCGTTTTTGTTGATAAAGAAAACTTTTTCTTCTTTGTAAATCGAGGTGTTGATATCCTTTAAGTCCTTGCTGCTTTGGAATATAACTGGCACGGTATACACTTGGCTGCGCATATATTTCACAAATTTCAAACCAGCCTCGGTGTCGAGCCGTCCTGCCCATTCAAACTCAATGTCGGATATTACGCAGGTGAGGTAGTCTTTATAGCGGTTGAATACCGTAATTGCCTCCTCGTAGTTGCGTGCGTGGAGAATTTTTGGGCGCGACCGCATTTTTACTATCTTGTCAAGTTCCTTTTTCTCAACTTCTTGAATAATTTTTTCCTCCTGACCAAACACAATGTTATACAACATCTCTAAATATTTGGAATAGTAAACCGGCGAATCTTCGATAAGCAGAATCACGCGCACGAGACCCAACTGAGTGTCGTTTTCTACGTTGATGCTGTCTTCGCGGTTTTTTACTATTGTGAAGAAAATATTGCTGTCGCCCGTCCACACAAACAGTTTGTCGATAGAGTTTACAGTGGGCACAATCTCCTCGTAGTGCTTTACCTCCTCTTTTTTGTTAACGAGCAGATACACAGGTACATTATGGTTGATACTGCGGATTTTTTGGCTGAGGTCAACGGTTTCGTCGCTGAGTGTGCCTGGCATAATAATCACCATATCGATATTGGCATTTTGCACAGCGTCCAAAGCCTCCTCCTCTGTGCTTACACCGGTGATTCGCGGCAAGGTGTATAGACTGAACTGATGCACGTCGCCAAGGAATTTTTCAAAGAAAGAGTCCTCGTTTTCCAACACAAAAGCGTCGTAGAGCGTTGCCACAAACAGCACGTGCTGCACCTTGTACTTCATCATATCGAGGTAGATATACTTGTCGATCATCTGTTGGTTGAAGTATGTTTGCAGCGGTTTGCGGTTTTGGGTTAGACGTTGGCGGAAATTAGCCTCCTTGTCAAAAGTCTGCACTCCGGCGGTGCGGTGAATTATAGAGCGTCCCTTAACGGCGTTGATATATCCGGCAATTAGTTGGGCAATGTTGGCGAGCATCTCCTTTTCCTCGTCCACAAATACCTTTGTATCAGGAAAATCCTTGTAGTAAAACACCTCAATGCTTCCCTTGTTGCTGTCGATTGTTACAAACTGCTCTTTGATCGACAGGGGCGAAGTTTCAAACATATCGCTGAGGTATTCTCTACCCTCAAACCTTATTCGAGCGCAAGAATATTCGCTGTATCGCATTCCAGAAGGCAGTGCGGCGCAAATTTCCGACAGAGTGATGTCGATTTCTTTGCCCTGACGGATAATGTCGGTGGTGCGGTTGATGGCGTTAAGTTCTTTGATACGTCGGTGGAGTATACGGTTTACCTTTTTGATATTTTCGTTGCTTGCCACGCCTGAGAGCAGCACCACGAGGTTGTTTACAAGATAACGCTCCTCGGGCAAAAACGGGTCATCGCTTCCTCGGTGAAAATTACCTGTGTAGTCAGCCTCGTAAGCATCAGCTATTTTTTTGCGGTAATAAACCTCTATGGTACAGTTGGTTCCGTCTTCGCTTGTGTATGTTTGGGTAAGGCCTTGACCAGCCTGTTCAAAGTTTTCGGATGTGAACACCTTGCCGTTGAATGTGATACGCGCCACAGCATATTTCGGATGCTGAAAAGCGTTGGGCAGCGAGTCGCAAATCTGTTTAACGGCGGGGTAAATATCGTCGGTGGGGTGGGCGAGTAGGGTAGAAGCCTGACGCATACTGTCCATCTCTTTTAGACGTTCGGCATACTTATCGCTCAGAGTGCTAAGTTTCTTAGCGTTAGTTTGTTGCTTGATTATTTTGAGCAGCAGGTTGGTGGTTTTGTCAAATTTTTCGGAAATATCGTTACCCTCGCGCTCCATCACTGCCTTTTTGTTGGCAAACACCGAAAGGTTGTCGTAACTATAAAGGTGAAACTCGGTGTCGCTTGGCTTGGGCGACGATTCGGGCGGATAAAACGCAGCCTTGTAAGCAATTTTGATTTCAAACTTATAAGGTTTCAGCCTATCTTTCAAGGCGTTGCACCATTGGGTAAAGAAATCGCCAATATTGTAAGTGGGCGGATAATTGGTGGCCGCTATGTCGATAACCGCGTCGGCGTAGTCGCGGAGAAAATTGGATTCGGGCATATTGTGTCTATATTTTTTTTAACACAAACTTACGGAAAACATTTTTTAAAAGCAATTTTTTGAGCCACAAAATACGGGGTGCGCTTATTTTTGAAAGAGATTTTTGTGTATATTTGCAGAAAATAAATGAAAAATGCCTACTACAATTCAAATACCTAAAATACAGATAATTATGGCCTTTGTGGCTACTTGTATAGAAACCACGGCGCGTTACTTAAATGTTTCATACAAAGAGATTTACACCCGTATGAAAAAGGTTGGAATGATAGAAAACTATATTTACAAAAACTACGAAACTCTCCATACCCAAAGCCGCGAATATCTTGCCGAAGATATGGTAGAATGTTTGAAAATATGGGAGGGGAAACAATGAGCGGATTAATAGTTTATCATGGTGGAACTCAGATAGTTGATAATTTGCATTTTAAATCAAAGTATTATCAATAATTATTTGACTTATAATGGAACAGAAACCATATAGCGACCCTATCAAATCGCCTGTTATTCAGGAAATTATAATGTCGAACCGAATAGGTGCTATTTCGGTAGAACTATCAAAACGTCTTGATTTAGAACCTATTAAAGCACTTGAACTATTCTACGAGAGCAAAACCTGCGAAAATCTCCACAACAAAGCCACTGGTCTCTACCTTTATAGCGACCTTTATGTTGCCGATGATTTTATTGTGGAAAAAAATATAACTTGTTAATAATCAACTAAACACATCATACAAAAATGGAACTCATAAACTATATTGTATCAGCATTATTGGTAATCTTAGCCTTAATTGCAAATAAGTATCCCAATATAATTAACGGCTACAAAACAATTCCAGAAGAAAACCAACCCAAAGCCAAACGATTGACAGTAAATATTTTATTAATTGCTGGAATAAGTGTTGCTTTACTTACGTTGGTGATTCGGTTGGCGAGATTAACTGGATTTTGGAGCGGAGTTCCATTGATTCTTGCATTTGTGATAATGCTCATTTATACAGTTAAATACATCAGGTTAGGAGCATTAAAAGGAGTTGCCGGCACAATTGCTATTGGTGTAGGAGTGTTGGCAGTGGTTTCGATAATCCCATTGTTATTTTTTGGCAACAAAGAACCCGAAATCACCTTCACCAACCAACAAATGCAGATTTCAGGAATCTATGGCAACGATTATAATCTTTCTGATATTGAGAGTGTTACATTAATAAACGAACGCCCTATTACCAAATTTAAAACCAATGGATTTGACATGGGTGGAATTAAAAAAGGGCATTTCAACGTTCAAAATGACGGCAATTGTCTCCTCTTTGTCTCCGGCACCGGCAAATGCATCCGCCTCAAAACCAAATCTGACGTTATCTACATCAACTTTGCTGATGAAACCAAAACGGAGGAGTTGTTTGGGAAATTGGAGGGGATGGTAAAATAGGGTAGTAGGGCGAAGCATCAGTACATCATCCCGAACAACCATATTGGAATTTTGTTGCCATAGCCGATTTCGATGTTGTCGCTTACTACAAAACTATCTTCAACGTCTTTGATTTGCGAAAATTTCTTCTTTTTGCCGCCAACTTCAAAGAGCCATCGGTCGTCCACTTGCAAGTCGCCTTGCTGTGGCATTGCAATGCGGTGAAAGGCAGCGAGTTGCGATGCCAAAAAAGTTTCGCGCACTGTACCCGCATCGGCTTTTGTCGAGAGAGCAAACATCAAGTTAGTGTTTGCAAAGAGGATTTTTTCGGGCTTAACGAGCATCTTCATCCCCGAACTTTCGGCATAAAGACGACGTATTAGTGCGGCACGATCCATCAAGTCGATGAGTTTCAAGGCATTGTTGCGAGAAGTCTGCATTACGTTGCACATTGACGAAATATTGAGCGTGTAAGGCGTTGTTTCCGCCAAAATGCCGAGAAATTGTTTCGCCTTATAAACAGAATCGTATTCGATGTTGCCGACTGACGGAATCTCGTCGCCGACAATGTTTTCGATGGTCTGTTGGAGACGGTCGCTGAAACCGTCGCCCTCCTCGCGATAAAAAGGATAAAAACCCGTCCTGAGATAACGTTCAAAATGGTGCAAAACTTTCACCTTAGATGTTATCTGCGAGGCTATCGAAAAATGATTCTGCAAAATATCTTCGAGCGTTATAACATCAAGATTAGCAACGCCTTCCAATTGCAGATACTCCCTGAACGACAGACCTTCCATCGTATATCCACGGTAACGGCGCGAAAGGTCGGCGGTGAGATGTTCGTTGATTTTGAGCATCGACGAGCCGGTAAGCACCACGTGAAAATCGGGGTACGAATCGTAAATATTTTTGACCTCTTGTTGCCAATTTTTGTACTTGTGAACCTCGTCCATAAACAAATGAGTACCACCGTGAGTGTAGTGATATTCAACGAGTTCGGTTATAGTATGGTTTGCAAACCAAATATTGTCGAGCGATACGTAGAGCGCGGCTTCGGGGTTTGGAAAAGTGCGTTTGATGTGCTGCAAAATCATAGTCGTTTTGCCCACGCCCTTTGCACCTTTGATAACAATAAGGCGGTTGTTCCAATTGATTATCGGGTAAAGGTAGCGCGTAAAACCCATATCTGTCGCCGCCAAAAGTCGTCCGTATGTTCTGTAAAGATTGTCCATAGTCTTGAAGTTAGAATGGTACAAATATAGATTTTTTACTTTTGAAAAACAAATTTTATGGCAATTTTTTATTTTCAAAAGTTAAATTTGTCCTTAATTTTTTACTTTCAAAAGTAAAAATACGATTCGTATAGAATGTCAAAAGAGTATTATATTGAAACATAGTTATTTATGATTTTAATCACCCCATTGAGTAATTTTACTCAATGCACTGAGTAAAAATTGAAAATGTGCTTGAAGGTGTTGATTATAAGGTTATTGCGTTGCTCGTTTTTTTTGAATATCAAATTTATATTCTTTGAGTGTTCTTTTTTAATAAATAATCCTATCTTTGCACAAAGAACGTACCTTATATATATAAGGTGTCGTTGTAAATAAACAAAACACACTATGACCAATCAAGAAATTCAATCCAAAATACTGCAACTCAGAGAGTTTCTTAATAGTTGCAATTATAAGTACTACGTGCTGGCGCAGCCGGATATATCTGACTATGAGTATGATATAAAGATGGCGGAATTGCAAAAACTCGAAACTGATTATCCCGAGTTTGACGACCCGAATAGTCCCACCAAGCGAGTGGGCGACGATACCAATATCGAGTTTGTGCAGGTGCAACACAAATACCCTATGCTCTCGCTCGGAAACACTTACAGCGAGGCTGATCTTCGTGAGTTCGACGCCCGTATCCGACGCCTTACCGACAAGCCGTTTACCTACGACTGCGAGTTGAAATTCGACGGCACATCTATTTCGCTCACCTACGACCACGGACAACTAATTCGTGCCGTAACTCGTGGCGACGGCGTTCACGGTGACGATGTTACCGCCAATGTGCGCACTATCAAGAGCATTCCATTAACTTTAAATAATACCACGCAATATCCTGATTTCTTTGAAATTAGGGGCGAAATTTTAATGCCTCACGCTTCGTTGCAACGCCTAAATGCCGAACGCGAGGAGATTGGTGAGCCGCCGCTTGCCAATTGTAGAAATGCTGCCGCAGGTGCGCTCAAAACGCAAAATTCTGCCGCCGTTGCCAAGCGAGGTCTCGATTGTTACCTTTATTATTTGATGATGGATTCGCAGCCCACCGATTCGCATTTTGAAAATATGCAGTTGGCAAAATCGTGGGGTTTTAAAACTTCGGAACACGTAAAAAAGGCCTCTGATATATCTCAGGTTCTTGATTATATCGCTTATTGGGATCGCGAGCGCGAAAACCTCCCTTACGACATCGATGGAATTGTTATAAAAATTGATTCCATTAGTCTGCGCGAGCAACTCGGCTTTACCGCCAAAACTCCACGTTGGGCAATAGCCTACAAATTTAAGGCAGAAGAAGCCGCATCGCCCTTAATATCAATAGATTATCAAGTAGGTAGAACAGGCGTAATCACACCAGTTGCCAATCTTGAACCCGTGCATCTTGCCGGAACCACCGTTCGCCGTGCCACACTGCATAACGCCGACATTATCAAGAGTTTAGACCTTCATTATGGCGACACCGTGTTTATCGAAAAAGGCGGCGAGGTGATTCCAAAAATTACCCGTGTGGACATCTCAAAACGCAAACCCGGAGCGCTGCCGGTTAAGTATATCGAAAACTGTCCCGTTTGCGGTGCTCCTCTGGTGCGCAACGAAGGCGAGGCCGGCTCGTATTGTCCTAATTATCAGCATTGTCCGCCGCAAATTACCGGCAAAATTATCCATTTTGTAACCCGCAAGGCAATGGACATCAACTGCGGCGAGGCTACCATCGAATTGCTTTATAAACAAGGACTTATACATTCTCCTGCCGACCTTTACGACCTTACCGCGCCGCAGATGGCAAGGCTCGAACGTTTTGCCGAAAAATCTGCTAAAAACTTTGTGGAGAGCGTCCGCAATTCGGTAAACGTGCCATTTCCACGAGTGCTTTACGCCCTTGGTATCAGGCACGTAGGTGAACAGGCTGCCAAAAATCTCGCAAAGCATTTCCACAGCATCGAAAACCTTCGCAACGCATCCATTGAGCAAATAGCCGAGGTCAACGACATTGGCGAAATAATGGCAGAGAGCGTCTACCAATGGTTTCGCAACGAGGAAAACATCGAAATGCTGGCTCGGTTGGAAAAAGCGGGACTGCAATTCCATACCGACGAAACCGAAGTGTCATCCGCTCCTACGTCCGAAAAACTCGCAGGATTGAACATCATCGTCACCGGTAGTTTTGCCACACCGCAGCGCCGCGCCGAACTCGAACAGATGGTGGAGCAAAACGGTGGAAAACTTCAATCGGGTGTCAACGCCAAGACAAATTTTGTGGTTGCGGGCGACAAACCCGGTGCTTCAAAGATAGCCAAAGCCGAAAAACTCGGCACAAAAATCATCTCAGAAACAGAGTTTTTGGCAATGATAGAACCTCAGGCATAAAAAAACAACCCGTAGCAACACTTTATATAGATATTCATAAATATCTGATTAACATATTAATAAGAAAGCAAAATAAAAAAGATTCAAAAAAAAATGCAGTTTTTTAAAAAAACATCGCCAAAAAGTTTGTTTAATTGGATAGAAATCACTTATTTTGCAGTCCGTAAAAAACAAGGATTAAAAAGAATAAAACGAAATAAAAATGTCACGTATTTGTACACTTACCGGAAAGAAATTGCAGCGCGGAAACAACGTTTCGCACTCCAATAGAAAGACCAAGAGAACTTTCCTTCCCAACTTGCAGGTAAAGAAGTTCTATCTTGAAGAAGAACAGCGTTGGATAACGCTCAAAGTATCAACAACCGCAATCAAGACTATCAGCAAGAAAGGCCTCAAAGCTTGTCTCGACGAAGCCGTAGAAAAAGGCTATCTTCTCGGCTACTAATTTATTAACAATTAAAAAGTTAGAACAAAATGGCAAAGAATAAGAACAGAGTACAGGTTATTTTGGAATGTACCGAGCAGAGAGAGAGC
The DNA here is from genome assembly GCA_016286055.1 of Bacteroidales bacterium. Classification (GTDB taxonomy): domain Bacteria; phylum Bacteroidota; class Bacteroidia; order Bacteroidales; family UBA3824; genus UBA3824. The sequence goes on from JAEERW010000003.1 coordinate 247,125, forward strand.
GGTGTTCCCGGCATTTCTCGCTATATCACAACCAAAAACAAAAAGAACACTCCCGCTCGTTTGGAGTTGAAAAAATACAATCCGTACTTGAAAAAGTACACTATCCATCGTGAAATCAAGTAAAACTGTATAGACAATGGCAAAGAAAGTAGTTGCAACCCTTAAAAAGGAAGACGCACAGGACAAAGCCCTCACACGTATCGTTAAGGCAGTTCGCTCGCCCAAAACTGGCGCTTACTGCTTCAAAGAGGCTATCGTTCCTCAGGCTAAGGCCAAAGAGGCTCTCAAAGATTTGAAGTAAATCATATCTTTCGCAAAGGAATATAAAAGCCGGGATCTAATAATTCCGGCTTTTGTGTGTTTATACATTTTTTTTTGATAAAACTGTCGGAATATCAAAAAATTGTATTATATTTACACTTGCAGAGTTATGTTATTTATAATAATATAAATATCTGTAAATTAATATATTAACTAAACGAATATGGGACTTTTCGGACTGTTTTCAAAAGAGAAGAAAGAGAGTTTGGACACTGGATTGGCTAAAACCAAGGAAAGTGTGTTCAAAAAAATTCAACGCGCCATCGTAGGCAAGTCGAAGGTTGACGACGAAGTGCTCGACAACCTCGAAGATGCGCTTATTACTTCTGATGTAGGCGTAGACACCACTTTGAAAATTATCAAACGTTTGGAAGAGCGCGTTGCCAAAGATAAGTATGTGGGCACGTCGGAACTCAACAAAATTCTCAAAGAAGTAATAATCTCGCTCCTCAACGAGAATACAGCCAACAATTTCTCCGACAGCATAGCCACCAAAGACGGTCTTCCGTATGTAATTATGGTTGTAGGTGTTAACGGAGCAGGCAAGACCACCACCATAGGCAAACTCGCCAACCAATTTAAAAACGCTGGCAAAAAGGTATACCTCGGAGCCGCCGACACTTTCCGTGCCGCAGCCGTTGAGCAATTGGAAGTGTGGGCGCAACGTGCCGACGTGCCTATCATAAAGCAGGCTATGGGCGCCGACCCTGCATCGGTGGCGTTCGATACTCTTAATTCTGCCGTTGCCAACAAAGCCGACGTGGTGCTTATCGACACCGCAGGACGTTTGCACAACAAGGTTAACCTTATGAACGAACTCTCTAAAATTAAGCGAGTTATGACTAAGGTGATACCCGACGCTCCTCACGAAGTTCTCTTGGTTTTAGACGGCAGCACAGGTCAGAACGCATTTGAACAAGCTAAACAGTTTACCCTTGCCACCGAAGTTTCGGCAATCGCCCTCACCAAATTAGACGGCACTGCCAAAGGCGGCGTGGTGCTCGGCATTAGCGACCAATTTAAGATTCCCGTTAAGTATATCGGAGTGGGTGAGAAGGTTACCGACCTGCAACTGTTTGACAAAGAACAGTTCGTAGATTCACTTTTTAACTAATTGACTTTTAGTAATATATAATGCCTACGGACAGAATTCCAATTTACTTGGCTCCATTGCAAGGTTTCACCGACGCAGTGTTCCGTTATGCATTTCAAAAGCATTTTGGCGGTGTGAAAAAGTTTTTCACGCCGTTTTTTCGTTTGGAGGATGGTGAAATACGCCGTCGCGAACTACGTGATATTGAGTTGTCGATACGTTTGGGCAATGTAGAAAACCTTGTGCCGCAGATTATAATCTCCGAACCTAACGAGGCTGACTTGCTAATTTCTACCATTAAATCATTGGGTTTTAATAGAATAGATATTAATTGCGGTTGTCCGTATCCTCTGCTTAATCGCAAGTTTAAAGGTGCAGGCATACTTCCATATCCTGAAAAATTGTCTGCATTGTTGGATTCGCTCGCCAAATATTCCGACATACGGTTTTCGTTGAAAATGCGTCTTGGAATGACCTCACCCGATGAATGTCTTGCCCTTGTGGAGATTATAAACCGTTTTTCCTTTGAGCATATCACCATCCATCCTCGCACAGCCAAACAAAATTATGGCGGAGAGGTTGATTTAGAGGTATTTAAACGTTTCGCCACGTTGCTAAAACATCCGATTGTTTATAATGGCGATATTATTGATACTCAGCAAATTAACGATTATTACCAAAACTATCCCTTTATATCAGCCGTAATGATAGGTCGGGGCATTTTGGCAAATCCTTTTTTGCCGATGGAATACGCTGAAACTTCGTCTATCCAAGATAAAAAATCAATATTTCTTGATTTTCACAACACCCTATTAACCACCTACTTAAAATATTCCGAAGGCGGTGAGTCGCAAGTATTAGACAAGATGAAGACCTTTTGGGAATATTTTCTGCCCACCTTCCCTCACAAAAATCGCAAACAGATTCTCAAAAGTAGAACCTTGCACGAGTATGAGGGGTTTGTGATAATTGGGGTGAGGGGGATGGATTAACGCATCTCCTCAGTTTTCCAATCTGCAATGGTTCTTGTTTGCGACGAAAAAGTGATAGCCAATTTTACAATGGGCTTATCTTCTTCAAGTAAAGCCGCCTTGTAGTCGCGGTCGTCAATTTGGTCGAGGGCTGATTTAACGCTTTGTTCGTATTTTAATTCAATAACATAATTCTTCTTTGGCAGTCGGAGAAGCAAATCAGATTTTCCGATGGCTGTTTCCACATTGGCAGTAACATTGGCACCAAAAGAGGAAAGTATAGTGTAAATGATTGAATGATAATGTTTTTCGTTCATATTGTTGAGCGAAAACGGAAACTTACGGAAAAACTTGTTCAAGGCATCTATAAAGCGAGGAAGGTCGTTTTCATTTACAAAATTAATGTATGCTTTTTTGAGCATTGTAACATCCGATATTTGGTAATTGTAGCGGTATAACACCTTTGCCGTTGATGATTTAACCTCTTCGTTTGGATACCCTAAAATGTACAGATTGTATTCCTTATTATATTCTTTGATGGTTAAGTAACCTGTTTGAAACAAAAATGGTACTAAGTCGGTAATTTTTTCAACAGGTTGGTTAAAACGATCTGAATCACATTCAATATCTTCGTAATCAGCCATTTGCAAATCAAACTTTCTGATTAGTTGTATCAATGATGAAGGTGTTGCCGACCCAAACCAATAATCATCTAACACATTATTGTTTAATGCTTTAATTACCGAGAACGGATTAAAGACATCTTGTTTTGCAAATGAAAAATGATATCCGTCGTACTTGTTTTTGAAATATTTGACCGTTTGTTCAAATGTGTATCCATTATAGTTGGCAAAATCTTGTATTCCCTCCTTCAACTGCGTCATCAATTCGTTTTGCGAAATGCCGCAAACTGTCTCAAAATCAGGCATTAACGAAATATCTTGCAAATTGTTAAGTGTCGAGAAAATCGACATTTGCGAAAACTTGGTTATGCCAGTGATAAACACAAAACGGATTATTGGGTCAAGTTTTTTTAGTGGCGAAAAGAGGTTATTCATCTGTTCACGAATTTGGTCTTGCAATTTGTCGTTCTCAATTGCATTCAACATTAGGGCATCATATTCGTCGATGATGATAGCCACTTTTTTGCCAGTAAGTTTGTAGGCAGCATCCACAATATTGCCCAAACGGACGTTAGATATGTCATCAATTTCCTTATTTCCCATTTTTTGAAGATTGTATTCTTCTTCGGAAATAAGCGAATATTGATGTTCGTATTCTGCCAACACTCGCGAAAGATATTTCTTAATGGCTTTAATATCAGTGGTTTTGCAATCGCTAAAATCGAGATGAATAACGGGATATTTTATCCATTCTTTTTCTAAATTCTCGATTTTTAAACCTTTAAACAAATCTTTGTTTCCATTAAAATATTCTGTTAACGTGCTGCACATCACCGATTTACCAAATCGTCGCGGACGAGATAGAAACACATATCTATACTCGTTTACCATTTTATAAACTAATTCGGTTTTATCCACGTAAACGTAGTTGCCTTCAATGATATTTCTAAATGTCTGTGTGTCAACAGGATATTTTAGTTTTGCCATAACGCTTAGAAGATTTGTTTTTGCAAATATAATTTTTTTTTCTGAAAAGGCTATCGTTATGTTTAATTTTTTTATTTTTGTATTCTGTCATCTGCGCCGTAAAGGCTGCGGGTGGTATTTATAATATATAGGCGTTTATTACGCTATGTTTTTGACACACAGAAACTTCGCAACTTTCAAGTACTATCAAAAACTGTGCAGCGATAAACGACCGTTGGTGTATATATATATAAGGTGTAGGTTTTTATTCACACCTTTATATTATATATCATACGGCGTTGGTTTTCGCTGCCTGTTTCGATAGTACGGGTATTGCGAAGACCCCTGTGTGTGGAACGGGCAGATAAGGATTCCACGCCTTTTTTTATGTTAGTCCGAAATAGGAATGTCGTCGGGCACAAAAAACTTTCACAATGGGCATCCACATTGGCGAGAAGATAAGAGCTGTGTTACGAGAGCAGGGTAGAAGCGTGAGGTGGTTTCAAAACCAAATTAACCGCTCGCATACTGCCGTATACGTGATTTTTAAGTCGCAAGACATCAACACCGACTTATTAAAGACAATAAGTATTGTGTTGAATCACGACTTTTTTAAAGACCTTTCTGATGATGTGTTCTAAAAAATGGAACGGTTTTGTTCTAATTTTTGGAATAATAAATACTTGACATTCAATGGATATACCTGTAAATTTGTATTGTTATAAAAGTATAATTGTTAATTTTTAACTCATAATTATATGGCACAAAAATTAAAATCAATATTTTCTATCCTAATTGGGGACAAGAGGAAAGACATTCCAGGATGTGTAAGCGCAATTGCTGATGCACTTCGGGTACTTAACCAATTTGCACAACAAGCAAAGGTAGATGCAACGTGTTCTTTACAAGACCTGGTTGCCGTTGACGTTCTCGAAAACTATGTTAACTCTACGCTTGACAAAATTGCAAATAATACCAATCAATCAGTTGATACAGTTTATGAATTTTTTATAACTAAAATAATGAAGGAGGAATAACAATGAAGTGGTTAATGTGTTGGTTTGTGACCAAAGGATTTAAGTATTTTTGGTTTTTCTTGGGTTTCGCAGGGGTTATTGCCCTTGTCCCTTCTATATCAGCTTCTTGGGTTAACAATTTTACATATATTGGTACTCCAATCATTGCATTATTTTCGGCTATTTTTGTAAGTCGAAATTATGATGATTTGATTGATGTTGTGGATGTGCTTTCAAGTAATGCTGTTTTTGCTGAAAACAAATTTCTATATGTTATACGAACATTTATTCTTGGCTTAATTAATGGTAGTGGAATCTGCTGTATTATTTGTGCCATCATTAGCGCTGTTTGTGATATGAAATTTGGTGTTGACTAACTTTAATACTATTTATAAGCGAATATAAAGAATGCCTCATACCAAAATGTATGGGGTATTTTTTTTTACTTAAAAAGGCTCCTGTTGTTTTATTTAAACATATTCGACACCGCATACAATGGTATTACCTTGATTTTCTTATCATTAAAGGTATATGTCGAAAAATTTACCGAGCGATAGGCATACTGTGTTTTGTGTGCAAAGGTATTTGCTACGGGATATAATTTTACAAAATCCCCACCGACTTAATCAGCAACAGCATCAGCAGTATCGGGGCGATGTATTTTACCATTACCACATAAAGTCCTCGGCGGGTGAAGGGTTCGCCGTTGAGGGTGATTTCGTCGATGATTTTCTGTGGCTTAACTATCCATCCTACAAGTACGCAGGTGATTATGGCAAGCAACGGCATAAAGAGGTTGTTGCTGATATAGTCTACCAAATCGAGTATCTGCGCCGTTACCCCGTTTGGCAGGGGCAGTTCAAAGTATAGCAGGTTGTAGCCTAAGCATACCAAAATACCCGCTATGGCGCAAATTGCAAACTCTATGACGGTTGATTTTTTTCGACTGTATCCGAACTTATCAATAAAACTTGATACTATGCTTTCCATCATCGACATAGCGCTTGTGAGGGCGGCAAACAAGACCATAGTAAAAAATACCGCACCGAGTATATAGCCGAACGTACCCATAGTGGCGAATATCTTGGGAATGTTTACAAACATAAGTCCGGGTCCCGACTGGCTCATTCCTTCCTGACCCATAAACACAAATACTACGGGTATAATCATTACGCCCGCAATAAATGCCACTAAGGTGTCGAAAATCTCTATTTTGTTGATACTCTTGATTAAATTTTCTTCGGGCTTGACGTACGAACCGTACGAGACCATTATGCCCATTGCGATACTAAGACTGAAAAACAACTGACCTATCGCGTCCATTATTGTTATCGATAGTTTGTCGAATGTTAATCCGCTGAAATCGGGAATTATAAAAATCTTTAAACCGTCTAATCCTGTGCGGGTTACACCTTCGGCATCAGTGTGTTGTATTGTCAGACTGAATATTGCCACGCCTATTATAAGTAGCAACAATATTGGCATAAGTATTTTTGACGATGTCTCTATTCCTTTGTTAACTCCTCTAAAAATGATGTAAGATGTTGCCAACAAGAATAATAGGGTGTACACGATTGGTTCATATTCGGATGTGATAAAGCCGGTAAAATATCCGTCTTCGGCAGCGGCAGCACCGTTGCCAGTGAGGTATGCCACAGTGTATTTCATTACCCAACCGCCAATGGCACAGTAGTATGGCAAAATCATCATAGGTATTAGGCAGGCGAGCGAACCAAGAAATTTGAATCTTGGATGTAAACGTCTGTAAGCACTCAGCGGACTGCGTTTAGTGCGGCGGCCAATGGCTATTTCGGTGGTTAACAGTGTAAAGCCGAATGTTACGGCAAGAATTAGATATACAAGAAGGAACAATCCTCCGCCGTCTTTGGCTGCGAGGTACGGGAACCGCCAAATGTTTCCCAATCCTACTGCGCTACCTGCTGCTGCAAGCACAAATCCAATTGATCCACTGAACGAACTACGTGATGCCATTTTACTGTTTTTGTTGATTTTCGGGCGCAAAGTTAATAATAATTTTCCCAATCGGGGAATGTAGTTTCTAAATTACCGGTTTTATGTATTATTACATTAAAAAAGTGCAAAAAAAAGACCGGCTGAATGGGAATATCAACCGGTCAACTTATAAAAACTGTATGGAATGCGGAGAATGAAGAATTGTTGGCGGTCCGGACGAGACTCGAACTCGCGACCCCATGCGTGACAGGCATGTATTCTAACCAACTGAACTACCGAACCTAAAAAATATTCAAATAACCTTAAATTTGTTGGCGGTCCGGACGAGACTCGAACTCGCGACCCCATGCGTGACAGGCATGTATTCTAACCAACTGAACTACCGAACCTAATTCCTTTGTTTTGCGGTGCAAAGGTACACCTATTTGCGTAACGTACAAATTTTTTGAGCGATTTTTTTTGCTTTTTTGTAATTTTTTTTTCTACGCGGTTTGTTTGCGCTGATTGTTAGTGTGTTATTTCATACCTTTTACGTGTCCCGCTTTGTAAAAATGCTCTTTGTAGTAGGTAGAATTGAGATTGTCTACCTTTACACCGATGTTTTTGGATGTGGCGGCGTGTGCAAAATTGTCTTGTCCGAGGTAGATGCCCACGTGGTATATCTTGCCTTTATCGTCGGCAAAGAACAGAATATCACCGCATTTGATATTGTTGCGGCTTACTACGTCAACGTTTTTGATAATGTCGTACGACGAGCGGTTGAGTTGAATGCCGTATACTGTTTTGTAAACCTGTGTAACAAATCCGCTGCAATCGGTGCCTACTCCTTTTTGGTTGGAGGCGTATTTGTAGGGTGTGCCTATCCACTCCGAAACCTCTTTTAAAAGAGCCAAATCCTCAGTGCCTTTGAACTGCGTATTGAGTTTGTCGCCATATTTTTTGTATTCGGCAGATTTGTTAGATGTGGTTGATTTTGTGGTGGTTGTGGTTTTTGTGGTGGTGGTCTTCGATGACGAAGAGCAACTCTGTGCGTTTACTGCGGCGTATCCTATCAGAATTGCCACTGCGATTTTTACTAATGTTTTCATTGTACTTAGATTTTTTTATGGTAGTTTTCTAAAAAGTTGTTTATAAGGCTGTTGCCGTTGTATTCGGGTTGGGGGTCTGCTGTAGAGACGCGATTAATCGCGTCTCTACCATTATCGGTGTTTTCCTCATCATCATCGTCGGTATTGAGATAAACGACGCGGTGAAGGGCGGCTTGTAGCGATATGAGGCGCATTCCCCAATAGTCTTTGAAATTGCCAACACATTGAATAAGAGCGGCTTTCATAGCTTCATCAGATCCTGAGCGGTAGTTTTCGGCAAAGTTTTTAAGGTCTTGGTAAATGTCGGCGGCGCATTCCGAAATTTCTGCCTGTTCGTATTCGGCGTAGTTGTCTTCGGAAGGGAAAATATTGATGTAGCCGTCAATAGAGCCGAGACTCTGCGATGTCTTGTTTTTGATATATTCGTAGTCGTATTCCGAAAGAAAAACTTCTGCCTCGCCATCGGCGTAATCGTCGGTTTGTGGTAGCATTGCGGCTTTGAGATAGAGTAGGGGGAGAATTTTTTGCATTTTGGCAATGAAATCCTTGCGAGTAAACTTCTCTGATTTCTCCAAAAAGGCGCAATATTCGTTGGCTACGGTAAGAAATTCGATTGTATTTTTGTCTAAAATGTTTTCCATAATTAATTATTCTTCAAGACGATAGAGAGTTTTTGCCTCTTCGGCGTCGATACTTTCGGCAAATGGACCAATTGCCAGAGTTTTAAAAGCGAGACTCTCTCGAAGCACATCGCTGAACTCTTTTTCGGTGCCCTCTGCCACACGTGCAGCCATTCGCTCAAACTGGTATGCGTGAGCGCGTTCGGTGATTTTCACTTTTACAAGAAACCAAGCGCGGTTTTGATTTGTGGCGCGAGGCGAGATGGTGTCGTTTACCATTTTGTAGAGTTTGAGGGCATCCTGAGCCTGATTGTAGGTCTTAAATGGTCCGACGGCTATCGACTGTCCCGAGGCGGTGCATTTCCAAAGAGCCTTTGAGAATGCCTTGATGCTTCCGTTGGATATTTTGGCAGAGTATGGGCGCACGCCGTACTGCTTTTGGTGGCTGTGCTTGTCTGTCTGATTGAATACCTTCACGTTGAACCAAAAGATTTCGTTGTTCTGAGCCGAAACAGTTGTTGCTACGGCTATCAGGAGTGCGGTGAGTATTGAGGTTATGGTTTTCATAATGCTTTTTTATTTTTATAACATCGGTAAATGCTGCAATATTATATAAGGTGTGTTAAAAATCCATAATCATCGGACAAACCTATGTCGAGGCAGACGGTAAATTTTAAGTTCCTTAGAAAATTCGTAGTTTTTGTAATCCCTTACAACATAGCGTATAGTATTGATACCGTAAGCCAGAGCCACGTCGTAGGATAGAGGGAAGTCGCAACCTGCCTCCCTGTCGGCTGCTGTGGGACGTATAAAGTCATTTTCGTCGATTTGTAGCGAACCATTTACATATACCTTTACATTTATAGGTATGCCGAAACTATTCAGGCATAGAGTTACGTTGATAGCGCTTTTGTCGGTGGCAGAAATCGAGTCGGTGGGGAAATAAAATTGCAGTTCGGTGCGCTCCACGTTTTGCATTTTTAGCACACCAAAGTCCCAACCTTTGCCGAGCGAGTTGGTGGTGCCGGAGAGCAGAAGACCGTGGTCTTTGGTTTCCACAATTGATTTAGAGTAGTCCTGACTTTTGCGTTTAAAGTTAAATTCCCACATCTGGTTGCCTCGTGAGTCGTATTTAACCATAAGGAAATTTGAAATGTCGCGCTTGTTGCTTTTAGAGAAACCGCTCATTACAAAAGCGCCGTCGTAAGTTTCGGTAACGTCGGTGCCTTCTTCCCAATCTTCGTTGCCGTAGGTGCGCACCCAGATAGAGTCGCCGTTGTTGTCGAGTTTCATGATGATGGCATCGTAGTCGGTAATGGCGTAGGCACGTGTAAATCCAGTAACCACAATGTTGCTGTCGCGGGTGGCAATAACGGCTTGACCCGAACACCAGTCGTTGAAGTCGAACCACTGCATCCATTTTTCCTCACCGTATTTATCTAACTTAATGACAATCATATTTTTACGACCGCCCTTGTCGCTGCCGATGTATCCTGTTACCACAAAGTTGCCGTCGTAGGTTTGTGCAATTCCGAGGGCACGGTTTTCGTCGCCTTCCATAAACTGCTTGTCCCACAGTTTGTTGCCATCCTTATCGAGACGGAGCATATACCACGAAGGTTTTCCCTCATGGTTAGATGTGGTGTATCCTGCAATGGCGTATCCGTGGTCTTTGGTTTCGATAATTTTGTAACCCTCCTCGTCGCCAGTGCCGCCGTAAAGTTTTTGCCAAATTACGTTGCCGAGGGTGTCGATTTTCATTACAAGCAGATTGCTCTGCACTTCGCGCTTGCGTATGGCGTAACCTGTTATCACAATGCAACTATCGTAAGTTTGCACCATGCTGTTGGCAGCCGAAGTGGCATAGTCGGCGTAAATTTTGCCCCATCTGCCTCTGCCGTCGGGATGCAATTTTACTACATACATGTTGCGCTCTTGTAGTTTGGCGTATCCACCCACCACATAGTCGCCGTCGCGGGTTTCGATACAGGTGCTGGCTTCGTCCCAACCGTCGCCGCCTAAGCCCTGCGCCCATTCCACGTTGTACTGAGCCGAGGCTGTGGCCGCCGACATCAGTATGATTGTTAATAGTATCTTTATTTGTGCCGTCATTATAGATGGTTTTTTCGAGACAAATTTAAGAAATGACATTGAATTTTTAGACAAAGTTGCATATTTTTCTTATTTCGCGGTGGTTTTTTAACATTTATAAACTAAATACGTTTTTAATTACGTTAATATAAAGAGCGTACAAAACGCCTAAAATAACTGTGAATAATATTTTTTGATATGTTTATCGATTTGACACTCAGCCTATTAATTATTGCTATGGCAGTAGTAATGGCTGCCGACGTTCGCAAAAACAATTTCTATGGTAATTCCATAGGCAAAAAAAAGTCCGGTGCAAAAAAATAATTGCTACCTTTGCCGCCGTATTATATTGTTTAAAAAATGGCAAATCTTCGGCACAAACTTACAAATCCTGTATTTGAGCAGATAGCGCAGGTAGCAGACACCTATAAATTAGAGACTTACGTAATCGGTGGATTCGTTCGCGACCTTATTATGGATATTCCATCTAAGGATATTGATTTTGTGGTGGCAGGTAGCGGAATTGATCTTGCGCAAAAGGTGGCAGACAAACTGCATTGCAAAAGTGTGCAGTATTACAAAAATTTTGGTACTGCCATGCTTCAATACAGAGGCACCGAACTCGAATTTGTGGGCGCACGCAAAGAATCTTACGACCGAAATTCTCGCAAACCTATTGTTGAAAATGGCACTATTCACGACGACCAACTTCGCCGCGATTTTACCATCAATGCTCTTGCTATATCGCTCAACCGTAGCAACTTTGGCGAACTTACCGACCCTTTTGACGGTCTCGGTGACATTAAGCGTGGCATTATCCGCACTCCCTTAGACCCTGACATCACTTTTTCCGACGACCCTCTGCGAATGCTGCGGGCTATCAGATTTGCATGCCGACTTGATTTTAATATTCATCCCGAAACCGAAGCCGCTATCGCCCGCAATGCCAAACGAATGGAGATTGTGTCGAAAGAGCGTATCGTGGACGAACTTAACAAGATAATGGCAACCGCCAAGCCTTCGCGTGGGTTTATGCTGCTGATGAAGACCGGGTTGCTCGATCTGATTTTGCCACAATTGGTAAAACTCAAAGGCGTGGAGATAAAAGAGGGCAGGGCTCATAAGGATAACTTTTTGCACACGTTGCAAGTGCTTGACAACGTGGCATCTATGAGCGATAATCTATGGTTGCGCTGGGCGGCTGTTTTTCACGACATTGCTAAGCCTAACGTTAAAAAATTTGTGAACGGCACGTGGACCTTTCATAGTCACGAGTTTCTTGGGGCAAAGATGATTCCGCAAATTTTCAAGCAGATGAAACTGCCCTTGGATTCCAAAATGAAGTATGTGCAGAAACTTGTGGGAATGCACCACCGGGCTATTCCTATCTCTAACGACGATATTTCTGACTCGGCAGTGCGACGCCTGATGTACGATGCTGGCGACGACCTCGACGACCTGCTTATCCTCTGCCGTGCCGATATAACCTCTAAAATTGAGGAGAAACGTCTGCGTTTTCTCAACAATTACAATATCGTTAGTAAGAAAATCAAAGAGTTGGAAGCCAAAGATTTCCGCCGTAATTGGCAGCCTCCGATCGATGGCAATTTTATTATGCAGACCTTTAATCTTACCCCTTGTAAAAGTGTGGGAATAATCAAAGATTGCATTAAGGATTCTATTCTCGACGGTGTAATTGAAAACTCGTTTGAGGCGGCATACAACCTTATGGTTGAAAAAGGTTCAGAACTTGGTTTGAAAGTAGTTAACCCGAATATTCCAAAACCGTGAAAACCCGTACGCTACTATCGGCTATTTTGGTGATGTGTGTGCAAACAATTGCAGCACAAACTTTTACCTCGGTCTTGAAATCAGGACACTGGGTTAAGATAGCCGTCAACGCCGATGGAGTGTACAAGATACCTTACACAAAACTCTCTGAATGGGGTTTTGATAATCCAAAAAATATTCGAGTTTTTGGCAATGATTTCGGATTATTGCCGTTTATGAATAGCGCAGAACGTCCACAAGACCTTATTGAAAACAAGGTTTTATATGGCGACGATGCCGTGTATTTTTTTGCAAAATCAAAGGATATTTGGAATTATAACGAGGAAGAGGGATTGTTTCTTCCAAAAACTCATCTCTACGACACCCGTGCTTACTACTTTTTATCAGACGTTACAACTAATTACAACAACAGTATTACAAAGCCGACATCCGCTCCGACACCACAAGGCGTTGTTACTCAGGGAGATTTTTATGCAATTCACGAAAACAACGATGTAAATCTTCAAATGTCGGGGCGCAATTGGTACGGCGAAAATTTTTATTATGCCACTCAGCAAGACCTTAAAATAGAACTTCCTGCACCCGCAATCTCCGCCGACGCTAAGGCAAAGGTCTCAGTGATAGCCCGTTCGGCGGTTGATAATAGTTTTGATGTATCGTTTAATGGTGGTGCGGCAAAATCGCTTGTCACTAAATCGGTATCTGGTTTAAGTATTTATGCAGATACTAAGACGCAAACTATTGATTTTAAATCTGTTAATGGTAATGTGCAAAATATTGAAATCACCTTCAATAAGTCTACTCCTTCTGCCGAAGGATATTTGGATTATATAATCATTAATGCTCGTGGCAATCTCAATTATAATGGCAAACAATTAATATTTAGAGATATACAATCGCATACTTTGTATAATGCGGTTGAATTTCAGGTTTCAGGCGTAGACAATGGTTGCTTAATTTGGGACGTTACCAACAGCACAGCACCCGAAGAGGCTGATTACACCTTAAATAATGGTGTTGCCAAATTTACTGCCAAAACCGAAACTCTCGGCGAATATGTGGTGTTTTCAAAGTCTAACGCTTATACTCCTGAATTTGTAGAAAACGTTGGTAATCAAAACCTTCACGCACAAAATACACCCGAAATGTTGATAGTAACTCCCTTGGAATTTAAGACTTGGGCTGACAAAATCGCTGCTATTCATTCGGGAGAAATGTCGGTAATGGTTACGCCTATCAATCAGATTTACAACGAGTTTTCGTGCGGGGCAAAGGATGTTTCCGCTATTCGCGACTATATTCGCTATTTATACAAAAACGCCAAGGGGAATACTCTCCGCTATGTGCTTTTGTTTGGCGATGGTACGGTAGATAATATTACTGTTTCGCAAGGCAACACAAATTATATTCCTACATATCAATCTCCGCAGTCGTTAGACGAGGATGATATAATATCCTTTATATCAGATGATTACTTTGCACTTTTGGATGATGACGAGGGCGAATACACCGGACTCCCCGATATTGCTGTGGGACGTATCCCCGTTAAAACAACCGCCGAGGCCGAAACTGCTGCAAAAAAAATTGAACTATACACCAAAAACTTTTTTAACAGTTGGGAAAAAAATATTGCATTCATAGCCGACGACGAAAATCTGAATATACATGCGTCGCAGGCCGACCAGATTGCTGTTTTTACCGAAACTGAGTATCCAAATTATGATATAACTAAAATCTACATAGATGCCTATCCACGTCAACAAACCATCGGTGGCAACCTTTATCCACAGGCTCGCGAGGATATTTTAAAGCAGTTTAACCTTGGCGCAAAGATTATAAACTTTACTGGTCACGGCGGCATCGACTACCTCACCGACGAGCGCATTCTTACCAACGCAGATATCGACAACCTTAAAAACATCGACAATCTGCCTGTTTTCATCACCTCGTCGTGCGATGTGGGACGTTTCGACCATTACGAACGCTCAACTGATATGGGCAAAGATTCACCTGCCGAACGTGCTTTGCACAATACTAAGGGCGGTGCTATTGCTATGATTGCTGCTGCCCGTCACGCTTATGCAGAACCCAATTTTAACCTTAACAAAAACATTTTCAACTATATACTGCGCACCAAAAATGCTAGCCGTATTATGCGTCTTGGTGATGTGGTGATGCTTGCCAAACGCGAAACCGACGATATAAATATGCGTTGCTTTATGCTTTTGGGCGATCCAGCATTGATTTTACATAGTCCAGAGTATTTTGTTAAAATATTAAAAATCAACGGAATAGACGCTGCTACTTATACTGATACTATAAAGTCATTGTCCGCTTGTAAATTAGAATGTGCTGTAACTCAATCAGATGTCTCTGTGGTTAATAGTTTTAATGGAACGGCTCATATAGTGTTTTATGATAAGCAGAGCAACCGAAAGACCTTGAACAATAGTGGGAGTGGGGTTTTTGAATTTCAGGATTACGACAAAAAGATTTTCGATGGATATTCCACTGTGAAAAACGGTGTGTTTAAAGCCGAATTTATTGTTCCCAAAGATATTGATTATAAGGTAGATAAAGCAAAAGTGAGTTTGTTTGCACGTAGTAATAACAAATCAGCCTCTGGCGTTAACAAAGATTTGCTCGCTGGTTCGGCTAATAATAATGCCGCACAAGACAATCTTGGACCGCAAATCCAACTTTATATAAATTCAAAAGAATTTACCGATGGCGGAAATGTTGGCGAAGCGCCGCTTGTAATTGCTGAATTGTCAGATACTTCTGGAATTAATATCACATCTGAGGGTAATGGTCACGATATTTCGCTAACAATCGACGGTGGTCAGCCCGTTTCGCTCAATAGTTTTTACAAATCCGACACCGATAATTTTAGGCGCGGAACTGTCAAGTACCAAGTAGATGGTCTTGCTGAGGGAAGACACACCATAAAACTCAAAGCCTATGATAGTTACAACAATCTTTCGCAGGCAGAAATATCATTCACTGTGGTAAAAGCCGACGGTTTTAAAATCACCCGTCTGCTCAATTATCCCAACCCCTTTACCGACCATACCGATTTTTATTTTCAGCAAAATGCTCCTTCCGATGTGTTTGAATACGAAATTACCGTTTTTAGCATTTCGGGAAAACAGGTAAAAACTCTCACCGGCACACTATCGTACAGCGGAAACCTCAGTCAGCCAATACCTTGGGACGGTCTCGACGATTTTGGCAGCAAAATTGCACGAGGCACATATATATATCGTTTGCGAATTCGTGACCTTCAGGGACGAAAAGCAACTGCTTACGAAAAACTACTTTATTTAAAATAATTGTATATTTGCACCGTTAAATAAAACGAGAAAATTTTGAAAATACAAATGAATACGACTAACTTAAAATTTAAATCCGCAATAGCCGCTGCGCTGTTGGCCTTACCGACTATTGTAAACGCACAAATACAACCTACTCAAGACGTTATCGGAAGAGAATCGTCTAACAACATTATCTCTACAGTGGCATCGTTTCTGCTTATTGCCCCCGACTCTCGTGCCGGCGCAATGGGCGATGCGGGTGTGGCTACCTCGCCTGACATCAACTCGCAGCATTGGAACGCAGCAAAATATGTCTTTGCCGAAGACCGTATGGGAGTGTCGCTTTCGTATATGCCTTGGCTCAAAAACTATGTAGACGATATGAATATCTGCTACTTAGCAGGATTCAACAAAATTAAAAACAATCAGGCAATTGGCTATTCGCTTACATATTTCTCGCTTGGAGATATGACATTTACCGACATCAATGGTTCGGTGATTAAGCAATTCACTCCCAAAGAGTTTGCCATCGACGGTTCTTATTCGTTGAAACTTGCCGACGACCTTTCTGCTTCGCTCACAATGCGTTACATATATAGCAACCTTACCGGTGGCGCCACTGTAAATAATTCGGAAGAAACCCATGCCGGACACTCTGTTGCAGGCGACATTGCCGTTTATTACAACAAAGCATTTGAGGGTTCTAAATATACTCACATTTTAGGTTTGGGCGCAAATATCAGCAACATAGGCACTAAGATGAGTTACACCAAAAACAACTCAAACTTTATTCCCACCAATATGAAACTTGGTGCGGCTTACACATTGGAACTCGACAAATACAACAGTATCACTGCCACATTCGACATCAACAAGTTGCTCGTTCCCACACCGCCTATCCGTGTTAACGACACTATTGTAAAAGGCAAGGACGATGATGTTTCGGTACCTGTGGGCATTTTCCGCTCGTTTGGCGACGCTCCCGACGGTTTTAAAGAAGAGTTGAAGGAGATTTCCTATTCAATGGGCTTAGAATATTGGTATTCAAAGACGTTTGCTGGACGTATGGGGTATTTCTCAGAGCATAAAGACAAAGGTGGACGCAAATATCTCACATTCGGAGTAGGATTGAAACTCAACGTCTTCTCGTTCGACTTTTCGTATCTTGTTACTACCACAGCGTCAAATCCTTTGCAGAATACTGTGAGGTTTACTTTGGGTTTGAATTTCGACAAAATGAATAAAGGAACTAAATCTCCTGCAAAAGAATCTTCACCCAACAACTAAATAATTAGAATAAAATTTGCAGATAAAAAAAATAGTCTGTACTTTTGTAAATGCAAACAAGGGGCTGACTTTGGTTTTGACGGCGTGCAAGGTCAGCATGTAAGCATGCCGGAACAGGTAACAGTTTCCGTAATCATGGTTACAAAAAATTAACTGGCAATAATTACGATTATGCTCTCGCTGCCTAATTGAAGTATAGTAGATTAGCCTATTTCCCTACAAGGTAGGGAAACGAGACATCTCCCGTCGGCTCCGTCCGCTGCCAAAACGATCAGGAGGTGCAAAGTAACTGCGGAATAGTCAAGGCTCCGCCTCGTGGCCAAGATGAAAAGTAGAGGATAAGGAACAGGTTAGAGGGCCTTCACCCGGACTTGTTCTCGAAAACCAAAAGAAGGCTAAGCATGTAGAAAGCATGGGGGTCTCATGATCGGACCGGGGTTCGACCCCCCGCAGCTCCACAAAAGGGCAGTCTGAATTTTTCGGACTGCCTTTTTTGTTAACGCAATAATCATATTGGCTAAAACGCAAGTTTGATAATTATCAATACCTTTGCCCCGCTAAAAGATCGATTATGTTACAACAAGAAATTTCCTCATATCTTGCCCGCAGCGGCAAAAAGCAATTGAAAGTTAAAGCGTTTCTGTTTGATATGGACGGCGTTTTGTTTAATTCTATGCCTTTTCACGCTATTTCGTGGTGCAAAGCCGCCAAAGAATATGGTTTGGAACTATCTGAACCTCAGGTGTATATGAACGAAGGCAGAACAGGCGCATCTACCATCAACGAACTCACGATGAAAACTTTTGGACGTGCTGCCACCGAAGAGGAAATGGAGAAAATCTACGCCCGCAAGTCGGAGATTTTCAACTCGTGCGGAGTGGCTGACCCGATGAAAGGCGCTGTTCAACTGCTCAACTCTATCAAGGCGCAAGGATTGAAGATCGTGCTTGTAACAGGCAGCGGACAGAAATCGCTGTTGGACAAGTTGAACCGCTGTTTCCCTGGAATCTTTTCGCCTGAAAATATGGTTACGGCTTTTGATGTAAAATACGGGAAACCCAACCCCGAGCCATATCTCATCGGATTAAAAAAAGCAGGCGTACAAGCCAACGAAGCCGTAGTGGTAGAAAATGCACCTTTGGGCGTTAGGGCAGGAGTTGCCGCAGGAATATTTACAATAGCCGTCAACACAGGTCCTTTGCCCGACGAAAAACTCAGCAACGAGGGCGCAAACGTGGTTTTTCCATCGATGCAATATTTCGCCGACCATTTTGCCGAGGTTTACAATGCGGTAGGATAGGAGGTTGTAATTTTTTCGGGAAAAAGTTATAAAAAGATTTTTTTCTTTATGAAAACATCTCTACTTTTGCACCCGCAAAACAGAAAAGATGTTTTGCTCCTCGGGGAGTTTCCAGAGCGGTCAAATGGGACAGACTGTAAATCTGCTGGCTACGCCTTCGGTGGTTCGAATCCATCACTCCCCACTTTCCTTTTAAAAAAATCCCCCTTTTAAAATAATTCGTTATCAAACAGCGGTGTGCTGAAATAGCGTTCTGCGGTGTCGGGAAGTATGGTTACAACTGTCTTGCCCGGACCGAGGATCTTTGCCATCTCAATAGCGGCGGCAACGTTTGTTCCGCTCGAAATTCCGCACATAAGTCCCTCTTTTGACGCAAGTTCGCAACTTGTAAATATTGCTTTCTCGTCGGTAACGATATAGATGTCGTCAAAAATGTGACGGTTTAAGTTCTTGGGAATCAATCCGTCGCCAATGCCCATTTGAAGGTGAGTGCCAATAGAACCCCCGCTGAGGATAGCCGCATTTTCTGGTTCCACTGCCCAAATATAGATATGCGGATTGGCAGCGCGGAGGGTTTCGCCTATGCCAGAGAGAGTTCCGCCTGTGCCGATGCCCGAACAAAAGCCGTCGATAGGCGAGTCAACATCTCTAAGAATCTCCTGAGCCGTGGCAATGCGATGAATGGCGGGATTGGCAGGATTTTCAAACTGTTGAGGAATAAACACATTGGGGTTTTCTTGCTTCATTTTTTCGGCAGTTTCCACACATTCGCGAATGCAACGACCAATATCGCCATAGTCGTGAACAAGTTTAACCTCTGCGCCATAATGCTTTACGAGTTTTCGGCGTTCTTCGCTAACGCTGTCGGGCATAATGATAATGGTTTTGTAACCGCGCACAGCACCTATGAGGGCAAGACCGATACCTTGGTTGCCGCTTGTGGGCTCAACAATGATAGTGTTTTTGTTGATAAGTCCTTGTTTTTCAGCATCTATAATCATATTTAGAGCGGTGCGTGTTTTGATAGATCCGCCCACGTTCAATCCCTCAAACTTAACGAGAATTCGTGCTGAATTATCGGGTACAATATGTTGCAGTTGAATTAAAGGAGTGTTGCCTATGGCTTCAAGTATGTTGTTGTAAATCATTGTAATCTGTATTTATTATTTGCATATATTTTTCGTATGAAATATGTTCCCCGCCCATAGATTTTAAATGTGGGGTTTCAAATTGGCAGTCGATGAATTTGCCGTGGTTTTGTAAGAGCAACTGTGCCAAGGAGATAAGGGCGAGTTTTGAGGCGCTTGGTTCAAGCGAGAACATACTCTCACCCATAAAGCAATCGCATAGATACTGCCCGTATAATCCGCCGACGAGATTGCCTTGGCTGTTCCAAACCTCAACGCTGTGCGAAACGCCTATCTCGTGAAGTTTTTTGTACGCCTCCACCATATCAGGACCAAGCCACGCACATTCGTGGTCGATACGCAGGTCGGAACAGTGCTCTATCACACCGTTGAAATCCTTGTCGAAGGTTACAGTGTACTTTTTGCTGTTGATTAACTGCCTCATTGAGTGCGAGATATGGATTTTTTCGGGAAAAATCACAAACCTGTCCATAGGGCAGTACCATTGAATCAAGCCTTTGCCGTCTTCGTCGATAAAATGCGCGTACTCGTCGCGGAAGGCGTACCACGGAAAGATGCCGTGTTGATATGCGAGCACCAAACGGTCGGGAGAGAGGTCGCCGCCCACTGCAAACAGTCCGTCGGGTTCGCCCTCCTCTGGATTTGGAAACGCAATCTCTTGATTCAAAAGGTATATCATTTTACGCTGACAGTCAGTTTTTTATCTTCGCTTACTTTAACCTGAGCGTTGCCGCCTTTGTTGAGTTTTCCAAATAGAATCTCGTTCATCAGCAGCGGATTGAGCATCGAGTTGATTGTGCGTTCAAGTTCGCGTGCGCCGTAAGTTTTTGAGAATCCTTTGTCTAACAGCAAGTTTTCTGCCTCGGGCGAAAGTTGGAGTTTAATCTTTCGGGAGTCTAAGCGGTGTTGCAGTTCCATAATCTTCTTGTCGAAGATGAGTTTTGCCATATTGCGGTCTAAGTCGTTGAAAACCACGGTGGCTGTAAGTCGGTTGATAAACTCGGGCTTGAAGGTTTTCTTCACTTGGCTGAGCATTGCGTTGCCGGTAGAGCCGCCGTTGAAACCTACATTTGCCTGCGATGCGTATTGCGCTCCGGCGTTTGAGGTCATTATTATTATAACGTGCCTAAAATCAGCCTTTTTGCCCTTGTTGTCGGTGAGACTTGCGTAGTCCATCACCTGCAAAAGAATGTTGTAGATGTCGGAATGAGCCTTTTCGATTTCGTCCAAGAGCAGCACGCAGTTGGGCGTTTGGCGGATAGCGTCGGTGAGGAGACCACCCTCGTCGTAGCCCACATATCCGGCGGGCGAACCTATGAGTTTTGCCACGGTGTGTTTTTCGGTGTATTCGCTCATATCAAAACGTATGAAACTGATACCTAGTTCTTTGGCAAGCACCTTGGCAAGTTCGGTTTTGCCCACGCCCGTAGGACCCACGAATAGGAGCGAGGCGATAGGTTTGGTGTCGTCCAAAAGTCCAGCCTTCGACATCTGCACGGCTTGAACTATTGCTTTAACTGCCTCGTCCTGACCGTAAATCTGGCTCAGAATTCTTGGTGAAAGCGATTTCAAGATTGACTGCTCGTCTTCCTTTTCGGCTATGTTGTCGATTTTGCAAATTTTAGAAAGCACGTCGGCAATTAGTGCATTATCAACAGTTTGCGGACGTTTAGGCTTTGATGTCTTTGGGTTGATGAGCGGATGCAGTTCGCGGTATGCACCAGCCTCGTCGATAAGGTCTATCGCCTTGTCGGGCAAGAACTTACCTGTGATATATTTTGCGCTTTTTTCGGCGGCGTAGCGCGTTACACCTTTATTATATTTAACGTGGTGAAAACTCTCGTAGTTTTCGATAAGTCCGTCGAGAATCTTAACTGTTTCGTCGATAGAGGGTTCGTTAACCTCCACTGTTTGAAAACGGCGCACAAGTCCAGAGTTTTTTTCAAAATGTTTGGAGTATTCCTTAAACGAAGTGCTGCCTATAAAGCGGATAATGCCCTCGTCGATATGCGGAATAAGAATGTCGCCAATATCGAGATTGCTTTCGGCGCTTGCTCCCGTGCCAATAATGTTGTGAATTTCATCGATATAGACAATAGCCGCAGCCTTGTCGCGTTTAACGCCGTCCATCACCGATTGCAGACGCTGTTCAATGTCGCCACGGAATTGGCTTCCTGCTACAAGCGAACCTAAATTGATTTGGTATATCTTGCAGTCTTTCAAGCGTTTGGGTACGTCGCCATTTTCTATACGCTGAGCAAGACCGTATACGAGCGAAGTTTTGCCCACGCCTGGTTCGCCAATGTGCACAGGGTTGTTTTTTTGTTTTCGGCAGAGGATTTGGATAGTGCGGTCGAGTTCTTTCTCTCTGCCAATCAATTGGTTATGTTCTTTTAGTTTGTCGTTGATGCAGGTAACGTATTGTTTCCATTCATCATCGTAGGCATCCTGATACTCGGGTGGAATTTGACTCTGCTCTGGCTCTTCCTCTTCCTCGGTTTTAGGATTTTCGGGTTTGAGGCTGCCGTCGAGACCAAATGTGAGCGCAATCGCCGACATAAGAATCTCTGTATCGTTGCCCGAATACTTATGAAGTAAGTACGACGCCATACTGTCGGGCAGTTCTATCATACCCAAAAGCAGGTGGTAGATATCGAGTTCGTGTGCGCCGGTAGAGTTGGCAAGTTGCACAGCCACGCCGAGCATAACGCCAAACTGTTGCGACGGAGTTATTTGATAATCAACGCCTTCGGGCACTTTTTCCAAAGTGTCGATATATCCCAAAAGTTCTTTTCTAAACGCTTTGAGGTCTTGATTAAGCACGTGGAAAAGATGCTCCACCTCTTCTAACGTAGTAAGCGATGCGAGCGTAAGTTCGGGTGTAACAAACTCCAAGTGCCGTTGTTTTGCAAGCATAAATGTAGCCTGCATTATCATTTCTGTATCGTCTGATTTATTGAGCATTTCCATTTTTATTCTGGGCTACAAGTTATTTTTAACGGAAAACCGTTGTTTTGAGCCAACTCGGTGGCTTTCAATGTTTTGCTTTGCGCAATATCGTAAGGGTAAACACCCACAACAGCCTGACCCTCGATATGGATTTTCATCATCAGGTCTTGCGCTTCTTGCTTGGGCTTAAAAAACACGGACATCAGCACCTCTACCACAAAATCCATAGTGGTAACGTCGTCGTTGTGCATAATCACCTTATAATTACGAGGTTTGCGCAGCCGCGTGCCTTCTTTTACCCGTGTGGAAGATTTTTTTTGAGTGTTAGCCATTAGTCGAAATATTTGTCTAAAATATCCTGAAACCTTTGCGGTGGCAACGATGGACGGCCTGTTTTGGTGTTGACAAAGCACAGCGTAGTGGTGCCAGTGTTGAGCAATTCGCCCGCCTCGTTGTAAGTTTCGTATTCAAAGTGCATCTTGATTTCGGGACGCTTTTTTACGTACACCTTTATGGTAAGGAGGTCGTCGTAATGCGCGGGTTTTTTATAGTTGACAGTCAATGAGATAACAGGCATAATGTAACCCATTTCTTCAAGTTCGCGATACGAGCAGCCGCTATTGCGGAAAACGTCGCTTCGTGCTGCCTCAAAATATTCGGGATAGTTGCCGTAGTAGCAGTATCCCATTTTGTCGGTCTCGCCATAGCGGACACGAATTTTAGTCTCTCCTGTAAACATAGTTGTTGTAATAAAATTTTGGTGCAAAGATAGGAAAAAAACTAAATATCGCCTTTAAGCGCGTCGGGATTTCTACGCATATCCCAAAAATTGTCGATATAAATAGTGTCGGTTTCCTCTACATAATGGTAAACCATTTTAACGGGTTTTTGGACAACGCAGGAACGAAATTGGATGGTGTAATTAGACAACAATGGTTCAGGAGAACCTGTGAGTGGGTACTTCTGCAATTGGTTAATTTTATGAGTGACTTTTTCACGGAAACGAAGCAATGCTTTACGACCGAATAGTTGGCAACTATATTCAACAAACGATTTAAAACTATTTTTTGCTTTAATAGCGATAATTATCTTAGCCACGGCAACTCTTCATCTAATTGTTTGTTAAACTCTTCAAGTGTCAATACCCTTCCTGTCTTAATATCTTCGAGACTCTCGTCAATATCTGCGTAAATCTCCTCCATTGTATAAGGCTTTAACTCAGGCTCTTTGGCACGTTCCTTACCCAAAAGGTTGCTGATTTTCGACAGAAGGTCGATATTGTTGAGATTCCAAATTTTCTCCACAATAGAAGTCTTAATATCTGAAAATGGGACACTTGGTTCCAATGTTAATGCGGCTGTGCTCATAATTTTAGTTTTTTTAATTAACGCAAAAATAGATAATAGTTGGGAAAAATGCAAATGGAAAATGGATTTTACACCTTTTTGAGATTTTTTGAAGAGTGATTTTACACCTTTTTGAGATTTTTTTGGGAAAATGGCGTGATTACAACAATCGCAATATGTGGAAGTTTATTGGTCTATGCTTTTTGTGTCCGAAGTTGGCAAATAGTCTGACGCTTTTGCGGAAGAAATAACACTGTGACCGACTTCTTTTTCCAACTGTTCTCGCGCTCCCTTTGCAATGTTGCCGCCTGCCTGTGCTGATTGTTTGCTTTCTTCTACACCGTGAGGGTTGCGTTGTCGTGAAATTTCTGTGGTTGCCGCTTCTGCCAAAGTATTGAGTGCCAATTCGATAGTAGTCATATTATCTCTCAGGTTTTCTTTTGTCAAACCTTTGTACGACTTGTATTGCCCAGTTGTCATACCGCTCCACGCCTTCGTGAGAATATTTGTCAAAATTGCAAAATCCTTTTGTTGGGTAACACCTGAACGTTTCCATTCATCGGTGAGTTCGTTGCGGGTGCGAATCGACTTCATACGGTTTTCAATCCACTTGTCGCTATACCCTTGACGGCGGTAATCATCGACAGCCATTTGGAAAGACAGTTCGGGGTCAATCATTTGGTCAACTCTCTGACTTCCAACTTCTGCGAGCCATTGCTTAACGGGCTCTGCCTTTTTTGACGGAATCGACTGAATTAATCGCAGTAGTTGTTCCACATCAGCGACATCGGTTTTATATTTTTTCCCATCTGCGGCTAACATTTTCAGTTGGTGACAATTTGTCACCGACTCATTTCCTTCGGCTTTCAACCTCTGTTTAAGTTTGTTCCAATACTTACGACCGTCTGCGCTATCGGTAAGCACCTGAACAACGTCCACAATAGAAAAGTAGTATTTCTCTGCCTCGGCATCCCAAACTACACGCACCTTTTGATTTTCAAACAATTGAATAGCAAAGTTTTGTTCCATACTCAAATAAAGTTTATCTAATGCAAAGATAAAAAATTTTCTTTACATTCTATCGCTTGTTGAAAAAGATTTCTTATATTTGCATCGTTGCTTGCAAAAGCAAAAATGTATAACTATTTATAATTATTTATAAGATAAAAACAGACAGAATTTATTAACATATAAAGCATTGACTATTATTCGCATTCAAAACAAAAGCCTCGGAAACTCTTGATTTGAAACAATCGGATAAACAAGCAATTCACGGGCGTTGTCAAGGACACTCCCAATTCCAACCATTTGTTGATGCTCGCAGCCACAAGGCGCGGGCTATATTTCTATGGTTGGAAGCGGGGTTCATCCGAGGCTCCCCGTGAATGCGAATAGATAAGGTCTGCGCCTTATTTTATGCCGATAAGTGATTGATAGAAAATGCAAAAAACTATCAATCAAAATGGCAGGAAACAAAAATTTGCACGCAGCAAACAAAGCCAAAAAGGATGAGTTTTATACTCAACTTTCTGACATCGAGAACGAATTGAAGCATTACAAAGAGCATTTCAAAGGTAAAACCGTTCTTTGTAATTGCGACGATCCACGTATAAGCAATTTTTTTCATTATTTTAGTTATGGTTTTGAGCATTTGGGATTAAAGAAACTTATAACTACTTGTTACAAAAGTCAAAACAGAGACTTGTTTTCCAAAAACGATTCTGAACGAGCAATTTGGCTTGAATACAATGGCGATAAGAATGGTAACAAAGTTCCTGACCCCGAAGAAATAGGTATTAATTATCTTAAAGGTGATGGAGATTTTCGCAGTCCTGAATGTATTGAACTTTTAAAACAGGCTGATATTGTTGTAACTAACCCGCCATTTTCTTTATTTAGAGAATATGTTGCATTATTAATGGAGTATAACAAAAAGTTTGTAATAATTGGAAACCAAAATGCAATTACCAATAAAGATTTTTTCCCTTTAATAAGGGATAATAAAATATGGCTTGGATATGGATTTAAAGGTGGTGCAGGTCATTTTTTATCAAATTATGAAGATGTAGCAACAGCCTCTGACCACAGAGAAGGAATGATTAGAGTTTCGGGTGTAACTTGGTTTACAAATCTTGAAATTCAGAAACGAAAAGAAAATTTGATACTTTATAAACATTACACTCCCGAAGAATACCCAAAATATGATAATTACAATGCTATAAATGTTGATAAAACGAGCGATATTCCAATGGATTATGATGGATTTATGGGCGTTCCTATTACATTTATGGATAAGTATAACCCTGAGCAATTTGAGATTTTGGGAATTTGTGCAGGTAATAGTAGAGTAAATAAATTCAATGGAATTGTTGAATATGAACCAATGTCGGAAGATAGAGGAGGTTGCGCGCTAATCAACAATAAACGTGTATATTCACGCATCCTAATCCGTCGCAAACAGCAAACAGAATACCGCCTTGCTGCCGAACCAAAGACTCCGTTTAACTCTTAAATACAATGACTTATGGAAATTGAATTGCACAAAATCACAATCCGTCAACTTACCGACGGTTACGAAGATAAAAATGAAAGTGGCGTTACGGCTTTTGGCGGCAACCTCGATGTGCGTCCGCCGTATCAGCGCGAATTTGTTTACAAAGAAAAACAGCGCGATGCCGTTATCGACACTGTTGTAAACGGTTTTCCGCTCAATGTGATGTATTGGGCCACTCGCGACGATGGAACATACGAAATCATTGACGGTCAGCAACGTACAATTTCCATTTGTCAGTATGTCAACGGCGATTTTGCGTATTTCTTCAAGTATTTTTACAACCTCACGCAAGACGAGGCGGAAAAAATTCTTGATTACGAACTTCAAATCTACATTTGCAGCGGCAGCGACAGCGAAAAACTCAAATGGTTTAGAACAATCAACATAGCCGGTGAAAAACTCACCGAACAGGAACTACGAAACGCCGTATATTCAGGCAGTTGGGTGAGCGACGCCAAACGTTATTTCTCCAAAAACAATTGCGCGGCATACGGCTTGGCGAGCAAGTATCTCAACGGTTCCCCCATACGTCAAGACTATCTCGAAACTGCGCTCAGTTGGATTGCCCGTAACGTTGGCATCGAGATTTATATGGGCAAACATCAGCACGACAACAACGCAATAGAACTTTGGAACTATTTTCAAAGCGTAATCTCTTGGGTGAAAGCGATTTTCCCAAAATACCGCAAAGAAATGAAAGGCGTGGATTGGGGTTTGCTTTACGATAAGTTTCACAACCAAAACCTTAACGTTCAGCAACTTGAATCCCGAGTGTCAGAACTAATGAAAGACTCCGACGTTCAGAAAAAATCCGGCATTTATCCCTACGTTCTCGATGGCGACGAAAAGCATCTTGGCATCCGCGCCTTCGACGACAACACCAAGCGCGAAGTATATGAAAATCAGAACGGTATCTGCAAAATATGCGGCAAAAAATTTGAAATTGAAGAGATGGAAGCCGACCACATTACGCCGTGGTGTCAAGGCGGCCACACCGTAAAAGAAAACTGCCAAATGCTCTGCAAAAAGTGCAACAGGGAGAAATCGGGGAAGTGATAAAAATATGGCAGAGAAAGTCGCCTTGCTTGGATTTTTCCATATTCCAAACTTTTTTTTCTCCCAAAAAACAATATTCAAAACTTTATTTTTTCTGCAAAATGTATCCTATGTTTTGTTGGTTTTTGCGGCTTGGGTAAAAAAAAACTCTCTGATTATCTTGTTTTCCAAAACCATTTTATATATTTGCCGAAAAATAGCGCCGCCGCTCGCTTTGTCTATTATATAAGGTGTGACGGTGGGCGTAATAAATAACTTTACAACGCAATGGAACATTTAGAAACCGACCGCCAAGTGGCAAAATATCTTCTCGACATCAAGGCCGTAGAACTTAATCCCGAATCGCCGTTTACGTGGGCATCGGGTTGGAAATCACCTATTTACACCGACAATCGCAAATCTTTGTCTTATCCGCAGGTGCGCACTTTCCTCAAAAAGAAGTTCGCCGAAATGATTAAGACTAAGTATCCCGACACCGAACTTATCGCAGGTGTGGCTACGGGTGCTATCGCTGTGGGTGCTTTGGTGGCCGACGAACTCGACCTTCCGATGGTGTACGTGCGTAGCAGCAGCAAAACCCACGGTCTTGAAAACCAAGTGGAGGGAATTTGCCATAAAGGTCAGAAAACCATAGTGATAGAAGACCTCGTTTCTACTGGAATGAGCAGTCTTAAAGCCGTTTCGGCCCTTCGCGAAAAAGAGTGCGACGTGCAGGCTATGATGGCTATTTTTACATACGGATTTCCTGTGGCTACTCAAAGTTTTGAGCAGGCAAACTGCAAACTTTATACACTGAGCAACTACAACTCGCTGATAGAGTTGGCAATAGAAACCGGCTATGTAAAACAAGAGATGCTTCCCAAACTTTTGGAATGGCGTCAGAATCCCGAAAATTGGGGTAAATAATTAGTAAGTTATTATAAAACAGATAATTCCGATGATGAAATCGATGACGGGATTCGGCAAGGCCGCCGCAATCCTCAACGGAAAAAACTACGAGATAGAAATTAAGTCGCTCAACGGTAAGAGTTTGGATATTAACACCAAACTGCCTGCCAACTACAAAGAGCGCGAACTTGAAATGCGCTCGATAATAGGAGAGAGGCTCGAACGCGGAAAGATTGATTTTTCGCTCACCATCACGGTGGTTTCGGGTGGCGAGGCTGTTAAGGTTAACGAAGAATTGTTGGCGTCGTACTTTAATACGATGTCGCAAATCACTGACCGTCTTAACTTTAAGCCCGACCAAACACAGTTGTTTACCACACTTTTGCGTTTCCCTGACGTGCTTAGAAACGACCCCGAACCGCTCGACGAAAATGAATGGGAGTTTGTTAAAGCATTGCTTATCAAGGCAGTAGACGCGTTAGATAATTTCCGCACACAAGAAGGTCAAAACCTCAAAGGCGATTTTGTAAAACGCACCAACTTGATTTTGGATTATTTATCGCGTGTAGAACCGTTTGAAAAACAGCGTGTTGCACAAATCAAAGAAAGAATTGCTGCAAGGTTTGAAGAACTCAAAGGTTTAGACGTAGACCGCAACCGTTTTGAGCAAGAATTGATTTACTACATCGAAAAACTCGACATCACCGAAGAGAAAATCCGCTTAAAAAATCACTGCAATTACTTTATCGAAACCATTGATGCACAGGAGGCTCCGGGCAAAAAACTCGGTTTTATCGCTCAGGAAATGGGTCGCGAAATCAACACACTTGGCTCCAAAGCCAACGACAGCGACATTCAAAAGATTGTGGTGATGATGAAAGACGAACTCGAAAAAATTAAAGAACAAGTATTGAACATATTGTAAAACAAATAAATAGACACAAAATGGATTTGTTAAAAGGAAAAGTGGCTGTGATAACAGGCGCAGCCCGCGGAATAGGCAAGGCAATTGCCCTCAAATACGCCGCAGAAGGCGCAAACATCGCTTTCACCGACCTCGCAATCAACGAGGACGCGCAGAATACCGAAAAAGAAATTGCTGCACTCGGTGTTAAAGTTAAGGCATACGCTTCAAACGCTGCCGACTTTGCTCAAACCGCTCAGGTAGTGGAGCAGATCAAGGCTGATTTTGGCCGCATCGACATTCTCGTTAACAACGCCGGCATCACTAAGGACGGACTTATGCTTCGTATGAGCGAGCAGCAGTGGGACGCCGTTATCAATGTTAACCTCAAATCGGCTTTCAACTTTATCCACGCAATAGTTCCCATTATGATGAGTCAGCGCAACGGCTCTATTATCAATATGGCAAGCGTTGTGGGCGTTCACGGAAACGCAGGACAGAGCAACTACGCCGCTTCTAAGGCTGGTTTGATTGCTCTTGCAAAATCTGTTGCACAAGAAATGGGTCCCAAAGGCATCCGCGCCAACGCAATTGCTCCCGGATTTATCGAAACCGCTATGACAGCAGCCCTTCCCGACAACGTTCGCGAAGAGTGGAAAAAGAAAATTCCTCTACGTCGCGGCGGCAAACCCGAAGACATCGCCGAAGTCGCCACATTCCTCGCATCGGATATGTCGGCATACGTCAGCGGTCAGGTTATCCAAGTTGACGGCGGTATGAATATGTAAAAAAATAAATTTTTTTATAAAAAAATTAGACGATACGTGATTGCGTATCGTCTTTTTTTTATAACTTTGTAAAAGATAATTAAAATAAATCAACACTAACATTATGGGATGGCTCGCACGACTATTCGGTTTCGGTAAAAAAAAGCAGCCCGACACCGTAGACAAAAGCAACATTAAAGAATCAAAAAACACCACAGCGGTAGCCAAGGGAATGGTAAACGCCACAACCCTCAACGCCCGCGAATCTCCGTCAACCGACGCCAAGGTGCTCTACAAACTCAAAAAACACACCATCGTTTCGATACTTCAAAAAAAGGGCGATTGGGTAAACATCAGCACCGAAGCCGGCGAGGCGTATTGTATGGCTAAATATATCGACATCACCGACACTGTTCAAAAGGTGGTGGTTAACGCCAAAGTGCTCAACGTCCGTTCGTTTTACTCAACCGACAGCACCATCAACGGCAAGGTGTACGAAGGCAACGTGCTTGTGGTGGTAAGCAAGCACAAAGGTTGGTATGGCGTTGATTATAAGGGAAAAACAGGCTACGTAAGCGCCGAATTTGTTACCCTTTTGGAAGACGGCAAATCATCTAACAACACCACCAAAAAGACCACCGACAACACCACCAAAAAAGATACCGACACTCGCGTTTTCTTCAATTCGCGTGCCGACCTCAAAAAAGTGGAACTTGCTCCTTCTAAGCAACTTTCGGCTGAGGGTCAAGACCGTTATGGCAAAATTGCCGTTAAAACTTGGAACAAATACGGCAATCTCGTTACCAAAATCTCCAAAGAACTTGGTATTGAGGTAGAAATTGCCCTTGCGGTAATATGCGTAGAGAGCGGCGGCGACGGTTTTGCGTCCGACGGCAAAATGCTTATCCGCTTTGAAAACCACGTGTTTTACACCTATTTTGCCAAAACCGACGAAGGTAAGAAAGAATACGATAAGTACTTCACTTTCAATAAAGAAAAGAAACGCGAAGACCACAAATACCGTCACAAAAAGAGCGACGATTGGACAATTTCGCACAACGGTCAGGCCACCGAATGGGAGGCGTTTGGCATTGCCCGCGCACTCGACGAGCAGAGCGCAATGTACTCAATATCAATGGGAGCGCCGCAGGTTATGGGCTTCAACTACAAGAGCATAGGCTATACTTCGGTAAAGGATATGTACGAGGCATTCTCAAAGGATATCCGTTATCATATTATGGCATTGTTCGACTTCTGCACCGCCAAGAGTTCGCGCGTTCAGTATCTTCTCACAGGCGATTTCCTCTCATTTGCAAAGGAATACAACGGTCTCGCCGCTCCTGCGCAATACGAAAAACGCCTTCAACAGTACTACGAAATTTATAAAAAATTATTATAAATTTTGAAAAGCATCGTTTTAGACTATCCGTGGTATACGCTGTTGCTGTGTTTTGTGGCAGCAGCAGCCATTACCGCTGTATCTTATTATAAAAACAAACGGCTTGCCGAATTTCAGCCCTACAAGATTTATATACTTGCAGGATTGAGATTTACCGCACTTTTTATAACGGGCATTCTTTTGCTCAACATTTTTATAAAAACGCAGACCAACCGCTCCGAAAAACCTGTTCTTCCTGTTGTAATCGACAATTCAGGTTCGATGATAATGCGTGGCGAGGGTAGCGGCGATTCACTTAAAGCATTTTATAGCACGCTAATGCAAGCCGTTGACAATCTGAAAGATAACTATAACGTTCAACTTTATACCTTTGGTTCTAACTTGTCGTCGGATACGTCGCTCAATTTTTCCGAAAAAGCCACCGACTATTCTCAAATGCTTGACGCACTTAAAAACGGACTTTACAACACCAATGCTAAATCGTTGATATTGTGCAGCGACGGTATCTGCAACAAAGGTCAGAATCCTGTTTACGCCGCTCAGCAATCGGGCTTTAAAATCTTTACCGTGGCAATGGGCGACACAACGCAATATTGCGACCTATCTATCTCAAAAACAGTGTATAACGAAACCTCTTTTCTTGGTAACGAGTTTTCTATCGAAGTTTCCGCTTCGGCAAAAATGCTCAAAGGGCAAAAATCAATCTGTGAGATAACCCACAAGGGCAAGACGGTGTTTTCTGAGCCAATCAACATCGCATCCGACGGCTATATCCAAAACATCACCGCCACGCTCAAAGCCTCCGAAAAGGGTCTGCAAAAATACACCGTTTCGCTGCGTCCGCTCAACAACGAAATCACCACCGAAAACAACACCCGCGAGATAGTTATCGACATCATCGACGACAAGTATAAAATACTAATACTCAGCGAATATCCTCATCCCGACGTGGCTGCGCTGCGTTCGGCTTTGAGTTTCAACCTGAGTTACGACCTTACGGTTTCTACTGTCGAAGAGTTTGGCGATAAGGCAGTTACGGGATTCAACCTTGTTGCGTTGGTTCAGTTGCCCGGTGCTAACCGTCAGTTTGTCAACCGTTTAAACGAAATCAAACAAAAGTCTGTACCCACTCTTTTTGTCCTTGGCAGCAAAACAGACATCAACGAGTTCAACAACCTCAACCGCTGCATCGAAATAGAGCCTTCGGGCAATAGTTTTGAAGACGCAATCGCCTCGGCAAACATCAATTTCCCGCTTTTTGCCTTGGAGCAGCGCACAACAGATTTTCTCACGCGCACACCGCCGCTCAATTGCCGCTTTGGTACATACAACGTTCTCCCAGCCGCCAAAGTGCTTGCATATCAAAAGATTAAAAACGTTCAAACCACCAAACCTTTAATTGCAATCTGCGACCCGTCGGTAGCAAAATCTGCCGTAATAGCAGGGGAGGGGTTATGGCGTTGGCGCATAGACTGTTACAAGCGTTACCGCACGCACGAGATGTTCGATCAGTTTATCGGTCGCATAGTTCAGTTTCTTGTTACACGCAACAATCAGGATCAACTTTCGGTCTCGTCGCAGCGCATTTACAGCCTTGGCGAGCCGGTTTGCTTTTCTGCCAAAGTTGCCGACAAACAGATGCAGCCCATCACCGATGCCGAGGTAACAATCACAATATCAAACGATAACAACTTCCGACAAACCTACACACTTCAACCCGCTGCCTCTGGATATTTTCTCCGTATCGACACACTCAAAACCGGCACATATAATTTCGAGTCCACCGCCAAATTCCGTGGTGGAAAACTCACAAAATCAGGCGGTTTCTCCATAATAGAAAACTCAGCCGAAACCGAAGACCTCCGTGCCAATCACACCGTTCTTCAAAAAATGTCCACCACCACCGGCGGCAAAATGTATTATCCCGCCGACCTAACCACGATGTCGCACGACCTCATCACCCTCCGCGACGCCAAACCCGTCATCTTCACCGAAACCACCACCGCCGGCTTAATAGAGTTAAGATGGCTTTTTTATTTGATACTCATACTGTTAACCAGCGAATGGTTTTTGCGCAAGTTTTGGGGAACGGTGTGATTTTAATTTTTTTGATTTGTAACGATTTTTTTTCAAAACAAATGCTTATCTTTGTAGTGTTAGAAAAATTGAGACTATGATAACTACACCACAATACATACAACTTAATCTTATTATTCCTCTTGCTGATTTTGAGGATTTCAACAAATTTGCGAAAGGAAAAGGATGGACATTTCAATATATTCCCCTTGAAGAGGCTGACAAAGAAGTTGACTATCATTTCCCTACTCCACAAACCTCCGAAGAGGCCTTCAAAGAGATAGATGAAATAGAAGCCGAAGTCAGCCAAGGAAAATTTGTAACTCTCGAAGATTTTATTGCTCATACCGAAAAAAAACTTAGCGAGTAGTATGAAGTTTGTCATTGGAAGATGTCCAAATTATCAAACAACGGCTTCAATCTTCCGATGTTTCAAGGATCGTATCTCGGAGGCAACATATCCAAAATATACAAGATAATATCCAAGAGAAACAATTCAAAATTAACAATTTAATATGTCCTTGGTGTAATGGAGATTTAAAACTACGTTCCGGTGTAAATGGTATGTTTTATGGATGTTCCAATTATCCAAAATGCAAATTCACAGTATCTTACTGAGTTTTAAAGGATTCCTTCATTAATCTACTCCGGTGATAATACTTTGGTGTAGAACATTAATTTTATCGCTATCAATAAGGCAAAGCCCAGACGAATGAGCATTTCGGTATGATTGTATTTGGCATCACCAACCCACTTTTGTATTAATTTGACAGTAGTTTTTTGATTTAACTCATTTTCATCTTCGGTGGTTTGCCTGTTGTCTTGTTTTTCATCTTCATCTTTGTCTTTGTCTTTGACTATTTTAATGAGGTGATAAATTAAAGGAATTGCAATAGTTACCAAACCAACGAACAGCATCGTCCGCCCTCCCGGAAAGTGTTGAATGCTGAGTAAAATGCCGACAGACATAACCGATAACCCCATCCACGATATGTTATGTATGTTATAATCTATTTTTTCCTTTGGATTCTGTGGTTTAGGATAAGCCTTTGAAATAAACATACATACAAGCGCATAGGTAAGCAATACCACCATATTGAGCACCGATGGCAACTTTGGATTATTTATGTAAATTACACCCACTAAGGCAATTGCAGCGGCAATGATTTCAAGGTATAGGATTTTTGTTTTCATAATTGTAGTTGTATTTATATTATCGTTCATTATCCTTTGCAAATATAATAAAATTTTCCTTACATCTTACAAACAATTGTGATGAAAGACTATTCGTAATCGCTTATTTTTATTATATTTGCGATAGAAAATAAATAATAAGTGTCAATTATGCAAACACCACTTGAAATATTGAATACTATTTATGGCTACAACACTTTTCGTCCTATGCAAGAAAGCGTTATCAATCAGATACTTTTGCATAAAGATTCGCTTGTGTTGATGCCTACCGGTGGCGGAAAATCTATTTGTTACCAAATTCCAGCGATGATTTTAGAAGGAGTGACGGTGGTGGTTTCGCCGCTGATTTCGTTGATGAAAGACCAAGTTGATGCTCTTAAATCAAACGGTGTACCTGCCGAGGCACTCAATAGCAATAATACTGAAATCGAAAACGATAGGATTAAAAGTGATTGTCAGTCAGGTTTAATCAAACTGTTATATATTTCTCCCGAGCGTTTGCAAAAAGAATTACCATGGATGCAAAGCAATGTCAAAATTTCTCATTTTGCAATCGACGAGGCACATTGCATTTCTCAATGGGGACACGATTTCCGTCCTGAATATACTCAATTATCTAATCTTCACGATGTTTTCTCTGATGTTACTATTACCGCATTTACAGCCACTGCCGACAGTCTAACACAAGAAGATATTGTTAAGCAACTTAATCTTGTTGATTACAAGTTATTTAAAAGTTCTTTTGATAGACCTAACCT
This sequence comes from Bacteroidales bacterium, assembly GCA_016286055.1. Lineage (GTDB taxonomy): Bacteria > Bacteroidota > Bacteroidia > Bacteroidales > UBA3824 > UBA3824. The sequence goes on from JAEERW010000003.1 coordinate 282,619, forward strand.
TAGTCTTGATGTAAAAGCCGGATATAGCGAAAAGGAGAAAATTAATGCAATTGTGTCTATTGTTAATCGGCATAACCAAGAATCGGGAATTGTTTATTGTTTGTCTCGAAAAAACGCCGAAAAGGTTGCAGAACTACTTAAAGAACAAGGTATTAATGCTGCCGCTTATCACGCTGGATTGTCCGCTGAGATACGCAATCAAGTTCAAAATGATTTTACCAACGACAGAATTAATGTTATATGTGCCACCATTGCATTTGGAATGGGAATCGACAAAAGTAATGTTAGGTTTATTGTTCATTATAATTTACCAAAAAGCATCGAAAATTTTTATCAAGAAATTGGTAGGGGCGGTAGAGACGGTCTTCCGGCTGAAACAGTTTTGTTTTATAACATTCAAGATATTATTACATTACGAAAGTTTGTCGAGGATAGTGGACAAAAAGAAATCAACCTCGAAAAACTAAATCGTATGCAGGAATATGCCGAGGCGCAAGTGTGCCGACGAAGAATTTTGTTGAATTATTTTGGTGAAAACTTCGCTTGCAACTGCGGTAACTGCGATGTCTGCAACAATCCGCCTTCGCTTTTTGATGGCACAATTTCGGTTCAAAAGGCATTGTCGGCTATCAAACGGAGTGATGAAAGCATTGGCATAACGCTAACGATTGATGTACTTAAAGGTACTTCTTCGCCAGATGTTGTGGCAAATGGCTTTGATAAATTAAAAACATTTGGTGCAGGTGCGGACTTACCAGCACGGGTTTGGCGCGATTATCTTTTGCAAATGCTCCAACTTGGTTATTTGCGTATTGCTTACGAAGAAAACAACCATTTGAAAATTAATCCAACAGGTTACGATGTATTGTACGGCAAAGCCACAGCACAACTTGCCGTTCCTATTAAAAAAGATTATAAAGGAGTTGAAAAACAAGAGGATAAAACACTATCGGATTACAAGGACATTGATAAAGGTTTATATGATATTCTTCGTAAACTGCGTAATAATATTGCCATAGAAAATAATTGGCCGTCATACGTTGTGTTTCCTGATAAAACATTATATGAACTTGCCAAAAATAAGCCTGTTAGCATAGAACAATTTGGAAAAATATACGGAATAGGGAGACGAAAAAAAGATAAATTCGGACAGCGTTTTGTTCAGGCAATTGCCGACTATCTTCACATTGATGTTAATAGCCAATCTTCTAACGACTTATTTGCCCAAAATACTTCCTTAACTGAGAAAAATGATGGTATTTCGTATATGGAGCGTCAGAAACAACTTCACACACAAGCTTATCAGCCTTGGACAGAGGATGATGACCGTAAACTTTTGATACTTTTTCAACGTGGATTTACCGTTGCCGAACTTGCTGATTTTTTTGAACGTGGCAGGGGAGCAATCACATCGCGTTTGAAAAAAATAAACATTTTTAATGAATAAATTATGCGTCCCCTTGTTTTTATCGACCTTGAAGTTAACCCACAAAATGGGAAGGTGATGGATTTTGGTGCGGTGAAATCCAATGGAGAGACTATACATACTACGCAAAAGTTTGATTTTGAAAATTTTATAAAGGATGAACTTTTTGTCGGCGGACATAATATCTGCACTCACGATTCTAAATATTTTTATCGCAATAGAGAATCTCAACTTGTTGATACTCTTTATTTTTCACCGTTGCTTTTTCCAGAACGTCCTTATCATAAACTCTTAAAAGACGACAAGATTCTCTCAGAAGAGATGTCAAATCCGCTTAACGATGCTATCAAAGCCAAAGAGTTGTTTTTCGACGAGGTAAACGCTTTTGAAAATCTTGACCCTAAATATAGGCAAATTATTATAAATCTGTTGTTTGCACATAATGAATTCAGAGGTTTTTTGGCTTATTTGAATGCATTTCCTCAGGGTGATACGCTGTTGTTGATCAACGATTTTTTTGATGGAAAAATCTGCTCAAACGCTCCTCTCGCCAACCTTATAGACAATAGTCCAGTGGCGCTTGCGTATGCCCTCGCCATTATCAATACCAAAGACAAGACTTCGATTATTCCGCATTGGGTGCACCATCAATTCCCTATGGTTGAGACCGTTATGCGAATTTTGCGAAACACTCCCTGTCCGGGTTGCAAATATTGTAGCGAACTTCTAAATCCGCGCAAAAATCTGAAAACTATTTTCGGATTCGATGATTTTCGCAAATATGAGGGTGAACCTTTGCAGGAAAATGCTGTAAAAGCCGCTATCGACAACCGTTCGTTGCTTGCTATCTTTCCCACGGGCGGTGGCAAAAGTTTAACATTCCAACTTCCTGCGCTTATTGCGGGCAACACCGAACGTTCGTTGACTGTGGTGGTGTCGCCTCTGCAATCTCTTATGAAAGACCAAGTTGACAATCTTGAACGCCGCGGCATTGTGGATGCTGTTACTATCAACGGATTGCTGAGTCCGCTCGAACGTCAAGAGGCTATCGAGCGTGTGGATTCGGGAGTGGCGTCGCTGTTGTATATTTCGCCCGAATCGCTCAGAAACAAGACAATAGACAAACTTTTGACCTCGCGGCAGATAGCCCGTTTTGTGATCGACGAGGCGCACTGTTTTAGCGCGTGGGGGCAGGATTTTCGTGTAGATTATCTTTATATCGGCGACTATATCAGAGAGTTAGCCAATAAAAAAGGGTTGAGGAGCATACCTGTGTCGTGTTTTACCGCCACGGCAAAACAAAAGGTGATTTCTGACATTTGCGACTATTTTAAGGCAAAACTCAACATCGACCTTCAAATTTTTGCCACAACTGCTTCGCGCACAAACCTCCATTATCAGGTGCTTTACAAGGAAACCGAAGACGAAAAATATCTTGCTCTCCGTGATTTGATAGAAACCAAAAATTGCCCTACAATTGTTTATGTATCAAGAACTAAGCGGACAATTATGTTGGCTGAGAAACTATCCAAAGACGGTATTTCGGCTCTGCCCTTCAACGGTAAGATGGAGAGCAAGGAAAAACAGAAAAACCAAGACCGTTTTATTCGCGACGAAGTGCAAGTAATGGTGGCAACTTCGGCTTTTGGTATGGGAGTGGATAAGTCAAATGTAAGATTAGTAATACATTACGATATTTCAGATTCGCTCGAAAACTATGTTCAAGAGGCGGGTCGTGCTGGTCGCGACCCAAAACTCGAAGCCGAATGTTATGTACTTTACAACGACAACGACCTCGACAAGCATTTTGTACTCAACAATCAAACCAAGGTTTCGTGTTCCGAAATCAACCAAATATGGCGAGCGGTGAAAATGCTGACAAAAACACGAAGGTCGTTTTGCTCGTCGGCTTTGGAAATTGCCCGTGCAGCCGGTTGGGATCACGAGGTTTCGGATATTGAAACTCGTGTAAAAACCGCTTTGCAGGCACTCGAAAACGCCGGTTATATTCAACGTGGCAAAAATTCGCCGAGAATTTACGCCACAAGCATCCTTGTAAAAAACTATGCCGAAGCCGACTCAAAAATTACCTCATCGCGGCTCTTTACCGACGACAAATACCGTCAATATGCAAAACGTATTATAAAATCCTTGATTTCAAGTAAATACGTAGCCATTGCGGGTAACGATGATGCTGAGGCTCGTGTGGATTATTTGGCTGATATTCTTGGAATTTCAAAAGCCGATGTTATTGCCACCGTGCAGACTTTGAAACAAGAAAAAATCCTTCAAAACGACCGTGACATTTCGGCTTACATCGACACGCCAAAAGAATCGCCAAGAATATTGAAGGTGTTTTACGATTTAGACTTTTTTATTTTAGACCAATTAACCGACGAAGGTATTGTATTGAATCTCAAAGAGATAAACGAGCGTGCCGAAAAACTTGGACTTAAATCTTCAATAAAAAACATCAAAACCATCTTGCTGTTTTGGAAAATTAAGTCGTATGTAAAACTTGAACATAATTCAACCGATAGCATTGTGGTGCAGCCGCAAATTCCGCTCGCCCTCTTGCGCGAAAAACAGATACGTATGTTTTCGGTGTCAAAGTTTGTAATTGATTTTCTGATAGAGCGTTACAATACTTCGCCCAAAAACGATGAAAACCTTATTCTGTTTTCGGTGGTTGAGTTACTTGATAGTTACAACAATTCGCTTTACAAAGATTGCGAAATCGACATTCACGACATTGAGGAGGGCATTCTCTTTCTTGCAAAAATCAATTCGATGAAACTTGAAGGCGGTTTTCTTGTGCTTTATATGGGTTTGAATATCAACCGTTTGAATTTTGACCGCAAGAAACAATACACCCAAGAGGATTACAAGCAGATGGCAGAATTTTATCGTCATAAGATAGAGCAAATCCACATTGTGGGCGAGTTTGCAAATATGATGGTGAAAAGTTACTCCGCCGCTTTGCAATTTGTAAACGACTATTTTAATATTGATTACAAAAAGTTTCTTTCAAAATACTTTACAGCCGACCGTCTAAAAGAGATTGAGCGTAATATAACTCCCAAAAAATACCGCGAACTGTTTGATACATTGTCTATTACGCAAAAACAAATAATCGACGACAGCACATCGCCGCATATTGTGGCCGCAGCAGGTCCTGGTAGTGGTAAAACCCGTGTGCTTGTTCATAAACTTGCATCGTTACTTTTGATGGAAGATGTTAAGCACGAGCAACTTCTTATGCTTACATTTTCGAGGGCGGCAGCAATAGAATTTAAGCAACGTTTGCAAATACTTATCGGAAATGCAACTAAGTTTTTGGAAATCAAAACATTCCACTCGTATTGCTTTGATATTGTTGGTCAAATCGGCAAAATCGAGGACGCGCAGAATATTGTTTCTAAGGCTACGCAAATGATTATTAATCACGAAGTAGAGCAAAACAAAATCACCAAAAAAGTGCTTGTTATCGACGAGGCTCAGGATATGGATGCCGATGAGTTCAACTTGGTTAAGGCTTTGATTGAAAATAATGATAATCTGCGAGTTATAGCCGTTGGCGACGACGATCAAAATATTTATCAGTTTAGAGGTTCGTCGTCGGAATATTTTCAAAAATTGATTACTGATTATGGTGCAAAACAATACAATTTGGTAGAAAATTACCGCTCTGTTAATCAGATTGTTGCATTTGCAAATAGTTTTGCCGCCACCATTACTCAGCGTATGAAAACTTTGCCTGTGGTGTCGAAACGCACAGACAACGGCAGTGTAAATCTTATTAAACACACTTGCAACGGAGGTTTTGAAATTGCTTTGGTCAATAGTCTGATTAATAGTAAGTATGGCGGTTCTAAATGTATTCTTACTTCAACCAACCAAGAGGCGCTTGCAATTTTGGGCGTTTTGCGTTATCACAAAATACGTTGCAAACTGATTCAAAGCAACGAGGGTTTCGATATTTCAAACATCGCGGAACTGCGTTTTTTTGTTTCCACAATCAAAAACAACCTTCAAACCCCAAAAATCAGTCAAGAGATTTGGGATAATGCCAAGCGTTTGTTGTCGGAAAAATACGAACAGAGTGCCTGTCTTTATCTTGTCAATACAATAATAAGTATTTTTGAAGATAATTACAAGGATAAATATCTATCTGATTTTCAAGTTTTTATGGCGGAATCTTCGTTAGAAGATTTTTTCCGTTCCGATAATGCTTCTGTTACTGTTTCCACCATTCACAAAGCCAAAGGTCGTGAGTTCGACAATGTGTTTATGTATCTTAACAATCTGAATGTTAGAACAGATGAAGACAAACGCCGCTTGTACGTAGGTTTTACACGTGCCAAAACTAACCTCTATATTCATTATAGTGGCAATTTCCTTGATAGTTTTGACAACATCGCAACCAATTACCAAATCGATAATACTGAATATCAAAAGCCAGAACAACTGATAGTTGCGCTCACCCACAAAGATATTCATCTCAACTTTTTCAAGCCTTTGAAATCCGAAATTCTAAAACTTCTAAGCGGTACATCTCTTGATGTTTCTTCTAAGGATTTTCTTCATTACCAAGGCAATGCGGTATTGAATTATTCTCGTCAGTTTGTTGAAAAACTCGCCGAATATCAGCAACTTGGTTATAAGCCAAATTCTGCCAAAATCCGTTTTGTGCTCTATTGGTATTGCGAATCCGATCAACAAGAATACGCAATTATTCTACCGATGATTACGATGGGGATAGTGTAGTCAATCCCTTACAGCACAATTCCAAGCACGTGTACGTCGTCGGTTTGTTCGTAGTCGCCTTTCCATTCGAGGAATGTGCGCTCCAACTCTTGACGCTGTTGATCCATCGGGAGGTGGCAGTATTTGAGTAGGATTCTTTCAAAATTTGCCACATAGAACCTCTTTTGACGTTCGCCGCCAAATTGGTCGGGATAGCCGTCGGTGGTGGCGTAGGCTATGTCGCCGTGGTTTACCTTGAATTTTATGTTTTTAAATGGAATCATATCTCGGCGGTAGATACCTATGGTCATACGGTTGGGTTTCAAGCGGATAAGGTATGCGTCTTTTTGTTGGTTGAAGATTATCTTGCTGCCCGATTCTTTACAAACCGCCTCTGTTTCGGCATCGGGAGTGCCAAACCTTAGCAGATAACCGTACGAATATGCTCCGGCGAAGTCGATGATGCAGTTTTGACGGTCGTAGACAAACATACTTGCGTCCATACTATCGCTCGAAGCGTCCTCTTTGTCGCGTTGGTGCAGTTGGTGGATTATGCCGTTGCGCAGTATGTCGAGGATTTTGGCAGAGGTAATATCCTCGAGTTTGCTGAGAGTCTGATTTAGCATCACCTGTCCGAGCATACTGATAAACGCTCCCGGTACGCCGTGACCTGTGCAGTCGGCAACGGTAAACACCGAAAGTCCGTTTTTGTATCCCACCCAATGGAAGTCGCCGCTGACAATGTTTCGGGGCATATTGATGATAAAATGGTCGCCAAGAATCTCGTCTGAGAATATCTTCATCGGCTGCACTGCGTCTTGAATGCGGCGGGCGTATGAAATTGAGGCGTTGATTTCCTTGTTTTGGTTCTCGATTTTTTCGTAAGCGTGATGCAGTTCGGTGATGTTGGTGCTCACCCACACAATCATTTTAATTTCACCATCGTTGTCTAAAATTGGGGTTACGTACGACTGCACCCAAAACGGTTCGCCTTCCAAATGCTTCATCTCAGCGGTGTATCTTTGAATCTTTTTGGTAGCGATTACCTTATTATAAACTTCTCTTGTTTCGGGTGTCATAGCCTCGAATTTGAGTGCTGGATGAGTATGTAGTTCTTCTATTGGAATGTGAGTTTCGCGCGAGAATGCATCGTTAAACCAAATCATCTTACCTTCCTTGGTAGTAATGTAGATTGAGTTGGCTGTGGAAGATGCAACAGCAGATAGCATAGTAAGTTCGTTGTTGCGTAGTTGTAGTTGTTGATTTATTGCGCGAATTTCGGAAATATCGGTATTAACCCACACTATCATAGATATTTCGCCGTTTTCGTCGAGCACGGGTGTAACAGCAGTTTGCACCCACGTAGGCGACATACCTTTCCAATGAATTATTTCCGAAGAATAGTTGTACGGTTGTTTGGTGGCAATCACTTTTTCGAATACCTTCTTGGTTTCCAATGGCATAGCCGATGGTTGGAGAGCGGGGTGGGTGTGGAGTTCTTCAATGTGAATGTTGGTGTCGTGTGTAAAGGCATCGTTGAACCAAATAAAATTGCCTTTGGCATCCGTTATGAATATCGAATTGCTCGTCATAGATGCCACTGCCGACAATAATCTAAGTTCCTTGTTGTTGGCCTCTAACATTTCAGTAGTGGCGCGGAGTTCTTGATTCTTTTGCGATATCTCTTTCTGTTGCTCTTGAAGTTGTTTTGAGCGTAGTTCCAACTGGTCGCGCTGTATTCTTATTAATCGATTTTTCTTCTGTCGTTTGTAAAACAACACTATGATCAGTGCCAACATCAAAGCCGAAATAAAGCAGAATGTAACAGCAAGATAGATAATTATTTTGTCGCGTTTGATTGTGGCGTCTTGCTCGGCGTTGATTTTTTTAGCGTAGTCACGTTCCTGTTCTAAAAGATAGTCCATTTCCTCACGTGCCACTTCTTTGCTTTGTTTCATGTCGAGCACGTCTTGATAGTAATTGTTGGCTATTTCAAGGTATTTGTATGCCTTTTCGTAATCGCGTTTTTTGTGGTAGTAATTGGCGAGACCCTGCGAGGCTTGATGTAGAAGTTTTACGTCGCGTACTTTGTAGGCAGCGTTAAAACCTTTTTCAAAATAGATGTATGCCGAATCGGTCTGTTTTATTTCGTTGTAATAATCGGCTATTGTGATGTACGAATCGGCAATTTTCTGTTTGAGTCCCAATTTAGTGCGAATGTCAAAACCTATGAGCATATTTTTTATGGCCTCGTCGTACATTTGTTTCTTTTGGTAGGTGATACCCAGTCCGTTGTAGCCGTCGCTGAAATATTGATATGTATTGAATGCTGAATATTTGAGTCCCGCAGATGAAAAACCATTGATGCCCTCGTTGTAGAGCGAAATGGCAGCATCGTATTCTCCTGTGGCGAGTTTTATGTTGGCAGATACTATCAATGCGGTGTTGAGATAACTGAGGTACAATATGTTGTTTGATTTTTTACCTTTCATAAATATCGAGAGTGCTGCCGAAACATATTCCTCAGCCTTGTGGTAGTCGCCATCGTTGAGGTATATTAAAGATGCGTTGAGATATACTTCGCCTGTGAGCAGAGAATCTTCGGTATAATCGTTTTTCACTATCGAAACGGCTTCGAGCATATTGCGGATGCCAAGAACTCTGTTGTGAGCGTAATTGTAGGTGTGTCCGAGACAACAATGAGCCTTAGCAAGTTGTTTAAAGGCCTTTTGTTTTTCGAGTTTTTTTATCGCTTTTTGATAAATGGTGATAGCAGAGTCGGTTCTGTTTTGTCGTATTAGGTTGTATGCCTGCATTATTTGAGCACTAACGTAGGTGTCGAGGTTGCGAGAAGTTTCGGAGAGATGGGTTATTTTTTGAATACAGCGATTTCTTCCGTTATCATCGTCTACAATGTTGTAAAGTTGGTAAATACGAGCAAGCGAACCCGTTGCCCGTTCAATGTCTTTCTCCTTGCATACCGCCTTTTCGGCTTCTATTAATGTATTGATCCACAATTGTTTGTGTTTGGGGTCAATGGAGTAGAGCGACATAGTGATTTGTTGCTCAGCATCGCTGCAAATATTGCTGTAAACATATGCCGATTGTCCCTTACAATTGTGTGCAAAGGCTGTTAGCAATAATAGTATGGTTAAAAGCAGTATTCGCATAGTGTAGTTTTTTATTCCCTCAAATTTACAACAATTTTTGATACCGCGAGTAATGCAAAAAATGTTTTTTTTATTATCATCAAAAAAATATTTTTTACCTTTGTTAAAACATAAATACACCCCACTATGAACATCGAAAAATTTCGCGAATACTGCATTTCAAAGCCGCACGTTACAGAGGATTTCCCTTTTGACGACGATGTGCTGACCTTCCGTGTCTGCAACAAGATTTTTGCCGTAGTTTCAATGAGTCGCCCCGATATGGCAACTATGAAATGCGACCCTGAACGCGCCCTCGACCTCCGCGAACAATACACCGCCATTGAAGGCGCATTCCATTGGAACAAAAAATATTGGAACCAAGTCCACTTCAACTCCGACGCCGGCGACAAGTTTATTTTTGAACTCGTTGACCATTCATACGATGAAGTGGTGAAGAAATTGAGCAAGAAGGAGCGGGAGGGGCTTGGGATTTGATTTCAATATTTCCGAAAAAAACACTACCTTTGCACCAAAATTTACAGCGCTATGGAATCAATACACATATCTTCTGAATATCTGCCTGCGGTAAAAGCCATCAAACAGGCAATTTTGGAGAGCCGCTACCGCGCCGCAAAATTGGTCAACAAAGAAATGCTTGCTCTATATTATTGGGTAGGCAACTACGTGTCGGAGCACAGTCGCGTGGATGCTTGGAACACTCACGCGATAGCCACTATATCCAAAATGCTTCAACAAGAACTGCCGGGATTGACAGGTTTTTCTGAAACCAACATCAAAAATATGCGCAAGTTTTACGAAACATGGTGTCCTTTTCTAAATCGGCAACTATTGTCTGCCGATTTGGACAATGGATTTAATATTAATGAATTATTAAATCGGCAGATAACATCTGCCGATTTGAGCGAAGATGATATGGACTGTTTTCTTAAAGTTGGTTTTTCAACACATAGAGAAATCATAAGGAAAACAACAACTTTGGAAGAAAGATTGTATTATATCCGACGCAGTGCAAAAGAGTTTTGGAACTATGACCAAGCGAAATACTATCTTGCCGAAAATGCTTACCACAAACAGGGCACAATCCAACAGACTAACTTTGACCGCACAATCACCAAAAGCGATTTCAAGCAACGTGCTTTGCAGTCGTTCAAAGATGAATATTTGCTAGATTTTATCAACATTGAAGATAACGAGCAACTTGACGAAAGGGAGATTGAACAAGGCATTATACAGAATGTCAAGAACTTCATAATGGCTTTTGGTCAAGACTTTTCGTTTATAGGCAACCAATACCGATTGGAAGTGTCAGGCAAAGAATTTGTAGTGGATTTGCTGTTTTTCTCGCGACGGCTTCGTAGCCTTGTGGCTTTTGAACTAAAACGCGGTGAGTTTAAACCCGAATATACAGGCAAGATGAATTTTTACCTTGCCGCCCTCGACCGTTATGTCCGCCTTCCCGACGAAAATCCTTCAATAGGCATTATTCTTTGCAAGTCAAAAAACGAAGAGATTGTGGAATTGTCTTTTTCTGATACGTCAAAGCCTATGGGCGTGGCTACATACCGCACGTCGAAAGATCTGCCAGAAAACCTCCGCAATGCACTGCCCAACATTGAGGATCTTAAAAAATTGATAACAGACAACGAGATTAAATAATCAATTATGCAAAACCGCTACACCATATTAAAACAGCAACTCGAACACCGCGTTCTCCTTCTTGATGGCGCGATGGGTAGCCTTATTCAACAATACAACCTTTCGGAAGAGGATTTCACCGGCGACAAGTTCGTGGGGGTAACGCTCCAAATGAAAGGCAACAACGATATTCTGAATATCACCAAACCTCAGGTTATCAAAGAGATACATTCGCGATACTTGGAAGCCGGATGTGACATTATCGAAACCAACACTTTTAATGGTACGTCGATTTCGCAGGCTGATTACAATACCCAAAAGTTTGTTTATGAGATAAATTTCAACGGTGCAAAAAACGCCCGAGAAATGGCTGACAAGTACTCCACGCCCGAAAAACCGAGGTTTGTAGCGGGTTCGATGGGTCCAACGAATAAGACCGCCTCGATGAGTCCCGATGTCAACAATCCCGGTTTTCGCGAGGTAACTTTCGACGATATGGTAGCGGCTTATACTGAGCAAGTTAGAGGACTTTTGGACGGCGGGGTGGATATTTTTTTGGTGGAGACATGTTTTGATACTATCAACATAAAGGCGGCGTTGTACGCTATAAATCAAGAACTTGAACAGCGCAACATCGACAAATTCCCCATAATGGTTTCGGCAACTATCGCCGACAAATCGGGCAGAACGCTTGCTGGTCAGACTGTTGAGGCGTTGCTCTATTCAGTTTCGCACATCGATTTGCTCACTATCGGCTTGAACTGTTCGTTTGGCGCTCGCGACCTGAAACCATACCTCAAAATCCTTGGCGAAAAATCGGTTTTCAGAATTTCGGCGCACCCAAATGCGGGACTTCCCAACCAATTTGGACAGTACGACCAAACGCCCGAAATGATGCAGGAACAGATTCAGGAATACTTGGACGAGGGTCTTGTAAACATTATCGGCGGATGTTGCGGCACCACACCTGAGCATTGCGCCAAGATGGCAGAGATTCTTGCAAACGCCAAGCCCCACCGAGTGCCTGAGAATCCTCACGAAATGCGTTTGTCTGGTCTCAATCCGTTGATTGTCAGCAAAAAAGAGAAACCATTCTTTAATGTTGGCGAGCGATGCAACGTGGCAGGTTCGCGAAAATTCCTCCGCCTTATCAACGAAAAAAATTACAACGAGGCTCTCGAAATTGCCCGCAAAGAAGTGGAGGAAGGCGCTGATATTATTGACGTTAATATGGACGACGCAATGCTCGACGCCAAAGCCGAAATGGTAACTTTCCTTAACCTTTTGAAATCTGAACCCGACGTGGCAATCAAGCCCGTTATGATAGATTCGAGCAAGTGGGATGTAATTGTTGCAGGTCTTAAATGCTTGCAAGATAAGGCGATAGTCAACTCGATTTCTCTCAAAGAGGGCGAAGAAAAATTCCTCGACCACGCACGCACAATTCAAAAATTTGGCGCAGCAACGGTGGTGATGGCTTTTGACGAAAAGGGTCAGGCAGACACCTTTGAACGCCGCATCGAAATTTGCAGCCGTGCGTATAAGTTGCTGACAGAGAGGCTCAATTTCAATCCCGAAGATATAATTTTCGACCCCAACGTTTTGGCAATTGCAACGGGAATCAGCGACCACGACAATTACGCCGTGGATTTCATCAAAACCGTTACGTGGATAAAAGCCAACCTTCCATACGCCAAAATCAGCGGCGGCATCAGCAACCTTTCTTTCTCGTTCCGTGGCAACAACCCTGTACGCGAGGCTATGCATTCGGTCTTCTTGCATTACGCTGTGGCGGAGGGAATGGATATGGGCATCGTCAACCCCGCCGCAATGATTAAATACGAGGACATCGACCTTGAATTGCGCCCAAAAGTGGAGGACGTGGTGCTCAACAAAGACCCCGAGGCGGGCGAGCGGCTTGTGGAATACGCCGAAATTGCAAAAGCGAAGGCAACCGGCAAAAAGGTTGAAAAAGACATCGAATGGCGTCATCTGAGCGTTGAGGAGCGGTTGCAGTATGCTTTACAAAAAGGCATTTCGGAGTTTCTGCCAGTTGACATCGAGGAGGCTCTCCAAAAATATCCCAACCCTGTGGAAATCATCGAAAAACCGTTGATGAACGGTATGAACATCGTTGGCGAATTGTTTGGCGCGGGCAAGATGTTTTTGCCGCAAGTGGTTAAGACAGCGCGAGTTATGAAACAAGCCGTCGATATTCTTAAACCAGTGATAGAATCAAAACAGTCTGCGACTGCGTCGTCGGGCAAGATAATTATGGCAACCGTAAAAGGCGACGTTCACGACATTGGCAAAAACATCGTTTGCGTGGTGATGGCGTGCAACAATTTTGAGGTTATCGACCTTGGTGTGATGGTTCCCACCGAAAAAATCGTTGAAGAAGCTATTGCGCAAAAGGCTGATGCTGTGGGACTTTCTGGTCTTATCACGCCGTCTTTGGACGAGATGATCAACGTTGTTAAGGCAATGGAAAAGGCTGGATTGCGGATTCCTGTTATGATTGGCGGCGCAACCACATCCGAACTTCACACCGCTGTCCGTATTGCTCCAAACTATTCAGGTCCTGTGTGTTACGTTAAAGACGCATCGCAAAACGCATACGTGGCAACAGCCCTTATCACCAAGAATCAGGAGTTTTTAGACAAACTCAAAAAACGTCAGGCGGAATTGCAACGTCAAAACGCCGAACCTTCTGCCGCTCAGCCTGTTGCAGAGTCCGCCACAAACGCCAACTTGCCAAAATTGAAGTTAGAAAATATTGTTACGCCCAAAACGCTCGACCGCTTGGTACTCAACAACATAGACCTCAATCTTCTTGTCCCGTACATCAATTGGAAAATGTTTTTGATAGCGTGGAAAATCATGGAGAACACCCCCGAAGCCGCCACCACTTTGGCAGACGGCCGCCGTATTCTTCAAGAAATTATTGACCAAAAACTCACCACGGCAAACGCTGTGTTACAGATATTTGCAGCCAAAAGCGAAGGCAATTTTGTAAAACTTTATTCCGACGAAACCCGCCAAAACTGTATCGATACTTTTGAATTTCCACGTCAGAAAAAGCCGGGCGACGATGGTTTCTGTTACTCGCTTGCCGACTTCATTTCACCCGAAAAAGACTATCTCGGAATGTTTGCCGCCACCACGGGCATTGGTCTCGACACCTCCAAAGACGATGATTATAAGGCGATTATGAAAAAACTTTTGACCGACCGCCTTGTTGAAGCCCTTTCGGAATACCTTCACCGCGAAGTCCGCACCCGCTATTGGGGATACGCCCCCGACGAGAGCCTCACGCCCGACGAACTCATCAAAGGCCATTACACCGGCATCCGTCCCGCCATCGGCTATCCCTCATCACCAAATCATCAACAGAAAGTACAGGTTTTCAAACTCTTAGATGCCACCGCTGCCACAGGAATAGAATTAACCGAAAGCACAATGATGGTTCCAATGTCGTCGGTTTGTGGGTTTTATTTTGGAAATAAAGAGGCGAGGTATGTGGATGTGAGGAATTAACCTCCGTAGTGAAACAACGATGTTCTACGTGTGCGACCAACCATAGTGTAGTTCTTAGCGGTGAGGTACTGATATACTTCGTCGCTGCCTATCGAATCTATTTTTTCGGCACATTCTACAAGTATAAACTCAGGGTTGTATTTGGTCCAGTCGTTGCTTTTTAACACGTTAAAATCCATACCCTCCACATCAATAGTAATAAAATCAATCTTAGTGTTTGCTGGCAGGTACTCGTCAAAAATATCCTTCAACGAGCGTGTCTGTATGCTCAAAACCTCTTTGATTTTGTACTTGTTGTTGTGGCTTCCGTTGCGTTGTTGGGCTAAATCTTTGTCGAATGTGTTGAGCGCACCTTCGTTAAATACATAGAAATCAAGTTTTTCGCCGTTACCTATTCCGCAATTTAGGTTTATGTCGCGGCGGCGGCATTTGAATCTTTTAAACAAGTCGGGGGTTGGCTCAATATTGATACCGTGCCAGCCGCGTTTGTAAAAATAGCAAGTGTTTGAAAATCTGTATGGATGATGTGCTCCCACGTCTATATAAAAACCTTTGTAATCGCGTTTGTCTTCATAAAACGAAGCTAATAAAATATCTTCGCCGTCTTGCGAATAACTGGTTGTGCCATACAGTTTGTTAGGAAATAATCTATCAAATAATCTGAGAAGAATCTTTTTTATCTTTTTAATCATTGCTTATTAATTTAACTTCTTTCGTGCGTAATAAGTTGACTTTCTTGAATAAACGCCTTTTTTAGAATACAAAATTGATAGCCGCCGCAAACTGAAAACCTCGTAAATATAAGTTGTTGGTGAATGGAAGCATATAAGTCATTTTTGTGTCGATGAGCATAAAATTGTTTTTAAACAATTCTATACCGATGGCTGGACTTACGTAAAAGTTTTTAAGCGAACTCTTTTTGCCTGAATACATCAAATAGCCGATATTGTAACCTGAATACAAATTGAGGAATTTTCGTCCACCGCGACCTAAATGACGTGAATAGAAATCCTGTCCAAAACTGAAATTAAAAATGTCGGAATACATTAGCGTATCGTTTTGCGGCACTTCATCAGCCTTGAACGCACCAACGGTTATGTACGATTTGCCTCTCGTGAAAAGATATTTCAACATATATCCGTAGTATAAATCAGCCGCAATGCCTTCCTTGGGATTTTCAGGCATAAAAACGCTGAATTCAAATCCCGGCATATTCACAAACCTTATTTTCATAGACGCGTTTGGAGTAGTAGGCTCACGCATCAATCTGATGTCAAGAACAACGGTTCCATTTTTAGAATCCAATTCGCGTATTTCGTTTTGGTATTCGTGTGTTCTGTCCTCATCATCTGAATAACGGTCTTGCAAAATGTACTTTTCCTGAGGAATGTATCGAGTGGTTTCTTTCAACTTGATTGTTTGACATTTCCATTCATCCAACTTGGTTTTAAGGTCGGCAAATTGCGATTTCGACATAACCAAGGTATAGGTTATTACATAGAAGTCCTTGGTTTTTTCTTCAATTCTTACAGAATTTTGTTCCACAAATTGCTCAAATTGAGGCGACACTTTGTCAAAATTTGGCGTATAGGTTTCCACCGTAGCATCGATAAACGTGCTGTCGGCTCTGTCCTGTGCAACTGCGCTATTTGATAATATTACCAAAGCACAAAGGCATATAACTAATAGGTTTGTTTTCATAGTAGAAATAATTAATAATTGTTTTGGCAAAGATAAAAATTATTATATTTACGCATCAAAAATAGTGGAATACTTTTCCATTTTTTTTATTTGTTAAACATTCTAAACTTATAGAATCTATGAAAGCACAAGTACTGATTATTCTATTCTTTATTGCCTTAATAAACAGTGCATTAGGGCAAACCAACAACGATGAAGTTTACATTACGGCAAAGTTTGGAGGTAAAGTGGGCATTGTCAATGCGAAAGGGGAATGGGTTATACAACCTATTTATGATGATGCTAACAAAAATGCTTTCGCTTCAAATGGGCTGGCTGCTGTTAAAGTTGCTGGCAAATGGGGCTATATCAACAAAAAAGGCGAAACTATTATCAATCCTCAATTCGATTATGCAGCTTGTTTTGCTGATAATGGTCTTGCTCGTTTCCAATCCAACAACAAATGGGGCTATATCGATGCTACAGGCAAAATTATTAACAGCCCACAATTTGAATGGGCTGGCGATTTCAATCAGCACGGTTTGGCAGAAGTTCAATTAAACAACAAATACGGCTTTGTCAACAAAAATGGCAATATGGTAGTTAGCAATATATTTGATCGGGTCGGAAATTTTGCCAACAATGGTCTCGCGTCGGTTAGTTTAAATGATAAATGGGGCTTTGTCGACAAAAAAGGAAAAATAGTTATCGATGCCATTTTTGATGAAGTCAATAGTTTTTCCCAAAACGGATTAGCTCCTGTAAGTCAAAACGGCAAATGGGGCTATGTCAACAGCACAGGTAAAATGGTAATCGCACCACAGTTTACAAGTGCAAATAGGTTCGACGAATATGGTTTGGCGCTTGTAAGTGTTGACAATCAATATGGTTATATCGACCAAAGCGGCAAAATGGTAGTCACCCTTGCGTCAAACTTGTCCACTTATAGTGCTTTTGACAAAAAGGGATTAGCTAAAGTCACAGTAGTGGAGAGAGAGGGGAATATCGAAAAAAGCTTAAATGAAGGCTTCATCGACCAAACAGGCAAAATAGTTATCGAACCGCAGTACGATGCTGTGCGAGGTTTCTATAGCAACGGATTAGCAGCTGTAAAAATCAAAGGCGGATGGGGATGCATCGACGAAACTGGCAAAATAGTGATTCCTGCTATCTACTCCAATATAAACATCTTAAAAAATGTTATCTTTGTAGAACAATATCGTAAATGGGGTATTGTAGATAAAGACGGAAATATTATTATCGCACCCATTTTTGAAGAAGTCAACGATAGCGTGTTTGAATAGGCTGCTGGATAGGAGGGAAGAAGCAATCCTCCACACCTTATTAATATAGTATATTTTTGGAGAGAACAAGAGAATAAAAAAAACCGCTCTTATATAGAGCGGTTTTTTTGCACTTGGTCGGAGTGGCCAGACTCGAACTGGCGACCCCAACGTCCCGAACGTTGTACGCTACCAACTGCGCTACACCCCGAGTGCCTACCTTGCGGTTTTGCGGTGCAAAGGTAAAACCCTTTTGCGAAAAAAAAAACTTTTTTATAAAAAAAAAGCATTTTTTGATTATAATAAAAACAATATAAATAATTGCCTGATTATAAGTTTGTTACGCGTACTCTACAAAAAAATACATTAAAAATAAAAAAAAAATGCTAAAAGCGTTATATTCTTTAAAAAAAAGCATTACATTTATAACTGCTAAAAATAGAAAATAAACCTATTTAATTACGATGAACAAGTATTTGAAAATTAGACTTTTAAGTATAGTGTTAACGGCGTTCGCTTTAGCCGCTTGCAACGGTTCAAGCAACAACAATTCGACAGGAAACGCCGAAAATACCCAAAACACAAACAGCGATTCTGCTCAAATTCGCCAATCGGAACAGATAACAGAGCAGCATCAAGAACAAGATCAAGACCCAAACCAAGATCCTGTGTCGATCGACGAAGTGAAAGAAAGATATTTTGTTCCGGCCGAACTCAAATACTGCCAGCAGAGCGATGAATATCTTTTCGATAAGTTCTACCCAATAGGATGGAGCAAAGACGGACATTTCGCCTACATTATCGAACCCGCCGACGAGGCTGCCGGTCTTTACTTCTTCAAATTCAGAATTCAGAATATGATCAGCGACAAGATTGTATACGAATGGGAGCTCGATCCAGATGAAGAAGTTGAAACCGGAAGTGTAAAGCAGATGTGGAAAGATTATGAAACTGTTTTCGTAGAAAAACTCAACAAATACGGCATCATTCAGCAGAAAAACTTTACTCTTGAAGGCACCGAGTTTACCAAAAACGACAAAAAGTTTAAAGTGGTGATAGAAAACGAGATGGAAACCAACAACGATTTCGGTTTCGAAGTGGTGAAAAGTACCCAGATTCATGTTAAATCTCCAGATCTTGGTGAAAAACAAATTTACAACTACACCGAAAAAGAGTTCAACCTTTGCGTTGGCAAAATCATTCAAGGTGTGCTCGTAAGTCCATTTGAAAACCGTGTAGCTGTGATGGTTAAGACCGAAAACTGCGGTTACGAAGGACCTCCAAACGTTATTTCACAGTTCTTAGTTGGAACAAATCTTACAGAAAGTTTCAAAAAATAGACAAAAAAGTTGCAAAAATAAGAAAATACCCGTATATTTACCGAAAAAATAAAAACATCTAAATCCGAAAGTATGTTAAAGATAGAGGATTATTTAGTTCGCGGAGACAACGTTAGGAAAATGGTGAAATGCACCAAAACCAGCGGAGAATTCGAAAGAGGATATCCCGACACAATAGTGATTCACTATACTGCCGGTCCTTACCAGTCATCGCTTAATACGCTTGTAAATCCGAAAGTTAAAGCTTCGGCACACGTTCTTGTTGACCGCGACGGAAGCATTACTCAGTTGGTACCTTTCAACGAAATAGCCTGGCACGCTGGCGAAAGCTCATATGGCGGACGTTCTGGTTACAACAAATATTCAATTGGTATCGAAATCGTAAACTCAGGCCCCCTAACCAAGAGTGGCAACGTTTATCGTTCGTGGTACGGTTCGGCTTACAATCCAAGCGATGTGGTTGAGGCTATTCACCGTAATCAGAACACTCCTAAATATTGGCATGTGTATACCGCCGAGCAAATTGAAACCGTCAAGCAACTCTGCGCCGAACTTATTGAGGCTTATCCCAATATTAAGCAGATACTTGGCCACGAGGAGATTGCTCCTGCGCGTAAAACCGACCCGGGTCCAGCATTCCCCCTCGACAAACTTCGCGACCAACTCTTAGGCTCCGACCGCCGCAACGATGGTGGCGCCGAGATGCCCGACACCGGTAGGGTTATGGCTAACACGCTCAACATTAGAAACACCCCGAAATCTGATGGCGCTCTCGTTGCAAAACCGCTTTCTAAAGGTACTCTCGTTAGTATTGTTGACGAGCAGAACGGTTGGTACAAGATACGCACCACAATTGAAGGATGGGTATATGGAAAATACATTGACATTAACTAAACTACATATCAGATGAAAAAATGGATTATCATCATCGGCTCTATAATAGTAGTTCTTATTGTAATTGGTGTGCTCCACGACCGCGGTTATCTTAACTTTAAATGGACAACGCTCACCAATATATTCGCTGCACTTGCTGGTCCTTATATGTTGATGAAAAATAAATTCTTCAACCGCAATTCTGTATCAAGCGTACAGGAAATCTTGGACAGGGCTAAACAGGGTTTGCTCGAAGACGAGGAACACCGTAAAGAGTACGACACCAAGATTGAAGAAAAAGAGAACCAAATTAAACTCTTGGAACAACGTATTGAATCTCTTGATAGTAAGATTCAAACTATTGAACAACAGAAAGCTAACGTCCATCAAGAAGTTCAAGCTATGACACCTGAACAAATGATGATTGAATTTGAAAAGTATTACGGTAATGAAAAAGATGATTAAGCATATTTCAAAAATAGTCATTATCATAATGGCGCTCTTCTTGGTGCAAAACGCATCTGCTCAAAGTCTTCAGTTTGTAAAACCTGGTCAAGAATTGCATTTGGCTCCTATAAACGATACCCTTTGGGTTATGGACAACTCTCGTATGGTTCAAGTGATTGAAACAGGCAAATTATACAAACTTGAAAAAGAAAAGAGCGAACTCCTAATGCAGAAATGCGACACTCTACGTGCTATTATCACCGAGAAAGATAGTCTCGTGGATATATATGCCAAAGATCGTAAATATTACGAAGAACAACTTAAGACTTCTCGTAATGATGCAATTGCTGCAGGGAAAGAGGCTAAGAAATTTCAACGACGCGCTCGCTGGGCTACCGTAGGTTGCGGAGTGGCGGCTGGCGTTGGTTTCGTTCTTGGAGCCGTTATCTTTAAGTAACTATTTAACTATTAGAAAATAAAGTAAACCAAATTATTCAAATAAAACGTTATAAATCATGGAAGTAAATCAGTATATGCAGACTGTGGATTACTACTTTAACCATCCAATAGAGTATTTCGCAGCAATATACATTCCGGTAATGATATGGCTGATATTATCGCTTATCTTTGTCGTAGTAATGTTCAAAAAGTACACCTTCGGCGATTGGACCAAGGAAAATCCCAATCCTTGCGATGGTGAAACATTTAATATGCCACGTGGTACTTTTCGTGGAATCTTGACTCTCTCGCTACTTTTCATCACAGTGGTTATCGAGCTTGCAAATGTTAAGATTATTGGTCTCGAAGCCGAGTTCTCCGAATTTATGGCAGCATTCCAAATGATGATTGCCTTCTATTTTGGCGCAAAGGTTATGCACCACATCAACTCTGTGGACAAAACAAAAACCAAAATGCTGGCTCAGGCTGCCGAGGCTACTGCTCTTGGTACTACCACTGCCACATTGGAACGTGAGGCTGAAAACGGCGTTACCACCGTTGACAACTCTTACTTTGAAGAAGAAGGAGCAGCAGGATAGTCTGCCATTCTAAAAATCTTAATGCCGGGGGAATGTCGTAGCGCACTCTTCCGGCTTTTTAATATTATCCCTCGTTACTATTAATTTATTTCTGTTTTGGAAAACATTATCACCGAACTATACCGTAAACATCCGGCGCATTCAGCACTCAACACCGCGTTGTCTTCTCATCAAAAAGTCCAGATCAAAGGTCTGCACACTTCGGCAACGGCTTTTTTCGCAGCATCTGACGCCAAACTCTTGTCGCAACCGCTTATCTTCGTGGCCGACAGCGAAGAGGACGCCGCATATATCTACAACGATTTTCAAACAGCAGAGCAAAGCCGTCCCGTATATTTCTATCCGTTTTCACATAAAAAGTCGGCGTTGAAAAAGGCTGAGAACACTCTGAGCCCCGAATTCCTTCTTTCAAAAACTGAGGTTCTCGACAAAATTCAGCAGAACACCAACTTTGTGCTTGTAACATATCCAGAGGCTATTGCTGAAAATGTAATCTCATCTGCCGACCTCAAAAAAAACACTCTCGAATTGTACCAAGGTCTTAAAGTTGATACCGAATTCATTACCGAAGTGCTTGAATCTTACCAATTTCAGCAGGTAGATTTTGTTTTCCAACCAGGACAATTCGCTCTCAGGGGCAGCATCATTGATATTTTCTCATATTCTAACGACAACCCATACCGTATCGACTTTTTCGGCGACCAAATTGATTCGATACGCACTTTTGATATTATCGACCAGTTATCTATCAACAAGGTTGAACGCATCACTATTATTCCCGATGTTTGTAAGCATGATGCTGATATTCAGAAAATTCCATTCCTTAACTTTATCCCTCAAAATAGCATAATTTGGTTTTCTGATCTTGATTATTGCCGTTTGCAGATAGACTCGTTTGATTCTGACAATGTGTTTGTTACCGAAGATGGCGAATCTGATGCCGATACTCCGGTGTTTATGGATACTGCTACTTTTGATAAGGCGCTCTCTCAAAAACAGATTATCGACAACGGTTCCACTGCCGCTTTGCAATCTGTGATCAAGTTCAATATTACTCCACAGCCAGTATTCCAAAAGAACTTCCAATTGCTGGCTCAGAATATCCGCCATTACCAAGATTCTGGATATAAAACTTACATTTCGGTGCTCAACGAAAAACAGACTATACGTCTTCATGATATTTTTTCGTCTGACTCATCAATCGAAAATGTAACTTTCAATGATATCATAATGACTATCCATCAAGGATTTGTCGACAATGATTTGAAACTTTGCTGCTATTCCGACCATCAGATTTTTGAACGCTACTTAAAGTATCGCTTGAAGGAGGCGAAAATCCGCAAGAGTCGCGAGGCTATCACCCTCAACGAAATGAACAGCCTCAAACCTGGCGACTACATAGTGCATACCGACCACGGTATCGGCACTTTCGGCGGATTGGAAACCATTGATAAAAACGGTCATCCTCAGGAGGTTATCCGTTTGATTTTCAAAGACAACGACATCCTGTATGTGAGTATTCACGCTCTGCACAAGATTTCAAAATACAAAGGTGCCGATGGCGAGGCGCCCAAAATATATAAACTTGGCAGCAATGCTTGGAACAAACTAAAACAGAAGGCCAAATCAAAGGTTAAGGATATTGCTCAAAAACTTATCAAACTCTACGCCCAGCGCAAGCAGCAGAAGGGGTTCGCTTTCTCTCCCGATTCTTATCTTCAACAGGCTTTGGAGGCTTCGTTTATCTACGAGGACACCCCCGACCAAGAAAAGGCTACGGCAGCAGTAAAGGCCGATATGGAATCGCCCGAACCTATGGACCGTCTGATTTGCGGTGATGTGGGTTTTGGTAAAACCGAGGTGGCAATCCGTGCGGCTTTTAAGGCTGCTACCGATGGTAAACAGGTTGCTGTGCTTGTTCCCACCACAATTCTCGCTTTGCAACACTATAATACGTTTAAAGAAAGACTCAAAGATTTACCCTGTAACGTTGAGTATATCAGTAGGTTGCGCAGTGTTAAGGATATTAGAGACATACTCAAACGCCTTGCCTCAGGTCAGGTGGATATTATTATTGGTACTCACAAACTTATTAGCAAGGATGTGGTTTTTAAGGATTTGGGACTGCTTATTATCGACGAGGAACAAAAGTTCGGAGTGGCAGTTAAAGAAAAACTTAAACAGATGAAGTTGAATGTCGATACGCTCACACTCTCTGCTACACCTATTCCCCGTACATTGCAGTTTTCGCTTCTTGGCGCTCGCGACCTCAGCATTATCAATACTCCGCCGCCAAACCGCTATCCGATTATCACCGAGGTGCATACTTTCAATCCTGAAATTATCAAGGAGGCTGTGGATTACGAACTCGACCGCCATGGTCAGGTCTTCATTATCCAAAACAAGATAAAGGAACTCTACAATACCGAGGCTCTTGTAAAAAAACTATGCCCTCATGCAGATACCATCACTGCCCACGGTCAGATGGACGGCGCTATGCTCGAAAATATTATGCTCGGCTTTATCAACAACGAGGCTGATGTGCTTATCTGCACCACCATTATCGAAAGCGGTTTGGATATTCCTAACGCCAACACTATCATTGTGTTAGACGCTCAAAACTTTGGTCTGAGCGAACTCCATCAGTTGCGTGGACGTGTTGGACGCTCAAATAAAAAGGCTTTCTGCTATCTTTTTGCACGTCCCGAGGAGAATATGACCCCTCAGGCAAGGCAACGTTTGAAGGCTATTGAGAGTTTTTCGGAACTTGGTAGCGGATTCAATATTGCCCTTCAAGACCTCGACATACGCGGTGCAGGCAACCTTCTCGGAGGAGAACAGAGCGGTTTTATCTCTGAAATAGGCATGGAGACATACCAGAAAATCCTAGACGAGGCAATTATTGAAATTCGTGAACAAGAATACCAAGAGCAGTTGAAAGAGGGAAACTCTGGCGAAAACGCATCCGCTCCATTGCCGCAAAATATGAAGTTTACCTCCGACTGCGTTGTAGATACCGATATGGAACTGCTCTTGCCTGAATCTTACGTTGAAAACATTACCGAGCGTCTCAAAATCTACCGACAACTCGACAATGTTAAAGACGAACAGAGCCTGCAACAGATAGCCAAGAAACTCACCGACCGTTTTGGCAAGATTCCTGAACCTACCGAACAACTCTTCAATGTGGTGCGTATGCGTTGGATTGCAATTGAACTCGGCATGTTGAAAATTATTCTCAAAAATGGCAAGATGATTTGTTATTTTATTGAAGATCAGGACTCTCCGTACTACCAATCAGAAGTATTCGGACGCATTATCAACCATCACAACGGCAAAGATTCTGTGCTGAAACCTGTCAATGGAAAACCGTGTCTCGTGGTTGAAAATATCACAAATCCTGAGAAAGCGTTGATTTTCTTGAAAAAAATTTATGAAAATTAAAAAAAATCATAAAAATATATTTGGATTAAATAATTTTTTATTATATTTGTAGTAATACTTTAAGTGTCTATTTTGCATTAAAGAATTATAGTAAGTAATTGATTTAAAATAATTTAACTATGAACATTACCACAAAAATCCAACGCCTTCGCAAAGAGAAAGGATGGTCGGTTGCCAAACTTGCCCGCGAAACCGACATTCCAACAGTAAGTCTGCGCGTTATGCTCAGCCGCGAAGA
Source organism: Bacteroidales bacterium (assembly GCA_016286055.1). Lineage (GTDB taxonomy): Bacteria > Bacteroidota > Bacteroidia > Bacteroidales > UBA3824 > UBA3824. The sequence goes on from JAEERW010000003.1 coordinate 307,478, forward strand.
CCCCAACAATTACAGCATCAAGTCGCTTATTAAGATTGCTGATGTGCTCGGCGTTACTGTTAGTTATCTTACACTCGAAGAAAACGAGACCGACAAGCCGAAACTCACCGAAGCACAACGTAAAGAACTTATGGGTCAGTTCAATAAGACTATTGAATCTTATTTTGACCTTGTAAAACCGGGTTCTTTACAAGATAAGCGCGACTTTGACGACGACGATGATCTCGAAGACTAATATTTAGGTATTATCTTGCGCAGTGCGGATGGTTGATGCGTGCTATCATTGCGCTCATCTTTTCGGTATGACGGGTTTCGATAATCTTGATGTCGGAGTGGGTCATTGTCTCAGCCCAACGTTCTAATATCTTTTCCCGTTCTGTTTCACATACGTCTGCACCAAATGCGAGTTTTATCTTTACAAAGCCTTTGCGGATGATTCCACTTGATAAATATTCCATAATGTATTATTTTTAATTAATCATTGCTATTTTGTAAAAATAAATTTACAAATACTATGCCACTTTTGATAATTAATATATTTCAGATTATGGAATGATAATTTCAGCGGGAAAAATGTGTTCTTAAATGAGCACCAACGATGACAGCGGTTCTGCTGTTATTTCAAATTGATTGCCCGTAGCGGTAAATGTTTTACCTGTGAGATAGTCGGTGAGCACGCTGAGGTTTGTGTTATTAAGGATGATGGTTTGCGAGGTTGTTTCTCTGTTGAAAACAAATATTACTCTATTTTGCTTGCCGTACCGTTCAAAAGCATACACACGTGTGTCTTTCGGTGAGGTTAGCGTGCGCCATTTGCCAGTACGCAGAGATGATTTTTCTTTGCGAAGCCTTATTAGCCTTTTGTAAAAGTTGTACATATCTTCCGAAAACTTCAATCGGTCGAATGTGCTACACCTTATGCCGTTGTTAATCCTATATTCGGGTGAAAAATCAATGTCGCTCCACATCATTGGCTTGCGGCAGTCGGGGTCGTTTCCTCCCCACATACCAGCCTCGTCGCCATAGTATATCATTGGTGAGCCTATAAACGCAAACTGAAACACTATCATCATTTTTTGGATAAGTAGTTCGCGTTTAAGTGGTTTGCGTGTGCGATAATGCTTGTCGTCGGCATGCGAGTTCGCAAAAAACTTGCCTATGCTGCCAAAGCGTTTGAGTCTACGGTTAACTATGTACGATGCTATGCGCTCTGTGTCGTGAGTGTCTAAAATATTCTGCATCATATAGTTGCACTCGGTAGGATAGAGGCTTAGCAACTCTTTGAGCCTTTGGTCAAACTCGTTTGCGGTGTAGTACTCTTTCTCTGCGGCAAAAAAACGGCACGCGGCTTCTAACAATCCGTAGTTCATTACCGAATCAAAAATCCTTTCATTTAGATAAGGCTTGATAACGTCTTCTGGTTCAATCAGTTCGCCAAGAAACAAACAATCACTTTTAAGCGATTTTACATATTTGTTGGCCTTTTGCCAAAAGTCTATCGGCACTCCTATGGCGTGGTCTATGCGCCAACCGTCAATACCTTGCTTTTTAACGCCGTCTACCACAGGTGTCAACCATCTGCGTAGTGTGGCAAATACATATTTCTGAACCTCTTCCGATTTGTAATTGAGTTTTGGCATCTCTTTTACAAAGCCCCAGAATTTGTCGTAGCAGAGTTCTTTTTTGGTGGATTTTTCAAAGTTGATATGAAACCACGATGCATATTTTGATTTTTCGCGATGTTTAAGTACGTCTTGAAATGGCACACTGTTGTAGCCTATGTGGTTGAATACTCCGTCAAAAACCACTTTCATCCCAAGTGCGTGAGCACGCTCTATGAGGGTTAGGGTTTCTCGGTCGGCTGTTGTCCACGATGCGTTTTCGTAGTCGTCGAAATTTTCTTTCTTTATTATCTCAATGTCGTGGCGTGGGTTGCTTCCAAAAAAAGGGTCGGTGTGCAGATAATTTGTGCCGTCGTATTTGTGGAGCGATGGTGAATATTGCAACGGTGTGATATATAGTGCGTTAATACCCAAATCTTTGAGGTATTCCAACTTTTGGATTATGCCGTTGACATCTCCACAGTAACGCCGTCGGAGCATATTTGTTTTTAACGGCGCATTGTTCTGTTTTTCGCATTCGTCGGCTTCGTACCAATCCGATGTCCAACTGTGTATTTGCCACGGATGTTTTCGGTTGAGCGCAAAGGGAGTAGTGCCTTCTATGTCGGAGGCAGTGATAGGGTTGTTGATGTTGGTGCGGCAAAATCTTTCGGGAAAGATTTGATACCAAACAGCGTTTTTAGCCCATTGCGGACCGTTATTGGCGTGCATTAGTTATCGAGGTGATTATTTTTTCTCTAACGCTTTCGCACACAGGCACTAACGGCAAACGTAGATTCTCTTTGATAATGCCGAGGTATGCGAGTGCTGCTTTTGCTCCCGCAGGACTTCCATCTTCAAAGAGTGCGTTCATAAGGTCCAACAACTTGAAGTGTATTTTAGTTGCCGACTTGAAATCGCCTTTGGCACAGAGGTTTACCATCGATGAAAATTCTTTTGGCAATACGTTTGCTATTACTGATATTACGCCCGTTGCGCCAAGAGAGTACATCGGCAAAGTGAGTGCATCGTCGCCAGAAATCAACGATAGACTTTCTGGTTTGGTTTTGATAATGTTCATTATCTGAGCCATATTGCCGCTTGCCTCTTTTACTGCTATGATTTTTGGACAGTCTTTGGCAAGTTGCACTACGGTTTGAGCGTCCACATTGCGTGATGTTCTTCCGGGCACATTATAGATCACGATTGGCAACGGACTTGCTGTGGCTATTGCCTTAAAATGCTCGTAAATGCCTCTTTGATTGGGCTTTGTGTAAAATGGCGAAATGCTAAGTATGGCATCGATTCCTTTAAGGTCGGTGTTTTTGATTTCGTCGATGATGGCGGCTGTGTTGTTGCCACCGATGCCGTACATTATTGGAACTCTGTTGTTTACGTATTCCACAACGAACTTTCTCAGTTGTTGGCGTTCTTGCGGAGTAAGAGTAGATGGCTCTCCTGTGGTTCCTTGCATGGCTATGAAGTTGATTCCGCCGTCAATTATATAGTCTAAAAGGCTTTGTAGTGAGGGGTAATCGATATTTCCGTTGTTGTCGAACGGCGTTATTAAGGCTACGCCTGTGCCGTTAAATAATTCACTCTGCATATTGGAGTTGTGCTTTTGATTATTTGATTATTGTGTTTTAGATTTTGGCATCCTTATTTGCGGGATATTACCGTAAGATACTGCTTAATTCTGTTGATTAGTTCGTCAGTTTCAGGAACGCGTCCGTCTTTGTATTCGAGTGCAAAGTCGGCAAAGTCGTTTTCTTTAAACTTCATCGACACTTTAAACTTGGCTTTCGACAGCCCCATCACATAGTCCACGCAAAGATTTTCCGTGGTGCAAATGTTTATAAGTATGTCGTAGTCGGTGTTTATAAAGTCTTCCACGTGTTGGTTTTTCGGATATCCCAGCAATGTGGTCTTCTCTATCGAAAAGAGCCTGATGTTTGGGCTGGGCGTGTAGTAACGCAGCATCTCCTCGTTGAGTACCATTCCTAAGGCGTTCACGTTTTTGCCACTCTCCACAAGACTGGTGATAAATCGTCTTGCCGAAAAATAATTGGCCTGTATAGTGGAGTCGAAAAGCAACCCTATTGTGGTGGCCGAGTCGATATTGTGGTACGATTTCTGCCGATGCACTTTCTCCGCCTTCTTTCGAAGCCGTTTGCATCCCATTTTCTGCCGTGTCTGTAATAAAAATTTCATACCGCAATGTTACTAAAAAAAAACGATTTCGGCATCAATCTTTATGTTATTTTATTATGAATGGGCATTTTTTTTCAAAATCCACGGTAACGGTATCCATATCCGCCGTACACTGGATAAATATTGTGCGATTGCGAAACTTTAAAACCTATTGACAATGAGGGTGTTATCTGATATGTTGCCCCAAATGTCGCCATATAGCCGTCGTTTGCCGAATTGTATCGTGTACGTGGCTCGCCGTAATGGTTGTTGGCGTAGATTATGCTGCCCGTTAATAGCAGACGTTCAGATGCAAGATACGACGCTTCTACACTGTAATAGTTGGTTATTGTTCTAAGTTTTTGATACGTAGGCGCTTCTTCGTAATCTGAAAATACTGGTGCTTTGAGACTTGAAAACGACATTCCAAAACCTACGTTCACGTGAAAACGCTTGTCGAGGCCGTATTTGGCATGGCGGTTTTTGCTCTCACGTATGCTTTCGCGCACAGGGGTCTGAGCATATGGCTCTGCCTGATACAGTTGAAATGTAGTGTCTGAGTGTTGATATTCAATTATTTCCTGCGCCCAGACGTTTGCTGAAAACAGCGACGCACATATTATTATGGCTAATTTTTTCATAAGGCTGTGTTATAAACTTTTCAAGCGTAAAGATACTGATTTAAATCATATATGCTACCGTTGTTAAAAACTTTTAACACATTTTTTCAAAAATATCTACTTTGAGTTGATTTACTAAAAAAAAAAATAGTATCTTTGCGCAAAATATTGCAAAGTTCAAATGATTGTTGTTACTTTGCACTTGAAAAATGCTTACACATTATATAATATAGAGATGCAACATTTACAAATTGCGGAAACCGCAAAAAGTCCATATATCAACTTCGACTGCGATAACGGATATTTAGAAGTGAGAGGACGTTCTATTATCGAGAACACTTTCGCCTTTTACGAGCCGGTGTTCAAGGTGCTTAGCGAATACGTGCAGAATCCCCAAGACAAAACTACTGTGCACCTATCTCTCGACTATTACAATACCAGTTCCCAGATTTGGATCTACAACATTCTCAAAGAGTTGAACAAAATCAACGAAATACCAGGAAAGGATGTGGATATTATCTGGTATTACAGCGACAGCGATCTTTTAGAAGCAGGACGTGATTTCCAAAACGTATCCAAAGTGCCTATTGTGTTAAAAGAGACTGGTGAAGGTTTTGGCGACGAAGAAGAAATTTAGCATAGCATATATCTAAAATCATTTGTTATGAATACCGTTGCGCCACTTTTGAAACTCAAAAAGTACTTCGTTAAACGTATAATCATACTTTTGGCGCTGTATATCGTGGCTTTGGTGTTGTCAAATCTTAAAGTGTTTTCGCACCCTATTCTGTACAACCCTTACGCTATAATGGTGCTGCAATATATTTCTATTATCGCCTCGGGTATTCTTGTGGTTATCGGTTATAAACGCTATGCCCAAAGTGTAGCCGATTATAAGGATAAAGATGACGAAGATGCTAAACGACTCGTGTATATAAGGGCTAATAGGTTTCAAAACAACTTGATTTTCATTGCGTTGCTGCTAAATATTTTTTTATTGTTGCTCACTTTCAACCGTATGTTCGCCTTTATTGCGGCTATCTGCTTTGTGTTCAACTTGATTTATATGCCTTCCGACGATAAGTTTATTAGCGACTTTGTGGAACAAATCGACGAGGAACGCTACGAAACTGAAATCAACCGTCAGGACGAAAATAATATCAATCATAATTTTGAATCTTAATTCCACGTATTTTATTTGTCTATAAAACTTTATAAATGCCTTTATATCAACATGTTAAAGGTAGGTAAAAATGTTTGTTAATTCTAATGGGTAATAATTTAAATAAAATAGTAAAAATGATAAATAAAATTTGCAAAAAGTTTACTATATTGTTTGTTTGTTAAAGTTTTATTTGTATATTTGAGTCGTTAAACTTTAATACTCTACTCTTATGACTCAATCGTACACATTAGAACAATTTGCCGAAATGTTTCTTGTAAACACACACACGGTATCACGGTGGCTCAGCATCGGAATGATTAAGGGCGAACCTCAGTCAAACAACACTCGTTGGCTTATACCAAAAAGCGAAGTTAATACTGTTAATTCGCTTAATATCAGGTATTTAAAAGCCTCTCCACTTATTTACGAATAAGATCTTTTGCCTCAATGCCTACGCAGCCTTAAAAAAATTGTTTTTTCCTAATCGCGTATTTGTTTTTTTTGTATCTTTGTTCTATATAACAAACAATTTAAATACAGAACAATGAGCAAAGTTTTAGTTATAGGCTGCGGAGGCGTGGCAAGCGTCGCCATAGCAAAGATATGTCAAAACAGCGCAGTGTTTACCGACATGTGCATCGCCAGCCGCACGCTCTCTAAGTGCGACGCTATGAGAGATAAGTGGCAGCCAACCACTTCTACCAAGATTACTACCGCCCAGGTTGACGCCAATTCTAAGGAGCAATTGGTGTCGCTTATCAATAGTTACAAACCCGACTTGGTACTGCACCTCGGTCTTCCTTATCACGACCTTGTGATTATGGATGCTTGCGTAGAGTGCAAGGTAAACTACGTAGATACAGCATCTTACGAACCTGAGGATATCGACGAACCCGTTTGGCGTGCCAAATATGAAAAACGTGTAAAAGAGAAGGGCTTTGTTGCATATTTCGACTATTCCGATCAGTGGGAGAGAAACGACGCTTTTAAAAAGGCAGGCAAGATGGCTCTGCTCGGCGGTGGTTTCGACCCAGGTGTTACCAACGTGTTTATCGCCTACGCTAAAAAACACTATTTCGACACAATTGAATATGTTGACATTCTCGACTGCAACGGCGGCGACCACGGATATCCGTTTGCTACCAACTTCAACCCCGAAATCAATCTCCGCGAGGTTTCCGCTCCGGGCGACTATTTCGAAAACGGCAAATGGGTTGGCGTGCCCGCTATGTCGGTTAAGCGTGTTTACGATTTTCCCGAGGTAGGGCAGAAGGATATGTATCTGCTTCACCACGAGGAGATTGAGTCGCTCACTACCAACTTCCCCGAAATCAAGCGTATGCGTTTCTTTATGACTTTCGGTCAAAGTTACCTTACTCACATGAAATGTCTCGAAAATGTGGGTATGCTCAGCACTATTCCTATTGATTTTGAGGGACATAAGATTGTTCCTATCCAATTCCTAAAAGCACTCTTGCCCGATCCGTCTACTCTCGGACCGCGTACCGTAGGCAAAACCAATATCGGTTGTATCTTCACTGGCGTAAAGGACGGTAAAAAACGCACCTTATATATATATAATGTGTGCGACCATCAAGAATGTTACAAAGAGGTTGGCTCTCAGGCAATTAGTTATACCACTGGTGTTCCTGCTATGATTTCGGCGGCAATGGTGGCTACCGGTACTTGGAAGGGCACGGGCGTTTTCAATCTCGAAAACTTCGACCCCGATCCGTTTATGGATATGCTCAACAAGTTCGGTCTGCCGTGGAATGTGCAAGAAAATCCTGTTTTGGTTGATTAATGAAAACAATATAGTTTTGAATGAAACCTCACTTCATTGAACCTGAAAAGGTGAAAACTCTTAAAAGTCTGCCCACGCCGTCGTTTGTTATCGACGAGGGCAGACTTATTGATAATCTCCTGTTGCTCAACCGTATAGAACACGAAACAGGCTGCAAGATTCTTCTTGCACAAAAATGTTTTTCCACTTTTGCGCTCTATCCGCTTATTGGTAAGTACATTTCGGGAACCACAGCAAGTGGTATCTACGAGGCACGTCTTGGTCACGAGGAGATGGGCAAGGAGAACCACGTGTTTGCACCCGCTTTCAAACCACAAGACATCAGCGAGTTAGACCAAATTTGCGACCATATTGTTTTCAACTCTTGGAATCAATACCGTCTTCATTCGCCCAACTGCCACCATGCGAGTCTCGGAATAAGGGTAAATCCGCAGTTCAGCACACAAGACCACGACATCTACGACCCTTGCGCCACAGGTTCGCGTCTTGGTGTCACTATCGACCAGATGCCCGACGCTCTGCCGCCAAATATTGAGGGACTGCATTTCCACACTCTCTGCGAACAGGGATTTGAAGATTTGGAGAGTACTTTTAATGCTTTTGAACAAAAGTTTGGCAAGTATATCCCTCATATCAAATGGCTTAACCTTGGCGGTGGACACCATATCACTCATCCCGAATACAATGTTGAAGGTTTGATTAAGTTCTTAATCCGCATCCGCGAAAAATATGGCGTGCAAATCTACCTTGAACCCGGCGAAGGCGTGGTGCTCAACTGCGGCTATATGGTCACCGAGGTGATGGACAAGGTTCGCAACGGCTTTGAAATCTTGATTTTAGATTTTAGTGCGGCGTGTCATTGTGCTGACATCATTGAGATGCCGCTTATGCCACCGATTTATCAAGCCGAAGATAATTCCGACGGCGAGCACGTGTATAGGCTCTCATCGATGACCTGTCTTGCAGGCGACGTTATTGGCGACTATTCGTTTGAAACTGAAATCAATATCGGCGACAAAATCATCATTGAGGATATGGCTCTGTATAGTATGGTCAAAACCAACACTTTCAACGGAATGCCTTTGCCCGATATTTTCTTGATGAAAAGCGATTGTTCAATAGAACTTATCAAACGTTTTGGCTATCAAGATTTTAAGCAACGATTAGGTTGATTCATACCAAAGTATAAAACAAAACCCCGGCACTCATGAGTGTCCGGGGTTTTGTTTATAAAGGAAGATAATTTATTTTTTGCGTTGTTGTTTTTTCAACTGCTCCATCTGACGGCGCTGAGCCTCTTCGAGACGTGCCATAAATCCGCTTTTCTTCTTCGGTTCTTTGGCGCTCTTTTCTGCTTTTGCTTTGAGTTTTTCAAAGAGAGCGTTCTCGTCGATATGTTTCCTGATGAAGTACAACTGAATGATACTGATAACATTAGAGAGAAAGTAATAGTAACTCAATCCTGATGAATAGTTGTTGAACCACAAAACCATCATCAAAGGCATCATCCAGAGCATAAGTTTCATACCCGGCATAGCCTGACCAGTATCCATCTGTCCCGATGTCATTTTTTGTTGAACAATGATACCTACCGCCATCAACAAGGTGAAAAGACTTATGTGGTCACCATATAGCGGAATTGAGAAAGGTAAATCCAAAATAGAGTCATACGAGGAGAGGTCGGATGCCCAGAGGAAACTTTCCTGACGAAGTTCGATACTTGCAGGGAAGAAACGGTACATGGCAATCAATACCGGCATCTGCAACAATAGAGGCAGGCATCCGCCCAAAGGACTTGCGCCGGCACGTTTGTAAAGTTCCATTGTAGCCTGCTGTTTTTGCATTGCCTGTTCGGGCTTGGGATACTTTTTGCCAATTTCGTCTACCATCGGTTTCAATGCACGCATCTTGGCTGACGATAAGTTGGCCTTGTAGGTCAACGGTAAAATCACAACCTTAATGATGATGGTCATCAACAAAATGATAAGTCCGTAATTGCTTATGAATGAGCCGAGCCAGTTAAACAGCGGTATAATTGCGAACCTATTGATCCAGCCGAAGATACCCCATCCGAGCGGTACTAATTTGTCGAGGTCGAGTTCGTTAGAATCAGTGTTGCCGACAGATGTGTTGGATAGTATGCGGTATTTGTTGGGTCCGAAATAAAACGCCATCGAATCGGTTTCGCAATTGTTGGGAACGCCTATCTTGCTGCTCATAAAGAGCATGTTGCCATTGAGCGATGTTTTCTGAGTTGATATCAACGCATTAGGAAACGATGTCTTGTTCATAATTACCGAGGAGAAAAACTGTCCCTTGTAGGCTATCCACTTGGTACTTGTGTTCAACTGCTCGTTTTTTTCACCTTCGGTTAAAATTATGCTTTCCACATCATCGTCTTCACCGGTAAACTTGTAGTAGAGTCCCGAATTCTGCACTTCCCAATCGTTGCCACGTTCGAGCACGGGTAGAAACTGATTCCAAGTGAAGTCTAAGAAACTCGAATTCTGCTTGATAAGTCCTTTGAGATTATGGAACGAAATGGTGAAGTCTACAACGTAACTATCCTCAGGCAGATAGTAGGCAAACTCTAACCACTTGTCGTCGCCGGCATTTGCACGCAATACCACAGAGTTGTCGGTTTGCGAAGCCACGTTAAAAAAGAGGTTTTTGGTGGAGATAGCCTTGTTCCCGTTAAAGAAGTCTAGGTTCATCTCGTTGCCCGGGTCGGATTTCATCACCTCTAACGAGTCGCCGTCGTAGGTTTTGTAACCTTTGATTCTTACCGACGAAATCTGTGCGCCCTTTGAATTGAGGGTGATGTGCAGCAGGTTGTTGGCAAGGATTATTTCAGATTCCATTCCTGTTGATGCAGGTGCAAAATCTCCGAAAGTGCTTGATAATAATTCGGCACGAGCCGAGTCGCTTATTTCTGCAATGGTGTCGAGGCTCTGTGCCTGAGCCATGCGGATGCTGTCTTCCGCTTGTTTTAATAATTGTTGTTGATATTGCTCTTGTTGCACTTGTGCTATTGAATCGCGGTATCTCCTTTGTCGTTCTACCTCTTCCTTACTCGGACGAGTGAATATCGAGAACCCTACAAATATGGCTAAGAGCAGTAAAATTCCTATTAAGGTGTTCTTATCGAATGTGTTGTTCATGTTTGTTTATGCTTTGCCCCCTTTTTTAGCGGACTGTTCTTTGTTTACTATGTCGTTTATAGCAGTGTTGAGCAGCGAAATGAGTTTGTTGAGCGCGGCGGCTTCTTCTTTGTTCTTTTCCATTTTGCGCTTGAAATCTTCAATCATGCTATCGGCTTTTTTGCTCTTGGCAAAGAATCCGAGGTTGTTTTCTGCAAGCGTAATCTTCTGAGTGATAGCCTCTACGCGGTTTTTTAAACGCTCTTTCTCGGCACGGAGTTTCTCGTAAGCCTGAGGATTGTTTTTGAGCGACTCAATAAGACCTTTGATTTTTGCTTCGCTACGCTTGGTTTCGTCGATGTTGAGTTTTGCAAACTGCTTGTCGATGGCCTTGCGGTAACGGTCTTGAAGGTCTTCTTTTTGTTTGAACGGTACGAAACCCACTGCCGACCAGCGTTTTTGCAACTCTTTGAGGGCTGCAAGGTTCTTTTCGTCGCTATCTTCAAACTTAAAGTTCTCAATTTCGTCGATAATCTGCTTTTTGAGTTTGAGGTTTTCTTCCTGCTCTTGGTCTACCGACGAGAAATGCTGTGATTTTTTCTCGAAGAAATAGTTGCAGGCTGCGCGGAAACGTTGCCAAATTTCTTCGGAATATTTGCGGGGAACAGGGCCGATGGTTTTCCATTTTTTCTGCAAGTTGATGTAGATGTCGGTGGTCTTTTTCCAATCGGTGCTGTCTTTAAGTCCCTCAGCCTGAACGCAAAGGTCTTCTTTCAACTGATAGTTGTTGTCTTCTTCCTCTTTGTTTTGAGAGTAGAACTCGCGTTTTTTCTCAAAAAACTTGTCGCACGCTGCACGGAAACGTTCGTAAATCTTGTTGTTGTGCTTTTTGGGAGCAAAACCAATGAGTTTCCAAATTTTTTGGAGTTCGAGAATCTCTTTTGATTTGTTTTCCCACTCCTTGCGCGATTTGTAGTCGGGAGCGATAAGGTCTTCGGCTTTTTCGCAAATCAACTCTTTGGCTTTCAGGTTGTTCTCTTGTTCTTTTTTGATGTTTTCAAAATAGTCCTGATAGTTTTTGTTGATTTTTGCGGTGGCTTGTTTAAAACGTTCCCAAAGTTCCTCTTTGTGAGCGTTAAGTGCGGGACCTATCTCGCGCCACTGTTCGTGGAGTTTTTGCAACTCTTTGAATGCCTTTACTGCTTTGGGTTCGAGAAGGAGTTCCTCGGCTTTTTCGCAGAGGGCTATCTTGGCATCGGTGTTGCGTTTGAGGTCGAGGTCGCGGAGTTCTTTGTTGATCTTTACAAAGTCGTAGAATTTTTCTACTTGGTAGTTGTAACTATCCCAAAGTTTCTGCGTTTCGGCTTGCGGCACGTGACCTATTTCGCTCCATTGTTTTTGAAGCGATTTGAATTCTTCAAAAGTCTGATTCATAGTTTCTTGGCTATTTATCAGGCTTTCGATTTTGGCAATTATTTCGTATTTCTTTTTGAGGTTTTCTTCTTTTTGACGCTCTTGTTGCTCGTACACTTGGTTCTTTTTAGCGCGGAATTGGTCGTAAAGTTGTTTAAAGATTACCTCCGAAGGGTCTACCATCGGCTTGTAGTCTTTTTCCTGACCGCCTTCGTCCAAGAATTTCTGCTTACGCTCGGCAAGTTCGGCGCGGTATATTTTGTAGAAAGCGGAACGAATGCTTTCGATGTCGTCTTTTGTTTGTTGGATGTCGTCAATTTGCACGAGTTTTTTCAATTCGTCGAGCAATTGATCCTTAGAGAGTTCCGAATAATTTACTTTCGGGGTCTGTGGCAGTTCTTCTGCTTCGGGCTCTTCGTCCAAAGGCTCCTCGCCAACGGGTTCGGTGCTTTCGGTTTCCACCTCAGTGATGATGTTTTCGAGCGATTCGGCTTTTTTGTCTGCCAGTTTCTGTAAAATAATCTGTGCGGCAGTGAGTTTTTTGGGCTCTTCGCCGTCAGTTTTTTCGATAGAGATAGGGTCTTGTGCTTCCATTTTCAACGGAATTTTTTTTTGTTATACGGTATTGTTTTCTAATATTTACGTTTATTTTTCCACCATATCGAACGGCACGTTTACCACGCTTTTTAGTTCGAGCCCACGGTTTTTCATCACTTCGTCGTTGGCGCGGTAGCACCAGAGAACGTGCACTTTGGAGGTGTGGTTGTGGATTTTTTCTGTTTCAATTAATAGTTTAACTATTATGCGCGATGTCGATGAGTTGAAATAGTCGAGGTTGAATTCAATTTCGGTTTCGGGATTTGGGTCTTGACAATACTCCTTAAACCAATTTTGCACCGGCTGATATATTTTCAACACGTCTTCGGGCAACGAACGACCCGAAAATGACATCTCACCGGTACTTTTATCAAGTATAATTGCCGGTGTGTCGATTGTGGCTGCTATATTTATAGGTTCCAACATAGTTTCTATTTTTCGCCAAAATTACTAATTATTTTGTAATACAAAGGTTTTTGCGCCTTTTTTTTAATTAGTTTTGATATAAAAAACAATCACTACTTCTGTTTGGCATCAATTTTTAGCCGTTCCCAAACAAAATCAGGAATCATTTTCCACAAGAAAACGAGTATGGCGTATTTCCAATCAATAATTTTTACACGTTTTTTCTTGATAATGGCTTTGTAGATAATCTTGGCGGCGTATGGCGGTGTCAGAAGCAAGGGATAATCCATTTTCTTGTCTAAAAGGTCGGTTTTTACAAACCCCGGACGAATGTCGGTGATTTTGATGCCCGCTCCTGAACTATGCGAAAGTTGCGCAAGGCATTGAAGATAATGCCATTGCATACGTTTTGTGGCGCTGTACGATGGTGCTGCCGAAAGTCCTTTTGTGCCTGCTACTGAGGTAATTGCGGCTATCTGACCTCCGCCTACTGTCTTAAAATAGTTATATGCAGTATCAATACACTTAACAAAGCCTAACGCATTGGTGTTAAATGTGTTAATCTCTTTGTTAATATCCAAATCGCGATTGTGGCTGCCTATGCCTGCCACGTGGAAATATATGTCGGTGCGATCTCCATCCGACAATATCTTTTGCAGAAGAGTAGGAGAGGAGTCTTCGCAAATATCTAACTGATAAGCGGTTACATTGTCGGAATTAAGATCCACCAACTCTTTTAACCTGTCGATGCGACGTGCGCACACCGAAACTTTCCAACCTGCTGATATAAAGAGTTTTGCGGTTTCAAAACCCAATCCCGACGATGCTCCTGCTATTACTATTTTCATTTATCCGCGGATATACTTTTCGGCGTATTCGCGTCCAAGGTTGAGTGCCTGTTTGTTTACGTCAACCACTGCTGCGCCTTTTGATTTGAATATCTCTTCGAGTGCGTTTTCGAGCGACTTGAACGAAACTTGCAAATATTTCGACGCTGCGCCGAGCATTACGATGTTGGCGCTTTTGGGCGACTTGATTTCTGAGGCAAGGCTGTTGGCGTCGATGAGCACGTGCTTTTTCAATTTCTTTATCTCGGCTGTGATGGTTTCAGGCTCGGGATAATTGGGTATATTTATAAAAGGTGTGCTGTCGGTAACAACCATACCCTCTGCGCTAAGCCACGGCAGGTATCTGAGTGCCTCCATTGGTTCTACCGAAAGGATTATATCTGCCTCGCCGAGAGGTATTTGGTCGGAATATACGGGCTTGTCGCTCAGGCGGAAATGCGATTGTACCGCACCGCCGCGCTGACTCATTCCGTGGAGTTCTGATTGTTTTACGTAAAGATTTTCGTTCATAGCGGCCACGCCTATGCACGAGGCTATCGAAAGGATTCCCTGACCGCCAACTCCTGCTAATATGATGTCTGTTTTCATTGTTCTGATTATTTGAGGTTTGCTCTTTTTTTGGCGGCTTTGCGGGCTGCCGTGCGTATACATTCGCGTTGCGAAATAATTACCGAAACGCCTTGATACTCAACTTCTTGCTTAATTACCTTAAACATCTCTTCGTGTTTGTTTTTCATCGGGGTAATGATGTGGAGGTGTTCGCGGTCAACGCCGAGACCAAGACAGATTTTTTCAATACGGTTTTCGCCGTGCGATTTCTGTCCGCCGGTCATTGCTGTGGTTGAATTGTCGCTGATTATCACTGTGATAGGAGTATTTTCGATAACTGCATCCAAAAGTCCTGTCATTCCTGAATGTACAAATGTGGAGTCGCCAATAACTGCTACGGCGTGTTTTACGCCCGAATCGGCTGCGCCTTTTGCCATTGTAATAGATGCGCCCATATCCACGGTAGAGTTGATAGCCACGTAAGGGGGCAACGCTCCGAGGGTGTAGCATCCAATATCGCCAAACACACGGTTGCTGCCCATCTCTTGCATCACTTGGTTGAGAACCTCGTACATATCGGCGTGACTGCAACCTTGGCAGAGAGCCGGCGGACGTGGCGATACAAGTTCAGGTGTAGCGTATTGATTTTCAGACTTAACGCCAAATGCCTCGTTGGTAATATCGGGATTCAATTCGCCTTGACGAGGAAGTGTGCCGTCTAATTTGCCTTTGATTTTTATTTTCTGAGAAATGCCTTTAATGCGTTGTTCTACAAACGGATAACCTTCTTCCACAACGATAATTTCGTCGCATTTTTCGGCGAGTTTCTCTATTTGCTTGATTGGCAACGGATATTGACCAATATGAAGGGTAGGATAGGGGATTGCACCGTTGAATGTCTCTTTAAGATAGTTGTAGGCTATGCCGCAAGCCACAATTCCTGTTTTAGAATCAGCATCCTCAAATGTATTGAATGTCGATTTTTCAGAATTGTCGCCCAAAACTTCTTGCATTTTGAGCAAGTTGGCGTAACGGCGTTTTGCAATTGCCGGAAGAAGCACAAACTGACGCGGATCAGCGGGGAAATGTACTTCGTTTTCGCTCTTTAACTCTTTGGTTTCCACTGTGCTACGTGAATGTGCAAGACGTGTGGTAATGCGAATCAAAACAGGAAGACCAGTTTTTTCTGAAATCTCAAACGCGCTGTAAGCCATATCGTAGGCCTGCTGCTGTGTGGAGGGTTCAAGAATTGTGATCATAGCAAAGTCGCCATAAAAGCGGCTGTCTTGCTCGTTTTGCGACGAGTGCATCGATGGGTCGTCGGCTGCTACCACCACAATACCGCCGTTAATGCCTGTTACTGCGGAGTTTACAAAAGCGTCGGCACAAACGTTCATACCCACGTGTTTCATACACACCATTGCGCGTTTGCCGGCGTAACTCATACCGAGAGCGGCTTCCATTGCGGTTTTTTCGTTAGCCGACCATTGACGGTGAAGATTGCGCTCAATGGCTACGGGATTTGATTCTATATATTCAGTAATTTCGGTGGACGGTGTCCCCGGATAGGCGTATACGCCCGAAAGACCGCCGTCGATGGCTCCTTGGGCTATGGCTTCAACGCCTAACAATAGTTTTTTTTGCATTTGTTTTATATTTTCAATTTCTTTTGGGGCAAAATTACAAATAATTTCTACTCCGACAATTTTTTCTTCAACGAAATCCTGCCGAAGAATCCAAGCAACGATTTGAGCCAGGTGAATCTCAACGCCACGTAGAAGAATATGGTTATCAACCATATAACCACTGTATTGAACCAAAATGTGTCGATAGTTAAACTGCCCAAACGCTTAACAGGTGCATAGAATGGCGCACGTCCGTTGGTAAATCTCGGTATCTGATAGGCGGGGTCTTTCTGCTGGATAAGTCGTCCGTTTGATTCAAGAACCTTCTCTAACTCATTCTTATTCAGCATATACTCTTCCAACTTCTTGTTGTGATATTTTTCTTGAAGTTCAAAAATGGCTTCACGACTTCCGTATTGCTCTATCATATCGTTGAATATGTAGTCGCGTTTTTCGGTGGCAGAATACTGAAAATCTTCACATTCCGACTTCACTTTATCCAAGAAAATGTTGAGATAATAAGCCACATTGTCGGAGAATTTTTCGGGAGTAATCTCGTCCACACGGTCGAAACGTTCGCCTTCGGAAGTAGACAATTCTGATACCATTGTCTTGATAATGCCAAGGTTACGGGCTATTTCGCGTTCGTCGCCACCAGTTTTGATGGCTTTTTTGGTGTCGTTGATGCGTTCCTCTAAATTGGGAATCAAAAATACTGATATGTAGTTGTTTTTGGAGATTTCTTGTTCGATGGCAAAGAAATGCTTAAAGTATTCATTATCTTTAAATTGTGCCAAAGCCAACGCCTCAAACGCCCATCGTGTAGGCATTGCGTCGCCCACAAGCGGAACGTACTCTACCGAAGCCACGCTCTTGTGCATTTTGCCAAAGTTTACCAAAACACCGCTAAAAAGCAACTGTGGCACTATTATAAAAGGTATAAGAATGTAGATATTTACCACGCTTTTCAGTGCCGAGGATATATTTAAACCCACCAAATTGGCAAGCGCCGACACCGAAAACAGTATCAGCCAATACTCTAAGTTCAAGCCTTTTATCTCTAAAATAAAGTTGCCTACAAGTGCGAAAGAGAGTGTTTGAATGGCAGAAATACCAAACAAGACTGCAATTTTGGAGTTGATGTAACTTGTCCAACTTAGGTTAAGGAATCGTTCTCGATTGAGTATCTTCAAATCGCGAATAATCTCTTCTGCGCTCACAGTCAAGCCGATAAACATTGCGCAAATCACACATATAAAAATGTATGCAGGAATGTTTTCGTTGTTGGCAAAGATATATTCGCCTGGATTGTCGTGCGTTCCGCTAAAATACTTAACAAAGAAAGCAAGCACAAATGCCAATACTGGCGACTCTAACAGATTGATTAATAAATACTGACGGTCGGCAAGTTTCGACAATATGTTGCGTTTGGCAAATATCTTAAACTGTCCGAACAATCCCGGCACAGAGAATTTGTTTTCGGGCAGTTCGGTTTTTTCTTTGGTTTGTAATTCGCCGCGCTCCTCCACTTTTGGCGCAATGTTCTCATTATAAAGGTCGTACCACTCTTTGGGCGACACTTTGCGGTTGCGGGTGAGTTTGCCGTATTCGTTTACGCACTTGGCTTCGAGTTGCTCCAAAACTTGCTCTGGATTAACGTTACCACAAACGGGACATTCGCTTTCGTTGGCTGATACACTGTTATTTATCTTTTTGAAGTAAACAATAGCATCAAGTGGGTTGCCGTAGTAAGCGGGATAACCGCCCTTGTCCATCACAAGTATCTTGTCGAACATTTTGAAAATATCGCTCGACGGCTGATGGATGTTTACAATTACGAGTTTTCCCTTGATAGTCTGCTCTTTAAATAGCGACATCACCATTTCGGAGTCGGCTGATGAAAGTCCCGAAGTAGGTTCGTCAACAATCATCACGGAGGGCTCGCGGATAAGTTCCAATGCGATATTGAGTCGTTTGCGCTGACCGCCGGATATAAACTTATTGAGCGGGTCGCCTACTTTAAGATCCTTAATTTCATACAGATCCATTTCGAGCAGAATCTTGTTTACCGCCGTAACAATCTGTTCTTCGTTAAAATTGCTGAAACAGAGTTTGGCGTTGAAATATAGGTTTTGAAAAACAGTGAGTTCTTCCATAAGTAGGTCGTCCTGAGGTACATAACCAATCACACCTTTGAGACTTTCGGGTTCTTTGGTATAATCGTAGCCATTGATAAGAATACGTCCGCCTGCCAACGGGTAACTGCCTATGAGCAAATTTAATAGCGTACTTTTGCCTACGCCGCTACCTCCCATAATACCGATAAGGTTTCCCGATTCTTCGTAAAACGAAAAACGGTGTATGCCGTTGTCGCTGTTGGGGTAATAAAACTCGATATTTTCGGCGCGGAACTCAATTTTCGATTTCTGTTCTGCCTGAATAAACCGTCCCGCAACATCACTATAATATATAGGTGTGATTTTTGAGTTTTTGAGTACAGCGCCGTTGCCAAACACGTAGGTTCGTTTAGGCACAAGCGGCGAACTGTTGAGCAAAACGTCTTCTTCGCCTATGTATTTCACAAACAATAGGTTGCTGCTCTTCATACGGAAGATGAGCAGGTCGCCTTTGAGATTTTTTTCAAAATTGTGCTTAACGTTTTGCAAACTACTGTCCAACTGCTGTTTAGAATTTACAATCATCAGTTGCGACTGGTCCACAATTTGGTCAACGTCGTATATTACAAAACTTTTGAGGTCGTTGTATTCTTCGAATGTAATATTAAAGGTGTCGGCCACGGTGTTGATAAAGTCGAGTTCCTTATCGGTAACGTTGCTGCCCGCAAACTCCAAAAGACGTATTACAACAATAATCTTGTCGTATTGTTCGAGGGTCTCATTAATTTCGTTACATATTTTCAACACTTTTACCGAGTTTCGCGAATTTCGCTTGCTCTGTGTGCCATCGGTGTGTTTGCGCACGCTACCGCTCTGCTCTTCGAGATATTTGTCGAAAAGGTTTAGGTATTCGGCGGCAACCGACTGACTCAGTTGAAGTTTCAGATAAGACTCCACGATTTTACGAGCGTCGGCGGAGACTCCTTCACTATCTACCGTCGCCACTATCGCAAACATCTGCATCAGTGCCTTCAATATCGATTCGTTCATTTTGTAATGTTCTGAGTTCTACTTTGTTTTATTCAAACTTTCTTTGCAAAAAAATATTGCCAAAACTAACAATTATTTATGTTAAAAACAACTCCCGAAAACATTTTTTAAAAAAAAACAAATATTTTTTGTTCTTATAAAAAATTTGCCATAAATTTGGGGCGCAAAATAAAACTACATTTACAACAATGAGTATACTTGTAAACAAAGATTCAAAAGTTATAGTTCAGGGCTTTACCGGCAGCGAAGGCACTTTTCACGCCGGACAGATGATTGAATACGGCACCAACGTAGTTGGCGGAGTAACCCCCGGAAAAGGCGGACAGACTCACTTAGACCGTCCCGTGTTCAACACCGTTAAAGAGGCTGTCGACAAGACAGGCGCTAACGTAAGTTGCATTTTCGTACCACCCGCTTTTGCAGCCGACTCTATTATGGAGGCCGCCGATTCGGGTATTAAAGTTATAGTCTGCATCACCGAAGGCATTCCTACACAGGATATGGTTAAGGTGAAAGAGTTTCTCAAAGACAAAGACTGCCGCTTAATCGGTCCCAACTGCCCCGGTATTCTCACAGTAGGCGAGGCTAAGGTTGGCATTATGCCCGGATTTATTTTCCAAAAGGGTCATATCGGCATCGTATCGCGCTCAGGTACATTAACTTACGAAGCCGTTGACCAAGTTACAAAAGCAGGACTCGGACAGACAACAGCAATAGGAATCGGAGGTGACCCCATTATCGGCACCACCACTCTCGACGCTGTAAAACTCTTTATGGCCGACCCTGAAACCGAAGGCATTATTATGATTGGCGAAATCGGTGGTTCGATGGAAACCGACGCCGCATATTGGATCAAGGAGCACGGTACAAAACCCGTTGTTGGTTTCATTGCCGGACAAACCGCTCCAAAAGGTCGCCGTATGGGTCACGCAGGTGCTATCATCGGTGGCAAAGCCGACACAGCCGCTGCAAAAATGCAAATTATGCGCGAATGTGGCATCACCGTGGCAGAGTCGCCCGCCGACCTTGGCAAGAAAATGCTCGAAGCCTTAAAGAAGTAAATTTGACACATATTTTTATTTCGTTATAATAAAAATGCCGTGGAATATAAATCTGCGGCATTTTTTATAAAACTTATTAAATTATGAAGACAATTGACATTAATATAAAGATGACCGAGTGCAGCAAATCAGAACTCGCACCCGAAGACCTCGCCCTCGTGGAGAGCGCCGAAAAATTTGTAAACCACTCTTACTCGCCGTATTCAAAGTTCAGCGTTTCGGCAGCAATTCGCCTCAGCGACGGAACAATAGTTAACGGCACCAACCAAGAAAACGCAGCCTATCCGTCGGGACTTTGCGCCGAGCGAACCGCTATGTTTTTTGCCAATTCGCAATACCATGACAAAGCAGTAAAAACATTGGCAATCACCGCTTTTACCAACGGCGATTTTCTTGATACACCCATCACTCCTTGCGGTGCTTGCCGGCAAGCACTTTTAGAATCCGAACAGCGATTCTCTACGCCCATAAAAATTATTCTCGCAGCCAAAGACCGTTGCTTTATTGTCAACAGTATCAGCGACTTACTGCCGCTAAGTTTCGGAAGCGAATTTTTAAAATAATTACATAACTAATTAATAATCAATTAGTTATAAAACTAAATAAGAACCCAAAAATCCCGATAGGGGAGTGGGGGAGGGGGGTGATATTAATTTATCACAGTATTAAATAGTAACATATAATCAGTTAAAGTATTACTTTAAGATGGTGAATATTTCTAACTACAACGACATAAAAAAATCTATCCCTGAAAACGTACTTTTGCTCGCGGTTTCCAAGACAAAACCCGAAGACGACATTATGGGATTTTACAACATCGGACAGCGCGACTTTGGCGAAAACCACGCATTGGAGATGGCATCAAAATTCGACCATTTGCCCAAAGATATCAATTGGCATTTTATAGGTCATTTGCAAACCAACAAGGTGAAATACATCGCACCGTTTGTATATATGATTCATAGTGTTGACAGTCAGAAACTTCTTGCCGAAATAAATAAACACGCAGCAAAACACAGCCGCACAATTAAATGTTTGCTTCAATTTAAAGTGGCGGAAGAGGAGACCAAAACTGGATTTACTTACGATGAAATAATTCAACTGTTTGAATCCAAAGCATTTGACCAATATCCCAATGTTTCAATCAATGGTTTAATGACCGTGGCCACAAACACCGACAACGAGGAGCAGATAGATAAAGAATTTGGTAAAGTAGCCGACTTATTCTCTTGTATCAAAGAGCGTTACAATCCGAAAGATTTTACCGAAATATCAATGGGAATGACCGACGATTATCCCATAGCCATCAAAAACCACAGCACCATAATCCGCATTGGGTCAGCCATTTTCGGCGAAAGAGATTATTCGCAAAAAGGGTAGGGGCGCACAAAAAAAAAGAGACTCCGAAAAATCGAAGTCCCTTTTTTATATCAATGAGAACTAAACGATTAAATGTAAGATTACATCATAAACGAAAGTCTCATCAAAGCACGTCCTACAAAACTTTTAGGCTCAGGCATTGCAACGAAATCCTTAGGAGCGGCAACGTTTTTAGCAAAAGGAGCCTTATAAGTATCACCGATGCGCGACTGGATAGGCAAAGGGTAACCGAGGTTACGGAACTCAGCCTTAATACCGTCAACTACCTCACCAAGAGTAAGATAATCCTTACCGTTGTTGATACCACCGCGAACTCGCTTAACAAGAGCGTCGGTAAAGTAGGTAGGCATATCAGGGTTACGCTTGTTAAAAAGAGCGCACTCGTCTTCCGAAGTAGACGAAACAATATGCACACCGGCAAACTCAGCCATAGAAGGAACGTTAAAACCAGTCAACTTGTGGATCTGACCACTGTGACAAGCGTCAAGCACTACAACCTTAGCACCAGCATAAGAGCGTTTTACAGCCTCACGCAAACCGGCAAGGGCAATACCCGTTTCGGTAAGGTACTTCTGACAAGTATCACGACCAGTAAGGTAAACGTTAAGGTTGTCAGGGTTTATAATACCGTGACCCGCATAGTAGATAAAAAGCGTATAATCGCTATTTTTAGCCTTGTTACAAGCATCTACGATACGCTTTTTAATAGCGAGGGCGGTATCGTTGTACGAGATTATAAGATTTTTAGGATCGATACCGATAAAACGGGGGTCGGTAAAAATCTTTTTCATCTCTTTAATGTTGTATCCCACGTTAGGGATATTAGGGAGCGAAGCGTCAATATATCGGCTTACTCCGATCAAAAGTACTACGTACTTTTTGTTAAACAAATAATTTTTAGTTCTCATTTTCTTAAAAATTTAGTTAGTCTAAAATGTTGTTGTTTAAAATATTATTACAAATATAATAAATATTTACAAAAAATCCAAATAATTAGGCTACTTTTTTAATATTATGATACAAAAATATAGTAAAATTGGCTATTTTATTACCATTTTTAACACTTTTAAACAACTAAATTGCTATTAATCAGTTATAAAAACCACACTCACAACATATTGTACCCCCTATTTTTGGCACGGTAGATTTTTTGTGCCGTTTTTATTATTGTAAATGTTAAATAATGTTAAAATTTTAACAGAAAACAAAAAATCGTACAAAAAACAAAAAAATACTTAAAAGATTTTTCCTTTAAATAAAAATTGCTACTTTTGCGCAATAAGACAACAAACCAAATTTATTTGGTATAAATAATACACATATTAATTATGTCAGATACAGTAAACGAAAACGAAAATAACCAAAATGCCGAAAACACTCCGGCAGAAGAAACAAGCGGTAGAATCGTTAAAGTGAACATCGACAAGGAGATGCGCTCCGCATATATCGACTATTCAATGTCGGTTATCGTGTCGCGTGCGCTGCCCGATGTCCGCGACGGTCTCAAACCCGTACACCGTAGGGTGCTTTTCGGAATGAACGAGATGGGCGTGTTCTCTAACCGTCCTACCAAGAAATCGGCGAGAATCGTCGGTGAGGTTATGGGTAAGTTCCACCCCCACGGCGACTCCTCCGTTTATTTAACTATGGTGCGCTTGGCACAAGATTGGATTATGCGCTACCCTCTCGTAGACGGTCAAGGTAACTTTGGTTCTGTGGACGGTGACCCGCCTGCTGCTATGCGTTACACCGAGGCACGACTCAAAAAAATTGCAGAAGACACACTTATCGACCTCGACAAAGACGCAGTAGACCTTATCCCCAACTTCGACGAATCGCTCAAAGAGCCCACCGTGCTGCCCACACGTATCCCTATGCTGCTGGTAAACGGTGCTTCGGGTATCGCCGTTGGTATGGCCACCAATATGGCTCCTCACAACCTTTCGGACTCGATCGACGCTATCTGCGCCTATATCGACAACAACGACATTGAAATTGAGGAACTTATCAAGATTATAAAAGCCCCCGACTTCCCCACAGGCGGTCAGATTTACGGCTATTCAGGCGTTAAAGACGCTTATATGACTGGTCGCGGACGCATTGTGGTACGTTCTAAATACCATTTTGAGACCTCACACTCGGGTAAGCCGCAGATTATTTTTGAGGAGATTCCCTACTTGGTTAACAAGGCAGAACAGATTCACCACATAGCCGAACTTGTCAACGACAAAAAAATCGAAGACATCGTTCACGCCAACGACGAATCCGACCGCAAAGGTATGCGCATTGTTATCACTCTTAAAAACGGTGCTATACCTAACGTTGTGGTTAACAAGTTGTTTAAACTCACTCAATTGCAGACAACCTTCAACGTTAACAACATTGCGCTTGTAAAAGGTCGTCCGCAGTTGCTCAATCTCAAACAGATAATTGAATGCTTTGTAGAGCACCGTCACGATGTGATTATCCGCCGTTCGCGCTTTGAATTAAAGAAGGCTCAGGAACGCGCTCACATTTTGGAAGGTTTGCTCATCGCTCTCGACCACTTAGACGAGGTTATATCATTGATACGCAACTCTGCCAACCGCGATGTGGCACGTCAGGGATTGATGGAAAAATTCGGACTTTCGGAGGCTCAGGCAAAAGCCATCTTGGAAATGCGCTTGCAGCAACTTACCGGCTTGGAACGCGACAAGGTACGCGCCGAGTACGACGAAATTATGAAGTACATCAACTACTTGAACGAAGTGCTCTCCAACCGCGACAAACAGATGGAAGTTATCAAAAACGAGTTGCTCGAAATTAAAGAGAAATATCACGACGAACGCCGCACCACTATCGAATACACCGCATCGGAAAACTTCAACCCCGAAGATTTCTATGCCGACGAAGACGTTGTGGTAACGATTTCGAACCTCGGATATATTAAACGCACTCCACTTGCCGAATTCCGCACTCAAAATCGTGGAGGACGAGGCTCAAAAGGCAGCACCACACGCGACGAAGATTTTATCCGCCACATGTTCTCTGCCACCAACCACAACACTATGCTGTTCTTCACAGAAAAAGGCAAGTGCTTCTGGCTCAAAGTGTACGAGATACCCGAAGGCAACAAAAACTCAAAGGGTCGTGCTATTCAAAACGTGCTTAACATCGAAGCCGACGACAGCGTTAAGGCATACATCAATGTTAAAACCCTCACCGACGAGGAGTACATCACCAACAACTACATCGTACTCTGCACCAAGAAGGGCGTTATCAAAAAGACTCAGTTGAGCGAATACTCTCGTCCGCGCGCCAACGGTATCAACGCCATCAACGTTCGCGAAGGCGACACACTTTTGGAGGCGAAACTCACCAACGGCACCAACGACATTATTATAGGTGTTAAAGGCGGCAAGGCTGTAAGGTTTAAAGAAACCGATGTACGACCGATGGGACGTACAGCATCAGGCGTTCGCGGTGTAACAATACCCGAAGGCGACGAGGCAGTTGGTATGGTAATTGCCGACGAAAATAATACAAGCGAGAATATCCTTGTTGTTTCTGAAAACGGCTACGGCAAACGTTCCGACCTTGAAGAATATCGTCAGACAAGTCGCGGCGGCAAGGGTGTGAAAACCATCAACGTAACCGACAAGACCGGCAAACTAATTGCCATCGAGAAAGTTACCGACGACGACGATCTTATGATTATCAACAAATCGGGCATAGCCATCCGCTTGAAAGTGAACACGATACCCACATCATCGCGTGCAACACAGGGCGTAAGGCTCATCAACATAGGCAAGAAAGATTCCATCGCTTCGATAGCCGTAGTTCCCGGCGAAGACGAGGAAGATTTGGAAAATGCCG
Organism: Bacteroidales bacterium; assembly: GCA_016286055.1. GTDB lineage: Bacteria > Bacteroidota > Bacteroidia > Bacteroidales > UBA3824 > UBA3824. Next base: position 332,898 of record JAEERW010000003.1, read on the forward strand.
AAGGGGTAGAGGGTGAAACTATCGACAACCCCGAAAATATTGAAAATCAAACAGAACAATCTTCTGAACAGGAAGAAGAAAACAACGAACAATAAGTTTTATTTTAATAATTACAAAAAATGAAAAGACTAATTTTAACTTTGAGCGCATTTGCATTGGCGGCAAGCACAACATTTGCGCAAAACATCTCAGGAGCGTCGGCTGCTGATTTGCAGAAAAACATCAACGACGCAAAAGCTAAAATTGCGAAGAGTGATGCCGACATTCAGAATCCCAAAAGCGCAGCCAAAATAGCCACTTGGGAAAACCGTGCAAAAGTATTCACCGATGCTGCAAGCGTCAACATCAAAGGCGTTTACGCTGGCATGGAAGCCGCCAAATCGCAGAAGAACATGTTCTCTAACTTGGAAGTACTCGTAGGTACACCAACATCCAAGAAACCTGCTGCCGATGGAATAGAAATTTGGGAATATCCAACAATCAAATTCTACGTACAGGACAATCAGGTTCAGTATTGGGAAGAGACCGTAACTCCCGACGATAATGCACTCGACAAAGCAGTAGAAGCATACCGCAAGGCTTGCGACTTAGACCCCAAAGGTGCTGTAAAATCTAAAAAGTCAACTATTGATGGTATCAAAAACATCAAGCAGATCTACACCAACAACGGTATCAACAAATACTTGTTGCTGAAATACGACGCTGCTGCCGCTGACTTTGAGAAAGCCCTCGCCCTTTCAGATTTCCCCAAAGATCCGAAAGATACATCTTCGATTGATGGTATGATTGCATATTATGGTGGTTTATCGGCTTATCAGGCTAAGAATTATGCCAAGGCTAAAACATTCTTTAATTCAAGCATCGATCAGAAGTACGAGATAGGACGCAGTTATCATCACCTCTATCTCATCAAGATGGAAGAAGGTAAGAAAGACGAAGCACTCAAACTTATTCAGGATGCATACAACAAGTATCCCCAGGAAGAGAGCCTTCTTTACGACGTAATCAACTACTACACAGCAGAAAAAGAGTACGACAAGGCAGAAACATACTTGAACAAGGCTATTGAGAAATATCCCGACAACCTTAGCGTATTTGGTGTTAAAGCAAGTATTTACGTTGACCAGTACACCAAATCAAAAGATAACTATTTGAAATTGCGCAACGATGCAGACTCTCTTAAAAAACTTGCATTCAGAAACCGCAACAATCAGAAAGAGAACGATCGTCTCACAGCCGCTTCACAGGCCAAATTAGACGAAGCACAAGCATTGAGAAAAGAATTTGATGCACAGGTGGTTAAAGCCGAAAATACTTACAAAGATATGATTAAGAAAGATTCTAAGTATTTTGGCGCATACTTCAACCTTGGTCTTGTTGCTTACGACAAATCAGACTTGGCTAAGAAAGAGGCAAGCCTTATAGCACCCTCGGAAGACAAAGACGGTTCAAAGGCAGCAGCAAAACAAGCAGAGCAGAAAGCAGCATGCAAAGAGTCAATCCAGTATTTTGAGAAAGCTTTAGAGATTCAGCCCAACAACAAGGACGTACTTTCAAACCTACGTATGCTTCACGTACAGATGGGAGAGTACGACAAGGCTAAAGAATTTAAACAAAGAATAGAAGCATTGGGCAACTAAGCCTATTATAATTAGATTTGAAAAAAGGTCGCATTAACAATGCGGCCTTTTTTTGTAACAACACATTCCCAAACACAAAACCTCAACAAGCCCCCTATCAACTCCAAAATTTGCCGATAATTGATATTATGTTAAACAAAAAGGATAATAAACAGAATTACAATCAATTATGGCTCTGAAAATGTGTACATAGTCGCCACTATTTGTTAATGGATTAGTATAAAAAAAATAGAAAACAGCCTCCAAATCATATCTCCACCACATTTTATTGATTTCTCCCACCTTTATAAACCCATAGCGTATATTTTACTAAAAAAATGGCATTTTGAAATATTATGTTAAATAGACGTATCCCCTATTCATATGTCACTTCTTCTAATTATGTTGCCTACAATAGTCTGTATAACCTATTTTTGTGATTTTTGCTTTCTTTTTGGTCTTGTTTTGACAGTTATCTTTTTCATTTTTTTGCATCTACCCTACTAATATTCTATTAATTAGCCAACTTTTGGAATATTATGTTAAATAGACCCGATTTTTTGCATGATTTTTGCTCTTTTTAGATAAAAACTATCAATAACCACTTTAACTGTCAGCCATAATACCTCGCAACGACATATATGGTAAGAGATCGTTTCTGGGTGATGTAAACAAGTTTCTGATTATCAAATTACTGTTCCCTTTTATGGTAGGTATTTTGTTTCAGTACTTTTGCGAACCCGATATTGTTGTAAGCTATATCGGACTTGTATTTTTTGCAGGTTTGATGTATTTGTCTTATTACAAAATCAGGGGAATGTCGTATTACAGAATCCTGTTCGGGGTATCTGTGTTCGCATGTTTCACCTTTTTGGGCGCAGTGACTGCCGATGTGCGCCATGAAAAGATGGTAGATGCCGAACAAATTGTGGGTGATAGGTTTTGTGCTGTGGTGACTCTACAGCCTGAAGAGAAGCTCAAATCATGGAAATCGCAATTGATGGTTTTAGATAGTTGTGGCAATGCGGCTTTTGAAATGTTGGCATATTTTCAGAAAGATACTCTTAAACCACCACCACAGATGGGCGACCTTATTGCACTGAATGTGAATGTACAACGGATTAAGAATAGTGGCTCCTCTCCTACTGATTTCGACTATGCGGGCTATATGGCCAAACAAGGGGTTTATCATCAAGCATACGTTAAGACTCATAATTTCAGCATATTACAATCGGGTTATAAAAAAGGTATACGATATTATGGTTGCAAAATGAGGGATCAACTTATCAGTATTTACCGCAGTTTCGATTTTGATGATAAGCAACTCGCTGTTTTAGAGGCTCTTACGCTTGGATATAAGAGTGATTTAGACGAAGATACCAAATCGGCTTTTCAATCGAGCGGGGCCATGCACGTATTAGCGGTGTCGGGGTTGCACACTGGCATAATTATGCTTATAACCGATGCATTGTTGAGGTTTTTGAATCGCACACGCAAAGAGAAAATAATTAAATGTGCTATTGTGTTGAGCGTTATATGGTTGTTTGCGGCTGTTACAGGTTTTAGTTCAAGTGTAAACCGGGCTGCGCTTATGTTTTCAATTATGTCGATTGGCAATGCCACAGGACGCAATTCTACTACATATAATTCGCTTGCGTTGTCGTGCTTTATATTGTTGTTTATAAACCCGTATCTGATATTCAACGTAGGTTTTGGGCTATCGTATTTGGCCGTGCTCTCAATAGTATCGTTTAATCCGTTGTTTCAGCGTATAGAATTATCGGTAAGAAATCCGATAGCGAAATACTTCTTGGGTATAGTGTTAGTTTCGATTGCTGCTCAAATAGGCACATCAGTGCTGAGTATCAGTACCTTTGGACAGTTTCCGATGTATTTTTTGTTGACCAACATAATAGTGATTCCTGTAGCGTATGTGATTATGATGTTGGCAATTGTGCTTCTGGTGTCAAGTAGTATCTATTGGCTTGGCTATGCGGTATTTTGGCTATTGAAACAGGCACTTTCGTTTATGGTTTGGAGTGTTACCTGGATAGAGTCGCTTCCAGGTTCGTGCATACGTAATATATTTTTAGACAACATAGACGCGATACTGATTTATATGATAATAATATCGTCGGTTGTATTTATCTATTACAAGAGGTTTGTGTGGGTAAAGGTGTTGGTAGGTTGTATGTTGGTAATAAGCCTATTAAGTACAATTGAATCCATATTTACTTGATTATTTTGTATTGTGGTGAAAAAAAAACAACAAAAAATCGAGGATTTAAAAACTTTATTATAATTTTGCCGTTATTAGAATTGGTTAAACCAAATATTGAACACAGATAATAATAAACACTAACAATTAATTTAACTGAAAATGAAAAAATTAACTTTAGGATTTATGCTGTTCGCATTGACAGCAGCTACAATGTTCTCGTCTTGTAATAAAGATGATGATGATGATGATAACCAAGGTATGGCATCGCTTTATGCAACAGGCGATATAGAATTTGATGGAACTGCCGCAGCAAAATTTACAACCAACAATTCTGCTGATGCTACGGGATCGAAATTCTCACTTGGCAAGTTGTTGTCGTCTAGTGAATCTAAAACCAGTATTTTTGGATTTGACAAAAACAAGGCTGGTATGTATATCACGCTCAATGGCACAGCTTCGGGTACTACTTACAAATTTGGTTTCAATGCTCAAACCGATGGTACTCAATTGCTTATTGATTATTTGACAACAGGTGATGCTAAACAAACATTGTCTGACGCTATTGAAGCTAACACAGGTTGCTTTATTATTTACAAAGCTACTTCTGAAGCTACTGACGCTTCAAGCGATGACTATTATGTGTCTACCGAAGCTTCTGTTACTATGGGACAGAAATTGGATATTGGAATCGTTAGTTATATAACTGGCACATTCAGTGCTACTTTGCAGAATAAATCTAAAAAGACTATCAAGATTAACGGTAATTTCCAATGCCCTGGTATTAACTAATTGGGTTGGTTATACAATTACTAATAATATATTAAAAAAGGCGGAAATAAACATTTCCGCCTTTTTTTTATCTACACCATAGCCCTTGCAAGAGTAAAAACACTCACTTTTGCATCTGGTATGGTTTTGATTTCGTTGATACATGATTCTAACGTAGCGCCAGTGGTAAGCACGTCGTCAACAATTAGATAGTGCTTGCTATGATGTTCGGTTGAGTATTTAACGCAGAAAAGATTTTGTGAGTTGAAGAATCGTTGAATACGGTGTTTCTTGGTTTGAGTTTCGTTGTAGTAAGTCTTGATAAGAATATCAGTATTTATTGGAATATCAAGTACTTGTGATAAACCTTCGGCAATTTTTTCGCTTTGGTTGTATCCTCGTTTTTTGAGTTTCTTGGGGTGTAAAGGAACTGGGATTATTATGTCAATGTCGCTGAATAATTCGCTTTTTTTGATAGACTGGGCAGCAATTGAGCCCAGCAAAATTCCTATTTCGGGATGTCCTCGGTATTTTAAATCGTGAATAAGTCGTTGTAGGATACCACCTTTAATGTATTTGTAATAAGCACACCCGTGGATAATCGGCGTTTTATTGAAGAATAGTTCGGTGATTTCGTTAGGTTCGGTTTTGTGCATACCAGTTTCGCCGAGTTTTACTAAGCAGTTGATGCATAATGATTTTTCGTTGTCGGTAAGTGGAGTTCCGCAGCCAAGGCACGATGAAGGATATGCCAAGTCGGTGATATCTTTAAAAAATTGCCGTGTTACAACTAATGGTTTCATTATTTGTTAATTATTGTAGTATTCGCTGCGTATTGGTTTACCGTTTTCGTCGCGTTTGTGTTTCCATCGTTTGTGCGACCAAAGCCAATAAGCGGGTTCGCGTTTGAGCGATTCTTCAAGTTTTTTCATGTAAATAGCTGATATTTCGCCCGGAGCGCATTTTTCTGGGTCTTCAACGAGCATCGAAATATATTGTTGATAGTGTCCACGTTTAACTTTGCGCGATTCTAAATAGATTACGGGCAAGTTAAACATTTTAGAGTACATTTCTATACCGTGAAGCACGCAAGTGTCTATTCCCATGAAATTTACCCAGAAACCACGTTTAGTATTCGACGGGTTTTGGTCGCCAAGCATTACAAATCCCATAGGCTGTTTTTCGCGCATTGCAAACATATATTTGGTTTTGTCGATGGGGCAAAGATGAGTTCCACGTTGTTCGCGGCAAGTTTTGATATAGTTGTCGATGTATCTGTTTTTCATTGGTTTGTAGAGAACGGCCATGTGATGACTATGCTCGTAAACCACCGTCTGCGTGGCCCATTCCCAGTTGCCGTAATGCGAAAAAGCCACGAGCATACTTTTACCTTCTTTGTATAATTTTTCTGTAAGTTCCTTGTTTTCGTACGGATATCGTGCGGCAAGTTTTTCTACTGGGAGAGCATAACCTTTGAAACTTTCTAAGAGAAGGTCGGTAAAATGACGGTAAAATTTTTTACGAATTTCTTTCTTTTCTTCTTCGGTTTTTTCGGGAAAACACATAGAGAGGTTTGTGTTGATAACCTTTCGGCGGTAACGTATCAATCTGAAAATTATGAAACTAATTACGTCAGACCAAAAATAAAGGATTGGAAAAGGTGTAATCCTTACAGAAAAAATGAGAATCCGGAAGGCGATATATCCTATGTAGTCAAAAAATTTTTTCATTTTTGAAGTTTTAAATATTCTTTATATAGTTGATTGATAATAATATACAAGTCGTAGTCGTTTTTTTGCAAAATATATTCGCGGCTAAGGTTGCAGTGTTTGATAAATTTTTCAGCCTCTTCAAGAGAAATACCTGTGATTTGCGACACCACAGTTGGATTGTATCTTTCGTTAGCCAGACGGCTTAATTCTTCTTGGTATTCAAATTTTTTAATTTGGTTGTCGGCTTTAATTCTACGTCTGTTTGGGTTTGTAAAAGTGATGCCAGAGCTAGCGGCGTTGGTTATTTGTCGTACAATATCTGGGTTGACAATGTTTTTAAACCATTTTTCGAGGGCGCGGTTGTCGGCTTTGTTGATATCCTCGCGGTGTGCATAATCGTATACAAAAGATTTCCAACGTTCGCTGAAAATGTTGACAGTGGCGAGTTCGTATGTTTTGGAAGTAAGAACTATGTCGCTGATAGTTATTAAATTGGCATTTGGAGAGATGTTTTGTTTGGAGAGTGCAAACCCTGCATCTTCATATCCAAGGCAGGAGATTCGTATTGTGTCGGACGCAACCATTAGGATTCTGAAATAACCTGCGGTATCCGAAATGCTGCCGGTAGATTTTTTTAGATTAATGATGTGAGCGAACTGAACACCCTTGCCCTCCATGTTGACAAGTCGTCCGCGAACTTCAAATACGTGTTCTTGCGCATTAGCATTATTGATGCATAATACACTAATTATCAGAGCCAAACAGCCAATCAAATATTTATTCATTTCCCGATTGTGATTTTTTGCAAATGTATAAAACAGGCGTTTGTGATAAAACTCATTTTTGAATGTTTAACTATAAAAAAACAATTTTTAACATTACATAGACACGTATCGGTTTCTAATCTCAGAAATTATATCGCATATTTTTGTAAAGTCTTCATCATTGCAATAGTATGAATCGTTTGCCAGAGGGGTGATTTTAGCCTGTTTAATTATAGAGTCTATCTGGTTGAAATCGTTGGCAACCTCCCCTATTGAGCCGTCGGTGTATTCTGACAAAAAAGTAACCATTAAATCAATTGATTCGCATTGTTTTAGGATTCGTGAAGATAGTTTTTGGTTTAAGCTGTAATTACATTTAGTAAGGCAGCAAGCAATGTTCATAGCTTCAATCCAAGCACCAGCAATAATCATGGCTGCTATTTCTCTCTGACCGTTTTCAAGCAGGTATTTGTCGGATTTGTAAAAGGCAGAAGATATAAGGTCGATCATCACCTCTTTGTTGTCTAAGTTCTGTTCCATTTTTTGCATGGTGGCCTCGTCGAAAAATCTCAAAATACCGAGTTGCTCAGCCATAGTTTTCACCACAGCCATATATTGCAGCACAGTTTGGTTTTGGTTGAATAGACTTGCGTAGCTCATTCCCACGCCGTAAGCACCGAGATTAATCGACTTGCTTATTGTGGTGTTGTATTTAAGGTGCGAAGATAGGCTATTGAGCAACGACGCATCGTATCTTGTGTCGGGATGGTCAACCAGCACGGCAATTATCTCGTGCGAGGTAGGCAAAGTGGCAAGCACTTTTCCTGCATTTTCGGAATCTTTATCCACAATAGAAGAGTCGATAGTGGAGTCAGTATCCTCCTGAACATTGCTTGAGCCCGTTCCGCTTCCGCAGGAAACCAATATTAGGGCAGCTATAAACAAACCGTAGTATTTCATTTTTTTTCTATTTAAATAATGTGCAAATTAATAAAAAAAAAGATAATGTTTAATATTTTTTAATAAAAAAAGCATTTGAGCCCTCAAAAAACCAAAGATTTTTTGTAATTTTGCAAGTTGAAACAAAATGATAAAAATGGACGACTCAATATTTTCGGAGAAATTAAAAGACATACTACTTTATAGCAAGGAAGAAGCTATACGTTTGGGCGACAATGAGATACTACCAGAACATTTTTTTCTGGGCATGTTGCGCGATGGCGACTACGACCTTATGCAAGTAATTCAAGGCGTGGGAATAAATACAGCTGAGGCAAAAAAATCAATTGAAAGGCAATTGCGACGCGATAAAATGCTTTTGCCCGGAGAGGCTGATTATATACCTTTTGCCAAGTCGGCGCAGAGAATTTTAAATCAGGTTTCGTCGGAAGCCAAGTCTCTTCACGCCGATCAGGCTGGTCCGGAGCACTTGTTACTTACCATTCTTAAAGATATGGATAACACTGTTACAACAATGTTTAAGGCTAATAATACTGATTACGAGAAACTCAGGGAACGTTTTAAGATAAACCCTACATTTGAGGCTGGGTTTACCGACGACGAGGAGGATGATGATGATTTCGACGATGACGACAACAATCGTTCCAGCCAGAGCAACACCAATTCAGAGACCCCAGTTATCGACAATTTTGGCGTTGACCTTACCAAGGCGGCCGAAGAGAACAGGCTTGATCCGATTGTGGGGCGTGCCAAAGAGATTGAACGTCTTGTGCAGATTCTTAGTCGCCGCAAAAAGAACAATCCAGTACTGATAGGCGAACCTGGTGTAGGCAAATCGGCTATTGTAGAGGGACTTGCACTGAAGATAGTTCAGAAGAAAGTTTCGCGTGTTCTTTATGGCAAACGTGTTGTGGCACTTGACTTAGCTGCTATAGTTGCAGGCACAAAGTATCGCGGACAGTTTGAGGAGAGGTTGAAATCTATTCTTGGAGAGCTTTCGCGAAATCCCAATATCATATTGTTTATTGATGAGATACACAATATCGTTGGAGCCGGATCAGCATCTGGTTCGCTCGACGCAAGCAATATACTCAAGCCAGCTCTTGCACGTGGCGAAATACAGTGTATTGGTGCCACCACTCTCGACGAGTATCGCCAGCACATAGAAAAAGACGGTGCGTTGGAACGTCGTTTCCAGAAAATCATCGTTGAGCCTACCACAGTGGAAGAATCGATTGAAATTCTCAACAATATTAAAGACAAGTATGAGGATCATCACAATGTGCGGTATACCCCTGAGGCTATAGCTGCGTGTGTAAAACTCACCGACAGATATATCAGCGACCGTCATCTGCCCGACAAAGCCATCGATGCGCTCGACGAAGCTGGTTCTCGTGTGCATATTTCAAAAATAACAGTTCCTCAGCGTATCGACGATCTTGAAAAGCAGATAGATGGCACACGTGAGGAGAAAGTGAAAGCCGTTAAAAGTCAGAACTTTGAACTTGCGGCAAGTTTCCGCGACCGCGAACAGGAACTTCTCAAACTTCTTGACCAAGAGAAAGAAAAATGGGAAAAAGATCTTGAAAACAAGCGCGAAGTGGTAGATGAAGCCAATGTAGAGCAAGTGGTGGCAATGATGACCGGTGTACCCGTTACCCGAATAGCACAGGCCGAGGGACAGCGGCTCAAAAATATGTACGACGAGTTGAAAAAGAAGGTCATTGGTCAGGACGAGGCAATTGAAAAGATTGTGAAGGCCATACAGCGCAACCGAGCTGGACTCAAAGACCCCAACAAACCGATAGGCACATTTGTATTTCTTGGACCTACTGGTGTTGGTAAAACTCAGTTAGCCAAGATATTAGCAGAATTTCTCTTTGATAGCAAAGATGCGCTCATCCGCATAGATATGAGCGAATATATGGAAAAATTCTCGGTTTCGCGCATAGTAGGAGCTCCTCCTGGCTACGTTGGCTACGAAGAGGGCGGTCAACTTACCGAAAAAGTTCGTCGCAAACCATATTCAGTAGTGCTTTTAGATGAGATTGAAAAGGCACATCCCGACATTTTCAACATTCTTTTGCAGGTGTTGGACGAGGGACGACTCACCGACGGACTTGGTCGTAAGGTGGATTTTAAGAACACTATATTAATAATGACATCGAACATAGGCTCACGTCAAATTCAGGAATACGGACACGGAGTTGGATTTGGCTCAGGCGAAAGCGACGATGCCAATAATAAGTCGATTATCGAAAAGGCACTCAAAAAAGCATTTTCACCAGAGTTTCTCAACCGTATCGACGATGTGATAATGTTTCACAATCTTACTAAGGACAATATCGACAAGATTATCGATATTGAACTTGTGGGTCTGTACAAACGTGTGGAAGATATGGGTTACAAACTTGTTATCACCGACAAGGCAAAAGCGTTTATCGCTGACAAGGGCTTTGATAGCAAATTTGGAGCACGCCCGTTGAAACGCGCTATTCAAAAACATCTTGAAGACGAGATGGCTACTGTAATTATCGACAACGAGGTTAAGCCTGGTGATGAGATAGTAGCGGATGTTGATGAAAAAGGCGAGAAAATAGTGATTACTATTGTTTCAAAATGATGTCTTGCGAATATAAACATATCAATTTGGAATATCTAGAAGAGGTTTCGGGAGGCGATCCCGAAACCAAAAAACAGTTGATAGATGTTTTTTTTGAACAGATTGATAGTATAAAGGTTTCGCTTGAAAATGCTTTAACGGCCAATGATACAGATAATTTGCGCAAAATAGCTCATTTGGCAAAGTCTACAACCAAGGTGATGGGTGTGGATGACGTTTCTGGTATGATGCTAAACTTTGAAGAAAGGCTCAAAACACATCCCGCCGATACCGACTGCAAATACTTTGTAGAGTATTTTGTCAACCATATCGGCGAGGCTATAGAAGAGCTTAAAGTGGAATATGCAAAACTCTAACAATCAATAAGTTGTTTCAGGAGTAAAAGTGATTGGCTCAATTGAATTGCGTTCAGCGATATAATTGGCGTAATCGGCATCGAAGGCGATGCGCGAATCTACAGCTTTGTTGTATACACCGATAGCTGCAAGCAAAAGTTCGCATACCTCCCTAACGGCAAATTCAGATCCAACGTTAGCTGTAATATAGTCAGCTAAGTGGTTGTGCTCTACGTATTTATTGAACATTGGCGTGGCATTGCGGGCTATTTTGAAACGCAAACCGCATACTTTGGCAACGCTGAGGTCTAAAATATCGTCGAAAACAAATGCAGTTTGCTCTGGAGTTAAGCCATATTTATTTAGCACTCTACTTAAACCTTCAGTTTTGTTTTTAAATCCTAAACATTTGAAATTAAGGTGTTCACGGTTTACAAATTTTTCTGTTGAAGGATTATTTTCGCCAGATATAATACCTGCAATGAGAATATCGTTTGAGATGATTTTGCTACCAAAACGCAAGATGTTGAGCCCCATTGAGTCTACCTCAGAAAAGTTTGAAAACACACCGTCGCCCTTGACACCAGAGTTAAACACGCCATCCCAATCGAAAATAATGCATTTTATCTGTTGTGCCCTAGATAAAAAATCAGACGGGGGAAGAGTAAACACCCCTCCCCTATCTGTAAATAACTTTAAATCAGTAATATCCATTATTACAAAAGGTCTTGGATATCGAGCATTCCGCAAGGTTTGCCGTCGGCTGTAACTACAAGAGTGTCAATTTTATACTGTTTGAACAGTTTAGAAGAGTCGATCAAATAAGCATCCTTGTCAATTGTGATAGGTTGCTTAGATGGCAAAGTAGCGAGTTTGCGCGAAAGCACAGATTCTCCCTCTTTTTCAACCATTCTGCGGAGGTCGCCATCGGTAAAAATACCGTAGATAGATCCGTTGTCTTCGGTGATAGTGATAGCGCCGAGTTTTGAAAGTGTCATTTTTACGAGAGCCTCGTTGATAGTAGCATTTTTAGAGATAGTTGCGTTTTCAGTGCGGAACACATCCTTAACCTGCGAAGTCATCAATTTGGTATCTTCGAAAAACTGCTCTGTTCCAACGGTAGTGAAGTTGTTTTGCGACATCATCTGCAATACTTTCCACGGAACGGTGATAGTGTGGCAGCCTACGTTGAGAGCGTTGCGCACGTGTTCTGGGTGACGCACCGACGAGAACATCACTTTGGACTGATATCCGTATCGGTTAACAGCGTTGACACATTGTTCTACAAGCGAAATAGCGTCGTGGCCTTGGTCTTGGAGGCGACCAACGAGAGGGCACACATAGGTAGCGCCAGCCTGCATAGCGATATAAGCCTGTTGCAGAGTGTAAATTAGGTGCATATTTACCATATATCCCTCGCTGCGGAGAATGTTGCAAGCCTTAGCTCCTTCGAGAGAGATAGGAATTTTGTAAACAGTTTTTGTTTTGTCGAGACCGAGGTCGTTTTGACGGTGAGCCTCACTGATTATTTCCTCAGCAGTGCGTCCGAGGGCTTCGATTTGAAGAATCGGAACAATTTTAGCGAGTTTGAGGATAACGCTGTCTACATCGTTGTAACCCTCGCGGTGCATGAAAGTGGGGGTTGTGGTAAGGCCGGTTAAGAATCCGAGTTTAAAAGCGTTCTCGATTTCCGGCAGATTTGCTGAATCTAAATATAATTCCATTTTTTGTTTATTTTCTGTATTTTACTTCAATATTGTGCAATTCGATAAGGGGTTTGAGAAAATCTTCGAGTTTGTCTAACTGCAATTGGCTGGCAGCGTCGCATTTAGCGATTTCGGGTTTTGGGTGAGCCTCAATAAAGATACCGTCAACACCGGCAGCTACACCGCTACGAGCAAGAACGTCGAGGTACTGGCGTGCTCCGCCATTGGGGTCGGCGGAAGGAATGCCGTATTTGCGGATGGAGTGCGTAACATCAAATACAACGGGGTAACCAGTTTCGTTCAGATGGAAGAAACTGCGAGGGTCAACCACAAGGTCGTTGTAGCCAAATGTGTATCCGCGTTCGGTGAGAATTACCTTGAAGTTTCCGCACGATTCAATCTTTTTTACGGGCTTAATCATGTTTTCGGGAGCGAGAAACTGGCCATGTTTCAGATTGATTACTGCTCCGGTTTTTGCGGCTTGAGTAACGAGCCCAGTTTGCATACATAGGTACGCAGGAATTTGGATAACGTCTAACACTTGAGCTGCGGGAGCAATATGCTCGGGGTAATGTATGTCTGAAAGGACAGGCATACCAAACTCATTTTTAATGCGTTGCAAAATTTCGAGACCCTTTTCTAATCCAGGGCCGAGGTAGTATTCAACGCTGCTGCGGTTGTCTTTCATGAACGAAGATTTGAAGATAACCGGCAATTTAAGCTTTTCAGCTGTTTTTTTTACATATTCGGCTGTGCGGAGCATAGTGTCGTCGTCTTCGATCACGCATGGACCACAAATCAGGAACAACTGGTTGGAGCCACACTCCACATTTCCTACTTTTATTATTTTTTTCATAGAGTTATGTTGTTGTTTTATAGAGTCTAACATCGTGTTATTGGAATTGTTACGGTAAATTTAGAACCCACACCTAGTTTTGATTCAAGCTGTATATTCCCGTTCAACATACCAATCTGTTTTTTGATAATGGCGAGGCCAATGCCTGCGCCGTCGTAAATTTTCTGCCCCATATTGGCAGCCTTTCGAAATTTTTCGAAAATAATCTTTTGGTCTTCTTGCGAAATGCCTATGCCAGTGTCTTTTACCTCAATGTGCAGAAGTTCTTGTTCCGTTTCATTTTTTTCGATATTTACTGACAATGACACCGTTCCGTGTTCGGTGAATTTTACAGCGTTTTCGACAAGCAGCGACACTATTTGGCGCAGAAAGTTTTCATCGCTCGAAACCTTTAACGAATGTTCTTTAATTTGGTTATTAAAAATGAGTTGAATATTTCTGCGTTTTGTTTCGTCGTGAGCGAGATTAGCCTTATTGTATTCAAAAATGTACTTGAAAAGGAACACAAGGTCTGTTGGTTTTGTGACGATGGTGGTGTTTCCGCTTTCTAATTTGCTAATGGCTATGATATTGTCGACGAGGTTTAACAAATAACGGGTGCTTTTTTTTATCTGTTCCGATAGCTCTCCATAAGTAGAGGGGTCGGTATCGGGCATTGAAATAATGTCAGAGCAGCATACAATAGCGTTGAGAGGCGTTCTTATTTCGTGCGAAAGGTTGTTTAAAAATGCAGTTTTCAACTTGTCGGCATCTTCGGCTCGCTCTTTTGCAGCCACAAGCTCAGAATATTGCTCCTTAACAAGTTCTTCAAGGTTGTTTCGGTAAAGTTCAACCTTGCGTTTTTGAATAAACAGTTCAGTGAAGACTCTCACTTTGCCGATAAGGATGTTGGCGTTGATAGGTTTTGGGAGAAAGTCAACGGCACCACTAGCGATAGCCACCTCTTGGTATTCGTTGAGAGAGTAAACAGCCGATACAAAAATGGCAGGCAAATAATGCGATTGCTTAAATTCGTGAATTTTGTGCAGGAGTTCAAAGCCGTCCATTCCTGGCATTTGAATGTCGAGGATCACAAGGGCGAAGTCTTGGTACTTCAATGCTTCTAATGCTTCATAGCCGTTCGACACGCAAACCGCTTGGAATCCAGCCTCGTTGAGAATGCTCCCAATTAGCAGACGGTTTGAATATTCGTCGTCAACTACAAGTATTTTTGCCTCTATTTCGTTTCGATTATCTAAGTCCATTTCTATTCAAAAACTGCCATACAAATGTAGCAAAATAAGTTCAGTTTGCAATTATTTTTATGTTTTTTTGCTGTTGAATTTGCAAAAACCGTGGCAAAATAGCTTGACCGCGAGAAATTCTCATTTCGTCGGTTATGCTGTGGAGAATAATTTGTTGGCTGTCGGAAAAATATTCCCAATACATAATACCCCCGAGAGAGTGTAAATGAACATAGTCGACCTTTCTCCGTACAGATTCTGGGTTGTCGTAAGTGATGAATGATTTGTTGCGGTTAGAGAAAAGGTATGGTGCGCAAGCGCTTTTGTCCCAGCATTTTTGATAGTCGCGTCGTTTTTCAAGTTCAGTAATTTTAGAATATGCGATGCTACCCTCGCCCTTGGCATTTTTAAAAAGACCGTTTTTGGATGATTCCACGTTGGTCCATTTTCTACCGTAAGCGGCAGCTCCAATCACAATTTTTTCGGCAGGGATACCGTATCGGATGTATGTTTTAACAATGCGGTCGACAGAATAACCTGTTTTTTTGAACGACGAAGCGTAAAGGTTGGTGTGATGACCAGTAGCACTGTTCCATTGTCCCACAAAATCGTAAGTCATTACAAAAAAATAGTCGACCAGGGGAGCAATCAAAGTGGGTTCTGTGTAAGTGAGATATTGGTCGAACGCACCAGCGGCAATAGTGAGCATATATTTTTTTCCATCGTTTCGCGAAGCGCTGTCAAGAGCGTGACGGAGTTCGGAAAGCAGAGCGGTGAAATTTTTACGGTCGGAGTTGCGTGTGGCGGCCTCCATACCTGGAAATTCCCAATCTACATCGATGCCGTCGAAACCGTAGTATTTAATGAATCTTACTGCATCGTCAACAAAAATAGCTCTGTTTTTAGGGTCGGACGCCATTTGTTGAAACTGTGGCGAAGTACCGTATCCGCCCACAGAAATGAGCACACGCATATTTGGATTTCCCTGCTTGAGAGTTCTTACCATCATAAAGTTGTCGGCGTGGTTTGGATAAAGCAGTCCGATACGGTTGTTGGTGATAACAGTGAATGCCATATTAAGAATGTCTACACCCCGGAGGTCGAGACTATATGGGTCGATTTTGCGCGTTCCGATATGAAGATAAGTGGCTACGATAGGTTTCTTGATAGGAATGAAAGCTTTTGGAGGCACGTTGTTGAATCCTTCGTGCGTATCTACCAGACATCCGCACAAGATTGTTGCTGTCAGCAGAAATAAGAAATAATATTTATATAAGGTGTGTTGTGTCATTTAATTTTTTTGTGTTTTTTCTGGCTGCAAATTTCAACAAAATAGTGCAAAAATCATTATTTTTGTGCAATATTTAAACTAATTATAAAGTATCAAACGTTTAATACGCTGACAAGGCGGTAGTTAATGATAAATTGCCGCCATAATATCGGCATTAAATTTGAGAGAACCGTAGAAAAAACCAACTTAAAAATGAAACTTGCTATTAAACTTCTGTCGATAATAGCAGCCGTGTCAACAGCCGCACCCTGTGTGGGACAATATATGAGTCCTGCCGACAGCATAGCCGTTATTGTAGAGGCAGAACCGCTTCCCGTGGTGATGTTTACTCCTAACATTGATAAGATGATAACGTTCAAATGGCGAAACAGCAAAAGCCTTGATTTTTTGAACGAATACGAGCTTAAACTTGCTGGCTTGAGGTTTAAGCCCATATCAAACACCATTTCAAGCGGGGTATATTGCTATGATATTTCAGTAACTGATACAAAATCAGGTTCTTGCAAAACACTCAAAGGTATTCCCAAAAATGCTATGGTGCGCAGCTACCAACTTTCGCCCGACAACACAAAGTTGCTGTTTACCAATAAGACTGAAAACAGCACCGACCTCTGGCTTGCCGATCTTTCGCGTGGTACGGCAAATAAGTTGGCATCCGACGTTAACGATATTTTCCCAGGAGTTCCTGTTGATTGGAGCGGCGACGGAGAATCTGTTTTTTACTTGCGAGCAGCCAACAAGCAGCACCAGCGATTGCGTATTGTTACTTCTCTTTCGCCTCGGATACGCGAGAGTGGCGAGAGTGAAGGTTATTCCGATTTTCAAGACCTATTGCAAAATTCTGACGACGAAGATAGTTTCGACTTTTATGCCGAAACCGAAATTGTGAAGCTCAACTTGAAGAACCATAAATCAGAAGTAATTGGTTCAAAAGGTGTTATCACATCGTTTTCAGTATCGCCCGACGGTGAATACGTTTTGGCTACATACTTGAATAAACCATATTCTTATAATGTGCCATACACACAGTTTGCCAACACGGTAAAGGTGATAGGCGGTGGTGGTGAAGAGGTGATAGCCGATAATCCTCTTTACGAGCACGCATATTCAAAGGTTAATAACGGCGCCCGTAATATTACTTGGTGTGCCCAAAAACCTCACACGCTGATTTGGGCAACAGCTTTAGACAAAGGAAACCTTAAAACAGCGGCACCGTATCACGACAAAATTACACTCTACACGATTGGATCAGATAAGAAAGATATAGTTCTGCTGCAAAACCGTCTTGCTGGTATTTATGCTCTGAGCGACACCGTTATAGTGGTTGCCGAAACAAACACCAAGACAAAAAATACTGATTTTCTGCGTATAAGCACCGAATCGGGAGCTTTCGACACCTTATTGATTAGTAACGAACGGACATCGCCGTACCGAATACTTCAAGCGCCCAACCGTTATGGACGAAAATCTGCACTGATGTACCAAAACCGCTACATCTACCTCACCTCCGAGGAGTATACCAAAAACGGCGTCCAACCAATTCTTGTAAGGCTTGACCTTATAACCAAGAAACGTAAAACAATCTGGAAATCTACACCTCCGCGCTACAGTCGTTGCGAAGCGTTTTGCCCTCTTACAGGAGTGGTGGCGCTGAAGAGCGAATCGTTAGAAGAGTATCCTAATTATTATACGGCCAACTTATACGGACGTCAGTCGCAGAAAAAAATCAGCGACTTTGAGAGCCCCTATAAAACCGCCCGCATACAGTCGCAGCTAATAACATATACCCGCTCCGACGGCGTAAAACTATCAGCCACACTTTACCTTCCTCACTCCTACCAAGGCAAAGGCACATTGCCAGCAATAGTTTGGGCGTATCCGAAAGAATATACATCCACAAGTACGGCTGCCCAGATAAGCACTTCGGCGTTTAAATTTGCCGCAGCTGGCAATAACTCCACTCCTATTTGGCTTGCAGCAGCTGGTTATGCTGTTTTGGATGCCTCGTTCCCTGTGGTAGGAAAAGACGGTTCTGAGCCAAACGATGACTTTATAAACCAAATAATTTTAGATGCCGAAGCAGCAGTTAATGCCTTGGTAGACCATAAGATAGCGCAACGAAACAATGTGGCAATAGGCGGACATTCGTACGGTGCGTTTCTTACAGTAAACTTGCTAGCTCATACCAACCTATTTGCCGCTGGAATAGCACGGAGCGGTTGTTACAACCGCACCAACACTCCATTGGGATTTCAAAACGAGCGTAGAACATTGTGGCAGGCTCGCGACACATATCTTGCTATGTCGCCCATAATGTATGCCGACAGCATAAAAGCTCCGCTCCTACTTATTCACGGCCAAGACGACAACAACCCCTCCACACCTGCTGTTCAGAGCGAGAAACTATATGCCGCAGTAATGCACTGCAACGGCACTGCACGCCTTGTGATATTGCCAAAAGAGCTTCATACATACACAGCGGCTGAATCAATATTGCACGTAGCATGGGAAACTCAGACATGGTTAGACCGTTATCTTAAAAAAAAATAGGTTTAAATGATGATATTTAAAGCACTGGATAATAGGCGTTTAAATACGACATATAAATATATTTTGTCAAAAAAGTAGGAAAATAAGTAGACAATTGTTTGGAAAACAAAAAATATTACTATCTTTGCACGCTGAAAAATTACGATAACTAGATTATAACGTTAATAAAAATAAAACCATGGAATTATTAAAAGTAGTTGAAGAACAGTACCACCAGAAAAGAGAATGGCCTGAGTTCAACAGCGGTGATACAATCACCGTACATTACAAAAATGTAGAAGGCAACAAGGAGCGCATACAGCAGTTCAGAGGCGTAGTGATACAGAAAAAAGGCTGCGGAATAAGCGCAACATTTACCGTAAGAAAAATGTCGGGTAGCGTTGGTGTAGAACGCATCTTCCCCGTAGAGTCACCTTTTATTACAAAAGTAGAGCTCAACAAGAGCGGTATTGTACGCCGTGCAAGAATCTATTACGTTAGAGAGCTTACCGGTAAGAAAGCACGCATCAAAGAGAAAAGAAAAGTTTTGGACAAGGCCGAGAACTAGTTTTGCCCTCAACTACACACAAAACCATAAAAAAAATCCTCGATTAGAGGATTTTTTTTTACGCAAAATATTTTTTTTATAATAATGAAAACAATAATTTTGCGGCATTATTAAAAACTGTTATAAACAAAACACAATGGCTAATAAAGAAAAGAACGAACAACAAGACCAGCTCGAAATAGTTGAGTCGAAAATTGGACAGACAGAACAATACATCGAAGAGAACAGAAACAAGATTTTTACGGTGATTGCAATTATTGCCGCTATTATCTTGGGTTATCTTGCTTATCAGAAATATGTTAAGCTTCCGAAAGAGCAGAAGGCTACCGCCCAGATGTTTCAAGCAGAAAACTATTTTGAACGTGATTCCTTTGATTTGGCTCTCAACGGTGACGGCAACTATCCAGGCTTTGTAAAAGTAATGAGTGATTACTCTGGAACAAAAGCAGCAAATCTTGCCAAATACTATGCGTCAATTTGCTATTTCCGCACTCAAAATTACGACAAGGCTCTTGAATGCATCAACGGTTTTTCGGCAAGCGACAAGAACCTCGCTCCTATTTCAAAAGGTATTGCTGGCGACTGCTGGGTAGAAAAAGGTGACTTTGCTAAGGCTGAGAAATGTTACAAGGATGCTATTAAAGAAGCCAACGGCAATGTTTTTGTGGCTCCTATCTATCTCAACAAGCTTGGCAAGCTAATGGAAAAACAAAGTAAGTTTCAAGAGGCTCTTGATTCTTACAACACTATTCTGAAATCTTATCCAAAATCTAACGAGGCCAAGACAATTGATCGCGACATCGAATTGATGCAAATCAAACTCGGTAAGTAAATCTTGATTAGAATTTATATAAAAAACCTCAATGCCACGGCATTGAGGTTTTTTATTTATAACTACTAAACACTACTATTTAGAATTTTTCAAAATCAGAATCTCTTCCGTTGTCTTTAAGGTTGATGATAGTGCCTTTGCCAAAATTAGCGTTTATGTTGGCGTGTGAGCTGGGTTGTAAGGGTGCCGGCTCAGGAACAATAGCTCTTTTGGCAACAGGTTTCGGTTTGTTAGCTATACGCTCTATACGTTGCTGAGGCTTGGAAACGTTTTCAGTTTTGAAGAAACTAATCGATTCTTTAAGCTCGTCGCTCTTGGAAGCAAGTTGCTGACTTGTAGATGCGAGTTCTTCGGCAGAGGCTGCGTATTTTTGTGTAACATCGTTGAGCTGCTGCACGGCACGATTGATAAGACCTATGCTTGTGCTCTGTTCTGAACTTGCTACTGAAATTTCGCGGACAAGACCAGCTGTTTTTTCCATATCGGGTATGATGTTGTTGAGCAGGCGTTCAGCGTTTTCGCTGATTGCCACACCCTCTTTCGATACTTTGTCGATTTCAGAAGCTGCCACAGCACTACGTTCGGCGAGTTTGCGCACTTCGGCAGCTACCACAGCAAAGCCCTTGCCTTGTTCTCCTGCACGAGCCGCCTCAACTGCTGCGTTAAGAGCAAGAATATTGGTCTGGAATGCTATTTCGTCGATGATAGAAATTTTACTTGCAATATCTTTCATAGCCGCCATACTCTGCTGACTTGCTTTTCCGCCTTCGAGAATGCTTTCTAGGGCTTTTTGAGCAATGCGTTCGGTTTCGCGGGCGTTGTCGCTGTTTTGGTTGATGCCGGCACTCATTTGCTCCAACGAAGAAGAAACTTCCTCTGCTGATGAAGCTTGTGTGCTAGCGCCTTCGCTCATCATTTGTGATGCACGGGCTATTTCGGCGCTGTGGATGCTGATGGTTTCGGCGTTGTCGGTAATTTTGGAAACTATGTCGTGCATTTGAGCTGTCATAGCGTTTACCTTGTCGGCCATCTGACCGAATTCGTCGTTTGAATCAACTTTAACTTTGTGGGTGAGGTCGCCGTCGGTAAGGAATTGAACGCCGTGGAATGTGCTTTCGGCACGGTTGCCAATTCGTTTTGAAAGCAGAATCGAAAGAACTATACACACAATAATAATTAGTATGATTGCTACAGAGAATGTGTATATCATTGCGTGAATGTTGTTGTTAACAGTGCCGAACGATTTTTTGGTGTTTTCGAGCATCATGTCGGCGAGTTTCTGTGAATCTTCAATAACGCTATTGCCTGCTGTGTTGGCCTGAGAAACAAATTTTTGAGCTGCTTCTGCTTCGGAGTTGTATCCTGGCAAAACTTCAGAATATTTTTGCAAGCTTTGTTGACAATTGCTGATATTTCGAGCGCAACCATATTGACCAGCGAAACCCTGCATTTGCAAAAGATTTGCTTTAATGGTACTAACAGCGTCGGTTACAGCTTGTCCACCACCAAAGAAAGCTCTTAGGTTGTTGCATTGATCGAGAGTTTCTTGCACTAAAAGGATACGTTTGCCAAGGTCGGTGTTGCGCTGAGGAATGGTGTTGGCGAGAGTTTTGCGCATAGCAGTTAGTTCTTTTACAATCTCTCGTCGGTAATCATTCATTTTAAAATATACAGCATTTCGCGAGTTGCTTTTTTCCATAGATTGCTTAGCAAACGATTCGTAGTCGTTGAGACTTGCTTCAAGACGGTCAACTACCACGCGTTCGTCTTGGGAGACAATTTTCTGCAACTCTGTGATACTCTGATGTGCAATTTCAAGATTTTCGGTGCCACCGAGTTTGATGTTTGCTTCATTGTTGAACGAAAGGAACAAGCTCTGCTGTGCGCGCATAGCCAAGAGGATATTTGTAGTAATTTCTTGGCACAGACGGTTTTGCGGAAGCATCTCTTCTGCAACGTTCTTTATGTTCGACTCAGAAGAACGCCCTCTGATATACATCAGTGTAACTGTAATTAACAGCAATATGACAATACAGAGGAATATTGTCGCTATTTTTTTGCCTACAGATAGATTCTTTAAATTTAGCATATTTTAAGCGTTAAGATTTTTATTACTAAGTGAAAACTAACTTCTCAATAATATTTATGCAAAAATCTTGCAAATTGTGTACAAAAGAACAATTATTTTTTAAAATCTCTCATAATCTGAATCTTTTGCGTTGTCTTTGAGATTGATAAAAGTTCCTTTGTTGAGAGCAGATGACGTTGGTTGTTGTTGGTAATGCTTTTGAATTTGTTGAGCATCTAAAGAAATAGTAGGTGCTGCTGATGCAACTTTTGATGGTTGCACTTTTGGTCTGCTGGTGGTGTGCTTGTAGGTGTTGATGTTGCTTTTTGACTGTACAAGTTTTGATTTTGACGGTGTAGGAGCAACTTTCTTATTATCGTTATCGGTTTTGAAGAAACCGATAGATTGTTTAAGTTCTTCGCTCTTGGAAGCAAGTTGTTCGCTAGTAGCGGCAAGTTCCTCGGCAGATGCGGCGTATTTTTGGGTGATATTGTTGAGCTGCTGTACAGCGATGTTGATTTGGCTGATTCCGGTAGATTGTTCGGAACTAGCAGCAGAAATTTCGCGGACGAGAGCGGCAGTTTTTTCGATGTCGGGGATGATGTTTTTGAGTAGACGTTCTGCGTTTTCGCTTATGGTTACACCTTCTTTTGAAACCTTGTCGATTTCAGAAGCGGCTTTTGCACTGCGTTCTGCCAATTTGCGCACTTCGGCGGCTACCACTGCGAATCCTTTGCCTTGTTCACCGGCACGTGCGGCTTCAACAGCGGCGTTGAGTGCGAGAATGTTGGTTTGGAATGCAATTTCGTCGATAATGGAGATTTTGCCTGCAATGTCTTTCATGGCTTTCATACTTTGTTGGCTTGCTATGCTACTTTCGCGTATGCTTTCAAGTGCTTTTTGAGCAATACGTTCGGTTTCGCGGGCGTTGTCGCTGTTTTGTGTGATGCCGGCGCTCATCTGTTCTATTGAAGAAGAAACTTCTTCTGCCGAAGCGGCTTGTGTGCCAGCATTTTGACTTAGTTCTTGCGATGCTTGGGCTATTTCGGCACTATTGAGTGTGATAGTTTCGGCGTTGTCAGAAATCCCGCTAACAATTTCGCGGAGTTTTGCGGCCATTGCATTTACGCTGGATGCTACTTGTCCAAATTCGTCTTTGGTGGTAACGTCAACGGTTTGTGTGAGGTCACCGTTGGTTAAGTGGTTGACACCGTCAAGGGTTTTCCGTGAACGCTGTCCAATGGTTTTTGAGAGCAACAAGCAGAAGAACAGGCAGAGGAAAATGATAGTTCCTACAGCTACACCAAAAGTGATGTACATTGCCTTGAAGTTTTCATTAACACGTCCGAAAGATTTTTTAGTTGAGTTCATTGACATGTCGCCGATTTTTTGTGCGCTTTCGGTTATGCTTTTGCCGGCTTCGATAACCATACCGATATTGTTGCTGTATTCGCCAAGAGCAGTATAATAGTCGGGCGAACGCTGTATGTATTTTTGCATAAGTTTGATGGCGTCGTTGGCGTAGCGTTGGCATCCATAATTGCCTGAAAAACTTGCAATTTGCGCCATATTGCCCTTAACAGTGCCAATGAGTCCCGATACGAGGGCCTGATCTCCCATCTTTCCCTTGGCTTTTTCGATCATGCGGATAGTTTCGGAGATGAGAAGAATGCGTTTAGCATGTTCGGTAGATTTCTGCGGGTTAACTAATGTTATGGCTTCGCGTATTTCTTCGAGGTCGCGGTAGAAATCTTTCTTTAGCGTTTCAAGTTCGTTGTAGATAGAATTCTTTTCAGAAAACTTTGAAATTGAGGCTGTTACCACATTCTCGTACTCTTGGAGATCATTTTTTAGCTTGTCCATGATGATACGCTCGTCGCTAGTGGCGGTTTCGTAAAGCTGGTCAATAGCTTTGTGCGCCTTGTCTAAGTGTTCTCTGCCACCGAGTCGTATGCTTGTTTCGGTATCGCTGGCGGTGAAAATTTTCTGTTGTTCTACAAGTGCCAAAAGAATGTTGGTGGTGATTTCTTGACTTAGTTTATTTTGTGGAAGCACCTCTTCGGAAACGTTATGTATGTTTTCTTCGGAAGACTGCTGACGAAAATACATCAACAAACAAGTAATAAGAAGTAATCCTATCACTATAACAAAAATTGTTGTTATTTTGCCACCTACTTTTAGGTCTCTAAATCTAAATGCCATAGTTTTTAAGGTGTTAAATGGTTCTTATACTAATTTTTTCCAAATATCGTGCAAAAAAATGAGAATGTCAACTATTTTTTGCATTATTTTTTTTAAGTCTAATATTTTTTTTCAAACGGGTTTCCTGAGACGCTAAAATCTGGACAGTAAAAACTGCTACTGCCTAATTCTTGAACCCATCCGTTTGTTAGTCCGAGTATTTCTGCTGTTTCGGTAACTTTTGAATATTCTTTTTGAGTTACGTACTTGCTGAGTTTCTCGTCGTCTTTGGCCTTATATTCGGGATAGTATTGCGACATCAAACTGATGTGCAAGTCGGGCGAAATATCATAGGCCACTTTTTTTAATACGTTAATTGAGTTGAAAACGTTTCCCGGAAGTACCAAATGGCGTAAGATAATACCTTTTCTGGCTGTTCCCGATTCGTCGAGCGTTAATTCTGTACCTTTTTGGCGAACCATTTCGGCAATGGCTGCAGTAGCTATCTTGGTGTAATTGGGTGCAGAAGAATACTTTACGGCAAGATCGTCGGATGCGTATTTAAAGTCGGGAAGATAAATATCAACGTAATCTTCAAGTTCGCGTATGGTTTCAACACTGTCGTATGCGTTTGTGTTGTAGATAATTGTAGGGTTGAAACCGCGCCGGCGTAATGTGTCGATGATACATTTCATCTGAAAAGCCTGATGACTAGGCGATACAAATCCCACAGTATCAATATTCTCGGTACAAAGTATAGATGCAATACGCGTGACGGCAGATTCTATAGTGGTGATTTCTTGTTTTTGGAAGGTTTCTTGGCTGATTTCGTAGTTTTGGCAAAAAATGCATCGGAGATTGCACGAGGAGAAAAAGACATTGCACACTCCCCTACCCCCGCCCAAAACGGGTTCTTCGCCACGGTGAAGGCATATTTCGGCAATGTGCGGACGATGGTCTATCTTGCAGAAACCCAATGTATTAGCACGATCCACACCACATTGGCGCGGACAAATATTGCAATTGTGTATGTTCATTACCTACTGATTTTCTGGATTATAGCCAAAGAAATATTCAAAATCTATTCCTTCGGGAAGAAATTTTCGGGCATCACCTTTGTATTGAACAATTTCGCGGACGAGCGAACTGCTTACACTGCTGTATTCGGGATGTGAAAGTAAGAAAACAGAATCTACTTCGGGCTTCATCAATCTATTTACCTGAGCAATGGCGCGTTCGTATTCAAAATCGGCTGAGGTGCGCAAACCTCGTAAAATATGTGTAGCGTTGTTTTCGATACAGAAATCAACTGTAAGATTGCTGTAAGTTTTAACAATAATTCGGTCGCGACCTGCGAAAACCGACTTGATGAGTTCGAGACGTTTTTCTACGGGCAGGAATCCGCGCTTGTCGTTGTTGATACCCACGGCTACAATTATTTTGTCGAATATTTCTAATCCCCTGAGTATTAGAGATTCGTGACCTACTGTCAGTGGGTCGAACGAGCCTGGGAACACTGCTATTTTTTCCATTTTTGTAAGTTTAATTTTGTGCGAATATAAACAAAAAATCAAATATTTATGCAAATAATAAAAAAATCACGCGAATTGGTTATTTTTGCGCATAATTAAATACGTTTAAAAATGATATTCTATTTTACAGGCACAGGCAATTCGGCACATACAGCCCACCGTCTGGCAGGTTTGCTCGGCGAAAATGTTAAAAATATAGCAGATTATTACGATACTATTTATAAAGGTGTGGATATTGAGCTCGAGGGCAACTATTTAGGATTAGTATGCCCGGTACATTCGTGGGGATTGGCTAAACCGATGGCGAGATTTTTAAAGAAAGTCCGTTTCAAAGGTTTTGATAAACAGCAAGTTTTTTGCGTGGTTACCTGTGGCGACACTTGTGGCACTGCCGACAAACAAGCAAAGGAATTATTAAAGCGATATAATAATATCATCTGTAGTCAGGTTTTTTCGGTGCAAATGCCTAATACATATATTGTTATGAAAGGTTTTGGTACCGACGACAAAGTACTAGCCGATCAAAAATTGCAAAATGCCGAGCCTGAAATAGAGCGCATTGCCGAGGCCATAAAATCAGGAAGTGATTACCAACATTATGTCCGTGGCAAAAAGCCATTTCTCAAAGGCAGAATCCTCTACCCTCTTTTTATGGCGTTTACCATGGGCGACAAAAAATTTTATGCCGAAGATGTATGCACAAGTTGTGGACTATGTGCAAAGAATTGTCCAGAAAAGAATATCGTTATGGAAAACAATCGCCCTAAATGGCTCGGACACTGTGTTAAATGCCTTTCGTGCATTCACAGATGTCCGGCGCGGGCTATTCAGTTTGGAAATATTACTCAAGATATGGGGCGGTATTATTACCGTCAGGCTTAATCTTTTTGATAATATACAGTCATTTTAACAGTTGGAAAGTCGCCATCTACGATATTGGTGATTCGTATCATAGCTTTTTTACCGTTGTATAGCTTCACCTTATAGAGTGGACGTTCAATTTCAAGGTTGCTGAGTCCATATCCTAAATCTTCGTCTTCGGCAAGGTAACGATAAAACAAATGATCATCAGTGTCGAGCATTTTAGGAGTTAGGTCTGCCCAAGTTTGATAGTCGCTTTCTTTGTAAGTGCCAGTGAGCGTTTCACGTAGGTGCAGATTTGTAGAGTCGGCGTTGTATTCAAACTGTGGTACTCGGTAAGCAAAATATTCGTATAAATACCTCTCGGACGAAGGACTAGCGAGCCCGAGTCCAAAATTGCGCCACAAAGGACGGTCTTCTTTTACCAAAACAAGGTCGAAATTGCGGTTGCGGTATTCGGTGTATTTAAACGCTTCTTGCTCCTCGATGTTGAGTAGGCAGTTGCCTTTGATGGGGTCGGTACTCATCTCCACTTTAAACGAGTCGATAGCTGGATAGTTGAATTCATATTTGAGCTTACGGAACTGCTCGTTGCAAAGGCCGTTGCAATATGCTTTAAATGAGAGAATTACCGTAGAATCTTTGACCACATATCCGCGACCAAGAGTCAAGTTTAAATCAAAATTCACATAGTGCGTGTAAGGGGGGAATGTGGTGTCTTTGTTCCAATATGCTGGTTCGCTGGTGAGAGTAAAACGCTCAATATCCTCTTCGCTTGTGATTTTTACGGTGAGGACAGCTGGGTTGCGCCAAGAGAATTTTATGCTTTGGGTATCGGTGTAGCTGATTGACATTGACGGTGGCTCAAGCTCCCGGTCTTCAATACATCCTGCCGCCATGGCTACCAACATAACTATAAGAATTTTTAGAGTAGTTTTCATACAAATAATAACTGTTTTAAATTATTAATATCCTTTATTGACTGCAAAAAACATACCCTTAAAGTGGCTATTACAAAGCGATTTTAAGGATTGCGTTTAATTGCAAATATAAGTTATTAACGTAATTTTTGTATGGATGTATCTATTTTTTGCAATTTTTTTTTTTACTTTGTGAAAAATAAAAAATTAAAGAATATGATAAACGTCGCCATTTACCACCAACACAAACTGATAATGCAGTGCATTGAAGCCTATCTTCTGCGTAGCAGCGAAATTAAGCCGGTGTTTTCAGCCACCGACAAGGAAACCCTGATGCAGAAAATGTCAAATAGGATTGTCAATGTGCTGATATTATATTTCTCTGACATATCGCACAACGACGTGGATTTGATTATCTCGCTGAAAATGAAGTTTCCCAAAACTGCGATTCTCGTAATGAGCGACGCTAAAAAAGACGACATTGTGGCTAAGTCAATCAAGTCGGGCGCAAAGGGATTCCTATCTATCGACACCGATGCGGCAGACCTCTTGCAGGCTATCTACACCATTCGCGGCGGTCATGACTATTACAGCGAGTCTATCACACACATTCTGCTGAAACGCTTTATAGGCACTGTGGGCGCCGATGCCGACGAAAACGACGAGTACAACGATGACTCACAGCACCTTAGCAGCCGCCAAATAGAGATTCTCAAGCTCTGGGGCGATGGGCAGAGCAATCAAGAGATTGCCGACCAGCTATTTATAAGCGTTCGCACTGTGGAGACCCACAAAAACCACATTATGCAGAAACTCAACCTCAAGAGCAGCGTTGACCTTATTAAATACGCTATCCGCAACAATATTATCAAGCTATAGATAATATCCAACGTTGATCATCAGGCAGTTGGGTTTGATAACTCGTTCTTTAAAGTCTCCAATATTTAAGAACCCGAGTTCGTAGGCAACACCAACGTAAAACCTTGATATGTCTACACCTGCGCCAAAATTAACGCCGATATCAAGACGTTTGAAATATTGAACGGAACCACTTTCATTCACTCCATCGTTGTGACGTTGAAAAAATCGTTGTTTAAAACTACCGGGGCGTTGTTTTTGGTGACCGCAAAAACCGATGCCGCAATATGGTCCCGCTTGAAAATCAATGGCATAAGTGCTGTTAATCTTTATCTTATAGGCTATTAAGAGCGGGAACTCTATCTCGTTTTGATTGAGGTAGCGTTTGATCCAAGGCGAATTATTGTCGTGCTTAATTTTGTCGCGAGTGCCTTTCATGGTAAAATACAATCCGGGGCGAAAATAGAGATTGTTAAACAGTTCAAAGTCGTAAGTAAATCCGAAGTTTACGCCGTATTTGTTTGCATTGTGCGGGTATACATCGCCACGATGTTTGGCTAAATTAAGTCCTCCGCGAGCGCATAGATCTTTGGTTTGCGAAAATGTTGATATAGAAAGTGTTACAAGTGCTATTAGTGCAATTAGTTTTTTCATTGTGAGATAGTTTTTTTAAGATTATAAAGATAAGAAATAGTAGCCTAAGTTGATCATTACACAGCCATTGTGAGGTGACCAGTGTTTTACTAACATAAAATCGGCACAATCGTGAATTGGTATCAAACCAATATCGTAGCCCACACCGAGGTAGTATTTTTTGTAATCAACGCCAAGGGCAAAATTCCATCCAAAATCAAAACGCTTGGCCTGAGTGCCAATCATATCTTCGCCGCATTTGCGAAACATATCGTATTCAAAGTTATGCTCTGGTGTTTTTTTGTATTCCACTTTGGTTTTGCCGTGAATGCCGAATGCTATGTACGCTCCTGTTTGAAAATCTAATTTTACGTTGTCGCTCATCTTGCGTTTGTATACCACGCAGAGAGGAAATTCGAGGTAGTTTTGATTGTAGAAAAAGTCGTGACCTTCTTTAACGCCAAACTCTGTGTAAACGTCGTTCCAATAACGTCCGCCTTTTTGAGAGTACATAACGCCGGGGCGGAAATAGAAATCTTTGTAAAAATTAAGGTCTGCAATAATGCCGACATTGAATCCAGTGCGTTGGTCAACCCATTCACTTGCATCGCCATTCCATTTGGCAATGTTTGCACCCGCCCTTATGCCAAAATCTTGAGCCGTGGCGGTGGAAACTGCTAATGCCGCAGTAGCAATAATTAATGTTAGTTTTTTCATTGTTTGAAATTTTAAAATGTTGATTTATAAGAAATAGTATCCGAAATTGATCATCAGACATCCATTTTTTTGAACGTCTTGACTGTAGTAATGGTCGCGGAGTTGACGGAGCCCGCAGTCGTAACTGATGCCGATAGTAAACTTATTGATATCTAAGCCAATACCAAAATTCCAACCGAAATCAAACTTACGATATTCGTTTACAAAAGAAGGCACGGCATAGTTCTCAGCCTTTTTGTTGATTTTGCCCGAAATGCCTACCGAAAGATACGGTCCTGTTTGAAAATCCACAGCCATTTTGTGCCTCACACGCTCTTTGTAAGCCATCAGAAGGGGGAGTTCAAGATAGTTGAGATTATCGTAACGGCTGTTGTCGTAATGTGCGCCTTTCATCGTAAACATCACACCGGGACGAAAAAAGAAATCTTTGCCGAGAGATAAATCTACTGTTACACCTGCATTTGCACCCGGTTTTACGGTGGTGAAAATGTTGGCGTCGCTAATAAACTTAGTGATGTTTAATCCAGCCCGTGCGCAGATATGCTGCGAAAAAGCCGCCGAAACTGAGGAAACAATCAGGGCGATAATTAATATTAGTCTTTTCATTGTTAGAGTATTAGAGGTTTATAAATAGTATCCGATATTGATCATAGAGCAACCGTTTTTTTGATGCCAAGTCATATAGTCGGGTTCGTGCAAAAGGCGGAATCCAAGGTCGTAGCCAAAGCCGAAATAATAGTGTTTTTTAAGAATTACGCCTACGCCAAAATTCCATCCGATATCAAAACGACGGTATTCATCATTGTTGTAACGTTTAAAAGCCCTATATTCAAAATATTTAGGTTCGTGGCGTTTAACCATTCCAAAAGCACCTCCGGCAAGGTATGGACCTGTTTGAAGGTCTGCCACAAGATTGTTGGTGATGTTGATTTTGTAAGCCACCAAAAGTGGGAGTTCAAAATAGTTGAGGTTTTCTACTTGGTCGTAATTGTCGTAGCGAGCACCCTTCATACTAAACATAATGCCGGGGCGAGCAAAAAAATTGTTGAAGATTTCAAAATCTACAGTGAGTCCGGCATTGATGCCCATTTTTATTTTTGAAGAAGTTTTGGCATCGTCGATGTGTCGGGCGAGGTTGCAGCCTGTACGGAGGCAGATAATGTCGTGAGTATCTTGGGCATTTGCCACCGAAAATGCTATAATGATAGCGATAGTTGATAGTAGTCTTTTCATAGGTAATAGTTTTATAGTTAGTAGTTTTTTAAATAAAAGCCCTGACAAAGACATTTCTGTCAGGGCATTATGTAGAGAGGTGATTTACTTTTTACAAGTAATAACCGAAGTTGAACATAAAGCAGCCGTTTTTCGGTTTCCAATTGTTGTTGTCGTGGAGTTTTAGGAATCCGAATTCATAGCCGAATCCGAAATAGAACTGATCGATATCAACTCCTGCGGCGAAATTCCAACCAAAATCGAAACGGTGAACACCATTGTTGCCGTCACGCTTGAAGGTTTTGCCGTCGGTGTTACGAGTTTTGTTCTTGGTTTTACCAAAGAGACCTAACCCTAAATATGGACCTGTTTGAAAATCGAGGCCCAAATTGCGGTTAATGTCTAATTTGTATGCAAAAAACAACGGAACTTCAAGATAATTCTGGTTGCAAAACAAGTCATCACCTTGGTTGTTTCTACCGCCTTTCATTGAGAAAAGCAATCCTGGACGGAAATATAAATCGTCAATCACTTCGAAATCAACGGTGACTCCGGCATTGAGACCAACTTTAACTTGTTTGAAACTATCAGTGTCGCCAATATGGTTGGCAAGGTTCATTCCTGCGCGGAGGCAGAAATCTTGTGCCGATGCAGCGGAAATTGTTATTGCAATTACTGCAAATAAAGCTAAGATTTTTTTCATATGGGTTATATGTTTTAGAAATTAAGACCAACAGAAATCATCCAAACGTGGTTGGATTCTTTGAGATTGTCTTTGCCAAGTCCAAGATCTGCATCGATTTTGGTAAGGCTCATATCGTAGTTTACACCTGCGTAGATTTTGTTCATAATTACTGCGCCGAGACCCATCTGCAAGCCAAAGTCAAAACGTTTGCAGCCCATCTCGTCGTCGTCAAAAATTTTAACATCTTCTTTTTCTCCCAAGATATCAGTTTTCCATTTTCCACCAAGACCGAGAGCAGCAAATGGTCCGATGTGAGCGTCAATGGCGAGAGCCGAAAGGTCTACCATTTTGAACTTTACATTTACAGGAAGTTCAAGGTAGTTCATGTTGGCATCATCGTCGTTGAGTTTGAAACCTTTTTGTGAAAAATATAATCCGGGTTCAAGAGAGAAAGAGCCGATAAGGTCAATGTTGTAAACTGCGCCAAGATGAAAGCCAGTTTTTTTGTCTAAATCAAAATCGTCTTCTTTACTGATGTTGTCGAAATTTACTCCTGCACGGAGACCGAGTTGTGCAAATGAGGTTGTTGCGCCCAATACCATGAGGGCAACGATTGTTAGAAGTTTTTTCATTGTCGTGATATTTTAAAATTAAAAAACATTTTTTTCGGGGCAAATATATGTAAAAATATTTCAACGGCACAATTTTTTTTAAATTTGCAAGCAATTATGGCAGACACTCAAGAACAGCAATACCAAAAGATGATGCTCACCCCCGTGTCGAGGCTGATACCTTCGCTTGCGTGGCCTACGGTGCTGAGCATGATGACTTCGGCGATATACAACACCGCCGACACATGGTTTGTGTCGCATCTTGGCGATAGCGCTACGGGTGCTACGGGTGTTTGCTTGCCTGTGGTGGCAATGATTCAGGCGGTGGGATTCTGGATTGGAATGGGCGCGGGAAGCAATATTTCGCGTTTCTTGGGTCAGAGAAAAAACCGCGAAGCCGATGTGGTGGCAAGTTCGGCAACGCTTTCTGCTATTATTGCTGGATTGTTGTTAACCGCTGTGGGACTGTTGTTTAACCGAGGTATAATGGAAAGTCTCGGCTCCACTCCTACCATTTTGCCATACGCCAAAGAATATTCTGAGATAATATTTCTGGGTGCTCCGTTTTCGTGCTGTTCGTTTGTATTCAACAATTTGCTACGTGCGCAAGGCAAATCGTTTTTTGCAATGACGGGCATAGTGTCGGGCGCAGTGCTGAATATTCTTCTCGACCCGATATTTATCTTTACATTGGATATGGGCATTTCGGGCGCGGCGCTCTCTACGGTGCTGTGTCAGGTGATTAGTGCCGGAGTAATGCTTTTTGCGCTTTTGGGCAAAAATAGTATGCTTAGATTGGGTAAGGAATATATTTCAAAACAGTTATCCACTTATACACTGATACTTACCACAGGCCTTCCTTCGCTTTTTCGCCAAGGATGCAGTGCCGCCGCCACTATCCTACTCAATCGTGCGGGAGGTGTTTACGGCGATGCGGCTGTGGCGGCAATGTCGGTTGTGGGACGTGTAAACTGGCTTGTGGGTTCGCTTGTGGCTGGTTTTGGACAAGGATTTCAACCTGTCTGCGGATTTGCCTACGGCGCGGGCAATTATGCGAGAGTGCGCAAAAGTTACTTCTTTTCGCTCACCGTATGCACCGGCATTTTGGTAACAGGTGCTATTTCGTGCTGGATATTTGCCGAGGAGATTGTGGGACTGTTTAAGGCAGAGAGCCATTTGGTGGTAGAAATCGGTAGCACGGCGTTGCGTTTTCTCTGCTTTTCGATGCCGTTTAGCGCGTTGGTGATTTTGGCAAATATGCTTTTGCAGACCACTGGCGAAAGGTTTTTGGCAAGCATTACCTCTATTTCGCGTCAGGGAATGTTCTTTATTCCGCTGATATTGATTTTGCCGCATTTCTTTGGAATAACAGGCGTGGAGATATGTCAGGCGGTGTCGGATATTCTGTCGGCAGCGCTTTGTAGTGTAGTAACTTGGCGGTTTTTTCGACGTTTAGGAAAAGTTTAAATACACAATATAAACCCCTTCGGCATAGATAGTTACCGTATCATCTGTTGCCTCATTGAGCGTGCCCATCCACAGGGCGTCAAAATCGCTGAGAGGGTAACGGAGGTTTTCGCCTTTAAAACCGTGGGCTTTCCAATTAAAAATAGAAATCTGTGAGCCGGTTTTTACTCCAAAAGTGGTTGTGCCATTGCATATTACAAACATTCCGTTGTCGGTGTAGATGCGCACTTCGAGACCCATTTTGTTGTATTCGGTCAATAGGCTGATATTGCCGATGGTATGGTCTTCGCGGCGACCTGTTGCGCCTACAATGGCAATTTTTTTTGCACCGTGACGGTGTGCGTAGAGCACATTTTTGGTTTGGTCGTTGGTTTCTTGTTCGGAAAAAATGCGGATAATGGGCGCAAACTGCATGCGTATTTCGTCGGACATAGAGTCGCCGTCGCCGATGATTCGCCAAGGAGTGTTGCCACGAGAGATATATTCCTGAGCCGCACCGTCGCAACATTGCACACGGGGAGCGTTTTGCAAAATGGCAAGCGGAATGGGGTGCATAGGGTAAGTGCCGCCGCCGAGAATAACTGTATCCGGCTCAAAATCAAATGTTATCATTGTACTGAGTTTTTTCCATTAAGTTCCATTTTTTGTAACCGTAAATTGCTACCACAGTGTAAACGGCGTAAAGAACGGCGGTGAAATAGATTCCTTTGTAGAAGTAAAGTGCTGAACTAACGGCATCTACGGCAATCCATACAAACCATTGCTCCACGTGTTTCTTCGCCAACATCCACAATGCCACTATGCTCAGTGCAGTTGTTGCCGAATCGTAAAACGGCACAGTGCTGTCGGTAAATTTAGTCAAAATTAAATAAATCGGAATAAAAACCAAAACAGTTATCAAAAATAGTATAACTCCCTGACGTGCAGTGGTATGCACAATGGGCAGAGGTTTGTCTTGTTTTTTGCCAAATTTCCAAAAAAGGAAACCATACAATGCGGCAATTATGTAATAAACTTGGATGCCAAAATCAGCATACAAACCGCTTTTATAAAAAACAACGGTGTAAATCGCCGGCATAACTATACCTGTGAGCCACAGCCATATAGAGGCTTTTACCTCTTGCCATAGATACACAAAACCTATAATCGTGCCGACGATTTCTAACCAGTTGTTTGAGAGATATTCTAACATAGTAATTATTAGAATCTTATGCTTGCGTGAAACAAAAAGTTAATCGGTGCAGATGGGGCAAAACCGGCTTCAAATTCGTCGGTGCTCCAAGCGTAGATGCTTCCGTTTGCGTTTTTGGAGAGTTCGCAATATGTCCAACCGTTGTTGTCGTATTCGGCTGAGAACACGTTGTAAACAGATAATCCGAGAGTTAACGACTTAGGCACACGGAATTTAAATGTGTACGAAAGGTCGATATCGGTGGTGGTGAATTTATCCAAAAACATAGCGTACTCTTTTCCGTCGTATTGGTAATAGTCTATGCCATAATTGTTTAGATACTGCTTACCTACAAATCGCGTTAAGATAGAAGCATTAAATCCGCCTTTGGTAAAGGTGAAAATGTTGTTGGCAATTACCTCGGGCGAGAAAGATGTGGGAGTGCTGCCCATATCGTAAGGTGCAGAAGAATCCCAAGTATCTGGGTCGGTGAATGTTACGGTGTAATGCTTGTTGCGGTTGCGGCTGAATGTGGCGTTAACATCCCAACGAAACCAATCCACGGGTTTGTAGGCGGCTTCAAGTTCCACACCTGCGCGGTAACTGCGACCAGAATTGTCGTTAGAGGCAATCATTTCGCCAATTTCGTTGAGTTGACCTGTGAGCACAAACTGATTTTTGTAATACATATAATAATAGTTTACGCCAGCCGAAAATGTTGCTCCAAGGCGTTTGTAGCCAATTTCAAAGTCGTTGAGTTGTTCGGCTTTGAGGTCGGCGCCGATGTTGTCTTCAAAATCGTTTCGGGTGGGTTCTTTGTGTGCAACTGCCACCGAAGCATAAATTTTGTCTTGGTTGGTGATGTCGGCAAAAATGCCACCTTTGGGGTTGAAAAAGTCGTAGCGGTGGGTTTCGGCAAAAATAAGCGGACCGTTGTCGCCATATTCATCGCTCGGACCGTTCATTTTGATGCTTGTGTGACGGTATTGAAGATCGATAAATGCGCTCAAAAAGTTGGTTATCTGATAGTTGACCTTTCCATAGATATTTCCATCGATTTTAAGACCATTGTTGTTGTAATATTTGAAGTTGGGATTTTGGTCGCTTAATTTTATCCAAAGTACGTGACCGAAATGGTCTCCGTCGTATTTGTTCCAACCGCCTCCGAGAGTGGCAGTTAACCCTTTTTTGTTGTCGAAATTGAGCGAGCCAACAGCGCCGAAGAAATCGTTTTCCATCTCTTTTTTGCGGATAAGGTCGGAAGTTACATCCCAATCGTCTACAATGCCATATCCGGCAAGTTCCTTATCCATCTTGTATTCTTGATAGTATCCGTAGCCGTGGGTGTAATGCAGTCCAGCGTTGAATGTCAAGAACTTATTGATGAATTTATCTAACAAAAGTTGAAAGTTTTGCTGTTTGTACTTGTCGATTTGGTCGTCGTAAAATTTTATAGGTGTGTAGTTTTCGTCGTATTCCATAATGCCGCACGAATTGTAGCGGCGACCGAAGAGTTCCTGCTCATATTTTGAAGTGTAGTTCCAAGCGTGGTATGTTTCCTCTTGTCCACTGAAATTCACCAATTTAACCACAGTTTTATCTGAGAAATAACCAGCCTGAACAAAATATGATTGAAGGTCGGTGCGGGCGCGGTCTAAGTAACCATCTGAATGAATGTTAGATACACGACCTTGAACACCCCAATGGTCTTTTAAAAGTCCGCTGCTAAAACGAACGGTTTCTTTGTGAGTGCCATACGAACCTGCGCTTGCATCTACCTGAGCGTATGCATCTTGACCCACGCTTTCGGTTTGCATATTAAGCGTTGCACCAAATGCACCTGAACCATTTGTTGAAGTGCCCACGCCGCGCTGAATTTGAAGACTTTTGGTGCTTGAAGCAAAATCTGCCATGTTAACCCAATAAACCTGAGCGCTTTCGGCATCGTTTACAGGGATTCCGTTGGCAGTGATGTTGATACGCGAAGGATCTGTTCCGCGAACACGTATGCCGGTGTAGCCCACGCCGTTGCCAGCGTCGCTTGTAGTAGTAATAGAAGGTGTGGCAGCAAGAAGGAAAGGAAGGTCGCGACCAAAGTTTTGACGTTGAATATCTTCTTGATTTACATTGCTATACGCCACAGGAGTTTTTATTCCGGCGCGTGTAGACGACACGATAACCTCTTCCAAAGCCGTGCCTTCTTCGAGGGTAACGTTTACCGATGGCGCAGCGGCAATTTCTTGTGTAAGGTAGCCGATGTAACTGATTACCAATACACTGCCTTCTTCGGCTTGAATTGTAAATTCGCCGTTTGAGCCAGAAATTGTTCCTTTGTTGGTTCCCTTCACCATTATGGTAGCGCCAATCAGAGGTTTACCGTCGGTGTCTGTAACCTTTCCTTTAACGGTGATTTCGCCCAACACTTTGTTTGTAGCGTAAATGTTTGAATAATTGGGGATTGCAACAGCCTCTCCCCCGTAGCAACACGCCGCTGCAAC
The DNA here is from genome assembly GCA_016286055.1 of Bacteroidales bacterium. GTDB lineage: Bacteria > Bacteroidota > Bacteroidia > Bacteroidales > UBA3824 > UBA3824. The sequence goes on from JAEERW010000003.1 coordinate 370,319, forward strand.
GGCGCTAAGTAGTAATACTTTTTTCATTTTTTAGTTAAAATGATATTAGTTAAAAAAATAATAATAAGGGGTTTAGCCGTCCCTTGGCAGCATTACCTGCTCAGGTTCAATGGGTATAATCTCAGCCTCCGCACATCGGGAAGCACCCCGCCACATTGCCAAGACATCGGCAATGTTTTCAACCACAAAAGTATATGAGCATTGTTGATTTATGTGGTAGAAACTATTAAGATTGCGTTAATTTGGATTATCGGCACGTTTTTTTTGTAATTTTGCACCCACATTTTTTAAATCACTTAGTTATGACACAACGCGCTAAAAAACTGATTGACAGTATGATTGCCGCCGGAGATGATGTTCAACGCGATATTTTGATGCGTTTTTTTAAAACTGGCGAAGGCGAATATGGGTATGGCGACGAATTTCTCGGATTAAAAAATCCTCAAACAAGGGCTTTCGTTAAGGCTAACAAAGACCTTGATTTAGAGGATATTAAATGCCTTGTGGATAATAAATTTCACGAAATACGGCTTTGCGGATTTTTGATTTTGGTAGAAAAATATGCTAAGTTACAGTCTTCCAAACTATTGCACGATATCAACTCTATGGCAGAGCGAGATTCTATAATTGATTTTTACGTAACAAATTCTACCAAAGCCAACAATTGGGACATTGTAGACCTTACCGCGCCAAAACTTCTCGGCTGTTGGATGGTAGAAAAAACTATAATTGAACTACCTGATAAAGAAGATGTTATACAACGTCTTGCCCACTCCGACAATCTTTGGCAAAAACGTATGTCGATGGTGTTTACCTACACCACATCGCGACACAATATGCCTGAATATGCGATACGTTATGCTGAATTTCATCTTGCTGATACTCACGACCTTATGCACAAGGCTGTGGGTTGGATGCTCCGCGAATTGGGCAAATGCTGCGGATTGGATACCTTGCGAGAGTTTCTTAACGACCATATTAAGGTAATGCCCAGAACCACACTGCGTTACGCCATTGAAAAAATGGACGAACAAGAACGTAATTATTGGATGAAAAAAGATTGTAAGTAGATGGAAAACATTGGATTAAAGGCAGAGTTGAAGTCGCTCGTCCGCCCTATTTTTGTGGAAATTGCCTTGATAATGCTTTTGGGCGTGGTGGATACCATTATGCTTAGCAATATGCCCACCGATACTCCCGGCGGAAGTGACGATGCTGTGGCTGCCGTTGGCGTTGACAATCAGTTGATTAACCTCGTTATCTTAATCTTTCAGTTTGTGTCGATAGGCACAGGAATTGTCTGCGCACAATATATTGGTGCGGGATATAAGAAAAAACTTGTGCAAGTGGTTGGCATTGCAGTACTTATGAATGCAGTTTCGGGCGTGGCGATGAGTCTGTTTATCTATTTTAAGGCAGAATTGTTGCTTGAAATAATGGGTTTGGACGAAAACCTTATGCCATACGGACTTGCGTATCTGCGCATTGTGGGCAGTATGACGTTTTTTCAAGCCATAGGTCTGGCTTTTTCGGCGTCGCTGCGCAATGCAGGAATGGCAAAATATCCTATGCGTGTAACCGTTATTGTTAACATTCTCAATATTATAGGTAATTATTCGCTAATATTCGGACACTTTGGTATGCCGGCTCTCGGCGTTGAGGGTGCGGCAATTTCCACTGTAATCTGTCGTGGATTTTCGATGGTGGCAATGGCGATTATTCATACCAAAAAACACATTCACAAGTATCCCTTGGAGTGGTTTAAGCCGTTCCCGTGGGTAGAACTCAAAAATATTTTGAAAATTGGCGTTCCAGCGGCTGGTGAACAACTTAGTTACTGCCTTTCGCAAGTGGTTATCACATTCTTTATCACTAAGTTGGGCAATACGGCACTCTCCACACGAACCTATTGTTTTAACTGCATAATGTTTGTCAACCTCTTTTGTATCAGCGTGGTACAAGGCGGAGGCATAGTTGTGGGACACCTTATGGGAATGCGCCGTCCAAATGCGGCATTCAAAATGGGCAATTTTGTTCACCGTTATGCTTTGATAATCACACTTATAGTGGGCACTTGCCTTGCCTTGGCGGGAAATTCAATACTTGGCTTATTAACCAATAATGAGGAGATAATCCGCCTTGGAACAATCATCTTTTTCATTGATATTCTGTTAGATGTGGGACGTGTGGGCAATATTTTTGCCACAGGAACGCTCCGAAGCACCGGCGACGCATTTTATCCCGTGGTCGTTGGCATAATATTTCAATGGTCTATTGCTGTGGGTTTGAGTTACTTACTTGGCATTACCTTTGGCTTTGGATTAATAGGAATGTGGATAGCCTTCACCCTCGACGAAAACGTCCGCGGCGTAATCCTCCGTAGGCGTTGGGCATCTAAAAAATGGAGTACAAAGGGGTTGGTGAAGTAGATTTTTTTGCCAAAGTATCCTTTTTTTATCCATTTTTTGTATCTTTACGGCATAAAAACATAAAAATAAATCGCTATGTCGGAACAAAACAAAGAGATGAAAAACGGTGGGTCGGTTACGTTTGATGGTACCGACGATAATGTGTATGTTATTACGCTGAAAAAGAAGAAGTTCCCGTGGTGGGTGCTGCTGTTGCTCCTGCCACTGCTATTATTAATAAGGTGTAATAGAGACATTGAGGTAAAATGTTTGGAAGGGTCGTTGCCTGCTGTGGGTCAAACAGTTAACCTTTCGTACGTTTCGCATTTCTTGTTTAAAGGCGGATTCCTTACCGATGAACCCGTTTCGCGTTCGCAAACCACTGATAATGGCGGAAATACGGTTTTTAAAGATTTGCCTTGTAGCGTTTGGAGTTATCTTTTTCACCGTGGCGAAAGGGTGAATGTTAATGCCACTGGTACTCAGTGCTTTGCAAGTGCCGACACCTCTGATTTGTTTCACTCTACTGACGAAATAGACCTTGCCCTTGATGCTAATATTAAGGATGTTACGGTAAGGCTTACCGACCTTGTTTCGGGCGAACCTCTTGCCAATGGAACTATCGAATATGTTTTAGACGGTAAAACCGAAAAGGCTACCGTCAACCCCGACGGCACTATTACTATAAAAGGTGTAAACGCTTGTGCTAATATCACATTTACAGGTAGTTGCGATGAGCATTACGATTCTACCGCAGCAAATATCGACTGTGGCACCATTGCCGATGCGGGTTTCCCCCTACCCTTGCGACCTATCAAAAAGATTCCTCCGATAGATTTGCAATTCACTAATATTGACAGCATTAACCTTAAACCTATTGCCGGAGTTAGCAACAAAATCATTGTTAAAGACCCCGAAAAAGGCGATATTTCTACCACCGCTGTAAGCAAAAGCAACGGCACATTTACCGTGAGTGCAAAACCCGGTTCAAGAATAGAAATTACTTCCGATAAAGATGGCTATAAATCTAAGTTTCACGTAATTGCAAGTTTCGACAAACCTGAAAAAGTAAAGATGCAACCCATTATGGAAACGCTCACTTTCCGCACCGTTAAGGAAGAGGATTGGAGTATTCTTTCAAGTTGTAACTTAAAGGTAACAGGTTCGGTGTCAGGTACTTTAAAACCCGACAACAGCGGCACAGGAACATTCTCTGTTACTATGCGTAAATCCGAAAATCTTAGTATAACAGCCTCTAAATCAGGGTTTTCTACCAACAGCACAAAAGTAAAGAATAATACATTCGCCCAACTGAATGTAAACGATACCAAACGCCGCGACATTCCTCTAAAATCGGCTACCGACCTCAAAGGACAAAACGGCGACCTCCGCATCAACCTTCAATGGTATTGCAAAGCCGACCTCGACCTTATTGTAAAAGACCCCTGCGGCAATTTTACATTCTACAACCGCAAAACCACATCGTGCAGCGGCAGCAGAGGCAAACTCGACATCGACGCCAACCAAAACGCTACCAACGAGCCGTGGAAGGCATCCACTCGTCCACAAGAAAATATCTTTTGGACTAATCCCGCCGCTGGAACTTACACAATAGCAATAGTTTGCTGTCCGTTTCACCCGCAGATGAACCTCCCCTCGCGACGTATTGATTTTACCATTACAATCGAAGACAGCAACGGACGTATCGATAAACGAGGCACTATCACCGAAAACGATTCACTCACATTTACCACCTACAAGTATGTGAAATAAGTTTAAACCTTATTGATATAACACAGTCTAAACAACGAAAACAATTATTTACACATTAAAAACATTATTACAAAATGAAGAAACTGATAATTGCAATGTCGCTAACTATGGCGGCTACAATGAGTTTCGGGCAGTTGAAAAAGCCCTTTACCAAAGGCGGTTTTGAAACCGGAAAATACCGCAACGTTTTTCTCGAAGCCGGATATTCGCAAAAAGAAATCGACAAGAAAGTTGACGAGGTGTTCAACGAGGTGTTTTTTAGCAAAGACAAGCACGTTTATTTTGAGGTAAACGACACAATGGCTTACATCTCAGACGTTAAGAACAACGATGCACGCACCGAGGGAATGTCGTACGGAATGATGGTGGCAGTGCAGATGAACCGCAAGGATATTTTTGACAAACTTTGGCGTTGGGCAAAGCACTATATGCAGCATCAAGACGGTCCTCTGGCAGGATATTTTGCTTGGAGTTGCAAAACCGATGGCACACGCAACGCTCAGGGTCCCGCTTCCGACGGCGAACTATATTTTGTAACATCGCTGATTTTTGCCTCTAACCTTTGGGGCAACGACACTGGCATTAACTATAAGGCTGAGGCTCAGAAAATTCTCAACCTTTCGGAATCTAAAACCGGCAAAGTAGACGGCGCTCGTCCAATGATGCGTCCTCAACCCGGACAGCAGCCCGACCCCGAAGCAATGAAACGTTTTCAAGAAATGAACCAAGCGGTTACACCACTTATCGACCGCGAAACACGCCTTATCAACTTTGTTCCTCAGGGATTCAGCAGCCGCCACACCGACCCGTCGTACCACTTACCTGCATTCTACGAGGTTTGGGCAAAATGGGCTGACGACGGTCGCTCAGAATATTGGCAGAGTTGCGCCGACAGCAGCCGTGCATTTCTCCACAAATGTATCAACGAAGAAACTGGTCTCAACCCCGACCAATGTAACTTCGATGGCACAATTCAAGACAGCCCGTTCCCGTGGGGCAAATCGTTTATGTACGATTCGTGGCGCGTGCCTATGAACATTGCGCTCGACTATTCGTGGGCTTGCAAAGATAAGGAATGGCAGCAAAACTACGCCAACACAATTCAGAATTTCTTCTTCAAACAAGGCGTACACGACTTTAAAGATCAGTACAATGTAGACGGCACATTCCCCGAGCGTCCTATGTCGGCAGGCGGCAAAACAGCCCTTCGTCACTCCGTAGGACTTGTAGGCACAGTGGCAGCCATTTCGCTTGCATCAAACAATCCTCACGCCATCGAGTTTGTTAAAGAACTTTGGGAAAGCAAAAACGAACCCTTTGAAGACGGCTATTTCGATGCCTATTACGACGGACTTTTGCGCTTATTCGCATTTATGCACCTCAGCGGCAAGTATAGAGTTATCGAACCGGTGAAGAAATAGGTTATTTTATAGATGATTATGTATAAGAGCCGCAAAATTTTGCGGCTCTTTTTTTTCAAAAAAATCCCCATTTCCATATACGCCGTTTGAAAAAAAATCCTTATATTGTAGCCGAAAACTCAAAAACACAGTTATCATAATTTTTAAACTTTTAAACTTCAACAGATTATGAAATTATCAGCACCTACAAACGCAGTTTGGGGCGTGGCAACAGCCCTCGGCGTAGTTGGCATCCTTGGCCACTTTATCTCAATCCCATTTGTTTCGGCTTACGCATTTTGGTTCTTGTTGGCTGGTTTTGCAATTCTTGCATTGGCTTGCCTCTTGAAAGGATTGTAGTCGACAATTGAAAATTTTAATCAGCGGGATGGTTTTATTGATGCTATCCCGCTTTTTTTGTGCTGATTTTTTAACACTAAAAAAATATTTTCTAAAACTCTTTTTCGTGCGCATTATATACATTTGCGCATTATGATAATAGACTTTCACGCACATATTTACCCGGAAAAAATCGCCGACAAAGCAAGCAAGACGATAGGCGATTTTTATGACACTACAATGTGTTACAACGGTGTACCTGAGCGACTTCTCGCAAGTGGTCGCAAAATTGGGGTTGAAAAATATATCGTCCACTCCACTGCCACAGTAGCACATCAGGTGGAGGCTATCAACAACTACATTATCAACGAGATAACCCTCCACAAAGAGTTTGTGGGTTTTGGCACTGTGCACCCTGGTTACGAGAATTTTGAAGCCGAACTTAAACGCATCAAAGGTCTTGGCTTAAAGGGTATTAAGTTGCATCCCGACTTTCAAAAATTTCAAGTGGATACTCCCGAAATGGATCCTATTTACGATGTGATTGCCTCGCTGAATATGCCGGTTTTGGTTCACGCGGGCGATTGCCGTTACGATTTTTCGGGTCCGCAGCGCATTCTACACGTTTTGGAAAAACATCCCAACTTGATTGTGATTGCAGCGCATTTTGGCGGTTACACCGAGTGGGACAAGTCGTGCGAATATCTTGTTGGCAAAAAAGTTTGGTTCGATACTTCAAGTACGCTTTGGAAACTGCCTATAAATAAGGCAAATGAGATGATAAAGGCTCACGGTGTTGAGAATTTTCTCTTTGGAAGCGATTATCCTATGTGGGATCACGAAGACGAACTCAAACGCTTTAACCAACTGAGCCTCACCGCACAAGAGCGCGAAGATATTCTTTACAATAATGCGGTAAGGCTGTTGAAAGAGATTGAGTAACTACACTTCGTCGCAAAGTTTTACACCCCATTCTTTGCGGAGAGCATCCATTTGACGCATAATGCGCAGAGTATCAGCGTGTGGCATTTCGTCGGGTTCTATCTTGCCTTGGTTGATGGCGCGGATACAGCAATCTACTTGATATTCGTAGCCGGTGATTTGCGGCGGACAGTCAACCTTTTTAACAAGTTGATAATCTTGATTATAAATAGCATACGACTGTGGATTGTTGACGTTTTCTACAATAACGAAACCATCGGTGCCTGAGATTATGCCTTGACGGTCGCTCTTGGCAAGTTGCGAACTCCAAAGCACTGCAATACGTCCGTCGTTGTACTCAATAGTGATAGATTCTTGAATATCAACGCCTGTGGGGTATTTGATGCAGTGCGAAGAGATTGATTTGATGTCATCGCCAAAAAACATATCGGCAAAATTGAGCACATAAACGCCGAGGTCTAAAAGTGCGCCGCCGGCAAGTGCAGGGTCGTACATACGTTGCAGGGCAATGTTTGGATAACAAAGATTTGCCGAAAGCATTTGAAGTTTGCCAATAATGCCGCTATTTATAACATTGTTAATCATTTGACGCATAGGTTGATAGCGAGTCCAAATGGCTTCGGCGAGAAAAACCTTGCGTTCGTTGGCAATTCTGATAAGTTCCTCAGCCTGAGGAGTGTTTACGGTAAACGCCTTTTCGCATAGCACGGGTTTGTTTTTCAAAAGGCACATCTTGTTGTTTTCAAAATGGTGCGAGTGAGGCGTGGCAATATAAATAAGGTCTACCTCGGGGTCGTCGGCTAATGCTTCGTAATTGCCGTAAGCCTTTGGAATAGAGAATTGTGCGGCAAATTTTTTTGCCTTTTCGGTTGTGCGTGAAGCCACTGCATAGGCACGTGCGGTGGTCATTCCGGCGAGCGTTGTCGCCATTTTGTCGGCTATCCATCCTGTGCCGAGGATGCCAATGTTAAATATTTTCTGTGACATAATTAGTGATTTTTTGGGGTAAATTTAAGAATTTTTTTCAAATAATAACATTTTATTTGCATAAATTTGACTCGAAAAATTTTTTAATCACTAATTACTATAAACTATGAAAAACAAACTCTTTTTTTGCCTTATCGCATTGATAACCTTTGGGTTATACTCTTGCGAAGATACCATCAGCGTGGGAGTTCCCGCCACAATAAGCATCAATGTGCGCGACTTTGGGCAGCCGTTACCCAACGCTAAGGTGTATATGTTTGAAGACAATCACGACCCTTCATCATCGTTTTTTAAACCATTTTATGCTGATACAACGGCACTTACCGACCGTTATGGCACGGCAGTTTTTAAGCCCGAAGTTTTCGACGATATTGAAACATTCTATTTTGCAGTTTTTGATAACGACGAATGTCTTGGTTATGTGCAAGTTAGCACCTCAGGAGGCGATACTCGCAGTGCCGATCTCTTTATTGGCGGCACTCCTGGATATTGCGAACTTAAAGAAGTGCTTAAAGAAACCACACTTACTGCTCACAGCGTTAATTACAATGGCGATGCCAACAATCGCACTTTTGTGCCCATCAAATTGCCAAAAAATACGGTAAGTTTTGTTTACTCTGTTTCGTCAAATTATGCCGACAACACCTCTCCCACTCTTAGACTTTTGGCAGATCTCGTGGAGCGTTACGACCCCACTCACGGTCTTTTGGCAGACATTGTTAATAGTTTAGACGACCCTGTGGGCACCGCAGATTGCTCCATTTACCTTATCAAAGACAATGAAAATCTCGACAAATTCAACGATAAAAACTTTAATTTTCAATATTTTCCCGAAGGAACGCGCAAAGGCATCAAGAGCGGCATTGTGGAGGTGGAATTAGACGAACCTCTTCTTGAAAATTATCAATGGTATCTCGGAATTGAAAACCCTGATTCCAAAAACGATATTTATGTAACAATTGAAGTTTGCGCACTCGTTTTTCACGAATAACTCTTTATGAACCAGATTGTTTTGCAGTTAGAACAGTTAGATTCTGTTCAACTTAATTTTGGAAACAATGGCGGATTGATACTCAGCATAGTACAAGCCTTTATTATGTTTGGCGTTGCGCTGAGTATTAAGCCGTTACACTTTAAAACAGCATTTAGTAATCCCAAAGGAGTAATCACAGGCTTGGTGTCGCAAATAGTGCTGCTTCCGCTTGTTACTTTCATTGGTGTTTATGTTTTTAAAAGTTACCTTACGGTAACAGTTGCGCTTGGAGCAATACTTGTGGCGTGCTGTCCGGGCGGAAACATATCTAACTTTATATCATCAATTTCGCGGGGAAATGTCGAACTGTCTGTGTCGCTAACTACAATTTCCACGGTTTCGGCTGTGGTAATTACTCCATTGAATTTTTCTATCTGGGGTAACCTCTTTATCAATTCGGCAGAACTTGTGCGTGAACTCTATATCCCTATCAGCGAGGTGTTTAAGACACTCTTTTTGATTATCGGCGTGCCTTTGCTGTTGGGTATACTTTGCTCGTCGAAACTTCCACGTTTTACCAAAAAAATTGCAAAACCTATTCAGCGTATCTCTTTGGCTATATTTATGGTTATGGTGATAATTGCAATTGGAGTAAATTTTATTGATATTATTACTTATATAAAATATATCTTACTTATTGTATTGATTCATAATGCGTTGGCTTTTCTTACAGGAAACACCGCTGCAAGGGTTATGCGCCTAAACGACCGCGACCGCCGTACTCTCACAATCGAGACAGGTATTCAAAATTCGGGACTTGCTTTGCTGCTTATTTTCAATCCAGAGATATTTCCTCCCGACGTTGTTACTGGCGGAATGGCGTATTTGGCTGCTTGGTGGGGTGTATGGCACATTATTTCGGGCTTGGGACTCAGTCTGTTTTGGAATCTCCGCCGAAAGGCACGTTACGATAAGGCATTGTCGGAGCGCAAAGGACAGGCACAAGTGATGTAATCCGCTAATGCACTGTTATTTAATGGCCTTAAAAATCAAGTCTGCCATCTTTTTAGCACCATCTCCGTTTGGGTGGATGCCGTCGTCGAGATAGTCGGCTGGGTTGCTGCCATAGAGAGTGTTGAGGTCGATGATTTCCAAGCCGTATTCTTGCGCCGTGGATTTAATAATCGGGATTATTTCGTCGGAAATAATGCGCTCATTGATGTCCCACGATGGTTTTAGAGCGTGAATTGGCGTGCAGAGATATATTTTGGGATTGGCATTTGGCTTTGGAGCGGATTTTTTGCCCTTCTTTTTGGCAGGCTGCGCAAGGTCGGGACGGAGCGATAGAATCATCTGCTGCAAATCGCGTTTAAACTCATCCTTGTATTTCCAATTTTGCGGTTTTGAATCGTTGGTTCCCAATTTTATAACCACAATATCGGGTTTAAACGCCAAAGCGTCGCGCCAAGCCAACTCTTTCATATAAGGTATGTCGCCATTGTTGAGCATAGTGCGACCGCTGAGTCCGAAATTTTTTACCCAATAACCGTTGCCCAAACTATTTTGCAGCAGAGCGGGATATCCGTGTTGAGTGGCCACGTCGATGCCGTGTCCGTCGGTGATGCTGTTGCCCACGCAAGCCACTTTGATAGCACCTGGTTTGGGAGTTTGACGGTTGGAGAGCCAAGTGCCAAGGTCGCTGAGCATTTGGTCGTGGTATTTAAACCCAGGTCCGAAGCCAAAACCGTGGTCGCCAGTGGGATAGATAAACATTGCACATTCGTTGCCTTGGTTTCGCATAGCCGAATAATATTGAATGCCATTGGTGACAGGCATTACCACTCGGTCGTCGCTTGCCATAATGATAACAGCGGGTGGCGTAAGGTGGCGGCGCACAGAGTTTTGCGTAGAATATTTGCTCACCAATTCGGGGTTTTTGTATCCCTCCTCGCCAAGAAAATTGATACACGACCATTTGTGCGAAACCCTTTCGTCCATCGAAATCACTGGGTAAAACAAAATGGTAAAATCGGGTCTTACGTCAAATTCTGATTGTGTGGAAACCACCGATGCAAGGTGTCCTCCCGCCGAAAAACCCATAACGCCCACATCGTGAGGGTTGATATTCCACGCCTTGGCAGAATCTCTTACTATACGGAAAGTGTTTTCAACATCGCTGATGGGCAGAGTGCGGTCGCCGTTGGGCAGGCGGTAGTTTACCACAAAATAGGCGATGCCCCTTTGGTTGAGCCAGTTAGACCAATCGGTGCCCTCGTACGTGTTTGAGAGTACAGAATATCCTCCTCCCGGTACGCCTACGATGGCTTTGCCCGACGGTTTTTCGGGAAGAAAACATACCACGTGCGATTTGCCGCCGTCGGTGAGATTGATGGTGAATTTTTTGGCAGTTTGAGCCTCAGCGCATATTGAGCACAGCAAAAAAAGGCTCAATAATAATGTGTATCTTTTCATAAGTAGGATTTTTGTACGTTCCAAATATACGAAAATAATCTCAGTTAGCAGACCTCAAAAACAAAAAAATATAAATCCTCCTATTTATAAATTCAATCACCTTAATTGCCTTTTATTTATATCTTTGCTTAATTTTACATTTAATAACTATTGATATGAAAAAATCACTTTTATGCGGTTTGGCATTTGCCGCGCTAATGCTCTGCAACTGTGCAGGTAATGGCGAAAAATGCAACTGCAACAATAAATGCAGCGATGGCGATAATTGTTGCAAGCAATCTGAATGTTGTGAGCAAGAAACTAAGTGTCAAAGCGGTGAAAACCAAGTGGTTAATGCAATTATGGCACGCCGAAGCATCCGCAAGTACAAAGACACTCCCGTGGAGCACGAAAAACTCGAAACCATTGCCAAATGCGGCATCAACGCTCCAAGCGGTATGAATAAGCAGCCGTGGGAAATCCGTGTAGTTGAAAATCAGGAACTTATCAACCAAGTAAACGACGTTTACAAAAAACTCAACGCCGAGGCGGTGGCTAAGGATCCCTCATTTAAAAATATGTTTCGCAATGCTCCCAACATTATTTGCGTGGCTGGCGAACAGAATTCGGGTCTCGACCTCGGACTTTTGGGCGAAAATATGATGTTGGCAGCACAGTCGCTCGGACTTGGCACTTGCTGTCTTGGCGGACCTGTACATTTTCTCACCAACACCGAAGAAGCCCGTTTCTTTATCGAAAAACTCGGATTTTCAGAAGGTTACAGCCTGATGTACATCCTTGCCGTTGGCTATCCCGACGAATCTCCCGATGCCAAACCAAGAGACGAAGCAAAGGTGAAGTTTATCAACTAACCATTTTTTGTGCGGCGCTTAATATCCTATCATCCAAAATTGCAAGATACACAGTTATTTGGCTGTTTTCTTTTTGAAGAAAATCTTTGATAGAATCTATGGCTATCTGAATTGCATCGTTGAGCGGGTAGCCGTAAATTCCTGCTGAAATTAGCGGAAACGCTATGGATTTGAGGTTGTTTTGCGCCGCCAATTTTAACGAGTTGGTGTAGCAGTTGCTCAGTTGCTCGGCTTGTTGCTTGTTGGCGGGGTTGTAAATAGGTCCTGCCGTGTGGATAATGTATTTTGCCTTGGCGTTAAAGCCTTGGGTGATAACTGCATCGCCAGTTTTGATGGGTGAAAGTTTGTTGCAAGCCTCTTGAAGTTTGGCAGGTCCGGCAGACCTAAAAATTGCTCCACAAACTCCTCCGCCCATTTGCAAATCGGTGTTAGCAGCGTTTACAATGGCATCAACGGTCATTGTGGTAATGTCGGTTTTGGTTATTGTTAATGGCATAATGTTATGGTATTTTATGTAGTTAAATTATTAATTTAAAATGGTTTACGCCACTTTTTTATAATCTACAATTGAAACTTCTTGTTTCATTGTTTTGGCCGCACCAACTATTTTTTCAATATTTTGAAACACATCGGCATCATACACAATTTCTCCGCAATGATCACATTGATAACAGGGTACACGGCGGATTACCACTAACACTTCACCTAAGTCGATAGTGTAAGTGGTTAAATTTTTTTCGGCTTTTGAACCGCAATGAGGACAATTCATATTCATCAATTGCATAGTCAACTTATTTTTTGCAATTATAATGCTTTATTTTGACAAATCCAAATCATCGTTTTAGCACTAATTTATAATTCTCCGCAATACCTTCATTATCAAATCTTACCGTTGGATTTTTGCCTTTGGTGTATGCGTCTTCGGATTCGTAGAGCGAGAGGGCAATGGAATAATCAGGCGGTAATTCTGCATTACATTTAAACGAAAAATCTTGCGAACTATCGTCTTTGAACGTGCCTTTGGGTATGCGGATGGTTTTGCCTATTTGGGTAATGGTGGCGCCGGTGTTGTCGATAAATTCTGCTACTAAGTAAACGTCAAAGAAACAGGGTGCTACGCCGGTGTTTTTGATTGTTAGGTTTAATGTGTGGGAATTGTCTTTGGTGATGAGTTCCGCACTTGATACGGTGAAATTGTAGCCCAAAACCTTACTCATTTTGTCGGCAAGTTCTTTGTTGTCTTTGTAGAAATCATAGCCTCCGTAACTATCTTGATCAAGCACATAATAAGTAAGGTGTGCGGTGCGGATGGCATTTTCCCAACGTTCGGGAGTCCATTTGAGATAGTTCACATTGTCGTATGTGAGCATAGTTTTGTATTCGCCAAGATTTTCGGCAATGGTGGGCAGATTAGCCTTGTAAGCCCTTAACAACGAATCGGGAGTGCCGGGAATGCCAATTAAGCCGTCGTCGCGCTTGGTGATGCCGAGGCTGAGGGCGTAGGTGTAGATGTCGCCATAACCGTCGGAGGTGAGCACAAGTTGCGTTTTGTGGAATGTCGAGGCGTAATGTTTGAGCATATCTTTCTGAATTTGAAGTGATGGCATTTCGCTACCTTCGAGGTGCGATGTGTGCCATTCGCCCCATTCGCCAAAAGTGCGGATGTCGATATATTCGATTCGCGGGTCGCCGTCGTATTTCTGTGCCAATGCGGTTGCGAAATCTTTGGCTGCCTGAATGTAAATAGGATTGTCCCAAACCGGCACGGCGGGAGTTAGATTAGTGCCTTCTAATTTGGCGTAGATTTTTTTTGCGCCCATTTCGTAGACGAATTTCGGTGTCCAATCGTACTCTTCTTCGGGCGTGTTGGCATCCCTCACAAACGACGGTGTGTAGGGCAGCACCCTCAACGCATAGCCCATATTGTGTTCGGCGAGGGCGGCAAGCAGTTTGTCTAATTCTGTCCAATCGTAAACGCCTTTTGCGGGGTTGAGTTTGTTCCATTGCTGATGTCCCGAGCCGTAGGTAACAAGTTTCCACGCCTCATTTTTCCACTCTCCAAACGGGCCGTACCTACATTCGGGCGAAAAAATATACGTGCCGTCGGTGGGAACGGTAAACCCCTTGTGCGGATTTGCGAGAGGTCCGTCGAATGGTTTTAGGGCAAAGGTGATTTTGGTTGAGCCGTCGGGAAGAGTTTCGGGTTTTACCTCGTCAGAATCCTTGTGGCACGATGCATTTAAAATCACAGCCGATGCCAATAATGCTTTAAGTATTAGTAGGTATTTGGGCATAAATCAATGATTTAATTAAGTTTACAATTTAAATTATTTTTTGAGCAATAGTTTATTATTATCTGCAATTCCTTCATTATCAAACCTTACCGTAGGATTTTTACCTTTGGTGTAGGCATCTTCGGATTCGTAGAGCGATAGGGCAATTTGATATTCTGACGGTAATTCAGCATTAAATTTAAACGAAAAATCTTGCGAAGTATCGTCTTTGAACGTGCCTTTGGGTATGCGGATAGTTTCGCCGATTTGGGCAAGGGTTTCGCCGGTGTTGTCGGTAAATTCTGCCACTAAGTAAACATCAAAGAAACAGGGTGCTAAGCCAATGTTTTTGATGGTGAGGTTTAAGGTGTTGGTGTGGGTAGAAAATTCTGCCTTGGCAACGGTGAAATTGTAGCCCAAAATCTTGCTCATTTTGTCGGCAAGTGCTTTGTTTTCTTGATAGAAACGGTAGCCGCAATCGTTGTCTTGGTCGAGTACATAATAGGTTAAATGTGCGTTGCGGATAGATTGTTCCCAAAGTTCGGGAGTCCATTTTCTATTTCCGCCGGGAATTAAATCGTTGTAAGTGAGCATTGTAGCGTATCCGGCTATGTTTTCAGCGATGGTAGGCAAATTGGCGCGGTAAGCACGTTGCAAAGTATCGTCGCGACCTGGAATACCAATGAAACCGTCGTCGCGCTTGGTAACGCCGAGACTGAGTGCGTAGGTGTAAACATCGCCAAAGCCGTTGGATGGCAACACAAGTTGGGTCTTTTTGAAAACCGATGCGTAATGCTTTATCATATCTTTTAGAATATCGTCGGAGGGCATTTGGCTGCCGAGCAACTGCGATGTGTGCCATTCGCCCCAATTTCCGAAAGTGCGGATGTCGATGTATTCTATCCGTGGGTCACCGTCGTATTTTTGGGCAAGAGCGGTGGCAAAATCTTTGGCTGCCTGAATATAAATTGGGTCGTCCCAAACTGGTACAACTGCCTTAAAATCAGTGCCTCTGATATCTACGGTTATTTTTTTCGCTCCCATTTCGTATACAAAACGCGGCGTCCAATCGTAATTCTCTTCGGGGGTGTCGGCAGCCCTAACAAACGACGACGTGTATGGAAGCACCCTCAACGCATAGCCCATATTGTGTTCGGCAAGCGCGGCAAGCAGTTTGTCTAATTCCGACCAATCGTAAACACCTTTGGCGGGGTTGAGTTTGTTCCATTGCTGATAGCCCGAACCGTACGAAACCAAGTTCCAAGCACCGTTTTTGAGCGAACCGTAAGGACCGTATTCAAATTCAGGCGCAAACACCCACGTGCCTGAGGTGGGAACGGTAAACCCCTTGTGAGGATTTGAGAACGGTCCGTCGAAGGGTTTTAGATTGTACGAAATGGTGCCATCGGCATTTACATCGTTGTTTTCGCGGTTGCAAGCGGCACAAAACAGCATTAATATAGATGCCAAAAATGGGGTTAATAGTTTGTGAAAATTCATAGGTGTTTAGTTTTTCATAATTATTTAGTCGATATTAACAATTTGGTAGTTCATACTTCCAAGACCGATTTTGGCGGCGTGTTCGATGGTGTGAATGCCGTGGCGCGAACTGATACGGTCTTTGAGGGGTGCATTGTCGTTGCCTTCGGAAGGTGTCATATTAAAAATAATGTCAACGCAAGCCTTGTCCAAAGCCACAGGGTCGAGCGAGGCAAGTATTCCGTAATCTTTGAGTTTAACTTTGGCAGGATGTGCAACGCAGTCGCAATCTACTGACATATTGTTCATTACCGAAATATAAAGGATTTTTTCGCCGTTGCCAAAATAGTTGTGGACAGCCTGAGCCGCCGCAGCCATTGATTCAAGAAAACCGTCTTGGTTTTGAGTGTGTTGCCAAAGTCCCTCCACCTTGCGCTGATAGCCTGCCGTGTGGATGTAAGCCTTGCCATTAGCCGAAGCCACGCCTATGCTTGCGTTTTTGATAACGCCACCCATTCCGCCCATCGGATGTCCCTTAAAATGAGCGAGATTAATCATAAAATCGTAGTTTTTGAGGTGGGTTCCCACAATGTCGCACTTTATATTAGAGTTGTCGACAACGGGAATTTCAAATTCGCCCTCCTCGTCCATAAGGTCAACCTTAAACATCGGGCTAAATCCGTGTTCCTTAATGGTTTGCCAATGGTTTTCAAAAGTTGTACGTTGACCGCCGTATGCCGTGTTGCACTCCACGATTGTGCCGTTGACCTCTTCTACAAGGTTTTTGATGAGTTCGGGTTTGAGGTAGTTGTTGTTGCCAGCCTCGCCGGTGGAAATCTTTACGGCAACGCGACCTTCTGCCTTGCGACCCAGTGAGTTGTAAATTTTTACTAACGATTCGGGCGAAATATCCCGCGTTAGATAAACGGTAGATTTAACGCCTTCCGACACAGCGGTTTGTGCAGCGGGTTGAGCATTTGCAGTTTGCGTAGAATGTGTGCGGCAACCCGTAAAGAGCATCGCCGCGGCTATTAATGTAAAAAGTGCTTTCATAACAATAAGTTTTAAATTTCTCCAAATATAGAAAAGTTTTTGCAAAACTGATAAGATTAATGTTGTTTTTTACCAAAAATTTGTATATTCGCACATCAAAACCAAGCATACTGAACTATGAATATATCATTATCAACAGCGGATATTATAATTATAATATCCTTTTTTATAACAATAGTTGTAATCACAAAGGCGGCGAACAAACGCAGCAAAGCCGATATGGCAGACTATTTTCTTGGCGGACGGCAGATGCCGTGGTGGCTTTTGGGCGTGAGTATGGTGGCTTGCACTTTTTCTGCCGACACCCCGAACCTCGTTACCGGAATGGTGCGCGAAAGCGGCGTGGCTAAAAACTGGGCGTGGTGGGCGTTTTTGATAACGGGAATGGCCACCGTGTTTATTTTTGCAAAACTTTGGCGGCGCACGGGCATTGTCACCGACCTTGAATTTTACGAAAAACGCTATTCGGGACGGGCTGCGTCGTTTTTGCGAGGGTTCAGGGCTGTGTTTCTCGGATTCTTCTTCAACTGCCTGATACTCGGCTCGGTAACGCTTGCCGCAATAAAAATTGGTTCGGTAATGTTTGGCATAAAACCATACGTAACGGTAATTGCCGGAATGAGTGCTGCCGTGGTTTATACCGCTCTTGGAGGATTCAGGGGCGTGGTTTGGGCAGATTTTTTTCAATACCTGATAGCAATGGCTGGCGCAGTGGCGGCGGCAGTGGCTGCGTTGAATATTCCCGAAGTGGGTGGTTTAGAAGGACTTGTAACTAACACCGAAATAGCCGACAAGATAGATTTCATACCCGATTTTTCCGACCCTTCGGTTTGGGTGCCGATGCTGATAATCCCCGTTGCAGTGCAGTGGTGGGCGGTTTGGTATCCGGGCGCAGAGCCAGGCGGAGGCGGATATATGTGTCAAAAAATGCTTTCGGCTAAAAACGAAAAACACGCCGTGGGTGCAAACCTCTTCTTTAATTTTGCGCACTACGCATTGCGTCCTTGGCCGTGGATAATAGTGGCTTTGGCATCGCTGATAGTGTTTAAAACCGATTCACCGTCGGCAATGCAAGAGGCTGAGGCTCAATTGCAAAGCCCCACTCTCCTACCCTATTATCAAACAGTTTTGAATAATCCAAAAGCACCCGAAGTTCCCCCAGAATTGCGCGAAAAAATCATAAAACTTCACTATCAAAAACAAGGTCTCACGGCATTGCACGAGGCATTTCCAAACGTTGATGAAAAATATCTCAAAAACGACGCTGCATATCCTATGATGGTAACTAAAACTCCTTCGGGTTGGTTTGGATTGATAATTGCTTCGCTTATAGCGGCTTATATGAGCACCATAGCCACGCATTTAAATTGGGGAGCATCGTATTTGGTAAATGATTTTTACAAACGTTTTGTAAATCCAAATGCCGACGGCAAAAAACTTCGTAGAATTGCAATTTTGTGTACAGTATTGTTGGCATTTGTAGGCGGATTATTATCGCTAACCATTATGGACAATGCCACACAAGCCTTTGATATATTGCTGCTTAGCGGCGCAGGCACGGGAGCAGTGTATCTGTTAAGATGGTTTTGGTGGAGAATCAACGCCGCCACCGAAATTGCTGCTATGGCGGGAGCATTTTTGATGTCGATAGTAATGGTTTTTGTGATACCCGACGGCTGTTTGGCTTGCGGCATATTCGACCATTCTACTATGCGACTTTTGATAACTGTTGCAGTGGTATCGCTCATTTGGATTGTTACAGTGTTTGTTACCAAACCCGAAAGCAAAGAAACCCTATTGAATTTTTACAAACTCACCACCCCCGGTGGTCCGGGCTGGAAATCATTCCTCAAACAGTTTGACGATGACAACCTCCTCAAATCCAACGCACAACATTGGCAAATGCCCCTTCAATTGCTCTGTGTTTTCATAGGAATTATCACGATATATTCGCTCCTCTTCGCCGGCGGATTCTTTGTGTATATGAAATGGATACCGGCAGTGATACTCACCATAGTGGGCATAGTAGGTGCTGTGGTGCTGTTTAAATTGGCTGGAAAGTTGAAGTTGGTGGAGAAGGGGGAATAAAATAGATTCTCCCTAAATTTCTTTCCTTTACTTTTCACCATCTATCTCCAAAAAATGTGACAAAAATCACACTTTTCTTCGATAAACGGTGGTTTTGTAAAGTATAGTTGTATTTTTGTGGATCGCAGTTTTTCCCCGATTTATTTGCATAGTTAATTCTGTTTTGTATTTTTGTGGAAAATATAATCACTTAAATTTAATAGATATGAAAGCAATTTTAAAGAAAATCGTTCTCACAGCCGCAACCGCTGTTTTTATGCTGACGGTTTCGGCTCAGCAAAACTCTGTGTTTGACCAACTTAAAGCAAATCCTAAGAAGGCTTACGGCAACGATTGCCCCTACCCTTTCGACAAATCAGAACTCACTAAGTCGCCAAAGGGTTACAAACCGTTCTATATCAGTCATTATGCCCGCCACGGTTCGCGGTATTATTGGAACGCCGACCTTTATGCGCAACTTGATACTCTGCTAACTACTGCGCACAATTTCAATAAGTTAACTGCCGAAGGAGAAAAGTTTTACACCAAATTTATGGATGCCAAATACGAACTTTCAACAGGCGTTAGCGAACTTACGCAACTCGGTTGGGAGCAGCACCAAAAGATTGCCCGAATTATGTACAACAATTTTCCAGAGGTGTTTAAAAACGGTGGAAATGTTTATGCAATATCCTCACTTGTAGGACGTTGCGTGCTTAGTATGTCAGCATTTTGCCAAGAACTTGTGCAGTGTGATCCACGTATCGAAATCCGCGAACAGTCGTCGCGCTTTACCTTAGATGCAGTGGTGCCTTCTGATGGTCAGAATCCTGTAAAGCACTCATTTCCAAAGGTTCATCCACGTTTTGAGAAAAATTGGGGCAAAGTTCCCAACGACAATTCCTTGCGCGAAAAGATTGTTGAGCGCGTGTTTACCTCCACCGACGGATTGCCAGAAAAGCCAGAAAAAATTGCGAGCAACCTCCTTCATCTCTACACCTCGCTGCCCAACATCGCCCACGAGGGAATGATGGGCAACATTGTTACCGACGACGAGATTATCTCTACTTGGGAACGCTCGAACCTCGGTTCCTATGCTTGGGTTTTTGGTCCTCAGTACGAGACCATTCCGATTTTGCAAGATATTATCGCTAAGGCAGATGCGGTAATCAGCGGCAATGTTGACCGTGTTGCCGACCTTCGTTTTGGGCACGACACCTATATCGGACCTCTCACTGTTTTGATGGGCATCAACGGCGCCGACCGCGACCCCGAAGACCCGTTTGAAGTAAAGAATTGTTATCAAAATTTTGAAACCTGCAAAGCCTGCAACATTCAGTTAATCTTTTACCGCAATCCAAAATCCCCTTCCGACATCTTGGTAAAATGCCTTCTCAACGGCATAGAATCCACCCTCCCTATGGCCACGGAAACCTTCCCCTACTACAAATGGAGCGTTGTAAAAAATTATTACAACGAAAAAATGGATAAGGTGGGGGAATAAGTTGCTGTTTCTTTGTGTCGGTACTCAGAAATTTTTATATATTTGTAATTGTAAAATTTTTTTTATCATTATTGATTATGTTAAAAAAAACATTATATTTACACTATTAATTTAAATACTAATTTGTATTATGAACAGACAAGAAAAAGAACTATATAACTTAGTAAAAGCAAACGTAAAACTAATTCAAATAGTAAGTTACGAGACATTACGCTTCCACGGAATGTTAATCGGCGTATCAAGGGAACTTAAACGTGATTTTTTTATTTGGAATCGTGTGGAAGGTATCAAAAAGTGGAATGCAGCAGAAAGATTCTTTGTTGCCGTCGAAGATGAAGACGATTCTTCTAATCCATCATTCGCTATCGATTTTTACAAGAACCAAAAAGAATGTATATTTCTTTTGGAAGATTTCTATCCTGATTTGACCGAAAACCCTCGTATGATAAAAACTTTCAGAAACATTGCCGGTGAAAACACTCAAAACAAGACATTGGTATTCTCACAACCGTTTCTTCAACTTCCAAAGGAATTGGAGAAGGATGTGCATATTTTGGAACTTCCATATCCTGATTTTGATGATTTGAAGGCAATATATAATAAGGTGTGCGAACCGCATAATATATCAAACTCGGGAGAGCCTGACCACGAACTCATTGAGGCTGCACTCGGACTCACAATTATGGAGGCCGAAAAAGCATTCTCTTTGGCATATATTGAGAATGGACAACTAACAGGCGCAGAAGTACCGCTTATAATTCGTGAAAAAGAAAATGTCATCAAAAAAAGCGGCTATCTCGAATACTACCATCCGAAAGAGACAATGGAAGATGTAGGCGGTTTGGACAATCTTAAAGAATGGCTGAGAAAACGCGGACGCGGATTCGACAAGTCCGCCAAGGAGTTTGGATTGACATATCCGAAAGGCATTCTTCTTTTGGGTATTCCCGGCACAGGTAAAAGCCTCACTGCGAAGGCTGTTGGCAATCTTTGGCATTTCCCATTGTTGAGGCTCGATATGGGCAAGATATTCGGAGGTATTGTAGGCGAATCTGAAAACAATATCCGTCAGGCTTTGAAAATTGCCGAGGCAATTTCTCCGTCGATACTTTGGATCGACGAGATAGAAAAAGGTATGTCGGGGATTTCTTCTTCGGGCTCTACCGACGGCGGCACAACAGCAAGGGTGTTAGGCACTTTCCTTACGTGGATGCAGGAGAAAACAAAGCCTGTGTTTGTG
Organism: Bacteroidales bacterium; assembly: GCA_016286055.1. Lineage (GTDB taxonomy): Bacteria > Bacteroidota > Bacteroidia > Bacteroidales > UBA3824 > UBA3824. Next base: position 392,080 of record JAEERW010000003.1, read on the forward strand.
GTAGCAACAGCCAACAACATATCACAACTTCCGCCCGAATTACTCCGAAAAGGACGTGTTGACGAGATTTTCTTCGTTGATTTGCCCACGGAAAAGGAACGCGAAGAAATCCTCAAAATCCACCTAAAACGCAAAGGACGCCACCCAAAAGACTTTGACATCAAATCTTTGGCAGAAAAGAGCAAAGGTTTTTCTGGCGCAGAATTGGAGGAAGTGGTAAAAGAAGCACTATTTCAGGCTTACGATGAGGAAAAAGAAATTGAAAATTCGCATATTTCAACTGCGATTGAAAAGACATATCCTCTCTCGCATACAATGCACGAAACCATTGTTAAAATGCGTCAATGGGCAAAAAGCCGTGCTGTGTCCGCGTCCAAAGACGAGCCAGAAAAGTTGGAAGATAAGGGAAAAGATGTTCCTAAACTAAGACAAGAATCTTATAACAATCCATTTATCTAACGGTGTATGAAGCATTACTACTTAAATCTACCAAAAGATAAAGATCTTGACTTATATAAAGATTTAAGTGTCTCTACCGCAATTCAAAAAACTGCGGAGGAGGCGTTCCGCCCATTTGAAGATTATCTCAAAAATGCCGTTCACGCTCTCAAAAAGAAAAACGATGTTACTGCCAAGTGGGACAAAATCAAGTCAGACAATTTGGCGGAACTGAAACTCGAAGGATACCTTTTTGAAATACCTATACATAAAAACCGTTATAAAATATTGGTTGACAACGGATTCTGTCCCGATTACGAAGAAAACATAATATGCAAGTTTGACAATAGAAAAGAAAAAATAACAATCACAGAAGCCGATTTTGAGAAACGTTGCGTGGAATTTGATTACCGGGTAGAAAAATTCGACAGTGTAACTTGGGCTGGCGATTCTATCAAATTGGAACTGATTCAAGAAGACAGCAAACTCTCAGGAACGATAATCAAAGAAGACGGTCAAAGGATAATTGTTTACGTAAAAGATAAAAAAGAACGCAATTGGCTCCCTGAAAACAAAAAAGAAATTCAAGGAGAAAAGTTGTCGGCTTTTATTAACTTTGAAGAATTGAAATTCGACAACGGTTCAAAATTTTCGTTTTTAGAACATAACGGTTTGTCGTTGACACTTAAAAATGACAACGATTACGACAAAAATGTTTTTTCAGGAAACTTGGTTTTTACTATCGAACGCCCAAAAAAGCGCGACAAAGATTTCTATTGGATTCAGTTGGCAGAAATCGACGATTCTTATCAAGGTGAAGACACACAGATTTTTTCGCCGTTGAGATATTTCTTTGATGATGACATTGAAATTAATGATGACAACGGTAATACATACGAGGTCGCAGAAGGACGTGAAAATGAGTATAAACTAGTACTTCGCAAAAAAGGTGAAAAATATAAGTATTGTTTCCCCGAAGGAGAAGTCCTCAAAGTTAAAGTCAATACATACCAACTTGAAAAACAATTGGAAGCAATCACTACTTTGAGAACGATGCCTGTTGGCAATCACATTAATCTTATCTACCTGTTTAATAATCGGGAAAAGACAAATTGGCGCCACCCTCAATGTGATTCAATCAATGATTGGGAGGTAATCAAAGATGCAACACGCAGCGGATGTTATGAACAACGTGAGTTTGTAAACAAAGCACTCAACACACCTGATTTCGCAATTCTTGAAGGTCCTCCCGGCTCAGGTAAAACTACCGTCATATTGGAATTGATATGCCAAATTATAAAAAATGGCGGTCGAATTTTGCTTTGCGGCAGCACACACGTTGCTATCGACAATGTTTTGGAACGTCTGAAAGAGAAACGCGACGAAGGAGAGTCATTGTTGGAAAAATTCAATATTTTGCCCGTAAGAATCGGTGACGAGAACCGTATCAACGATGATGTCAGGATGTTTCAAATCGACAATTTGATAGAAGACAATGATATATCAGAAGACTTTCTCCTCGATGCCGCCAACCTTGTATGCGGCACTACTATCGGAATATTAAAAAATCCGAAGTTCAGAAATCGCGAAAAGAACGCACCCATAGTCCCTGAGTTCGACTACCTGATAATCGACGAGAGTAGCAAGACTACATTTCAAGAATTTCTTGTTCCTGCCTTGTATGCAAAAAAATGGATTCTTGCGGGTGATGTTATGCAACTTTCGCCATTTACTGACCGTGGTGAGATTGTCTCAAATATTTCGCAAGTGCGCTATGGAGAGGAGCCACTTGACGTCAATCTGCAACAGGCTTGTTTTTATCTTCAAAAATTAAAAGACTGCATCAAGGGCAGATACAACAAATATATTATTCCTGTTGGATTTGAGACTCTAAAATATATTTTTTTCGAAATCGAATCCCGCAAAGAGGATTATGAAGACAAATTGATTTATATCATTCAAAATGAGAACTATAAAGACGTTTGCAAGTTACAACTTGCTGCTTATGACATAGTGTTTATAGACAGGAACTTGATTGCTAAATGTAGGGAAAAATTTCCTGAAACTCACGTAATTTTGTTACAGAAAGAAGATGATTGGTTGTCTTCTCAGCACGCTTTTGAGCATAATTGTTGGCAGCAAAAACATCGCTTCAACTTCCGTAACAAAGGCAAAGACATAACAGATAGTTTTGAAATAGCAGAACACATCAATGGTTATTTTGCAGAGAAAAACTGGGCGGAAGAAATTGCGTGGCGTATCGACCGCGAGCATCAGTTGAGGCTTGTGAAAGGGAGAAACAAAAGTAAGAATTATTCAGATGAAATAACCGATTTGTTGCCAAAAACTATTGATAGCACGCAAATAGAAGAGAACATTAATCAAATAGCGGCTATGGCATTTCCGTCCATTTTGGAATCACTTGTTCACGGCATCAAGGGTCGAAAAAACAAAGTGCAATCCACTATTTCAGAGGGTTTCTATGATTCAGATTTGCGTTATCGCCGGCAAACACTTGTATATCAGCACCGTATGCATCCTGAAATTTCTCAGTTTCCAAGAGAAAGGTTTTACAGCGAGGAAAAAGCGTTGCAGGATTTGGTGACTCCGATTCCCATTTCAAAAATGCGTAAATGGAATTTCACCCGTTACCCAAAACACAGGGTTTGGATTGATGTTAAAGGCGAAACCAACCGCAATTACAACGAGCAAGAGGTTAAAATCTTGATTTCTCACTTAAAGGTTTTTATAGAATTTGCCAAAAACAATCCTCAACCCGAAGGTAGAAAATGGACTGTTGCGTGCCTGACGTTTTACCGTGGACAGGAGACTAAAATCCGTGAAAAACTGAGGGAACTGACGGGTAAAGAGAATGCGTTTTCGGACTTCAATATCGAGGACGGCAAAATCAACATAAAACTTCACACCGTGGATAAGTTTCAGGGACACGAGGCAGATATTGTGTTCTTATCAATGGTTCAGACTCGACGGGATGGCTTTATGGACAACCCAAACCGTCTCAACGTTGCCATTACGAGAGCAAAATTTCAACTCGTAATCATTGGCGACCACAATTATTACTTAAACAAATCTAAATCCGATGATCTTAAACAATTGGCAGAACAAACTATAACAATATGAAAATAACACTGACAAAAAACATAGAACTACATTCAGCAACAGTTTATATGAAGATAAAGAAAAATGTTAAACGCATTGACATTCAAGATTATCTTAAAGGCAAACGGTTTAATGACAAGTTGCTCAACAACCGCATTAACGACTATCTCATAGAGATTGGCGTTTATGACACAAACAAGCAACTTACCCGACTTGGATATGAAGTCAAGGAAACAGGACTTTTGCCTACACCTGAGGAAGGAAAATACAAAATTTGGTACACTGATGATGATACTTATTTCGGCAGCATAGTTATGTATTTCCGTCGTGAAAAGGCAAATGAATACAGCACAATTGATGATCCAATCAATTTCCCTTCGAATGGTCATTTTATTGTCCCTGCTAAGGAAAAAGATTCTCATATCGACTATGCTGAGTTTGTTTTGACAAATAATACCCTAAAATGTAAAAAGTTTGATAAAACAGAATCTATTACTGCAATATTGATAATCGAAACTGATAAACCGACATTTTGTTTCTTCGATGGCAATATTGGCAAAGAAGGTATGACCAAATTAGATAGACAAAAACCAATTAAGCGTGAAGAAAAAATAGAGTCTGTTATTAGAGATATTCTTCCCAATTGGGACGAAAAGTATCAACGTATGCGTGTCCGTTTTAACAACAACGACTCTTTCGAAATTAACGATTTCTCGTGTAAATGGTCTGATTTTGACGGAACTATTGACAGCATAAAGATTATGCCGTATGATATGGCAAATGCCAAACAATGGAGAGATTATCTGTTAATGCAGAAGGTTAAAAAAGATTATGTTTCCGGTACCGATTTCGACAAATTGGTTGTTGAAACTAATGGCGAAGACGGTTTCGAGGCTTATACAAATAAGTTCGACAGCCCAAAAATTGATAGTTTCAAAACAAAAACGGAACAATTTTCGGCTGAGTTTTGGCATTTGAATGCACCGAATGATTTATCAATTTAAACAATGGGAAAAATGGGAAAAAATAAAATACAGCCAATCAACAAGACAGAAACCGTAAACTACGGTGATATGGTTCTCAATAATTTTTGGAAACCGAAATCAAATGTTTCTGTCAGCGGTCATAAAGAGAAAATCCTTCAACTGTTGAACTCAACAACGGACGGCTTTGTCTGCATCTACTCTGAAACGCTCACCGACAAGGATATTCTTGCAACGGTTTTCGACAAAGCAAAATCTCGTGTAAAGTTTTACATTCTTGTCAATGATTTTTCCAAAGATGTGGAAAAAATTTGCGGAATAACGCTGATAAGATATGGCGGTATCAACAATGTTGGAAGTTTTATATTGTCGAATCCGAAATCTAATGCGGCAAAAGGCTTTTTTTTCGCAGGTCAACTTACAGAGGGTAGTCTTTTGGTTGAGCATTTTTCCTTTGATTTGGTAAAAGACGAATTTCTTGAACTATTCAAACATTTTTGCTATCAATTTTGGCAAAAAGCCTCAACTGAAATTATCAGCAACAACAAAAATCAAATACAATCTAAAACAGTAGACATCCTCTATGATGAAGACAAATTCTCCGGCAATGATTATGTGTGGGGAACTTTGTTTGATTATGTAGAACAAGATAAACGCAAAAACCTGTCTGGCAAAAAAATAGTCTACATCGGTCAGGAAAAACAGTTGCCTTCCGAGATCAAACATAGGAGCGAACAACAATTGACAGATAATGTTTTGAAGCAACTATTACCGAAAGAAGATTTTGAAAACAAAAAACCTGATTTCAAGGACGATGGTATGTCTGCCGAAATCAATTATTCGTGGAGAAATGTCCCGTTTTATCTTCCCGACAATGCAAAAGATCATAATCTATATTCTAATTGGGAAACTGAAAAGAAAAAGATTGCCATAAAAATGGAATCACTGTTAGAAGCAATATCAAAATTGGAAAAACGAGAAACCACTCTATCTAAACGCATTAGTAGGTTCTTCCTTGGCAAAAAACAACAGTTTGGAGAATTGAAGACCAAAATCGAAGAAATCAAAATGCTTGATTTTTCGATAATTACCAAGGAGAAACGGGATGAATGTATAAAACAAATCAACGAGGTATCCTATTCAATTGCAAAACACGGCGTTGATATTGAAAACGAAAACCACAAAGCGAACCTTAAAGACGAAATTGAACGTTTAGAATCGCAAATCGAAGACAAAAAGAAAGAATTGGAGGAGCAAAAAGCAAAACTTGATAATAAGGTGGATAATAAAACCTCTGATACATTCATTCACAAAGTTGAAGATGACATCAAAAAGAGTGAAAAGGAAATCAAAAACCTTGAAAATCAAGTGAACTTCAAGCAAAAAGAAATCGAAAAAATCGGTTCAGAAAACACAGGTGGCGGCTCGTCGCTCGAAGTTTTCAATCACGGGAATAAAAATTCACAGAAAAACTCAGAAATCGAGCAAAAGTTTGAGATTCAGAATCTTCCTCAACTTCCAAAAGTTGGGAAACTATGGCAATCAAACGGCAAATCGTACCTTGCAATAGACTATTGGGAGGATTATGAATTGGGCGTACAGGAATCAGAACGTCTGAAAGCAGAATTATGTGCAACCAAATAAAAGTCAATTGCTTATGGCAGAACAACGTATAACAATCACCATCGACGAAAACGGCAAAATTAATGCCTCGACAGATGGCATAAAAGGCGAAATGTGCCTTGCCGAATTGCAAGAACTCCTCGATGAAAACGAAATGATGCAGTCTGTAAAAAAAACTGACGAGTATTACCAAACAGAAGTTAACCGAAATTCAAATGTTATTAAAAACAAACAAAGATGAGTTGTGTAGTTAAAACCGCCACACCATTTATCGACAAAGAAATTCTTTGTCTGGCATTGGAACAAATTGGATGCAAAATCACCGTTCAGGGCGATAGTATAATCACTGATATTCAAGATAGAGTAATGGGCTATCAGACATTTGAAAGAGATGTGAACGGTAAATACTATCTTGCAGCATATTCTTATACTGATAGAAATAGAGCCGATTTCGTGTCAGAAATTGGAAAGCATTATGAAGTGCTTTATCAAAAGAAACTGGAAGAAATCGAGAAAGCACGACAAGAGGCCATAGCCGAGGCTGAGCGTCAACGTCTGGAACAAGAACGCATCAGAATGGAGGAAGAACGCAAAGCATTTGTTGAAAAACAAAAAAATTCCATTATCGAAAAAGCAAAGGCAAAAGGCTATTCGGTAAAAGAGACAATGGCAAACAACAAGATAAAACTTGTGCTTGTAAGATACACTTACTAACAATGAATGTTGCGCATATCGAGGAACAAAGTTACATATATGGACCCGGATGCAGATTTGTAATTTGGGTCCAAGGTTGTTCTTTGCGTTGCAAAGGCTGTTGGAATTCTGAAATGTGGAGTTTTGAAAAAAAAACTGATTATTCTACCGCAGAATTAGTAAAAAAAATCTCCTCAGAGGATGTTGAAGGCGTTACAATCCTTGGCGGTGAACCACTTGACCAATTATCAGATGTTTATAATCTTTGTACCAAATGTCAGCAACTTGGATTATCTACAATGGTCTTTACAGGTTACGAATTGTCAGAAATAAACAATACCGACAAATCAATAATTAAATCCGTATCAGATATTCTGATAGTTGGCAGATATGATGAAAGTCTAAGAACAATTGATAACCAATGGATTGGTTCTACAAATCAGCAAATATTGTTTTTAACAGAACGGTATGCTGATTATGAAATCCAAGATGCCAATTATATGGAAATAGACATAGATGAAAACGGGAAATACACAATATTAGGATTTCCTAAGGATTTGGATTATATATAATTTTTTTACCTTTGCCCAAAATTACTCATCACTTAATCATTAAGAAATGAAGAAGACAATTATTTCCGCTGCGATGTTGCTTATGGCAGCCGCAGCAAGCGCACAGTTGGCTAACAACATCAACCTCGGTTGGCAGTTTGCGCTCAACAACGACACCGCCAACGTGCCTACTTCGTGGCAAAATGTTGACCTCCCGCACGATTGGAGCATCCTGAAACCTCCGTTTCAAAGCGCACCTTCGGGCAACGAAAACGGTTATTTTGAAACCGGCGTTGCTTGGTACAAACAAAACCTCAAAGTACCGAAACTCAATGAAGGCGAGCGACTTATTATGGAGTTCGACGGCGTTTACCACCACGCCACAGTTTTTGTAAACGGCAAACGCGCCGCTTGGCACGGATATGGCTATACGCCTTTCAGTGTGGACCTTACGCCATATCTCAACCCCACAGGCAACAACGTTGTTACCGTCCGCGTCAACAATTCCAATCAGAAAAACTCTCGTTGGTATTCGGGCAGCGGCATCTACCGCAACGTTAATTTGCGTAAACTTCCGGCTGTTAGCGTAAAACCCACCGACGTGCAAATCATCGCCTTGGAAAACGGCAAGGTAACAATCAACGCCATCGTGGAAAACAACAGCAACCAAAAACGCACTGTAAATGTGAAAGTTGCGGCAGGTGGCGTGGAAACTTCCAAATCCGTTGAAATCAAAGCAAAGTCTAACGCCAAGGCTGCGTTGGAACTCAAAATCAGCAATCCGAAACTTTGGAGCAACGATTCGCCAAATCTCTATGAGGCAGAGATTTCCGTTGACCAAACACTCAATTTGAAACAGACATTCGGATTCCGCACCATTGCCTACAACGCCGAGCAAGGATTCGCCCTCAACGGCAAAAACGTGCTGATAAACGGCGCGTGCGTTCACCACGACAACGGACTTTTGGGCGCATCTTCCTACGACGCCGCCGAATTCCGCAAGGTGAAACTGATGAAAGATGCGGGCTTCAACCTTATCCGCACAAGCCACAACCCGCCGTCGGAGGGATTCCTCAACGCCTGCGACCAACTCGGTATGATGGTTATCGACGAGGCTTTCGACGGATGGCGCACTGAGAAAAACCCCTTCGACTACTCAATCCTTTTTGATTCGCTCGCCACCGACGACGTTAAGCGTATGGTACTCCGCGACCGCAACCACCCCTGCATTGTGGCGTGGAGCATCGGCAACGAGATTATCGAGCGCAAGGACATCCGCTGCATCTATACCGCACGTATGCTCAAAAAGGCAATTCTCGAAGAGGACAATACCCGTCCCGTTACCGAGGCTCTCTGCGCTTGGGACCGCGATTGGGAAATCTACGACCCTCACGCCGAAGTGCTCGACATTGTTGGTTACAACTATATGATTTTCAAGCATAAAACCGACCACGAGCGCGATCCAAAACGTGTAATGTGGCAGACCGAATCGTACCCCCGCGACGCTTACCGCAATTATGAAACCGTTGCCAACAACTCTTACGTAATCGGTGATATGGTTTGGACGGGTCTCGACTATCTTGGCGAATCGGGCATAGGCGGATGGCGCTACAAGGCTTGGCCTCAGGGCGAAAGTTGGCAAAATCCCCAATGGCCTTGGCACGGTGCCTACTGCGGCGACGTTGACATCACCGGTTTCCGCAAGCCAATTTCGTATTACCGCGATATTATTTGGAACGGCAGCAAGGCATCCTCAAAAATCCATCTTGCAGCCTGTGAACCAAATGGTTACGTTGACTCCATAAAAACCACGATGTGGAGCACTTGGCCCACTTGGGATTCGTGGAATTGGGAAGGTTGGGAAGGCAAACCAATTGACGTAGAGGTATATAGCGCAGGCAAAACAGTTAAACTTTACCTCAACAACCAACTCATCGGCGAAAAACCGGTTGAGCAATGCAAGGCCACCTTCACGCTCAACTATCAGCCCGGCACTCTCAAAGCCGAATCCGACGGCGCAACATCGACCCTCATCACCGTCGGCAAACCCGCCAAAATTGCTGCCAAATCGTGGCGCGCCTACACCGACGCCGGCAACCCCGAAGACGTTGCTTTCATCGACATCGTCCTCACCGACAGCAATGGAAATCCCTGCGCAATGTCGTCCGACGAAATCACCATCACAGTCACCGGCGGCACGCTCTTAGCATTTGGCAACGCCGACCTCCGCGACAATTCCAACATCCACGACCTCCGTCACAACGCCTTCCACGGCCGCGCCCAAGCCATCGTAAAAATCCCCGCCGGTGCTAAGTCGGTGGTTGTCAGTGCGAAAGGGAATGGGGTGAAAGAGGCGAAGGTTAAGGTAAGATGATAGAAAATTGGAATAAGTGGTAATTTTTAGGGGTGAAAAATTGGAATAAGTGGTATTAGCTTCAATTGCTCAAAATATAATTGAATCAATTATACCCAAAAATAAAAACACCCCCGTGCATTCAGCGATGTGCGGGGGTGTTTTAGTTGTGGCGGTGTGGGTTATTTCACCACGATTTTGAATTGAACTTTGTAGGTGACTCCTTCTTGGATGATGTATCCTGTGTACGTACCGACGGGCAGCGTGGTTGTGATGATTTGCTGACAATCGTTGATGGTCTGCACTACAGAGCCGTTGGAATTGACAATCTGTAGAGTGCAATATTGGTAGTCTTCATCGTTGAAGTGCAGCAATTCTATCGTGATAAGCTCGCCGGCGTTGGCAGGGTTGGGATAGACATTGACGCTGTGTCGCTTCTGTGTGGGTATTACGGCGTCTTCGAGGAGTACCGAGCATACTTTCAGTTTGACGCCGCTTGTGGTCATCACCTCTGCGCTGTACTTGCCGTAGAAGTTGCCTGACGATTGCAGATACTGGTTGGTCTCGCCAAAAAGCGCAACGCCGTCCTTGTACCACTGGTAACTCGTAAAGATGTCGTCGTGGTTGTCGATGGCGATGATGTCGTCAAAGAGTTTTATGATGTAACTGCTCTCAAAATTGACCGTGATGCTGGCGTAAGACGTATCGCTCTCCAAGTTTCGGGTGGTGTCGTTGGTGAAGGTGATGTCAAGCGTATGATTGCCGGCAGCCATCTGGTCGTCCACCTTGAAGTAGATGATACCGATGTTTGGCGCAAGATCGTCGCTCTTATCAAACGGTTTGTATTTGTTGTCCAATTGCTTTATTTTGTAAAAGTTTGGACGTCCGGCGTTCTTGAAGTCAATTGTGATTTCGGCGGTCTCCCTTGCGCAGTAGCCTTCAGTCTTGATTTCCATTTGTTCGGTCTCGATGCTGAATCCGATCACCTGCACCAAAAATTCAATGCCGGTGTCGTGTTTCTTGCCATTGATTTTAGTCTGGATGTGCATCGTGTGGTCGCCCACGTTGAGCAAATTGAGCACATTGTGGTTGAGAGCGTCTGCGCCGTCCATGAAAATGTCGAAATTGTCGGTTTCGTCAATGCTGATGGCGTAGATGCTGCTGCCGTGCAGGTCGAGACCTTCAAGCGCGATGTCTTCGTCAGAAAGCTGTGTGTATGTGTATTTCA
>JAEERW010000028.1 GCA_016286055.1 Bacteroidales bacterium
AATTTGGACAGGATCGCGCAATGGATTGACATTGAAGACTTCATAAGATACTACTGGATACAAGAATTCACAAAGAACATCGATGGTCATAGACGGAGTATCTTTTTAACCTGGGAAAAGAAGGACAGCATTAATACGCCCATCAAGATGGGCCCTGTATGGGATTTCGACCTAGGTTATGGAAATTCAAGTGACAAAAAAGCAGTCCCTGACCAATGGCTGATTCGCAATTACGGCTGGAATCGTTTCCTTTTCAAGAACAAGGAATACAAAAAACGAGTCAAGGACTATTGGGAAAAAAATCGGGCCGTTTTTGTAGCCACCCTGGACTCCATAGATTCCATTTCCAGGGAACTGGCAGAAGCATCGTCAAACGAATTCAAGAGATGGCCTGTACTCGAGAACGATTCCGGCTTTCCCTTTTTCAAAAAATTCAGCAATTACCAAGAAGCCGTAGACGCTCTAAAAAACTGGATAGAACAGCGGATCCAGTGGATAGACGAGAACTTGTAATGCTATATTTGTGAAACTTATGTCATTAAAACAAAAGACATTCAAAGGTGTCATCTGGAGTGCTGTAGAAAGGTTCTCTACGCAAGGTGTGCAGTTCGTTTTCAGCATCCTTCTCGCAAGGCTTTTAACGCCCAACGACTATGGCATGATAGCCATGCTCACCATTTTCTTGGCAATTTGCCAAACTTTTATTGATAGCGGATTTGCAAACGCAGTCATCCGCAAAATAGACCGTAATGAAAAAGACATGGCCACGATGTTTTTCTTCAACATCGGCATGTCTCTTGTATGCTATGCGATTATTTATTTTGCGGCGCCATTCATCGCCAGTTTCTACAAAATGGACGAACTCACCCTTATATTGCGGGTTCTGGCGTTAAGGCTAATCATTCAGTCATTTGCAACAATACAAGCTACCAATCTCACCATCAGAATAGATTTCAAAAAACAGGCAAAAATATCTCTATCCGCAGCAATCCTCTCGGGAATTGTAGGAATTGGATTTGCATACAAGGGATACGGAGTCTGGGCTCTTGTCATTCAATCTCTATTCAGCTCCACATTCAGTTCCATTCTTTACTGGGTTGTTGTCCGCTGGCATCCGCAGTGTTTTTTCAACAAAGAATCCTTCAAGAGTTTGTTCTCTTACGGTTCGAAGCTACTGATTTCAGGGCTCCTGGATACTATCTACAACAACCTTTATCCTCTTGTTATCGGAAAATTCTATACGCCTGCACAACTAGGGGCATTTGCAAAAGCAGATCATTTCTCCCAATTTCCATCGCAAAACGTCATGCGCATTTTACACCGGGTGTCATTTCCGGTATTAAGCACCTTGCAAAATGATCCCCAGCGCATGAGGAGTTGCTTTTTAAAATTCATCAACTACTCGGCACTTATCATATTTCCTCTCATGCTGGGGCTACTAGCGTTGTCAAAACCAATGACTCTCCTTTTTTTGACAGAACGTTGGAGCGAGATGATTCCCCTTCTGCAGATTCTATGCGTCGCGATGATGTGGTACCCAGTTCATGCCATAAACCTGAACGTACTGCAAGTGCTCGGACGTTCCGACTTATTCTTGAAATTGGAAATTATCAAAAAAATCCTCGGCTTAACAACACTCCTGATAACACTTCCCATTAGCATTACAGCCATGTGCGTTGGGCAAATCGTAAACTCTATTCTTTGTTTGTTTATAAATACCTACTACTCCAGAAAGTTCATAAATGCAGGTATTGTAGAACAGATGAAGTTCCTTTTCCCGACATTACTCAACTCCGCTACAATGGCAGCAATCATTCTTGCTATCAACAGTCTCCTACCTCAAGATAAATACGCCCTTCAAATAGGCATCGGACTTACCGTCGGAACACTGTACTATTTTGCAACAAACTATCTCTTTAACAGAAATATTTGCAAAGAAATTTTAGGCCTTCTGAAAAAAAAATAAAAACTACTCTACAACGACATTCAGCCATGCGTCTTGATTCTTCATGGTTTCAAGCAGGTCTTCATTTGACTTAAACGAAAGAATCAGCATGCCAATGGCATTATTGGCTCCTTCAAAGTCACTGACATGGTCTCCTTCGTTCACCCAAAGATCGCACTCGACAACCTTGGCGGGGAGGCTATCGGCAACTTGCAATTCCTTAAAGACCCCCGTCTTTTTGGAATGCAACACCACTTCGGCCCAGCAACCATCATAATCCTTTTCCTGAATATCGCCAATAGGGTCCCCAACAGCGGCTCGCGTACACGCAGTAATCAAGTCAACCCCTGTAGCATAGCGGAGCATTTCGGCCAACCGGTTGCCACCACCACGAGGAGAAACCTCCATAATATACGGCTTCCCATTTGTGCCTATGCGAGTTTCGATATTATAGATGCTTGTTTGCATGCCAAGGAGAGTTATCAAACGCTGGATTTCCGACTTTAAGTATTTTTCCTCTTCGCATGTAAACGTAGAAGGCCAGCTAAATGCAGCCGGAACATAAGGATTTCCAGCATTATCGTCAAAGCGCTGCGCAGAAAAAGATGTGACCAGCATCTTTCCGTTATACGAAAAGCAATCTGAATCCGAAGAACATCCTTTCTTCTCGATAAACTCTTCTACAATGATGTTTCCCTTAAAAGAATGGTCAAAAGCATACTGAAGAGCTTCTTTGAGCTGTTTTTCCGAATCCACCCTTGAAACACCTTTTGAACCGGCAGAGTCGGTCGGCTTTACAATTACCGGATACCTAAACCAACTCAAATCCGAAAGGGCGTCATCCATCGAAGAAAAGCCCTTCGCACGCGGAACATTAAACCCATTAGCCGTAAGAAATGCACGGAACTTATCCTTATTTTGCAAAATTTCTACAGATTCATAAGGGCCAAAAGCAGGCAAGCCCAATTTCTCTTGAACATACGCCGCCGAAACCACGCCAGGATCTACTCCAAACGACATGATTCCATCAATTTTCTTTTCTTGCGCAACCTTAAGAACAGCGTCCTTATCTAGGACACTTACATTCACATATTCATCCGAATAACGATGGGCAATATTACCTTCGACATTATCAGCCGTAATGACATAATACCCCTGTTCATGGGCCGCCTTTATCACCGGAAGTAAATAACGAATCCCGCCCAACAACATCAATCTTTTTTCAGTCATTAAAATACCCGCTCTAAAGAACAATCTCAATATAAAAAACTATATTCCCCCAAGTAAACTCATTTTCTTAAACTATATCAAGTTTGCCATATGCCAAATGATTTAATAACGGTCACGTCGCCTCTCTTCCCTTCCCTGGAAGATTTTATTCCCATGCTCAAAGACATTTGGGACCGCAAGTGGCTTACCAATAATGGGCACTATCATCAAGAGTTAGAGAAAGCCCTAGCCGAATACTTGGGAGTAAAATACCTCAGCCTGTTTACAAACGGCACCCTGCCCCTCATCACGGCATTGCAGGCCATGCGCGTTACAGGTGAAGTTATCACGACGCCTTATAGTTTTGTTGCAACAACGCACTCCATTTGGTGGAACGGGCTCAAACCCGTATTTGTGGATGTCGAAGAAGAAACGGGCAACATCGATCCAGAAAAAATCGAAGCGGCCATTACACCGCAAACAACTGCGATTATGCCCGTCCACGTATACGGTACCCCGTGCAACACAAAGCGCATCCAGGAAATCGCAGATATTTACGGGCTCAAAGTCATCTACGATGCCGCCCACGCATTCGGCGTCAAGGTCAATGGAGAATCCGTACTCAAAGCCGGCAACATGAGCACGCTCAGTTTCCATGCAACCAAGGTCTACAACACTGTCGAAGGTGGAGCACTCATCTGTCATGACGAGGCGACCAAACGAAGAATCGACTTCCTCAAAAACTTTGGATTCAACGGCGAAACCACCGTCGTCGCGCCAGGCATCAACAGCAAGATGGACGAAATCCGAGCCGCTTACGGGCTCCTGAATCTAAAGCAGGTAGACAAAGCCATCAGCAACCGCAAAGCAACCGCAGAAAAATATCGTGCCGCACTCAAGGATGTCCCCGGCATTCGCATGCTAAAGGACATCGAAGGGGTACACCACAACTACGCCTATTTCCCGATTTTCATCGACGAAAAGGAATATGGCATGAGCCGCGATACACTTTACGCAAAACTGCAAGAACACAACATTTATGGGAGGCGTTACTTCTACCCCCTCATCAGCACGTTCAGCGCATACAAAGGCCTCGACTCGGCCAACCCAGCCAACTTACCTACCGCACACAAGCTAGCTAATCAGGTACTATGCTTGCCTATGTTTGCAGGTCTCTCTGACGAAGGCTCAAATCGGATTATAGAGGTCATCACAACCAAGAAATAAAGTTGGGAAGTCGTAAAAGATGTTCGATTTTTGTTAAGCAAGAAACGTTAAACCGCAGCAAAAAATGAAACCTATCGGTGGCTACTTTGAATGGGAATTCCCCAGAACCCGAAACACGGATCTACATAAGGGCTCCGTTTACTTGAATAGTGGCCGGCATGCCTTCGAATACATTTTAAGAGGTCTCGGCAATATTCAGCGCCTTTGGGTTCCCTATTTCACATGCAATACGGCATTACAGCCTCTAGACACCTTAAAAGTCCCATACAAATTTTACAATATCAACGACAAGCTAGAACTAAAAAACGAAATCGAATTAGGCGAAAACGAATATTTACTTTACACTAACTATTACGGCATAAAAGATTCTTATTGTAAAAATATTGCGGAAAAATATAGTCAGAAAATCATTATTGACAACGCCCAAGCCCTTTTTTGCGCTCCAAGTTTACATGCGCACCAGTTCTACAGTCCGCGTAAGTACATCGGCGTGCCGGACGGAGGCATTGCAGTCACGGAATTGCCCGACACAACAAATTCATTACAAGAATACGCTTCTTATAACCGTTGTTCGCACTTGCTGAAACGAGTAGAATTGCCCCCTTCGGAGGGTTATATAGATTTTCAAACCAACGACAACAATATTGGCAACGCAAAGCTTTCGCGAATAAGCCCCATTTCAAAACATATTTTTGAATCGGTTGATTTTGACTTTGTCAAAAACAAACGTCGCGAAAACTTCAACTACCTTCACAAGGTATTAGCACAATCAAATCAACTGAATATACCTTCGATGGACTCATTTGCCTGCCCATTAGTTTACCCATACCTATGTAAAAACGGGAAGGACCTAAAAAAACATTTAATTGAGCATAGTATATTCGTCGCAACGTACTGGCCAAATGTTTTAGAATGGACCAAACAAATTGATTTGGAATACGAGCTCGCAAATAACGTCGTATGCATCCCGATAGATCAAAGATATGGGATTAAAGAAATGGATACGATTATTCAATTCATTCAACAACTATAAGAACAGCTATTTTTGTACATTAGTTTTATAAGCAGAAAGGACTATATATGATTACGGTCGCTATCATCGGAGCTGGCATTATGGCAAAAAAAATAGCCATAAGAGCAAAGGAATTGCACATAAAGACGCTCTGTTTTGCATGGAGTAACGGAGCCGAGGCAAAAGAGTCTGTTGATGAATTTCACGATGTCAATATATTTGACACCGAAACAATCATCAATATATGCAAAAAAAAGAACGTGAGCGGAGTCATCGCCACAACAGAACTTACCGTAAAAATAGCCTCCATTGTCGCAAATGAACTGCATTTGACAACCAACCCTCTTGAAATTTCATCCAACATCACAAACAAAAGTTGGGTCAGGCAAAAAGGAAAAAACTTCAAGTATATCAAACAACCTTTTTTCAAGCACATCAAGGATGTTAACGAAAACATTCATATTGAATCATATCCTGTTATAGTCAAACCCGTTTCATATGGCGGCAAACAAGGCATTACAGTAGTCTTTACCGAAAATGAATTCCAAACGGCATTACACTATGCAAAAGATGCCATAGGCAACCGCAATACCGATGGAATTATCGTCGAGCAGTTTCTTTCCGCTGGGCAAGAATATTCCGTAGAGACACTATCATTCCACGGCAAGCACAACGTCATTCAAGTCACACAGAAAGATAGTTCCGGAGCACCCCACTGCGTTGAACTCGGCCATCATCAACCCGCAGATCTCACAAAAGACATGCGGAACCAAGTTGAACGCGCCATCATCGACATGTTAGAATGCGTTGGTATTGAAAATGGCCCCTGCCACACAGAAATCAAGATTATCGATGGCGAAATATACCTTATCGAGATAAATGCACGACCCGGAGGAGACTGCATCACGAGTCCCTTAACTGAACTCAGCAGCGGATACAAGTACCTCACAGGAATCATCCTTGCGGCTTGCGATATATTCCTCGACCCCAAAACGAACTCAGCGAACCCAAGGCATGCAGGGATTTACTTAATTTCAAAGCAGACTGCACACTTGAAGCCCCTCTTTGATAATTGCGACGGGAAAGACTGGTTATACTCAAAAAACTATGTGTCTGACGAATTGCAAGAAATAACGCATAACGATGTCATGAACTTAAACAACATAATATACTATGCTGATAAAAAAATAGGTTTGGAGGACATTTAATGCAAATTGAAATAGGTGGAAACATACCGATTTCAGAAGAGTTTTTCGAAAAGCAGGCAAACGAATCAAATATTTGGGGCTGTCAAAAGTTCAAGCACAACCTGTATACCTTTTCAGCACGATCCGCGCTAGAAGTTTATCTTAACGAAAATTACAAGGGCGAAAAAAAAGTCATCCTCCCCATCTTCACTTGTGAAACCTGCATTACTCCCTTCATCAATAATGGTTTTGTATTTGAATTCTATTCCGTAAACAAAGACCTTTCCATTAACGAAGAAAGCCTTAAAGAGCAACTAGAAAAAATTCAGTACTCAGGGATTCTATACATTCACTCTTATTTCGGTTTCGACACATTAGCTTCAATAAAGCCATTTCTCAAGCAGATTCGCAAAAAAAAGAATATTACCATCATTGACGATTACACCCAATCTTGGTTAAACAACACAAAAGAAATTGAAGCAGACATTTATATAGCAAGCCTTCGCAAATGGTTGAGCACACCCGATGGCGGTGTCATTTCTTCGGACGATTTACCAATTTGTTCAAAAAACATTCAATCATACAACAAAAAGCAAGCCGAAGAGTACATCGAAGCATCTAAACAAAAAAACAGATTCTTTGCAGGCGACTCTTCTGTAACAAAGTCTCAATTTTATTCTTTATTCAAGCATACGATTGAATATTTTGAAGAAAAAAAAGTATACGCGATGTCACCAATATCAAAAGCGGTCTACGATTATTCCGATTATGAGTTCATCAGACATCAACGAATTCAAAATGCAAAATTCCTTAGCCAAAACATCTGCGATGAAAGCGTCGAAAGAATTTTCAAAAACATTCCCGAAGGAGTCGTCCCTTTCTACTATCCCATATATGTAAAGAACAACAAAAGGGACGAATTACAACAACATCTTATAAAACAAAATATCTTCTGCACAATTCATTGGTCACCATCAGCATTCGTCACAAAACAAGGTGGCGATAAAAACATATATCCAGACATTTTATCTCTTGTTTGCGATTAACGCTATGGAATCGACGACATGGAAAGAATGGTCAATGCAATAAACAACTTCAGATAAGCCTATGAACAATCGACCTTTTGTTTCAATCCTTTGTGTGACATTTAATCATAAAGATTACATCGCACAAACAATCGAAGGCTTTCTCATGCAGAAAGTCAATTTTCCCATCGAGATCATAATCCACGACGACGCATCGACTGACGGGACCGCAGAAATAGTACGTCAATATGCAGAAAAGCATCCAGACATCATCAAACCTATTCTGCAAAAGGAAAACCAATACTCCCAAAATTCAAATATTTCGGAAAACTTCCTTTATCCTAAAGCTCAAGGCAAGTATATTGCAGAATGCGAAGGCGATGACTATTGGATTGATCCCAACAAGCTACAACGACAAATCGATTTTCTCGAAAGCCATCCTGATTACATTTATTCCCACACAGCATTCAAGTACTACGATCAAGCAAATGGAATCTTTCGCGAAGATACATCCATCAAAGAAAATTTACGAATTCAGCAAGAAGAGCCTGAAAACATAGGAATCTACATACTAGACCATAACCGATACCGCATACAAACAGCCACTACAGTTTTCCGTCGTGAATTGCGTTCCAAGCTTACAGATAAATTCGCAATCAGTTCGTATTTTCTCATGGGCGATACGCAACTTTTCTTCTTTGCTTCCCAAAACGGGAAAATCCATTACGACCCGACACCAACAGCTGTTTACAGGCTTTCTCCGCATTCTGCATGCCATCGCGGCGAAAAGAACAAAGCCCGGTTTCGCTTTGACCTTTCATGTGAAGAAATGCGCGTTTATTTATCCAAGTACATAAGTGACGAAAGAGTAATCCAAAAATTCAAAAAGGATTTTGGCAAAGCACTCATTCGCTATGCAACTTTCGACCCATCCTTCCGTTCAAAGATAGACGAAAGCATTATTTCTCCAAAGCAAAAATTAGCCCTATTCTGCGCAAGGCATAGTTGTTTAGCCCGGATTCTTATAAAGAAAAAATGGAAAATCTAAAAGCGATTTTTGTCAATCCATTTCATTCTCTTTGCAATCCATTCTCGTAAATAGTCAACAGCCTCTTCGTAGCTATCAACGCTCTTATAAAGCCACTTTTCATTTTTTTGGAGAACATCCCATTTTTTAAAAATTTCTTCCGCAGGCTTTTTAAGAATATCGTAAAGAGAATCTATTATAAAAAAAGATTTTTCAAAGGATGGACGAAGAACATCCCAATATTCAGCGACCGCTAATTCAAACTCCTTATTAGAAAACAGCCTTTCGCTCCAATAATTATCTTTTGTTCTCCACCCATCAGTAAGGGCAAAATCCGGATCATAGCCCCCAAAGCCAGCAAACGCAATGTCAAAGTCCCATACAGGCCCCATCTTTATTGCACTGTTTTCCATCCACGTAAAATACACACTCGTAAGATAATTTGCATCGGGATTTTTCGAAAATTCCTGAATCCAAAAATGTTTGGCAAAAGCTTCTACATCTATCCACGATTCTATTTCACGTAGCGAAGCAGTATCTACTGTCTTCAAGAACTTTTCAAAACGCTGAACATGCGCTGCAAGCACATTCAACACCGAATCAGAAGCGTTTTTAGGGAAATGTATTTGAAACGGCTTTGAAGGGACTAGGACATCAGAAAAAATCACCTGCTCGTCCGCTTTATACTTTTCATCAAATTCAACAAGATACGATTTATCATTTTTTGGAATATTTACCCTATTCTTATCTACCTTAATAGTTTCCGTTAATAAGTACACCCCCTGATATTCGCCATTTAAACAAAAATCAACAAATTTACATCTCGGCGAATAATCCATTCCAATATCGTCCGCTAGCCGATAAGCCAGATAGTTTTTCATCAATGTCTTGTCGGCATAGTTTGCAATTAGGGCCCAATCTTTGTCTTTGGGCATGCCTAACAATTTCGCACCTTGTTTCAATTCTACTTTATAGCTTTTTTAGGGCATTACTGTCCAAGATGAATTCCCCCTTCCTCTTATGGTCAGTTCCATAATGTCGCTATTGGGCTTTTTTTCGTCCCAGATTTGCAATTTGGCAGGAATTTCTGTTTCGCGATCTTTGATAGCTCGGTGTTTTTCCGTTTCAATGACGATGCGCGGAACGCCTGTGTAGGGGCACGCCGCGTCATCAAGTAAGAGGTAATCTTTTACTTCCGTGGATTCTTTTTGTGGGGTTTCGGCTTTGCCATTTCCCCCATTTCCAATAATTTCCATGTATTCGGTGTTGGCGTCTGGTTTGTCGATAATTAGCTCATCAAAAACCAATCCGTTAGTGCCCCCCCCACTTCCAGTAGTCTCCATATATTCGCTGTTGCTACAGGCGACAAATACCTGCAGAAGGGGAACTGCAATCAAGGCGAGGGCTGCAAAAGCTTTCTTAGACATAAGATTCTTATAGAAATGACGTTAGGGCAAATATAGATATTGAATCAGGAGGATTCAATATTGTATTTGAGCAGAAAGCCGTGGAATCTAGACCGCGAATTGTGGCTGACGGCATCTGCGCAAAAATAATTGGGTAGCTGACATTATGTATATTTAAAATGTAAATAGTAATATTATGAAACTCACATTTCGGCAAAAAAAAAGATTATTCAAGATAGAAGTCATTCGCCCTTGGATTTTATCTTTTCCCTGCTGGCGAATCCGTCTGAGATATCTTAAACGGATTCTTGGCAAAATAGGGGAAGGAGCCTCCGTCCTTCGTCATGTAAGGCTACTGGAGCCTAAGGGGATTTTTCTCGGAGACCGAGTCGTAATCAACCAAAGAGTCCTTTTGGATGGTCGGGGGACACTTGAAATCGAAAACGACACAGACATCGCCACAAATGTTTCCATTTGGACACTGGATCACGACCCAAACAGCGACACCCACAAAACCAGACCCCGCAAGGTTCACATCGGCCACCATGTCTGGATTGCATCAGGCGCAACAATTCTCCCTGGCATAACAATCGGAGATGGAGCCGTCATCGCGGCAAACGCCGTAGTCACCAAGGATGTTCAGCCAAAAGCAATTGTCGCCGGCAACCCAGCAAGAATTATAGGCGAACGAAAAAATTCTCTTCAATACACCCTAGACCACCACCCCCCGTTCCGTTAAAAAAATGAAGATTTATTTCGCCATCAACAAAGAGAAGTCCCCCAATCCATTCGTTGCGGTTCTTGCAAGACGTTTGAAAGAACTTGACCCCAGCATAGAAATAGCATTGGGAATCTCCACGTTTTGGAGTGACGAAATATTTTCCTGCGACATAGTCCACATTCACTGGCCAGACGCTCTTATCAGAGGAACAAATAAAACAGCGGAAGAATTAAAAAAACGTTTGGCAGAAATCAAAAGCCACAAAGGGAAAATCGTAGCAACATGCCACAACCTCGTTGCTCATTACGCCAAATTTCCCTGGCAAAAAGAAGTCTACTCGATTACTTACAGCACATGCGATCTAATTTTACACATGGGTAACTACTCCTTGAACCTATTCAAGGAAATGTACCCAAGCAGCAGAAATGAACTTCTCCCCCACCATATTTACGACGACAGGAACAACGAGAACTTCAGCAAGAACGAAGCTGCCCAAAAATTGCGGTTAGACCCGCAAAAAACATACATTCTTTGCTTGGGGGCCTTCCGCGACAACCAAGAAAGAAATTTATTAATAGGGCTCTCGACCTTTTTAAAAAAGAATTCTATCAAAATTTTAGCGCCCTCATTCTACATAGCCCCAAAGCCAAGAGGCATCCGTTCAACCATCCGGTATTTTAAATCGAAATTGTGCGCTTTCAAGCTCAACATTAAAAACAACATTATAACTTGCACAAAGTTCATTTCGGATGAAGAGATATCCTTGATGGGAGCCATTGCAGACTTAGTTCTTTTACAGCGAATTCACATTCTTAATTCGGGAAACATATCCTTGGGATTTCATTTAGGGAAAGTTGTAGTCGGTCCAAACGACGGAAATGTCGCCGAGATGCTGCGCAATACAGGCAATCCCATCTTTCAAACGGACAATCTAGGAAGCCTGCCAGAAGTTCTTGAAAAAGGGCTAGAATTGGCTAGAGCCGGGTTCGGAGAAAAAAACAAGGAATTCGCAAAGCAGCACTTATCCAGTACAAAAATCGCACAGCAGCTTCTCCAGTATTATAGGCAACTCTTTTAAAATGGCATACACGTATTACATCATTTATACCTCAAACAAATAATGAGTCACGAATGAAAACAAAAATTGTCTATGTCCTTGTAAGCTCCGAAGACGACATCTACCTAGAGCAAGCATACGTATCAATGCTTTCAGCAAAGCATCATATGCCAGATGTCCATATTACGCTCTTAATAGATTCGAAAACAAGCGAATCCTTAACAGGATCGAGAAAAAAAGAATCAGCTGTCGCAGACGAAATAATCGTTATTGAATTAGATCCATCTATTTCCGCACAAAAAAGAAGTCGCCTATTAAAGACTAATGTTCGGAACTATGTACAAGGCGATTTTTTATTCATTGATTGCGACACAATCATTGTAAAACCATTAGATGAAATTGATGAAATTGATGTAGATATTGCGGCATGTTGGGATACACATGTCCCATTTAAAGACAATCCGTACAGGTCGATGTGCCTAAAGCATGGAACAAAGCTTGAATGGCCTATAGAAAACGAAACCGAATACTTCAACAGCGGAGTAATATTCGTTCGAGACATTCCAGCAACCCGCAATTTTTTTACAAAATGGAATAAAAATTATCAAGATGGGGCCCTAAAAAGGGTATCCATGGACCAACCTAGTCTAGCCAAGACAAATTACGAATTAGGGCATCAAATTAAAATTCTGCCTGATTGTTGGAACTGCGAATTCAAACATGGATTACGTCATTTTAAAGATGCAAAAATAATTCACTATTTATGCACCAACGAAAACAATGGCAAAACGCCCCCTTTTTTGTTAAATGAAAAAAAAATTCTCTTGCAAGTCAAACAAAACGGGGATATAACGCCACAAATAGAAAAACTTTTTGACGATCCAAGTCAAGGAATTGCTCCATTAACTTGTTTAATTTCAGGAAGCGATGTTTTATTTTTTAACGATCCTTTAATTGTTTTCCTTCGATCGTGGTATGACAACGGCAAAAAAGCATATAAAGCAATATCATATCTAGTCAGGAAATATTCATTAATAAAGTCTAAAATTCGAAACAAAATAAAAAAACTTTTTTAATTATGAAAGAATTCGATTATCTCATTGTCGGCTCCGGCCTATTCGGAGCAACATTCGCACACCAAGCCACAAAAGCAGGCAAACGCTGTCTCGTTATTGACAAGCGCGCCCATCTTGGCGGAAATGTCTACTGCGAAAACATCGAAGGAATAAACGTCCACAAATATGGGGCTCACATATTCCACACATCCAATAAAAAAGTCTGGGATTTTGTAAACGCCATTGTCGAATTCAATCGTTACACCAACAGCCCTGTCGCCAATTACAAAGGCAAGTTATACAATCTCCCGTTCAACATGAACACATTCTACCAAATGTGGGGAATCACGACCCCGGCAGAAGCACAAGAGAAAATTGAAGAGCAAAAAGCCGAAGCGCTAGCCGCACTGAAAGGCCACGAGCCATCAAATCTTGAAGAACAGGCGCTCACGCTGGTAGGGAAAGACATCTTCGAAGCACTCATCAAGGAATATACTGAAAAACAATGGGGCCGTAGCTGCAAAGACTTACCTACGTTCATTATCAAGCGACTCCCTGTACGTTTCATATTCGACAATAACTACTTTAACGACAAATACCAAGGCATTCCCATTGGCGGCTACAACAAACTTATCGAAGGCTTGTTGAAAGGTATCGAAACTCGCACTGACGTTAATTTCTTCACGGAATACAAAAACAGTTGGCACGACATTGCCGAAAAGCTCGTCTATACGGGAGCCCTGGACGAATATTTCGGCTACAAGCTCGGCAAGCTGGACTGGCGCACAGTAAGTTTCAAAACGCGAATCGAAAGCACCCCCAATTACCAAGGAAACGCCGTCGTCAACTACACTTCGCACGAACAGCCCTACACACGCATCATCGAGCACAAACATTTCGAAATGTTCGGAGCGGAAGTCTACAACATCCCCAAGACCGTCATATCGGAAGAATACTCCACCGAATACAAAGAAGGCATGGAACCCTACTATCCAGTAAACGACGATCGCAACAACGCGTTAGCCGAAAAATACCGCTACCTAGCCTCACAAGAAAATAATGTCATCTTTGGTGGGCGACTCGCACAGTACAAATATTACGACATGGCTCCAATAATAGAGCAAGTGTTGAACATTGAAAAATTCTAAGTTTTTGAACATGCTAGACTCATCAAAAATAAAGATTCTCGTTTGCTGCCACAAGCCGTGCCCTGTTCCGTCTCAAGACTGGTTTTTGCCCATACAGGTCGGAGCCGCGCTATCCAAGCAAGACCTCGGTTTCCAAAAGGACAACCTTGCCAATGGGGAAGCGTGCGACAACATCAGCGAAAAGAATCCTAATTACTGCGAGCTGACCGCATTATACTGGGCTTGGAAAAATATCCGTAAAATATACCCGAAAATCCAATATATCGGTTTAAACCATTACCGTCGCTATTTCGCATTCGACGAACACCGCTCCACTGGCAGCGGCATCGCCAAGAACATCAGCGAACTCGACAAGTACAATCTCGACAAAGAAAAGATTGAACAATGGCTTTCCCAGGGGAAAATCATCATTCCCCCCAAGGCACACCTCAAGACTTCGGTGGCCTCCGCTTATGAACACGCCCACATCAGCGTGGATCTCCGGCACCTCCACGATGTAATAAAAGAACTGTCCCCGAAATTCCTGGAC
>JAEERW010000035.1 GCA_016286055.1 Bacteroidales bacterium
GCCGGGTTGTAACCCCATGCTGGGGTGTAGGGATTGATGGTTATTGTTGACATGGCTTTATTGTTTATAGTCTGCTGTTATTTCTATGCCGCCGTGGGCAAACTTTATGCTGCTGACGGCGAGGCCATCCATTCGAAAGTTTTCTAATATCGAATGACGGAGAAAATCGGTGTCGTTGTCGTTGGTGTAGTCGCCGATGCCTACACCGAGCGAAGGGTATTGTTTCCACTCGCCACGGTGGGTGGCAAGTATCAAGTACTGGTTTTGCTCGGTGGTTTCGCCCACAGCAATACCACGTTCTCTTATTTTGAGGTCGTGGGTTGTGTCGTCTAATTGTATTCCAATCATGATAATTATGAATTATGAATTACACTGCGGTTTGGGCGGAGTAGAGGGCACGGAGTAGACATTCCACAAATGTGTCGGTGGTACGCTGGGCGTTTTCTTCTACGCCGCCATTGAAGTTGACGGTTTCTACCATATTGTCGAGGTTGATGGTGATTTGGGTGTTTCGGGTGCCGCCGGAGGCTACGGATTCGGTTTTGTCTTTGGTGGTTTTGCCGAGACCACCTTTGCCACCTGCGCCACCACCTTTAACGGTGCTTTCTAACTCTTCTTGTGTTTCATTCGGTCCAATCTCTCCTTCCTTTTCGCCTTCGGTCTTTTCAGGATCGGGCAATGCTTCGTTAATCTTGTCGCGGAGTTTTTGAACCCCATTTAATGCGAAGTCTACCGGCAGTACAAAGTCGATACCCGGTATTTCGGCAATCATCTCCAAAAGATTTTGTATAGGGGACAATACCGCATCCAACAAGGTTAATCCAATACGTTTCAACCCTTCAAGTATACCACCGTTTTTAAAACCGTCCACAATGCTATCCCAATGACGTTTAATGCTCATTACAAGATTCATTACGAGGGCTAGGGGCGGGCAGATGAATATGACGTACTTGCCCCAATCGTCCCAGTATTTGATGACTTGGACTAACACGGCGATAAGCGCGCCAATGGCGATGACGATGCCCGTAATAGGCGACGTGCAGACGGCAATTGCTCCGGCGACAATGCCGATGGCGACGGCTAAGGTTGATAGTTCGTCGATATTGTTGGTTATATAGTCAAACAACTGCGATATTACCCAAATTACGCCGTCAAAAACTGGCGTTAACGATTCTAATTTTGGTATAAGAGCGTCGATAATGGGCGGTAGTTTCTGTTGGATAATAGGAATGAGTTTTTGTGCAAATGGCAGTATCAGTTCAAAAACTTTTGCCTTGATGTCATCGAATGCGCCTTGTAGAGTTGCCAACTGACCTTGAAGGGTATTGTTTTTGATGTCGTCGAGCATGCCGTGAAACTGTCCGCCTTCGGCTGTGGCTGATGCAAAAGCCTCCTCCACCATTGTGGCGGTGATTGTGCCTTTTGACATCTCCTCTTTAAGTTCGCCGATACTCTTGCCCGTCTTTTTCGACATTTCAGAAAGCGGATTGAATCCTGCATTGATCAACTGCATAAGGTCTTGACCGCCGAGTTTGCCCGCGCTGCTGATTTGTGCGAAGGCAAGAGCCAAAGAACCGAATTTTTGCGCATCACCGGCGGCAATGTCGCCAATCTGTTTGAGTACGGTTTGGGTTTTGCCACTGTCCAAGCCCATTGAAAGCATATTTTTGGCGGCATCGTTGACTGTTGACGTGCCATAAAGGGCTGCGGCGGTGGAAGTACGGAGCGCGTCGGCAAACTCCTTTCCTCTTTTTTCTGCGGTTTCCTTGGTGTCGCCGTCGGTTCTTAGCAAGGTGGTGAAGTTGACTGTGGCGGTCTGCCGTGCCATACCCTCCTCAAATATGGGTGCGATTGTTCCTGCAACGCTCTGCGCTATTGCCTTTATTCCAATAAACGACTGACCAAGTTTTGCAATATTATCTAAAAGGTTGGTTTTAACTTTTCCACCAGACTTTTGTGCCTCGTCGCCAATTTCCTTTACTTTTTTCTTTGCTTTTTCTGGTCCGTTGTTCTTTCCTGTTTCGGTTAGTTTTTTGTCGACATTTTGTTCTAACTGTTTACCAGTGTTGCGTGCAATGTCCCCAGTGTTTTTTAGTACATCGTCCAAGCGTCGCATACTTGCAAATGCTACATTCATTCCTTCCGACGTGTGCGAACTAATATCGCTCAGTTGCTGAAAACTTTTTGATCCGTTTGTAACAACCGAGTTCATTTTTCCGTTTATATCAGTAAGTACGGAGGTTATACCGCTAAGCGCAGATGATATGCCGTTAAATATACGGTCTAACTGCGATGCCGCACCTGATATTTTGCCAAGTGGCTGGCTCGCCTCGTCTTTAACAACAAACTGCCATTCTGTAATGTGGTCTGACATAAAAAACTAATTAATATGAAACATAAACTTTATATAATTTCGGTTCTGCTAATGATTATCGGGGGTGCACTCTATTATTTTAATTTTGATGCTTTGGGTTGTGCGCTAATACTTCTCGGGTCGTCAATATACATTCTTACATATTTCGGCACTCGTTCCAATAATAGCAGCCGTAAAAATAGTGAACCGAACTATACTGCCACCACTTGGTGGTATATGGAGAACTGCGACGGTGGCGATTGCTCCTCATAACCATTATAAAAATCAAACGGCGTTGCAACGCTGTTTTAACGCCGTTTGAAATTAGTGGGTGATGGGGGTTAGTTA
>JAEERW010000017.1 GCA_016286055.1 Bacteroidales bacterium
GCAATCGATGCCATCCTGCGCAACGAGGCGGGATGCAGCAACGAACTCGATTACATAGAGCAGACTTCGTGGTTGCTCTTTTTAAAATACCTCGACGACCTTGAAACGGAGCGCGAAGACGAAGCCGCACTCAACGGCAAGGAATACCGCCGCATTATCACCGGCTTCAACCGTTGGAATGCTTGGGCTGCCCCAAAAAACGCCAAGGGCGAACTCGACGTTATCAACGCAATGACCGGCGACGACCTTGTGGAGTTTGTCGACAAAAAACTCTTCCCCTCGCTCAAACGTTTCAAAGATACCGCCGTGTCGCCCGACACGCTTGAATATAAGATTGGCGAGATATTCAGCGAATTGCGCAACAAGGTGAGCAGCGGATACAATATGCGCGAGATTATCAACAAGATAGATTCGCTGCATTTTCAGTCTGCCGACGACAAGCACGAAATGACCGTGCTGTATGAAGACAAAATAAAGCGAATGGGCAATGCCGGACGCAACGGCGGCGAATATTACACGCCTCGTCCGCTCATCCGTACCATCGTAAAAGTGGTGAACCCGCGCATCGGCGAAACCGTTTACGACCCGGCTTGCGGCTCGGCGGGCTTTCTCTGCGAGGCGTTCAATTATATGCAAGAGCAGGTACATTCGGTGAGCGATTCCGACACTTTGCAAAAGTCAACATTCTTTGGCAAGGAGAAAAAAGGGTTGCCCTACATCATTGCCACAATGAATATGATTTTTCACGGCGTGGCTGCGCCCAACATCGTTCGCGGCAACACACTGACCGAAAACCTCGCCGCCATTCAGCAGCGCGACCGCAAAGACATCATCCTTGCCAATCCGCCATTTGGAGGCAGCGAACGCGCCGAAGTGCTTGACAATTTCGACCTGCGCACCAGCGAAACGGCGTATATGTTTATGCAGCATTTCATCAAGATGCTCAAAGTAAACGGACGCGCCGGCATTGTAATCAAAAACACATTTTTGAGCAATGGCGATGCCGCATCCCTGCGCCGCAAACTACTCGAAGAATGTAATTTGCACACCATTCTCGACCTTCCGCAAGGAGTGTTTCAAGGTGCGGGCGTAAAAACCGTGGTGCTGTTTTTCACAAAAGGCGAGCCGACACAAAAAATTTGGTATTACCAACTCAACCTCAGCCGCACCCTTGGCAAAACCAATCCGCTTACCGAAGCCGACCTTGAAGATTTTGTTACATTACAGCAGACCAAATCCGAAAGCGAAAACTCTTGGACTCTCAACGTTGCCGACCTTGGCGACGACTGCGACCTCTCTGTCAAAAATCCCAACAAACCCGAAATTGTTGACAACCGCACCGCCGCCGACATTCTCAACACCATCGCCGACCTCAACAACGATTCCGCAAGATTAATTAACGAAATAAAGGAGATGCTATGAAGACTTTGAGAATAAAAGACATTTGCGACAAAGGTTCTTCAAATCTCAAACAAAAAGATGTTGAGAATCAAAATGGTGTTTATCCTGTTTTTGGTGCAAGTGGGTTGATTGGTAAAATCGACACATATCATCAAAACAAGGATTATATTGCCATTGTCAAAGATGGTTCGGGAATTGGCAGAGTTACATTTATGCCTGCATTTTCTTCGGTTATTGGAACTCTTCAATATATTCTGCCCAAAGAAGGATTCAATATAAAATACATTTCATATTGTCTTCAAAGTTTGGATTTAGCACATTACAAACAAGGTGCAGCCATACCACATATATATTTTAGGGATTATGGTGAATATGAGGTTAATGTTGAAGAAAATCCAGATGAGCAGCAGCGCATTGTTACCTATCTTGATGCCGAGTTTGCGAAGATAGAAGCCCTTAAAGCCAATGCCGAAAAGCAACTGCAAGCCGCCAAAGATTTGTTTCAAGCCGCACTAAAAGAGTTGTTGACACCGAAAGAAGGATGGGAGGAGAAGAAGTTGGGAGAATTGTGTTTGTTGGTTAGAGGTCCATTTGGGGGGAGTTTGAAAAAGGAATATTTTGTTGATTGTGGTTATGCAGTATATGAACAACAGCACGCCATCTACAAAAACACAAATGTAAGGTATTACATTAACGAGGATAAATTCCGTTCAATGAAGCGGTTTGAAGTAGTTTGCGGAGACCTTATAATGAGTTGTTCGGGTACTATTGGAAAGGTTTTTATAATCCCGCAAAATGCGCCAACTGGAATTATAAACCAAGCACTACTAAAAATAACTCCAAAAGAAACAATCAATCGGGTTTATCTTGCATATTTGATTGAAAGTGATTATTTCAAAGAAATTATTTCACTATACTCAGATGGTGCAGCAATTCAGAATATTGCGGCAGTTAATGTACTGAAAGAGATAAGGATCCAAATCCCTTGTATTAATCAGCAGCAACGCATCGTTGCCCGCCTCGACGCACTCTCTGCCAATGTGAAAGCATTGCAAACTAACTACACCGAAACCATAACCCTCTGCAACGACCTGAAACAGGCGTTGCTTAAAAAAGTGTTTGAATAATTATGGACGAATCAACAACACGCCGAAAGAAGATTGATCCTGCGCTTTATGCCGTGGGTTGGGAGAATGTGCCTGAAAGTCAGATTCTAAACGAACAACGCGCATACCTAATTGCGCCCGGTCGTGTGGAAAAACTCAAAGCCCGCAATCCCAAAAAAGTTGACTATGTGCTTGAATACAAGGGCATAAAACTTGCTGTCGTAGAAGCCAAGTCAGACGAAACAGACGTTTCGGTGGGCGTGCCGCAAGCCAAGAAGTACGCCGAAATGTTGCAGATTCGTTACGCCTATTCAACCAACGGCGGCCAAATTTACTTTATCGATATGGGCGTAAAGGATGCGCACGGCAATTACACAGTGCCTTCCACCGAAAAATTTATCGACAAATTTCCATCGCCGCAAGAATTGTGGCAGATGACATTCCCGATAGCCAACGTTTGGCGCGACCGTTTCAATCTCGAACCCTACAACCGTGGCGGCAGCCGCGAGCCGCGTTATTACCAAGTAAACGCTATCAACAACGTGCTCAACGCAGTGGCAAACGGCAATAACCGCATTTTGCTCACTATGGCAACCGGCACAGGCAAAACATACACGGCATTTCAGATTTGTTGGAAACTATTTCAGACCAAATGGAATCTTCACGGAGCCGACCAACGTCCGCGCATACTTTTCATCGCCGACCGCAATATACTTGCCAACCAAGCCGTCAACGATTTTGAACAGTTTCCCGAAGATACAATGGTGCGCATCACGCCCGACGAACTCCGCAAACATCACGGCAAAGTGCCTACGGCAAGGCATCTCTATTTTACAATATTTCAGACCTTTATGTGCACCGACGGCAGCGGCTGTCAATATTACAAGCAATACCCGAAAGATTTTTTTGATTTCATAATCATCGACGAGTGCCACCGTGGAGGCGCAAACGACGAAAGTCAATGGCGCGAACTTATGGATTATTTTTCGCCCGCCTGTCAACTCGGTATGACAGCCACGCCGCGCCGTCAGGACAACGCCAACACATACCGCTATTTTGGCGAGCCGGTGTATTCTTATTCGCTCAAACAAGGCATTGCCGACGGCTATCTCACGCCATTCCGCGTGCGAATTTCTGAAAGCAACATCGATGAGTACACTTACAATCCCGACGA
The DNA here is from genome assembly GCA_016286055.1 of Bacteroidales bacterium. Classification (GTDB taxonomy): domain Bacteria; phylum Bacteroidota; class Bacteroidia; order Bacteroidales; family UBA3824; genus UBA3824. The sequence goes on from JAEERW010000017.1 coordinate 3,682, forward strand.
CGACATTGAGGGCGAAATCGACACCGAAAAAACATACACCGAACGCGACTTTTACAACGGACGCATAGAAATCCGTCAGCGCGACGAACACCGTGTAATAGAGATGCTTTCGCAAATCAACCCCGACGAAAAGACGATAGTATTTTGCGCCACACAGTTGCACGCCCACATCATCCGCGATATGATTAACCGCCATAAAACCAACCCTGTGTCCAATTATTGCGAGCGTGTTACTGCCGACGATGGTGCCGATGGAGAAGCAACTCTTAAACTGTTTCAAGACAACGAGCGCAAATTGCCCACCATACTTACCACATCGCAAAAACTCTCCACAGGCGTTGATGCCCGCAATGTGCGCAACATTGTGCTAATGCGTCCTGTCAACAATATGGTGGAGTTCAAGCAGATAATAGGTCGCGGCACACGCCTTTTCGACGACAAATATTATTTCACCATTTACGACTTTGTGGGAGCGAGTCGCAATTTTCAAGATGCCGAGTGGGACGGCGACCCATTCTGCCCTGTCTGCGGCAATTATCCTTGCACCTGCAACAAGAAACCACACAACAGCGGAAACACAGCCCACGAACCCGAAATGCCTTTCGGTCAGCCACAACCGTGTCCTAATTGCGGACATCTTCCCTGCACTTGCGACGGCGGCAGCAAGCCCAAAAACAAAGTGATAGTACGCCTTTCCGATAAGCGCACGATGGAACTCAAAACCACTTGGACAGAGCGTTTTCAGTTTGGCGACGAACTCATTTCGATAGAAGAATTTATCAAACGTCTTTTTGGCAAGTTGCCACATTTTTTCAACGGTCCGGAAGACCTTCGCAAACAATGGGAGCATCCCGACACACGTCAGGCGTTGCTCAGCCATTTGGAGCGCGAGGGTTTTCACGAAGAAAAACTCCAAACCATTCAGCGTGTTATGGGTCGTGAGGATTGCGACCTTCTCGATGTTCTTGAATATATAGCCTACGAAACCGAACCGATGGAGCGCACCAAGCGTGTGGAACTTGTTAAGCAAGATTACTACAAGCGTCAAAACGCCGCTCAGCGCGTCTTTACCGATTTCCTAATATCGCAATATCTGCGCAACAGTTACCGCGAGTTCACGTCCGACAACCTCGGCAAGTTCATCAATATGAAATACGGCTCAATCGCCGACGCCAAAGCCAACCTTTCAATGGACGTACCGCAAATCCGCAACCATTACTTTGAGTTTCAGCGGCAGTTGTACAAGGCGGCGTAAGGGGCAAGGGGTTATCTAAACACCTTCTGTGCAAAATCCGTCAGATATATTCTCCAATTGCGCCAGATGTGTCCGCCTTCGGTTTCTACGTATTCGTATTTGTAGCCTTTTTCGTCGAGGTAGCGACGGAGGCCGGCGTTTTGCTCGTAGAGAAAATCAGTTTTGCCAATGGCGATGTAGTAGAGATTCGGTTTGGCGGCAAAGAGATTGGCAAGTTGGTTTTGCGTTTTGGTATCCTTCTGGAATTTAGCGTAAGTGTCGTTGCCTTCGCCGTTTACGTGAATTGCCGCAGAGAAAAGGCCGATGTAGCCAAATGTTGACGGATAGAGTTTTGATGTCATAAACGAATGTCCGCCGCCCATCGAAAGTCCGCAGATAGCGCGGTTTTGCTTACCTTTTGCCACTTTGTAATGGCTCTCGATGTAGTTTACAATATCCATAAAACTCTCTTCCATCGAAGCCACGGGTTTGTCGCCCGAGCCACGGAACGACGGTTGATACATACCCTTCGACCATTCGCCCGGAGCCGCTTGACAGTTGGTGTTGCCGTTTGGCATTACCACAATCATCGGTTTTGCCTTGCCTTGTGCAATTAGGTTGTCGAGAATTTGTGCAGCACGTCCAAGTTCGCTCCATGCATTTTCGTCGCCACCTGCACCGTGGAGGAGATACATCACTGGGTAACTTTTGCCCTTGTCGTAGCCCGCCGGTGTGTAAACCGTCATACGGCGTTGCATTTTGAGCGTGGGACTATCGTACCAAACTTTTGCGAGATTGCCGTGAGGCACTTCGTTTACCCTATAAAGGTCGCCCTTGTCGCCTTTGGCTGAGGAGATTATAAAAATGTTGGTGTACGATGTGATGTCGCGGTTTACGTAGATATTGGCGGGGTCTTTTACGTCGTTGAGACCGTCGATATTGAAAGTGTAACTGTACAATTCGGGTTCGAGTTTGCCTGTGGTGAAACTCCAAACGCCATTCTCGCCCTCGGTGAGCGGTGCGGGAGCATTAGCAAAATCGCCAGAAACTTCTACCTTTACGGCTTTGGGAGCATAGAGGTTGAATGTTACAGTGCCGTCGTTGTTGATAACGGGCGATTCTACGTTAGGTCTGTTGAAGAGTTTTTCTTGGGCGTTTGTGGTAACGCAGCCCAGTGCCAAAATTGCGGCGATGATTGCGGTTTTTGTCATAATTAGTGATGTTTAAATGTTTAATGATGATAGGCAAATATAATTAAAGTGTTTTTAATGGCAAGGCTTTTTGTGTGAATATTTAACTATGATGTGGCAAGTTATGCTCTATCTCCTCCTTCATCTTCATCAACTCCTCCACATCGTCGAATTCTTCGGCGTTGATTACATCATAGTTTGGCTCTAAAAAATCATTGTCAGAATTGTTGTCGGCAGATGAGTTGTAGAGGTCGTCCACATCTTGAAGTTCTTCTTCTTCGGGTTCGGATTCTGTTGTAGGCTCAGGTTGTGAATCTTTGTGTAGTGTATCCTCTGATAAAAGTTCAGTATCATCTGGCAGATTATCAGTAACGTCGAGTATCTGTTGGCGTTTATCGCTGCGGGGATGGAAGGTGAGAATTTCGTCGCGGAGATACGAACTGTCTAAGTGTGTGTAAATTTCGGTGGTTTGGATAGATTCGTGTCCAAGCATCTCCTGCACGGCTCGGAGGTCGGCACCACCCTCTACCAAATGCGTGGCAAACGAGTGTCGAAATGTGTGCGGACTTACATTTTTGTCGATTCCAGCAGCCTCAACAAGTTGTTTTACAATGGTAAAAATCATTACACGCGTAAGTTTTCTGCCACGACGGTTGAGAAAAAGATAATCCTTGTTTTCGTTGTTGATGGCAATGTGGTCGCGCATTTTTTCGATATAGAAATTGATGTATTTCAATGCAGTACCACTAATGGGAACAATTCTGGTTTTGTTGCCCTTGCCGGTAATTTTTATAAAGCCTTCTTGTAAATGTATATCGCTGAGTTTTAGATTGATAAGTTCCGAAACACGCAAACCGCAACTGTACAGGGTTTCGATAATGGCGCGGTTACGTTCGCCCTCGTTGCTGCTGAGGTCGATGGCGGCTTCTATGCTGTCTATCTCCTCCACGCTCAGCACGTTGGGCAGCATCATACCCATTTTGGGGCATTGAATAGTGTCGGCGGGAGTGTCCTCAATCATATCCTCAAAGAGCATATAGCGATAGAGTTGTTTCACTGCGCTGAGAATACGTGCTTGCGACCTTGGTTTCATTCCAAGACGTGCAATCCATTCAATGAAGGCGGCAAGTTCGTCGGTGGTAATCTCCTCAAAATTACGGTTTTTGAGAACTGATTCGGCATAAAAAGCCAACTTGTCTACATCTCTTGTGTACGCCTCAATGCTATTCGCCGACATTCCCCGTTCCAACGTCAGATAATCAGCAAAGTTCTTGATAATATCGATGTTATGATGGTTCATTATTGATGCTGCGATGTTTTTGGTGCAAAAAAAGTAAAAAATCTTTGTTTTGGGTAAAAAAATCCCAAAAAAATTTTATATTATAAAATAAAATCTACTAATTTTGCCGCATTATTTTAAAAGTGATATACTTATTATGGTTAAAATAACATTTCCGGACAACTCGGTAAAAGAATTTGCGGATAATTCTACTCCGCTCGACATAGCCAAAGCGCTGAGCAACAGCCTGGCGAAAGAAGTTTTATCGGCTACTTTCAATGGTCAGCCTTGGGATGCAACACGCCCGATTACACAAGACGGCACTCTCGTTTTTCACAAATGGGACGATGAGGAAGGTCGTCACACTTTCCGCCATTCGGCAGCACACGTTATGGCAGAGGCTTTGGAACGTCTCTACCCTGGCACAAAATTCGGTATTGGTCCCGCCCTCGAAAACGGTTTCTACTACGATGTGGAACTTCCTGACGGCAAGGTAATTACCGACGAAGATTTCGCCGCTATTGAAAAAACTATGATGGAGATAGCACGCGAAAACAAACCTTTTGAACGTAAAGAAGTTAGCAAGAGCGATGCTCTCAAATTTTTTGCTGACAAAAAAGATAACTACAAAACCGAACTTATTTCGGAACTCGAAGACGGCAAAATCACCGAGTACACACAAGGTTGCTACACCGACCTTTGCCGTGGACCTCATTTGCCTTCAACTGGATATATCAAAGCGGTAAAAATCACAAGCATAGCCGGTGCTTATTGGCGCGGCAACGAAAACAACAAAATGCTTACCCGCGTTTATGGCGTGGCATTCCCCAAACAAAAAATGTTGGACGAATACCTTATATTATTAGAAGAAGCCAAAAAACGCGACCACCGCAAGATAGGCAAGGATATGGAACTTTTCGCATTCTCTGCCAAGGTAGGACAGGGTCTTCCCTTGTGGTTGCCCAAAGGCACTGTTTTGCGCGAGACTCTTACACGTTTCCTCGCAAAGATTCAGAAAAAATATGGCTATCAGCAAGTTATAACTCCCCATATTGGTCAAAAAGAACTTTATGTAACTTCGGGACACTATGCTAAATACGGCAAGGATTCGTTCCAGCCTATCCACACTCCGAGCGAAAACGAGGAATTCTTGCTCAAACCTATGAACTGTCCTCACCACTGCGAAATTTACGCTCTTAAACCGCGTAGTTACAAAGATTTACCTTTGCGTATAGCAGAATTTGGTACAGTTTACCGTTACGAGCAAAGTGGTGAGTTGCACGGACTTACACGTGTACGCTCGTTTACACAAGACGATGCCCACCTTTTCTGCCGTCCCGACCAGATTAAAGAAGAATTTTGCAAAGTTATAGATATTATTCTCTATATCTTTAAGATATTGCACTTTAAAGATTACACTGCACAAGTTTCGCTTCGTGACCCCAACAACAAGGAGAAATACATCGGTAGCGAAGAGCATTGGCAGATGGCAGAGCAAGGCATTATCGAGGCCGCCAAAGAAAAAGGTCTGCCCACAACAGTGGAAACTGGCGAGGCTGCTTTCTACGGTCCTAAACTTGACTTTATGGTAAAAGACGCTCTTGGTCGTAAATGGCAGTTGGGTACAATTCAGGTAGACTACAATTTGCCCGAACGTTTTGAACTTGAATACATTGGCAACGACGATAAGAAACACCGTCCGGTAATGATTCACCGTGCGCCTTTTGGCTCGTTGGAACGTTTTGTGGCAGTGCTTATCGAAAACACCGAAGGCAAATTCCCGTTGTGGCTCACACCTGTACAGGCTCAGATATTGCCCATCAGCGAAAAGTTCAACGATTACGCTTATCAATTGTCAGAGAAATTCAACGATGCCGACCTTCGTACAGAGGTAGACGACCGCAACGAAAAAATCGGACGCAAAATTCGCGACAACGAAACCAAACATATTCCGTATATGTTGATTGTTGGCGAAAAAGAAGTTGCCGAGGGTAAAGTTTCGGTACGCAAACAAGGCAAACAAGACCTCGGTGCAATGACCATTGAGGAATTTGAAGCCTACATTCAAGACGAAATTAAAAAGGAGTTAAATCCAGAAGAGTAATAAAAACAAACAGACAACAAAAATATTAACTTAATTTTGGGAGGATACCACTATCGCAAAACCTAATGAACAACCCGCTCACCGTATCAACGAGCGGATTAAAGCCCGCACAGTAAGAGTTGTGGGCGAAAATGTACAGGACAACAACGTTGTTCTAACAAGAGATGAAGCTCTGCGTATGGCAGAGGATATGGGATTAGACCTTGTTGAAATCTCGCCCGACGCCAACCCGCCGGTGTGCAAAATTATTGACTATCAGAAATTTCTGTATCAATTGAAACGTAAACTCAAAGAACAGAAAGCCAAGACAGCCAAAACACAGGTTAAGGAAATTCGTTTCGGGCCTCAAACCGACGACCATGATTTTGAGTTTAAACTCAATCATGCCAAGAAGTTCCTCAGCGACGGTGACAAAGTACGTGCATACGTATTTTTCAAAGGACGTCAGATACTTTTCCAAGAGCAGGGCAAGATAATGCTTCTGAAATTTGCCGACCAACTTGAAGATTACGGCAAAGTAGACCAGATGCCCTTCCTCGAAGGCAAGAAAATGACGATATTGATATCGCCTGCAAAAAAGAAATAAAGAAAACACGTGCGTTAAACACTTTATAAAAGTATAATAAAATGCCAAAAGTAAAAACCAACTGCGCTGCTAAGAAGCGCTTCAAACTTACTGCTACGGGCAAGATCAAGAGAAAACATGCCTTCCACAGCCACATTCTCACCAAAAAGTCGACTAAGAGAAAACACAATCTCGTTAAGTCTACTGTGGTAGAAGGTGCTAACATGAAAGCAGTAAAAGAACTTCTCGCAATGAGATAGTTAATGGAGAATATCTCCGGTTTATTTAATTAATTAAAATTAATTTTAAGTTTAACCCGGACTGTGGGCAGCTAAGAGCAGAACGTTAAACATAAAACACAACTGTCGCCCCTGTCCAAAAAACAATTTTTAAATTATGCCAAGATCAGTCAATGTGGTTGCTTCGCGCAACCGGAGGAAAAAAATCCTCAAACTTACACGCGGTTATTTCGGTGCACGTTCAAACGTTTGGACAGTAGCAAAGAATACCTACGAAAAAGGCCTCTTGCACGCCTATGTAAACCGCAAGAAGAAAAAACGCAACTTCCGCGCTCTGTGGATCGCCCGTATCAACGCAGCAGTAAGAGGATACAACATGTCTTACTCCGAGTTTATCGGCAAGATTGCTAAGAAAGATATCAAACTCAACCGCAAAGTTCTCGCCGATTTGGCTATGAACAACGCTAACGCTTTCAAGGCTGTTGTAGATTCTGTTAAATAGTTGAATTTTAACATTTTATAGTTTTAAATATTTTAATAACCAAGTTGTTAACGCACGTTTTTTTAAGATATTAACTTGCAGAATGGAACAATAGCGATATTGCATTGTTCCGTTTTGCGTTTTTATAACTAACTTACTAAATATCATGAAAATTGCAATTATAGGCTATGGCAAGATGGGACACGTTATCGAGCAGATAGCCAAGGAGCGCTCCAACGAGGTGGTGCTTATCCTCGACGCCCTTATTAATCCTCAAGATTTTACAGCTGAGAACCTTAGAAAGGCTGACGTGGCTATCGAGTTCACTCGTCCTGATGCTGCCTACGATAATATAATGAAGTGTTTCAACGCTGGTGTTCCTGTGGTTTCGGGTACTACCGGCTGGCTTGAGAAACTTCCCGAAGCTAAGCGTATGTGCAAAGAAGAGGGCAAAACTCTCTTTTACTCATCTAATTACGCTATCGGTGTAAACATATTTTTCCGTGTAAACAAGTTTCTTGCAAAATTGATGAACCATTACACCAACTACGATGTTAATATGCAGGAAATCCATCACATACACAAGCTCGATAAACCCAGCGGCACAGCTATCACCATTGCCGAAGGTATTATCGAAAACGTTGACCGCAAAGATAGTTGGACACTCGATCCAAAACCCACCGACAAGCAAATCTATATCGATGTTTTGCGCGAGGGCGAAGTTCCTGGCACTCACACCGTTAACTATACATCACCTATCGACGACATCACCATCACCCACGTATCGCACAATCGCAACGGATTGGCTCTTGGTGCTGTGCTTGCTGCCGAATATCTGGTTGGCAAACCGTCGGGATTCTACACAATGGACGATTTAATGGATTTTTAATTAATTGACTTAGAGATGAATACAGAAATCAAATCCAACAAGAAAACAAAACGCAAACCTATGAACCCTTGGGTTAAGTTTGCGATCTACGCAGTAATATATTTACTATTTGTAATCTGGCTTCAAAATTGGTGGCTTCTGCTGGGTCTTCCAATAATTTTTGATTTCTGTATTACTAAAAAAGTCAATTGGACATTTTGGAAAAAACGTGGAGTTGAGCGTCAGACCAAATTAATTGAGTGGGTTGACGCCATCATCTTTGCTGTTATCGTTGCCACCATTATCCGTATTTTCTTTATCGAGGCGTTTACTATTCCTACATCGTCGATGGAAAAATCGCTGTTGGTTGGTGATTATCTGTTTGTTAGTAAATTTCATTACGGACCAAAGATGCCCAACACACCGCTTTCAGTGCCTTTTGTGCATAACACAATGCCATTTACCAAAGATACAAGGTCGTTTGTAGAATGGATAAAATGGCCCTACCACCGTTTGGCTGGTCTTACCGAAATCAAAAACAACGACGTGGTGGTGTTCAATTTCCCTGAGGGTGATACTGTATGTCTCAACTCTCAGGCTATCAGTTACTATTCATATTGCCGAGATTATGGGCGAGAGGCTGTGGTCAACGACCGTTTGGTAGATCCAAATGGCAATGTTTACACCGATTATTTTGGTAAGATTATTTATCGTCCTGTCGACAAACGCGAAAACTATATCAAACGCTGTATAGCGATTGCAGGTGATAGTCTTCAAATAATTAATGGTCAAGCATTTATCAATGGTAAACCACAAGAATACATTGGCAACCGTCAGTATAAATATGTGATTGTTACCGACGGTTCACCCATCAATCCAGAGGTTTTGAGCGAAATGGGCATTTCGCAAGAAGACCTTTCGTCGGCACACTCTTTGTCAAAAGAACTATTCAGTTTCTTCCCCGAGCTTACACAGGTTAATCCACAGAATATCTTGGTTTTGCCCTTGGTTGAAGAAAATGTTGCACGTATCAAGTCGATCAAATGTGTACAAAGCGTTGAACGTATTGTTCGTCCAAAGAATTTTCGTGCCAACTATATTTTCCCTCATAATATCAACTATCGTTGGAACGAAGATAATTTCGGTCCTCTGTATGTTCCAAAGGCAGGAGCAACAGTTGCTCTCGACACAATTGTTTTGCCACTTTACCGACGTATTATCGAAACTTATGAGGAAAACAATCTTGCAGTGCGTGACGGTAAGATTTATATCAACGACTCTATTGTAGATAGTTATACATTCAAGATGAACTACTACTTTATGATGGGCGATAGTCGTCACAACTCTGCCGACTCTCGTTTCTGGGGATTTGTACCTGAGGATCATGTGGTTGGTAAGGCGTTGTTTATTTGGTGGTCGAGCGATAAAGACAAGTCGTTCCCAAGTTCGATACGTTGGAGCAGGGTTTTAAAAGGCATTGATTAAACTTTTTGGGTTTTGAAATCGTTTGTATTTCGTTGGTTGCTTCCTTTGTGTGTTGCATGTGTCTTAGTAATAATGCTTTGGCTATTTGTAAGCAATCATATTTATACAATTTCGGGCAATTCTATGTATCCTTTTGCTGTGGATGGCGATTTGGTTTATGCCGAAAAACCAGAAACTATCAATAAGGGAGATATATTGTTGATTACCAATCCTCTGGATTACAAAAGCGAAAAGCCCCGATTGTCCTATTCTCGTTGTGTGGCTTCTCCTGGCGACAAAGTTCAAATTTACGACAAACGGCTGTATGTGAATGACATATTGCAGCAGCAGCATTATTGTTCGTTTGATGTGGAGATTCTTATGTTGACTGATTCTGAAAAAAAAGCTGCTAAAATACGCTACCAACTAGTGGATGATACCACTCAATTGTTCAATACAAATTATATAGTTACCGAACAACAGTACAATCGCATCAAGGATGAATCAATACTTTCGCATGTTCAAAAATCTATCTTGCCCTACTATCTCTATGATTCAAAACTATTTCCGTTTGTTCGGCAATATCATTTTAATAAGGATTTTTATGGTCCTATTATAGTGCCCTCAAAGGGAATGAAGATTAAACTTAGCGCCGCCAACTATCTGTTTTATAAATATTTATTTTTTCATAGCGAAAAATCAAAAGTGGAATATCACAACGGTGCGTTTTATGTAGATGGTGTAAAATCCGATAGTTATATATTTAAAAATGACTATTATTTTCTCCTAAACGATTATCTTGACGATCCTTCCGATTCGCGCACTTTCGGTCCAGTATCTTTCAGTGATATTGAGCGTAGGGTATCATCTGTTTTTTTTCGTTTCTGATAACAAATAGGTTTATAAATCGTTTAAAAACGTTGATAATTGGAATTTTTTTTGTATATTTACATTAGAGCAATTTAGAGTGCTTTGTAAAGTAAATACTTATAAATTAATTAGTTATGTCTTCTTATAACCTTTATTGTGGCAAAACTCTTATAACGGTAGGTGGCAACGCTGATGATCCGCAGTTTGCCAAAAAGACAAAGATAGATTATTACGACACCTTTATTAAAGAGTGTCTCGATGTACGATATCCGGGAATTGACTTTTTGATTCCGGGCGATGGAGACACTATTATTTCATTGCTCAAAAAACAGTTTATCTATATAGAATCGGCAGGTGGCTATGTTCTCAACAATGTGGGACAGAGCCTTGTAATTTTTAGGAATGGGCTTTGGGACCTTCCAAAAGGCAAGGTAGAGCCTGGCGAGAGTGTGGAAGACGCTGCGGTTAGAGAAGTGATGGAAGAGACGGGTATCACCAAGCCCGAAATCGTGAAACTACTTACCGAAACTTACCATTTTTACAGATGGAAAGACAGTCCAGATATTTTTTTTAAGAAAACTTATTGGTATTTAATGAATTACAAGGGTAACGGCAAAACCAATCCTCAAACCGAAGAGGGCATCACCACAGCTATGTGGGCCGATGATGGTCTTATCGACGATATGATAGCCCGCACCCACCGCAATCTTCACATTTTGTTTCAGTTTAAAAAAGACGGAAGAATATGAAAAAACTATATTTTGCATTGGTAATTATGGTGACGGCTATGATAGCCGCATCTTGCAACGCACCCAACAGCGGGTACGCCAACGACAACAAAGACAGCGTTATCAAGGCTGAAAAAATTATCAAGTGGCTGAAATCTGGCAAAAATGTGGTGCTTAAAAACAAGACAATCACAGGATTGCTTGATTTTACCAAAGCTTATCCTGTAAACAAAAACATACAAGTTTCGTCGGCATATATCAACACCGAATTAAACTTTATCAACTGTGTGTTTGAAGATAGTGTTTCGGCATTTGGGTCTGATAACGAAGGACTTAACTATGTTACTATTTTTGAGCGCAATGTATGTTTCCTCAACTGCGAGTTTGCCAAGGGCGTTAATTTCAAGCAGTCGGATTTCAGAGGCCGTGCAAATTTTGACCAGTGTCATTTTAGAGGAGCAGTTTCGTTTGATGGCACCAATTTTCGCACTGGCACTTCGTTCTGCTCGTCAAACTTCCATGGAGAAGTTTCGTTTGTGAGCGCAGTTTTTAATGGAAGGACAAACTTTTTGAAAACATTTTTCCGCGAATCGCTTGTTTGCCAGTTTGCTAAGTTTAACGATTACACTATGTTCGCCGATTCTTATTTTTATGGCTATACAGAATTTTCAAAAGTGTTTGCCTCAAGTTCCATCGACTTTACAAATGCAAAATTCCTCGATCGTTCGCTTTTTACCAACTCTATGTACATCGGCGGTTTAAAAATCAACAAATGCGAGTTTCATAAAGGTCTTAGCATTGTCGACAATATTTTTATCCGCACTTTGGAGATGTACAAAGCCCAGCTCGATGGATCTATTTTATATAAGAACAATTCATTTGTTTCTGAACCCAATTTTTCAGAAATTCAGCACGGTGACAACTATACAATCGAAACTTCTAACAATACGATAATTCAACAATTAACTTTAAAAAGTATACTATGAAAAAATCATTTTTGAAAATTGGCGTCCTAGCGCTTTTTGGCGCAGCTGCCACGTCGGGTATTTCTTCTTGTAGTGTCAACGATATAGTGGATGTACTTGCCAATGCATTGGGTATTGACTCAACTAACGTTGATTCTCACACAGGTTATGATTGGGAAGACGAGGATCCATCCCGTTTGGAAGACGATATCAATATCATAGATATTATCGACGATGACTCTCAAGTTATGCCCGACCTTTCTGGTTCTGTTGACCTGCGAAACTACCTTCCGCCCATTGGCGACCAAGGACAATACGGCACTTGCGTGGCGTGGGCTTCGGCTTATAACGCACGCACATACCTCTATGCTAAAGAAAACAACTTGAGTTCTTCTCAGTTGTCGAGTCCAGCAAACCAGTTTAGTCCAAAGTATGTGTTTTATGCCATGAACAACCGTACAAGCTGCGATGGTTCTTATTTTGAGGAAGTACTCGATATCATTCAGAAAAAAGGCGTTGCAACTTTGCAAAGTATGCCATACACAAATATGGGTAATTGTGCTGGCAATCCTTCGGGATCACAAGACAGCGAAGCTGCAAAATATAAGATTAAAGCTTACCGAGAAATCAATATCAATGATGTTTCCAACGTTAAATCTTACCTCAACCAAGGTAAGTTGATTGTTTTTGGCGCACGTCTCGGCGACGAGTTTATGCTTGCCGACAACCATTTCGACTACCTTTATCAACAAACATCGTTTGATTATTCTGGTATGCACGCAAACCACGCGATGGTGATTGCAGGTTATGATGATAACCGCGGACCTAACGGTTGTTTTCTGGTGGTTAACACTTGGGGCAAATCGTGGGGCAACGACGGATATATTTGGGTTGATCAAAAATATCTGTGCAGCAGCGAGTTCGCTTTCTGTGGTTTTGTGCTGTACGGCTTTAACGATGTTCCCGAAACTGTTGCCAACAAAGTGGTTAACCCATCTTCTGGTTATGATTTGATTCCCACCTCGTTGGCTTACCTCGATTATGATGACCCTTCTGACCCAGATTCCGACGACCCGCTTTGGCGTACTTGCGAATACAATGTGTTCAATGCTGGTAGTTCTACAATTTCTTCATCAAAAAATTGGGGTATTTGCCTCCTTTATTACAATGCTTATGATGCCAACGACTATGGTATTTTGCTTGTAGACTTCTATACTGACGAATTTGGCACCAAGGGTACTTATGACGACTGGGACAACGACGAAGCTAGAACTTATTTAGGTCTTGCTTCTCAAGCCTATTGCTGGAACAATGTAGATGTTCCCGGTGGTGCAAGTGTAGCAGGCTCTGATCCTTCGGATTGTTTTTCTTGGACATATAGGATGCCCGACGACCTAAACGGACAATACTACCTTGTGCTTGCTTCTGATGCATTCGCCTCTATCGATGAATCTAACGAAGACAACAACTACCTATATTTCACCGCTGATGGCAACGCACCTATCAACTTTGTTAATGGTATTGCTACTAACATTAGCGAAAATGCCTATGTTACAGCCAAGGCTCGCAAGGTATTTAAACCCAAACAGAACGACAATTCACCATGTCAAACTATGATAACAGAAGACAATCTCAACACATATTCTACTGCGGAAATATCAGCTTTGATAAATGCAGAAAAGAAATCAGGACGTCTTAAAACAAAAGCTATGGCTTGGCGCAAATCCGCACAGGGTCAGGCAGCCATGGCAAAGTCAAAACGCATAGTTAAAGCAAAATAACTCAATTATTAACACTTTAATATTAGTATTATGGGATTTTTTAGTTTTCTATTCGGAACACCAGCACCCGAACAAGCATTGGGTAAACCAGTTGCACCCGAGTCGGTACCTGCCGACGACAATTATGCAAACACTTTCCGCATTGTGGAGTCTATGTTGATAGCTCCTACCTCAGTGGCTGTGGGAATGAAACAAGCACGTCGCTACAAAAACCGCTGTGCGGCTATCGGCGTAGTGGACAAGGGTTCGTTTACAGCTGGCGACAATGTTATTGTTAAAGTTAACGGCTCTCCTGTAGAGGTTTTGGTTCACGACATTATTCCTGCTGAGGATGGCGAATCCGCAGAAGAGAAACTCGTAAACCGCACTTGGGCTACACCTAAGCCTGTTAACCAAGGCGAAAAGGCTTGGATTTATCTAGAACTTACAGTCAAAGCCGATGCCAATACAATTATCGGTAAGAATTAGTATTTGATTCTTATTCATAAAAAAACACCGCCATTCGACGGTGTTTTTTTATTTGGTTTTATTCTTCTTTGCGGTAGAAACTGAAATTTACCTTTCCATAATGCCTCTGGTCTCGTATGTGGAGCATATCTGTGAAACGTGTTTTTGCACTATGTTCTATTATTAGAGTTGCTCCTGGTTTTAGCCCAGGGTTGTTCATAATTGTTTCAGGAATCTGCTCAATGCCTTCCAAGTCGTAAGGCGGGTCGGCGAAAATCAGGTCGAAGTTCAAAGGTGTGTTTTCTATAAATTTGAACGCATCAGCGTTGAGTACCCTAGCCGGAGTGCGTTGCGGATACATATCTTTGAAGTTGCGATTGATAAATTCGCAGTATTTTCTGTTGATGTCTACGCAAGTGATGTTGGTGCATCCTCGTGACGCCATTTCGTAACTGATACCTCCGCTACCTGAAAAGAGATCCAAGAAACTTATTTCGCTGAAGTCAAAATTGTTGGAAATAATATTAAACAGCGATTCCTTGGCCATATCGGTGGTTGGTCGGTCTTTGAAAAACGCCGGAAGGTTGATTTGCCGGCTGCGGTACATTCCTGTTATGATACGCATGGTAGGTTCATAAGATTATAAAAACGGTGCTCCTCGATGTCTGCAAACGGGAAACGGTAGTCGTTGTAGAGATCGGCAGTGTAAACATTAGGGAAGTATTTGTAAATCAGCTTGAACACTTCGTCTTTTTTGTCAACATATCCAGATAGCATAATCGGAATGTTTTTGTCTGTTTTGGTTTTTTCAAATACGTTAGATATCAAGTAGAGCACGTCGGTGTCGGTTTTGTATGGGAACGAGTTGTAAAATAGCAACTTTCCTTTGTCGGTGATAGCCACGTCGATGGTATCGTAGTAGAAGTTTACCGAAACGCAGAGCGAGTTTCCGAAACTATTGATAGCGTTTTCGATAAAAGGTGTGGCCTGATGGTAGAAGTTGATTTCAGGGAAAGTGTTCACCATCAGAGTGGTTACAAACGACGGTATCACAAAAACGTTGTGCGCCGAAATAGCCTTGATTTTGTTGAACTGAATCTCCTCTTTGTCGGAGATTTCAAAGTTGGCACTGGCAATCTCTTTGATTTTAGCTTTGTCGAAAACGGTGTTAGGCACGATAACATTTTTGGAAGTTACGAAAATCATATCCACAGATTTGTAGCTTTTGCCAATAAAAGCGTCGTCCGACAAGTTGCTTTTAAGCCTATCGTAGAGGTTTTCGTCGTTGAGTTCGTTGTCGTAGCCGAAATGTTTGATTGCTACGTATTCTTTTGAGTACGAGTCTAATATACAATAAGTATAACCGCGTCGACTGATCTGTAGCGACAGGTTGTAAGTACTTGTTTTATTGATGTTAAACGATGGAGTAAAGTTTTTTATGTCTTTCATTGCAATCTGATTTTTTAAGGCTCTAATTTACAAAAAAAAAATAAATCTCCAAACTCTTGGATAAGAAATTTGGAGATTTATTAAAAAATTTACTAGGATGATACTATTCCCAGTTTCCAGCGTTGTTGTTGATTTCGGTTAACGAACCAACTTTGAGTCCTGGATATTTGTTATTTTGTGTCTGTTCGTCGGTTTTGTTAACGATTTCTTGACGGTCGAGACCAAGCATGTACACGTCGTTGTGAGCTTTCGCTTCAAATACCGGCACAATAATCGAAGATGCAGTTTTAACTGAAGCAGTGTCGAGCTCGAAGATTTTGCCGCCTGTTAGTGGTACATATCTAAGCGAGTCGAGAATGTATTTACCTTGGCAGAGCGAGTCGTAGCAAGGAACTAATACAGTGTCACGACGTACAATACCAGCTTCAATGGCTTTCATTTCTGCTACTTTGCGGGGATATTTGTTGAAGAAACTGTCGGGTATGTTGCCGATAGCTTTTACAATTTTTAATTCGCCATTTTTGACGAAATTCTCTAATGTGTCAAAATTGTCGGTGTACTTGCCATAGGTACTTTTAAAAGCTACCTGTGCGTCGCGAATGTTGATAAGACTTTGTTTTGTGCGCTCGTATCGCCAGTCTGCTTTGTTTTGGAAACGAATCGGCTGCATTATACTGTCATAGATGCAATAGCCCAGAAATACAATCAGGGCTGCCAAAGCTACTTGAATTATAATTTTAATCATTGTATGTTTTTATTTTTAGTTTTTATTTTGTCTGCGCAAATTTAAAAAAAAATCAACATTAAATAAAAAAATGTTCTTTTTTTTTATTTTTTCATAAAAATATTTTGGGTGTTTTTGGCTACCTTTTTTGTATCTTTGTTTCGTAAATAATTTTGTTTTGATAATAATTAATTATGAATCAAGATATTGTTAATCAAATTTTGTTGCAGAATCTCGGGTTTGAACCTACGCCCGACCAAAATGCCGCTGCAAAAAAAATTTCACGTTTTATTACCAATCGCGATTCTTCTGCCGCCGACATCTTTGTTCTTTGCGGTTATGCTGGTACTGGCAAAACAAGTATTACCAGTGCCCTTGTAAAGACTCTCACCAGCCTTAAAGTCAACTGCGTGCTTATGGCTCCTACCGGTAGAGCCGCCAAGGTTTTTTCGCAATTTGCTAACCATAAGGCATTTACCATTCATAAATATATCTATCGACAAAAAACAGCCGCTGTTATTGACAGCAATTTTTCTCTTTCGCCAAACAATCTTTCCGACACCTTATTTATAATAGATGAAGCTTCGATGATTTCGCAGGGTGGGGGTGACTCCGTTTTTGGGTCTGGGCGTCTGCTTGATGATGTGATTTCGTATGTTTTTTCAGGCAGCAACTGCCGCCTTTTGCTTGTGGGTGATTCGGGTCAGCTGCCGCCAGTAGGGGAGACGCTTTCCCCTGCGCTTGATATTGCTGAACTGCAATGTTATGGTTTAAATGTTGATTCTGCGGTGTTGTCGAATGTGGTGCGTCAGGCCAACGAGAGCGGCATCCTGTATAATGCTACCTTGTTGCGAAATAGTGTTGACAATGCTACTGATGGACAAAATCCTTTTCCAAAGTTCTCATTATCTGGCTTTAATGATGTTGAACGCATTACTGGTGCCGACCTTTTGGATAAACTTGAGTATTCCTACGACCATCATGGTATTCTCGACACTTTGGTGATTACTCGTTCAAATAAAAACGCCGGCATATATAATGCAGGTATCCGAAGTCGTATTTTTTGGCGTGAGGAGCAGATTTCTTCTGGCGATATTGTTATGGTGGTGAAAAACAATTACTTCTATACAAAGGATATAAAGCAAACCGATTTTATTGCCAACGGAGACATTGCCGAGGTTACCCGTGTGGGACGTTATGAAAACCTTTATGGATTTACTTTTGTAAATGTAGACCTCAGATTTCCAGATTACGACAACCTTGAGTTTTCTGCTAAGATTATTTTGGAATGTCTCAATAGTCAAACGCCTGCCCTCACCAACGAAGATTCCGAACGCCTCTATAAGGCTGTATGTGAGGATTATGCAGGACTGTCGAAACGTGATATGTATAAGGAGATCAAAAACAACGAGTATTTCAACGCTCTTCAAGTTAAGTTTGCATACGCAGTCACTTGTCACAAGAGTCAGGGTGGACAGTGGAGTAATGTTTTTATTGACCAAGGCTATATCACCGATGAGATGATAGACCGTGAATATCTCCGCTGGCTCTATACTGCATTTACCCGCGCCACAGAGAAGGTTTACCTTGTGAATTTTAAAAACGATTTTTTTGATTAAAAAAACTTCCAAAAATTTTTGGAAGATAAAAAAATAGAGTACTTTTGCACCCGAAAACAGGGTCCGGTAGCTCAGCTGGATAGAGCAACAGCCTTCTAAGCTGTGGGTCGAGCGTTCGAATCGCTCCCGGATCACGTTTTAAGCCCGGGGAATGCCTCGGGTTTTTTGTTTGATACACCTTATTTATACTATTAATATTATAGCTTATGAAAAAACTAACTATCTTAATGTATTCCGCGCTGTTGATTTTTTCAGTGCAGAATTTAACAGCTCAAGACACTATTGCGCAACCATCAGATAATCTGATGAATGTGGAGGTGTTTCCTAAGGTGGGTGATACCCTTCCCAAAACTATTACCATTACAGCCGTTGGCGACATAATGCTTGGTAGTATTGTCCCCGACAAGAGCTATTGTCCGCCCAATATGGATGCAAGCCATCTTTTAGACGAGGTGCGCCCTTATTTCGATTCGTCGGATGTGGTTTTCTGCAATGTAGAAGGCACTTTTACCGATACCAAACTCGGCGCAAAAAATTGCCACGACCCTAAAACATGTTTCACTTTTGGTATGCCGCGCAAGTTTGCCAATTGTTTTAAAGATGCCGGATTCAACCTTGTGAGCGTTGCCAACAATCACAGCGGCGACTTTGGCGAATATGGCAAAAACAATGCTAAACACCTGTTAGACAGTCTTGAAATCAACTGGGCAGGTTTTACCGAAAAACCTACCGCCGAGTTTGAGGTAAACGGAATAAAGTATGGTTTCTGCGCTTTTGCACCCAATCAGGGTACTGTGCAGATTACCGACCACGCCAACGCCTGCGCACTTGTAAAGAAACTCAAAGAGACCTGTGATATTGTTATAGTGTCGTTCCACGGAGGTGCCGAGGGTGCCAATTATCAGCATATTACACGTCACTACGAATCGTTCTTAGGTCAGAACCGTGGCAATCCATACCTCTTTGCCCACACTGTGATAGATGCCGGAGCGGATATTGTGCTAGGCCACGGTCCTCATGTTACCCGTGCCATAGAGGTTTACAAAGGCAAGTTTATAGCATACTCTATGGGCAACTTTGCCACTTACAGCAATATTAATATAAAAGGTGTGAACGGACTTGCCCCTATTTTCCGTGTTAAGATGGATTCAAAGACCGGCAACTTTATCTCTGCGCAGATAATACCCACATACCAGATCAAACCCCCGAACAAAGGTCCTCATATCGACTCGCAAAATCGTGTAATTCAGGTAATTAAAAATCTTACCCACACCGATATCCACGACAATGAACCGGATATTACCGATGACGGATTTGTAACGGTGAAATAGAAAAAATTTTATGATTTAATTGTAGAGACGTGCCATGGCGCGTCTCTATTGTTTTTTATCCCATTCTCATCCACCACCCAAAAATCCTCTGCATACCGTTCCGCCTGATATATATCGTGAGTGGCGGCAAGCACGGCTATGTTGTTTTGTGCGGCTATGCGTTGCAGTAGTGCGAACATCTCTTCTTTAGCCTTGAAATCAAGAAAAGCTGTTGGTTCGTCTAATATGATGATGTTGGCTTGCTGCGCCAACGCTTTGGCTATTAGTACTTTCTGCTTTTGTCCGTCGGATAGTTCGTAAAAGTTTTTTGATAGGAGTGGTGCTATTTTCAATTCTTCAGCCACACCTTTTATAATAGAGCAATCTGAGCTTGTCAGCCGTCCGAAAAAACCAGTGTATGGGCTGCGTCCGAACGAAATCACCTCTTCGGCGGTTACGTTTTCGCTTTCGAGGCGGTCGGTGAGCACCACAGCCACCATTTTCGCAAACTCCTTGGCGGTTATTGTGCCTATCTCGCGACCTTGAATGAGGATTTCGCCCGAAATGGGTTTTATTATCTTGGTGAAAGTCTTTAGCAGAGTGGATTTTCCAGTGCCGTTTTCGCCGATGATAATTGTGAGGCATCCTCTCTTCAGCGCAAGGTTAATGTTGCTGATGATGGGCTTTCGGTTGTAACCTATCGATAGTGTTTTTGTGGTTAGTATGGTGTCCATGTTGGTTTTTTATTATCCTACAAATGTATTATTTTTTCTTTTATTTTTCAATGAGTGCCAGCTCTTTTGATTATATCACAATTGTTTAGTTATTATAACTTTACATATTGTTGTCGCTTCATTTGAAATGTTATTTACACTTGATTCGTAGTGTTAAGTTACTATTCAGAATGCTCTATTGTTATAACTTTTAGTTTTTTTTTACGTATATATATATTGAGAATTTAAATGTAGCAACCTTATTAATGTAAAATATAATGAAAACTATTTTAACAATATGGCTTGTTTTGACAACCTTTGCCAATTGTTTTGCGGCTGATCCTGTTAATCTTTACAGTCACCGTTCGGGACAGTGGACAGATTTCAACTCGTGGACCACTGACCCGTCAGGAATCAATTTTGTCAACCCAGGTGAAGACATTCCTGGACCTGGTACCAATGTTTACATCATCCCTGGTGCATCTATCACTGTTCCAGACACATACGATACCGGTGATTATCTCATTAATTGTGCAAACCTCAAACTTGACGGAGAGCTGGTGCTCAACGGAAAAATGGGACACAATGTTGCCGGTGTTATTGAGGGCGACGGACGTATTGTGCTCCATATAGAGAACTATCCTACTTATGGAACCAACAAGTTTGTTCTCGACGGCGGCACTACCGTATTTCAGGGTGCTACCGTGTCGCTTACATCTGGTCACTCGTATTCAAACCTCGAAATCAACAACTCTGTGGTTACATTTGCCGGCAACATCAATATCGACGGCAATCTGTCGGTGGTTAGCGGCGGCTCTCTTATCTTTAAATCCGATGCCGCAAGCTCAGTTTATATCAAAGATGATTTGCAAGTTAACAATAGTTGTTCTATTTCTGTGGATCCTACATCCAAGCCATTCGACCTATATATCGGCGGCGACTTTCGCAACGACGGTACTATCAAGTTTACCAATCGAGATGCATATAAAAACGAAACTACCGACGAAGATTATGTGAGAGTGCATTTTAATAGTAAAACACACAATCAGACAGTAAGTTGCAACAACGTTATCGACTTTTATTCCATCTATATGGAAAAAGGTACAAGCGACAACTATACTTTGCGTTTTACTGCCTACAACAAGCAGAATTTTCATATTTACGGTCCTGCCGTAGATAACACAACCCAAAACATTATACTCGACGGTGGAACATTGGAAATCGGTTCCAACATTGTGATTCCGTTTCTCCACGAGGATAGCTTCTACATCCCTGCAAGTTCCACAATATTGGTTAATGCAGGTATACTCAATTCCGATCCTGATGTTAAGTGTTCTATATTTGTAGAAGGCAAACTTCAAGTGGCATACACAGGCGTGATAAACGCTATGAACAATGCCGACGGTATCACCCTTAAGAAGTCGGGTATATTGGAGGTGGACGGCGGCAAGCTTACGGCAGCCTGCATCAAAAACGGCATCGAGGGTGATGATTACGGTAGCTATTACCAGATTGGCGGCAACGTGGTGGTTGACAATGGTTCTGATGGAACAATGTTTTTCTGTCTCGATAATCCCAACAGCGGATTCTTGATGAAAAGCGGCGTGCTTACTATCAACCATGGCGGTCTCAAGATACTTTCATCGAGTGCCAACTGCAGCGTGGAGGGTGGCGAAGTGATTCTGAAGTCGACTAAGGGCAACTATGCTAAGCTTTGGAGTACTGCTGCGTTTCCGTCGCTTACCATTGAGAGCACCAATGCAATGACTGTGGAGCCCGAAGCAGGATACCCGCTTAAAGTTACTGGCAACCTTACAGTTGGGAAAAATTGTACAATGTCATACAACTTGGCTGATGTGTATGTGGCAGGCAACCTCGATTGCAAGGGTACTTTTGTTTGTTCCGAAAATACTATATTTTTCAATGGCGACGGCAATACCGAATTATCGCTGCCAAATAATAATTTCAACTTTGGCAACTTAACTATCTGCAAATCAACTCCAACTGCAACTGTCACCACTGATAAGTCTTTTTCGGTATCCAAAAATCTTACTATTACAGGCGGTACGTTTGTAAACGGCGAGCATACCATTAATGTTAATCTTGATATCAGTGTAGAAAATGGCGGAATCAGTAGCACTACTGGATATATCAAGTTAGCAAACAACGACCATTATCATACTCTTACAAGTCCGTTGCACAATCCCTGCTGCTTTGGTAATTTGCATTATGCTGGAACAGAAAATCTTATAATCGAAGGACCCGTTATCACTCAGAACTTTGTGTTTGACGAAACAAGATCTAAAATTGTAGAACTTAATGGTCACTATGTAGAAGTTCAGGGCGAACTTTCAGGTGCAGGTCCCAACAAATATTTTCTCAATAAGGGTGATGTTAGCGGTGGCTTGTGCTTGCATTTTACACTTAAAAAAGGAGAGAATAAAACCATCAATTTCCCTATTGGTGACAATGTTAATGGTAATAAATACACACCTGCCGAGATTGTGGTAACAGGTAGTATGTTGCCACAAAATTATTCAGGCTCTGTACGTATAAATGTAGTTAGTAAGTCACATCCTAATCTTTTGACTAATAATAATATACAGCGTTATTGGGGAGTTACTCAAAATGGTTTTGATGGCGTGCCCAATGGCGCGGTTCAGTATAATTTTACTAATTCTGAAAATATTTCATCTACCTATATTGCTGCAGGTCTTGTACATTTTAAAGGATGGAAACATTCTGATATAGCCGTTGATGGAGGTAAAATATTCTCGTTCAAAAATACAAATTTCGGTTTTATTTCAGGATATTTCACTTGTGCCCAGAATACGGATTATGATATCAAAGTGTATAGAACATGGTCGCAGACTAAGCCAACAAAAACTGCAGATAATCCTATGTATCGTATGGACAAGTCTGACCACGATAAGAATGATACTTGGCGGGAGTTGAATGAAAATGGAGAAGAAACCGATATTCCGGGTATTCCCGGACCTCACGATATCGCATATATATATTTTAACCGTGTAGATGTGAGAGAAAGAAAACAATGGGAAGTGGGTCAATTGGTTTTTGTAGATACTGACCCGTTATATGCTCCTGACGATTTGGAACACCAGCCTCGTCTTCAGGTTCATCCAAATGCAAATGTAACTATTCATATGTTGTCGGGTGAGGGTGTTATTGCTCAATATATTGGTAATTCCAATAATATTGTACACATTGATGATATTACTGCTTTTGCAAAGGAATCTCATTCATGGATGATGTATATTCTAACTGCGGACGTTACTGATGTAGAGGGATATCCTGAACTTCCTAATTTGGCTCTCGAAGATCCTCATAATTTTTCGTTTGGAACCACTTCAAAAGTTATTAACTTCGACTTGAATATGAGAGGAAATGTAAAATACATTTTCCCAAACGAAAATGGTGGGGACTTATTTGTTGGACGTGACTTGTATATTGGAGATTGGAAAGGTGCTCAAATTCTATTTAATGGTAATGGCAAATCTCATACATTAACTGTTAAAGGTGATGTGATTCTTTCGCATAATGGTAATCCGAAATCATATACAGACGGCGACAGGAATATCACCGTTGGTGAAAACCCAACTGATGCTGATATATTGGAACATCGATTGATAGTTGGTGGTAATATTAAGCTTGGTTCTAAAAAGTTGCAGTTGAATAAACAGAAAGACGGTAAAATTACAGGTATAGTCTTGGAACTTAATGGAAATAAGGATGCTGAACTTGTTCATAAAGATCAGAGTAACAATAGTAGTGGTACTCTTGAATTTTGGAAAATTGTTATGAACAAAGAAAATGGTAAATCTTTTATCATAAATCGTGATTTTAGGTTAAAAGCGGCTGAGCCTGATAGTTTTGCTGGCGTTCTCAAACCTATAACTATGTTGAGCGGTCGTTTGGTTCTTAACAACAATACATCTTCCAGAAATTATCTGTTAAGTCCCAGTGGTGATGATTTTGAAATAGCAGCCGATGCTGTTTTGGAAACTACCGGCGCAGCCAAATATACTTTAAATACAGGTATGATACTTTCCGGCGGTCTCAAGTTAGACGGTGGTTCGGTATGGAATGTTGGACAATCAATAGTATATACCGAATCTGCCACTTGTGAACTAAATATCGGCAATGCTACTATTAACGTGGGTGCGCAGTTGCGTCCCCCGATTGCTGCCGGCGGTTCTATCAATCTTATTCTTAGTCATGACAAATCTGTGCTCAATGTCGGCACCAACTCCACTATCGGATATAACGGACGCGGAATATTCGAACTCGTTAATATGAGCTCCCTTACAATGGCAAATGGTGCTCAACTCGTTATTAAGAACTATATTGATAATACTGGACAACAAACCATTCTTCCCGATATTAATATCAATCCTAATGTTTGCAATCTCGACCCTGGTTCCAATATCATTGTTGCTGCTGGACAGCCTGAGTTCACTACCATACTTTCCAAGGTAGATATTCCATGCCTTACTGTTAAAAGTTCTTCTCACCTTAAAATGATGGGCGCTCTCACAGTAACTGAGAATCTTTCTGTGGAATCTTCAAATGACGAGTTATCCGCTGGAGGTTTCGAACTTTATCTCAAAGGTAATGCTAACTTCGCCGGAACTTTTACACCTGCTGAAAACACTACATATATCTGCGGTACCAACGACCAGGAAATCAAGGGCAATATTACATTCTACAATCTTGTAAAAAATACCACTAACACAGTTTCTTTTGACAAAACAATCACCATCGAAAATCAGGCAGATTTTCTCAAAGGTACATTTATTGGCAAATGTATCATCGCCAAGGGCAATGTCGTAAACAATGCTGAGTATGTTTGCAATAGTTATTCTAACGCTTTAACCGATGGATTTATCTTCAGAGGCTCTAAGTTGCAGACGTTGAAATCTGATGGCAACGGCAGTTTCACCAAGATTGCTATAGATAATGCTAATGGCGTAAAACTGCCCACAGGTAATAGCTTTACTGTGATTAAGAGATTTCAGTTAAACCAAGGTAACTTTGATCTTGGCACTTGCACCTTCACAATGGATAAGGAGGCAATATTTATACTTGCTTCAGGAGTTTCGTATTCTGCCACCAATATGATTCAGGTTACCGACGCATACGCTACAGGCGGCGTGCGCAAGTTATTTCCCGGACCTAAGACTGATTATCTCATTCCGATCGGTACCACTGGTAAGTACACTCCTGTGACTATCAATGCCAACTCTATAAACGACGGCGCTGCTCTTACAATACGTCCTGTTAACGAAATGACCAACTGTAAACCAGGCAACTCTGTTTTGGGTTATTTTTGGACTATGAAGGCTGAGAATGTTAACGATTTTTCTGGCAACTTCAAATTCAAGTTCAGCAGTTCGGAAACTGTTCCTTCGTCAATGGTTGGAGTGTTCCATTGCGATGCCACCGACGAATTCACCGAGTTTAGTGGAGCTTGGAACAATAGTAAAAAAGAACTCACATTCAGTTTCTCTGGCGTTTCATCCGACGCACTTTCAGGCAAATACCTTGGATCTGCCTCTGACGGAAACGCTCTTGCCTCCATAGTGCCCGAGTATTACATCGAGGGTTATGACGGAGATGAATTTGCCGATTGGTCTGATGTATCAAGATGGTATACTATAGGTGAAGGTGGTTCCCATCTTCCTGTTCAAGTAGTTCCCTCTAATTCGGTAGTTCATGTATATAAAAATGTGTCGATGGAGCATGCTCCTAAAACTGGTGTTACCGAGTGCAAGGTTTACATAGAGGAGGGCGCAGTGCTCGACCAAATGCTTTCGATGCACAACGATTTCGGCACTGTGTTGGGCAAAGGCACGCTTAAATCTCAGACAGGCGACCTTCCCGCCGGTGTTTACGACGAATTTAATTCTGCTAACGGCGGTACTTTGCATTACTACGGAGGCGGCTCTGAGGGCACTGGATATTCTATCTTGAAACAGATGCCAGTGGTAAACAACCTTATTATTCAGAGCGAAGGCGCTGGCGAGATTAAGAAATTCCCCAGTATGGATGTTCAGATACTTGGCGACTTTACCATCAACGGCAATGTTAACAATGAGGCTAATGCGGTGATTTCGCTTAAGGGTGATTTGAATTATAAGTACGGTCACTTTACCACCGGCAATTTAGGACGAAGCAAGTTTGTGTTCAATGGTGATGAAACACAGATAGTTTCAGGCCGCAACTTCACTGAGGACAACTGTATTTTCAATATGGTGATTAACAATCCCAATGGTGTGGAACTCCGTAATACTGTGTTTGTTCACAACACTATTGAATTTATACAGGGCATTATCACCGCGAGCGAGTTTTATGATGGATTGCTCACCTTAGACAATTCAGAATCTAACAGTATTTTCGGTTTCGGACCCTATGCCTATGTCGACGGTCCGTTCCGTAAACGAATCAACAATGGCGAGTTCTACACTTTCCCGGTTGGCAACACCAATGGCGGTGATAAGCGTTACGGTCCTCTTACTATTCAGAATACCAATACCAACGGTTCTGTTTATTGGACAGTGCAGTATGTTTACGACATGCCCCCGGAGTGGGACAACTACGATGACGATCTTCTGTCGATTTCTACCAATGAGTATTGGAAAATATATTCTGAGGATGATTCTTACCAGGCTCAGATTCTTACCCGTTGGGACGGCACAACTCCTATAATGCACCAATCACTCAACCCCGAAAATATCCGTCAGGTATATTTCAACCGTTCTGAGGGCAAATGGGAACTCTCTGGCTCTCGTGTAACTATTGAGGGCAACAATGGTTATGTAGAATCTTTCACCGCAAGGAATATTACAGCCAGCAAAGGTGAACCTGATTTGTTCTCGTTCGGTTTCCAGACCAAATGGAACTATTGTTGGTGCGGCACCTTCAGCGATGACTGGTTTGATAAGAGAAACTGGATTATGGATTTCACACCCACTCATCGTACCCAAGTAAAAATAGGTGGAGATTGTCCCAACTGGCCGGTAATCGGCGAAAATCCAGATGGTGCTGACAAACCTGCTACTTGCGGCAGCCTCATGTTGTGCGACGAAGCTACTCTCGACATTGAGTCGCGTGGCAAACTTACTGTTACTACAGATGTTACTGTTCAGCCTACTGCCAAACTTACTCTTCGTGCTGATAAGAAAACCGAAGACAACAATCACTCGATACCGCCTACAGGTTCGTTGATTTACAAAGGCAAGTTTAATGGCAAACTCACATTCCAACGTTATGTTCGCTCTTATGAGTTTGAGCGTATGTGCGTTCCAGTAACAGGATTTGATGCCAATGTTTCTAATTTCCGTCGAAGCGCTTGGATTTATTCTTACGACGAGGGTTTCAATCTCGACAAAAATAATGGCAATTATTATCGATATGAAGATGGTATCGGCGACGATAAAAATCCTGAAATTTTATCTTCTGCGTGGATAGATGGTGCTACTATTACTACTAATAGTTTTACCACTCCTTATCGTTATATCAGTTATCCATATTTGGCAGCGCATGCAATACCTTTTACTGGTACTCCAATGCCAGATGCCACTCAGAATGTAAAGGTGAATTTAACTTTTACCGAAAACGACCAAGTAAATCAATCTGGTTTCCAGCCTGATTTGCTCGATGGTTGGAACTTGGTTGCCAACCCGTTTGTGTCGGCTGTTGACGCAAACGAACTTGAGTTCTACAACGTAGACAAAGTGATTTATCTCCACGATAATATCGACGACAGCCCGTTGGTATATGCCCTTGAAGCAGGCGTGCCTGCCGGAGTGGTTACCAACTATGCCGAAGGTCGTTACATTCCTGCTGGACAGAGTTTCTTTGTTCACGCTAAGAATACTTCTGAAGAAAAATCGGTAGTGTTTACTCCAAAAAGCCGTTCGCACGGCTCAGAGGCTATGAAGATTAAATCGGGCAGCAATAATGGCTGTTCTGATTTTGACAAGATTATTTTCTTAACCAATGGTCATGGTCAGGATTTCCAAAGCGTTGTTTATTTTGCCAACGACGCTACACAAGGCTTTGATTCACGTTACGACGCATATCTCCAAACATCAAATGTTTCTGATGTGCTTCAGTTCTACTCTTTTGGTAGCGATTACAAAGTTCCCCTTATTGTAAATGGATTGCCCAATTCTGTAAAAGATGGAGGAGAGATTCGTCTCGGCTACACCACAGTTACTGGCGGCACTTATACGCTTTCGGTTCCCACTAACACTGTAACAGGTACTACCGTTTACCTTAAGGATACCGAAAATGGAACTTTGACACCTATTTCCAACGGCTTCTCTTGCAAAATTAATGTGGCTGCTGGTACAAACAATTCGCGTTTCAAATTGGTTTTCAAACACAATACCGCTCCTGTGGCAAAAGTTTCTATCGCCGATGCTAATGGTGTTGCAAATGAAAACTTTGTTTATGCAATTGGTTCGGACCTCTTTGCCGACAACGATCAGGGCGACTATGTGGCTCATGTTGATGTTACTTCCGAAGATGGTTCTGCTCTGCCTTCGTGGCTATATTTCAACTATGAATCTGGCGAGTTTAGTGGTAAGCCCACCTCAGCAGGTGTTTACCGTATAGCCATTACAGCTACCGATAGTTACGGAGCCAAATCTCTACCTTTGACTTTTGCTATTGCCATTGAATCCAGCAACTTACCCCTTGTTAACGATGACAATAATCTCGTTACAGTAGAAGACCCCGTAATACCTATCTTGGTAAATCCGCATGATCCTATGCCTATTGAGCCAATACTTCCCATTATTGTGGATCCTATTTTGCCCGAGGTTGATAATAATAATGAAGTTACCGTTACCGAACCCACTATCAACGACAATAGTGAAGTAGAAGAAAATAATGGTCCTGAGGAATTGCCTTTGATTGATCCTATGATTCCTCTTGTAGACGAACCCTTGGTGGATCCTTTCAATCAAGACCATTTTGCCGATGCGGATGTTAAAGTTTATCCTGTACCATCCAACGGACGTGTAACTGTAGAATATGGAAGTTTGATTCAAGATTTCGGCTCAGTACAGATGACAATAGTTTCTATCTCTGGCCGCATAATTCTTACCAAGACACTCTATGGCGAAAAGATTGATTTAGATCTCACCGGTCGTGCCGGTATATATTTAATACGTTTGGCAACGCCCGCAAAGACAATTACCAAACGTGTAGTGATTCAGTAGGTTAAGTGTTAATGGTTCAAAATCTGGCAGAGGTGGTTTCCTTGTTTTTGAGGATTTCCACCTCTACTTGTTGACCCCCTTGTATGGAGTGCATAAAAGCCTCCTCTCTTGATGGGAATTGGTGTGCGTATTTGTTGATGAGGGATTCTGCCTCGTCTTTAAGATTATAGTCGGCACGTTTGGCTTTGAGAGCGTAGTCGGCTGCCACCCAGTATATTTTGCCACGTTCAAAAACATCGTTTGCCAACGTGGGCGCGTTTGCTCCGTAAATGGCTGCGATAAGTAAGTATGCTTTTGCCAACGACTCGTTGCGCTCAACAGATTTTTTTGCGAAAGCAACAGCCTCGGCGTATCTCTTGCGCTGGCTCGACGATGAGGCAAGTTCGTAGTAATAGTCTGCTTGCTTATGGCTGTCGGTTTCTTTTTCGACGGCTTCTTTAAAGTATTGCGATGTTTTTTCCCAGTCTTGCTTTTTCTTGTAGTAGCGAGCTATTGCAGCAGCAGCTTCGGCGGTGGGATTTATAGCGTAAAGCTTTTCGGATGCTTTGGCGTATGTGTCGCTGTTGTCGCAGTTGAGATTGGCGAGAGTTTTGCATATCACTTTGGCAAAGGTGTCGATTTCGGCTTGTGGAGTTAGCTTGTCAACGGTTTCGGCTAATAGTTTTGAGTTTAGCTTCGCGCTTGAGTTTTTTATCGAGGCGAAAATACTCTCGGCGCTTTTAGTGTATGCGGCATCTTTATCTCCCGATAAAATGTTGGCATAAATAGAGTAGAGCAATGGTACCGCCGAATAGTAAAACCTATCCATATCTATTTTTTTACTTGCAGCAAGATTTGTAGCTAATTGCAAATGCGCCGACGCCACCGAAAGGTCGGGATTGTAGTTGCTGATTTTTACCGCTTTGTCTAATAGATTAAATGCCTCCAAATAAGCAGTGTCTGATTTGCGAAGTTTCATAATATCAAGTCCGCACCTACCGTACACATTGGCCGAATCGCCAAAATATTGAATCCTTTGCAAATAGATGGCTTTGATAGTGTCGGTGTAGCCATTGGCGAGTTCGGTGTTGCTTGCTTTTGCGTATAGGCCTTTGTAGATTTTTACCCCGTCGATATACATTTGCTTGCTGTATTGGGGATAGTTGTAGAAAAGCACTTTGAAAGGTTCTTCAGCATAGGTGTACGCTTCCACATCCATGAGGGATTTGTAGAGAGAATGGTTGCGGATACACTCTTCGTTTTTTTCTTGCGATACGGCATCCTTTGCCGCACTTGCCAACAGCATAAGTGCTGATATAGCTAGGATCTTCTTGTTCATTTTTATTCTTCTATAATCACTTTTAAACTTGTGGCAAAGTTACTCGCTATCTGCAATATGGCTATTATATTTTGTCTAAAAAAAACATTATTTTTGTTAATAACTTTTAAGCCTGTATTATTTGAAAACTATATGTTTGGTTTGTTTTTTTAATTAAAAATGATTTCTTTTGCACAAAATTTAATAAAGAAATGGAGACACATAAAAGAGGACAAATCAACAAATACGATGTTATTTGGTTTGGTATGCTAGCGGGATTATTGATTCCGGCTATAGCTTTACTTTTGTTTTGGTATGTTAAATTCTATCCAACAGTATCGCTTGAGTATTTTTTTAAAGTTCAGTTTACTCCCTCGGTAATAATGAAGATAGTTAGTTTGTGCGCATTGCCCGACCTTCTGCTTTTTTATATCTTTATGCGTAAAGAGATGTATCTTGCAGGTAAGGGTGTAATTGGTGCTGTTATTTTGCTGCTTATTATTACCATTTTGATTAAATTGTAGTTAGCGTGATGAAGAGTGGTGCTGGCATATTGTTTTCAATTATCCTGTCTGTTGTTGCATCGCTGACCCATGCCCAGGTAAAGGAAACTATTGTTAACGAACGTTTTTATGCCAACTATCTCAACTGGCCTGAAGACGCTGTTACTGATTATTCATCAAGTGTAAGCAACGGCTCTTATTTATTGAAATACAACAAGGCGACTGGTTCGCGGTCGTTTGATATAAGCACAGACCTGAATCCTGGTGCCAATTTTTTTATCGAAACATCTGGACGAGCCACACAGAGCAGCAAAGATAGTGGTTTCGGTATTGTCTGGGGCAAAGGACGTAGCGGTTTTTTTTCGTTTGTGGTGTCGGCCGACGGTTCTTTTTTTGTACGCGAAGCCCGCGCCGATGGCAACAACAAATATCTTGTTAAGCGCACAGCGAGCAAAAGCATCCGCACAGGTGGACAAGTAAACAAGCTTAGGGTGCAGTTTCATCCCGAAGTTTTTGAGTTTTTTGTCAACGATGTATTTGTGGCTCGTGTTCCTTTTCATAAATTCTACGGCGACAATCTTGGCGTGATCCTCTATGGCCGTCAAGAGGTGGAAATTTCCAATTTTGGAGTTTTCGGCTCCCGCAAAGATATTGTTAATCAAAAACTTGTGAAATTAACTATTGCCACCTACGCCATCAACGATAATGTAGACACCGACGGCTCCAAACTTGGCAACAACAATGCGTGCATCAATCCTGGTGAAAATGTCAAAATGCGTGTTTCGTTGAAAAACACCACCAATTTCTCTTCAAAATCTTTAAAAGCGAGTGTCTCTTGCGACAATCCTAATATTAAGGTGTACGAGCAGAATAAAAAAATCACTTTGCCTTCTATTTCGAAAAACGATGTTGCTAACTTGGTGTTCACTTTTTATGTGGTAGGAGGATATGCCGACAACAGTGTTTCGTTTAAAATTGATATTTTTGACACCGACAACAAGCTTACAGAAACCATTCCGCTTAAAGTTCCGCTTAATACCGCTCTTCCGGTTATCGACAACAAAGACAACAATGCAACGTTTTCTCTAAATATCAAAGATAGGCCTTCTGATGATGTAAATACTGGATTTCCAACCACTTTCTTTCACAACGACGACACCTACGCTGTGATAATAGGCGTGGAAAATTACTCATATCTTCCTCAGGCTCAGTTTGCTTCAAACGATGCTATGATTTTTTACAACTATTTGGTAAAGGTGCTTAATGTGCCACGCAACCATATTTTACTTGTTACCGATTATAATGCCTCCAAAGCCACAATAGCTAATTTTTTCAAAGTTAAAGGCAGATTGTCTAATTTGATGACTGAGTCTCCAGAAACTATCTTATTCTATTTTTCGGGTCTTGGTTCTGTTGACCCTCAAACAGGAGCGCCGTATATACTGCTGTCTGATTCGCGTGCCAACAATGCTCCCACTAGCGGTTATCCCGTTTCTGAAATCATTCAGTCCATTCACGGATTTAGGCCTAAAAGTGCAATTTGTTTTTTTGAAACGTCATTTTCTGGTGTTACCCGCTCAGGCGAGGCTTTTGACAAAAACGGAGGAACATTTTGGAATCTTCCCACTTTGCCTGCGATAAGTAGCGCCAACAGCGAGATGGCTCTATTCTACGCTTCCGCTGGCGAACAGGCTAATCCTCTTCACGAGCCATCGCAGCACGGACTTTTTACTTATTGTCTGCTTTCGGCTATCAAAAATGCGGCTTTTTCTAATTCTACTCTTAATATGAAGAATCTCTTTTCGATTGTTTCGCGCGATATGATGAAGGAGTGCACCAAGCGTGGAATAACCGTTGTACCAAAATTAGATTGTGTTAATAAAGAAGTTATAACAATTTTGAAGTAGTTTGTATGTATGAAAAGTAACCTTTTGTTTGTATTTTTTACTGTTTTGTTTGTATCATTTTCTGCTATGTCGAACGCTCAAAAGGTGGGTGTTGTGCTTAGCGGCGGTGGAGCCAAGGGTCTTGCTCATATTGGCGTTATCAAGGCTTTGGAAGAAAATTCAATCCCCATAGATTATGTAACAGGAACAAGTATGGGTAGCATTGTAGGTGCTTTGTATTCAATAGGTTATACTACTGACGAAATGGTGGCTTTGTTTCATTCCAAAGAGTTTTCGATGTGGCTCAACGGCGAAACCGACATTTCGCTCAAATATTTTTTTATGCAGGAAGACCTCTCTGCCGAATGGCTTCGTCTTCGACTCAACCGCGACACTGTGGTTAAAGCATATCTTCCTACTGGCATTGTATCTGGCTATCAGATGGACTTTGCTTTTATGCAAATTATGGGTAGGGGCGAGGCTGCTGCCAATTACAATTTCGACAGCCTTATGGTGCCTTTTCGATGCGCTGCCTCCGATATTTACGCTAAAAAGTCTGTGATTTTTAAAAATGGAAATCTTAGCAAGGCTGTTCGTTCTTCGATGGCTATTCCGCTATATTTTAAGCCTGTGAAATACGAAAACGGTTTGCTTTATGATGGCGGTATCTACAACAATTTCCCTATCAACGCTATGGAAAATGATTTCAATCCTGATTATATTATAGGTGTGCAAGTAAGCGACAACAACGAAAACCCATCGGAAGACGACCTTATGATGCAGATTTTTAATATGACAATGGATCGTAGCGACTATTCTATTCCTGAGGGCAAGGGATTGATGATAATTCCTGATGTGTTGAGTATCAGTACACTGGATTTTTCAAAGGCTGATGAGATTATTCTCAAAGGCTATGTTGCCGCTATGGAGAAAATGCCCGAAATTCGTGAGGCTGTAAAGCGTCGTGAAGATTCCACTATAGTGCAGGCTAAGCGCAACGATTTTAAGCAAAAAATGCCTGAGTTTTATTTCGACAATGTGAATATTTCTGGATTAAAACGCGCTCACAGTAAGTATGTTACAGGTCTTTTCCGCCGTTGGAGCAATACCCCTCGCGGACTCAATTCCACTCGTAGGTATTTTTACCGCCTTGTGGCTGACCCTACGTTAGACAAAATTTATCCCACTTCTACATACGATTCTATTTCGGGCTATTATTCTCTCAATCTTGATGTTACCCGAAGCAAGAACATCAGCGCAAAAATCGGCGGCACTATTTCATCATCGTCAACATCGCAGATGTACTTAGAGCTGGAGCATCTCTTTTTTGGGCAAGTTCCTATCAGATTTTGGGGTAATGGCTATTTTGGACGTTTTTACAACGCTGGCAAGGTGGCGATGAGGTCTTATTTTACTTATCCGAGCCTCTTTTATTTGGAGGCAGGTTTGCAGCTCGACCATTGGAACTTTATGGAGGCTAATCCCGACATTCTCTTTATCGACACCCGCAACGCTATGATGATTAAGCAAGATGGCGAGTTTTATGCTAATCTCGGACTTCCTATCGGTATGTCGGGCAAAGTTACCATGGGTCCTGCAATGGGTGTATACCGTCAGCAATATTATCTCAATAAACAATTTAGTTCTACCGACAAGTTAGATAAGTCGCTTCTTGAATATGGGGGTGCACACATCACTTTTGAGCATACTACCCTCGACAACCGTATGTATCCCACCAAAGGCTCTGAATTGTTTTTAAGAGCAAAGGGCACTTCGCTTTCCGAAAAATTTCAGCAAGGCACATCCGCCGAGCAACTAATCACCGCCGACGGCGAATCAAAATACTTTTGGGATCTTACCTTAAACTACAAAAACTATCTTCTGCACAAAGGGCGCGTTACATTTCCAATATCGTTGGAATTTAATTTCAGCCGCCACGATACACTTTCTAATTCTATGTCCGACCTTCTGGCAACCAATGCATACCGCCCCACGCCTTACACACAGACTGTTATTTTTGAGGATTTCCGTTCCAACAAATATGCAGCTGGAAGTATTGGTGTGCTGGTAAGGGTGTATAGCAATCTGCACCTCTTGTTAGATGCTCATGTTTTTCAACCTTATCAAAAAGATTTTTTGATGTCCGACGATAAAGGCAATTATTACACCGAGCGCCGTGAAAGATTTTCTGGACGCGATTATTTCTGCAACGCCACTTTGTTTTACAATACATTTGTTGGACCTTTGGCGTTGAATATCAGGTATATGCCTCATGGTAATTCGCATTTTTATTTTATGTTTAATATAGGATATATGATTTATAACAAAAACTGGTGGGATAGGAATTAATGTTTTTTTTCTTGGAAATATCAAAGGTTAGTTTAATTTTGCACCGCGGTTTTTTATAAAATCATTTGAATCTTTAGTGAATAGAGCAATGGATACAAACGAAACTGAATTTGACACAATACGTCCGTTTTACGACAGCGAAGTAAAAGCGGCAGTTGAAAGGCTGGTGGTAGAACCGGGATTCCTTAAAACATTGGAGTATTTTTTCCCCACCGCGCCTATCGACCGTACTATTCAGATGCTGAAATCGTTGAGGACTGTGCGAGAATTTCAAGATAGGTTTATTGGTGTTTTAGTTCAGGCTATTACCGACAAGTATATCACCGAGCTAACATTCACGGGCTTGGAGAATGTCCCCGAAAACAAGGGATACCTTATCGTATCCAACCACCGCGACATTATTCTTGACTCTGCACTTCTTAACACTTATTTCCTGCAGCACAACCACAGCACTTCTGAAATCGCAATCGGCAGCAATCTCCTTATTCTCCCTTGGATTACCGACCTTGTAAAACTCAACCGCACTTTTGTGGTAAAACGTAACATTCCTGTAAAAGAGCAGTACGATGCGTCGCTTCTTCTGTCGAAATATATCCGACACACCATTCTGGAGAAAAACACATCTATATGGATAGCACAGCGCGAGGGTCGCACAAAAGACGGCAACGACAAAACTCAGGGCGCTCTCCTCAAAATGTTCAATATGTCTGTTTCGGGCGACGTGCTGCCCAATCTTGCCGAGCTCAACATTGTGCCTATGACCATATCTTACGAGTACGACCCAGTGGACATCTACAAGGTGAAGGAGCGTTACAACAAGATGGTTGACAAGGATTTTAAAAAGAGCAAGCGCGACGACGTGATGGGTATGCGCTACGGTATCACCTGCAACAAGGGTAGAGTTAACATCTGCCTTGGCAAACCTATCAACAGCGAACTGCTTAATCTACCCAAAGCTCCTAACAAGAATGTGCAATACGATGAGGCCGCCCACTTTATCGACACCAGAATTTACGAAGGATACATTCTTTACCCCATCAACTACGTGAGCGCCGATATGCTGTCGGGAACAAACACTTATTCTGAACATTATACCGAAGAAGATAAAAAAGCTGTTTCGGATTATTTCGACAATCAGTCAAAATTCTTTGAGGGCGATGTGGCTTTGCAGCGCAAAATGCTGATGGAGATTTACGCCAATCCTGTTATTAATTATTCGTCAATTTTAGCTACTAAATAAAACCTACTAATGGACACCGAAAAATATTATCAACCAGAAATTGAGACTATGAGCCGTCCTGATTTGGAGAAGCTCCAAGTTGAAAGGCTCAAAAAGACTATTGAGATTGCCATGAAATCGCCTTTCTATGGCAAACTTTACAAAGAAAAAGGCATATCGCCCGACACCATCAAAACCATCGACGATATCCGTCGTTTGCCTTTTACCACCAAGGAAGACCTTCGTGGCAACTATCCGTTCGGGCTTGTGGCAGCCGACATGAAAGACCTCGTGCGTTTGCACTCGTCGAGCGGCACCACTGGCAACCCCACTGTGATTGTTCATACTCAACACGACCTTGACTGTTGGGCAAACCGCATCGCACGCTGCCTTTATATGGTGGGCGTTAGAAATACCGATGTTTTTCAAAACTCGTCGGGCTACGGTATGTTTACTGGCGGTCTCGGATTCCAGTATGGTGCCGAAAAACTCGGCTGCCTTACAGTTCCCGCTGCCGCAGGCAACTCGCTCCGTCAAATCAAGTTTATTAAAGATTTTGGCACTACAGTTATCCACGCTATACCAAGCTATGCATCAAGGCTTTACGAAGTGTTCAAAGATGAAGGTCTCGACCCGAAGAAAGATACCAATCTCAAAATATTTGTTATTGGAGCAGAGCCTCACACCGACGAACAGCGCAAACGTATCGAAGAGAAGTTTGGCGTAAAGGCTTATAACAGTTTTGGTATGAGCGAGATGAGCGGTCCCGGTGTGGCTTTTGAATGTCCCGAACAAAACGGTATGCACGTTTGGGAGGATTGCTACATAGTAGAAATCGTCAACCCCGACACTCTTGAACCTGTTGCTGATGGCGAGATAGGGGAGATGGTTATCACCTCTATCGACCGCACTGGTATGCCTCTTATCCGCTACCGCAGCCGCGACCTTACCCGCTTTATTCCTGGTGAATGTCCATGCGGACGTACTCACCGCCGTTTAGACCGTTTCCGCGGACGCACCGACGATATGCTTATTTTAAAGGGTGTGAATATTTTCCCAATGCAGATTGAGAAGATTTTGATGGATTACAAGCAGCTCTCTACCGATTTCCTTATTACCCTCCAAACCACCGACGACAACGACGAGATGATTATTGAGGTGGAAATCAACGAACTGCTCAGCGACAGCTATCAGGATCTTGAAAAACTCAACAAAGCCGTTACACGGGCACTGAAAGATGAGATTCTCATTACCCCGAAAGTTAAGTTCGTGGCAAAGGGTTCTCTCCCGCGCTCCGAAGGCAAAGCTGTTAGGGTTAAAGACTTGAGAAAGAAATTTTAAGAGTATTATTTTTTTTGAAAGCGGCGTGTAATCTTGCACGCCGTTTTTTTTTGAAAAAAAATAAAAAAAAATTGGAAAAATCGATTCGACAATTCAAAAACTTTCTTAAATTGCAGAAAAAAATAAAATTCATTTTTTAACACTAAAAATTTTTCACCTATTATGGAAGGATTAAAAGTTGACGGTCGTATGAAAGTTAAGACCTTAAAAGAAAACTTCAAAAAGTGCTTTGGCTATACATTGAGAGTTTACAACACTCAAAACCATTTTGTTGACGAGGATCTCATTCTTGCCAATGTTCGTCA
This sequence comes from Bacteroidales bacterium, assembly GCA_016286055.1. Taxonomy (GTDB): domain Bacteria; phylum Bacteroidota; class Bacteroidia; order Bacteroidales; family UBA3824; genus UBA3824. Next base: position 41,860 of record JAEERW010000017.1, read on the forward strand.
AGACGACGACAAGAAAACTGGTGAGTTCTCTATCAATCCAGAGTGGAGAATCGACGAATTTGAAAAAGAGTTTATGGATGTGTTTGCAATCAAAGTTCAGGTTGCTACCGAAGACGATTCAGCACTAGCCGACAACGCTCTTAAAGTTATCTCTGGCAAGTCGCTCAAAGTAGACGGAAGAATGAAAGTAAAAACTCTTCGCGAGGCTTTCAAAGATACTTATGGATTCTGTCTCAAAGTATACAACACTCAAAACCACTTTGTTGACGACGACCTCTTGCTCTGCAATGTTCGTCAGGATGCCGAGGCTGCTAAAACGGGTGAAACTACTATCGACCCCACTTGGACTATAGATGAGTTTGAAAAGAACTTTATGGCAAATTACGGCATAAAGATACAAGTTTATACTCCCGATGAGTCAAAACTTGCCGACAACAACATCAAGTTGTTCTGGGGTATCAACTAATTTTTTTGTTTGACTTTTTTTTATTTCCGCATATCTGTTTTGTTGCAGATATGCGGTTTTTGTTATAGGGATATTTTCCATTTAGAGCCGCCAATATGTATCACATAGATACCGCTTTTTAGCGATGTGCAGAAATGTGATGTATTGCAGTCGATGGTTTTGATCAACCTTCCTGAAAGGTCGTAGATGCGTATTTTGCGGCCTTCGGCATTTTCTACATAAAGAGTTTTTCCGTATCCCCATACTTTTACGCCATTTGCGTCAACTGTAGAAACTGGTGTTGGATTTAGAATCAACTGTATTGTGTATGAAAAGTCAAGGTCATAAATTTTGCCGTTGACAGTGGCTTTGCCTGCTGTTTCCATGTCGGGTTCTATGAGCGTTACATTTGATGCCGACAAATTGAATGTATCTTTCTTGCCCACGCCGTAGGTCATAATGATGTAGCCGTTGTTTTGCAATGTGTTGCCGGTGAAATATGCTTTCTTAAAGCCGTCAATTTTAATTTCTACCACAAAAGATTTTTTGCTGAGCTCTTCAAAAGTGGAAAGGCAGGGGAGGGTGAGCTCTGCCATTGTAGACACTGTTTGAGTGTTGCCCGGAGTCCAATATTTATCATCGAAATTGCTTGCAAAATCTGTTGATGCGCCTTCAAGATAGTTTGTAGGCGACACAAGATTGTCGGGGAAGTTGCTACCAGCCACAGCTCCCAACTTGGTGAATTCGGTAAAGAATCTGCAGTTTTTCAACGAACCGTTGTTAACGCCGCATATCGTACCCACTTTTGAATCTCCGCTTGAATATCCGTATGTTAATACCGATGATATGGTGCCTGAATTTTTACCAGCTATTGTGCCAATGTTTTCGTCACCCGATGCTTCGCCTTCAAATAGGCAGTTTGTTATTTTGCTGTTTTTAAGATTGCTGCCAGCTAAGCCGCCGATATTGTTTTTGCCTTTTGCTCCGCCTTGAACGTAGCAGTTTGATATTGTTCCCTGGTTGTTGCCGCAAACGATACCGCAGTTGGATTGTCCTATGATATACGAATCGGTGATGGCGAGATTTTTGACTGTGCCTTTAAGTGTTTGAAATAATCCAGCGTTGGCAAGTGTGGTGTCGTTGATGTATATTCCGCTGATGGTGTGTCCGTTGCCCTCGAATGTGCCTTCGTATACTGTATTGCGGTTGAGCGTGCGGTATTTGCCGGTATAGCAGTTGGGATACCATTGTTCAAGTTCAGCGGTTTTATTGTCGTGAACCCTTGCCACTACGTTGGTATTGCACACAATGTCGGCAGTTAGTTTTCCTTTGGCTTTTTGGTTTGCTGTTTGTGAAACGTGCTCGATAAACCAATATAGCTGATCTTTGGTGGCAATTTCGTAGTAGCCAGATTTGTCGATAGCAATGGATGTTGTAGCCTTTATTGATGAAGTGTGCTCAAGGTCAATGATTTTTAATGAGTATGTGTTGCCATCTTGTACAAGTTGGTCAGATACGTCTTGTCCGTTGACGTAGACCTTAAGTTCAAAATCTTTTTTCACTGTAAATATTATGGTGCTGTCTAAAAGCACGTCGTGACGTTGGTTGGTGGTGCATCCAAAGTCTGTGGTAATGTCTACCAAATACAATGGTTGGATAATGTCTTTGTATAGCCCCCAGTTTTCATCATTTTTGTATTTGTCGATGGCGCTGATAGGCACGTAGATTGTAGTAATTTTGTCGCATTTGTCAAACGACTTGACGCCAAGTTGAGTGTTTTCGCCTTTTACAATAGCTTGTTTTAAAATCCAACATCCGTAAAAGGCGCTGTCGCCTATGGTTGTGAGCGTTGATGGAAATTCTATGTACTCCAACGTACGGTTGTTGGCAAATGCTGCAGTGCCTATGCTTTTGATGTTGTCGGGCAACGTAATGTCGGTCATATACGAGCAATCTGTAAATGCGTAAGGCGCGATGCTTTCTATTTGAGGCGGAATCTCTATAGTGAGCAGATGGTGGCAACCTTGAAAAATTCCCTTGTTTATGGCTTCGAGGTTTTGTGTAAGATTTATCGTTGTAAGTGCATCGCAATTGGCAAAGGCGTATTGTTCTATTTGGGTTACGCTTTCGGGCAATTTGAGCGTTTTAAGTTTTACGCAATTTCCAAAAGTGAATTCGTGTATGGCGGTTAACTTTTCAGGTATGTTGATGGTAGTGAGTTTTTTGCAGTTTTCAAATGCCGATTTGCCTATGTAGCCTACAGTTTCGGGAAGTTTTACCTTGGTTATCATAGTGCAGTTAGCAAAGCATTTGTCGGCGAGCGAAGTTACTGCGTATTTTTTGTCGTTGAATGTTACAGTGTCGGGGATTATTATTTCTGGTGTTGTCGACTCGTATCCAAATATCTGCACCAAAAGGTTGTCAAAATCTGTTATGCGGTAGAATATGCCGTTGAGCAAAAAACTTTTGCCGTCGTTTTTGAGCGGTCGCATATTGTTGGCATATATCGACCAGTTTTGTGCAATTTTGTATTCTGCGAGTCTCGATTCAGGAACATATATTTTGTATGCGGAGGCTATCGACGAAAAACCGCTTTGACCTAATGTACAGTATTCGCTGTATAGCACTATCAAATTGAGACTTTCGCATTCGTAAAATGCTTTTTCTCCTATTTTTTTTACGGTTTTTGGAATATCTACCACCTTGATTCTTTTGCAACTATAGAATGCGTGAGAGCCAATCTCAGTTAGATTCGGTGGAAATGTTATGCTGTCTAACACATGGCAGTTGTTGAATGTGTAGTCGGGTATTTTGGTGATGGATTCGGGGATGTTGATGTTTTCTAATTTTGAGCAGCCTGCAAACGCTCCTTTGTTTATGGTTTGCAAACTTTCGGGCAGTTCCATTCGTGCAATTTTAGTGCAGTTGGCAAATGAATATTCTCCTATTGAGGTCAACTGGTTGTGGAGAGTTACGTTGGCAAGCGTTGTGCAACCTTTCAACATGTTGTTTGATATAGCGGTTACCGAGGTGGGCAGTTCAAACGATTTTAACGATGTGCAACCTTCAAATGCTCCTTCGCCTATTGTGATAATTTTGTTGGTAAGGGTGATTGTGGTGAGTTTTGTGCAGTTTTTAAACGCATATTTGTCGATACCTGTGAGGGTGTAAGTTTTGTCTTCGTTGGTTACAGTAGTTGGTAGCACTAAATTGGCATCCATTGTGCTTTCATATCCTGAAATGTGCACCTCCCTGTTGTCGTCGCCTGTTACTGTGTATACTATTCCATTTTTGGTAAATCCTGTTATCGAGGGAATTACTATTATTCTGCTTAAATATGGTGCCCAGTTTGGATCGGCTTGATATTCGGCATATTTTGATTCGTAAACCCAGATTTTTGTAGCAGATGGCAAACCGTTGAATGCCAAGGGATGAATGGAGGATACTGTTTCTGGTATCACAATCTTGGTTAGTGATGTTGCGCCTTGAAATGCGTTTGCGTCGATATATACAACAGAATAGTCTTCGCCATCGATTGTTACTTCGTATGGTATAACCAATTCCTCACCAATGGTTTCGTAACCTACAAAATCAGCCGTATGTGCGTTAATGTCGATTATTGAGTAATATAGTCCGTCTACAAGATGTTTCTCTTCCGACATACCTTCGGCTTTGATGTGCTCTTCGTACACGTTCCAATTTTGAGCCACGCAGTATGCTTTCCATCGCGAAAGCGGCACATATATTTCAAAGTTTGTTGCCATACCGTCGAAAGCGCCTGTGCCTAATGTAGTGTTTAGTGCTTCTATGGTTATTTTGCTAAGTTTGGAGCAACCGTTGAAAGCATTGTCGCCAATGGATTCCAAACTTGCCGAAAATGTAAGCGGACCAGTGAGTTCTTTGCAGCCGTTCATCGCATCATCACCTATTTCTGTGATTGTTCCTGTAAATGTGATACTTGTTAATGCTTCGCAACCTTTGCATAGCGATGTAGGAATTGTTGTTATATTGCTTGGCAAGGTAACGGTCTTTAATTTTTTGCAACCTTCAAACACACCAATACCCATGCTTACAATATTGTTGGTGAGGGTCACGCTCTCCAAATTTACGCATTCTGCAAAAGCGTTGTCGGCTATAGATTTAATGTATTCTTTGCAAGTGATTGATGTGATTCCGCTGTTTGCCAAAGCAAATGCGCCTATTGAGGTAATAGTGTGTTTTTTGGAGTTTATCATCACATACTCTGGTATAGTAATATTGCCAGAAGCTGCGTTGTATCCTACTAATTTGGCAGTTAGGTTGGTGGCGTCGTCTACTATGTAGATAAGATTGTTTTGTTCGTAGGTGGTTCCAGATGTTGACATTTTCTGTATGCAGTCTTTCCATCTGCTCAAGTTGCTTTGTCCTTGGTAATATCCAAGTCGGTTGTCGGGTACATAGATTATTCCAGTAAAATTTGCGGCATTAAAGGGTTCTGTTCCGAATATTGTGTTTCCGCCTTCAATATATAGAGTTTCTAAATGGGTGCATCCACCCAAAGCTTCGTCGCCTATGGTAGCTACGTTTTCACCCATTGTCAGCGTTTTCACCTTGGTACACGCAAATAATGCGTAGTTTCCTACCGAGGTAATAGTTTTAGGTAGTGTGATGTTTTCCATTTGGCATCCTCTAAATGAGTATACGCCAATGGTTTCGGTGTATGGCGAAATTTGCAACGATGTAATACCTTTGCATCCGAATAGCACACGGTCGCTTACATGTTTTACTCCGTCGGGAAATTTAAACGATGTGATAGCTATGCAGTTTTCAAACGCACCTGCTCCAATATATGTGATGTTGTCAGGTATGTTGATGGTAGCCAGTAATTTACAGTTGTAAAAACAGTTGTCGCCAATTTCGGTTAAACTTTCGGGCAACGATACTTGGCTAAGATTTGTACAGCCGCTGAATGCGCCTTCGCCTATCGAAGTGATATTTTCGGATATGGTTAGCCAACTTAATGCTACCGCGCCTTTAAACGCTTCCGAGCCAATAGACGTAACGGTGTATGTTTGGCTTTGGTAGGTGATTTCGCCAGGAATAGTTTTGGAACCAACTGCATTTACATCGCCTTTGGTTAGCGAGGCCGTTTTATTGTTGGTGTTGAGCGTATAAGTAAAGCCATCTATCTTGGTGGTGATGGGAGCAGCTTCAGCTATCGTAATTGATAATAATAAATATATTAGTGTAATAACTATCTTGTTCATAAGCGTATATTTTTGAATTTACAATAGTATTAAACGTAAATAATCGTTTTTTGATTTTGTTATTGGCAATTTTGAATGTGATATTCTGCTAATCGTTCAATGGGCCTCTGCAATGTATCGGTAACGGTGAGGCTGTAAAATCGTGCCACATCGTCCAAAATCTCTTTAAAATGGGCGGCTACTGAGCCAACAAATCCGATATTGTATGATTTATAATTATCTATCCTTATTATGTTCTTAACAAAAAACAGGTCGAACTCACAGAAAACCAAGTTTCTAAACATAGCGTCGCTTATGTGCTCTTTTATAAACGGTACAAATTTTGCCAAAAATGCGGCTGGTTTGTCGCTGCGGTAAACTCCGTTAATTATGTCGTTGTAGTTTACCATACACTCGCGTTCAAACATTTCGCGGTGTTGTTCGCTGAAATCGCTTTTGTACATGGCATTGAGCAAACGCCTTCCGAGACTTGCCCCACTGCCTTCGTCACCGAGTATGTAGCCCATCGAAGGTATTTTTTTTACTATCTTTCCTTTTTTGTAAAGTCCTGCATTAGAGCCTGTTCCGAGTATACAAGCAATGCCGTCATCGTTTTTAAACAGTGCTGTGGCTGCGCCTGTAAGGTCGTCGTTAACAGTAATGATGGCATTGGGTAGCATTTTTTTGAGCACGTTTTCCACCCTTTGGCTAGGCTCTCCGGGCAGGCACCCCGCTCCGTAAAAATACACCGCCTCCACATTTGTTGCATCTATGTTATTTAATGTTTCGTGGGTACACCTATATATATAGTCTTCGTCGGCGTGCACGGGATTGAAGCCTGTGCCGTTTAAAAACTTAACGTCTGTGCCATCTGCTATAGCCCAGTCGCATTTAGTTGTTCCGCAGTCTGCTACTATTATCATAATTGTGTCTAAAATTATATTGTATGCAACGCAAAGATAGCAATTCATTTACAATTTCCCAAAAAAATGCGATGTGGTTTGATAAAAATGTATTATCTTTATGCCCAGAAATTACGATACCAGATATGGCAAAAAACTACTTGAATAGCGACAACCCTGTATATTTCACCTATTCGCGAAACAGCGTGGAAAAGGCGGAATGGAAAAGTATTGCTGATGTGGTTGACGACTTGCTCAAAACGTTTTGCAAAGAGAATATAAAATACAGCGTTGACAAAGAGGACATAAAAGTTGGCGACAAAATTTCTGCCTACGAGCATGAGATTGGCGACGCTAAGTATGTCATTATTATTCTTTCCGACAGGTATTTCTATCGTTACCATTGTATGTTTGAATTGTGTAACATACTTAAAAACACAGAAGGTAAAACCATAAAATATATTAAGTCGGGCAATTTTAATATCCAAAGCCTGGAGTATAGGAAAAAAATAAAGGACTATTGGGTACAGCAAAAGGCTCTGATCGAAAATAGAATAGCAACATATAGAAATCCAGATATTTCTTTGCTTGAGCAATCGGCTATCGACAATGGTTTTTATTTGGATTTTATTGACCAGTTGTCAAAATTGTTTCGTGATGTCAGTTATGAAAACGCCGACAACATTCGACTTGGACTCTTGGGCTCTAATCCTCGCCACACTCAATTTGTTGACGAAATCAAAAGAGACTTTGGCTGGAGACCATCAGAAACCATTCCTGCGCCAAAATCAAAGTTTAACGAAAAGTATATCTTTTATGCTATAATGGCAGTGATGTTGGGGGTAATTATTTGGCTGTCAAACAGAACACCAAGTACAATTGGTGGGGACATCCAGCACGAGCGCGACAGCATAGCCAGCGCAGAAGCCGCCAAGGCCGCCGAAGAAAAACGTCGGCACGACAGCATAGCCTCGGCTAATGCCGCCAAAGCAGCCGAGAAGGCACGTATAGCTGAACAAAAACACATAAAAGACAGCATTGCCAAGGCAGAAGCAAAGAAAAACAGTACGACGCAGCCTATCTCCGGCGCTGCCTCAGGCCACCCCTACGTCGATCTCGCCCTCCCCTCCGGCACCCTCTGGGCTACCACCAACATTGGCGCAGCCAACCCTTGGGACTACGGCTACTACTTCGCCTGGGGCGAGACCACCACAAAATCCAAATACGACTGGTCAACCTACAAATACGCCAACGGCGACTACAAAAAGCTCACCAAGTACTGCAACAAATCCGACTACGGCAACAACGGCTACACCGACAGCCGCACCACCCTCGAACGCTCCGACGACGCTGCCACCGCCAACTGGGGCAGCGACTGGTGCATGCCGACACTAGCGCAGTTTCAGGAACTTAAAGACAAATGCACTTGTACTTGGACAACAAAAAACGGCAAGAAAGGCTATGAAATAAAGGGCAAAAACGGGAATTCGATTTTTCTTCCCGCCGCCAATTACCGCGACGGGACGTCTCTCAGCAGCGACGGCTCCTACGGCTACTACTGGTCGTCGTCGCTCAGCTCGGACTCCCCGTGCGTCGGTTGCTACCTCTCCTTCTCTTCCGGCTTCGTGGGTCCCGGCGATCATTGGTACGACCGCGACAACGGATTATCGGTGCGCCCCGTGCGGTGCAGATAATTACCTTTTCTCCGATACGAATCAATTTTAATGCACTTTTTCACTTTTGTAACCCCTTAACCACCAACCCCTCCAAAAAACTGAAAAAAAACATTCAAAAAAACATCAAAAAAGTTGCTAAAAAATTTGGAGAATGGGTTTAAATGTGCTTACCTTTGCACCCGCAAACGAAAAAAAACGACGGACATTGAAACAAATTTTGGTTAAGAAACGTTAAATAAAATCCCGCCCAATGGGAAACGAAACCTTAACACAAACTAAACATAAAAAGTTTGGAGGAGAACAGAAACCTACCTAACTTTGCACCGCGAAATTTGAGAAAGAAACTTCGCCAC
>JAEERW010000018.1 GCA_016286055.1 Bacteroidales bacterium
TTGATAAAGATTCAACTCAAGCATAAGAACCCAGAACAGCTTGAGCGCGATGCCGACCGACTGGCCGATATACTTAGAAAATCGTTCGGCGCAGGCGTGCTAGGCCCTGAGTATCCGCTTATTAGCCGTATTCAGACACTATACATAAAGGAGATAATGTTGAAAATCAGCCGCAATCACTACGGAAGTGCAGCCAAAAAAATTATCAACGAGGCCATAGGTTATATCAAATCTACCACCCCACAAGCGGGACTTGTTACCACTGTCAATGTTGACCCTGTATAAAAGAATAATATAAAACATCATAAAGCATTATAAAAATGAGATTATCATCAAGAATCAACCGAGTTGCCGAATCGCAGACACTTGCGATGAGCCAAAAGAGTAACGAACTGAAAGAGAAAGGTATCGATGTGGTTAACCTTACCGTAGGTCAGCCCGATTTCTTTACCCCCGACAATGTTAAGGCCGCAGCTAAAAAGGCTATTGACGACAATTATTCCTTCTATTCGCCCGTGCCAGGCTATAAGGATTTGATACAAGCTATTCAAGGCAAATTTAAGCGTGAAAATAATCTTGAATATGCAGAAAATCAGATAGTTGTTTCTACTGGTGCAAAACAGTGCCTCGCCAATGCTATGCAGTGCCTTTTTCAAGAGGGCGACGAGGTGATAATTCCCACACCTTACTGGGTTTCGTATATCGAGCTTGCTCACCTCTGCAACGCCAAGCCTGTGATTATTGAAGGTAAGCCCGACAACTACTACAAAATTACTCCTGAGCAGTTGGAAAAAGCTATTACACCTAACACACACGGCTTTATCCTCAATGCACCGTCAAATCCTTCGGGTAGCATCTACACCAAAGACGAGCTCAAGGCTCTTGCCGACGTGCTTGCCAAATATCCCGAAATAGCTATCATCTCCGACGAAATTTATGAACACCTTAATTATGTAGGTAAGCACGAAAGTATTGCCCAGTTTGCCAATGTTTACAACCAGACTATTGTTATCAATGGCCTTTCAAAGGCTTACGCAATGACCGGATGGCGTCTTGGCTATATGGCTGGACCTGTTGAGGTGGCTAAGGCTTGCAAAAAACTTCAAGGGCAAACCACTTCTGGTACTTGCTCTATTACACAACGCGCTGCTATTGAGGCTCTTAATGGCGACCAGTCTATTATTGCCAAAAACAACGAGGTGCTTGTAAAACGTCGCGACCTTATGGTTAAATACCTCAACGAGATTCCTGGTGTAAAACTCAATGTTCCTCCCGCTACATTCTACACATTCCCTGATTTTTCGTTCTACTATGGAAAATCATACAACGGCAATGTTATCAAAGGTTCGTCAGACCTCTGCGAATTTTTGTTGAACGTAGCTCACGTTGCCACCGTAGCAGGAAGTGCATTTGGCGTTGACGCTTGTATACGTATGAGTTACGTTGTCGACTTCCCACGTATCGACGAGGCATTCAAACGTATCAACAAAGCGTTGGCATTGTTGAAATAATTTTTATTCCATATTTCTTTGTAGAGACGTGCCTTGGCGCGTCTCTACATTATTATTTAAACCACCTATGAAAAGATTTTTGTTGTTATCATCATTTGCTTTGCTGTTGAGTGTTAATGCTCAAGCTCAATTTGCTCCACTGGTTCAACTGCCCGACGGTGCTAAACCTCTGGTCACCAATATCAGTCAAAACTCATATCCCGTTATATTAAAAAACAAAAAAATAGCCTTCTCGCTTGCCGCCCCCACTGCCAACACAGTTCAAGTGGACATCTGTGGCACCAAATACGATATGACCAAAAACGACAAAGGCGTCTGGTATGTGGAAATTCCACCGCAAGTGCCTGGTTTCCATTATTATTCGCTCGTGGTTGACGGCGTTTCGGTAAACGACCCTGCTTCTGAAACCTTCTACGGTTGTGGCAAAATGATGAGCGGAGTGGATGTGCCCGAAGATAATACAGAAGATTTTGAGATTCAGAATGTTGCACACGGTCAGGTGTCGATTGTTAACTACTATTCAAAAGTAGACAATGAATGGCGTCCGCTTTGGGTTTACACTCCCGCAGGCTACAACAACGATCTTAAAAAGCGCTATCCCGTGGTTTATATCCAGCATGGCGGTGGCGAAGACCATAGGGGATGGGTTCAGCAAGGGCGTCTTGCCAATATTATGGACAACCTTATTGCCTCAGGACGTGCTGTGCCAATGATTGTGGTATGCGCCAACGGAAATGTTAAAAAGCGCGTGTCGGGTTTCCCTGCATATTCGGTGCAAGGTATGCAAAGTTTTAAACAAGAGATGGTAGAAAACATTGTCCCCTTTGTAGATAATACATTCCGTACCAAAGCCGATGCGCAGAACCGTGCTATGTGTGGATTATCTATGGGAGGAGGTCAATCGTTTTACGTGGGGCTGCTCACACCGGAGGTATTTGCCAATGTAGGTATTTTTTCTACAGGAATGTTTGGCGGCATACAGGGATCTGCTAATTTCGACCTTGAAAAAGAATGTCCTGGAATACTTTCCGACACCAAAAAGTTTAATAGTCAGCGCAAAGTGTTCTATATAAGTTGCGGCGAACAAGACCCACGCATCACTTACACCAAAGCCATCGTAAAGAAAATGCAAGATGCTGGTGTGCAAGTGGTTTTTAACTCTTTCCCTGGTGACCACGAATGGCAGCCGTGGCGCAAATCTGTTAGAGATTTTACGCAGAAATTATTTAAATAAATCATCAAAATCATATCCGTTGTTACATAAAATATCCGTATCTTTAAGGTCGAATATTTTGTAATATGATGGAAGAGAGCCGAAAGCACGAGAGTATATCAGGCAATATGCTTAAGGTATTGCTGCCGCTGATAGTATTGTTGGTGGTGGGTATCAACCTTGTGCTTTTTTTGATTATACGCAACAACAATAAGCGCACTCTCAACCTAGCTATGTCGGAAATTATAGAAAACCACGCCACTCTGTTCGCAAAACATTTCGAAGGCATTGTATCGCAGTTGGAAACGTTGTCGGAGTTCCGCACATCGCAAAATATCAACGACACTGTAAGTTTGAAAATGCTGCAGACCCTTGTTGATAAAAGCGGAGGTCTTTTCCGTTATGGCGGTTTTTCTAAACCAGATGGTTCCACTATCACCACTCTAACTGACACCAACCACACTTTTACACTATCGACAAGGCTGATGAAACGTCTTGCTGAGCATAGTTATTACGTATCCGACCTTAAAAAATCACGCGACGGCAAAGGCGACATATTTTATATACACGTTCCCACGGTGAAAGATGGTACATTTGCCGGACTTATTTCTGTTGCCCTTGATGCCAAGCGTGTGTCTTCTATGATATGTAACATCACCGTGCTCGACCATGGAAAGGGAATGGTTGTTAGTAGCGATTCGGCTCTCGTACAGGCATCTACTGAACATCCTGAGTGGGTAGGAAAATTTAAAATTACCGACTCCTCTGATTACGAGGGTCTTAGCCGTATTGGTAGAGAGATTGTTGCAGGCAATGATTCTATTTGTCCGCTCGATATTATTACTCCCGAAGGCGAAAGGTTCGCTCTCCTTTGGACCAAAATCGGCTATACAAATTGGCACTATGTATTTGTGATGCCTGTTAATGAGTTGCGTGCCCGCAATATTGCACTTATCAGGTTGTTTTTTGTTTGTGTGCCTATAGCGTTGGTACTGTTAGCGATAGTATTGTGCCTTCTTATTAATTCGCATATCACCCGTCCGCTTAAAAAACTTGTTGAAGCATCGGAGTTTATGCTAGCTGGCAAACTATACAAGGTGAGTGATTGCAAAGCCGTGCGTAACGATGAACTGGGGTTGATTACAAATGCCTTTTCAGAAATGTCGAAAAAGTTGGAGTCAATATCGCAGAGTATACGTTCTAAGGCATCACTGATAGTGTCTGGCAGTAATGAACTTAGCGATTCGGTTTCGCATATATCAGAATCAGCCACACGTCAAGCTATGGCAGCCGACGAAATTTCCGCTGTGCTTAACTATATGCTCGACATTGTTTCGCGAAACACTGCGTTAGCTCTTGAAACTCATGAGATTATCTCCGATTTGGCCAACGACTTGAATAGTGTGTCTCAATTGTCGAAAAAAGCACTTGGCAGTACCCTTCAAATTACTGATAAGCTGCGTATTATCAATGATATAGCTTCCAAAACTGATTTGTTGGCAATCAATGCAGCAGTAGAGGCAGCAAAAGCCACCGACGACGGCAAAGGATTCACTGTGGTAGCTGCCGAAATTAAAAAACTAGCAGAGCGATGCAGGGCAGCGGTTATTCAGATCGATGATGCTACCTCTGAGAATGTGCGTTTAGCGCAGAATGTGTCGCAACTATTTGATAAACTTGTTCCGATTGTCAACAACACCAACGAAAAAATATCTGCTATTGCGGCATCGGCTCAAGATCAGGAGTTGAGTTCGCAACAAATTTCAACATCCATTAAACAACTTGCCGAAATAGCAGCCAAAAATGCCAGTGCGGCGGCTGATATGTTGGCAAAAGCGGAACTATTTTCTCAATATGCTTCTGGTTTTGTAAACGATGTCACGTTTTTCAAAACATTAGATGCCGACGTGTCGGAGTCGATAAAACAAAAGCTCGAACATCATCAGGCAGAACTTAATTGTATTAAATTAATATACGACCTTCAATCAAACGAATTAGATAAACCACTATAATAATAGTTATTATGGCAAAGAATAAACAGAATGTGATACAAAGATATGTAGCCACACACGGACGCAATCTGTGGACAAAGCTCACTATGATTACTATACCTTTTGTGGCATCTATTATTATTGTTTCGGATGTGTTGGTATTCTCATATTTATATAATAATTCGCGGCAAACAATTCACAACCTCGGATTGCAAACTTTGGAGATTCAGAGCAACAATATTTCAAACTATCTTCATTCATACGTGCACGAGCTCAACCTTGTAGGCAATCAAAACTCTAAACGGTTTAACCCAAACAACTTGCTCGACGCTGCCAAACTATTAGTGGAAGATAACAAAACAGGATACCGCTATATACGTATAACTCTTCCTGATGGCACTCAATACACTACCGACAATGGACTCGACTCCATTGGCGACCCCGTGCAGCGTGAGTATTATAATAAATTTAAAGCTACAGGACGCAACGAGGTGATAGCCATGCCGTCAACATTTACCGGCGACAGCTCTATTTTCCATGTGGCTGTGCCTGTGCGCGACCGAAATGGCGGTATTCTCGCAGTGCTTACCGCTGTATTCGACAACGACACAATCAACTCCTATATTGCCAACATGACCATCAACGGGTTGGGTATGGGCGCTATGATTAATGAAAACACTGTTCTTATCGCTTATCCTAGACAACAATATGTAAACACTATTGATTTTAGAAGTGCTCACAATGTGGGATACAAGGGTCTCGACAGCTTTTTAACTAAAATTGTCACCAACAAGAGCAAGTCGGGCATAGAATCTTGTGTAAATAATCATGATCAGGAGGTTGAAATCTATTATCACCATGTGAAAGACACCGATTGGACTCTCGGCATACTTGTGGAAAAAGAGTTACTATACAAATCGGATACTCGGATGCTATATATCATGATTGCAACGGGCTTGATAGCCATTCTGCTTATGTGTGTAATACTGTGGCTTGTAATCAGGGTGATTATTGTGGTGCCTATACGGTCGGTAAACAATCTTGCACAAGATGTGGCTCAAGGTAAACTATATTCCGCTGCCGCCGACAATATCAACAATGTTGACGAGATAGGTGAACTTGCTCAAAATGTTAAGAATATGAAAGATAGACTAAGCACCGCCGTGAAATCTATCCGCAAATATACCCTTGAGACGGCTCAAAGTGGGCAATCGCTTTCGAATATTGTGAACAAACTTTCAAACGACACCCAAGCACAGTCGGTAGCAGTGGAAGAGATTTCCTCCGCACTCGAAAATATATCCTCGTTGATTGAGAAAAATACCCTCAATGCACAAATGACTTGTGAGTCGTCGGAGAGTATCGCCGAAGACGTGCTTACTATTGCCAAAGCCTCTGCCAGTACTCTCGCCTGCATTCAAAATGTTATCAGCAAGGCGAATATCATCAACGAGATTACTTCGCGAACCGACCTTTTGGCTATCAACGCTGCTGTGGAGGCTGCAAGAGCTGGTGTTCACGGTAAGGGCTTTGCTGTGGTGGCTGCTGAAATTCGAAAACTTGCCGAGCACTGTCAGGAGGCTTCTATTCAGATTAACGAGTCGAGTGCGCGAAGTCTTAAGATTACAGAACGTTCGTCAGACCTTGTTGACAAGATTACACCTCGTATTCGCAAAAACGCAGTTATGGTGTCGGACATTGCCGCTTCGTGCAACGAACAGCTCGACCGTGCCGTGTCGATAAACCGTGCCGTGCAGCAGTTGTTGGATATCACACAGTCTAACACCCAGTCGTCGGAAGAAATGTCGAAAAATTCAGAAATGCTGATAAAGCTGTGGCGCAGTCTCAACCAGTCGGTAGAGTTCTTCAAACTTGCCGACAGCGAAACTTCTGATCTTCAAAAACTGAAACAGCTTATCGAAGAGCATACTACGGCAATTTTTAAACTTAAATCTCAGCTTGTGGAATTTGAGGAAAATGGTTCTGTGCCAGAAATAGAAAAACCGTCAGAAACTCCTTCTCCGGCTCAACACGAGGAAGCAAACACCCAGAATCCCCCTTTGTCATATCCAAAAGAACCACAAAAAACAGGTTTCGATTTCCACCTCGATGATGACCAAGACAATCTCGACGACGGGTATGTAGATTATTAATAGTGGTAGTGGGGCGTTGCAAGCACTGGCAGGAAACTACTCTTCGTCGGCTTTGTCGGTTGCGTTGCGGTTCTGATTGTTTTCGTTGAACACGTAGCGGATAATGTCGGTTTCGTTGATGAGGATATTGAAATACTCATAACGGCTTATGAGCAGCACTGTGCTGTCTTTCTTGGCTGTTAGTACGTTAGCTCCTTGGTCGAGGTTGAGTCCCTTAATAATGATGTCGTTCTTAAAGAAATATGTGTCGTCTTCAAACGACTCGTTTACGCAGAGAGCGCCTTTGAGCACAATAATGATGTCTTCTGCCGCACCTGGAACAGTAGGCATAATTTCTTCGCCTTTGTTGAGTAGGCGTATGCGGATATGTTCTGCCATCTTAACCAGAAGGTTCTCGGGTACATTGAAATACATCGGGTGCTTTTTGAGCATCTTTATCTTGTCTAACAAGATAGGCTGGTTGTTGGTGAGGTCAGAAAGTAGCTGTTGTTTTTTCGACGACATATTTGTGAGATAGTCGGCGCATTTTATAGGGTTCTCCTCGTATATGATTTTTGCCGCAGCAGAGTATACGGTTTCGTCGGTGTGATAGAGGCACAAGAAAATTTCGTCGGGCATCTCGCTCTTGCGTATCTTGGTGAGCAGTTCGTCTAAGTTTGAACGTACCCAAAGGCTGAGGTCTTTGTAGTCCATAACACCTGCGCTGGAGCTTGAAGCGGATTTCGATTTGTGAATACGGCCAAGCAATTCCAACGCCTTGGATACTGTCCAGTTGTCTATCTTGTTGAAGTCGCGTTTGATAATCTCTTTTAAACGGTCGCTGAATGAGAATTTGTTTTGGGGGAAGAAATAGCTCAGCTTCTTGATTTTCTGCACTGCCGACATATCGTCAAACAATGGCGACACTATCTGCTTAACGTCTTGCGAAAAGAAGTTGTCGATAATTTCCAAAGCAAATATAGTGTTTTTGCCGATGATGTTCTTTTGTATCAAGGCAATAATACGCGGTTCGTAAATGAAGCTTAACAATAGGAACAGCTGCTCAAGATTGTTTTGTTTTTCGATGTCGAGCGCTTGGAATAGTTTCAACGTGTTTTTCTCGTCTTCAATATCTTCAATAGCCGACATTATCCAAGTGATGTTTTCAACTGTTTCGCTCACCTTCTGCTTTATGGTGTCAACGTCTTCTGGCTCAGCTTGGTATTTGCAGAAATACATGGCGTAGATTACAGCCTGCTGCACTTCGCGGTTTGGATAGTTGATGTTTTTGATGAGGTAAGCACGTGCGGGTGCCGAACCAAACTTTCCGTAAAGTTCTATTATTCGGAGCAGGATAACTGGCTGAACACATTTTTCAAAATACTCGTTGAGAGCGGGAAGAACTTTGTCGCCCATGTCCAACAGCACAGTTCCTGCGGTGTTGTAGTATTCTACCGATTCGAGCAGCGAAATTAGTTTGCTTATCATCTTTTGTGTGCGGAGTTTTCCTGCCAAGGTGATGGCTGCCGATTTCACATTTTTGTCGGTGCTGTCCAATAGTCCTAGAATGATGTCTTCGTCAAGAAGGCTGTCGTCGGATAGCATATATTTCTCTAACTTAATCTTGTCAGAAACATATTCCGATGAGGCTAACCGTGTGATTTCGTCTGGTTGTGGCGACTTAATTTCCGAATAGTCTAAATAGTTTTTAGCGCGTTCTGCCAAAAGCCTAATTTCTGCACTTGCCGACGATTCGTAAATTTTTTGGCAAGGAGAGGCAATACGGCGGCGCCAC
Source organism: Bacteroidales bacterium (assembly GCA_016286055.1). GTDB lineage: Bacteria > Bacteroidota > Bacteroidia > Bacteroidales > UBA3824 > UBA3824. The sequence continues at coordinate 8,643 of JAEERW010000018.1, forward strand.
GATGGGTCGATGTTTCGTAATACAGCCTTGTTTACCACTTCGTCGTCGTTTTCAAGCAGTGCGCCTGCGTATGCCTCAAGCGAGCGTGGATTGGTTTCCGAAAGAATGGTAACTGCAAGGTTTGTGAATTTTTGCGACGATTTTTTGATGTATTTTCTTAAAACCTCCGCTCCGTACTGGTATTTCGATGTGTCGCGGCGTTTTTCTTTGCTTATGTCGGCAAGTATCTGACGGATATTGTCTTTGTAGCTGAGATACAAGTTGCGCGAAGATATTACCCACGCCACCAACACTGGCACAAAAAACAGCATGAACCATTTGAAATCGTATTCGCCTCCAATGGTGATTATCTTGTTGACACCAAGGATAAACAAACCCGCTATGGCTGTAGAAAACTGCTGCACCACGCCCACCTTGGTCTGTACGGCAAATTTTTCGTTGTCGGGTAGGGGCTGGTAAAGAATATTAAAGGCTGGGTCGTCGAGTCCTCGGCGAAGTATACGCTCTTGCGATTTGTTTACTGTTATAAGTATCAGAAACATAAGACATTCCACACCGGGATATATGCCAATAAACGCGGCTATTGACACTATCACCACCATAGCTATCGGCAATATCATAAGGCCCAACTTAACACCGTAACGGCTGAGCAAACGGCTTGAAAAATAAGATATTACAAACTCGCCAATCTTCAAGCCCGCATATACGAGCGCAAGATATTGGGATATGTTTTCGGGTGAGATATGTATTTTTACAGTGGAAAGGAACGAGAAGTCGGTAACATATATGATGGTCATCGATAGTGTGGCGCAGATGAATATGTACTTGAAGTAGTCTTTTTTTATAAGCTGTAAAAATCCCGTGCCGTCGTTTTTCTCTTTTTTGATGAGCTCAAATTTTTTGCCTTTTTCGTCGGCAAGCTTTTCGGGATACTTGTTGTAGAGCATAATCAAGAAAACAATACCGAGTATAAACCCTAATGTGCTCACATACAATAGGTCGTAGGGGTGAGAGATTACCCTGTTTAATAGCGGGATTGCCAAATAACCGATTATAGCCGCCAGTACGCCGCCCATACTAAACAAAGCAAAAATACGCTTTACTTGCACTAAGTTTAAGAATTTGAGCGACAAAGCGCCGCACTCAATGCCAATCATCGAAAGAAACGGCCATGCCCAAATAAATACGAACACGCTTAGCCATTTGTCGGGAACTGTGTGTAGGAATATTCGGCAACAGAGCGTAAGGATAGTCATGGTAAGCAACGTGCCCATAAACAGGGTGCGGCTGCCTATCCTCTTTTGAAACCATGAATATATGGATGTAAAAATATACCCGCCAATGCCTGCCGCAATATATGCGTAGGGTAATTGCTCGCTGCCAAAAAACTTGATGAACTCAGAGTTGGCTGGCGTAAAGTAGAACGCGCCTGCAAGTCCGAGGAAGAACGAATGGAGAAACAACATCAAAAATATGTTGATTTCCTGAGGCTTGAGCTCGAAATTTTTTATTAAAAAGTGGCTAAGTTTCTTCATTTAAATTAGCGTACTGTTTTTTTGTTCGGGTTTTATTTGTATCAAAATACAATATGTATACCGATTTTTCTGGCTTAATTTGAATTAATAAAGTAATTGTATAGTTTACGTTTCAAAATTACAAAAATTTTTTCCATTATTATACCTTTCCTATTGTTAAATTTCTGTTTTTTTTCTAATAATTTTTAAATTTGTGCCCAATTATAAGGTTTTTGCCCGTTGAAACGGGTTTTTTAATCATTTTGAGTATGAAAATTTTTTGTATAGCTGGCAACTATCGCAAGCACAACGCTGAAATCGCTATGGACACGCCCGAAAAGCCTGTCTTCTTTATAAAACCCGAAACAGCGCTGCTGCGCAACAATTCGGATTTTTATTATCCCGACTTCTCACAACAGATAGAATATGAAACCGAAATTGTGCTGAAAATATGTAAGATGGGCAAATGTGTGAGTCCAAAGTTTGCTCACCGTTACTACGATGAAATTGGTATTGGATTGGATATCACCGCACGTGATTTGCAAAACGATGCTCGTGCCAAAGGGCTGCCGTGGTTTCTGAGCAAGGGGTTCGACGGGTCGGCACCTATTGCGCCTGTGTTTATTTCAAAAGATAAGTTAGGCGACTTGCGCAATATAGATTTCTCGCTTAAAATCAACGACAAAACCGTTCAACAAGGCAACACTGCCGATATGCTTTTCTCGTTCGACGAAATTGTGTCGTATATCTCTCAGTTTGTGATGTTTAAGACTGGCGACCTAATATATACTGGCACTCCAGCAGGTGTTGGTCCGCTCCATATAGGAGATTTTTGTGAGGCTTTTATTGGGCAGGAGAAACTTCTGGAGATGCGGGTGCGATAGTGTCGGTTGCTACTGTTTCGTGCGCAGTGGTGTCGGGTGCTGCTTCGGGGTATGAGGTTGCTGCCGGAGTTTCATTATCTGGTTTTAAAACCTCTGTTTTTACAGTGTCGGGCGTAGATTGCGTGGGCGATACCATATTCTTAAACCCTTGTGGCATGTATTTGAAAAAAAAGTATCCACCAATGGCGAACACCGACACGTATATAATTAGTTTTGTAACTAGTTTCATTCTTTTCTGTTTCATAGTAGCGGAGTTTTTATTGGAAGATGTTTGTATAGTCGCGGGGAGCACCAGCGGGTATTTTTTCGCCTTGATTTCTGATAGCGGCGTCAATTTCGGCGGCGGTCATGTGTGTGATGTCGCCCTGAGGAAGACCCTTGTCGGCATTCTCTAAGTACGACAGCCCCTCTTTTTCCATCTTTTCGAGTTTTTCAATAAGTTCGTTGCCTTGCTGCTCAAATGCTGCATTTTGCAGGTTCACGTTGTCGATAAAGTCGCCCGAAAGCTCTATGAATGTGTCCATTTCGCCAATCTTTGCGTAGATATCGTCGGCGAGAGCTTCGTTTGCCATATCAAACATCATCTTGCGGTCGGGGTCGCCGTTGATAATGTTCATAGCGTGTTTCATGGCAGAGTATCCAGTCATTATAGCAGCAGATTCTTGTTTGCGCAGACGCACTTCGTTTTCGGTGTCTTGAATCAGGTAGGCGGTGCTGTTGTAAATTTTAGTAAGAACATTGTAAAGTACGTTCATTTTGTTTATCATGGTTTCGTACTTTGTGTTCAGCTCCTTTAAGCGTCCGTACTGACGGGTGTTGATAGCAACGAGTTCGTTACGGTTTTGCAGCTTGGCTTGACGGGCAATGCGGATTTTTTGATCCATTTCGTTGTTGTTTTGCTGCACTATGTTGCGGAGTTTTGATAGTTGCCCACGAAGTTTGGTTATGTTGGTGTTCATCTCTTCGCGGTTTTTCTTGAGGTATTCGATGTGCGATTCCAAAATTTTGATGGGATCCAACTGAACAAACCATCCAGTGATTTTGCGCATCAATCCTTTGAAAGCAAAACTTACCAACTTGCGAGCTCGAGCATCGGTAAGTATCAGAGCCACAGTGCCTAAAATTGCAAAAAGCCCCATTGTGGAAAGTGTCGTGTCGAACATCGAACGCAGAAATTCCACTAACGGATTATGAAATATCCCTAATGCAGCCATACTTGCTAACAGTACTGCTCCACCTACCTTGCCTTCTGGTCTACTCCAAAAGGATTTTGGTCTATATTGCCTTTGTTTGTTATCCATCTTGTGGTTTAAAATTATGTCTACAAAATTATAAATTTTTTTTGCGCTTAAAAGCTGTATTATGAAAAAAAAGTGTATATTTATAAAAAATTTTGACAACTGATTTTTAAACCTAATAGTTGAACATACAATTGAATCATGAAAAGATTTGACGATAAGTTTCGCACCAAACTCTATGAGAGTGTGGCGGAGATTGAGAACAACTCTCAAGCCGAGGCCGTGGTTATAATAAAAAAATCTTCTGGACGATACACAGTTTACTCTTTTGCCGCTGCGGCGCTGGTATGTTTTGTGTTGTTTTCGTTCTTTATGTTTGCGCCTATTGATTTCGACATCTATTTTATGTACGGCGTTTCGGTGTTGGTTTTTGGTGTTGTTTTGGCGTTGTTAACTTTTGTTCCCGACTTGCAACGTTTGGTGATTCCTAAAAAAACGCGCAGGAAAAATGCCGAGATATATGCCCGTGCAATTTTTCAAAAGGGTATGATTTATAACACAATGGAACATACTGGTTTTTTGATATACTGCTCCGTTGCCGAAAAAGAGGCTGTGTTTATGCCCGACCACGCTATTACTTTGCTTTTTGACGATGCCGACATACAAAAACTCAACTCTTTGGTTAACAATATTTTCAAAGCGAAGGATGTGCCCTCCGAAATTCTTCGTGTTATGCACGAGGCAGTGCCTGTGTTTGCAAAATATCTTCCTCACCGCGACGATGATATTAATGAGCTTCCTGATGACCTCGACGTGGATTTATAGTTACTATATATAATAAGGTGTAATTTTTTCTTATTGATTATGAAAAATCTTTTTAAAAACCGATATATAATTCTGATACTCATAATATTAGCAGTATCAGCCATTTTTTCGATACTCTTTCCCGAAAATGCCATTGCTCGTCCCGGTGGCGGACACGGCTACCACGGCGGAGGCGGTGGTGGCGGAGGCTATCATGGCGGCGGAAGCGGTGGCGGAGGCGGTGACGGTTTGGCTACTTTGGTTGTGTATTGTTTGATAAATTACCCTGTTCCCACGCTTATAGTCTTGGGAATATTGGCATTGATATATTTTATTTCAAATAAGAAAGGCGGAAGTGGCAATTCAGGTTTTTCTTCGGCGCCTACACGTAGCAATATTATGGCAAACTTGTCGCAGAGAGATGCTATGCTTGCTCGTTTAAAAACATACGACCCGAATTTCTCCACTCCGATATTCTTGGATTATGCTTCGTTGCTGTTTACTAAGATGCACCTTTATATTGGTGGCGACAAGTTGACCGAGATTCTGCCGTTTTTTACCACTGCTCTCGAAAAATGGAACAACTATGATATTTCAGAAGTGGTGATAGGCTCTGCCGAAATTTCTTCGGTATCAAATGGTAGACAGAGCGATACCAATCAGCCTGTGACTAAAATAGTGGTGGAATTTCATGCCAACTATACCGCCAAAGCCAAGGCAAATGGAGCGGTATTCCGCTGCAACACTATAGAAAACTGGCAATTTGTGCGCAAAGTGGGAGTGGTTTCTCCTGAACCCGAAGGCATGGGCGTGCTAAGATGTCCCTGCTGCGGTGCAAGTGCTGAATTTACCGATTCGGGCACATGTAAGCATTGTGGCAATTTGATTTCTAACACCGACAATGTTTGGTTGGTAAATGCAGTTACAGTGGTATCTACCGAAAGAGTAAAAACTTCTGACGTAATTACTTATGCTGCTGAAGTAGGTACAAGCAACGCTACAATCTACGATAGCCATTTGCAAGAGCGGGCAGCCGAGTTTGCCCAATCGCACAACAATATGGGTTACAAAGATTTTGAACAGAATATTGCAGTTCCTTATTTCTTAGATATTTACAAACTTTATTCAAATCTTCAGTGGAATCAGGCAAGGCATCTGCTTAGCGACCGTTTGTGGCAAAGTATGAACTATTGGATTCAATTCTGTCGCGACTACGGTTGCCGCAATGTGCTCGATAATGTTACTATTCAGAAAGTTAATGTTGTTAAATATGAAAGCGACCGTTTCTACGATTCTGTTACTGTAAGAATTTTTGCATATTGCTTCGACTATTACGCCGACAATTCAGGTAGAGTGATAGCCGGAAACAATCGTCAGGAACGTGTGTTTAGCGAATATTGGACATTTGTAAGCCGCAAAGGTGTAAGCCTTGAACAGAAATCTACATCTTGTTGCCCCAACTGTGGCGCACCAGCCGACCGCATGGGTCAAGCAGGAGTTTGTGGCTACTGCGGTTCAAAAATCACCGACGGTAATTTCTCTTGGGTTCTGTTCTCAATTACGCAAGATGAAGAGTACGAGGGATAACGCCAAACAACAGTTTAAACAATCTCTACACCCAATACGGTGATGTCGTCGCGCTGGTCGCAGTCGCCTTTAAATCCGTTGAGGTCGTTTAGGATAAAATTCTTTTGCTGCTCCACGTCCATCTTTGCCGAGTTGCTAATGGCATCTAATAGTCGTTTGATGGTGTAGCGTTTGCGCTCGTAGTTGTTTTGGTCGCCGATGCCATCGGATGTCATATAAAGGCGGTCGCCTTTGAATACTTCTAAAGATTTATCGTTGAATGTTACCGACGATTCGCGGTTTCGGAATTTGCCACCGATACCTTTGCGCGAAGTTTTGTATGTTTCTATTTCACCAGTTTGTGAGTTGTAGCGGTGTATCGGAAATTTTGCTCCTTCGTAAGTAAGGCGGTATTTGCCGTTGCTGAATTTTTCTATTTTGCAGAAGATAGCCTCCATGCCGTCGTCGTTGTCGGTTTCCTCTTGACGGAGCATTTTGCGCACGTTGCGGTTTAGCTCGTCGAGAATTTCGGCAGGCGAGTGTATAAACTGCTGTTTGATAATCTGGTCTAAAAGGTTGATACCTATGAGGCTCATAAACGCACCCGGGACGCCGTGACCCGTACAGTCAATTACGCTTACAAAGTTTACCTCGCGCTCGTCGTATTTGATGGAGTGGAAATAGTAGAAGTCGCCGCTGACAATATCCTTAGGCATATAAATCACAAACGATTTGAACACTTTGTCGAGGTCGGCAGTGGTGGGAAGCATCGCTGTTTGAATTGTTTGAGCGTAACGGATGCTGCCGAGCGTGTTTTCTTTGCTGCGGCGTAGCGCCTCGTTGATTTGGCTGAGGTATACCGACTGACTTTCAAGCTCTTCTTTTTGGGCAAGGATTTCGGCGGTCTGCTCACAAAGTATGGTGTTTTGCTTTTTGTTGTTGGTGTAAAGGCGCATTATTACCGAAATAAGTATAATGGCGCCAACAAGTACCACTATAATAAAGAGTATGATATTGTGCTGGGTAGAAATGCGAGACCCCATGCTTTTTACGTTGGCGTCTTGTTTTAGGAGCTTTTCGTCTAACTCTTTGGATGAATTGAGCTGTTTGTAGAGTCCATAGGCGTTTGTAGAGTCAATGGGTACAGTGGTAAGCTTTATTTCGCGGGGGACGGATTCTCCGTTGAGAATCTTGATAGCTGTTTCAATAGCCTCGTCGCTGCCGTTTGGGTAGAGGATGGTGGCGTCCATCTCTTTTTTGAAAACGGCGAGAATGCCTCCCTCTTCGGATGGAACGGCGTCGATACCGATGATAAATATCTTGTGGTTGATACCTTTTTCGCGGATGGCGCGGCTTGCACCGATAGCCATGTCGTCGTTGTGCGAGTATATGAGGGTGAACGAAGTGTCGGATTCCAAAAGCTGTTTCATTTTTTCGTAAGCCTCGTCGCCGCTAAAGTTGCAGTAAAGTTCGTGCACCTTGTTGAATTTTTTTCTGATAAACGACTTTTCGGCGATTGCATCGTTGAAACCTTTGCTGCGGTCTATTGTAGCAGAGGCGGTGCGCTGTCCGTACAGCTCTACAAAGTCAGTATTGTTGGTACATAGGTTTTCGGCAATTTTTGCAGCTTCCCAACCTATCATAATATTGTCGGCACCAATAAAGCAGTTGAACGACGAGTCGCCATTGGTTTTGCGGTCGATTTCTATAACAGGTATTCCTCTGTTGTGGATTTTAGTAAGCACGTCGGTGAGCGAGTCTACATCGTTAGGAGATACTAAAAGCAAGTCGATACCCATGTTGGCGAGCGAGTCTATGTCTAAAATCTGTTTTGCGCTGCTGTTTTCGGCGTTGGTAACGATAAGCTCAATGTTGCCTTCTTGAACTGCATTGGCTCTTAGGCGTCGGGTCATCTGCTTGCGCCATTGGGTATCGTCGGCACACTGAGAAAGCCCCACTTTGTATATTCTTTCCTCGCTTCCTGTGTTGCACATGAGTGCTGTAAGAGCTATAACTATCAAAAGTAAGGAGATGGCGGTTATTATAACTTTTTGTCTTCTCATATTTTAGGTACTGTAAACACGTTTTTCCCCTCTTGCGTATATGCGTGGGAGGGTGACACTTTTCGGGTGTTAAATATCCGAAAAGTTTTTCTAATTTGCAAATATTTTTTGATATTTTTTTTTAAAATGTTATTTTATTTCTATATTTGTATAAAGAATTATTTTTAAGATTTATTCAAATGAGACGTATTTTAATTGCAGTTGTGATGGTGTTGGTATCCAAAGTTTCATCCGAGATAAAACATGTTTCGCCTCATGGGCCTAGATGGACAAACAGTACTTGTAATAATTGAAATTTTCTCGTTGATATCAATATTTGCTAATCGATACAAAAAAACGCCGAAGATGGTTCTCCGGCGTTTTTTTATTTTAGAATGTGTTTATGCTTACTTATCCAAGGGGAAGCCAGCCATAAGTTCGTTTACTTGGGCTTTTACTTTGGCGATAACGTCATCGTTGGTGATGTTTTTGATAACGGTGTCGATAAAGTCTACAACTTGCAGAATTTCAGCCTCTTTGAGTCCGCGTGTGGTGATGGCTGCTGTGCCAAGACGTACGCCTGAGGTCTGGAATGCCGAGCGTGTATCCCACGGAACCATATTCTTGTTGGCTGTGATGTCGGCTTTTTCGAGCGCGAGCTGAACTTCCTTACCAGTGATGTCGGGGAAGTTTTTGCGGAGGTCAACAAGCATTGAGTGGTTGTCGGTACCGTCGGAAAGAATCTTGTAGCCGCGGTTCATAAGTTCGTTTGCCATTACGCGTGCGTTGGTTTGAACCTGTTTAGCATACTCTTTGAATTCGGGTGTGAGAGCCTCGCCGAATGCAACAGCCTTGGCAGCGATAACGTGCTCCAAAGGTCCGCCCTGAACGCCGGGGAACACTGCTGAATCCAACAGCGACGACATTTTGCGGATAACGCCTTTGGTAGTGGTTTTGCCCCAGGGATTGTCGAAATCTTTGCCGAGGAGGATGATACCGCCACGAGGTCCGCGGAGGGTTTTATGTGTGGTAGATGTTACGATGTGAGCGTATTTCAACGGGTTTTTGAGGATGCCGGCAGCGATAAGACCTGCGGGGTGAGCCATATCGATCATCATCAATGCTCCCACCTTGTCGGCAATAGCGCGCATACGTTCGTAGTCCCAATCGCGAGAGTAAGCCGAAGCACCACCGATGATAAGTTTCGGTTTGGTTTCGAGGGCAACTTTCTCCATTTGGTCGTAGTCGATAAGACCGGTTTCTTTGTTGATATTGTACGAAACGTGGTTGTAGAGCAAACCCGAAGAGTTAACGGGCGAACCGTGGCTGAGGTGACCGCCGTGATCGAGGTCTAAGCCCATAAAAGTGTCGCCGGGTTTCAAAACGGTCAAAAGCACAGCCATATTAGCCTGTGCGCCTGAGTGGGGTTGAACGTTTACCCATTCGGCGTCGTAAAGTTTTTTAAGACGTTCGATAGCGAGAGTTTCCATTTCGTCAACGAAGTGGCAGCCGCCGTAATAGCGGTGTCCGGGATATCCCTCGGCGTATTTGTTGGTTAGTACCGAACCCATTGCACGCATTACGTTGGCGCTTACAAAGTTTTCGGAAGCAATAAGCTCGATGCCGTTTTTCTGACGGCCGTATTCTTTCTCGATAATGTCGAATACTGCGTTGTCTTGTGCCATATTTATTGATGTGAATATTTAAAACAATGCCGCAAATTTAGAAAAATAGGTTTGTATAATCAATTTTTATAAAAATAATTTTTTGTTAATATAATGTTGGCGTAATAAGTTTTAATTTGCAACCGACAAGCAATCATGAAATGACAATAGACAAAAGCACAAAACGGCGTTGGAAGATGAGGCGGGCGTTCGGACGTTTTTACGAATGGCGTATCCGTCATATTGGCACTACGCAATACCTTATAATGCTTAGCATTATAGTAGGTGCCATAGCTGGGGTTACAGCCGCCGTGCTTAAAACTTTGACGCATCTTATCAGCGGGTTCTTGTCGGGCACTATCAATCCATTGCTCGGTTTCGACGGAAATCTTATTTTTCCATTTGTGGGTATCGCCATTACCGTTGTTTTTATTAAGTTAATATTAAGACAAAACATCAGCGGCGGAATTCCCCGAGTGCTTTACTCCATATCCAAAGAGGAGGCGGTGATAAAGCCTCACAATATGTATTCGTCGGTGATAACTTCCGCAATAACAGTGGGTTTCGGCGGTAGCGCGGGATTGGAGGGACCTACCGTGGTAACAGGCGCGGCAATTGGCTCAAACATAGGTAAGTTTCTGCATCTCAATTTCAAACAGCGACTTTTGATGCTTGGATGTGCCACTGCGGCGGCGTTGGCTGCCATATTCAAAGCCCCGATTACAGGAGTGGTTTTTGTGATGGAAGTGTTTATGCTCGACCTTACAATGAGTTCGCTCGTACCGTTGCTAATTTCTTCGTTAACAGGCGTTTTGATTTCGTATGTGCTATCGGGCAGCAGTCCTGTATATTTTTTCCGCATGACCGACGCCTTTACAAGCAATGATATTCCTTACTATTTACTTCTCGGATTGGTTTGTGGGTTCACATCCATCTATTTTACACGAAGTTACATCTGGCTATCGCAACAATTCCGCAAAATCAACTCCACAGTTTGGAAACTTGTGTGGGGCGCGCTTCTGCTCACAGGAATGATTTATCTATTTCCGTCGCTCTTTGGCGAAGGTTACAACATAATCTCCAATAGTCTCAACGGCGATATCAAACCCATTTACCGCAATAGTATTTTTTCATCGTGGCATAGCGGATGGGGTATGGTGTTGTTGCTCACAGCGTTGACACTTGCCAAACCTCTTGCCACATCTGCCACATTTGCAGCAGGAGGCGTGGGTGGTATTTTTGCTCCTTCACTGTTTGTGGGGGCTACCACGGGACTTCTGCTATCTACTATCCTTACACGACTCGGATTTCATGATATCAATGCAGCCAATTTTGCCCTTGTGGGTATGGCGGGAACAATTGCCGGTGTGCTTCACGCACCTCTCACAGCAGTTTTTCTAATTGCGGAACTTACAGGTGGTTACAAACTTTTTGTGCCGTTGATGATGGTGAGCGTGCTGTCGTATATTTTTACTAAAAAATTCATTACCAATTCGATATACACTTATCAACTTGCCCGCCGCAACGAATTGCTCACTCATCACACCGACAAGAATGTGCTCAACCTGATGAAATTAGAGAAACTCATTGAGACCAATTTTGCAGTGGTTTATCCCGAAGATACGCTCCGTGTGCTTGTGAAAGCGGTGGAGGATACCACTCGTAATATTTTTGCCGTGGTGAGCCGCACCGACAACACCTTTATAGGTATAATCAAAATGGACGACATACGCAAACTGATGTTTCACCCCGAGCAGTACGATAATGTGTTTGTAAAGGATCTCTGTTTCCGACCCGAGTACACTGTACGCATTGACGAAAGTATGGATTCGGTAGCCACTAAATTTTCCACTTCCGATAAATTCAACATTGCCGTGCTCGACGAAAACAACAAGTACATCGGCTTTGTATCTCGCGCAAAGGTGTTCTCAACTTATAGGCGAATGAGCAAACAATTGTCGGAGGATTAAAGTTGAGTGTAGGGGAAGGGTGATTATTAGTTATTCTTTTTCGTAAGTATATTCGTAGTAGATGCCCTCTGCTTGTTCAAATTGAAATATCAATTGTTTGTCATTAAGAGTGACAATATGATAATCGAAGTCAGCGGGTAGACCTTCTATTAGATTTTCCCACGTGCGGCCGCCGTTAATAGATTCTTTCTTGAAATTGACAGTAAGCACTTTTTGGTCGTCGCTAAAATGATAATAGCCTTTCACCATATTCATTTTGCCGTATTTTTTTTGTGCGTCAATTACTTCATTGCCTTTGAAGGTCATTGTAGCACCTATGGATTCGTCTAACATTTTTTTTGTATCGTCAGACAGTTCGTCGTAGTTTTTGCCTGCAATTGTTACTTTTTTACAAGTCCACACACCATCCATCATCTGTCCGCACGATTGTTGGCTGATGGCAACAATCAGAATAGCAATTAGGTATAATATTCTTTTCATCTTAATTGGTTTTTGTTTCTAATATTTGCAAATATAAAAAAAGAATAAGCAACCCGTAAAACTATTTAACACTTTTTAACTAAGTATACTTTTATAAAATGGTAAAGGGTTAAGGTATTTTTTTAAGAATTTAGGATATACAGGATAGGGAAATTTTTTCAGGAAAAATGTGGGCAAAAAAATGCCCCGTTGAAGGACGAGGCAACCTAATGTTTTTCACTACGGAATAATCCTTATTGTGAATTGCTTTCAAATTATGATGCAAATATAATTATAAAAAGTGTGATTGTCAAAATTTTTTTCGTATTTTTGAAAAAAAAAATTTTGACTATGAAAAAAATATTAGGACTCGATTTAGGAACCAACTCAATAGGTTGGGCGGTTGTGGAAGCCGACAATAATGGTGATCCGCAAAATATCATAGGTATGGGAAGTCGTATCATTCCAATGGGCAGTGATAAAATCGACTACGAAAAAGGTGCTGTAATAACCAAAAACGCTGATCGTAGGGAAAAACGTTCTGCCCGGAAGATGAATAAACGTTACAAAATGCGCAGAAACAAGTTGCTTTATATACTATCAAAATTGAATATGTTACCTGAACAATTCCAATTTAAAGATGGTTTTCCCGAAGCAAACAAATTACAGGATTTAGAACTACTCCCTATTTCAAAACAAACGTTGCAACTTAATTCATTAGAACATTATGAATTAAGAGTTAAGGCTTTGTCTGAGAAGATAGAATTAAAAGAATTGGGAAGTATTCTATACAAATACAATCGATTAAGAGGTTATGCCGGTGGCGGAAATGATGAAGATGGTGAAAAAGAAACAAAAAATGATGATGATGACACTTCTGAGGATAAAAAATATGTTACATATATTCAATCATTCCTCATAAAAAGCGTAACTAAATCCGATTCTTCATTTAAAGTAAAAGTTGGAAAAGACAAAGGAAAAGAATTGCCGGTTTTTGATGTTATCGTAAGTGATGCTAATGACAAAGAGTATATAGGAACAACACAATTGCAAAATCTCGAAGATAAAGTAAATACAGAATTTGAACTTGAAATACGCATAAAAAGGACTAAGAAGGGAGAAAATGTTACATTTGCTTTACCTCAAAAAACAAATTGGCGAAAGCAAATGGAAGAAACTGAAAAGATTTTGAAAGAAAAAAAATACTTTCCTTGCCAATTGTTTGTGGAAGATTTAAAGAAAAACAGATGGACCAAAATTAGAAACCGCGTAATACTTCGTCAACAGTATATGAAAGAATTTGATGATGTGTGGGAAACCCAAGCGAAATATTACAACTTCTTAAATGATTGTCCACAAGAAAAACTTGCTGAAATATTAAATTACATTTTCCCAGGACAAAGTGATTCTCAAAAACAATTACGCGAAATTGGATTAAAAAATGGTTTAAAATATATTATAAGAGACCAAGTTATATATTATCAAAGACCCTTAAAAAATCAATCAGATCTTATCGGGAAATGCCAATATGAAAAAGAAGAAAAGGTTATTCCAATCACACATCCTTTGTTTCAAGAATTTAGATGTTGGGATCAAATAAACCGTCTTTACATCACTTCAAAACAAAGCGTTTGGAACGAAAAGAAACATAAAAGTATTGTACAATATACAAATCGTTTCCTGACTGACGACCAAAAAATGCAAATATACGATAGATTACAAACTCAAAAGCAACTAAGTTTTAATGAAGTCGCCAAAATAGTAAAATTAAAAAGTGATAATTCTGAATATTTAAACGGTTTGCATGTAAAGGCAAAAATGATAGGTTGCGATACAAAAATCGCAATCAAAAAACTTATTGGAGATATTTTTAATGAGGATTTTTCCCTTGAAAATATATGGCAGGCAATTTACGATAATGTTCACAACGGGAGCGAATATGATGAAAACAGCGAAAGAGTATGCTCTATTCAAAAAGCATTACCAACATCTATTCCCCAAGGGAAACGAGTTGAATTGGCATTAACTTTGGCTCAAAAAACAAAATTTGTAAGAAAATATGCAAGTTTATCTAAAAAGGCGATTGAGAATATTTTGCCACTAATGCAATTAAATCCCAATAATGTAGCAGAGCATATCAAAGAACAATTCAACTATATTAAGCACTTGATTGAAACAGGTGAAGTTATTGATGGCAATTTACCATCCGACTACATTATTGATTTTGTAAAGGACAATCCAGATGCATTAAATAAAGGTGGATTGATGTATGCTTTTGCTGCATCTTTGGTATATGGTCGTCATACCAAGGAGGATATTACTCCGCAGATTACAAATTATCACGACATTAAGTATGTTGAACGAAATTTAAGAAATCCTATTGTAGAGCAAATACTTAACGAAACAATGCAAATTGTAAAATCGATATGGAAGCAATTTAAATTGAATCCAAACGAACTTGAAATCCGAGTTGAATTGGCACGAGATTTAAAAAACAGTGCGCAAGAACGAGATAAAATTTATAAAGGTCAGATTAAAAATCAAAAAATAAATGAGTCGATAAGAAAGAAACTGATAGAATTGAACCAAGAGGTTAATGATAAAAATATAGAACTTTATAAATTGTGGAGTAAGCAAGAGTATCCGTTTGACAAAAACGGGAAGGAAATAGCGCGTCCAAAATATGCAGATGAAACATCTCCCACGGAAGAAGAAATCCTGAAAATGCGCCTTTGGGAAGAACAGCATTATGTGTCACCTTATACTCTAAAACCAATTCCATTATCGAAATTATTTTCAAAGGAACGACTCTATGACATAGATCATATTATTCCAAAATCTCGATATTTTGACGATTCATTAACGAATAAAGTTGTTTGTGAATCAATTATAAACGAAGATAAAAATAATCGTACAGCATGGGAATACATTTCTCAGCAAAATTCTACGAAGGGAATATGTAGCGTTGAAGATTATTTGTTACATATTAATAAAAGTTTCTTCGGACAAAAGAAGAAAAATCTTTTAGCGGAGAAAATACCTACTAATCCAGTTAGCCGTCAAATGAAAGATACGCAATATATTTCTATTGCTGTAAAAGACGAATTAGCCAAAATAGTGGGGAGCAACAATGTAAAAAGCACTTCGGGCGGCGTTACCGATTTTTTAAGAAGTCGTTGGGGGCTGAAAAAAATGTTTATGGAATTAACGGAGCCCCGTTTTAAACAGATGGAACTTTGGGATTTGGACGAAAATGGAAATCCTAAACACCCGTGGATTACAAAATACTTTGACAAACAAAAGAATAGACATATATACGAAATTAAAGGTTGGAGCAAAAGATTCGACCATAGACATCATGCTATTGACGCTCTGGTGGTTGCTTTATCTAATGAAAAATTTATCAAAAGGTTAAACGATTTGAATAAATATTTTCAAGAAGAATTGGCTAAACATAAAGATTATATTCCAATGGGAGATGCTGAAACATTGGAAGAAGCATTCTTTAACCTTGAAAAAGATAAGCGGGACGAAATAATGAAGGAAATTGAAAGTTCCCGTAAATTTGATACACCAATAGACAATATTGTTTCTATTGTTAAAGATTATCTTCAAACCATGATCGTTTCGCAAAAACCCAAAGATAAGTTAGCAATAAAAAGAGCCAATGGAAACAATCAATTAAAAATCCGTGCCGCTTTACATCAAGAAACTTATTATGGCAAAACTAATGGTAGAGATACAAAAACTATTAGTATTTCAAATTTAAAAGCAAAAGATATATCTCAAATAATTGATAAAGTTTTACAACACGACATCACCGAACATAAAAGACATTACGAGTCTATGAAGGAAGCATTTTCGGGTGAAGGCCTTATTGTGTTTAATGAAACACGTGTTCACAACCGCAAAACACCAGTTTATAAAATTAAAGTATGGTATAGCAACAAAGATAATGAGGAAAGTAAGTTACAAAGATTGTATGACGACAATCCTAACAAATGTGTTATCACAGGCGATAATTATTTGTTTGTTGTAATGGAAGATAATGGAAAAAGAGTTTTCGATATTGCTTCATTATATGATTCGGTTGCCGTGGCAAAAGAAGAAACTACGGGGAAAAACACCAATATTGAGGATATAAAAAGCATAATCTGCAAAGCAATACGTCTACAAGAAAGAAAAATAAAGGGTAAAAAACAGCCTACTCCTGATAAAGTTTTATTCTATCTTCAACAGAATGATTTGGTATATATGCCCAAATCGGAAGACGACGAAGTATTGAAATTCAGTTTGTCAGAATTAAATGATTGGTTATCAGATATTGAAAACAAAAAAGATTTTACAAAAAGGATTTATAGAGTGGTGAAATTTACAGGAACTGATTGCTTCTTTATCCCGAATAATTACGCAAAAGAAATCAGTATACCAAAAGATTTAACGGAAGAGGAGAGAAAAAAACTAAAAGACAAATATCCAGATAAAAAAATACCTAAACAGGAACTGAATTATTCAGAATTTAGTTCATTTGGTAATTGTGTTAAAGTTGTGCCTGACAAAAATTTTATACTTAGTTTACGTGATAAAAAAATAAAGACTCCAAAAATTCAAGATTATTGTGTTAAATTAAAAACAGACTGGTTAGGTAACATTATTGAATTTAATGGAGAAGGCATAAAATAAATGGATGTAAAGAACATATATAGTTCTTCCAATATAATAAAAGTGGGTCTTTGATTCTTTTGGCACACATATTGACGCGGTTAATTAAACCAAACCAAATAATTAACCTTGTCAATATGATCAAACGAACTCTATGTTTCAGCAATCCGGCATACCTGTCGCTGAACAACAGCCAAATGGTGATTAAACTTCCTGGGGCGGCATATAATAAAAAAGTGCCGCCCATTTTTGAAGAAAAAACTACTCAAACCGTCCCGATTGAGGATATAGGCATTGTGGTGTTGGATAATAGACAAGTAACTATTACACAAGGTCTTATAGAAAAACTGTTGGATAATAACACCGCCCTAATCACTTGCGACGGTTCGCATTTGCCTGTGGGTTTGATGCTTCCACTATGTGGACACACCGTGCAGAGCGAACGTTTCCGCGCACAGATAGATGCCTCGTTGCCATTGAAAAAACAACTTTGGCAACAAACCATCAGGCAGAAAATCCTTAATCAAGCGGCGGTGTTAGAAAAAACATCCGGCGACAGCCACAATTGTATGCACGTTTGGGCAAACGAGGTGCGCAGTGGTGACCCTGACAATACCGAAGGGCGAGCCGCCGCATATTATTGGCGAAATTTGTTTAAATCTCATATAGATAACTTTGTTCGCGACCGCGAAGGCGTTGTTCCAAATAGTTTTCTCAATTATGGTTATGCTATACTTCGCGCCGTGATTGCACGTTCGTTAGTTAGTAGCGGATTGTTGCCCACGCTCGGCATTCATCACCACAACCGTTATAATGCTTATTGCCTTGCCGATGATATTATGGAGCCTTATCGCCCATACGTGGACGAATTTGTGTACACCTATTATACATCACATCCCGACAAGATTGAAATTGATAAAGATTTCAAAGCGGAGTTTCTATCTATACCCACGCTCGATGTGGTAATCGATGGCAAACGCAGTCCTTTGATGGTGGCTGCCACCATCACCACAGCATCTCTCTACAAATGTTACGACGGCACTATTCGTAAAATTTCTTATCCCGAAATGATATGCTAAACCGATTAAGCGAATATAGAATTATGTGGGTGTTAGTGATGTTTGACCTTCCTACCGAAACCAAGAAACAGCGAAAGGCGGCTGCCAATTTTCGCAAACAGATTACGGCAGATGGTTTTACAATGTTTCAGTTTTCGATGTATATCCGCCACTGTCCAAGTAGCGAAAATGCGGCGGTGCATATCAAGCGTGTGAAGTCGTTTCTTCCCGAAGAAGGTAAAGTGGGTGTAATGTGTGTTACCGACAAACAATTTGGAGCGATAGAGATTTTTTATGGTCGTAATCCCACCTCTCCCGACAAAGGACCGCAACAACTTGAACTCTTTTAGAAAACAAAAAACCGCCATTTGGCGGTTTTTTCAGTTTTGTCAGAAACACTTTTTTTATTTCTAAAAACGTTGTAACTCTTTGTGTGTCATTTCTTTGCCTGTATTGAGTTGTTTCTGGCGTCACAAAGATAATAATTTGAAAGCAATTCACAACTATGGGCGACACCTTCACCGACGACGAAAGGTTGTTTCTGGCGTCACAAAGATAATAATTTGAAAGCAATTCACAACATGATATCCCTTATAATAAACAATACACAGGTTGTTTCTGGCGTCACAAAGATAATAATTTGAAAGCAATTCACAACTTGCTGGCGCAAAGGATATCAATATTCCTTGTTGTTTCTGGCGTCACAAAGATAATAATTTGAAAGCAATTCACAACAGGATCTTTTACCTTATCTCGCTGTTGCTCGTTGTTTCTGGCGTCACAAAGATAATAATTTGAAAGCAATTCACAACTGTGATAGAGAACACTGCTAACGAGTTTAAGTTGTTTCTGGCGTCACAAAGATAATAATTTGAAAGCAATTCACAACAGAATTGGGCAAAACAATTCAACGCCGAAGGTTGTTTCTGGCGTCACAAAGATAATAATTTGAAAGCAATTCACAACGCACAATCGGCAATGGAGCAAGCGCAAGAAGTTGTTTCTGGCGTCACAAAGATAATAATTTGAAAGCAATTCACAACTGCGGCAAGTGTTATGCTTGTCAGTCCGCTGTTGTTTCTGGCGTCACAAAGATAATAATTTGAAAGCAATTCACAACTAGTTGAATTATAAGCAACCAATGCACCATGTTGTTTCTGGCGTCACAAAGATAATAATTTGAAAGCAATTCACAACTATAAATTATATCACCCTAATCACTTTGCGTTGTTTCTGGCGTCACAAAGATAATAATTTGAAAGCAATTCACAACGGCGATTGTGAGTGAAAATTCGTATGGCTGTTGTTTCTGGCGTCACAAAGATAATAATTTGAAAGCAATTCACAACGGGTAGTCGCCGGTGCACTCGTCGCAAATGGTTGTTTCTGGCGTCACAAAGATAATAATTTGAAAGCAATTCACAACGTCAGTTTTCTTTCCCTCTCGATTAATGTGTTGTTTCTGGCGTCACAAAGATAATAATTTGAAAGCAATTCACAACTCTCAACCTTGTATGCAAAAATTTGAGTCTGTTGTTTCTGGCGTCACAAAGATAATAATTTGAAAGCAATTCACAACACAGTCATCATAAACGGCGGTAAGGCATTCGTTGTTTCTGGCGTCACAAAGATAATAATTTGAAAGCAATTCACAACTACCTCAAAGGTTGTTAACGTTTGAAGTTGTTGTTTCTGGCGTCACAAAGATAATAATTTGAAAGCAATTCACAACTTAATCGTGTGATATTTGTTGGAAAATTTAGTTGTTTCTGGCGTCACAAAGATAATAATTTGAAAGCAATTCACAACTGCGTAGAGGTATTATTATTTTTGGTTCTAGTTGTTTCTGGCGTCACAAAGATAATAATTTGAAAGCAATTCACAACGTTATCAGAATTTCAGTAAAGATTATTTTGTTGTTTCTGGCGTCACAAAGATAATAATTTGAAAGCAATTCACAACGCCGTATAATTAAATGTAATTGATACCGAAGTTGTTTCTGGCGTCACAAAGATAATAATTTGAAAGCAATTCACAACTGCTTTATCGCCTTGCCGTGTTGTCGGTCTGTTGTTTCTGGCGTCACAAAGATAATAATTTGAAAGCAATTCACAACTTTTGTAGTCTGCGATGCGTTTGTCGTTCTGTTGTTTCTGACGTCACAAAGATAATAATTTGAAAGCAATTCACAACTTAACGCCTACCCACTTTTGCGCTTCGGTGTTGTTTCTGACGTCACAAAGATAATAATTTGAAAGCAATTCACAACGTTTCTCTATCAGATTGTAAAAAAAGAGATGTTGTTTCTGACGTCACAAAGATAATAATTTGAAAGCAATTCACAACTAAGTATAAACTTGTTAAGTTGTTCCTGCCGTCACAAAAATAATAATTTGGAGAAAAAATACAATGGTAGCTTATTGTTTTTTCTGGTGGAGGTATTTAGCAAGAATATTTTTGCAAAATTCAAGTTATTATTGTATATTTGCAAATTGTTAAAACCATTTATCATTTAGCGTTATGGAAAATACAGAAACTACAACAGGTACTACCAAAAAACGGATTTCGAGAACAATGAGATGGGCTTTGGCTCATCCAGGAATTATCTACGAGGTAACAGATCCCGAATTGAGAGCATTACTTTGTAATTATAGAAATAAGGATAAGAATAAGGAGAAAGAAACCGTAAAAGAGGAAGATAATGCAACGGTTGATGCTTGATACGTGCGTTGTGGTTGATATGTTGGTCAATGCCGCTGGTTTCGACAAAGATGTGTCAGCCATTTTGGAAGACCCTACCTATGTGCTATGCGCAAGTTTTGAAACTATGCGTGAATTGGTTGTGCTGTTCAACAACAAAAAAATACGTTCACGACAATGGAAAACTGCTGAAGATGTTATTCGTATGGTGGAAAATGATTTGGAGATTGAATTTCTACCATTGCGCGACCATGTAGGCTACACGTATTCACGCCTACAACTTAATGAAGCGTTGAATCATTATGATCCGAGCGACCATATTATCATTTCTCACGCCATTACAGAGCATATTCCTTTGTTGTCGAGCGACAAAAAATTCTCTTTTTATCGTCAACAAGGTCTGGAACTTATAGAATATTAGATTTTCCTTTTTATTAAACTCGCTTTTTGAAAATAAAGCGGCTTATATTTGCAAATTTTACGATTTTGTGAAAGAAAAGGGGGTGGATTCGTGCAGAAAAGTCATTTAACAACGAATTAAACTAATAAAACGAATTTATTTTTTATCCTTAAACACGCTTCAATGTGCATGATCCAGTGTCTTGAAAATGGCATTTGAATAAGACCGCGTACATCTTTATTGCACCAATAATCAATTAACCAAACGGCATTTTCATCTGAACTGACAACTCCCAAAGATTTAAGTTTTTCTTTGCGGTATTCTGTTACATTGTTCTTGAGATTATTATATGTCAAATTGCGTATTATATCTTCTGTACTCTTCTTTACATCAGCGCTATAAGAATATAGTTCATCTAAATTTAAATGCTTTGTAAAATTTGAGATTTGTTCTTTAATGAGTTCATTCCCTGTTGTGATTATCGGAGAGTTAATACGGTTTTGATAGTTTCCTGAAAAGAACACTTCTTCATCACCGTTGATGAGAGTGTGAGCAACGATATCCTCAATTCGGAAAATATGCCAAATAGAATATGCAATATTTTTGCAGTGATACCCGTCAGCATTCATAAAAGGCATAGAATCAAAATCTTCTCTTTTTAGTTTTTCTCTAAATGAAAGAAGCGTGTTCATTAGATCATTGCGCAAATCGAAAAGGACTTTTTTGCCTTGTTCTAAAGTGTCTGCCTTTTTGATTAACGACTGAATCCTCTTATTTTGTTCCGACCATTCCCTGTTCATATCTGTTGCTTATGTTGTTTTTGATGGTGCGAAATTATAAAATTGAACACAAATCACAACCAAATAATCATAAATGAATAATCAATTAATTAATTATAAATCTTTAAATTCATAAAATTATGGCAAAAGGTAATATATAGAATATCATACAGCGGCTGACAGGTCAGTATTCTTTGATGCGAAAAAACAAGAATATAGAGACATAATAACAAAGAAAACAGGTTTCAGATTTAGATAACAATTTTAAAACAAAACTACCTACTCTGTCGTATAAAAATTCATACATTTAATAATATGAGTAAAAACATAAAACCATCTGAATACTGTAGATTCTTCAAAGGAGAAGAATCTTGTCCACCTAATACTGATGAAGATTGTTGGTTTTGGGAGCAATTAGTATCAAGTTATATCCATGATATTTCTGATGAAAATGATTTTCTTGGTTGGATATGGGAATATATGGCAAAATGGAGACCCGATGATTGCGATATTAATTATGAAAATTATCTAAAGAAGAGAAAGCATGCCATCTAATCTACAGTTGTGTCTGACGACACAAAGATATTAATTTGAAAGTTTGTACGAATAATATTTTAAATTTTGTTTTAACTGATTATTTTTTTAAATTTGTAGCGAAATATGAAACGCGAAAGAACCATATCAGCCTACGGGACATTCTCCACACCTAACAGCGAAATAGAGATGGCAATTAAACTTAAAAAAGAGTATTATGCAGAAGAACAACAAGATATTAAGCGTTGACGATATGATGGATTTACGTTTTGGCAAGGTTGGAACACCTGAACGCAAAGCGTTTCGCGAGGAGGCATATAATTATTGTGTAGGACAATTAATCTGTGATGCTCGAAAGCCTGAAAAGTCGCAATCGTTGTCGTTAGGGTAATCCAACCTTCATATTAAACCGATTTTACCCCTCCATCCTCAACAGTTTAATCCACTTCCTTTGCCTATGGGCATAGAAACATTTTGCCCAGAGATAGATGAAGATTGTTTTCCATCCGGCGTCTATATCAACTTTGTCGGTATAGCGGCAACGGTTGCCCGGCAATTCTTCGAGAATGATTTCGTGATTCCATGTGGGGACATGCTTATTGCCTTCATGTGTATAGATGCCTTCTTCTAATCCAAATCTGATAACATTGATTGTGTGTGTGCCAAAGGGGATAAAACCAAACAGACGAAACTTAAAGTGTGATGTGCTTCCAACCTCCCACAACATGCTATCGGAGCCGTTTAATGGCGTAAATGTGGCATACGGAGATGCTATATATTGTAGTGTTTTTAGTTGCAATAGCATAGTAAACACACTTTTTTTGCTTGCAGGAAATATGCTTGTTTTATTTACTGTTTTCATTGGGTTGTTTCAAGATTGCGTTGCTACAATTTAGTTATTCCCTCACAAACGGCTCAATATATTCTTGTATAAAATCAACTCTATCAAATATTGTTGGTTTGAAATAGGATGCTACGGATATTACAATGTTGTTTTGAGGGTTGATGTAGATAACATTGCCACTATTGCCTATGGCAGAATAAATGTTCTTTTCTTTGTCAATTCCCCACCATAAATAACCATAGTCCATGCCTCGAAAGTATTTGCTTTCTACTTTATGGAATGTGGTCATTTCTTTTATCCATTTTGAAGATATTATTTGCTTGCCGTTATAATGCCCGTTGTTTAAACATAGAAGTCCAATTTTTGCCATATCTTCTGCCGACATACATAATCCATATCCGGGAGCGCCTAATCCATCCGGGTCGCAGAACCATACATTTCCTTTTGGCGTTTTTTCAATGGTAAAGGCTTTGTGTTCTTCGGCGGTTTTTGCATAATAGTTTTTGTGTTGCTTTATTCCTAACGGTGCAAATAAATATTCATTAGCATAATCTACCGTTTTGGTATTTGTGGCTTTATAGAGTATTCCGGAGAGTATATGAAGACATACTGTTTGGTAATTAAACTCGTCGGTTAATCCTTTTCTCCCTCCCAAAAAGTCAAGAGAAGAGTAGGTCCAATTATCGCTTGAACAAACTTTTGACCACGGATCGCCTTTACATTTATATGGCGCTCGCATGGTTAATAAATGTTTGATGGTAACATCATATATTGTTTTTTCTCCGCGTTTTACTTTATAGTCAGGGAAATAATCTAATACTTTATCATCAACACTGTTGATTTCTCCTTTGTTGATGGCTATGCCAATGAGTAATGCCATAATGCTTTTGGTGGCTGACATTATGTGAACACAATCGTCTTCTTTGTAATTGTTCCAAGTATCAGAATATACTTTTTTATTATCTTTGTATGCAACTACTTGACATATATTAGGTTGCTGTTCGGCGATGAGGTTGTGCAATTCTATTTTATTCATAAATCACTAGTTTTTCTAATGATTCAAAGATAATATTTATCCAAATATTAGTTGTCTAAATCTGCATTTTTTTTGCAGATTTAGACAACCTATCTGAGATTACCTGTCTAAATCTGCATTTTTTTTGCAGATTTAGACAACCTATTTTTGTATGTTGTTGAAAATCAAATGAATCTTTGTGTTTTTCTTACCTAAAAATTGTGCCAGTCGGTGATGCTAAGTTCTTCATCTATAACGCCGTATGCGCCGCATAGGATTTGGTTGTCGAAACTGTCGGAACACTGGAACGAAATCTCGCCGTCGTCGAGAGTGAGATACTCGGGAATGACGCCGGCAATAAAACGGTCGAAATTAAACATAGGAAAGAACGATCGTAGAAGGCTCTCCACGTGACCCTTGGGCACAGTGCCGTCGTTGGGCGCTTCAAGGTAGGGGGCAAGAGTGTTGAGTCCGTCACGTACAGGATTGTAAATTTCTGCGATGTCCTCCTCGTTGCCATAACGGAGATTCTCCTCGATAAACAATTCGTCGATAATCATAAAGTTGATTTCGGCGTCGTTCATATCGGTGAAGGCGTAGAGCAGGAATGTGCCGTTGATGTTGGCGATGTTTTTTTCTATCTTGCGGACAAGTTTGTTGAAATAACGGTTGAGAAACTCGATAATCTCATCGTCGGTGCAGTCCCCGTCGAAATGGTCGTCCACGATGTCCCAATCCCTTATATCCTCCAAAGTATCGGTGATTTCAATCTTTGCGCTTGTAAAGTTGCCGATATAGCCGAGGTTGATGTTTCCCGATACCTTTAATTCGCCATCTTGCTGATAGATTTTGATTTTTGACTTGGTTTTGCTTTTGTCGGCTGATTGTTCAAAGCCCTTTAAATTCAGGTCGACGCCATACTCCGGCCCTAACTCTTCGCAAAGAAGGTTGTAAGCCTTTTTGGCCTTGGCCTTGAACTCGGTGATTTGCGATTTGTTCCACAGCAGTTTTCCGTTGGCATTCTCATAGTCGAAAGCCGTCTGGTAAGCGTCGGTAAGTTCGTCGAGCGAGTTTTTTAAAGGTTGAGAGATAGGCAGATCCCAAGTTCCGATAGGATCGCTTTTGAATTTTTCTTTGGCATCCTCGTTGGCGCTCCAAACGCAAACGGCATTGCCCCATTCAAACATAAATTCCAGCTTGTATTTTGGACTGGACTGAGGTGTAGATGATTTTTTTGCCATATTGATAGTTTTTTTTTGCAAATATGAGGCTAAATATTTGGATATACAAGAGGGTGGGGGGAAATTATTGGAGTGTTATTTTGCGTTATCAGATGTTTTGTGTATTTTCGCATCCGACATAATGATATGACATAAAACTAAACACTCCAAAACTAAGCAATTATGAAAAAGTATCTACTCCTTATATTTCTTGTCCTTTTTTCATTCTCTGCAATTCATGCGCAGACAGAATGGAAATTGTCTGATGATGGTACTTTGACTATATCAGGAAAAGGAGATATGCCTGATTATATTTATGTAGGTTCTTATGAGGCAACTCTTAAAATAGCTCCCTGGTATTCTCAAAAAAATATAATCAAGAAAGTTGTAATAGAAGATGGCGTGACGAGTATCGGGAATGAGGCTTTCTTATTCTGCGATAGTATCACCTCTATCACAATTCCTAACTCTGTGACGAATATCGGTAAAAATGCTTTCGGAAACTGTTTAAACCTCACCTCTATCACAATTCCTAACTCTGTGACAAGAATTGGTTCTGGTGCTTTCTTGAATTGCCCAGGTCTCACCTCTGTCACTATCCCTAACTCTGTGACAAGAATTGAAGATTTTACTTTCTGGGTATGCACAAGTCTCACCTCTGTCATAATCCCCGACTCGGTTACGAGTATTGGTGAACAAGCTTTCTCTCGTTGCTCAGCTCTTACCTCAATCAAAATCCCTGACTCCGTAAAGAGTATTGGAGATGGAGCATTCTTATGGTGTAAAGCTCTCACATCAATCACAATTCCAGACTCTGTGACGAGTATTGGAAATGAAACGTTCTATCGTTGCTCAAGTCTCCCCTCAATCACAATCCCAAACTCTGTGACGAGTATTGGAGACAATGCTTTCGGATATTGCTCAAGTCTTACCTCAATCACTATCCCAAACTCTGTGACGAGTATTGGAGAATACGCTTTCGAAGGTTGCGAAGCTCTCACCTCGATAATTATAGAAAACGGAAATACAAAGTACGACAGCAGAGACAATTGTAATGCCATAATAGAAACGAAATCCAATACTTTGATTCGCGGATGTATGAATACCATTATCCCTAACTCTGTAACGAGTATTGAAGAAGAGGCTTTCTCAGGTTGCTCAAGCCTTAAGTCAATCACAATTCCTAGTTCTGTAACGGAGATTGGAGATTCTGCGTTTATTCGCTGCTCAAGTCTTAAGTCAATCACAATCCCCAATTCTGTAACGAAAATTGGAGAAGAGGCTTTCCATGGCTGCTCAAGTCTTAAGTCAATCACAATTCCTAGTTCTGTAACGGAGATTGGAGATCATGCTTTCGAGGATTGTTCAAATCTCACCTCAATAACTTTTGAAGGAAGTACACCTTATGTGGCCGGGACAGACTTTGAAGGTGTAAATAAATCTATCCCCATATATGTTCCGGCTGATTGCATAGAGGAATATAAGGAAGCATTAGGAGATTATTTCGAAGAGTCATCCATACAAGCATTACAAAACTAAGCAATTATGAAAAAGTATATTCTTATAATTTTCGCCCTGTTTTCATTCTCTGCAATTCATGCGCAGATAGAATGGAGTCTGTCAGAGGATAGTGTTTTGACCATATCAGGAACGGGAGATATACCTGATTGTGGATATGTTTATGAACCCTTAACTTTAAAAGAAGCTCCTTGGTATTCTCAAAAAGATAAAATCAAGAAGGTTGTAATAGAAGATGGTGTGACAAGTATTGGAGAATGGGTTTTTCATAGCTATTATAACCTCACCTCTGTCACTATACCTAACTCCGTAACGAGAATTGGACAAGAAGCGTTCGTTTGTTGCACAAGTCTCAAATCTATCATTATTCCTAACTCCGTGACGAACATTGGGAATGCTGCTTTTAGTGAATGCACAAGTCTCAAATCTATCATTATCCCTAATTCTGTGACGAGTATAGGAAACTATGTATTCTTTGATTGCGATAGTCTCACCTCAGTCACAATCCCGAACTCCGTTACGAGTATTGGAAATTATGCTTTCACTAATTGCAAAAGTCTCACCTCAATCACAATTCCTAACTCCGTGACGAGTATTGGAGATATGGCTTTCGGGAAATGCTCAAGCCTCACCTCTGTCACAATCCCTAACTCTGTGACAAGTATTGGAAGTACTGCTTTCTGGAATTGCTCAGAGCTTGAATCAATCACAATCCCTAACTCTGTGACGAGTATTGGAGGGGGTGCTTTCGCTAGTTGTAAAGGTCTCACCTCAATAACTTTTGAGGGAAGCAAGCCTCCGAAGTTTGAGAAAAATACTTTTGAGAAAATCAATAAATCTATCCCTGTATATGTTCCGGCTAATAGTATAAAGGCGTATAGTAAGGCATTAAAAGGTTATTTCGAAGAATCATCCATACAAGCATTACAACGATAATGATGAAGGCAAGACACAGAGTTTTTACCAACACTCTTCTGCACTACAATTTATACTGCATAAAGTTATGATTTTTTACAAAACCGAAATTGGTGTAAAGTAACACTCCCATATCCGAAGCCGTTATCTGAACAGTGCCGCAACCCTGTTTCCTTGCGTCTTCAACCACTAACGACAACAGTTTTTTTGCGATGCCTTGCCGTCGGTACAATTTGTCGGTAAACATACTTGATAGAAGTGCTATCTTTCCGCTCGGACATCCAAAATACGGCGGCTTTTCCACAATTGATATTCCGCTTGTTCCGATTATTTTATCATTATCCAGAGCAATCCAAGAAAAAAATGTTCCGTCAGCAATATGACGTAGGTAGTAGCCTTTCAGCGCAGGTCTCAGGTCAATATCCTCTTTTGCACCCTCTTCACGAAGTTGGTTGATTCTCATTGAGATAAAAGTATCCAACTCTTTATCCGATAATCTTCTGTAAGCAATTTCCATAAATGTATCCCTGTTTTTAAGAAGTTCGTTTAAAACACCCTCCGGAGTGCGGTTGGCTACACTCTCTTTCCGAAAATTTCACAAACCAAAAATCTCTCTCCGTTTTCGTAGAGCCTGACGTTTTCCCAATGGAATGAGTCGGAGGTGATGTCGGAGAATATCCAATAGGCATCTTTTTCGGAATGAACCTTACCAACGAGTTTGTCGCCCTGCTTGGTGAAGGTGAGTCTTTTCATAGCGTGGTCGCAGGTGTATACCACATCGTAGCAACCTTCTGCCTTGTTGAACATTCTGAACGATGATCCATATTCGCCGTCGGGCTGAGGGGCGGTTTCTTTGGTGGCTCTTGACGGAAAAATGAAGATGTCTTGTATGCCTGTTCCCTCCAATATTCTGCGAAACAGCCATTCTCCCTTTACGTGGCGTTTGTGTCCTTTGGTAGGTTCGTCGTAGTAGTCACAGTCCCAGTCGCCTAACAACGGGGCAAACCAATCGTATTCGTCTGGTATTCTGTCGGTTTTGTTGCTTAATAATGCGTTTATGAAATTGTCCATTGGTATTATCTTGTTGTTTTGTTATGGGGCAAAGATAATAATTTGAAAGCAATTCTCACCACTTCCACGCTATTATATAATGAATCCGTGAACATATTTTTGTAAGAAATTTGGAAAAATGTGTGTCACTGGGTCAAAAAACTTAGGAAAAATGTGTGTCTGAGGGTTGAAAATGTTAGGAAAAATGTGTAAATTTGTGCCGTAAACATTAGGAAAAATGTGTAAATAACTTTATAATATTTTGATTATGAATCTATTAAAACGAAAAGTGGATTTGATGCTCAAAAACTGGAAACAAAATCCCGACAAAATGCCCCTGATTATAAAGGGTGCGCGACAAATAGGAAAGACTGAATCCATTACGGCATTTGCAAAAAGCAACTACAAAAGTGCTGTCATAATCAATTTTGCCATTCAGATAGAATACAGGGCTATTTTCAACAATGGCTACACTGTTGACAATATCATTAAGTCGATTTCACTCCTTAATCCCGACTTGAAGTTTCCCGAAAAAGAAACTCTTATTTTTTTTGACGAGATGCAGGAATGTTCGGCGTGCGCCACGTCGCTCAAAGCCTTCAAAATTGACGGACGTTACGATGTGATATGCTCAGGTTCGCTTATGGGCGTAAATTACAGCGAGATAGAATCAAACAGCGTGGGCTACAAAGAGGAGTATGAGATGCACTCTATGGATTTTGAGGAGTTTCTATGGGCAAACGGCTATCACGATAGTCAAATAGAAGATTTGTTCTTGAAAATGAAGAACTTAATCCCGCTTTCGGATATCGAGATGAAAGTGTTTGGCGGACTTTTTTATGATTACATAATCACTGGCGGAATGCCTGCGGTGGTAAGAGAATATGTTGTCAACAAGAATTTCAGCGGGACACTAAAACTACAACAAAACCTTTTGCTTGACTATCAGGAAGATATAACAAAATATGCCATTGGACTCGACAAAGGGCGTGTGCGCAACGCCTTCAACCATATAGCGGTATTTTTGGCAAAAGAAAACAAGAAGTTTCAGATAACCAAAATCGCCCGCAACGCCCGCAGCCGCGACTACATAGGCGTGGTAGACTGGCTTCACGATGCAGGAATAATCAATGTGTGCTATTGTCTCGAAACCCTTTCGTTGCCGCTCAAAGGCAATTACAATCCGTCGATTTATAAAATATATTTCAAAGATACGGGATTGCTCACCGCATCGCTCGACAAGGAGGCGCAGTACGACCTCCGTGCCAACCGCAATTTCAATACTTACAAGGGTGCAATTTTTGAAAACATTGTTGGCGATATGCTCGTGAAACAGGGTTACGACCTCTATTTTTACAAAAACGAAAAATCAACCATCGAAATGGATTTTTTCGTCAGGGATGCATCATCGCTGATTCCGATAGAGGTGAAAGCCTCCGACAATTCTACCAAGAGTCTCAACAAACTCACCGATCCTGACAAATACCCCGAAATCAAATTCGGTATTAAACTCTGCAACAAGAACGTCGGCTTCAACGGCAAATTCTACACCTTCCCGTACTTCCTGACATTTTTGATGCGGAGGTTTTTGGAGGTTGTCTAAATCTGCATTTTTATTGCATATTTAGACAACCTATTTTTGTATGTTGTTGAAAATCAAATGAATCTTTGTGTGTATATTGCCTAAAAATTATGCCAATCGGTGATGCTAAGTTCTTCATCTATAACGCCGTATGCACCGCACAAGATTTCGTTGTCAAAATTGTCGGAGCATTGGAATGATATTCCACCGTTTAGTTCAAAATAATTACTGATACCACACCTCTGAGATATTACATCTATTTGTATAACCCGATTTTATTTTGTGTATAATCACTGTTTCAGAGTCTTCGATAAATATTGCCTCGTCGTATTGCTGGACTATGGCATATTCAATATCATCCTGTTTGTCTTCTGAAATGATATCTGCTATTTTTTTATGTGCTAAATAGTTGCCTTGTAGTTTATTTGCTATATCAAAGTGCTCAGGCTTGTAATAAATCAAAGTTTTCCACATATAAAATTCTCCGTTACGACAAATGCAGACTTACTTATCCATTACCTCCCACAAATTTAAAACTTTATAATTATTGGCATCCCAACATATATTTTTGTATTGTGTGGGATTAACTATCAGTTGCTGCCAATTTTCCTTTTTTAGTTCGGGGTTGAATGGACATTTGCGGCGGGCATCTTTGTATGCCTTTACCACCATTTCTTTGTTTTCTAAAACCCAACAAAAATAGTCGCTGCCAACATATTTCTGATGCGTGTGTCCGTGTATGTTAATGAATTGATTGTTAGATAGAAAAACAGGTTCGTGACTTAGAATGTATCTTTGGTTTATCAGCACAGGATAATCGTAAATATAATCAAAACCAAGATTCATAATTGTTTGGATAAATGGCCTGTCGTGATTGCCCAAAACAAGGTTCAGCCTGCGGTGTTTGCCTTTCATTATTTTTACAAATTCTTGCAAAAGTGATAAATCTTTGTTTGTGAGCGTAGGACCAAAATATATGTCACCTAAATTCCACAGTATCACATCGTTGTCGTCGGGAATCTGTTGGTTTATTGAGTTGACAATATCCCAACTCATTTGTATTGCTTTTGTGCGGCTAAACGGTTGGTATTCGGTGCGTTCGGCATTTTTAATAATCCTTTCGTGCAGCAAATGCAGGTCGCTTGTAATGTATTCTTTTTTCATAGGTTTTGATGTTTATTAATTGATTGTTGGGTAGATTACTAATTTGTTAGTTCCCTCAAAACCGCATCCGTACCGCCCGCAGCGAGGAGTTTTGTGCCGAGAGTTGAGGCGTTGTGCCTGATTTCGTGAGAGTTGATGAGGTGGGTGCTGACATTTAAAAAGCGGTCGGTTGCAAGGTCGTTTGGCGAGAGGATTGCCCCTGCATTGTTGTCGGCAATGCTTTGGGCGTTGTATTTTCGTTCAAACACTTTGCCGGGCAATATTATTTGCGGTACACCGTGTATAAGTCCGTCTATCACACTGTTTTGACCTCCGTGGTTGATAAACAGCACAGCCTCGTGGAGCAAGGTGTCGAAATTCCAAAACTTGGCGATGTGGATGTTGCCGATGTCGTTTTTTTCAAATGCTTTTGATGCCATAAATACTTCATATTCACTGTCGCCGAAGTTTTTTATCAATGAATTTAACATCTTTTTTGGCGAAATTGTTCCGTTACCCATATAAACGAGGATTTTGTCGCGCTTTTTTTCGGCGTTTTGTATGCGCTTGAATGTGCCGCAGAATGTAACGTTGTCTCTCTTTATAGGTTCGAGTTCGGGGATGCTTGGGCATATCAGTTTGTCCGCAAAATCAATCAGTTGCAACGCCGATTCCACCTGCGGCAACCCATATTCTTGTAGCAATTTGTTGAGTTCGCGCGATAGTTTAGGATTGTTGGCGAAATCGTGCTGCGTGGGGTAACTTGTTGTGGCAAAGAGTTTTTTGCCTTCTATTTTGGCAGCAATTATGGCTGATACGTTAAATTCGCTGTAAACCACGTCGGGTTTAAAATCCTTAATGGCTTTGCGGATGTTTTCAACACTGTGTTTCAGATATTTATAATCAATATTTCCGGTAAAATACAGCACTTGGTCAAAACTTTTCACCTCTTTCCGTGCAGATATTCCGAGTTTTTGCACAATGGGGAAGAGCCTTTTGGCAATCACCTTTGGAAGTCCCAATGGCATTGGCACTTCTAAAAAATAGTTTTTTATGCCGCTGATTTGCTTGTAGTTGACATCCACGGCGAGGCACGTGGCAACCTCCATTCCAGCGTTTTTGAACGCCGTTGCCAGCGTTCTGCATCTCCCCGACGGTCCGCCCGTCTCTGCCATTGCCGCCATTGCTGTGAGTAGGATTTTCATAGTTGGTTGGTGATTAATATTGTGATTTTCAGCTCAGCACATCCACACCGTTGAGTCGGCACTAATCCGATGGTTTTGCCTTATATTCTTTGGCTATCATAATAGATCGGTTGAGTTTGTCAATAAACCACTGTTTGTCAGGAAGATATGTGGTGTATTGGCCGACCTTAATATTATCTTCGTCCAACATCAGCAATTCAATATGTTCGGTGTTGCCTTCGCTGCAAAGGAGCAATCCTATTGGTGGATTTTCACCGGGTTGCATATCGTATCTCTGCATATATTTGAGGTAGAGTTCCATTTGTCCTTTGTATTCAGGTTTGAATTTCCCAAGTTTCAAATCTATGGCAACAAGACATTTTAGTTTTCGATGATAAAAAAGCAAATCAAGATAATAATCGGTGCCATCGATTGTAAAACGTTTCTGCCGTTCGAGGAATGCGAATCCTTGACCTAATTCCAAAATGAACCTTTCCAATTGCTGAGAAATGGCATCTTCTAATTCGTTTTCAGAATAATATCCGCTTAAACCCAAAAAATCCAAAACGTATGAACTTTTTAGAACAATATCGGCGTCAATATGCTTGGGCGAAACGGTTTCCAACTTTTTTACAATTTCACTATCGGGCTTGGCTGCAATAAGAGAGCGTTCAAATGTCATCTCGTCCTGTTTGGTTTGCAACTTTTTAACGCTCCAATGTTCTGCGATGCTCATTTGTTGGTAAAACAAACGTTTTGTGTCATTGTCGATTGTAATGAGTTCTATAAAATGACTCCAAGTCAATGTTTGCGATAGTGTCGCAAACATTGACTCGTCGCAATAAATGCGTGCAACTTTCATCATTCGCGACAATGCCGAATAAGTGAAACCTTTGCCATATCGTTCGGTTAATTTTTGCGACAGTGTCGCAAGAATTTTTTGACCGTATGCAGAGTATGGTTGATAATTGAGTTCGTTGATTATGTATCTACCTACATTCCAATATGTTATGCTTGTTTGCGCATTAACATAAACTGCAACTTGATGTCTCGCATTGTCTATTATCTTGACAACGCCATTGTATAAGTGATTGCTTATTTGCTCAATCTGTTTTATGTCAACTAATTTATCTGCCATTTTTGTGTAATGTCGTTGAACCAATGGTCGAGAACAATGCAAAGATAATAAAAATATCATTTCAACACAATAACCTAATCATTTCTTCTTTTTTTTCCTATCTTTGCCAAAAACAAAAATCTTAAAATTATGCTTAGGTTTGTATTTACATTGATTATAACTATGTTAACATCAACATTATTGGCTCAGGGCGTGGTGGACGTGCATAGCCACATCATTACGCAGGATTTTGTGAAGTCGCTTTCGGACGAAAGCCGACTTATGGACGAGGGTTTCCCGCTGCCAAAATACGACGTGGAATCGCACCTCAAATGGATGGACGAGGCAGGCGTAAAGACCTCTGTGCTTACTTTGGCTGCCCCTCAACCGTCGTCGGTAAGGGTGGTTCGCCGTTTCAATTTGGAGGCGTCGAAAATCAAGCAAGAGCACCCCGACCGTTTCCTTTTTTGCGCAGCATTGCCGCTGCCGGATATTGACGCCGCTATCAAAGAGGCAATTGTTGCGCTTGATTACTTGAAAGCCGACGGCGTGAAATTGGCTACAAATGTTGATGGTCAGTACCTTGGTGCGCCCGAACTTGACACGCTTTTTGCCGTTTTGAATGAGCGAAATGCCGTTGTTATTCTTCATCCTCACCGCCCCGAACCTGTCAATAAACAGGTGATGCAACAAACGCCGCTCGCTATGCAGGAATACCTTTCGGAAACCACACGCGCCGTGTCTAATATGATTACTCGCAATGTGTTGGCGCGTTATCCCAATGTAAAAATTGTGGTTCCGCATTGTGGAGCGTATTTGCCGTTGGCTGTTCCGCGTATGAAATCCTTGACGCCCGTTATGCAGGCAAACAAGATGGTGGGCGCTATCGATTGGGATGCTAATCTTGCCTCGCTCTATTACGACCTTGCCGGCGCTCATTCGCCAGAGGTGATACGTATGATGCTTACTATCACCACTCCCGACCATATTCTCTATGGCTCCGACTATCCATACGTTGCCCCGCAGGTGCTTTCTTCCGGACTTCAACGTATGAAAAAATACCTTACCGAAGAGCCTGACCTTGCGCCTTTTAGGGAGATGTTTTTGCACAAAAACGCTGAATTTTTGTTCGGACTATCCAACGAAAAGCCTTCTGCCGATGTGGCGAGTGGCAAAATGATTGTCCGCATTGCCGAAATCGAGGTTTATCCTCAGTATCTTACTGAGTATCTTGAATTTGCCAACGAGGTTGACCGTCTGAGCGTTGAGCGCGAGCCGGGCGTTATCTGCCTGTTTCCGATGCAGAGTGCCGACAACCCAACTCAAATCCGTATTCTCGAAATTTACGCCTCCGATTCCGCCTACCAAGCGCACCTCAAAACCGACCATTTCCTCAAATACAAGCAAGGCACGCTCAAAATGGTTAAAAGCCTCAACCTACCCACAATGCAGCCGTTGGATGCGGAAACTATGAAACTGATTTTTAAGAAAATTCCAATCTCAACACAGCCATAGGTTTTTCCATACCCGAAAGGTCCGAATCAACGCAGGTTTCGCCGGTGGCTACAAAGCCGCATTTCTGCATAACGCGACCCGAGGCGGGATTGTCAACAAAGTGGCTACTAACGAGCGACTTATAATCGCTGACGGCGCGGATGTGTTTAATCATTAGATTAAGTGCCTCGGTGCAAATGCCTTTGTTCCAATACGGTTTGCCAACCCAATAACCCACGAGCGGTTCGTTTGGGCGCGATGGAAGAGTGGATGTGTAATTGGTCATATATCCGATAGAGCCGATTGGTTCGCCAGTTTCGCGGAGGATGATAGCCCACGTGGTGTCGTTCATCAAGATATTGCGCAAAACCTCTGTGCTGTCCTCAATGCTCTTGTGGGGCGGCCACCCTGCACGAGTGCCAATATCGGGGTCGGAAGCGTATTTGTAGAGTGCCTCCACATCGTCCTCACGCCACGGACGGAGAAGGATGCGGTTGGTATGGAGTTCCCATTTTGCCATCGAAACCCACGAAACGCCGTTGTCGAAATGTTCTGTTTTGAAAGTCCTGAACCCTTCGCGCTCGTAAAATGTGTAAGTGCTTGTGATGTCGGAAGTTGTTTCGAGCCAAACGCGGTTGTGCGGCAATACCTCCTGAATTTTGTGGAGCAACTCTTTTGCATATCCATTGCGCTGATATTCAGGTAAAACCATCAACCGTCCGATAAATAGCGACCCGTCTTCCACCTTGCCCCTCACCGAGCCGACAATCTTGCCATTGTCTGCCACCATTTTGAGCACGGTATATTTAGGAAACTCTTCGAGAGCCGTTTCGATAGTTTCGGTGATATTAGGTGCGTCGAGCCAATTAAGCACTTCACCCACAGGCAAAAACGCCTTATGTTGCAGTTCCAAAATTTCAGGAACATCGTTGATGGTTGCAGTTTGGATTTGCATAATGTATTTATTTTCTGCAAAGTTAGCAAAAATATTTTGAAAAATGATGGCGGTGTGGAAAAAGTTTGGTATATTTGCCATCGTTAACGTAAAAAATGAAAATACGAAACAGAAATAACGTAAATTATTAACATACAAAGCATTGACTATTATTCACATTCAAAACAAAAGCGTCGCAAACTCTTGATTTTGAATCGGAAGTAATAAAAGCAATTCACGGGCGCATTGTGTCGTCCTCGTTGTCATATATAAAGTTAATGCTCGCACCGCGTAAGGTGTGGGCAATTTTCTAATATGACAGCGGGGTTCTTGCGACGCTCCTCGTGAATGTGATAGAAAGGCTCACGCCTTATTTTATGCCGATAAGTGATTGATAGCGAATGCGATAAACTATCAATCAAAATGGCAAACAACGATTTGAAGAACGCAAAAAAAGCCAAAAAAGATGAGTTTTATACTCAACTTGTTGATATTGAGTTGGAACTAAAACATTACAAAGACCACTTTAAAGGAAAGACCGTTCTTTGTAATTGCGATGACCCACGTATCAGCAACTTCTTTCATTATTTTAGTTATAGTTTTGAGCACTTGGGCTTGAAGAAACTTATAACCACTTGCTACAAAAACCAAAGTCGTGATCTGTTTTCAAAAAGTGATTCAGAACGCGCTATTTGGCTCGAATATAATGGAGACAAAAATGGCAACAGAATACCAGACCCAGAGGAAATTGGAATTAATTATCTAAAAGGGGACGGTGATTTCCGTAGCCCCGAATGTATTGAACTTTTGAAACAAGCCGACATAGTAGTAACTAATCCGCCGTTTTCTCTGTTTCGCGAGTATGTGGCGCAATTAATTGAATATAACAAAAAGTTTATCATAATAGGAAATGTAAATGCAATTTCGTATAAGGAAATATTTCAATTGATAAAGAATAATAAACTTTGGCTTGGGGCAAGTATTCATAGTGGCGATAGGGAGTTTGGTGTTCCTACTGATT
Organism: Bacteroidales bacterium; assembly: GCA_016286055.1. Classification (GTDB taxonomy): domain Bacteria; phylum Bacteroidota; class Bacteroidia; order Bacteroidales; family UBA3824; genus UBA3824. The sequence goes on from JAEERW010000018.1 coordinate 45,954, forward strand.
ATCCACTGAATGCGGCAGGATGTCGTCAAGACGAAAATGGCAACAAGTACATTCGTGTCAAGGGTGTTAGATGGTTTACAAATCTTGATTACAAAGAACGTCACGAGGATTTAATACTCTACAAAATGTTTAATGCAAAAGAATATCCGAAGTACGAAAACTATGATGCTATAAATGTTGATATTACAAATGAAATACCATCTGATTATTATCAGACTATTGGTGTTCCAATTACGTTTTTGGATAAATACAATCCAGACCAATTTGAAATAGAGGCACTCGGCATTGTTGGCAGTTGTGATTTTCTTAATAATAGAGAAATGGAAATTTTGGATAAAGAAGGTAATCCAACAGGAAAGTATACTTTCAATGCCAAAGGAACATTGTATCGAAAACATAATCCGTTAGTGGATAAGAAGGTGGCAGCGTTCAAAGATAGACAAACAGGTGAATTGTATCAAAGTATTTACGCCCGCATCCTCATTCGCCGCAAACAGCAATCAAACCTTGCCCTTGCCGCTGAACCCAAAACTCCGTTTAACTCTTAAATAACAACACCTTATGCAAATAGAATTACACAAAATCACCATTCGTCAACTTACCGACGGTTATCAAGACAATGCCGAAAGTGGTGTAAAGGCTTTTGGCGGCAAACTCGACGTGCGTCCGCCGTATCAGCGCGAATTTGTTTACAACGACAAACAGCGCGACGCCGTAATCGACACTGTTACAAATGGTTTCCCGCTCAATGTGATGTATTGGGCTACCAGCGACGATGGTACTTACGAAATCATTGACGGACAGCAACGTACAATTTCAATTTGTCAGTATGTAAACGGTGATTTTGCGTATTTCTTCAAATATTTTTACAATCTGACCCAAGACGAGGCGAACAAAATTCTTGATTACGAACTACAAATCTACATTTGCAGCGGCTCCGACAGCGAAAAACTCAAATGGTTTCGCACAATCAATATCGCCGGTGAAAAACTCACTGAACAGGAACTCCGAAACGCCGTATATTCAGGCAGTTGGGTGAGCGATGCCAAGCGTTATTTCTCTAAAAACAACTGTGCGGCATACGGATTGGCGAGCAAATATCTCAATGGTTCGCCCATCCGTCAAGACTATCTCGAAACAGCCCTCAGTTGGATTGCCCGCACCACAGGCATTGAGATTTATATGGGCAAGCATCAGCACGACAACAACGCCATTGAACTTTGGAACTATTTTCAAAGCGTAATCTCTTGGGTGAAAGCCATTTTCCCTAAATATCGCAAAGAGATGAAAGGCGTGGATTGGGGTTTGCTTTACGATAAGTTTCACAACCAAAACCTTAACGTTCAGCAACTTGAATCACGAGTGTCAGAACTAATGAAAGACTCCGACGTTCAGAAAAAATCCGGCATTTATCCCTACGTTCTCGATGGCGACGAAAAGCATCTTGGCATCCGCGCCTTCGACGACAACACCAAGCGCGAAGAGTATGAAATTCAGAATGGTATCTGCAAAATCTGTGGCGAGCATTTTGAAATAGAACAGATGGAAGCCGACCACATAAAGCCGTGGTGTCAGGGCGGTCACACCGTAAAAGAAAATTGCCAAATGCTCTGCAAAAAATGCAATCGCGAGAAGTCGGGGAAGTGATGTTACTTACTTCTCCCACTCCGTAATCTCGCACTCGTGCTTTTTGGTGTCCTTGTCGTAGTTGATGGCGACGAAAAGGAGGTTGCCTTTGTAGTTGTCGAGGGCGTCGAAATATTGGCGGCTTTGAATCTGTTGCAGAGCCTTTCCGGTTGATTCGTTGATTTTCAACTCGATGATAATTGCCGGATGCTCAGGCGATTTCACCACAGGTACATACACCAAGTCGGCAAAGCCTTTCCCCGTAGAGAGTTCCTTGAAACAGTTGTAGTAGTTGAGCGCGTGAACAAAAGCAATATAAACAGCGGCGGCGAGTGCGTTTTCGTTGTTGTAGTTGCGGCTTGAACTAACGTGTAAGTGAGTGTTGTCTAAGGCTTTGGCTACGGCATCGGAGTTTTTGAGGAGGGTCTGTTCCAAAAGTTCTTCCGAAGCCTTGATGATTTCGTCGGTTTTGGAATATTCGGGCAAGGTAGAAACCGCCCTATGCCACTCTTTGCGGACTTCAAGATTAGGAATTCTGCACGTAAATTTGTTGTTGTCGTATGCCAAATAGCCGAGATGAATCAAATATGTAAAAACATCGTCCTTGCTCACAAAATCGGTCATCGTGTTGAGATACATTTCAACATCTACCTTCACTTCTTCGCCAGAAAGCATTTTTATTACATCTTCTTTCGCGCCTTTGTAGTTGTGTTTTAGGCGGTCGGTGATTACCATATACGTGGAAGTCTTGCCCCAAAAGTTGCCAAACTTTTTGGTCTCCATACACATAACTACGGATTCGGGGTTGTAAATTTCAAATCCGTTTTGAGCATAACCATCGTATTCTTTTTTGCATTGCGCAAAGTCCACCTTGTATTTTGTGCATAATGGCTTTACCTCTTGTTCTGTAAACCCCACAAATTCGGCAAGATTGAAAGCGTCTAAAATTGTATATTCCCTAAAATTGTTGAGTTTGCTCTGCACACGGTCTCTTACAATTGGCAAAATTCCCGTGAGATAGGCGAGCGCAATTGCAGGACGTAGAGTGTCGCTTTTGAATAGTCCGTTCAGAAACTCCAAATAATCGGCAAACAGATGTGTGCCAAAAGTGTCGCGCACAAGGCAGTCGTACTCGTCGAGAATGATTACAAAGGTTTCATTGTTTTCTTTATATACCTTCATCATACAGTTGGCGATGGTTTCGTTCTTCACAAACCTTATCTTGGGATATTGTTCCTGAAATTCGTCGCGTACCTTTTTTTGAAGGTCTTTGAGCATTTCATTTTTATCATTTGCGTTCTGATACTCGCTCGCGACATCTATCTTGATGAAATTCAGTTTATTGAGATACTGTTCATAGTTCTTAGCCTTGGAGATTTTCAACTTGGAAAAAATCTCTCGCGAATCGCAACCCTTTGAATAGTATGCGCACATAATGTTTGTGGCGATTGTTTTGCCAAACCGCCTCGGACGAGAAACGCAGATATATTGGTTTCCACTGTCGATAAACTTGTTTAACTCGCTTATCAACATTGATTTATCTACGAATATATTGCCGGCCAACGTTTTTTTGAAACCGGCATTGCTTGGATTGAGGTATATGCCCATAGTGCCTTACGTTTTATTTTCCGCAAAGTTAGCAAAAATTATTTTAATTCTCTAATTGCCGCCTGCAATTCTTCCAAAAAATGTGCTGCGTGTCCGCCGTCCATCTGAACGTGGTGAAACTGAAACGAGATTGGCAATGTTACTTTAAACCAATGTTTTCGGTAACGTCCCCACGAAAGGAACGGATTGTTGTAAATGCCAGAATATTGATTTACTATGCAGTCGAGTTCGGTGCCTGTAACCGCCGACGTGCCAACTATTGCCGCGCCTTCGTCCAAAATGTTTTTGCAAGATTCTATCGCTGATTTTGATATTGAGATGTAATCGTTGTTAAACTTCTGCAAATCATTGGTGTAAGGAATATCGCAGAAGCACAATGCACCGTTTTTGTCGTTGAAAATCGTGTTGAGGGCGAGATGATCGTAACGGAAAAGTTTATCGCCTTCGGGCAGGGTCAGAAACTCGTCAACTTTGCTTGCTGCCTTGCCAATGCACCACGATAGCAACATATTGAATTTCATACCTTTGCGCTTGCTCACACGGCAAAGATTGGTAACGTCAAAAGTTTTCACAACCGTTACCATCGGCATCGGCGATTTCATCCAATATTCAAACGCCTTTGC
>JAEERW010000029.1 GCA_016286055.1 Bacteroidales bacterium
AAAGGATGTCATACACCCCATTTTTTCGACCCTTTGTGCATTTTTTACAAAATTTCGCCCCTTCGGTACCGCACTATTTGTGAAATTTGCACAAAACGTCATTGTCAATATGCAAATTGCACAAAAATAAACGCGCTGCAAAGGCGCCTGGATTGTACATTATGCACAAATAAACGGCCGGTAATTCGTTGTGAAATTGCACAATGGATATTTACAAATAATTGTTAATATTGTATATTGACTATAACAAAAACATTTGATCCTTTGAAAGGGGGTAAATTATGGCTACAAAAAATAACTTACGTACTATCGATAATAACTCGGCTTATCAGATAGTAAACGCGGCGTACAAACAGGCAATCGGCGAATCAGCGGTCGACACACTTACGCTCGATGATTTCGCGGATGGTGGCGTCGCTTATGAATCGTTGACCGTGGGCCGCGACAAATTTATGAAGGCCCTTATTGATCAGACGGTTAATTTTTACAGTGATTATTCATACAAGAATAATTACAACGACCCTTACTATGTAGAATCGCGCCGTTATGCTAACATTGTTCAGATGTTAAGCGCCCGCGCTCCTGAAGTTCAGGAAAGCCATGCGTGGAAGAATCTTGCGCCTTATGACGATCAGGGAACGACCCGTAAGGTGACTATAGGAACCTACGAAGTGAATCCCCCTATTGTCGATGCGGTTTATTACACTTCCTCGAATTCATGGGAGTTGCCCGTTGCCATTAGTTCGGAGCGCCTAACCGATGCCTTCAAATCAGGTGAGGAACTTCGGGGCTTTGTAGATTGGATCTTTGTTATTGTTGAAAATGCACTTACCCAGCACCGTGAAGATATGAACGCGGCTAACCGTAACGCGTTTATCGCTGACAAGATTTTATACGCGGCTGGACAGAACGCCCAGGGGATCCATGTTGTAAACCTTTTGACCGAATACAACGCACAGCGCGGGAAGAATATCGCGACCGTTGCGGCTTTCCTTGCGGATCCTGACGCGTTGCGTTTTGCGTCCAGTCAGATGATACTTTTTACAAAGTATCTGTTGAAACAGTCAGCGCTTTTCAACACTCGCGGCCTTGTGAAGTTTGTCCCTGAAGGCCGACTCGTTACCGAAGTTAACAGCGCTTTTGAATCGGCACTTTTCGAGAATGCTTATTCGGACACCTACCACGACGAAATGATCAGGCTTTCCGATTATTATTCTGTCCCTTGGTGGCAGGGTGCGGGCGTAAAGTCGGTTTCAACTTCCCCCACGGCGTGGGATCAGGTGACAAAGATCGACGTTTCCGTGAAGGCTGGCGACGTTTCAAAATCAGGTATCGTTGCGCTTATGGCTGATAAATACGCGATCATGCACACGATACGTCAGGAACGTGTGGCCGCACAGTATTTCGAAATGGAAGACGTCACACTTTACGCTTATCAGAATCGTGATCAGTATATGGAAAACCTTGGACAGAATGCCGTTGTTTTCACACTTGAGCCGCCCACACCTTGACCGATAGTTGGTCTTTCTCTTACTCCAAACGAGGCCCCGCCCTTATAAAAGGGGCGGGGTTTCGTTTTATACCGAAAGGGGGTTAAAATGGATAAAAAGCAAAATCTTAATTTGCTAAACGAATTTCATTTGGGGATGTTTGAATATGGCAACGCCCCCGAAACATTTTTAACAAATTATCTTGAATATTATTTTATAAAGTTCGGTCAGGTGGCCGCGTTTCGGATCCCTTCGGGCCGTGGTTCGTCAGGGTTCCCCGAAGGTTCATTAATTGTTACGCCTTGCACGTTCGGAACCGATCTAAACCCGTACGGCCGCGGATCCCAAATAATCGCCGTAACGCGCAATGGCTGGGAATATAGGGCCGACCGTTATTCGGACGAAATCGCGGTCGGTTTCAACAATTTATCGGAAATGCCTTGTGTTGATATGATCGACGACGCGACAACGCTTTCCGAAATTGATAAATCTTTACGTTTTCTTATCTTTTGGACACGTCTCGCGCCCCTGATCAGGGTATCCGATGAAAAGGAACGTCAGGAAATATTGACCGCTTTCAACAATGTAAAAGAAGGTCTTCCCGTCACAATGGTAACAAAAAAGATTTTAGGGGATGAATTCGGTTTTAAAGATACATTTACGGTCGAAGACATTACGCGCCCTGATTTCGCCGATAAAATCCAATACACCGCACGCCTTCGCGAAGACGTTCTTCGCTGGCATTATACAAGGTATGGTCAGGTTGTACAGGGTGATACCAAGCTGGCCCAGCAAAGTGTTGACGAAGTGAATGGAACCGTTTCAAGTTCGCTGACAATTCCTTTAAACATGCTTAAGGCACGACGCGCATTCATTGACGAAGTGAACCGCAAATTCGGAACCGAAATAACCGTCGATTTTTCGGGCGCTTGGCGTGCGGAAGTCACCAAGTATGAAAACGACACGGGGGAACCTGAAGTCGATAATACGGGGGATCCTGAAAACGACGACCCGAACGACAACGACCCGAACGACGATCCGATCGGAACCAATGAAACCGACGAAACCGAAACCGATAAAGGGGGTGAAAACTAATGGCTGTATATCAGGCGCCGAAAATGGTTGTAAAGAAAATAACCGAATGTTTGCTCGATGTAACAGAATCAACGCAAGCGGCCCACGCTTACGACTTCCCCGTATATTACGAAAAAGAGGACGGGACTTCGATCGAATATCAGATTTTTAGTACTGATTATTTCATCGAAAAAATAATATCGTTGTATTCTAACCGTAAAATGATAGTACGCGAAGACGATCCTACCTATACATTTTGCGAGTTTTTCGTCGATTTCAGGTATCACAAAAACCGCGTATATGCAAAAATGATGTATGCGTTGATGAAGGAATACGCCCCGTTTGGTGATTTCGACATTACAGAAGTAATGACGAATGATCAGACTATCCACGCCAAGGGCGCGTCTTATCGTGACGCCTATAACAACACGGACACAAAAACGATCACGCCTTATACTAAAGAAAAAATCGAAACAACACCCGCCGACGTGAAGACCGAAACAACACCCATGGAAACCACGGTCACGACAACCCCCGCGGATGAAAAGATCGAAACAACGCCCATGGAAACAAGGGTCACGACGACGCCTTACACCAGCGAAAAGACGACGACAACGCCGCACGACGCCGCGACAACGAATTTAACGTCGGCGTTCAATTCGAACGACGCGTGGTCGAATTCCACGAAATCAATACAGTCAGGAACGACGGACGTTGAACTTAAAAAGACGGGAAATGAAGTCGTTAGTACAACCCACAACGACACAAAAGAAACCGTATTAAAAACCCGCAACGATACAACGGAAACCGTTGTCACTACTCACAACAACACCAAAGAAACAGTACATACAACCAGCAACAACACAAAAGAAACAGTCGAGAAAACCTACGAAGGAACCAAAACGGAAGGATTATCACACGGGGGTTATGTTGATCATACTTCCGAAGGATCCGACACGGACACCCGCAATTATACCTTGCGTAAATATGGAAACGACGGGAAACTTTTACCGCCCGTCGAACTTATGCGGGAACTTGAAAACATTCGCATAAATCTTGCGGATATGGCAATCGACGAATTTATCGACCGTTACACATTTTACGCGGAAGGGGGTGACTTCTAATATGGCTTGGTTTCCACGTTATGAAATAGTTGCTGGACTTCTTGCGGGGAAGGCATCCCCCGCGGGGGGATCCTTGCAAGGGTTGTACGACTTCCCGTCTGTTGCACGGGGTCAAAGTGGTAATGTACGTTTTGCACAGAGAAATGATTTCGCTAATGATGCTTGGGAAGGCGCGTATGGTACTTCTTGTTTAACAGAATTGCTTACACACGCAAAAGCAAGCGTTGAAAGCGGCAATTTGGGCCAGTGGTATTTACTGGCCGAAATCGAAGTCGAAAACCCCGAAGGCGCCCAGTATTACAAACAGTCGTATGTAATCGAGGCTATGGATACGACAGGCTGTCGTTTTCGTGAAAATTCGGTTACATACCAAGATATGACATATACTTGTAAATGGTTTGAAGCAATATGGTCTTTTAGGGTTTCCCGTTTCCAGTATGATACACCATATAGCGCGTATACCCGAACCGACTTATCATCTAATGCGACTCGTTTTTTTGGTATGGGGTGCGAAATTACCGAAGAAAGTATATCCGACGCGGCATATTATGCTTTTACAGGTGGCTGGGTATGGGATCGTGTATTATTATCACTTGGTACTTTTATTTCTTCCGATAATAAAGACTGTTTCGGCGTTGCTATGTATGCCACCCGTTATCAACCCGCAACCTATCGTGTACCACACCCCAACCCTTCCGACCGTAAATCTTTTTCGGTTATCGGTCAAACGATTGAATGGTTGAACACCCTTTACGGCGGTGAGTTTAAACCTGAAGAAAAAGACGACCCGAACGAAGAAAAACCGCCCGAGGACGGCCCCGGTAAAGGCGGTGGCGGCGGCGGCGAAGGTGACCACAATTTACCAAATGAACCCGTACCGATACCACCGTTACCCGAAATCGGCGTCGCGTCCGTTAATTGGTTGACCGTCTATAAAATGACATTGAATCAAATAAACTCTTTTGGACAGGCTATGCTTGACCCCACGGGATGGGACGCGTTAAAACAGTTTTTCAACAACCCCCTCGAGGCTATTGTCAATTTAATATTGGTACCCGCCAGCGCACCGACCGCGGGCGCCCGAACGCCCGTCGTGGGCCGTGGGTCCGTGTCTTATTCGTGGCCTGAAGCTTACCCCATTATCCACGAAGAATTCGCCGAGATCGATTGCGGGGTGATCATGGTCAAACCGTACTGGGACAGCGCGTTTGATTTCGACCCGTATACGCGACTTGAAATTTTTCTTCCTTTTAGCGGTTTCAAACAGATAAAAGCCGACGATGTAATGGGAAGTCGTGTCCAAGTGAAATACCACGTTAACGTAATGACGGGCGAATTTACCGCTTTTGTTTCACGAACCGCCGCTTCCGATGATATTTACGGAATAATGGCCGAACAAGTTATCGGCGAATATAACGGGAATATGGGAATGCGTGTGCCAATCGGCCGTAATTCATCCGACGCCGCGATCGACGCATCAATGCGACTAATGTCGAACGCTTTAGGAATAACCGCGGGGGCCGCGCTTGGGGCCGCGCTGGGGGATCCGATGAACGTTTCCGCGTCCCAAGCTGGTAGCCAAATAGCAAGCGCAACCATGACAGCGGTCACGGGGCCTAAAAACCACATCGAAAGGTCGGGCGCCCTTGGCGGCGGTTCGGGTTACCTTGGCAATATGAAACCGTTTATCGTGCGTTCGATACCCCGTCAGTTTATGCCGAAAAATTACCGCATGCTTGAAGGTTACCCCGCAAATATCGGCGGTACTTTAGGTCACTATACGGGAACGGGATATCAGGCGGTCGAGTCGATACAGCTTGACGGACTAAACGCGTACGATAGCGAAATCAACGAAATCACTTCATTATTAAAAGGGGGTGTATTAGTATGAATCTTGTATTGATGACCAGTACGAAACCCGAAAATCATATAAATAAAACCCCGTCAACGGTCACAACGTTGGCGGGTGTCCTGAAGGAAGGAACCAGCGTAACTGACCCCGTTATATTAATTCAGGCGGCCGCGTTGCCTTCGTGCAATTATGCGCAAATACCCAAATTTAATCGGTTTTATTTCGTGCGTGATATCGTCAACGTAAAGAAGGATTTATGGGAAGTACATTTACATGTCGATGTCCTTTTTACCTATAAAAACGCGATACTAAACGCCCCTTGCATAATCACCAAAACGGCGTCGTATGATTTCAATCTGTACTTACCTGATCCGAACTTTAAATGTCAGCAAAATACTATTATTGGAATGGACGTTTTCCCGTACGGTATTGACATTAACAACCCTTACTATTATCTAACATTCTTTGGGTAATTTGCACAAAACCGGTAAAGCTGCAATTTGTGCAATTTCAACAAAAAGAAAGTGGGGCCAAATGGCCCCGCTTTTGTTATTCCTTTTTATCCCATTTTAAGGGGATCCCTTGCCAATTACAGTATGATGTCAGACTAAACGACCGCGGTTCGGTTCCGTCGTTAAAATCCATAGTGATTATATAATCACGACAATATACAGTATTGGCGAAATCTTGCACCATTTCATATAACGATTTTAAATTGCTACATTCGCCCTTTTTAATATAATCCCCCTTTTCGTCAGGCTGTAATATAACTATTTTCATCATGTTTTTTCTCCTTTTCTTCCTATTATAAAACCTGATCAAATTATCATCCAGCGGCCTTACTATCAGCCACACCACGCGCACAAGCGCCCGCCCGCGCATTCGCCCCACATGCGCCCCACATGCGCCCCACATGCGCCGTAGGCGCCGAAGGATAGATTTAATAAATGTGTTTGTCATTTCGGCACCTTTGGATGAATTTGTCGACTAATGCGCCCACGTTGTTTGACTGGTAGTAAAACTTTTTACGTTCGTATAATGTCCATATCAGGCGGTCTAATTTGTCATGGCCCAGCTTATAGCGATAACGATAATCTAACATGTTCTCTAATGAATAGATGTGACTGTCGGGGTAGGTCTGTTTAGCAAAATGCGCCAGTATGTGAAGGCCGTACTTTTCAGACGTTACAAGTTCAAGATTGATTAAATAGCTTTCTATGTTAATATAGAAATTTTTGGCAATAATTTCGGGATCGTCGTTTTTGTCGATATGTTGTACGGGGGTGATTGACCAGTCCGCGCCCGTGATGGATCCTAATTTTTTGTTTCGGAAACCGAAAAAAATACGGTTTAGCCGGATTTTTTCGGCGGTCTTTTCACGGGTAGCAAATTCGATATAGATCGGTGTCCCGCCGCTGGTAATCGTTTCGGTATGTTCTCCAAGCGGCATTGATGTAGTGATGTTTAATAATTCAAGTTCCGAAAAGTACGGGTGATAACGGTCGATCGTGTTACCAAGTAAAAAGATAATGGGGGAAGTTCTTTCCCTGATGATCGTTTTCACAAGGTCGCAAAAATCGATAAATTCGTCTTGTGGATAGAACTTCGAACAAAATTCGTCAAAGATCAGGATATCCCCGTCAGGGGCCGAATACGTTGACTTGTATATCATGTTACGGTTAATCGCTAAACAATACATGAAGGGCCGCTCGTCTTGTTCGATCACTTTCCCGTTGTCGTCACGATTACAATAATACCAGCCACGCGCATAGTATAAAACCGATGTCCAGCGGTTTTTTGTAATCTTTTGGATGTAGTCAAATTTTTCGATAGTGGCGAAAAGCTGACGCATGTTTTTCGGTTCGATCATTACTTCAGTTTGTCGAATATATTGTATTTGCGTACCGTGTATCTTATGCGCAAGCATACCGAAAAGCAAAATATTAGTTGTTTTACCGATCGAACGTTCAGTGCAAATGACGAAATATTTGTCACGGTCGAACGGTAACTTGCAAGGGTTATAAACGTCAGCGGGACATTTTAACTTTTTATATTCGCTTATGATTTTTTGAAAGTTTAAAGTTTGCATTTTTTCTTTCTCCCTTCGATAACTTCGTTATATTCGTCGGTGATAGTTATTTTAAATGGTATTTTGAAAAGTGCGACGGAGCTTTCTTCGTGCATTAGTACGCCGTTTATATATGCGTCGTGCGGCTGGTCATTGTAACGGGTGGTAAGTTTCGAACTTTCTTCAGGCGTCAGGGAAAAACCAGCTAAAGAAAATTCGTCGAATATCATTTCGTTATTTTCTCCAATACATGATATTGCGCTTTTAGGCATTCCCGCCACGGTCGCGATTATTTTTCCCTCGTCTTCGAATATATATCGCTTGGCCCCTAAAGTTTTGAATTTTACAACACGCCCTTTACATTCATTGTCAAATTGACCAAGGTCATCGAAATTGATATTGCGAAGGCCGCGTTTGCGAAGGCGCTTCGCAATTCGGCGGTTATAATGTTTTATGATGTCTTCCGCTTTGTGTGACGGTTCATGTTTTATTGAATCAGTATCTCCGTAATAAACGGGCGTGGGGTGCTTTTTATTAGTGATCAGCTTATGTATTACTGTCAATAGTTCGTGGCGTGCGTGTGCCGTAACCCATATTCCCATTTGAGGTAATAATATTTGTTTGCGGCGTTCCTTTTCAAAATCAGGTAATGTGTCTTTAGTATACCACACTTGTTCGTTATAGTCGTATAATGCTTGTTCGGTTCGAATACGCTTGACTTCCGCCCCGTAACAAGTGTTAACGCCTGATTTTTTAATCGCGTATTCGGTCGTGTTATTTAATCCCCGCTTTTTAAGATCGTTCTTTTCGATGTATAACTTATTTAAGATGTCAAGAACAAACGGGGGTTGTTTCCCGCGTTCGGCGGTTTCAAAGGATAAAATTGTTACGCCTTCCCATTTGTAGAACTTTGTATAAATATCGAAATCCAGTTCCGTTAAATACACCTCGAGATAATCGGCGTATAAAAGTCGGCCGTTATCCCATTTCGCGCCCAGCGCTTGCACGCATTTATTTTTACTTTCTATGCTATGATCCGTCACGGCGTCGATGTAGTCAAATATACAGTGTAAAATACAGCACTTGGATTTTAGTGCTTTCTTCATTTGATTAGTTAAAAGGCCGTTTGTCTGATCCCATTTTACGAAGGGGGTACGGGGGAAATAATCGACGTTCATACGCGTAGGGTAATGGGAAGTGATATCCTTCATTTTTGCAAAAACTTCGATACCCGCGAATGTGGCGTCACCGTGAACAAAACCGCCGCGGAAAAGATAGTTCATCCATATTTTATAGGTTTCGAATTCAGGAAAACACCTTAAAATATAGTCCTGATATTCGCTTTCGGACGTTTGCGGGGGTAAGTGGTATTTTGTATCACGGTTTTTACAAAGCGCCTTAAATCGACGTTTGAACGATAATAAAAGTATGCTTGTTTTCGTCATTGGAATGTAATGTTCGGGGTGTATAAATTCCCTGAAAATGTATTCGGAAAATTCGGCCAAAATAACAACGTCGTTTATACAATATTGTTCTTCCTGATCCGTCAGCGGGGTTTCGGATGATCGTTCGATCGAATAGTCAAGGTCAGATATTTTTTCACCGTTCGGGCCTTCCGTGATCAATTTTTGGGTTGTGCAATAGTCTTTTGCAAGCTGGGCCAAAGAACCGCCCGAAATGGCCAAACATTCGCGAAATTCGATCCCGCGATAGGTTGCTTTTAATGGCTGGCGTTCTTCTTTTGCGAAAAAATCAAATTCCCCCTGATCCCATTTAAAACGGCGCCGCATGAACTGAAATTCGAACGAAAAATTCGCGATCCATATTAATAAATGGGTGTCAGGGCCTAAAGAATAAACGTCGGCTATATGGTCGAAAAACCACAAAACGAGATCCCAATATCGGAAAAGATAAACATATTTTTCCTTGTCCGTATACAGTGTTAATTGCATATGGTACGCGTACGCGTGCCAGCCGTACGCGTCGGCGTCAACCTGATTTATATTCGTGGTTTCGATGTCAAAACCCGCGTATATTTCAAGTAATTTATACGCATGCTTGCCGACGCCCACACGGGCCGACCCGCGTATTTTAGGAAGTACAAAACTGACGTTTTTATCGGTTATGTAATATTTGTTCGTGCGAACTTTCATCCGAAATACCCCACTAGCTGACGATCGGCGGCGGCCTGAAGTGCGGCGTTTTGTTCTTCGGGCGTCATGCTGATAAATTTTTCATGTGCTTGTTTTAATTGGTGGTACGACTTTAGACCAGCGACGCCCGTAAAAAATGCCTTTATTGCCTGATACCAGTCGGGATCATCTTGCATATTTTCGTAGACATAATCACGGTCGGCCAAATACTCCTCGTAACTATCGGAATATTCGTTTTCGTCTTCTTCCTGATCATAAAATGGTATATTGTCTTCATTTTCGGGCGGTTCGATAAACGGGTTATCGTCGTCAGGGTAATATTCGCGGGAACGTTCTTTTATACGTTCGGTTTCTTCACGATATTTTTTATAGTATTTGTATGTCTTCTTGGTTGCTTGGCCCGCGGTTTCTTTTTGTAACAGTGCGTCAAGGGATTTACTTGAAATTGAATCGACCGCCTTTTTCCCGTGGGAAATATTCCCACGGGCGTTAATAAGCGTTGAATCGTGAACGGCCGACCGCATAGCGGCCTCGTACGCGTCAAGATATTCCTTCGGTAAACGATTGTCATTTACGGCGCGTTCGATTTCGGCGCGACGTTCGTTGATACGCTTAATCTTGTTAATTTTTGCGTTTCTTTGTTTCTTTGTTAATGCCATTGTTAATAACCCCCTTTGTTTTTAATATGCACACGAACGTGTCGGGCGTGGGAAGACCGTTTTCTAACTGTTTTTGGTATATGTCAAAAAGAAACGTCAACGCCTTTTTTGCTTTATTATAATCGCGATATTCAATATTTATATAACGTTCGGGATCCTTTCCCCAGCCGTGTGTCAGGATAAAATACATTATTCGTCACCCCCTTGAAAGCGGAAAAAGCAATCGTGGAAAAGTACGTCGGTAAACTTATAGTCGACGTTATCCGATAATAAATCGATTGCTTTGTTTAATGTTTCGATGTCTTCATTTAAATAGTGTTGAATCAGTAAAACTAATTGGATAACGCGTAACTCATCCGAACCGACTACCGTGATATCATCATTTGTTACATTGATCATTTTCTTTTACTCCCTTCTTATTAAAATGCGGGGGTGGAAGAAGCACCCCCGCGCGTGTGTCGTGTAAACATCATTTTCTGTTACATTACTATTTTGTTGGTTGTGGTTTCCTATAACCTGAAAAACTTGCACGATCAATTTTTAAATTATAGCTTATTCGATAGAATCACCCCTTCCCAAACAACCATATTTTTTAAGCGAAAAAGTCGTCGGCGCTGGCCTTCACAATATTGATCAGCTTAACGGCCAGCGGATAAACGGCCCCTTCCTTCAGGCGACATGATAATAATACTTCGGATCCGTACGGCGGTAAACCGTCGCCGAGGTCAATTACTTCCTGAAAAGTATATTTCTTGTTTCCTGAGCCTTCTTTAAAGACGGGTATTTCATACTGTGATTTCAAATTGATATATGTGTTGGTCAGATCAGCACCCTCGCGGAACGGTTCGGGGATATACTTTTCTTTTGTATCGGCGAAATAAGTTTCGCGAATTGTCTTCCTGACATCGGCGGGGATGTCGTCCGCTTTGATAGAAACGAAATAACGTTCGGTTTCCTTGTCGAATTTGTTGGTACCAAAACGGAACGCGGACAGCGTACCTGATAACACCAGCTTGTTTTCGTCAAGTTTCAAAATTACGGTCCCTTTGTTGTTCTTTTTGTCAGCCATTTTTATTCTCTCCTTTTCATTTTATTTTATGTTTTGAAACGGCGGCTACACCGTCAAAACTTCGTTTTATTCTTGCGGTTCCCGAATATATCGGCCGCAAGTGCGAAACCCATACCGCAAAAGATAAGGGCGTCAATTAAAGAATAACATTCGGTACAAAAGATTTCTCGTAATGTCAATTTGTTCTCCTTTCTCCGACCGTCACACCGTCGGCGCGTTATGTAGTTTCAAAGTCAAGTATACTACTTAAGTATATGCGGAATATATAGTTATAATTACCAAAGTAAACCGCACTTTTATTGTGCAATTTCACAACGAATTACCGGCCGTTTATTTGTGCATATTGTACAGCCTGGTACCCGTTGCAGCGCGTTTATTTTTGTGCAATTTGCATATTGACAACGACGTTTTGTGCAAATTTCACAAATAGTGCGGTACCGATGGGGCGAAATTTTGTAAAAAATGCACAAAGGGTCGAAAAAATGGGGTGTATGACATCCTTT
>JAEERW010000030.1 GCA_016286055.1 Bacteroidales bacterium
TATTTAAATAGTTAGTATTTAGCGTATTATATGTTAATTTTTAGCCCGTGGGTATGTGCGCCTGCGGGCTTTTTTTATGCCGTTGCAAGGGTGTTGCAACGTGGCGGAAAAGGCGGCGTTTTTTGCTCCGTGAAAAGAGTTAGGGCGATGTTAGGGCGATGTTAGGGCGATGTTTTCAACCAAAAACTGCAAGAAAAACACCACACTAAGACCAAAAACAGCCATCAAACCTCAAAAAATCGGGGGTTTGGTGTATACCACAATTGTTTTTTATAGTCATTTTAAAAAAGGGTTAAAATATTAAAATACAACGTTTTACGGCGTTTTTAGGGTAAAAAACGCTAAAACGGCGTTACACGGCTGTGAAAGGGATGTGTTAAGGGGTGGCGGTGGCGGCATCGGTGGATCGAAGCCGCTCCAATTCTAATTCTTTGCGGGCAATTTCCTTTGCCTGATCCTTAATAATAGTACGCAATTCTGTAATAACACCTTTCTCTGTATTATCAGAAGGTAGTTCTAAGGCTTTCTCTTGTATAACATCACCTTTAATCATAGAACCTTCACCCATAATAAGCCATTCAAGTGATATATTTTCGCAATTTCTTGCGATTTTTTCTATTGCATCCAACTTCGGCAGTGTTCCATTTAACCAAGAACGTACATTAGATTCGCCCATTCCGATTTTTTCTGCAAAAAAAGTGTTACGCCCATTTGCATAAAAATCAATCATTTGCTTTAATCTCTCGAAAAAAATTTCCATATACTCGCAAAATATTTCGTAAAAAATTTGTTATATTCGCAAACTTTTGCGAATTTTGCAACGTTTTCAAAATGAAAACAGCGCATAAAGATACTAAAAAATATGGAAAGTACAACACGAGAGATTAAAATTCCCCACGGGGATGCAAAAAAGTTGGCGGAGAGCCTTGGTTACTCACTGCCAACGGTGCGCAAGGCTTTGCGATTCAACGAAAACAGAGCCAACATTTGCGAGGCGTACCGTGCCGACAAAATTCGCAAGGCCGCTAAGAACGGCTACAATGGTAAAGAGGTAGTAATAACATCATCGGAGGAATAAATTATGGTAATGTACGACGGGAATGCTTGCATAACGCTTCAAGAATGGTACGCCGCAGGGCTATCGCACGACCAATACAAGTACGACAGCAAGAATGGTTTTTTAAAGATTGCCCGTCGCGGATTACAAGGCAGCACACTTATTATATATAATAGTATTGTTCGCGAGGAGCGGAGAAAGATGATTGAGGGTATTGTTGGCAAGTCGTTGGAGCGTTTGGCGGCTGAGCCGAAGCCCGAAAGTGCTGTTGCCACCAGTGAAGATGCCGAATGGCTGCGCAGTCAGAACCTTGGCGAGGAGACCGTTAGAAAGTGTTTAGCGCAGATTGGAGTTTTCCGCTCGATACAGGAGCATTACGGCAAGGCTGTTACCATACACGCGCAACTTGGCACAAGGGTACGATTGAAAGAGTTTTGGAACGGCGAACTAAAATGGCAGATCCGCGAAACTTTGAACGACGACGGACGTTTTGCCGGTGCCACCACCTACAAGAATGTAACAAGTTTGCAAAGGGCTTTCAAACGCTTTACAACAGAGGGCCGGAAGGCTGTGCTGCCAAAGAACCTCGGCAACACCAACGGTCTTAAAGCCGTCCGCCCTGTGGAAAACCTTATACTCGCACTTTGGCGTATGCACGACAAGCCATTTTGCCGCAAGGTTTACGACATTTACCACCAATGGCTCAGTGGCGGCAAAACTGTTTACGACCAAGAAACCGGCGAGGTGTTCTCGCCCGAAGAGTACGGCGCTAAACCCGTATCAGACAGCACCATTTGGCGCATACTCCACAGCAACGATAATTACACCGCCGTTTACCCCGACCGCAACGGACATTTCGACTATCAAAACGCCCTCCGACCCAAACACCGCCGCAAACACGGCACATTCAGCCTCAGCAAAATATCTATGGACGACGTGGCTCTGAGCCGTCACACCGCTAAGGGATGGGCTTACAAGTATATTGCCGTTGATGTGGTTAGCGGTTACTATTTCCGCCCCGCTTACGTAATGGGCAAACCCAATGCCGACACGGTGATAGAGACTTTTAGATATATGTTTATAGAACTGATGGAGTTGGGGTTGGGCATTCCAATGGAGTTGGAGGTGGAGCATCACCTTATGAGCAACTTCGACTTTTTGGACCAACTGTTTCCCTTTGTACGTTTCTGCAACTCGCCTACTGAAAAACGCGCAGAGCACAATATCAAGAGTCTCAAATGGGGCACAGCCAAAAAGAACGGACACACACGCGGACGCTGGTATGCAAAGCACGAAGCCTACCGCAGCATTCGCACCAAGGTAGATGGCGACTATCCCGAACCGGAATACGACCTCCGCACCGTTATTGCCGACGACCTCAGCGACATCGAAAAACACAACAACGAACTTCACCCCGACCAAAAGAACTTTCCCGGTATGACCCGCCGCGATGTGCTTATCAAGTGCAAGAATCCCAACTGCCAAAAGATAGAACCTAAAACTTTGTTCCGCTATATAGGCAACGAAACTGCCACCAGTATTCGCAATAATGATTATGTGCGTTGCTGCAACGGTGAATACGGACTAACCGACTTTGCCGGATTGAACAAACTGAAACCCAACAACAAACGCGTTACGGCTTACTGGCTGCCCAAAGACGACGGCAGCGTGGGCACTGTTTACCTGTGGCAAGGCGACACCTTTATTGGCGAGGCTGAAAACCGCGAAAACTATGCTTACAACGAATGTCAGGCAGAACGCACCGAGGAGGACGAGGCTAAGATGACGGAGCAAAACAAGCGCATTGCCAAGTTCGACAAGATGATGAGAGAACGCAGGAAAGAGTTGCCGAAAGTGGGGATATTGGAGGAGGATGTTATAGAGGAGGAGATCGCGGATAAGGCAGACGAGCCGTCTACACTCCAAATCCAAGAGAACCCACAACCCAAGGGATATGAAGAGGATGAGTTTAGTAGCGAATACGATTCAGAGGATTTGGGCGCATGGGCGTTGGAACTGATGTAATGCATAATTCATAATGCATAATTCATAATTGACAATTGATAATTAATAACATATAAAACGCAGTAGTATGATACCACAAAGCACAATTCAGAAGATATTGGCGGCGATAGAGACACAGAGAGGTCAGTTCGTCGGATCAGACAAACAGTTTGCCGTAAAGTTGGGCATAAGCAACAGCCAATACAGCAACATCACCCACGGCAACACGGCGCAGCAACTGAGCGATGCCAAATGGATACGCCTTGCAAGAGAGTTGGGCGTGGAGATAGGCGACCGTCCGCAATGGAACACCGCCAACACAAAGGTTTTCCAGATTGTTACACGCCAGTTGGAGGTGTGTCAAGAAACCAGTAACAGCGCATTGCTCTGCGACCTTAGCGACATCGGCAAGACCTACGCCGCACAGTATTACGCCCGCACCCACAAAAATGTGGTGTATGTGGATTGCAGCCAAGTGAAAACCAAAAGCCAGTTGATAAGGTTTATAGCCAAGAGTTTCGGCATCAACCACACCGACAAATACGCCGACGTTTACTCCGACCTTGTTTACTACGTGCGTTCGCTCGTCAACCCTCTTATAATCCTTGACGAGGCGGGCGACCTTCAATATGCCGCATTTCTTGAAATCAAAGCCTTGTGGAACGCTGTGGAAGGCATCTGCGGGTTCTATATGATAGGAGCCGACGGACTGAAAGCCAAGATTAACCGCGCCATCAACAACAAGAAAGTGGGTTACACCGAACTGTTCTCACGGTTTGGACGCAAATACATCAACCTTGTGCCTGTTGACACCGAAGAGCACCAGAGGTTTTCGTGTTCGGATGCCATAGCCATTATCAAGGCCAATATGCCCGAAGGTGCCGACCCCAACAAGATACTCCGCAAATGTCTCGGCGACGAAATGACACCCGAAGCCGGGCTGCCATCGCTCCGCCGCATCACCAAAGAAATAGCAAAACTACACAGCCATGCCCAAGAAAGCAATTAACACATACAACCTTTTTAAAGCCAAGTTTAAACTCTTGAACCTCGACGAGCCGTGGGCAAGCCTCATAGGAATGCCCGAACAAACCGGCACATGGTTCGTGTACGGCAGCCCAAAGAACGGCAAAACAAGTTTCTGCATGGCTCTATGCAAGTACATGACCAAGTTTAGCCGCGTAATCTACAACAGCGTGGAGGAGGGCATGAGCCTGACGATGCAAGACGCGGTAAGGCGGGCTCAGATGCAGACCGTGGGCAACCGTTTCCTACTCGGCGACAAGTGGACGGTGGACGAACTAACCGAGGAACTCCGCAAAAAGAACTCGCCAAACTTTGTGGTGATAGATTCAGTACAGTTTGCCGACCTCAAATTCAGCGAATACCGCTCACTCAAAGAGACATTCCCCCACAAGATATTCTGTTATGTAAGCCATGTTAACGGCAAAGAACCCGACGGCAACATAGCCAAGCGCATCTACCGCGATGCCAATGCGGTGTTCAGGGTGGAAGGGTTCAGGGCTTTCCCGGTAACGCGTTACGGCGGCAGCGGATACTACGACGTGGTGAAAGAAAAGGCGGAGGCGTACTGGGGGAATTCATAATGCATAATGCATAATGCATAATGCATAATTCATAATTCGTAATTCGTAATTCATAATTCATAATTACAATGGAGACAAAACTTACAAAACAACGACTTATCAGACAGTATCACATTCTGATTGCGCGGCTCGGAATGACCGACGACGAGGCGCACGACATGCTGGATGCCGCCTACGGTGTACGTTCCAGCAAAGAACTCAACACCCTTCAACTCGGCGAAATATGCCGGGTGTTGGAGGCACAACTCTCTCCCGACCAAAAGCCCAAACCCAAAAACCGCCACGACCAAGCCAAAACTCGGGCAAAGGCGGCATGCGGACACCTTTTGGCTATGCAAGGCAAGATACCCGAAAAGAACTGGGGACCGCAAGAGTGGAACATCATTATGGGCACACTCTACAACGCCGCCGGTAAACGCGACTTCAACACTCTGAGCACACAGGAACTGATAGCAATGAGTTTTGAATTTAACAAACAACGAAAAGCACTTGAAGCAATGCGGAATGCATAATTCATAATTAACCATTTAATACGCAAATATTATGGCACAGACATCAGGAAAGTGGGATAATGCCCGCAAAATTTGGATTGTAAAAGCCGTTGGCAAAGGCGGCGCAATAGTAACGGCAGCGGCTGGAACATGGGAAGCCGTGGTAATGTTACTTAGAATGTTGGGCGTAAATTAGGAGGACAACATCATGGCAGCACTACAAGAAGACAAACTACAAAAGCCGATGCAAAAGTATTACGACTTTTTTACCGACATCTTGGCTCACACCCTACACTACACCGAGGATGCAGCACTGTTTAACGAGTTTTGCCAAAAACGCGCCATTCTGAGCATTAAGATGCACATTCAGCAAAGCGGCAAACGACTAACAGAGCGCAATCTGGTAGACAACTACACTATTATGGACAAAAGATTTATTAACGCATTAAATTTCAATTAAAATGGAACAAACAGTAAAAATGAGTGCCGACGAACTGGCACAGTTTGAAGCCTTCAAGAAGGCACAGGCAAAGCAACAGGCAAAAGAGAAGCGCAAAAAGAACCTCGAAACCTTCAACGCAATGATCGACGACCAAGTGCGCACCACCATCCCCGAATTGGAGAGCATTTCAGAACAATTGGCAATGGTGAAAGATGCGGTTTTCGGCAACTTCAAGAGCCTTTTGGAAATGAAAAAAGACGTTATGAAGATGACCACCGACAACCAGCGCAGCCACACATTCACCACATCCGACGGCAAGATGCGCATAGAACTTGGCTGTTACATCCTCGACAACTACAAAGACACCGTGCAAGACGGCATCGACCTTATAAAGTCGTACATCAACGGTCTTGCCAAAGACACCGACACACAGGCGTTGGTTGACATGGTGCTCAAACTACTGAGCAAAGACCAGAAAGGCAACCTCAAAGCCAGCCGCGTGCTCCAACTCCGCAATGTGGCAGAACAAATCAACAACGACAAGTTTTCCGAAGGTGTGGAAATCATTATGAACGCCTACGATCCGCTGCCGTCGAAACAGTTTATCCGTGCTTGGAAACGCGGCAACAACAACGAATGGGTAAGCATACCGCTGAGCATTACTGATGTAAACTAATGCATAATTCATAATGCATAATTCATAATTCACAATTCACAATTACCATCGATGCACGCCAATACCATAAAACGCGCCTTGCACATAAAGCACATAGTAGACCTACATTTTGAACCGGGAAACCAACGCCGGTGTATGGGACAGGTTTGGCGTGCCTACGTGGTACACACTTACCCTTGCAGCCTTAGCACATTCTACCGATTAGTAGGCATAGCGGTGGGCATAGAGGGTTACATCGGCACAGGCGGCAACCGCATCAACAAGCCCAAACGCAAGATACTGATGAATGCCGAGGCGGTGCAGTTGTGCTTACCGATGTAAATAATGCATAATTCATAATGCATAATTCATAATTACAGACAATTAAGTTATTAACAAATTAAATTTTTATTACCATGACACAGATTGAAGTAGAAAACAAACTTAGAGAGATTAAAATTACATTTTCAGACCGCGCACGTGATTTGATCAAAGCCGCACAACCCACGTTGGACGACATAACCAAGAAAAAAGAGGTTGTGATGGAAGAGTTTAACAAGGCAAAAGACGAACTCGAAAAAAGCCTTACAGGATTGAAACAAGTGGGCAACGAACTCCGCCGCAAGGGTTTTGCCCTCTACTCTAAGGAGATAGAAAACAACACAAACGACAAAGACAACATCAAAGCCAAACTGCGCGAACTGAGGGCAGACTTCGACAGAGAAATGACACGCCTTAACGGTCTCTACAAAGCCCATACCCGCATACTTAACTACAACCTTGCCGAAAATTCAAAGATGCGCGCCCAAGCAAAACACGAAGTAATATTGAAACTTGAAAAAAAGAAAGAGGAAACACTATGAAAAACCCATTCCATAACAATATGATAGCGGTGTTTTGCCAGTGGTACAGCAACAAGAAAGGCGTAAAATACGACTTTAAGCCGGTAGATGCGCGTAAAATCGACGACATCTACAACCGTTTAATAGCGTATTGGAACGCCAAGAACCCGGGCAAAGTGCCGCAAACGTTGGAATTTATAACATATTTCCAACACTTTTTGGATAAGATACCCGAATTGCACCCGTGGCTCTACAACAATTTGGATTTAAAGACCCTTGAATGCAAGACACAGGTATTGCTTGCCTCTATAATAAGCGGCAACAAGGCACAGCAGCCCGAAAAAAGCATACAGACACGGCTCAATCTCTTAGACACTATCACCAATGGACACTCCAATGGATAGAAACACTCTGGTAAAAAAGGCGGACACCGCCGCTGCGCTTGCACTGCCTGCAAAAGAGTTCCTTGCGGAATACTCACCGCTTGCAGTGCCGGCAAAGACGGCGGACATCCGTTCGCCGGTGGCAGCATCGCAATGCGGTCTGCCCTCGATAAGTCAGATAAAAGCGCAGTACGGCGAAAAAGTTACCGTGCTTTACTTGACAACTTGGTTAGACAACCTCACAGCCTTTCTCGGCAAGAAATACGCACTCACGGAGGTTCAAACGGTGGAAACGGCAAACCTTATATTTCAACGTTACCCCGAACTCAACATCGCCGACCTAAGGCTCGTGTTTGAGAGCATAAAAACAGGCGACTGCGGCATCACCCTCTATGGCGAAATCAACGGCCTTACTATCTTAAAAATCTTTGAAACGTACTTTACTAACAGGTTGCAGCAATGCTACGATGCCAGCCTCAACCGCGACGAGGTGATAAAAAAGCACGGCTACGACCGCACCAAGACCACCGCCACAGAGCAACAAGTAGCCGATATGTACAACCGCTACCGCGAGGCGTATATCAAACGCCAAGAGGAAAAAGAAGCACAATACGCGGCAGCGCAAGTGCGAATAAAGGAATTATTGAAACAGATAAAAAAATAAGACAAATGGAACATTCAATTTGCATTATACGATACGCCAACCCGGCATTGAGTTATTTGCCGAAAATAGGCGGACTGTTGCACGAGGTAATGAAAAACTACCACAACAAACTGATATTGTGCAGCGATATAGACAAATTCATTGCCAAACTTGTGTTACAACAAGACACAATACAACGGAACAACCCACGGTTAAAACCCATACGTATCGAAAGGCACGACAACGACGACCGCATCCGTATCGATACGCCAATAAAGAACAACGACCCGGAAGAACTTTTTGAGATTGAGCCGATAGTAGGGTATATGTTTGACCTTACACCCAAATTGGAGGTTACAGCAAGAGAATGCACCGAGATAGATGTTTTGCTACAACAACGGCTTGATGTGCTTAGACACCGCAAAAAGATAATGGACTGCGATGTGGCTCGTAGTGGCGTATATAGTTGCAGCACCGACCCGGAGCAACACACAAAAGTGACAAACCAAATAGAAGGGTTGGAGGATTTTCAAGAGATAATCGCCGGAAAACGTTCGTTAACAAATTAACTACGAAAAACACAAAAAACACGAAACACAGGAAGCCCGGAAAGCGAAACAACGCCGTTGCAAAGGTATTGCAACGGCGTTTTATTTTAATGTTTGATGATGCCGGAGAGGTGCTTGGTGATGAGTTTTTTGAGTTCGGCTTCGAGTTTGGGGGATTTTCCGAGAAAGTGGCGTTTGGGGATTTTAATTACAGAGCCGATTTTCTTTAAAGCCATAGCACGGTAGAACTTGGCTTGCTTGGTAAGAATGTCCCTTTGTTTTTTGGTTCTGCCCACCGTTTTGCCTTTGGTTTGGTAGTACATAGCCCAAAAGTACTTTTTCATTTTGGCTGTAACAGGTATCTCGCCGCCTTCGTTGTGTATCTTTGCGTACACGGCATCGGAATATACCACAGCCTGCCCTTTGCCAACCTTATAGCGTATGCTCCGCCCGAGGTTGCCGGTTCTGCCCGAAAGTATTTTGCGGCTGCCGTCCGCTCCCGGAAACTTAAACTCTGGATGTCGGCGGCGAACCTCGCCCCATTTCTTACCAAAGAAACCTTCGTTTTGGAAGTTTTGGCGAAACATAGATGCAGCCTTGTTGCCGAGTATTTCGGGCAGGTCGCGGGTGATGGCGTTTTGTATTGCCTCGGTAAGTTTTTCGATGTGGACGGTGAATTGGGTGTGGTTCATAGTTATACGGTGTTTTGTGCAGTATAAAGGGCATTCAACAGACATTTGGTAAAAAACTCAGTTGACTTTTTTTTGTCTGCCTCCTCCCTTTTATTGCATTCGTCTAACATACACTTGTAAAATTCCTCTTGCGCAAAGTTCAAACGGTCTTTGCTTTTAATAAGGCGTTTAAGGTGGCGCACTTGGCGGCGTAGACGACGGATGGTTTTCTGGTAGTGCACGGTTTCATGGTTGATGGCTGAAACATCAACACTGAGATTTACCATTGAATCTGAATTGACACCAAACGCAGCAAGTTTGTTTTTCAAGTCGTTAAAACTGTTGGCTTGGATGTGTTCTTCAACTAAGCGGTGGGTTACTTTTTTCATTTTGTCTCTGTTTTAATGTGTTAAACAATGCTTTAATTGCTCGGACTATTAATCCCAATACAAGGAAAGGCAAGCCGATTGCCGCGAAGAACAAGAACATAATACCTGACACCAACAGAGTGAGCCAATTTTTGACGGCCTCTCCTGCTGTTAGCGTTCCGTTCTTTCCGGCGTTAAAACTTTCTGTTAATGAATTAAAATCCATATTTCCTCCTATTTTATTTGGTTAAACAATCTTTTACTTCCTTTATAAAATGCTCGGCTAAGGCGCATTTGTCGGGGGTGCAAGTAACTTTTGTCATCATAAGATGGTGGGGACAGTTGGTGGGGCAGTCTGCCCACGTTGTCCAATTAGAGTATTCGCACCGTTCTTTGAGTTCTTTCAAGCCGCAAATGATTGTTTTGCCGTCGTAGGATGTTCGGTTGTGGCGGCAATAAGGTACGAACATTGCCCGTAATGCGGCTTTTTGTGCCTTGGTGAGTTTAATGGGTGTTTTTTCGGGCATTTTTTTACGTTTTTTTAGGTGATTATATAACTTATTTAAAAATTGTTCGTATATTTGCAGTGGCAGACGTTGATATGATCAAGGGGAAAGTTGGTCCCGGCACTCGTATTGTTGTCTGCCTTTTCGCCTATTGCAGTGCTTCAATATTTTTTTTTGTCATTTCAATATATTCTGTCTCTTTTTCTAAGCCGATGTATTTCCTACCTGTATTGATGGCTGCCACCGCCGTAGTGCCGCTACCAAGAAAACAGTCCAAAACCACCTCGCCGGGGTTGGTGTAGGTCTTTATCAAGTATTCTATCAACGCCACCGGCTTTTGGGTTGGATGCAAGGGTTTGTTTTTTTGGGTAGAATTATGTCTCAAACTATCATAATCGCACTTTATAATATCAACCGGATACCGCAGTCCAGTAGGGTTAATGTAAGGTGTTCTTTTATGGTTGTTGTAGTTCTTTGATATAATCTCTGATCTTTTAATATTCAACAACGGCTTTCCCTGCCATTTTTGTGGGTTATATGTAGGCAGTTTGCGGTAAAACACCAATATTTGTTCGTGTATTTTTAATGGCATTTTATTAGCATTTAAAAAGCCGGTGCCTTGGCTTTTTTCCCAAATCCATTCGTATCTAAAATCTTTTCTATTGCTATTTACCAAATCAACGGTAAACGGCATTTGAGAGGTAAAAAGGAAAGCAGCGTTGGGTTTAGCCACGCGGTATAGTTCTTTCCATAATGCAACCAAATCAACCTTTTTATCCCACTTGTTTTCGGTTGTTCCATACGGCGGGTCGGTGATTACACAATCCACCGAGCCGTCGGGAATCCCCTTAATAAGTTCAAAGCAATCGCCTTGATAGATATTATTTTCTAAAATTTCTTGCATTTTTATTTGTTGTTTTAAAAATTGTTTGTACTTTTGTGGTGAGGAGTACTGAGGATGCTGTTCACGTATGGAGCGGTCTTTGGTATTTCCTCTTTTTTTTTACAATCTTGTTGTTATTGTCCAAATATAATATTTGCCGTCTATTCTGTTATGTGCAACATTAAAATAGGCTTTTTCTCCGTTGGGTAGCACAAATTCAAAGTAATCAAAGTAATCAAATTGACGTTTGAAGTGATTTCTCGGATTTCTTCCATGATTATGTGTCATGTCATTTGGCTTCCTTCCATTGACTACGTAAACGGCGTTTTGCAAATATTTTTCCCACCTTTTTACAACTTCGTTTTTCAATAAGTATGTTTCGGGGTCAGCAGTAATCATTTTTCCAAAACATTCTTCAAAACCGTATTGCTCCATACAAACTGTAATTGGGGTACTATTTTCACCAATACACGAACAAACCTTCGACGTTAAATTCGTTTTTAAGGCGTGGTCTTGAATATTTTTTAACGATTCAAAATAATTACACTCTTTTTCAACCATCTTATAAGTACCAGGATCAGTAACCTTAGACACATACCTACAATCATCCGAAAAGATCTTACCAGTAACGGCGGGGTTGCCTTTTAGTCCGGGCGATGCGGATGAGTATTTTGGGTTGAGTTTTTCGGGTATGTCGGTGGGGTCGTCGGTTTCCTCCATATCGCACTTGCAGTTCCAAAGGTTGCCGGGTTGGTTTTTCTGCCAAAAGTCGGATGTTTTAGGCCAAACCCGGTTCCAAAATATGCGGTGCTCGG
>JAEERW010000036.1 GCA_016286055.1 Bacteroidales bacterium
CCAAATCAATTTGCCAATAGTGATATACTTGTATGTTTTTTTGTCACGTTCATCAACGAATGTTCCATTTGGAGGATTATCAACAGGCTTTTTTGCAATTTCATTGACTGGTGACTGAACATCTTTTGGAGGCATTTTATTTTCAACCATTTGGCCAGTAGATTTATTTGTCGAATTCACATTAGAACTTTTAGTTTCATTTGGAACATATTTTCCTCTTAACAAACAATATTCAGCAGTAAATTTTCCATTTTCCAAGCCACGACCGATACAATATGCCATTATCTTCGAGCCGACAGTATATTTTTGCAGTTCTTCTTTTTCCGATTGGAAAAAATCTAAACCAACAGATTTAATCGGACCGTTCCCAGAAACTTCAAGTGTAATATCAGCAAAGCCTTCAGTTTCTTTGACAATTCCTACAATCGTGTATTTCGAATCCTTAAATTTTCCTGTATTTTCTTGAGGCTTTGCGAAAGCCTGCTGAATTTCATCAATTGAATATACCGCATCAGATTCCGCCATCGTCAAATTACCAAAGCCTTCAACAATCAGCCACAAACCGGCAAGGGCGCAAACAGCATACCATACAACAGGAATTACGGCAACATTATTAGATTCTTTTTCACAATTAAAGAATTTGCCGTCAACAATCCTAATAGAATCAAAAATCAGCCAGCCGCATAAGATTGTAAAGAAGAACCAAGTAATCAAATTCAATCCGAAATTTTCATTATAAATAGCAACCGCCAAAATGAAAACGACAAGTTGGATAAACCCGAATGCTTTTTTACCCCAGACAATATTATGAATGCCAAACCATCCAAATAACAAGGTTATAATAGCAACGAGTGCACGATTTGGAACTTGTTGGTTTTTCGCTTTAACACAAGTTTGTTTGTTAGTCGCAAAAGAATCCGTTGTCTCCGTCTTTTGTGTTTGGTTTAAATTAATGTTTATGGATGGAGCCTTAGGACTATTGACTTGAACAGATTCCGCTTTCTTTAACGGATTTCCGCACTTGGTGCAAAAAACAGTTCCATTAGGAAGTGAAGTGCCACATTTTGTGCAAAACATATTTTCTCCTTTCATAAGGAATGACCTTTTGACATAAAGCCAAAAGGTCTGCTATTTTTGAACAATTATTGAAGATCCTTTTTGCTAAAAGGCATTAAATAAGATTCCTTCTTACCATCAATAATCTTAAACGTTATATTCATATTTTTTTCTTCTAATTTATCCAACAGTTCAGGTTTATTTTGTGCAATCTGATTCATCATGTTTCTGACGCTAGCAGTCAATGCAACATTCAAATTTTCATTCATCTCTGCATCAATTTCAAAAACATAGACAATACCGGTTGTTTCCAACGAGATATCGACCCACTTGAAACCATTTTCAGGTTTTGTATTTTGCAAACTGACTTTTTCAGAAGCAACATAATCCGCAATAACATCCTCTTCACCACAGGCACTCAACATTAGTCCAGCAGCAACAAAGAAAAGAGCTAAAATCTTTTTCATCAGCATTACTCCTTTTTAGAAATCAAGCACCCGTTGCAGCGATGGTCACAACAGCCAAAACAATCAATGCCAGCGATACAAAGAAAGTCGCCTGCGAAGTTTCAAGCAGCTTGTTTCTTTTCCAAATGTAAGCCGGGAAAATAAGAAGCCAAAGAACGCTGAGGCCGAATTCCGAAACATTTTCATGTTTGAAATCCTTGCAATACTTCACAACGGCCTTTGCATCTAAAAAGTAGAGCAAATATGCAATCAAGGGGAACCAGCAAAATGCGATTGCCCCCCAAATTTTTCCGTTTCCAGGTTTTTGATTTGTTGTATTATCCATGATTATATCTCCTTGGTTATGGGTTAAAAATTTGTTGTCCTGCATTATATCCCTGATGGAGGCCCTCTTGAACATTAGGATCCCCAGCCAAAAGAATAATTGTTCCGACGATTAGCAGGATAAATAGAGCGAATGGTAGAAACACCAAAAACTTTGTTAGGGGCGCATTTCCTGTGAGAGGGCGTCCCCAGCGATCGCAATACGAGCCGCTTATAATGCAAATTAAATCTATAATTACCCAAATTCCTACAATAAACGAGGAAACAACAAGGCAAGTGAGTATAAGTTTGACAACTCCGAGAGTTGTTTTACCCACATAAAAATCATGTATTCCGAGCCACCCTAGAAATATGCACAGTAAACCCGTAACTTCCT
>JAEERW010000019.1 GCA_016286055.1 Bacteroidales bacterium
CCTCTTCCCATCCCGAACAGAGAAGTTAAGCCCGCTTGCGCCGATGGTACTGCGCCACAATGCGGGAGAGCAGGTAGCCGCCCTACTTTTATGAATCCTTCATAACATATGTTGTGAAGGATTTTTTTTTGTGTATACTGTAATTCGGTGAACCTTTTTATTTAAAACTGAAATACCTTTCGATCTTTTTTAATTCGTTTTTGTCGAAACGGTTGAGCGAACGGAGGTCTTCGATATGCATAAGACGTCCTTTTTCGGTGCGGTATTTTATTACTACTTCGGCTTGTTTGGCGTTGAATAGGGGATGTGCTTTAAGGTCGTTTTCGGATATGTCGTTGATATTTATCTTTTTGATTTTGAAACTTGGAGCCACAAATAGATATTGTGCATATTTTTGAGCCGAATTGTATGCTATTCCGCAGTCGCTCAATTGGTATGCCGAGTAAAAACCGCCCAATGCAGTGCGCATTTCTATTATTTTTTGTGCATCCTTATCGGGAATATCTATTTTAGCTGCAAGATCATCTGCTGTGATGGTGTTGAGATTGTAAGCCTCGTGACCCAAAAGTTTTATCAAGTCGATAGTAATGTAGGGTTCTAATTGTTTGAATTTTTTATCGTCAACAAAGTATAGCGCGGCAAAATCTTGTTTAACATAATATTTTTTGCCCTCGTTTCGCATTTTTATAAAGCTTTCAATTTGTTTGGTGTAAAATCCAAGTCGGTACATATCCTCTTCGGAGATAAAATTTGGGTCGAATTTAAAAAGTGTGTTTTTGGTGCTGTCGTCGTTGGGACTTGGTGTTAGATTTTGCCCCTTGTTGTTTTTGTACGAGGATGTAGATGCGGTGCTCATTTGATTGTGGGTTTCTTTTTCGGGCAAATCAATATATGGCCGGAGTATCTGGAACTGCTTGTATCTTATTCCGTATAGTTTTCTAAAGTCGTCTTTGCAAGTGAATTTGCCGCCTTTTGAGCGGTAGTTGAGTAGTGTGTTAATTTGTTTTTGGGTGAGACCTAATAGTGTTAGTTCGTTTTCTTGTGCTGTGTTTGGGTTGAATTTGAATAGAGAAAGTTTGCTATACCGTTCTACAATATATCTATCGAGCCTGTTGAGAGAGTCTTCATTGGTTTTAACGGCGAAAGCCGAATCGTTCAGTAGAAGCATATTGACGTTGGTGCTGCCGTTAGTTTTATGATGACGGTGCACTGATGAGTAAATTGTGTTTCCTACCAGCAAAATTATTGATAGTAAAAACACTGATAAAGTTTGCCTTCTTTCTCGTTTTGTAGTTTCAAAAAAGTATTGGTTGTTGATATATTTGCATATTTCTTTTAAACTTTTCATATACAGATTGTTAGAGATTTGCTTATAGTTACAGCAGACTCCGTTTCTGATACTCCTGTTTCAATTGTTTTATTTTAGTTTGGTAGTATTTAATAGAATCGGCTATCTGCTTATCAGTTAAATGGTCGGTTTTTGCGTTATTGATTTCGAGGTCGGTTCTGCGTTCCAAATCGCCAATAATATTCATATACACAATAAATGCGTTGTACGGGGTTCCGAATGGGTTGGAAACAATGTTTTGATTAGCGTTGTTGAGGTATCCGTCGGACATAAAGTAAAAATAATCACTGCATTGCAACCTTTGCCAAATAAGTTGGAGCGGTTGGTTGGATACCAGCTTGATTTTTTCTTTTAGAGCGTTCATTTTGGAGAAAGCCTCGCGTTGGAGGTCGTTGCCGAGCCATGGAGCAAGATACGACGGGTAATTGAGACCAGGCACAGGGTCTGGGAGTTTGTAGGGTCCAATTGGTTGATATTTTTGTACGGCAGCAGATGGGACGTCAAATTTAAAGCGTTTTGATGCCAAAATGCTCTCCACAAATGATTTAACATACGCTAACACATCTTTGTTGTTGTATTTAGAGCCATCGAGATATTCGCAGTTGATAGAAGCAAACATGATGTCGCCACCAGCAGCCTTGGTTCCTAGTTGTGCTACCAAATAGTCGGGAGCAAACAGTTTGCTGTCTTTTAGAGCGTTTTCAAACAATTGGCAGTAGTTTTGATTTTGCGGAATAATTTTGAGACGTTGGGCGGTGGGGTGAAAATACAAATAGTCGGATCCTTTTACCTCGAGGCTTCGTTTTTCTGGTTGTACCAAAATGGCCTTAAACCCTTCGTCAAAAGCGGCTGAGCCTATCGAGTCGGTATAAATAAGGTCGGAGTTTTGTACTGTTTCGGGTGTTACGTTAAACAATCGCTGAATTTCCGACACGGATAGCCTAATTTGGCGTTTGAATTCTTCGGTATCGTTGATGCCAGCGAGTGAATGGTTGTAAGGTGATGCCACAAATTCTACGGCGCCAGTTTGGGCAAGCTGTTTCAATAGTGAGATAATAGAGCTGCAGCACCGTTCAATAAGCTGAATGGCAAATCCCGAAATGGTTATCGAAAATTTGAAGCGGCGTTTGTATTGTCGTACCAAAGCCAAAAGCATTTCTAAGGCGGGACGTAGACAGTTTTTTTCAGAATCTTCTATTGATGAGCATGTTGACTGTTCGTCGAAATAGAAATTGTCGTTTCCGATATCGAAAAAACGGTATTTTTTCAATAAATAATACTTGTGAATGTTGATGTTGAAAGAGAGTGTTTTCATATTTCGGTATTTTTATTGTGGCACACAGAATTATAAATTGAGGAAATTTGTTTGGCACATTCGTCCCACTTTAGATGTCGCACTTCGTTGTATGCGGCTTTTACAATGTGTTTCGATAGCGCAGGATATTCCACTAATGCGTGAATGGCGTCGGCTATGGCGTCAACATCGTTGTAATCTACTTTTATAGCGTGTTTTAGTACTTCAGACACGCCGCTCTGTTTTGAAATAATCACTGGCACTTTGCATCTAGCAGCCTCTAATGGAGCAATTCCAAAGGGCTCTGATACTGACGGCATTACATAAATGTCGCTTACCGCTAATAGATGCCGTACTTCGTCGTGGTTGAGAAAATCGGTAAAATGGAATTTGTCGGCGATGCCCAATCTTGCTGCTGCGGTTACCATTTGTGCAAACATATCTCCGTTGCCAGCCATTACAAACCTTACGTTGTTGGTTTGTTTGAGCACTTTGTATGCCGCCTCTATAAAATATCTCGGACCTTTTTGGTAGGTGATTCTTCCAAGGAAAGTTATAAGTTTTTCGCCTTCGGGCTTTTTGTATTTTCGACGGTCGGGTTTGAAATCCACACCGTTGTAGATGGCGAACACCTTGTCGGGGTCTATTCCGTACTTGTCGATAACGATGTCGCGGGTGTGGTTGCTAACAGTGATTACGGCGTCGGCTTGTTCCATTCCGTCTTTTTCGATGGCAAACACCTGAGGGTTTGGCGTTGCGCCGCTGCGGTCGTATTCTGTGGCGTGTACATGTACAACAAGAGGCTTGCCTGTGGCTTTTTTTGCAGCTATTCCGGCTTCGTAGGTGAGCCAGTCGTGTGCGTGTATAACGTTGAAATCATGCTGTCGAGCTATTTTGCCACCTATGCGGGCGAATAATCCTGTTTCGGTAAATATGTCGGAAGTGTAACGGCCTGTAAATTCAAATTTTACTGGGCGGTTGGTGTCCATTGTGTCTTCAACAGACACCTTTATTATTTTAGGACGTCCGTTTTCGATGGTAACTAGCTGACCCCGAGTGTTGATATACACGGTGTCGGGCGAAATATTTTTGCGGAGAAGTATTTGTTCGATTTGTCCCGGCTGGAGATAGGGATGCAAATAAGATGCTGTTTCAATGTAGATTAGCTTGTCGGATTCCGAAGTGTATTTGATCAAGCCGTTGATGTCGGAGATTTGGGGTTGCTGCTCTTTTGGTTTCGGCAGGATGATACGAATGTTGCGGTTAAGTATTCTTTTGTGGGTTTGGGCATATTGGTCGGCACCGGCAAAAGTAGTGTTTGCAGAGTGTTCGTCGCCGAAAACTTTTGGAGCCACAAACACAAGTGAAGTGTCGCCGCGCATACCAAGGGCTTCTACTATACCTTTGCAGGCAGTTCCAAGTCCTCCTGATATATGTGGTGGAAATTCCCAGCCAAACATTAATACTCTCATCTTAGTTATCTATTACAAATTATATGTTAAAAAAAAAATCAGTTATATACCTTTTTAATATTGGTCGATAAGCATCTTGATTCGGTTTACCGCTGCAATAGAAGCCGCACACATTGGCGATCCGATGCCGTTGTATGGCGGTGTGGACGAATATTTTTGATAAAAGCACGGCGAAATTGGCATATCGTCGGGTTGACAGTGTGCATAGTACATCTGTTTTGCTATTTTCATGCCCTCGTCACCAATTTTGAGTTTTAGATATAGTTCTGCTACAAAGTCGTTTAGTTCTGGCATAACAAAAACTTCTTGTCCTGCGGTAGCTTGCTGGAGAGGCATATTGAGCATACCTTTTGGGGTGAGCAGATTTTGCTCTATTACCGTGAGTATTTTTTCTGCAGTTTGTGAGTTTACCACCGAGTATGGCATAGCCGCAGCGAGTATTTGATATGGACGGCATACACGGTCAATAGAGCCGTTTTCCGAAACGCTGTTGGGTAGGTATGCCATCGAAGGTATCACAAACATTTTGTTGAACGCTTGATGAACTTTGTGAGCTGCTTGAGCTGCTATTTCGGATGATTCAATTTCACCGTTAAATGCATTCATGTCGGCGGCGAACTGTAGTGCGTTGTACCACAGAGCGTTTGTTTCCACAAAATAACGGTCTTCGGTTTCTAAACTTATAGCAAGCAGACCGCTGTCGTCG
Organism: Bacteroidales bacterium; assembly: GCA_016286055.1. Lineage (GTDB taxonomy): Bacteria > Bacteroidota > Bacteroidia > Bacteroidales > UBA3824 > UBA3824. Next base: position 4,821 of record JAEERW010000019.1, read on the forward strand.
GTAACGAGTCCCGACATGCTATTGTCGATTCCAGCTTTGATGATTTTGTTTACAGCTTTACCAAACTGCTTGAAAGTGTATTTGATGTCGCCTTTTTGAAAAAAGAACTGCTGCACAGCCCATATGAACCATAAAGGCGAGTCGGGTGCAAAACGGTGACCGTTCGAATGTCCGAATACTATGTTTTTTAGCTGTTTGAGTAGTGAATAAACAATTTTTTCAAACAGTTCGGTATTGTGTGATTGGAGTGTTAGCCCGGGCAGTGCCATTAATATCTGCTTGGGTACTTCGGCTTTTTCGGGAAGCGAGTTTACAATAAACGACTGACCTTTGCGATGACGGATAAGCTGTTCGGCAGCATACTCAACGTTGTCTTGATACGATTCACGGGTTTTGCGGAGTGCCATTTCTTCGATAAACATATTGTCGAATTGGTTTGGCTGACCTTTATGGTCAGAGGCGGCGAATACCACGCTTTCGCCAGGTGCAAGTATCGTTTCAAAAAATCCTGGCATAAAAAGGTCTTCTTGGTATTCTTGTCCTGCTGCTTGGTCGTCGGCGTATTCAACGTTGTAGTTCCAGTCGGGGGCGGTTACAAATTCGCATTGTTTCGACATCTGCATAAACACCATTGGTTCTCGTTCGGCAGATATGTATTGTATTCCGTTTTCGATTTGCTTGTTTCCTGTGTTGATGTCGCTGTTTTTACGTATAAGGCTCTCCGACGGGCGCAGACCGAGTAGCGGGCGCAGTTGCAAAGTAATAGCGCTTGTTGCGTTTAACACTGTGTATCGCACCATAAATGTGTTTTGCGACGAAAGCAACAATACTTCTTTTTGTAGCGATATATCTGCTATGCTGTATACCAATGTGGGTACTGGATTGAGCGAAATGCTGTCGATATATTGATGTCCAAGCGGGAAATATACATTTGGATATTTTCGAGTGGATAGGTAAAACGATCTGCCGCCAGCAATCACCGAATCGTCTAACGTTGACAGTAGTACATATTGACTGCCTGTCTGTTCGCGAAACACCGACAGCAACGAGTGCCATTTTTTTGTGTTGCTCATAATTATAGACGATGCCGAGCATGCTCCTCCTTGGTTGCATTTGATAAACTCGCACTTTAGAGAGTAACGCAAATCTGAAATCTGGTTTTTGTCGATAGGTTGAATTTTCATAGTGTTATGCATTGATAATAAACATATTACAACGCCATTTCGCTTGCTTAAAAAAAAGTAGAATAGCGGTTTACTAAGTTACGGTTTTTTTTGTTAGCGCGATGCAAAAAATCAAAAAAAAAAGAATAAAAAAAAGGCGCGTTATTGCAACGCACCTTTTCCATGAAAAAAATTTATTTATGCAACTATTTTAGAAGCAAATGATGTTTTTGGTTTATACGTTGAATCTAAAATGCATGATGTCGCCGTCTTGCACCACATAGTCTTTGCCTTCGATATGTATTTTCCCGGCATCGCGGCATGCGGCTTCCGACCCGAGCGATATGTAGTCGTCCATTTTGATAACTTCGGCTTTGATAAATCCTTTTTCAAAATCGCTGTGGATTACTCCGGCGCATTGCGGAGCGAGCGAACCTTTTCTATATGTCCATGCTCTCGATTCCTTGGGTCCCGAGGTGAAGAAGGTTTCGAGGTTGAGCAGTTTGTAGGCCGAGCGTATAAGGCGCGACACACCAGATTCTTTGAGTCCGAGGTCGTCGAGAAACATCTTGCGGTCGTCGTAAGATTCCATTTCGGCGATTTCTTCCTCAGTTTTTGCGGCGATGATAAGTATTTCAGCGTTTTCGTCTTTTACGGCTGCTTTTACGGCTTCGGTGTATGCGTTGCCAGTGAGTACAGATTTTTCGTCCACATTGCAGACATACAAAACCGGCTTGTTGGTGAGAAGAAACAATTGTTTAGCCACTTCCTTTTCGTTGTCGTCGAGTTCTATTGTACGAGCCGAACGTCCTTGTTCGAGGGCGGCTTTGAACTTTTCCATTACCACTAACAGTTGTGCAGCTTCCTTATCTTTGGCTGTTTTGGCAATTTTTTCTGTTTTGGAGTAGCGCTGCTCTATGGTTTCGAGGTCTTTGATCTGCAGTTCGGTGTCGATGATCTCTTTGTCGCGGACGGGGTTTACGCTTCCGTCAACGTGGGTGACGTTTTCGTCGTCGAAACAGCGGAGCACGTGAATAATGGCGTCGGTTTCGCGTATGTTGGCGAGAAACTTGTTGCCGAGACCTTCGCCTTTGCTTGCACCTTTTACAAGACCTGCGATGTCTACAATTTCTACTGTTGCTGGCACAACTTGAGCTGGATGGTCGATTTTTTCTAACTCTACGAGCCTGTTGTCGGGAACAGACACAACTCCGACGTTTGGTTCAATTGTGCAGAAAGGGAAGTTTGCTGCCTGGGCTTTTGCGCTCGAAAGGCAGTTGAAAAGCGTTGACTTGCCTACGTTGGGCAGTCCTACTATACCGCATTGAAGTCCCATTTTCTATATGTCTTTATATTGTTATGATTTTTTTTCTTTGATTTCTGTTGTGGCTGGTTTTAAGTTTCTTTTGTTTAAATACCACTTAGCCAAAATTGCTAGTGCAGCCAGAATCACCAGAGCAGACGACACAGCTGCGATTACCCTGCTGATACGAACCGAAGATGGGTTGAATTTGAATTCGATAATGTGCTGTCCAGCAGGTATCACCATTGCGCGGAGTATATAGTCGGCACAAACGTGGTCGGCTGGTTGTCCGTCGATGTAAGCCTGCCATCCTTTTGGGTAATAGATTTCGGAAAATACAGTAAGACGGTCGCGGTATGTGAGGCTGTTGTATTTAAGGTAATCAGGTTTGTATTCTGCAAGTGCAATTACACTGCTGTCTTCGGTAAATATCTGCTCAGTAGGTAGTTGCGGAATAAAGTTTTCAAACTGTTTTTTGTTGATAACAGCAGTTTTTTGCGGGTCGCAACTTTTGAGTCTTTCGATTTCTTTGTCGGCACTTTCCACAAGTTCGTAACGATTTACAAACCATGCATTGCCGAATGTTCCGAGGTTTACTATTGGGAATGAATTAGGGTCGGTGATTACAAACTTGGTGTTGAGCATATTGAGCGCGGGACTTTGTTTAACAAAGTCGCTCAATTGTTCGGGATTGTTGCGGGCTAAATAAAGAGCACCGTTTACTGCCGGAGCAAGCACTGTGTCGATAAATTCTTGATAACGACGTAGTTTGGCACCGTGGTATCCGCCTATTGTTTTGTGGTAATAAGGAGTAACGCCATCGTTGAATACGTTTTGAGTAAGATTGAGCACGCGGAAATCCGGGTCGGAATCTTTCATTATGAATGAGTCGGCGGTAGAAGGTTTAAATATCTGGGTGTCGGAAGCAAATTTGTAATCCTTAGGACCAAGGTAACGATAGTCAACAGTCCAAAGGTCGGCGATGATGAGAATGCCGACGAGGATAAATAATGTGCGTTCTTTCCATTTCATAAAGTAGTAGAGCAGCATTATGCCAGCTGTTGCAAGTATGAATAGCATCGAACGCATAACATCGGAGCGGAAAACCGCTGTACGTGCTAAGATAAGCCCCTCTTGGAATTGCTGATAGATGGTGCCGTTTTCGCCGCCTTGGGCAATGCCTTCGCTGAGGGCTGATGCTTCTTGATGTGAGAGCAACCCTGTAACCGACGGGAAAATGTAGAAGAATAAGCATAAGCCCGCTGTAAGAATCAACGAGAAAATGAAATCGTAACGACGGGTTTTGATGTAGTCGGGATTTTCAGAATATTCTTTTAATGCCATTATTGCAAGAAATGGTACGCACACCTGAATAATAACCAAAGCCATCGATACCGAACGGAATTTGTTGTACATTGGCACATAGTTGAAAATCAGGTCGGTGAACCATCCGAGGTTATGTCCCCAAGAAAGAATCAGCGAAATGATAGACGCAGCCAACAGCCACCATTTAGCTGGACTTTTGACTATAAACATTCCAAAAACGAAGAGGAAGAAAATGATAGCGCCTACATAAACGGGACCCGAAGTGAAAGGTTGGTCGCCCCAGTAGTGATTTTGATTAGCAATTTGCTGTTCGAGAGAGTAGCCTTGAAGGGCTTTGACAGCATTTTCATCGTTTCCGAGAGCGTCGGACGCGCCACCTTTGAAATTGGGTATGAATAGAGCAAAGCTTTCGCCAATTCCCTGGCTCCATGCAAGAGCGTAATCCTTGTCGAGGCCGCTGCTTTGCTGTTTGTTGGAAAGTTCGCTTTGGCTGCGGGTAGAATATTTGCCGTATTCCCAAGTAGTCCAGAGGTTAGTGATGTTAGGCAGCACGGCAAATACGCATGCTATAGCCACCACTGCGGCCGCCTTGCCATAATCGGGAAGCGCTTTTTCTTTGAATGCGATAATAAAGCGGTAAACAGCGTAGCAGAAGCAGAGGATTGCTAAATAATAGAGTATCTGCGGGTGGTTGCACGAAATTTCGATACCGAGAGTTAGCGCTGTGAGCAGACCGCCGAGTATGTATTTCTTTTTGAAAATATAGATAATGCCTGCCAACACTGGCGCCATATACGCAATAGCGTAACATTTGGTGATGTGTCCCGCCGCAATAATGATAATATTATAGGTGCTGAGAGCAAAAGCAAACGCGCCAATAACAGCAATTATGCGTTTAAAGTCGAGACTCGTGAGCAGGAAATAGAATCCCAAAAGGTAGATAAAGAAAATCGCCATGGTGGAGTAGGGGAGGAAAAGCCTCAACGCCTTCTGCATAAGGCCGTGAATATTAAACGACGACGGGCTTTTGATTTGATAAGCGGGCATTCCGCCGAACATCGAGCCAGTCCACGACGCAGTTTCGCCTGTGGCTTCCTCATATTCTACGAGTTCTTGAGCCATACCTTTGGAGTGGACATAGTCGCTTTGAATAAGTTCCTGTCCTTCCATAACTGGATAAAAATATATAGCACTTGCTACAATAAATAACGCTATAACAGCAACGTGAAACAGGATTTCCTGTAAAGTTTTATTTTTCATACTAAAATTATGTTACACATATAAACATACGGTCTTGCCTTGGCATCTGCCGTAATAAAAACAGTGCGAAAGTAGAAAAAAAATAGTAAAGACAAAACAAAAGGAGAGAAAAAACAAATCTATTTTTACATTACTCTCTACGCTGTAAAGTATAAAGCTAAATGGTGTCAGTAAAACCAAACTTTGCAAAAAATGACAAATAATGTTGATTTTTTTTACGCAAATCATACGTTTTGGCATAGATTTCGCACTTTGTTAAAGTGCGGACACTATTAAAATCCGCCATAAAAACGATTATTAATAACACATAAAACGTATACACCATGATGGAAAATACCATAAGAGTAGAAAGGGCCAAGAAAAAAATCACTCAGGCAGAGTTGGCCGAAAAAGTAAACGTATCGCGTCAGACAATTCACGCTATCGAAACCGGCAAATTCATTCCTTCAACAGTGCTTGCCCTTAAAATTGCAAGGTTCTTCAAGGTTAATCTCGAAGATATCTTTATCCTCGACGATAACGACGATTAAACACTACGACGTTTGTGGCTGCAAAAAACATACCACCCATAAGGTGGTATGTTTTTTTTGTCCATTTCTAAAACTTATATTTTAATCCGGCTGTAAATCTTAGCCCTGGTTGCTCAATATACGAAAAATCAAAATACTCCTTATTTAATAGGTTATAAACTTGAACGTAGAGTGTCAGTTTTTTGAAAGTGTAGTTGGCTGACATATCTACAAGGGAATAAGGCTCGTTGCCTTCGCCTACACGATATTGGTAGCGGTATTCGGTACAGATGGTGAGATTATTTACAGGATTTAGCTCAATGTCGGCAGTAACCTTGTGCCGTAGGTATTCTTGAGCGTATTTTGATGCCGCTATAGGTTTGGTGTGCTCAACGTTGGCATCGATATAAGAGTATTGTGCGCCAATCTTTGTTATAAACGAGCTGTTCCACACGGCACGAGGACGAATTGAAAAATCTGCCTCGCCGCCCATAGTTTCCATTTCAAAATTGCCGGAGCGGTAGGTTTGTCCATCGGGCTCATCGGCGTAGATTACCCAGTCGATCATATCGGTTTTGTGCGACCCAAACAGAGTAGCGCCTGCGTCGATTAATTCGTTTCTGCGGCGCACACCCAGAGAATAGTCTACAGTGCGTTCTGGGTCGAGATCCTGAGTACCTATTATGTTAGTGCCCGAATAATAAAGGTCGGTAAACGTAGGCATACGCATAGCAGTGTTGACGTTGGCGTATAGTTTCCAGAAAATATTTGGTCTGAACGATACGTCAGCACCCGGGCACCAGCGCCATTGATAGTCGAGCATAGAATTGTAAACGGCGGGAGCGGCAAGTGCCACGGTCCAGCGGTTGAACAAGAAATCGTGCTCCAATATAACAGTGATGTTGGTTCTATCAGCCGAATGTGAATAATTAATGCCGTTTTCAGCGTCGATACCCCGTGTGGCAAAAAACTTGGCAGAATCTAAAGGGTTTCCAAGTTTGGTGCTGAAAATCTGTTCGGATCGCATCTCCACTCCTATTGAGCTACGTCCGATCGAAGATTTTGTCCATGCATTGAAGCCTATAGTGCTAACATCGCAGCGGTGGAAATTTTCGCCTGTGTGAGAATTTTTGTGCCACTGGTAGTGGTCGTAGCGGCGGTCGAGCGACACCACAGGGTTGAAATGAAAGTTGCCAGAGGTGATTTCGGCATTGGCTGAGAGAAGGAAATGTTCGTTGCTCTCCCACTGGTCGGTAGACGCAGCGCCGTAAAAAGTATTGGCATCGAAAGGTTTGTACGAATATCCCGCTTGAAAGTCGGCCTTAACATTGTCGGAGCGGTATCCGCCACGGTAGAAGATACGCGACACGCTGTACGAAGAGTTTGGCACGTCGCCATCGTCGCTGATGTAACCAGCCGAAAAGTTGTGCACAAATCTATTGGGATTACCTTTGGCATTGTAACCCGCATTGTGCGAAAAAGCCGTAGAGATGTTGGCTCCATAGTGACCGTTGTCGCCAGCAAATGTATTTACAACACCCTGAGATGCAAATGTGTATCCGTTTTTAGATGGGTCGGCGTCTACGGTTACAATATTGATAGTTCCGCAAAACGACTGAGTGCCAAACACCCTTGCCGACGGACCTTCCAAAATTTCAATACGCTCTATGTCGTCAACCGAAACTGGAAAATCTGCACTGAGGTGTCCTGTGTGGGGAGATGATATATTAATTCCGTTGAGTAGGATGGTGATTTGGTCGAAAGTACCTCCACGCAGCGAAATATCGGTTTGCACGCCATCGCCACGCTGCCTTACGTCAACGCCTGATGCAGTTTTTAAAATCTGTTCTATGTTAGCTGATGGTGCTGACAAAATTTCGTCGCGGCTGATCACCCTCACTAATATCGGAGTTTGAGCGCGGGAAAGCGGAACACGGCTCGAAAGTATGCGCACTTCGGATAATTCAACATCTGGAATCGAATCGTTGTTAAAGATTTGTGCTGAAGCAAACAAAGGACTTGAAGACATTAATAAAAAGACACTCTTGTAAATTAGATTATTTATATTCATAACTTTAGTAATATATTAATTATCCAACAAAAATAGTTTATGAATGTTAATGCATTATAAACTAAAATTTATATTTTATCAAAAGGGCAAATAGGCGCTCATTTATTTGGCGGTTTCAAATAAAATTACCAAATTTGCAGCGATTTGTGTGTGAAAACAATTTTTGGGAGAATAGAAAAAAGGACATTGATGATAAAAAGATTTTTATTAGTTACTACTTTGCTGTTTACTTCGCTGTGCCTGCGCGCTCACCAGATCGACGAGGCGGCGCATTACTATACCAAAATTAAAAGTATAACCACAGCCGACAGATTTTGCACCGACAGTTTAAGGTCTGTTGCAAATCAGCTTTCGTGTACCAGCACACATTATCTCAAAGAATTGTTTAGCCAATTGTCGTTAGAATGTGTTAGGCAGTCTGACGAGGAGACAGGTTATTACACCAGCTTGATGGCAGCTGTGTGCTTTTTTGATAGGGAAATGTTTAACGAGGCCATGCAGTATGTAAACGATGCTATTTCCTTTAATCACAATGTAGAGCGTCAGCCATATTTGCACTTTTTGAAAGGGAAATTTTTTTTGGCACTTAAGAAATACGAACTCGCTTTTCAATCGCTTTCGCTCGTGCTTGATGCTCCCGACACCGAAATCAACCAAGTGTTGAAATGTGAGGCGTGCAAATCGATGTCAGAATATTTTCAACATATTTCCGATTTGGCAAAGGCGTTGGAATACATCACTTACTACACCAATCGCGAAGATGAGCTCCATTGCCAAGCTCTTGACAAAACATGCTGCCTGCTTCCTCAGTATATGCAGTCGAAATATATTGATAAACAGATTTTTATTTCGGGAAGAGAAACTATCGACAATCTGCGCACCGAAAACCAATCAAAAAATATTGCCCTGATTTTACTTGCAGCGGGAGGTTTTATTATTCTCACATTCTCTGCTTTTGCAGCTTTCAAATGGGCATCGCTCTCTAAAACAAATGCACAGCTCAATATTCACAACCAAGGTATCGAAACCCGTCAAAGCGAATTAGAAGCCGCTCAAACAGGTCTTGTGTCGCTGTCGTTGATTGCTGCACAAACTTCAAACGCTTTTCTTGTTGCCGACCACACTGGTTGCATCACTTGGGTGAATAAGGGTTTTGAAAAACTCTACAACAGAAATCTCCGCCAATATATTCTCGAAAACGGTGAAAACCTTTTCTACTCTACCGATACATCGCGCAAAACAGCCCTCGAAAACTGTCGCGAACTTAAAAAGACACAGATTTGTCAGTTTAAATTTGTTGGCTCAAAACAGCCCAAATGGATTCTCAGCACAATATCGCCCGTAGTTGAGCACGACCGTATCAGTCAATACGTGATAATCGAAAACGACATCACCGATATTAAAGCCTCAGAGCTCAAGCTATTGGAAAACAACAGCCGCATTACAGGTAGTATCCGTTCTGCCAACCTTATACAGCAACTTATGTTGCCTACACATCAAAGCATTGCCGAGCATTTTCACTCGTTTGTTATCTACAAGCCTAAGGATATTGTATCGGGTGATTTTTATTGGTTCAACCATCGTGGCGACAACAGCATAGTGGCTGTGGGCGATTGCACAGGCCATGGTGTTCCCGCTGCTATGATGAGCGTATTGATGATTCGTATTCTTGACGAAATCACCGCTCACAAATCCGAAGTTTCGCCAGCTCAGATACTTACCGAAATGCAAGACAAGGTGGTAAAGATGCTCAAACAGCGCGAAACCGACAACTGCAACGGCCTCGACATCACCATTGCCCAAATTACACGTCACGACGACAAGGCAGATGTTGTCCTCGCTGGTGCGAAATCGTACTTTGCATATTATCAAACCGATACACAAACCACCACACTTGTTAAAGGCACTAAAAAATCTATAGGCGGCACCGACAACGAGCGCTGTTTTGAAGACCGTTTGCTGTGCCTCAACAAAGGTGACCGTATATACCTCAGCAGCGACGGTTTTATCGATCAAAACAATCCCGAACGCAAATGCTTTGGCAGCCAGCGTTTTTCCGAACTAATCAACCAGAGCGCCAGCGATCCTATTTACGACCAGAAAGAGTTTATCGAAAACGCCCTGGCACAATGGCAGCAAAACGAGCCCCAACGCGACGACATTTGCGTGGTGGCTCTTCAAATTTAACACATTATGGAAGACAAGAATCTTGAACACTCTTTTGAGCAGATGCTCAACAACATCTATAAAATTCGCCGCGAATGTCCGTGGGACGCCGAGCAGACTCCCGAATCGCTACGAACTCTTACCATTGAGGAAACCTACGAACTTGCACAGTCGATACTTACAGGCAATAAAGCTGACTTTAAGAAAGAACTCGGCGACGTGCTGCTACACATCATATTGTACGCCCGCATTGCCGAGGAGCGCGGATGGTTCTCGTTTGCCGATGTGTGCGACGCCCTCAACGACAAGCTTGTATTCCGTCACCCGCACATATTTGGCGACTATAAGGCTGAAACTCCCGAGGAGGTTTCCAAAATGTGGGAACAGGTGAAACTTAAGGAAAAAGGAGGCAACAAAACTGTTCTCAGCGGCATACCCGACGCATTGCCCGCACTCATCAAGGCATACAGAATACAGGACAAAGCCCGTAACGCCGGTTTCGATTGGGACGAGCGCCAGGACGTGTGGCCTAAGGTTCAGGAAGAACTCGGCGAATTACAAGCCGAACTTGAAAAAAACGACAAGGCAAAATCAGAACAAGAGTTCGGCGACCTTCTTTTCGCAGTTATCAACGCCGGACGCCTCTACGACATCAATCCCGAAAACGCTTTGGAACTCACCAACCGAAAGTTTATCCATCGGTTCAACTACATTGAGCAGAAAGCCAAGGAGCAGGGACGCAACCTCAAAGATATGACCCTCGCCGAAATGGAAGAACTCTGGCAACAGGCTAAGGCCACCGAATAATACCACACCTTAATATATAATACCACACTATGATTTCGGCAGATAAAATATTAGACGAAGGTATCAAGCTCGTAGTTTCTTACGGACCCAAGTTGCTTTTGGCTATTGTATTTCTTTTTGGCGGTTTCTGGATAATAAAAAAACTTACCAAACTGATTGCCAAATTGATGGAAAAACGCAATGTGGACGTGTCGTTGCGTTCGTTTCTTCACTCAATTATTAATGTAGCCTTAAAAATTCTGCTGATAATATCTGTGCTGCAGATGGTGGGCGTGGAAACCACGTCGTTTGTAGCAATGCTCGGTGCAGCAGGATTGGCAATTGGTATGGCGTTGCAAGGTTCGCTGTCAAACTTCGCAGGCGGTGTGCTAATACTCTTGTTTAAACCTTACAAAGTGGGCGATTTGATTGAGGCTCAAGGATATACCGGCACGGTAGACGATATTCAGATATTTACCACAAAACTAAAAACCGCTCAGGGACGCATTATCATAATCCCTAACGCCGCTCTCAGCAACGGCAACATCGTAAACCATACTGTTAACGGTATCAACCGTGTAGACATTATGTTCAGCATAGATTACAATGCCGACATCGACACCGCCAAACAAGTGCTTCTTGATGTTGCCAAATCTGCCAAAGGCGCATTATCCGACCCAGAGCCTGTATGTGTAGTATATTCGCTCGGCGACAGCAGTGTCAACATCCGCCAAAGCACCTACTGCAATCCCCCAGACTATTGGGATATCTATTTCTACAATATGGAGCAAGGCAAAAAAGCGTTAGATAAAGCTGGGGTAAATATACCTTTCCCGCAGATGGATGTGTTTATCAAGAATAAATAAAAAATGTAGTGACGCGGCACGCCTCGTCACTACATTTTTTATGCATCATTATGTATTATTTCATCCCCTTGATAATTCCGTGCTTAGATTTATTGATAAACTTGATAATCTCGTCGCGTTCGGGACATTGAGGAATATCGCTTTCGAGTTTTTCGAGGGCGTGGGTCATATTTAACCCCGATTGGAAAATTATACGGTAACAATCGTGGATAAGGTTGATGGTGTCTTGCGAGAAACCTCTACGGGTAAGTCCCACGATATTGATACCAGCGTATTGCAACGGAGTGCGTCCACATTTTACAAACGGGGGAACGTCTTTCTGAACGCCCGACATACCACTGGTCATAGAGTGCATACCGATGTTTGAGAACTGCAAAATGGCTGTTCCGCCGCCGATTACAGCCCAATCGTCAACTGTTACCTCGCCTGCAATTTGTGTGGCGTTGCTGATAACGATGTGGCTGCCGAGCACGCAGTCGTGTCCCACGTGGCAGTAAGCCATAATAAGGTTGTTGCTGCCAATCACGGTCTTGCCCTTTGAGGCTGTGCCGCGGTTAAGAGTAACGCACTCGCGAATAGTGTTGTTGTCGCCGAGTTCGAGAGTGGTGTATTCGCCCACGAACTTAAGGTCTTGGGGAATAGCGCCGATGCACGCACCCGGGAAAAACCTATTGTTTTTTCCGATACGTGAACCCGACATAATATGGACGTTGGAAATAAGAGTGCAACCATCGCCAATCTCCACATCGTCGTCCACAACGCAGAATGGCCCGATTGTAACGTCCTTGCCTATTTTTGCGTTGGGGTGTACTTCGCTGAATTTGTGTATCATATAGGTTATTTTTTATCGGTTTTTCGTAATCATTGCGGTAAGTTCGCCCTCGCTAACTACCGAGCCGTTGACAAACGCTTGTCCGCGCATCGAAACAATGCCTCGGCGTATTGGTTCGGTGAGTTCGAGCTTGAATACGAGCACATCGCCAGGTATTACTTTGCCTTTGAACTTAACTTTATCGATTTTAACGAAATATGTTGAGTAATGTTCGGGTTCGTCTACATTGCTGAGTACAAGAATTCCGCCGGTTTGAGCCATAGCCTCTATTTGCAAAACGCCCGGCATAACGGGTTCGCCCGGGAAGTGTCCTTGGAAGAAAGGCTCGTTGAATGTGATATTCTTGATACCCACAATTTCGGTGGGGGTCATCTCTATAATCTTATCTACCAACAAGAAAGGATAGCGGTGGGGCATAATCTCCTTGATGCGGTTGATATCGATGATGGCGGGTTTGGTGATGTCAAATTCTACCTTTTGCCCCTTTTGTTTCGATTTCTTGATTTCCTGACGGATAAGTTTTGCAAACTGAACGTTGGAAGCGTGTCCGGGTCGGGTGGCAAGAATTTTACCTTTGATAGGCATACCGATCAGAGCAAGGTCGCCAACAAGGTCGAGGAGTTTGTGACGTGCGGGTTCGTTGGCAAAAATAAGTTCCTCTTCGTTGAGGATTCCGCGACCCTTGGCGTTTACACGTGGACGGCCGAGTTTGTCGCTCAGTGCGTCGAGTTCTTCTTGTGTCTTCTCCTGATCCATTATCACAAGGGCGTTGTTGAGAGTGCCGCCTTTGATAAGGTTGTTGTTGATAAGATATTCTACCTCGCGCAAGAAACAGAAAGTTTTGCAGGGAGCAATCTCTTCGGCGTATGTTTTAAACGAGTTTAATGTAGCGTATTGATTGCCAAGCACTGGCGAATTATAGTCTACCATTACATTAAACGAGATATTGTCGTCGGGGAAGGTCATAAGTTCGATACCTTTCTCCTCGTCGCTGTAATTGATATTGCTCTTAACCTCGTAGTAAACTTTTTCGGCTTCTTGCTCTACAATGCCTGCCTCCAAGAGGTTTTTTACAAATGTAGCCGAGCAACCGTCGAGAATCGGGGTTTCAGGAGCATTGATTTCGATAAGAATATTGTCGATGCCGAGAGCATAAAGTGCTGACATTACGTGCTCGATGGTGCCAACCTTTGCGCCGTTTTCTTCAACGGTGGTGCTGCGGGTGGTGTCGGTAACGTTGTCTACTATCGCGCGAATTTCGGGTTGGTTTTCAAGGTCGATACGTTTGAAACGGTAGCCGTAGTTTTCGGGAGCGGGCTTGAATGTCATCTCTACTGCCACGCCTGTGTGCAAGCCTTTGCCTTTGAGAGGAGCGCCAGCCTGCTTTATGGTTTTCTGTTTTTCTGCCATCTTATTTTAGTTTTTCTTGGAGTTCTTTAATCTGTTTCTGTAATTCGTATACCTGACGGTCGAGGTCGGGGAGTTTCTTAAAGATGATGTGGCTCTTGTAGAAGCTCTTCAACGGAATAGCCGGAGCGCCGAGGTAATATGTAGATGTGTCGGTGATAGCTGCGTCGATACCCGACTGTGCGCCTATCTTTGCGCCGTCGGCAACTGTGATGTGTCCTGCAAAACCTACCTGACCGCCTATCATACAGTTTGCGCCTATCTTGGTGCTGCCTGCTATGCCGCATTGTGCTGCCATAACGGTGTTGGAGCCTACGTGGCAGTTGTGAGCCACTTGAATAAGGTTGTCGAGTTTTGCGCCTTTGTGGATAACTGTGCTGCCCATTGTGGCACGGTCGATGGTGGTGTTAGCACCAACTTCCACATTGTCTTCTATAATAACGTTTCCGATTTGAGGTATCTTGGTGTAAGTGCCGTCTTTTTCGGGAGCGAAACCAAATCCGTCGCCACCGACAACCACACCAGAATGAAGGGTAATGTTGTTGCCCAAAACGCAGTCGGAATATATCTTAACGCCCGGATAGAGGGTAACGTTGTCGCCAATTTTAACATTCTTGCCCACGTACACTTGGGGATATGCCTTGAAGTTTTTGCCTATCTTAACGCCTTTGCCAATGTAGGTGAATGCGCCGATGTAAACCTGTTCGGGAAGTTCCACACCTTCAGCCACAAACGACGGTTGCTCCACTCCCTGAGGCTGCGGTTTGCTCTGTTGATAAAGGGTAAGCAACTGAGCTAAACAATCGTAGGAGTTTTCTACACGTATAAGTGTGGCTTTTACAGGCTTTTCGGGTTTAAAATCCTTATTGACCAAAACAATCGATGCCTGAGTTGTATATATATAAGGTGTATATTTAGGATTAGACAAGAAGGAGAGCTCGCCGCTCTTGGCCTCCTCAATCTTAGCCAACGCGCTCACCGAGGCGTTTTCGTCGCCTTCTACTTCGCCGTGAAGGTAGTCGGCAATCATTTTTGCTGTAAATTCCATAAGTCTGCGATTTTTGGCAAAATTAATAAAAGTATTTTATTTTACGGCAAGTATTTTTGGGTAATTTTTTTTACACTTCCATATAACATACATAATACTTGGTAACCGCCTGTGCGAGTGTGGCAACATTTGAAATATCCGATGCTTCGGCTATGTTGCTGAGTGAGCCGTCTTTGCGCAGGATGTTGATGGGCGAATCGCTGTTAAGGCTGTACGCCTTGTTGTAAAGTCGTCCAGTGAATACAAAATAGTCGAGGTATTCAGTGGGGACGATGTTTTTTAATCCTGATTTCAACGATTCTATGCGCTCAGGCTCGGGTGCTTGTTCCGAAATCTCAATTGTAAAGAGGTTTCTTGTGAGGATTCTTTGGCAGAGTGTAGAAATCACCTTGTCGGGATGATATTGCCATTGTTTGATAGATGAAAAAATGTCGCTATCGTCGAGATCGGCAAAATAGTCGAGCGATGTGCGTTGGTCTATCGGCTGATGAAGGCGGTCGGCAGTTATGTCGTTTTCAAGGAAAAACTTCAACGTGGGCGGAGCGTAAAGGTCGGTGCCTGAGTGTGCAAGTTCGCGGGCGCGGCGCATAATCTTTTTGAGTATCTCCTCTACCACCACAACGGTTTTGTGCAAGTATACTTGCCAGTACATCAGCCGTCGGGCAATGAGAAAGTTTTCGATAGAATATATACCCTTGCCCTCGATGGCGGGAGTGTCGCCGCAGGGTGCGAGCATCTTGATAATGCGGTCGCAACCGATTTTGCCCTCAATTACGCCGGTGAAAAAACTATCGCGGTTGAGATAGTCGAGACGGTCCATATCCAACTGACTTGAAACCAAATTGTGGAGAATTTTTTTGGGGTGCGAACCGTTGAACACCGCAATTCCCTCGGAAATCTTGCCGCCAAGGTCGCGGTTGATGATGTTCATAAACTCCTCAGAGATAGTTTCGTGACTTACATTATTGAAAAAGAAGTGTTCCAAAGTGTGCGAAAAAGGACCGTGCCCCACATCGTGAAGAAGTATGGCTGTGAGTGCCGCGCTCCGTTCCTGATCGGTAAGTTGAAGTCCCTTTGATTCAAGTACATTGAGTGCGTTTTGCATCAGAAATGTAGCCCCCACAGAGTGTTGAAACCTTGTGTGCATTGCGCCCGGATATACGTAGCAACTTAGTCCGAGCTGCTTGATACGCCTCATACGCTGAAACAGAGGGTGTTCCATAATGTCGAAAACAATCTCGTTTTCGATATTGATAAACCCGTAAACAGGGTCGTTGATAACTTTAAGTTTGTTGGTTTTTGACATTTTGGGGTAATGATTAATTGTCGTAGATAAGGTATTTTGCACGAATTTTCAGATAGTTGTCGAGTCCGGGCTGCCAAGTGGCTATAATCTCCTCCTCGGTTTTGCCTTGTTGGAGCATTGTGGGCAGAGTGCCGTTGCCGTAAAGCAGTTTTAGAAAATCCCTTCGGTTAATCATATCACGCTTGGGAAACTTGTTGTACATTGTTATAAAGTAACTTAGCGTAAACTTTATGCTGTCGGGATTGAGATTGGTAAAATCCATACCGAAACAACGTTTGCCCTTGTGCTGCGGATTGGTCTGCATTCCGGGCATATCCTTGGGCGTAAAAACGTATGCACCCATAGTGCTGTCGGGATAGCCTATTGAGGTGAAAGGGCGCTCGGTGCCACGTCCCACGCTCACTTGGGTAGCCTCAAAAAAACAAAGACTTGGATAAAGCCTTATGGCAAGATAGTCGGGAAGGTTTGGCGACGGTTTTACAGGAGGGGCATAACGGGTGTGGCGGGTATAGTTTTTTACAGGAATAACTGTGAGGTCGCATTCTATGCCGTTTTTGAGCCATCCTTCGTAATTAATCATATTTGCAAGTTCGCCCGCAGTAGTGCCGTAGACAATAGGAATTGGGTCGAGACTTACAAACGAAACGGCATCCTTGTCGCGGACAGGGCCTGCCACATAGTCGATATTAGGATTAGGACGGTCTAACACCACCACAGGAATATTGTTTTCGGCGCACGCCTCCATCACATTGTGCATTGTGCTGATGTAAGTAAAGAAACGGCATCCCACGTCTTGAATATCATAGACCATAATGTCGATACCTTTTAGATGCTCTGCCGATGGTTTGAGGTTTTTGCCGTAAAGCGACACCACCTCAATGCCAGTTTTCTCGTCCTTGCCCGATACCACACGTTTGCCCGGCTCGGCATCGCCACGGAAACCGTGCTCTGGCGAGTAGATTTTTGCGATTTTGATGCCTTTATCCAAAAGCAAATCTACCAAATGCCCACCAAACGCCACTGTGGTAGCGTTGCCGGTGAGCCCTACGCGCTTGTTTTTTAATAAGTTAAGATATGCGGTGGTGTCTTCGGCTGCCACTATCACAGGAAGCGGTTTTGGCTGTGGTGCAGGTGCCACCTCCTCACTTTTTGAAGAATCTATTGGCGAAACATTTTGAGTGTCAACGCCTTGCTTTTTACCCTTGCATCCCGCAAGTATTAATAAAAAAAGTGTGTATAATATAAGGTGTTTCATGTTGTGAGAAAAAAATTATCTGAACTGTTGAGCCCTTTCGGTGTCGAGTTCGAGCGAGCAGACAACAATGCCGTGGTCGCTCTTGTACTTGTCGGGTTTTTCGGTTGAGAAGGTCTGGTCGATAAGATGGTCGTTGAATACCTTAACCTGAGCCACACGACCAGTGTAGCGAGGATTTTCGGTAACGAGTTCTTGCGACACCATAATGTGGTCGAGACTTTCGTACATACCGTTGTGAATATGTGTGTAATAAAAATCCTGATAGCTGCGGCGAGCTTGAATATCCTTAACGTGGTATAGGAGCACATCCCAAACATTGCGTTTAACATCGTCGGGAAGTTTGTGCTGCGGCACTTCGCCCGAAATAATGCGTGTGGTAACAGAGTTGCCAGTATCGTTAACGTCGCCAAACACCACCACAGGATTTTCGCGACCTTGCAGATAATCGCAAAGAATTGTTCTTACAGCCGACGACTCAGCGGCACGGAGCATCAACGAACGCACCTGAGCACGGGCAAGGTCGATGGGGTTAGTATCCGATTCGCCTTGGTAAAAGATTGGACGTTTGGATTTTAAGTGCACCACAAAGAATGTGATGATACCATAGTTTGGAATCAACACCTTGACCTTAAGCACAGGACGTGTAAAAGTTTTAAAAGGCAATGTTATAAGTTCGCCACGCTGCTGAAAGGTTATCATCGATTTTTTGGGGAAATATTCTATCAGCTGAACATCCTGAATAGGATAGCGTGAAAGCAGTGCCACGCGGGGCTGTTCGCCGTTTTCGCCAGGCATCACCACCTCGGCGTGCTGGTAGTTCTTGTTATTACTGATAATGCGTTCGATTGCCTCAAGATGAAAACACTCTTGAAAACCAATCACATCGGCATTCATCTGGTTGAGCATAAAGTTGATCCACTCCGCCTTGCGGTCAAAGTCGTACTGCGAGAGTTTCATCGATCCGTACATCTCTACGTTGGGCAGCATCAAGTTCATCAGGTTGAATGTGCCGCACTTTATTGTAATTATCTTCTGAGCCATATTTTGGTACTATTAGGTTAAAAAAATATTGTTGAAAAGATACGGATTTTTTTTGAAACTTGTACGCTTAAGCGCATAAAAAAATCCGAAAACAATGTTGCTTTCGGATTTTTTACTAATGCCTTTAAGAATTATTGATTCTGTTGATTCTGTTGGGTAGTTGGTTGAACGTTTGTAGGAATCACAAGGTCGGTTTGATTTACAAGACGCTCTTTAACATGAGATTGTTTGTCTCTGTTGTTTTGAGACATGAAAGCACAACTGATGATACTCATTACCACAATGGCGATAACAATACCCCAAGTATAACTTTCAAGTTTGCTTTTCTGCTCGGCAACACCTCCGAAACGGTTTCCTACGCCAAAGTTAGAGGCAAGACCACCACCTTTTGAATTTTGCACTAATACAATCAGTATAAGTAAGAAAGCCGCAATAACAATGGCTATCAACAATAATAGATACATAATCGTTTAATTATTTTTTGTTTAATATGTTTATTTCTTCAATTTTGGCTGCAAAGTAAGCACTTTTTTCTGGATTTTTCAAAATTAATTCATTATAAATTTCAATTGCTTTGTCATAAAGTTTCTGTTCGGTGTAAAGAACCGCGAGTTTTTCGGTATAAAGACCCTCAGGAGGAGCAATGCTCTCCTGTCCCATATCTCCTTCGGTTACCTCTTTGTTGCGGTCGATGTGTGGCGACTCTTTTAAAAACTTGTCTATAAGGTCGTTTTTGGAGTTGCCTTCATTTTTTTTTTCTTCCTCTGTTTTGCTTTTATATTTGTTGAGACGCATTTTTAGTTTTTCGGCTGCCGACAAAGGCTTTTCTGATTCTGCGTCTGTAGAGGGTGCAGGTGCAGGCTTGGCAGGTTTTGCTTCTTTTTCGACAACAGGTTTTTCTATCTTGGGGGCTTCTATTTTTTCCACTTTGGCTTCTACGGGTTTTTCTACCTTGGTTTCTGAAGTGGTAACAGTGGTTTTTTCTGTAACAACCTTAGCGCCATCGGCTGTGCGTGAAACCTCAATCTTTTTTTCAACCTTTGGTTCTGATTTTTCAACAGATTCTACCACTGTGGCAGCCACAGCTGCAGCGGCTGTAGCTGCGGCAACGGGTTTTACAGCAGGTTCGGATGGGGTAGGAGCGGCGGAAGAGGATTTTGTTTCGGTAACAGTGGTAGTGGTTACTGTTTTTTCTTCTACCACTATGGTTGCAGTACGTTTTTTCTTAGCCTCTTCGCTCTCTTTCTTTAATTGAGCTATTTTGGTGAGAATGTCTACCTTTCCTGTGGTTTTTTTCTCATCAGTTTTAACGGGCTCGGGTTCGGGTTTGGTTTCAACCTTTACTTCAACCTTAGGCTTATCCTCAACTTTGGGCTTGGCTTCAATTTTGGGTTCGGGTTTGGTTTCAACCTTTACTTCAACCTTAGGCTTATCCTCAACCTTGGGCTTGGCTTCAATTTTGGGTTCGGGTTTGGTTTCAACCTTTACTTCAACCTTAGGCTTATCCTCAACCTTAGGCTTATCCTCAACCTTGGGCTTGGCTTCAATTTTGGGTTCGGGACGAGGGAAACGTCGTTCGCGCGGAGGTGCGGCAGCGTCGGCAGGTTCGGGTTCGTTGAGTGGAGATTTTACAGAACCATCGGCTTCAACGTTGGTTACAACCATATTATAGTTTTTAATCTCGTTGAGTCCAAACATATCGTTGGCAATCTCATCGTGATGTTTTTTGAGTTCTTCAAGCGGCGTAGGCTTTTTGTCAGATACATCACGAACTACCTTTTTCGCTTTATCATCTTTTTTATCCTTTTTAGTGTTGGCGTTGGATTGCTTTTGAAGATCCTTGTAGAGAATGTATCTGTCGGATACATACAAGGTTTCGATGGGCAGTTTTTCTTGTGCCACCTTAGGATTTATCTTATTGAGCGCGAGTAGGTACATCAGATGGGCGGTCTGAAAGTAAGGGTACTGTTTGATAAGTCCTTCAATTTCTACAACGCTTTCTTCGTTAATCAGGTCGGGTTCTTGTAAGAACTTGATAAATTGCTTTGATGTAATCATAATGTCTGCTTTTTTGAGAGGTCTTAAGCCTATAATTGTTTTTCCTAAATATTGTTGTTTTTGTTTTACCAGTTTACTACCGAATCGTTGAAAATATCATCGATCAGCAAAGATACTATATCTTCCACTAGAGTAGATTCCACCGTAGCGAACGGCAGTTTTACATCGTAGTCGGCATATCTCGAATAACTTTTATCAAAGTCGTTGTCGGGTTCAGTTGCGTTAGTAAACGAGACCTTGATAGTTATAGTAAGGCGGTTGTTAGCCGCTTGCCCAGAAGATTTTATGTCTACCGGGGATATTTTGTAACCTGTTATTGTTCCTTCAAAAGAGAGGTCTCCTCCTGATTTAACCAAATTGAGCGGAGTTTGACTCATAAACCGGTTTTTAAGGTCTTCTGTGATTTTTTGCGACAGAGTAGGGTTTACGTAGCTCGACCTGTTTTGAAAATAATCAATGCTTACAGTTTTTGCTGAACCATACGATGCTCCAGTAAAGGAGTATATGCCACAACCTTGCCAAACCATAGCTGTTAACACCATAAAAACCGATATTATTTTAAAAAATCTCATTTTTCCAATTTGTATTCTTTAAGTTTGCGGTAAAGGGTGCGTTCTGATATTCCCAGTTCCTTAGCGGCCGGCTTGCGTTTTCCAGAATATTTTTCTAATGCTTTGCGAATTAGGTCTTCTTCTGTGGCAGAGAGCGACAGAGTGTCGTCGATAAGTTCTCCTTGTTGGATAAACGTGTCCACATCAGTGTCGTCGTGCAGAATGTGCGACTCGTCTACAATATGCTCGTTGATATGTTGAACAGGCGAATGCACAGGATTTCCGCCTATTAGTTGACGCATCTCTTTTTTGAGTTCGCTGATGTCGTTTTTCATGTCGAAGAGCACTTTGTAGAGGATTTCGCGTTCTGATGAAAACTGAGTGTCGTTTTCGGTTGATGATAAAAGTGCTGGCACTTTTACATCGTGATAATCAGGTAGATATTTGCTCATAATATCGCCCGAAATTTCTCTGTTCTGCTCTATTATTGAGATTTGCTCGGTGACATTTTTTAGCTGTCGTACGTTTCCAGGCCAGCGATAGGTGAGAAGCATATTCTGAGCCTCAGAGTCAAGCCTGATGACAGGCATATGGTAACGTTCGGCAAAATCTGCAGCAAATTTGCGGAAAATCAACAATATGTCGTTGCCTCTTTCGCGCAATGGCGGCATTGTTATCTGGACAGTGTTGAGCCTGTAATAAAGGTCTTCGCGGAAACGTCCTTTGCTTACCGCCTCTACCATATTAACGTTAGTGGCAGCCACCACTCTGACATCGGTTTTTTGCACTTTTGAAGAGCCAACTCTAATAAACTCTTTGCTTTCAAGCACGCGCAGAAGTCTAACTTGTGTGGCAAGGGGCAGTTCTGCCACCTCGTCGAGGAATATAGTTCCTTTGTCGGCAACCTCAAAATATCCGCGTCGTGAATCGTTAGCACCTGTAAATGAACCTTTTTCATGACCAAAAAGCTCGCTGTCGATAGTGCCTTCGGGAATGGCGCCGCAGTTTACTGCTATGTAGTTGCCGTGCTTGCGTGCGCTCATAGCGTGAATTACCTGAGGAATAAACTCTTTTCCTGCACCACTTTCTCCTGTTACAAGCACAGATATGTCGGTAGGCGCCACCTGAATTGCTATGTCGAGAGCGCGGTTTAGTTGCTCGTCGTTGCCTATAATGCCAAATCTCTGCTTTATATTTTGAAGTTCCATTAATATTCTATTTTTCAAATTACAAAGTTACGCAAATAATCGGATAATAATCAACTTTTTTGTAAAAAAAAAATTTTTTTTATCGCTGGAGTTATTCTACATATACTTTGTAAGTGTTGCCCTCGACTACAACAAACGCATTTAGTTGCTAAAAACAGTTTCCCCGAGGCGTAAAATCTACAACCTAAATTGTGGATTTACTCCTCAGTATGGTTCTTGTAGTTATACGCTGTTTAAGTTGTTCATTCAATTTCCATCCGAAAGTAGCCGTCGTAGAGATACCAATTATCTTCTAACTTTACTATCCAATGTTTTGTATTTTTGGGCATTTCGGGGTAAACGCAGTATTCCATAGAATCTTGGAAATGACTGATAAATTTTTCTTTGGGAATCGTTGTATACAATAAGTCGGCACCTATACGATTACAATAAATGCCTAATACAATATAACTTTTGTAAAACGACCCTGGTATTTGTTCGCCTTTCCAAATTTTAAACATTTCGGTTTCAAAAAATGGAAATAAATTCCTGATAGATTTATCAAGTGTTTGGTCAAACAACTCATACGGTATTTGTTTTTGTGAAAGTGCTACTGCAATATCAATGGGATGATTATAGTCGATTGTATTTATTAATTCTATTGTAGAATCATATTTCCTTCTATTATTATTAAATGTGGAAATTAAATATGATACTCGTTCATTGGATGAAATCTCTTTTTCTGAAAAAACAACTCCAATTATTATGAGTAATAATAAAAGGGAAATGCCTAACGCAAACCAGATAATAATGATTGATTTAATAGTTTTATTAGAAATCATTAGACATTCCTCCATCAAAATTGTAACTATCGCGTTTGGCAAGATAGGCTTGTTTTGTTATCACATAGTCGTTTGACTTAATAGTTTGAGCATCAATATTTGTCACAATTTTCGCAGCGCCGGCATAGTAAGTTCTTTCCACACTCCACACTTTTATATCTATAATCGTAACTTCCTACTTGTGGATAATATTCTGATGATTAGAAGATGCCGTGGATGCCGGAGGCGAACATCTCTGATTTACCCATATCGTTTACTGTTATCGTTCACCTTCTATCACCTCCATCACTACTTCGTGTTTGGAAGTGGATTTGTTGTAGTTGATGCCGCAGAGGATGATTTGTTTTGAAAAACCTTTGAGTGAGGCAGGATAATTTTTGCGTTTGATTTGGTCGATGGCAGAGTCGGCTGACTTGTCGTATTTGAGTTCTACAACAATGGCGGGACGTTGTGATTTTGGCAGAGGAATGAAGACCATATCGGCAAAGCCTTTTCCCGATGGTAATTCGTGGAATATCTTGTAAAACGGCTTGGCGGCGTAATATGCCAAGATAATGGCGCAGCGCATTGAGTTCTCGTCGTTAAACTCCAAGAGCGATGACGCTTCAAAATGGTAGTCGTCGAAGGCGCGGGCGATTTTCTCTTTTTTGAGATTGATGGTGTCGTCCAAAAGACGAAGAGACGCTCCTACCGATTTTGACAGTTCACCCCATCCCGCCACGCTTACGGCGTTTTTAAACTCTATGGCTACTTCGGTGTTGGGAATTCTTACACGCTGAGTCTCAGGCTCGTAAGAGAGATAGCCGAGATGAACCAAGAGGGTCATAACGTCGTCGCTTGTTTCGATGTTCTTTATATCGTTGCGGAAACTTGCGGGTTCTATCACCTCGGTTCCTCCGCTCATCATCTCTATAATCTTTGTCCTTACGTTGTCGGCGTCGGTGTGGAGGTAGGTCTCGATTGCCATAAACGATGCGGTCTTAGGCCAAAAACTGTTGTAACTGCGTTTTAAGATCGACTGCATCACCGAAAACGGATTGAAAATAGATTTTTCGCTGCCGATGATGTATCCGTCGTAGGCGTGTTTCATCAGTTCAAAATCCATATCGTTCTCC
Organism: Bacteroidales bacterium; assembly: GCA_016286055.1. Taxonomy (GTDB): domain Bacteria; phylum Bacteroidota; class Bacteroidia; order Bacteroidales; family UBA3824; genus UBA3824. The sequence continues at coordinate 28,913 of JAEERW010000019.1, forward strand.
TTGCAAAGGGTAACAACCTCTTTTTCTGTAAAGCCGTAGTACTTAGCCGTATTGCCGGGGTCTACAACGCTGTATTCTACAAAATTGTTCAACGCCGACTGCGTCTTTATCTTGATGATGGACAGGATGCCGGTCATATACACCAAGAGGAAAATCTTTTTTGCGTTGTTGGATTTGAACATAGCACGTAGAAAATTGACATACTCATCTTGTACATCCTGTTCCACATCGCGCACGAGCATATCCCACTCATCGATGATAAGGATAAAGCGGTCGCCTGTCTTCTTGTTTATTTCGGCAAGGGCCGCGGCGAATGATTCTTGTTCTTGCAAAAAAGGATACGAATCTTTCAGGTCGGCAACAAAGCATTTCTGCGCCTCGTTCAATATCTTGTTTTTGGGAATGTTGGCAAAACGGTTCCAATCAATGTAAATAGTTGGGTACTTGTTGAGGTGGGTCTTGTAGTGGGGATTCTTGGTTATTTCCAAACCCTCGAAGAGTTTTGATGAATCGCACGAGCGGTCGTAATAGGAATATGTCATCTGTGCCGCAATGGATTTCCCAAATCTTCGGGGACGAGAAATGCAGATAAACTTATTCTCTGTATCAAGATTATCATTCAAAAATGACAGCAAACCCGACTTGTCTACGAAGTTGCTGTTGATAACGTTCCTGAAATCGCTGTTGCCGTAATCTATGTAGTCGCTCATAACTCTTGGTGCTAATTGTTTCGGCAAATATAGGACTTTATTTTGTATTCTCCAAAAACACGAATGGTTATTTTGGGCGACACAGCCGGGCGGCGGGGGCTTTTTTCTTTTAAACAAAAATCTAAGCGAATGAAAATGAATACAAACGAATTTGCTTATCGAGGTTGATGTGTAGAGACGTGCCATGGCGCGTCTCTACGGTGGCAAATTTTGTGTAATATTCCCCTAGTCTTTTTTGTAGTATGGCATGTTTTGTTTCCAATAGAGTTCTTCATTTAAGTAATAATCTTTATAAGGCTTTAAGGCTTCAATAAACATATCTATATTATCGCAAATGTCTTCCGATGCTTGTTTATATTTTTCACGATATTTTTTGTCGTTGACTTGTGTTTCAAATAATCCATATGATATATTGTATATTACAGGATACGATTCTTTAAGATATGGATTATGAAAGCAATAATCATGTACTAATCCTGTATTATATGGCCGTTTGCTCTTTTCATCAAAATATAAAGGGTGATAAACCATGGTCTTGATTTGTAAAAAATGAACAAAAGCATCAAAATAGTACGATCCCCAAGAATCTATACCTCCCCCACTATATACTGGATTTCTATATAAATAATTTATATACCCATTTGAATCTTCATACTCACACGATTCTAACTGCCCCCAAGTATCTATAAAATGGTTGTTAATATCAATGACTTCGGGGTCGTGCATTCCCAAAAGATAATCGTAACAATATCCATGTTCTCTTTTGCCGTCTTCCTCCCATTCCTGCCTTGCCCATACATATACTTCGGGCCATTTGATTTGTGCCAACAAATCTGTTAATTCTCGGGGAAGCCTCTCGTTGGTTTGATAACTGCTAGTTTTTTGACGTTCCACCGCAAGGTTAAAAACAGTATCAAAATATGCTGAAAACAACTCTGGCGTTTTTAATATGGTATCCAATAAATACATCTGCTTGCGTTCTTTTAAATAATCCCGAATATAATCCTCTTGTATGCCGCGGTGATTATCAAAGCCATAATGTTCGGCTAACTCAGCCATGTACTGGTACGCGGTGTCTTTATTGAGGAATTTAAGCAAAAAAGATTTCAAACTGTCGTTGTAATAACAATCCTTAGTATTAATTTCTGGAATAAAGATATGAGGCAATACATGAAAAGGATTTCCTTCGGTTAACATTGTTAAGAGGCTGTCTGAATTAATCGTCTGCCTATATTTTGCATAACAGTTAAGATACTTAAAAGGATCGTTTTGTTGAGCAAAACTATTATGCGTTAATACGACTAATAATATAAAATATAATAGATTCTGTCTCATTTTTATTTATTAAAGATTATTTACTAGCGTCATTTGATATTTGAACCAAGTTCTTCTTGGAATAGAATAATCCATAAAATTATTAGTAATGTGCTTTTTATTACCCTTACTATCAAGTTCATAATTGTCCGCTAAGATAACCATTTTTTTCTTCCGAAAAAATTATTTCGTAACGTGTGTCGCCGTTTTCATTCAAAACCACAGCCATCAACCGATTATTCACGGTTTAAAGATAATCAATTTTTTCTTTAAGCAAAATATATGTAAAAAAGGTTGCAACACAAAATTATACTAAACGTTATTAATCTTCCTACAAGGAGCAACAATAGGAAAATTCCAAATTTAGTTCATTTGCAAAGGTAAGATTTTTTTGGGGAAATGAAAAACACAAAAAATCGCAGCTTAACCTCTTTTTGTGAGCTGCGATTTTTTTCTAATTTCTTGATTTCTCAATTGACAAAATCAAACTGATATTACGTTTTTCAATATCTGATAAATATTTATCAACATTTGTATAACGCGGCTTATACCACGTTTGTAATTTAAAATACTTATCCATTTCGCCGCCTTGTCGGAAAATATAGCCATGACGCGCAAATATTTCATTACGCATTATTTTTAGCTCAGAATTATTGAACTTCTGCAAATATTCTTTTGTTAAATTCTTTTGCGATGCTTCCGGATACAAGCCATAAACCTTACCTGCCGACTCTAATATAGCTAAATTATATTTATCAGCATCAGTAAATTTTGATTCAACTTCAGTTACTCTTGGTTCATGATGAGAATAAAATTCATATAAATTGAAATAAGCATCAAGATATTCATCTTCAAATTTATAATTGTATTTAGCATAAACAGTATTTCGCAGATTTTTTAAATCAACAGAATCCAAACCGTTTAATTCCTCATTTAAAATTTTCTCTCCATAATATACCTTATACATCAAATTACTAAACTTAGGATTTAAATCAAACAACACAAGTTTACGAAAACGACTTGTTAATATGTAATATTTTAGTTTTGAATTTTCTACAACAATTCCTCCAACATATTGACTTGGATAAAGCATAATATTTCCTCCAATAATATTCAGAGAATTATCCATCACACACTCAAAAAAAGAAAAATACTTTCCATCAATAGAACGAAAAATACATGGAATTTCACCAAAACCATGGTCATACACACTATAAAATTTTGAAAGATACTTATTAGTATTATCCAAATGCACCGATTGCATTTGCTCTGTTTTTAAATCTAAAATACGTAAATCAAGATTGATAGAAGCACCGCCCTCTTCTTCACCTTTACAATACACAAATTTCTCATTAGATAATTTATTTATGTATATAATCTCATAATCAGGATTATATGAGTTGGGTGTTGGATTATCATATTCATACTTTTCACGTTTTGTCAATAACAGGATCTCACTTAACTTTTGTGTATTTAAATTATAAGTTTTCAAATAGAGATTTGATCCATAAATTTTATAATTTTCAATAAATTTTGGATAAATAATTTTATTATCTATTTTGTATGTCTTAATCGCATTATTTTTTAAATTAAAACTTACAACAAAATTTACAAACAAACAAAATAGTTTATCGCCTCTTAATTCACAATCTTTAAATTCGTTAAATTTAATTATAGGAAAAGAATCGTCAATTAAAACAGAATCACAATACAATCCTTGTTTATTTTCATATTGACAATAATGTTTTCCATTAATATAAAAATGAAAAGTTTTATTACAATTCATTAATGTATCTTTTTTAATTTGTGCAATACTGCATAATGGCAGCAGTAGCAAAAAAATAATAATAATTTTTTTCATTTGTTTATATGTTTTAAATATCCTAAATATAACCATGCTTTTGTTTCTGGCTTCCGAAGCCAAGAGTATTTTTCCCATGATTTAAAGCCCAAAAAAGTTCCTGCACCTACACTTAAATATTTGGAAGTTACATCAAGAGAAGTCGTTTCCTTTTGAGAATTATAATAACGCCTATTATATAAATCACCAGCCTCCAGTAAATTCGCAGGGAAAGCGACTTCAATATGCCCATGACCATCTTCTGATTTCGTAAAAATAACAGGATAACCTCTATCTGCAAAAGACCAAACAAATACTGCTGTGTCAGTCTCGAAATATTTTGTAGTAGCCTCTTTCAATTCCATATATAAATTATTATTAGCAAAAAACTTATGTTGTCCATTTGCATTGTAATATGGAATTGGTAATTCTACTTTTTTTTCTTCAGACGGATTTTTTAACACAAATGAATTATTACAGAGCCTCGGAGCGAAAGCACTACACCACGTTGGTTGATTGTTACTAAAACTATTATACAACAAATAACCCTTCCATAAACTTGAAGAATCACTAGTTTCAACATGGAATGTATTAGGGTCGTTTTCTGTAAATAAACTTGCCCCTTTTAGTCTTCCTGCATGAATTACATATTGCATACCATTACGGAAAGGCTTATTACAAGGAAATGTATCATTCAGCTCTTTTCCTATAGAATCTATAAAAAATTTAGAACCTACAACTCTTCGTTCACACACATATTGAGAATTTTTTAATTGATTATAAAAATTTTTAAACTCATTATGCTTCATCAATGATTCCTTGGTTTCACCATCTTGAAAGTCAAAACGTATTTTACCATTTTGAACAATTTTTTTTAAAGAGTCAACATTTAAAACATTTATCGGTCTATCATGATCTTTTAACGCTATATCAACGGGAGATACAGAATTGTCAGAAAAATACAAATTCTCATCAGAAACAATCTCAGATAATTCATTGAAAGGTGGTTTTCGGTTAACGCAATATAAAGTTCGACCAATTATATAATCATAAACATTAGCATTGCAGAAATTTTCTACCGTTTTATCCACACCTTTTCTTGGTCTTTTATTATCAATATATTTAATCTTTTCAAAATATTTAAAAACTACTTCTCTTCGTTCCGAACCTGATTTATAAACTAATGGTAAAGACAATATATCATCAGCTTTAGTATTTACAACTTCAGACCATGCCCATATTCCACCATAGAGAATACTACCCTTACAATATTGATCACAAGCAATCAATTTCTGAGCATTAGGACCAATATTATTCAAATATTGCAAATCCAAAGCCAAACTAAAAGACTTCAATGTATTAGAAATACATTCAATAGGTTTAGATGCTACTTGCATCGATACATTAGTTTTAATATAATCAACTATTAAAGGCAATAGTTGTCCTTTTGTCATAAATTTCGATAAAACAAGATTTTTTAAAACATAAGTATCATTTTCTTTTACAAAATAAAACAAAATACGTTGTCTTTCATCAAATTTAGAATGCCAATATTCTAAAACAGATTGTTCTTGAACGTTATTATTACTTTTTAATTTTAAATTTCCAACATAACCACTGTCAAAAAAAATAACATCAACAACAATTGAATCTCGGTGATAATACTCAATATTTTTGGGCTTAATATTGGATCCATTATAAACATCAATTTGCTTACCCAACGTATCTAATGAAGATTGAATACCTTCAATTAAGCTACGCTTCATCGTTTTCTTATCACTGCTATTAGTAAATTGTATATTATATTTCTGACCATTTACAAATAATGGAAATATACAAAATAATATAAATATAACCTTCATCTTTAATTATTTTTTAAACGATCTTTTAATACCTCAACTAAAATATCATAAATTGTACTACTTATTATATTTAAATTACTACTATTTGTTCCTTTAGTCTTTTCCTTATATTTTGAAATAAGAACGGTTTTAAATTCTTCATCTAATTTATTCTCTCCATCGTCTTTCAAATCTATATTAACTAACTTCCGAACCTCGTTTAACATATCGAAAGTCCAATCCGATACCAACTTATCAGAATTATACAAACTAATCAACAAAGAATCAAACTCATCAACAGGAGTTTCTTCAACTTCATCGATGTATTTATACATATCCTTTTTAAAATAAATAGAATCTAAACCAGAATACAAAAACGGAATATAATCGTTGGTTAGAATATAATCATTCAATTTTTTTTGAATAGAATCAAAATTGTAATGTATTGATAAATAATACTTTATAGTATCACATACAATCGTTTCAAAACTCTTTTCATGATAAAACAAATAAAAAGTAACAACAGTATCAGAAACAAAAATTAATTTATTTTTTTCTCCAACTAAACTAATAAAATTATCATTACGGAAAGTATTTTTATCAACAATCAGTTTTTTTGTTGATAATGGAGACGATGCATTAGAAAACGTCCACTTCACATTGAGTGTATCTGATTTAGAGGAATCAATTGCAACGATTTCTACAGAATCGTCAACACCCTCTAAAAAATACAACGAATCTAAAGAACATCTTTGAATTCCATTAAAATACACGCCGGTCAATTTTCTGATTATTTTTTCTCCTTCTCCTTCATCCTTGCTCCATTTCATCCACACCCTGCTCGGGTCTTGGATGTGATCCCATTGGAAGTGCCACAGTTCATCTCCTGTTGAATAATCCATCAAATTCTTAGTTTTGCCTGAATTTGAAGAGCTTTCAAACACGTGTTCAAGATTTCCAATTCCGTGTCCTAACTCGTGGGCAATGGTATGCAACGAGCCGCCGTCATAAATAAAACCTGCGTTGTAACCTCTTGGCATATAGCCAGATACAAGTGTTCCGTTACCGTCTTTTTTGTCGGTTGCGTTGTCAATGAAAAACAAGTAATAAACTCCGTCTTTCATTTCTTTGTCGTATGCTTGCAGTACGCGTTTTTGGTCATCGTTGTAGACGGTGAGGATACCGCTGCCGCCGTGGGAGAAGGATGTTAAATCGTCGATAGTAATATTGTCGATTGAGTCTTCAAAACTTACCGCACACTGATTGTAGACCTTGTTTAAATATTTTGTGATTTCTTTTGCGTTCAACTTTTTTGCCGCTCCATTTACTCTAACAAATACTACTTTATATGTTTTTTGTTGATAGGTGTTTAAAAATAGTTTGCCTATCTTTTGTTCGCCACGGTAGGCGTAGATAAAGTTGGTGTCGGCTTGGTTTACGCCGGTGAAGGTGAGTATGCGGTCTTTTATTGGGTATATTACTCCGTATTTATCTTTAAATACTACCGAATCTTTTTCACGGTAGGTGTCGAATTCTACAATAACTTTGTCGTTCTTTCCACACTCTACACTTTTATATCTAAAATCGTAACTGCCTGATTGTGGGTAGTAGTCTGAACTAGAAAAAATTCCGTGGTTGCCGCTGCCGATGTGGTCGAAGGCGTAGGTTTGGGCGTCGTATTTTGAAAAGTTGATTTGCCACTGGGCGAGGGAGTCGGATTTGCGGTGGTACTCTTTTAATAATACGGAGTTGCCGCCGGTGGCGTTGAACTCGTCCTTGCCCATCACTTGTCCTTTTTTGGTGAGGACGAGTTCCTCGCCGTTTTTGCCTTGTATCAGGGTGTTTTCTTTGAGGCTGGTGGCGGAGATGTTGGTCTCTTCGGTTTTTATTTTGCCTTTGTCATCGATTACCGCCATCACTTTGCCCGAGGGGTTGACATAGAGGTAGGTGTATGGCTTGTCGATTTTTACAGTATCTTTGATAGAAAAATCTGTTAGCACGGTGGCGGCATCGAAGAAGGCCTCTTGTATCTCTTTGCGGATGGTTTCGGGTTTGATATATAGGGTGCTATCCGTCACGCTGTGGAATATGGTTTTCAGCACAATGTTGTCGGTGTTGATTTGAGTTTTTGAAAACTCGCATCGTATTTTCGCTCCGCCCCAGCAGTCCATAATCATAAAGAATTGTCCGCTAAGATAACCATTTTTTTCTTCCGAAAAAATTATTTCGTAACGTGTGTCGCCGTTTTTTGATTCCACTATCTCGCCAGGGGCAAAGGTGTGTTTTAATTCAAGGTTGGTGATTTCGCGGTCGGGGAACTGCTTACCGCACTCGTATTCGGGTACGGGGATGGGTTCGAGGTAGGTGTCTAAGTATGGCGTATAGTCCGACATCAGTGTCGGGTCGCCGTAACATTCTGCTCTTACTCGGACTTTAAGGTGGTAGCCTGTTTGTGGCATATTGCGGACAAATTCGGCGTAGTCGCAGGCTACGGGGTCGATGGTTCTGCCAGTCTGCGGGTCGTAGTACTCAAAATAGTATTTAGTGTGGGCGGGGTCCATGTCCCATGTCCAAGTGATTTTTAGTCCGCGATTGGAGAATCTAAGTCCTGTAACGGGTTCGGGCTTGCGTTTGTAGGTGAAGGTAAAGATTTCAGACTGTCCTTGGTTGGCGAATTTCTGCTGGTTGTGCGGGTCTTCTACGGTTATGCGCCAGGCGTATTCCATACCGGGTTTCATGTTGAGGTTGGCGGTGTGGAGGGTTAGCATCGGGCTGAATGTGGTTTGCGTGTATATAGGTCTGATTGTGCTCACAACGGTCTGCACAGGTATGCCGGGCACGGCGCACTCCCAAAGTTCAAAACGGTATTGATACGAGCCTACTGTTTTTGGCGTCCATGAGAAAACGATGGGCATTACCTGTTGGTTGGGCGGGATAAGACTCTTATCTTTGGGCAGGGTGAGCACAGGCGGCTTGCCCATGCGGGCGTTGAACATGGTGAAGGCGGTGTTGCTGATTACGCGGTTTTCGTGGTAGTGGATTACTTTCACGTTCATGCGGTAAAAACCTTCGGGCAGTTGACCGTCTTGGAGGTATTTGGCGGCGGTGATGCCGTGGAAATCAAGGTTTTGGATGTCGAAATATCTTGCGAGGTCGGCACCTGTGAGCACTATGGTTTGTCCGCCGTTAATATATAAAGGTGCGGGGTTGAACGATGGTTTTGTAGTTACTTTAACATTCTGACATTCAAGCGAGAAGGAGAGTTTGTAGGGGCAGTTGGCGTCTAAGAGGTCTTGTCCTGTAAGGGTGATTATGAGTTTTGGTGTGGCATAGTCGCCGAGAAAGAGGCTGTATGGCGGGGTATATTGCACTGTGGCACGGACGGGGTAGTTGCGCTGGGCGGAGGATGCCAACGTCAACATATTCAGTATCAATATTGCAACTGCAGTATATAAGTGTCGGAGGTTCATAAGGCAGATATTGTTTTCATTATTGAACAACAAATTTTTCTGTTACCGATGATGTGATTATGTTTTTTCCTGGCAGACGGTATGATACTTTGAAGGGGTAGTCGCCGGGGGTGTAGGGATCGGGTTGAATATAGTGTTCAAAATCTTTGTCATGACCTGACAACGGCTGTTTTTGCAACACTTTCTGGGCAACAATGTTTTTAATTTTTCTGACATCACGGTCGCACTGAAATACAACATAATAGCCTATGCTGCCCTCTTTGTCCAAGCCTGTAGCCCTATTTTGTGCTATCTCATTGTCATTAAGCGTTCCATGATATAATAATTCTGTGTTCATTATTGTCATAGCATCGTTTGGAGGGAAACTGTAATTTGACGTTTTGTTGTTATTTAAGTCGCTTGCCTTGTATTCTTTGTAGATGTATGGGAATATGGAATTGTTAAACCACTTAGTTTGGTCAAGCAAAGGTTCTAGAACCATCATGTGGTCGTTAGAGAGTCCTTTCCCATAAATTGTGTGTTGATACTCATAACCGTCAGGAAATTCATCATTGGTAATATTGCGTGTAATATCATTAAGTTGAGCGTTTTCGGTGCCTATTACCATACCTGTACCTGACAATTTTAACGAAGCCACCTTCTCCTTAAAAGTGTTGAACTTACTGGTGCGGAAGCAGTATGAGCATATCTCTTTGGTTTCGAGGATATCGAGTTCGCCTTCGGCCTCTATCTTTCGCACGCTTACGTCGTCAGACACGGATGTTTCTGAACGCGAAACGTTTGCATCAATTTTGGCTTGTTCTTTGGGAATATTGAGTATAGATATGCGGTATATCTCGTTGTTTTTAAACTGAAAATTGCCGAGGTTGAAGTCAATCTCGTATTTTGCGCCGTATTCGTAGACTCTTTTGGAAGAGAAGGTAAAGTCGTTGCCCTTTCCATCGAGGGTCTCGAATCGCACCCTCTGCATATATCCTTCGGGAATGGCAGTGGTGAAGAGGTACGAGTAATTCTCAGTAACCAATATGTATCCATCATTCCACTCTTTGGGGTAGAAATTGTACTGTCTCATTTGAGGATAGCCGCACAACAAATGCTCTGGCAGTATGTGATCAGGACGTTCGCCACTGGTAAACCGCACAGTCTTTTGTTCTGAATAGTCGGCGCCATCTTCGGTGAAGGTGATCCAGTGTCCTGCAATCTTTTTCTGGAAAAGCACCCGTGCTGATACAGTGTAGGGTGTGGTGCTTTCAAATGCCTCTTCGGGGTCGAATGTGTACGATAGGCCGTCGTCGCTCCTAACAGTCTTGCCAGCAACAGGAGAGCCATCTTCTTTGGTGACGGTAAAATGATCTAATTTTACACGATACGTTCCTTTCACACCTCTGTTGTCCTCTATAGTCATCTCAGTTTCGGATGCCACATTGAGCAGCAACTGAGGAGCGGCAAACACGCTTACGTCTTTGTCTCCGTTGCCAGGAGTAATCTGCGCTATCATATCCTCGCCAAGTAAGGGACCGCCTTTCACTGGTTCGCATTTTGTTCCACATTCAAAATCGATATGACAACTGCCTTTGAGAAGTCCTCCCATCACGCTGTAACTACCAGTAATTATACCTGTGAAATAGAACGGGTTTGGACCCATGCCTTTGAGACACGCGCCAGAGTGCAAGGCAAGGAAATCAAATTTGCGTGTCTTGCCGAATAATTTGGCCTTAATACCAACGGCGGCATCCAAATATGCCCATACTTGCGCCTCGGCATACCATCCGTTGATACCAAGCGTACCTTCGCGACCTTTGCAGTAGGCGTTCTTGCCATAGTCGGCAAGCATAAACTCGCTGCCTGCACCAATATCCAACTTAGCGTAAAACGGACCCACGGACGGTTTTAGATTAATATTGAAACCAAGACCGAAGGCTATCCCCTTGCCTGTGGATGGCATATCGTTGTGAATACGTCGCAAAAAATCGTCTTTTTGGGCGGCTGATAAGTCGCTCAGCACTTTGTCGGGTGGCGGCGGCATTTCGGGAAGACCGTTACCAAGCATAAAGTATGAGTCTAACTGAACAAAATCGAGCACTTTGACACCGCAACGATTGTCGGGTGTGCCCATGTGCAGATACCAGTCGGAATCACCAAACCTTGCCTTTGCCCACACGAGCATATCATTTGCTCCTGCGCCTTTGATTATGCCCAAAATATTGAGGTAGGTTTTGAGATCCATATTGAATATCTTGTTCCTATTGTCGTATTTCATCAGCACAGAAGCAGAGAGCATTCCGTCGCTGCCGCCGTTGTCTTTTGGTTTTTCTTCCGACGGACGGTATTCTTGTTTTAGGCTACCTACACCGCCAGCCTGTTCTTGTTGTTTTACACTCTCCATCATGCCTTCGCCAAGGCCACCCCATTTTTTTGGGTCGCGCATAAATGCCATGTCGCCTTTAAACTGCACATAGTTGAGTCCCCAATTGTTGTTGAACTGCACTTCAAAGGTGGTTTGAGCATTGAGCGTGTTTTTTTGCGCCACATAAAAATTGGCATGGGCAAGAAATCCGAAACCCACTTTTTCGTTGGGCACGTAGCAGATGCCGGATATTGCCTTGCCAAAGGAATAGTCTTTTAAGGTTTGATCCATGTGGCGGTAAAGTCCACCGCCCAATCCCGAAACGCTTATGCACGGCGGAATTGTAAAAATAGGATCTGCTTCTAACAGCACGTCGGCAAGAAAATATCGGTTGCCGTCTTTTTTGCCAAATACGCCAACAGCATTTAGTCCATACTTGTTGAGCAGTTTTACGTCGAGGTCGCCACGAAAACCGTTGCCGTAAATTTCATCACCTTTCTTAATCTCTACCGAGCCGTCGATCGATAGTGTGTTTTCGGCTTTGTAATGCACCTCCGCCCGCGACAGTGCCACTTTTTTTATCTTGAATCTATCAAAGTCGCCTTCAAGTTTTAGTCTGGCGGCACCGTTGAGCATTTCGTTTAGTTTTAGTTTTATGGTAAATGCCAATGCCTCGTTTTCAAAGCCTATATTGTCGATTTCTAATTGAAAACCGCCTATCGATGGCATCGACAGTTTTGAAACCGCCAACGACATTACACCCGGCTTGAAATATGGCTTGCGGTTGCTAATCTCCATGCCTTCAAATTTTATATCGGGCAAGGTTACTTTAAGTTTTTCTAATTCGGTATTAATCGAGAGAGTGCCGTCGGCGTGTATCAGCGGATAAAAACCCTCCTTGCCTACCGAAAGGTTGATATACGAAGAGGGTTGCAATGTCAAGTTGGCACCAAACACTGGAAAATCTAATGTATCTTTGAGATTACAAGTAAAGTCAAACTGTTTAGAAATATCGTTGTAGCGCGCCACAAAACCCATTTTAGAGTTTTTGCCAAAAGGTGGAATATTGGCTATGCCGTAGAAACTTATGCTGTCGATTTTGTTTTTGGTGAGCGATAGGTTGGCGGCATCCGCCATTATCTGCCATTTGGTTGTGTCGATTTTTTGGTGCGGAATATTTTCTACAAAGGCAGTAAGCGATATTCCATACTTGTCGATAATCAAACTTTGGCAGCCTGCTTGGGTGCGTGAGTTGCCATTTTTGCAGAAACTTTCGGGCAGTGCCACCGCAATGGTTTTTGCCGAAAAACCCTCCCACAACTTTATCTCGGCATTTGAACTGAAATAGTTGTCGGGAAACTTTACGGAGGCTGGCGTGCGGGTTTCGCTCTTGTCTAACACGAGATTGTTCATAGTGAAGACAAAATCGTTGAGACCCTTGATGCCAAAATTAAGATTGGCATTGATTTCAAAGGTCAGGTCGTCAAACGATTCAAAAAATGTCTGTATATTAAACGACGGTGATTTGTTGGTGGGTTTAAAATTGCTGTCGTATGCTATAATCTTGTCGGATGTGATTGCAACAGTGATATCGGCAAAAAACTGGGTGATGCCGTCGCAGTCAAATTCGCAGTACGAACCTTTGTTAAATGTAAGCCGGATGTTTTTTCCTATCGACACCGACCTCTGGGCAAGGAGTTCTATCTTAGTGGGCATCGCCGTGCCGCATTGTCCGCTGAGCGAGCATGTGCCGCCAAATGCTATTGTGTCGTTTCCAATACCGATGGCTGTGGTGGCAGTAATTTTGGTAATGCCGTCGTCGCCGTGCTGTATATCCGAAAGCACCAAAGTATATCTGCCCTCGCCAAGACCGCACGGAAGCGGAAGTTCGCCGTTTGACAACACCTCTTGCAGGTTTTTGATATAGTTGCCAAGTTTTTTAACCTTGTTTGCCATGGCAATAGCCGCCCTCACTCGCTTGGCGTTGGCGGTGTCGGACATTAGTTCTATGGCATCTTGCTCAATTTTTTGGCTTTGCGCTTTTTGTGGCATCATCCATAACGCGCATAACATTATCAGCAGTATCGCCGAATGTTTACAACTATAAGTTCTCATTGTTTTCATTGGTGTCTTTTCGTTTTATAGCAAATGTATAGGAATAGTTAAAATTAACGGTGCAGCGGTTTTTGAGTGTTGCCGCTACCGAGTTGTGTATATATGCCGCAGATAGCGATATATTATGCTTTTCAAAAAAGGTATACGCCGCCGAAAACCTCGCATTAACTATATACGACGATATAGTATCGTACATTGTATTTGCCAATGTGCCGTCGAGCGAGAGGGTTAGCGGATTTTTAAACCTTTGCGACACGCCCGCGCTCACTGTGGCTATATCCACTTTCTGTGCCGAAGTGTTGGTGCGGTTGAATCCGCCCCTGAGCGATAGTGTGGCTCCTATATTGGTGAGCGACAATGAGTAGCCAGCGTTGGTGTTGAGTATTTTGGCTTTGGCGGAGAGTGTGTCGTAGCGTTGCTCTTCGTTGGTGGTCTGATAGGTAAAGTCGGCTGTAACGGATTGCGACACCTGCTCCGAACCTCCAAGCGTGTACGAGAGCGACAGCATCGACGTGCTGCTTAGTTGTGAATAGTTGTTGGTGTCGAGGTCTTCAAACTGCGATGTCTGTATCAGTTGCCGGTAGTTGTCGCGGATGTTGATATAACTCTGGTCGTTGTTAAACGAAGCCGACATGTTTAGTTTTTGCGTAACATTGCCCGAAACATTAATAGAATACACCATATTTTTGTTGGTGGATAGTTTCTGATGCTTTACATTGTCGCGACTAAAACCCGCATCGCCTGCCACTGCTATCCTGTCGGCTATCATAGTGCTGAATGTGGCTGTTATCTGCCTGAGGTCTTCGTTGAAATAGTAGCCTCCGAGTGTTTCGTAGTTGGGCGGCATATATTTGTAAGCCATACCTACCTGACTGTTGCCCAACGTATAATCCAATGCAAAATTGTAGGCGTGAAACACAGATGTGTAGTTGAGCGAACCCCCTTGTTTTAATGGCTCGGTTTTCAGGCTGTCGGTTGAGTACTGGCTCTTAATAACGCTGAATGCGTATTCGCCGCGGATATTGAGGTTGGGTATCAATGTGGTGCCGGCTTCTATCGACGAGGCTATGTTCTCTTTGGCAGGGATGTACAATTCTGGATGGCTGTCGAACGATACTGTGTTGCTCTTGTCGCCTATGAATATCACATTGCCCGCAAGTGTTACCTTATCAAAGTTGTGCCCTATTTTAAAGCCGCCACCCATACGTTTGTAGCCTATATCAAACTTGGTGGCAGCCGAATCAGGGGCGCACGCCTTGCGCAAACGTCCGTAGAATGCAGCAATGTCCCAAACTTCGTTTTGATACGCTGCGCCTATGCCAAGAAAATCGTGCCCCGAGAGGGTGTATTGCGAAAATGTCAGACTGTTGTATCCAAGATAGAGCGTGTATCCTTTGTATGTGGGACTTAGCGAAAATCTGTTGAATGGCAATGCGGCATTTTTGGTAAATGTGTTGTCGGTGAATGCAAAACTTATCGGCACGCTCACTACGCCATAAACCGTGGTGGTAAGGTTGCCATTGAGGTAATAATAAAAACTATTGTCGGCGAGGGTGGAATCGGTGATAAGTTCGTGAGTGGTGCTGGCAGAAAGCGAACCCGAGGCTTGTATGGGCTTGGAGTTTTTTATGGTTTCGATATCTTGGGCGGAGACAGAGAGGGTGGTTGATAATAGGATTATCAAGGGGAGAAACCAGAGAGTTATATATTTTAGTATTGTGGGCATAGGGTGTTAGTAAGATAGGGTTAATAATTATTCATATTGGAGTCTTTTAAAAATGATTTATCCAAACACAACATATACTCATCGTTTTCAAAATATTGAATGCCGAGTTTAAATTCGTTTTTATTGTTATACAAGGATATTTTACGATTCGATAAATCAGATATTTCATTACTCAAAAACTTCTGAAAAGCACAAAATCTTTTGAGCGTTAAATTGTCAAAATCTCCTTCAATGTCAATTAAATCATTAAACGACGAAATAATTTTAAAATTTGTAGAATCACAACGATATTCAAAATTATCTTTAAATCTATTATTGTGATAATTTATGGACAATTTAGGGTATGCGTCACGAGGGAAAATTGAATCATCGTGAATTATATAAGTACTTCGGTAAAAATTAAATGCCGCAAGTGTGTCTTCAATAAACTTATAGTTTACATTTTCCCTACCGTTCTTGATAAAATCTATTATTTTTATAAA
>JAEERW010000020.1 GCA_016286055.1 Bacteroidales bacterium
TTCCTCTGCATCTGTTTCTTGGCTATTGAAAACCGCAATTGCAGTTTGCTCTATCAAAAGCGGATGGTAATAAAGTTCATTTACAATAATGTCAAGTTGGTCATCCGAAAACTTTATACAACCATCATAATTGTTTAAAAACAATTCTTTGGCTTCTTCTCCCGTCATTTTGTCCATCTCAATGAACGCAAAGCGGTTTTTATTTTTTGCATTTGCTCGCGTTAGCACAAGTGTTTTCCAATTGTCAGAGGGGAGATATTTATATATTTGTGTGTTAATCTCTTGCTTTATTGTTTCATTGTTTGTGTTGACATCCAACACAAGTAGATTTTTACCTTTAATGTTTGATAATTTGTTTTTAACTATTGCAAGTTTTACTGGTTTATTTTGATTCTGTATAAATCTTTCCAATTCATTCCCTTCAAATAGCATTTCAGCCATTTTTTCCAAAAAGGCGTCTTCAATTTTGCCGTTAACTGTTACCCAGGCAACATTATTAAAATTCTGTTCCTTTGCGTACAGATACGCCAAAGACGTTTTTCCGCTGCCGCCAATGCCGCTGACAACCACGCAATTATGGTTATAAAAACTTTTCCACACTTTGTTGAGCATATCAAAACGAGGAACAAGATTGTTTGGGAAAACTATGTTTTTAATTATTGTGGGATAAGAAGATTTATTTCCATTTTTTCTATCTCCTATTCCCAAAATATTCAATAATCGTTCTTGAAATGTAGTATTACCCTCTTTTATCCGATACCTTACATCTTGAAATTGAGAAAGTCCAGGAAATGGTGTTTCGTCAAAATTAGGACGAACATTTATTATTGGAATGATGTGTACAGAATTGTCCTCTTTCTGTCTTTGCAGTGCAATTTCAATTTCTTTGTAATACCAATCTGTTTTATTTTCTTGCGATTCACGATTGAAAGTATCTTTGTTTACACAAATCAAAATATATTCTGACGAAAGCAATGCGTCGTGTATGGTATCATCCCACTTGTTAGGCCTTTTGTTCAATTCCACGGTGTCAACAAAAATCTTATCCTCATCGATATACTCGCTGAGGATATTATAAACTGTATCTTTGAACACCGCGTCATCACGGCGGTAACTTATGAAGACTTTGTATTTGTAATCCATAGCAGAAATGTTTATGGTGCGAAGATAAGGAAAAGATTTTGATTTTGCAAAGGAAATGCTATTCTTCCCGTC
Source organism: Bacteroidales bacterium (assembly GCA_016286055.1). Classification (GTDB taxonomy): domain Bacteria; phylum Bacteroidota; class Bacteroidia; order Bacteroidales; family UBA3824; genus UBA3824. The sequence continues at coordinate 1,216 of JAEERW010000020.1, forward strand.
GGTGAAAAGGTACAAGGTTATTGAGGATTGTTAAGGAATTATTTATCCCCCTTCTTGTACTCAAAAAAGTCCACATCAACCATACCGCCCGCCTTCTTGGTGGCGTAATTGAAGATGGCAAACTTGGAGCCCATGAAGAACCTGCGGTAGTCGAAAATCATCTTGTAATTTTCGAGGGTCTTAGTCCAATTGTTGCCGTCGAGGCTATAATAGAACGTGGCAATGTCGCCGCCCTGAGAGCCGTTTCTTGCGCGGAAGTCGCCGTCAATACGCGGCCAACGCCGCCACGGTCTTGGAAAATGATTCCGTACCAGTCGCCGCTGCCCGATTGCACTATTGTGCCCTGTCCGGCATACGGGAAACCGCCAAAAGTGTCAGAAGTCTTTTCATTTTTGTTGTTGATTAAGTGTTATGTATTTATTTAGTTATTCTTTTACAAAATTGCTGCCGTTCCAATTGAAATCTTCATCAACAAACTGATTGTTGGAAATGTAGTGTGAGTATCTCAACCCTTTGTACGTGAAACTATACAAACTACTTTCTGTTTCCCCTTTGTAAGTTGGCGATGGCAGGGCAAATTGTGTCGGTGTGAGTTTGCCGTTTTCGTAATACCAAAACTTTGCGCCGAGATTTTCGAAAGGGTATTTAATTTCAGAAAGCACCACCAAATATTTGCCGTCAGCCTTGTAAATCATATATTCCACACATATCAGATATTTTATTATGTAGCCAACCATCGGGATTGAATTCTGATGTTCCAAAATCGATACTAATGCCATTTGGAAAAGGTAATGCCCATAAAAAATAGCCATAATCGTTTTCGTTGAAATTCAACGCCTTGAAAATGGTTTTGGCGTCGTCTGTAAGTTCTGACTCGTCTATTTCGCTTTGCAGTGTAACTTCAAGCGGCGTAGAATACACCCTTATGGTTTCAATCGGCGATTTTTCGTTCTTTGACGTCAATTCGATGTAAACATCGCGCCGTTGGTATAGGGTTTCGTGGCTAATGTGTTGAGTGACAACGAATTTACCATCCTTGAATACTTTTGTAGTAGGAGCGTCAAACAAGTGATCGAGCGCAAACGACATCGGACTTCCTATCGTAACGGGATTTGATAGGAGAAATTCATCTTCGTCTATATCCATCGCAATGCCGTATGCAGGGTTCAACAGCTCGTAACCTTCTATTATTCCGTCCTTTATGTCAAATTTAGCGATTGTTTTGCCATCTATGTTCTTTATACATCCGTCGGGTGCGCCTGTCCAAAACTTTCTAAGAATTTTTTCATAAAACCATTTCTCAAACGGTGAAAGATAGTGAAAATCACCATTATAAGCTATACATTTTTCTGTTGGTTTGGACGATGTTTTAAATTTTCTGCCGTTCCAAACGAATTTCAATGGTCCTGCATAATAGCTGAAACAATTGATTTCGGTGTCGCTCATAACGAATTTTGAATACAATTCGTCTATGAAGCACAAGTTACCCGGGAAAAATTTTTCTCGTTTTGGGATAGACATTATTTTGCCGTTCTTGCACTCCAAAATAGAAAAGCCTTCGTAGGTGGATTCTTTCACTTTTGTTGTAAATGCATAGATATTTAGCCTTGAATCGACGACAGCAATCCACGAGCGGTCTGATGTCTTGTAGCAATGCACCTGATATTTTACCGAAATGCTGTCTTTCCTTCCGAAGGGGTTGTTGCTATACGGAATTTCATAATCGAAATCCATTGCGGTGTTGGATTTGAAATGTACGGCTTCGGCACATCCCTTGGGGTCTATTTCATTGAGTTCGGAGAGTATGGTTGAAATGCAATTGTCATTTGTTTTGAGGTAATCCCAGGCGGTTTTAGCCATAGATTCCTCGACATTCTGCGCCTGACCCTTGCCCGCAAGGCACAAAGTCAATACGGCGACGATTATGATTGCAAATGTTTTTTTCATTGTTGATAATGGTTTGACGTATGGCTTTTGCATAACGGTACAAAGATAAGAAAAAAGATTAAATGGGGGAAATAATTTTTGGGGAGGGGTGAGGAATTTTTGTTTGATGAGATATTAACAATCTCTCTTCATGACAATAGCGATAGACGACGGTGTGCCATTGACTCACGATTTTGACACAGTGTCTTCCGTAATCCATTTTTTTATTGTTCCTATTAAGTCTTTCGTATCTTTATCGTTTAATTGATATTGATTATTTGTGTTATAATATTTTGTAGCTCCAATTTCCTGATGTAAACATTCGATATCTTCTTTGTAATAGTCATTTAGAATTATTTGTTTTTCTATTGGAGTTAAGAAAACAGGATTTTTTTTCTTGAATTGATGTTCTTTTATACTCCATAAAACAAACAGTCTTTCAATAACTTCATCATCTTTCAAATTAATCTTGTCCGAATTGATAAATATTTTTTTCATTTCCTTATTCTCTATTATTTGTTTATATTCAAACATACAATGCGGGCTGCCAAAATACTTTTCATTGTACACAATTATTGTATATTTACTATTACCAATTTTTTGTTCAAAATCAGTAATCCTGTCCCCACCCTCAATATCTTCATCTGTTTTGCATCTAATATTTTCTTTCTTAAATATATTCTTGATGTAATCAACAACGTCTGCGATATGCTCTCTTCCTTTTTTATCTTCATTATGAGCGTACGAAATATAAACTGGATCTGAATTTTTATATTCTGTTTGTATTATTTTATCATCCGTGTCTTTTTTGTCATTTTTATATTTTATATATAAATCATAAATTCTATTTGATATTTTAATAATTGTCGGTGCGAATCCTATTTTTTGTAAACTAACCCATAAATAGTTTATAATAGGTTCGATGTAATCATCGCTTTTTTCTAAAATTTTATCAATATTTTTAAGATAGTCTGAGTAATTAAAGCTTTTAATATCTATTTGTTCGCGCAAGACATTTGCTATCAGTTTGTGGATATATAATAGGTCATTTTGACGGTTAATTACACCCTTCTCTATTAGGCTTGTAAAAGCGTTTGTGGTATTAGGTAAAAGAATACTAATTGTCTTAAAATCAGCCTTCTCGTCAGGAAAGGTCATAAAACAAGCGAGAAATATTATCTCTGGTTCTGAAAGCTTGTTAACATTGCAGAGGTCGATAAGATACGTGTAAATGTCTTGCTGTTCTTTGTCATCGATTACTAAACCACCTAATATTTCTTCTGTTCGCTTGTTTTTGACCTTGTTCTCTTTTATATTGTTTAGTACTTCGTCTGCATCTTTTTCTTGGCTATTTGAAAACGCAATTGCTGTTTGCTCAATCAAGAGTGGATGGTAATAAAGTTCATTTACAATTATGTCGAGTTGGTCATCCGAAAACTTAATACTCCCATCATAATTGTTTAAAAACAATTCTTTGGCTTCATCTCCCGTCATTCTGTCCATCTCAATAGACGCAAAACGGTTTTTATTTTTGACAATGGCTCGCGTTAGCACAAGTGTTTTCCAATTGTCAGAGGGGAGATATTTATATATTTGTGTGTTAATCTCTTGTTTTATTGTTTCATTGTTTGTGTTGACATCCAACACAAGTAGATTTTTACCTTTAATGTTTGATAATTTGTTTTTAACTATTGCAAGTTTTACTGGTTTATTTTGATTTTGTATAAATCTTTCTTGTTCTTCCCCTTCATACAGTAACTCTGCCATTTTTTCCAAAAAGGCGTCTTCAATTTTGCCATTAACTGTAACCCAAGCAATATTATTAAAATTCTTTTCCTTAATGAACTGATATGCCAAAGACGTTTTCCCGCTGCCTCCAATACCACTGACTACCACACAATTATAGGTAGAAAATGACCTATGTAGTTTGTTTAACATATAGAAATTAGGGATAAGATTATGTGGAATTACAATATTATTGATAATAGTAGGAGCTGAGGTAATTGACGGTGTAGTATTTACGTCAATCCCTACAATTTTTAATAAACGTTCTTGAAATGTAGTATTTTCGTTTTTGGTTCGGTAACTTACAGCTTGAAATTTAGATAGTTCGGGAAATCTTGTTTCTCTAAAAGTCGGACGTATATTTATGATAGGTATGATATGTATAGAATTATCCTCTTTTTGCCTTTGCAAAGCAATTTCAATTTCCTTGTAATACCAATCTGTTTTATTTTCTTGCGATTCACGATTGAAAGTATCTTTGTTTATACAAATCAAAATATATTCTGACGAAAGCAATGCGTCGTGTATGGTTTCAAACCACTTGTTAGGTCTTTTGTTCAATTCCACAGCGTCAACAAAAATCTTATCCTCATCGATATACTCGCTGAGGATATTATAAACTGTATCTTTGAACACCGCGTCGTCACGGCGGTAACTTATGAAGACTTTGTATTTGTAATCCATAGCAAAAAAAGTTTTGTGCAACAAAGATAGGGAAATAATGCTTTTAAAGGTTATTTTTTAGCCTGCAATTTGACCTTTGCGCCACATTATTACGCCATATACCACTCTTGCAAATAATTCTGACGTGTGCCGCAGTTGGGACACGAGGTTTGGAATGCGTCGAGATTGCTGCCGCAGTTTTTGCATTTGAGAGCAACGCCGCCAACGCTTTCAAGCGAATATTCGCGTTTTACACGTTGTAGGCGGATGGTCTTGCTTTTTTGACGGCATTTGATTTTGCCGGCTGTGTAATATACCTCACGCACAAGTATATCAATGCTAACATAATCGCCGTTGCGGGTAATGGTGGTGTAGTCTACAAAGTCGAAATCAAGCACATTGAGGTTTTGGGGATTTTCAAAATAGTATTTTTGAAGTTCGTAGTTGAGATTGGTGAAAAATACATCCTTGTTGATATCCTTGGCATTATCTTGCCAAAATTTAGTATGTGCGGCGTTGATGCGTTCTTTATAAAGTTTAATTGGCAAAAGAATAAAGAACGAATCCAAATAATAAAACACATAATAAAACGCCAATCCAAACAGCGCAGTGCCGACAAGCACCTTCGTCATATCCCAGACGTTGAAAGTGCGTCCAGTAGTGCGGATATAGATGTAACTGATAAGGAACGCAACCGAGAAGGCTATCAGAGCGGTGATATACTTGTAGGTATTGGTATTCATCACAAGGTCGGTGTGATATTTTGCTCCGAGACTCTTGCTCTCGTAGTCCATATTGTAAGCCGTGCCGCAGTAGGGACATTCGCCACTCTGAGCATCAATATCAGCACCGCAGTTTGGACATTTGCTTGCTGTGGAGGGATTTATAAAGGTATATTTGATGCGTGGGTCGAAGTTGTGGAGTTTAAAAACCGACTGTCCGCCGCGCAAATAGTCTTTTTCTAAGCGTATGCCGTTGACAATATTGGTGGTAAGAGGCTCAAAAATGTTTTTCTTAACAATATTATTGCCTGATTTGTAGGTTGTTATAAGGCTCAACCCGAAATCTTTAAGGCGTTTGAGGTATTTTTTATCCGATAATTGCATAGGGTAATAATTATTATACAATCTTACTTGTCATCATAATGGCCGTACGATGTAAGAATAAGCACAATCACTTCATTATCATTAATTTCATACACAAGGCGATGCTTTTGAGTAATCCTACGGCTCCATTGTCCAGCTCTGTCACCCGACAACTGTTCAGGATGTCCCGTGCCGGTGCGAGGATGCTCTCTGAGTTCCTCGATGAGAGCCTGAGCCTTTGCAAACGACTTTGGCTCACTTTTGGCGAGTTTGGCAAGATCTACCATTGCCCTATCTTTTAACTCAACATCATATATCATAGCCGTGACGTTTTAGAAAATCTGTCAAATTCTCGTTGGGATTCATTCTGTGTGATTCGCCCTTTTTCGCCTCATCCACCCGCGCAAAAAATTCCTCTTTCGTCATTAGCGTAGGGTCTTCTTGTTTAACCTTGACGAGTTTTTTAAGGTAATTAGCCAATTTGCTCATCAGCGGCTCGCTGTCGGCTATTGCTGCCATATCGCGCCATATCTGCGCGTTCAATTCCATTGCTGTCATAAATCAGTAGTTTTTTAGTTTCTGCAAATATAAATGATTTATTTCACAACCCAAAAGAATTAATTATTGTTATTATTATTATTGTTGTTATTGTTATTATTGTTGTTGTTGTTTGAACTGCGCCCCGAAGAGTACGAACTGTCGTCGCGGCTTGAATACGATGAGTAGGATGCAACGGCGGCTCCGGCGGCAACTCCCGAAGAAGAAGACGGCGAGGAAATTTTGAATGTGGCATAATACCTGCGGTCAACAATTTGTACAGTTGAATAAAACCTTGCAGCGCCTTCCGACATCTTCATATCAATAGTCTTTACGAGTTTTGCATTTACATAAAAGAGGATTTGATTCTCATTACCAACAACTTTTGCTCCGATGGTGTCGGAAAAGTCGTAGATAAAGTTGAGCGTACCGTTGTCCATATCAGGGTAATTAGCGGCAAAATCGTATGTGTTTTTGGCGCGGACAAGGTCGTTGTAGGTTTCTATCGGTTTGTTGATCATATTAAGCCCTCCGAATAATTAAACTCCACATTCTGAAACGGCAGGTTAACAGCCGCAATGTGGTAGTATGCGTTGTTTTTTTGTTTAATATAATGGTAATCACGTAGATGCGTGGTGGTAAAGAATATATTGTTGGGATACTCTTTCGATAGGTATTTTTTGTAACTCTTTAAAAAATCGGTTATGTTGTAGACGTAAAAACCTTCGTCCTCCCAATCCTCCAAAACATATTTGTATACCTGCAATGTAGCCACGTGCTTTTGTTTCAGACGTTGTTCGTCGCCATACACGTGACAATCGCCGCTGAGAAGTTGTATAAACAGGGCGTTGTTTTGCGGATAGTCGCTTTCGGCTTCGAGCACCTCCTTGCGCACACGGATAAGCACGTCGAAACCTTCAAAAATCTGGATAATCTCGCGGCAGTTTTTGAGCAGTTGCGATTGCAATGGATAACGCTCGCCGCCCACTTCGAGCACAAACGAATCGGGGTCGTAGATATATTTTAGATGCGGATCCTTGTTGATAAGGTCTAAGAGCGAGTTTTCTTGATAAACCACCGGCTTAAAATCCTTGGCAAGGTCGGGATGAACCTTCAAGAGATAGTTGAAAGCAGTGTCCGACGGGTTAGTGTCGGGCGAATAGTTGCGGTTTTTGTATAATTCTTGTTGCAAAAGGCAAGTGTAAGATTTGGCAGAATGGTAAACATTCTTTACAAACGGACAGCCTGTTTTGCACAAATATAGATACTGGCAGGCGGCACATTCGGGGCTGAATCCCACGTTGTTGTGCGCTGTAAGAATTTTTGAAGTGGCTGCGTTAAGTATTTCGTCAACAGTGTTTTGATAGATGTTACCGTAAAGTAACTCTTTATGACCTTGACCACGAACACAGGAATAAATGTCGCCGTTTTTCTCCAAAAGGAAGAATTTTTCGCCGCAGATGTCGCAGTTGGTGCAGTAGTCGGGACTAAACTCATTGAACCACGCACCGTTAACGCCCTTATCCAAATCCGTTCCGTCAAATTCGCGGTGCATACGGTTGAAAAACTCCACTTGATCGGTCTCGCTCAGCGGATGAAGAAGTCCGTTGGAATTGTAGTCAAACCCGATCATAAAGTTGAAATCGTTCATATCCAAGCAAGTGGACTTGTGGAGAAACTTTATGTCGTTGATAATGTTGTCTATCTTGGCGTAATGCTCGGCAAAGATGGTGGCAGAAACTTTTTTCTTGTTAGGAATATCGCGCAAAAGTTCAACATTTTGCAATATCTTATCTAATGTAATTCTTCCACCTTTGGTAACACGGAAATGATTGTGCAGAGAGAGCGGCAGGTCGAGACTTCCGCTAATAGACACGTTGAACTTCTTGATGGTGTCGATATGGCGGTCGATAGAATATAGGTTGGTTTTGATATGCGGCCGTCCCACACGGAATCCTGCCGTGGAAATAGTTTCGTAATTATCCTTGTAATAATCGTTGATAAACTTGATAACGTCGTGAAAATCCTCTTGCGACAGCGTGGACACCTCGCCACCGTGTAGCGAAATATTAAAAGGCATCACATCAGACTCTCGGAGTTTGTTGATGGCAAACTGCAAGGTTTCCAACGGCTTATATTGCTGCATACGGTCTTTGGTATTGTCTTCTAAGTAGCAATACCTGCAAGCCATATCGCAAGCCAATGTAGGGACGTATAGTAGATGGATGAACTTCATTTTAATTCATAATTCAAAATTCACAATTCATAATTCACAATTCAAAATTAATATTCTTCGATTTCGGTGGGTGAATTTTTGAACACCTTGTCCGCCACGGTGCATCCTTTTGGTATCTTGGCGGTTTTGAGATAAATACAATCGCGGAATGCCGAGCCTCGTATCTCCTCTACCGACGGAGGAATCACCACTTCGGTCAACCTTGTGTTGAAAAAAGACCGTGAACCTATGCGCCGCAACTGCGAACCTTCTTCAAATTTCAACTCCTCTAACGATGTATAACTAAACGCCTGTTCGCCGATGCGTTCCACTGTGGCGGGTATTGTGATAGTAGATATCTTAGTACCCGAAAAACAATAGGCGTGTATCTCTGTGATATTTTTCGGAAGGGTGATTTCGTAGATATTTCCGCAATTGTTAAACGCATATCCGCCAATAGAATCCATCTGTTGCGGCAAATCGTTGATACGTAGTTGCCAACAATCATTAAAAGCATATCCGCCGATATAGGCCAATTCTGGCGGAAACTCCACACGTTCCAAACGGCTACATTCGTTAAAGGCGTATGCTCCGAGCGATTTTAGGCTTGTAGGCAGGTTGATTGTTTGTAAATCTTCGCACCCATCGAAAGCGTGACCACGGATAATGGTGATAGTGTTGGGCAGGGTAACTTTCTCCAACGCAGTGCGCCTGAATACATCGCCACGTATACCGGTAACAGGCTTTCCGTCAACAGTTTCGGGAATCACAAGTTCTTTGTTGTTGATAAGTCCCTCGGTGTAGAAACGCACGTGCACGCCATCGCCGGTATCCTCGTAAAAAACGTGCGGATTGAGAAACATCGCCACGGGAATAATCAACGTAAAGGCAATCATAATAATACGCCGAAGCCATTTTTTGTCGGTGCACTTGTCGAATAGTTGCGGGGCTATTACATCAGAGAACTTTTCACGCGGACGTCGCTTTATCTCCATTTTGAGAAAATCCACTGTATCAGACTTTTGAAACTTACGCCAAATCAATAGGTTGATAGCAATAAGCACCACTGCTACCCAATCAGCATAGTGAAAAGTGCGGAAAAGCACAATAATAATAAGGTTGATGGGTGCCGAGATAAAAGTGGCGGTCATCTTCTTTTTCTCAAACTGCGCCAGGGTGTGCTTCGATGTGTCGAAACCGATTTTCTCGCACTCGCGTTGGATAAGTCCATTAAGAATTGCGTCCTCCGACTTCAAAAACAGCGGGTCGATAACCTGCTGAGGCTGAGTTTTGGGTTGATCTTGCGGTATGGGGGGTGGTGTGTTATCTGCCATATTGCCTTCAAAATATAAAAGTTATACAACGCAAATATATGCATTTTTTTTGATAAAGACAAAATGATTTTTTAAAGAATGTTCATTGTTGCGTCGAGGAAACAAAAACGAACGATTTTGTTGCGTCGAGGAAATAAAAATGGCGATATTTGTTGCGCGGAGGAAATAAAATTGTTATATTTGCAAAAAAATACGATTATGGTAACAAAAGAAACTATCAGGGAAATAATCCTCGACAACCGCAAAGATGTGTCGAAACGTGAAATTGTCCGCAGAGACTTTTCTTTTATGGACAACGCTTGTTACGTCCTTATCGGCGTAAGGCGGGCGGGCAAGTCGTATATCCTTTATCAAATCATAAAAGACCTCCTTGCCAATGGTCATTCGTGGGACGAAATTGTGTATATCAACTTTGAGGACGAGCGGCTTCTCGAAATGCAAACCGCTGACCTGAACAAGATTCTCGAAGTACATCAAATGATGTCTGACAAACAGCCGTTTTTGTTTTTAGACGAAATACAAAACATCAGTGGCTGGGATAAGTTTGCCCGCCGCCTTGCCGAAAACAAATACACAGTGGTAGTTACAGGCAGCAACGCAAAAATGCTCAGTCAAGACGTGGCGACTACCCTCGGTGGAAAATTCATAATCAAAGAAATTTTCCCATACTCGTTCAAGGAGTTTTTGAGCGCAAAAAAAGTAAAAATTGACGACAATTCGTTTTATGCCACCGACCAACGCGCTGAAATACAGAAATATATGCGCGAGTATTTTTACGACGGCGGTTTTCCCGAAAGCCTCAATTACGAAATAAAATCCGACTATCTGACTTCGGTATATCAAAAAATATATATCGGCGACATTGCCGCCCGCAACAATATAGACAACATTTTCGGACTCAGGTTGATGTTCAAGAAACTTGCCGAAAACGTAATGCACCCGATTTCGTTCACAAGGCTCACAAACGTGATAAAGTCGTCAGCCACAGTAATTTCCACCAAAACGGTAATTGCATACTCACAATACTCGCAAAATGCATTTTTATTATTGTCTATCAGAAACATAGCGGCAAAACTCACCGACCGAGAGACAGCACCGAAACTATATTTTGTTGACAACGGACTATTCAGCGTGCTTGCAATCCACAGCGAGCCTGTATTATTGGAAAACCTTGTGGCAATATCACTTCTGCGCAAATATGGAATCGACGACCACGTGTTTTTCTACAACAAAAATGTAGAAGTGGATTTTGTAATACCCGAACACGACATTGCAATTCAAGTTTGCTACCGTCTGCGCAACAACATCGATGACACATTCCGCCGCGAAACTTCCGCCCTCGTATCATACCACAAATACACCGGCTGCAATAATCTCTTCATAATCACCTACGATGAAGAAGAAACGATAGAAACCGATGGCGTTGTTATCAATATAGTGCCGATTTGGAAATGGATGCTGTGAAAAAAAAAATCATAAAAAGGGAGTCGCCGTGCGTATAGTTTTTTTAATTTTGCGCTTAGAAAAAATTAAACAAAATTAAGTAAAATCATTATAATAATGGAAAAGAGTAAGTTAATAAAACTCGCAATCGCATTGGGTATTCCAGTGATTATAGCGCTTCTGCCAGGAACGGTTTTCCCGTTCGACATTTCGGTGGTGGAACAGCGCATTGTGGCAATTTTCGCATTTGCCGCGTTGATGTGGATTCTTGAACCTATTCCTATTTGGACCACATCGGTAAGTATCATGGTGTTAATGTTGCTCACAACATCTACAAGTATGTTTAAGCCTCTGTGCTATGTGCTTACTCCCGACGGGAAAATTCCTACCGAAGTAGATCCCGATTTCGGAAAAATAATTCCATTCAAAGATATTATGGCAACATTTGCCGACCCTATCATCATGCTCTTTATGGGTGGATTCGTGTTGGCGATTATTGCAAGCAAGTATAAATTAGACGCAGGTATCGCCAAGGCTATTCTCAAACCATTCGGCACAAAGTCGCCGATGGTGCTTTTGGGCTTTATAGTGGTAACTGCTGTTTGCTCTATGTTTATGTCGAACACCGCCACCGCCGCTATGATGCTTGCTATCCTCTCGCCGGTTTTGGCTACTCTTCCCGCCACAGGAAAAGGACGTATCGCATTGGCGCTTTCAATTCCTATTGCTGCCAACGTGGGCGGTATCGGTACTCCTATCGGAACACCTCCCAACATGGTGGCTATGAAATTCTTAACCGATCCTGAGGGTCTCGACCTCGGAATCTCGTTTGGCGAATGGATGCTCTATATGGTTCCGCTCGCTTTGATTATCCTCGTTATCGCGTGGTTTATCTTGCTGAAGATGTTCCCCTTCACTCAGAAAACCATCGAAATACATATCGAAGACGGTTTCCACCTCAAGGACACCAAATCGTGGATTGTGCTTATCACATTTATAGTTACCATCCTCCTTTGGGTAACCGAAAAACTCACAGGTATCAGCTCTAACGTTGTTGCTTTGATACCGTTGGCCGTGTTTGCCGTAACAGGCATCTTCACAAAAGACGACCTCAAAAAAATCGACTGGGACGTGCTTTGGCTCGTTGCCGGCGGCTTTGCAATCGGTGTTGGTCTCGAAAAGACAGGTCTCGCCGAGCACCTTGTACAAGCCATTCCGTTTGGCAGTTGGCCCACAATGCTCATCATCATCGGTAGCGGACTTCTCTGCTGCGTAATGAGTACATTTATGAGCAACTCTGCCACCGCTGCACTTTTGATTCCTATCCTCTTGGCAGTAGGCAAAAGCATTATGCCTCAACTCGAACCCTACGGCGGCATCAGTACATTGCTTATCGGCTTGGCACTCAGCGCATCGTTTGCAATGGCATTACCGATTAGCACACCTCCCAACGCATTGGCTTACGCCAAAGGCTTTATCAAACAAAAAGATATGGCTTTGGTAGGAATTGTGGTAGGTGTAATCGCCATCGCCCTTGCCTACGTAGAATTAATATTATTCAAAGGCTTGTAGATTAAAAACCACACATTTATATAATAGACGCGGCGAAGATTTTTTCGCCGCGTTTTTTTTATAGTTGAAAGAATTATTACCCGGCGGATTTTGAGAAAAAAATGCAAATTCCGCCCGATAATAATTTATTAGGCGGCGGAATTTGAGAAAAATCTTTAAATTCCGCCGGGTAATATTGCATTATTGTAATAAATGATGTATATTTGCAGTCGAACTAAAATGTTATAGGTATGAAAGTTATAGGTCGCAAACATGAAATCAGGCAGTTGGAGGAGTACCAACAATCGCAACGTCCGGAGTTTATAGCCTTATATGGTAGACGTAGGGTTGGAAAAACTTTTTTGATTGACACCTTTTTTAAAAACAAGTTCACCTTTAATATTAGTGGTGTTATCGATGGCAAACGTTCGGAACAGATGGCGGTGTTTGTTCAAGGATTACGTTCGTTGGGTTACCACGGAGAAATGCCCAAAACTTGGTTAGACGCATTTTATTTATTAAGCCAACAACTTGAACCATTATTGGTACAAAACCAACGATGCATTATTTTTATCGACGAACTTCCGTGCTTCGACACACCAAAATCAGGTTTTATCCGTGCATTGGGACATTTTTGGAACTCTTGGGCAGTTAAACACGACCAAATAATGCTCATAGTTTGCGGCAGCGCAACATCGTGGATGATAAACAACATAATCGACAATCACGGCGGATTGCACAATCGCATTACTCACGAAATGCACATAAGCCCATTTACCCTATACGAAACCGAACAATTTCTATTAGAGAAAAATGTGGTTTTAGACCGTCTTGCCATTATGCAACTATATATGGCACTTGGTGGTATACCTTATTATTTAGATATGATAAATGCAGGCGAAAGTGCCTCAACAGCCATCGACAGAATTTTCTTTTCGTCAAACAATACTATGGGCGACGAATATCAACGGCTTTTTTCATCACTGTTTCGCGACCCGGCGCCATACTTGCAAATTATCGACATCCTGTCAAAATGCCGTCAAGGTGTAACACGCGACCAAATAATTGAAGCGTTAGGAAAACACGACAACGGACATATTTCAGAATACCTTACCAACCTTATCAAATGCGATTTTGTTCGATACTATTTCGTTAAAACCACCAAGGTAAAAAAAACCGACGGTTTTTACCAACTCACCGATTTTTTTGTAATATTTCACAATACGTTTCTTCACAAACCTGTCAACGACCAACACTTTTGGAGCAATATGCAATCATCGTCGTTACAAAATATATGGTTCGGACTTGCTTTCGAACGTATTTGTATGGCACACATCGAACAAATAAAACACGCACTCGGTATCGACCGCATTGGCACTCAATATTATTCGTGGCGCAGCAAACAATCGGTGCAAGGTGCTCAAATCGACCTTATTATTGAACGTGCCGACCGCATAATCAACCTTTGCGAAATTAAATACAGTGCCAACGAATACCGTCTTAGCAAAGATGAAGACATAAAAATGCGCAATCGACAATCGGATTTCACCGACGAAACAGGCACTCGATTTGCCATTCACCCCGTATTTATTACCACTTACGGACTAAGAAAAAGTGAATATTCAGGCGGATTTGTGGCAGAAGTAACTATGGATGATTTGTTTAAGGATTTGTAGAACCTTCCCCACTCCTCAATTTCCCCGGTGTAACGCCCAAATGTTGCCTTACATATTTGCCAAAAAACGATGGACTTGCAAAATTTAATACATCGCAGATTTGCTTGATACTTAGGTCGGTGTCGCGGAGATAGTAGCGGATGTTTTCTATCGACTGACCCGTTATCCATTCGAGAGGGGTTTTGCCAGAATGTTTTTTGCAAATAATTGTGAGGTATTTGGGCGTAATGCACAATTGTTTAGCGTAATACTGCACACTGCGGTTGCGCACATCGCCCGAATGTAATAGGTTGAGAAAACGCTGAAAATATACCGACGGCGACGAACGCATTTTTACCGAAGGATCGCTAACATTCTTGTTGATAGAGGCTTTCATTGCCCCACATAATGCCAACATTGCCGCACGCAGTAGCGATTGAATTACTTCGTTGCTATAATAAATATGATTGGGACCGCACTCCATTACAAGTTTTAGCATAGAATAAAAATGGTCGTAAAAGAGTATGGCGTCATCATCGAGAGTTAAAATATTGTTGCGGTGAATGTACATAGTCTCGTTCCAAATGCTGATTTTTTCGTGGAGAAAACTCTGCAACATTCTATCAGAAAAGAACATAGCCTTCAACTTAAAGTCGGGACTAAGCATAAGGTCGGTGATAATGACATTTTTGGGAACAACCGCCACTTGGTTCTTGTTAAGTTCCACCTTGTTGGAGTTCATCATTGCCGTAACACGTCCCGAAGTGCACACAGCAATACCATTGAGCGAAATATGCGCCGAGCCAAATTCGGCAAACTGCTGCACATCGTCTACAACAACAATATCGTTGTCGCTGTAACTCACTTTGATACAGTCGTTATCGGTAAGGCTTTGGAGGGTTACTTCTTCTTGGTGCATTTTGTAATAATATTTGGCAACAAAAGTAACACAAAATCTCCCATATAGCACATTTTTATCGAAAAATCGGAAATAATATATGTGCAAAAACACCATATCTTTGCAGTGTAATAATATAATTGAAATGAAAAGGATATATTTGCTATTGTCGGCGGTGACGATAATGGGTTGCGGCACAAACGAGCAGGTTCGCGAAAAATTGCCCACAAGGGTTACCACCGAAACCGTTGAAGTTACCCAAAACGCATCGCAGCGTGTTTACACAGGCATTGTAGAAGAAAACCAAGCCGTGTCGGTAAGTTTTACAAATATGGGCGTGGTTAAAACCGTTGCTGTAAATGAAGGTCAGCAAGTAACCAAAGGTCAACTAATTGCCCAAATCGACGATACTCAGGCGCAAAACCTTTTGGCAGCATCCAAGGCAGCCGCTGCACAAGCCGACGACGCTCTTGAACGTTACAAAATGCTTCACGACAAAGGTTCAATGGCAGAAGTGCAATGGGTAGAGGTTGTTAGCAAAACCGCTCAGGCCAAATCGCAGTTAGAAGCCGCTCAAAAAAATCTTCAAGACACACGCCTTACAGCACCTTCGGGGGGCATAATTGGCAAAAAGTTTATTGGCGCAGGCGAAACAGCACTGCCGTCGCAACCCGTGGTGACAATTTTAGACATCAACACCGTTAAAATCAAAGTATCTGTTCCCGAAAAGGAAATTTCCAACATTGCCCACGACACCAAAACCGACATCAAAGTGGATGCGGCGGGAGTAAGCGCAAAGGGCGGCAAAATCGAAAAAGGAATACTTGCCGACGCTCTTACACACACCTACGACGTAAGAATCAACGTTGCCAACTCTAACCATAAACTTCTGCCCGGAATGGCTGCCGAGGTAAACTTTTTACTCAGCACTCAAAATAACACAACCGAAAGCGTTATCACCTTGCCCGTTACCGCCGTTCAAAAAAGATTCGACGGAACATATTTTGTGTGGCGTGTGCTCGGCAACGGCACGGTAGAACGCGCACAAGTATCCACCGGCTCGCTCATCGGCAACAGAATTGTGGTGGCAAGCGGCGTAAACAACGGCGACATCATTGTTACAGAGGGTTATCAAAAACTTAGCGAAGGCACAAAAGTAGTTTATTAATTATGGAAAACAAGATGAATTGGCTCAAATGGCCGTTGCAGCATTATTCAATTTCGCTTTTGATAGTGGCAATATTGTTTGCGGCGGGCATTTACGGAATGTATGTAATGCCCAAAGACGAGTTTCCGCACGTGGTGATACGTCAGGGAGTGGTGGTGGCGGTGATGCCCGGAGCCACAAGCGAGGAGATAGAACAGCAAGTAACCAAACCATTGGAACGCTATCTGTTTACTTTTTCGGAAGTTAACCGCAACAAAACCACCTCCACATCGCAAAACGGAATGGCAATTGTGATGGTGAGGCTCAACGACAATGTCAACAACAAAGACGAGGTGTGGAGCAAAATCAAGCACGGTGTCAACAATTTTAAACCCTCATTGCCCTCGGGTGTGTTGGCTGTGATTGTCAACGACGATTTTGGCAATACCTCCGCGCTATTGATTGCCGTTGAAAGTGCCGACCGTAGTTACAGAGAATTAAAGGGTTACGCCGATATACTTTCCGACCGTCTGCGCCGTATTCCGTCGGTGGCAAACGTAAAACTATTTGGCGAGCAAAAAGAGCGAATCTCTATTTATATCGACCGCCGACGTTTGGAGGCTTACGGCATTGGACAGCAGTTTTTGCTGACTCAGTTGCAGAGCCAAGGTCTTGCCACAATGAGCGGTTCTATCAACAATGATAATCTTCAAGTGCCTCTGCACGTGGCATCTACCAACAACACCGAAGCCGAAATTGCCAACCAAATTATATTTAGCGACCCCTCCACAGGCAAGACCGTCCGCGTGGGCGACATTGCCGATGTGCGCCGCGAATATCCTCCCAACGAGCCGTGTATTGAGCAAGACGGGCACCCCTGCGTGCTTCTCTCGATGGAAATGACTCCCGGCAACAATGTTGTGCAATATGGCGAGGAGGTGGAGCAGGTGCTCAACGATTTTTATATCAACGATTTACCTGGCGATGTTACCATCACCCGCATTGCCGACAAGCCCAAAGTGGTGGCTATGAGCGTAAGTTCGTTTTTGCGCGACCTCCTGATTTCTATGGCGGTGATAATTTTGGTAATGATGGTGCTGTTTCCATTGCGTTCGGCTGTGGTGGCTGCGGTAACAATTCCGCTAAGCACCTTTGTATCAGTGGCTATAATGTATTTGGCAGGCATAGAGTTAAACATCGTTACCCTTGCCGCGCTTATTGTGGTGCTGGGAATGATTGTAGACAACTCTATCGTAATGATTGATGGATACTTAGAGTACGTGGGCAAAGGATTAGAGCCACGTCGCGCCGCACTTGCCGCCGCCGAACAGTATTTTATGCCAATGATGCTTGCAACTATCTGTATATGTGCAATTTTCTTCCCATTTTTGATAACGATGAAAGGCACATTTCACGATGCCCTCAAAGATTTTCCTATGACCATTACCATCAACCTGATGGTGTCGCTGTTTCTTGCCGTTACGGTGATTCCGTTTCTCGAAGTTAAGATTATCAAGCCCGAAAAGGTGAAAACCGATGGCAACATAATCACCAAAACCGTTCAGCGAGTATACGACCGAGTGCTGGCATATACTTTCAAAAAACCTTGGTTTACAATAATTTGCGGCATTGGCATAATTCTTCTTTCATCGCTGATTGCGCCAAACCTCAAAGTACGTCTTTTCCCCTTTGCCGACCGCGACCAATTTGCCATTGAGATTTTTCTTCCCGAAGACAAAGGCATTGCTCAGGCTCGCGAAATAGCCGATTCGGTGCGCCACGTAATTGAAAACGATGAGCGAATCACAAGCATAACATCGTTTATAGGGTGTTCGTCGCCACGATTTATGGACGCCTACGCACCGCAGATGGCAGGTAAAAACTTTGCGCAAATGATTGTTAACTGCACCGACGACAAGGCCGCGTTAGAAATTCTCAACCAATATCAAACGCAACTTTCGGAGGCGTTTCCGATGGCATACGTAAAATTCAAACGTCTTGATTATTTGGAAGTTGACGAATTAGAATACCGGTTTTATAGCGAAGACATCGATTCGTTGCGCCTTGCTGCCGAACGTCTTCAAGACCGTATGCGAGAGATTCCTGAGTTAGAATGGGTTCACAGCGATTTTTACGAGCCGTTTCCCCTAATAGATATCAAAAACAACCCCGTAGCCACAGCACAGGCAGGTTTTACACGCTCGTCTACCGCACTTGCCATTGCCGCCGCCACAGGCGAAATCAACGCCGGAAGCATTTGGGAAGGCGACTACGAACTTGGCATCACCATTTTAGACAAAACTCCGCTTTCGTTTGCCGATATCGAAAACATTGGCATTGCATCGCCTCAGACATTAATTTCAGGTCAGGCGGGTAAAAACAGCACTATTCCGCTCCGCCAAATTGCTGATGTTAAGCCACTTTGGAGTCAAGGTCGCATAATGCACCGAGGCGGCGAACGCTGCATAACGGTAAAAGGTCAGTTTGCCGCAGGTTCGTTTACATCGCCCATCGAAAAACACATCGACAACATAATGAAAAACGAAATTGCCCTGCCTCAGGGTGTCCGCTGCGAAACCGGCGGCGAACTCGAATATGGCGACGAGGCACTTCCGCAAATTTTTGGCGGCATCGCTATCGCCTTAGTGATAGTGTTTTTCTTCCTGTTATTTAACTTCAAACGTTATGGCATCACCACAATATGTATGGCGGCACTGTCGCTGATGTTGCCTGGTGCGTTGGTAGGTTTGGGCTTGATGGACAGGACGTTAGGTTTAACATCAATTTTTGGACTCATTACCCTTATGGGAATGATAATGCGCAACGAAATCCTCATTTTTGAACACGCCGACAACATAGCCTCGCACGGAGCAAGCATACGCAGTGCCGCTTTCGACGCAGGCAAACGGCGAATGGTACCGATATTTCTCACCACAGCCACCACAGCGGTAGGCGTAGTGCCGATGATAATAGCGCAATCGTCGTTTTGGATGCCCGTAGGCGTTACCATCTTTGCTGGCGGCATCGGCTCGCTGATAATGGCTGTAACAATGCTGCCCGTGGTGTATTGGAAGGTGAATAAAAGAGACACTAAATAACAAACTGTTGAATAATTATGAAACACCATTTTATATCCGCATTAATACTATCTACTATATTGCAGGTCAATAATATAGCCGCACAAAATTCGTACACGTTAGAGCAACTTTGCGATTCGGCAATAAACCACAATGCGCAAATGTCGTCGGCACGATACAATGTGGAGGCGGCTCGTCAACAGCGCAAGGAGGCTTTTACTAAATATTTCCCCTCGGTAAGCGCTGTGGGCGTATGGTTCAACGCCAACAAAGCAATGGCAGAAACGCAAATCAATGCCTCGGAATATATTCCACAAGAACTTGGAGCCACATTGCAACAGAGTTTTCCACCCGAAGCACTCGCGGCACTTGGCAATCCTATCACCATCGCTATGATGAAAGATGGCGTTATTGGCGCGGTAACGGCTGTGCAACCTATTTTTACCGGCGGACAAATTTATAACGGCAACCGTCTTGCCAAAGTGGGCGAAGATGTTAGTCAATTGCAATTAAAACTATCTGAAAACGAGATTATTAAAGCCACATCAGAATATTTTTGGCAAACGGTAAGTCTGCAAGAAAAACTCAAAACCGTAAACGCTGTGGATTCACTGCTCCAAGTAATTTATGGCGATGTAGAAACGGCTGTGCAGGCGGGTGTGGCTGTGCGCAACGACCTTTTGCAAGTGCAACTCCGCCTCAACGATATTGAATTGCAACGCGTAAAAATCAACAATGGCATTTCGCTGATGAAACTAATCTTGCAACAATATTGCGCCCTCAGCGACACACTTTTTACTTTGCAATACACCACCGACCAAATAGCGCAAGGCGAATCGTCCACCGACCCAAACCAAGCGGTAGAATCCACTGCCGAATATCAATTGCTACAAAAAAGTGTTGAAGCCGCCGAACTGCAAAAAAAGATGGCTGTGGGTAAAAACCTGCCGTCGGTGGCTGTGGGCGCAGGTTACACTTATCACAACCTTTTAGAAAACGATCATAGTTTCGGAATGTTGTTCGCCACGGTAAACGTACCTATTTCAGATTGGTGGGGAGGTTCGCACGCTGCCAAACGTGCCGACATTGAGCGCGAAAAAGCCCAAGACCAACTCACCTCCAACGCCGAAATGCTAAAAATACGCATTCAAAAAGCCCGTTACGGTGTAAGCGAATCGCAACAGCAACTTGCCATTGCGCAAAAAAGCATCGACCAAGCCTCCGAAAATCTCCGCCTTATTAGCGACCGTTACGCCGCCGGCACAGCCAAAATGAGCGACCTTCTCGAAGCCCAACTCCTATATCAGCAATCTTATGATGCCTTCACCGATGCCTACTCGCACCTAAAACTCAGTGAAACAGAGTTAAAAATCGCCGAAGGGGAATAGGATTTTTATTCTTATAATCTTAAATTACGCTTAAACTAAACAACACACTTTAAACTTACATTTGCCGTCGGAAATAAAATCCGACACAACAGATGAAAGTACTCCTAATATCAACATCCGACCGCAAAGGTGGCGCAGCAATTGCCTGCCTGAGGTTATTTAACGCCCTCAAAAAAAACGGTACGGATGTAAAAATGCTTGTAAGAGATAAACTTACAAACATTGAGGATATTTACACTGTTAACACAAACATTTTTAAAAAGGCCATCAACAAAATGGCTTTTCTGGCAGAAAGGTTGGAGATTTTCTTTGCTTTGCGTTTCCGTCGCAAAAATCTTTTCCGCGTAAGCACCGGTCGCTTTGGAGTATTCAACCTTCAATCTCATCCTTTGGTTCAAGAGGCTGATGTTATCAACATACATTGGACTCATCAGGGAATGGTGTCGCTCAAAACCATCAACGCACTATTGCAGCAGGGCAAACGTATCGTGTTCACTATGCACGATATGTACTATTTCACAGGCATTTGCCATTACGCTAAAAATTGCGACAACTTTATGCGTCAGTGCGGCAACTGTTTTTATCTCAACAACGGTGGCAATGAGGAAGACCTTTCAAGAAAGTTTTTTACCAAAAAACTTGATATTCCCAACCGAGATGCGCTTAAATTTGTGGCTTGCAGCAATTGGCTCGCCGACATATCACGCCAGTCGGGACTGATGCAGAACAACGAAATCTTCTCCATTCCCAACACTATCGACACATCAATCTACCGTCCCAAAGATAAAGACGAGGCTAAAAACCATTTTGGCATTAAGGATAAAAAAGTGATACTTTGTGGTGCTTTTAATTTTAGCGACGGTCGCAAAGGTTACAAATATTTAATTGAAGCATTGTTTTGGATACACCAAAACAAACCGCAGTACGACAATCAGATATCCATCCTTATTTTTGGCAAAGGAAACATCACTCCATTTAAACGTTTACCCTACGAAATTCACGAGGCGGGCTACATTAGCGACGGTGCGGGACTTGCCACGCTCTACTCTGCTGGTGATGTGTTTGTGAGTCCTTCGCTCGAAGACAACTTGCCAAACACCATTATGGAATCGCTTGCTTGCGGCACACCTTGCGCAGCGTTTGCCGTGGGAGGTATTCCGCAAATGATTGACGAGGGTGTAAATGGCCGACTTGCTCCTGTTAAAGATTCAGTGGCATTGGCAGAGGCAGTAGCAAAAATACTGTTTGAGGACGATGCCATTAAACTATCGCAAGGTGCACGTCATAAAGTGGAGGCAGAATTTTCAGAGCCAGTTGTGGCAATGCGTTACAACGAGATTTACCGCAGGTTTTAATCTACAAAAGTGTTTTCTTCGTCGTCTGTCTTGGCATTGCTGCCGCCCATATTATACTGCACATTGTTGTTATTACCCTGAGGCACAGCACCGCCTTGATACGATGCGTTTTTGTATTTTTCTATCCAAGCCGGGTCTTCCATATCGTGCAGAAGCATAAATGCCATCAAACCAAAACAATAGTCGCTGATTTTGTAGATTCCGTATTTTTTGAGGATAGCCATTTGAGCATCTGAGGGAAGTGTTGGAACAGAGTCGTTGGTGCTCCACCCTTGCTCGTTGCTGCCGTGGTAGGGATATTCGGTGTAGCGAAGTTTCCAAAGGTCGCCCACAATTCCCGGATTTTTGATTCCGAAATTGGCAAAATAGTTAGCACCCTTGGAGTTAGCCGCACTGCGCTCTCGTCCAGCCGCACGGTTAACAAATCCGTCCATTGTAAGGTATGTGTATTTGAGCGAACCGTCGGGATTGATGTGAATCTCTACAAAACGTTCCAATAGATTGCTGCCCGGCAAAAGACAAAATCCGAGAAAATCGGTATCTTGGTCGTCGGCATTTTCGCCAAATGTGATATATTCCTCAGGGCTCTGCGCTGAAACACAAAGCGATGTTAACGCTAATATTAGTGTGATTGCAAAATTTCTCATATTATATAAGGTGTTTAATATGTAACGCCCGCCGCGGCAAAAAATTACAAAAAAAGAGAGAAAACTTCGAGTGTCGGCGAAGTTTTCTCTCATAAAGGTTATATAGCAAGTTATATTCAGTAACGATTTAAACAGCCAGAGCCATATCGCAGTACGAGAATGGAGTGATGTCGCGCTGCTTGATACCCATAAGGCTGAGGTAGAATTTGCAGGTTTGGAGGGTAGACGAATAGTTTTCGTCGTCGCTTTCGGCTTCGATTTCTACAAAATTGCCGAGACCTTCCACTTGGTCGATATTGATTTTTACGTTGTCGATAATGTAGATTTCGCGGCGTTTGGTCACCACTTTGTCTAATCCGCAGGTCTTAATCAAGAGGTCTTTCATTAGTTTGTTCGACACATGGCGGTAGAGTTTGCCTGTGGTGGTTTCCTCGGTGTATTTAAAAATGGTAACAATGTTGCCGCTCTCACGGAGTTTTAAAATTTGGCTGTTGTCTTTGAGATACGAGTCGGTTTCGTTGTTGCAGCCTTGATATTTAGCGTTTACGGTTTCGAGTATTGCTTTAATGCGCTCGGGATTCTGACAGCGGGCTTTGATTTCAATGGTGTAGGGTGTCATGGCGGTTAAATGTTTTAGTTAATTTTTGTGTATTATCAACTAAAAGACACATGAACGGCGGCTTTACCCTAATTACTTGGCTAAATATTTTTTGCTAATCAAAAATTTTTCTATAAATTTGCCCAAAATTGTTTTATATTTTTGAGTTATGAAAGCACTATTAAAGAACATTATACTAACATTTTGTCTGTTGGCCGCGTCTGCTGCCACCTATGCACAAAAAAATAAATCACACGAAACAATGATTCTGATGGAGACATCGGAGGGAACAATGAAAATTAAACTTTACGACGGCACCCCCCTCCACCGCGACAATTTTATCAAACTTGCCAAAGAGCATTTTTACGACGGACTTTTGTTCCACCGCGTTATCGAAGGCTTTATGATTCAGGGCGGTGACCCCGAGTCAAAAGGCGCCGACGCAGGCAAACACCTCGGCGCAGGCGGTCCCGGATACACTATTCCTGCCGAACTCCTGCCACAGTATTTTCACAAAAAAGGTGCTCTTGCAGCAGCCCGCACAGGCGACCAAGGCAACCCAATGCGTCGTTCTTCGGGTTCGCAGTTCTATATTGTTCAAGGTAAAACCATGAGCGAGGCGCAAATCAAACAGTTGGAAAACTACGGATTCGTATTCTCCGACGAGCAGAAACGTATTTACGAAACCATCGGCGGAACTCCCACTCTCGACGCTCAATATACCGTGTTTGGCGAGGTTGTAGAGGGTTTGGACGTGGTTGACAAAATAGCCCAAACAGAAACAGGTACTGCCGATCGTCCTAAAAAAGACGTTGTTATTATTAAGGTGTCGGTAGTGGAATAATACAATAGAAAAATGATTGAGAAACTTGCAGACTTCATTGAGGAAGTAAAAAATTTTAAAGCAGAAACCGCTGCCAAGGCCGAAGAACTCCGTTTGAAGTTTTTGGCTAAAAAAGGCATATTAAATGAGATTTTTGCCGAATTCAAAAATGTTCCTCCCGAGCAGAAAAAAGACTTCGGACAAAAAATCAACACTCTTAAACAGTTAGTAGAACAAAAAATTCAAGAGGCTAAGGAACGCTCTGAGGAGGATTCTTCTAAGCCTGCCGACCTCGACACTTCGTTGCCCGGTCCTAATATCGCTCTCGGTTCACACCACCCAATCACAATGGTTAAGAACGAGATTATCGAAATTTTTGGACGCCTTGGATTTACCGTTGCCGAAGGTCAGGAAATTGAAGACGATTATCACAATTTTACCGCCCTCAACTTCCCGCCCGAGCACCCCGCACGCGATATGCAGGATACATTCTTTATAGAAACCGACCCCGACATTCTTCTCCGCACTCACACATCAGGCGGTCAGGTTAGGGTAATGGAAAAACAGCAGCCGCCTATCCGTGTGCTCGTTCCCGGACGTGTGTTCCGCAACGAGGCTGTATCGGCTCGTTCGCACTGCATTTTCCATCAGGTAGAAGGTCTTTATATAGATAAAAACGTTTCGTTCGCCGACCTTAAACAAACGCTAATGTATTTTGCCAAAGAGTTTTACGGCGAAAAAACCGAGATTCGTCTCCGTCCGTCGTACTTCCCCTTTACCGAACCGAGTGCCGAAATGGACGTTTCGTGTTCTATCTGCGGTGGCAAAGGCTGCGCAATATGCAAAGGCACAGGCTGGCTCGAAATTCTTGGCTGTGGAATGGTTCACCCCAACGTTTTGCGCAATTGCGGTATCGACCCCGAAGTATATTCGGGATTCGCATTCGGTATGGGCATAGAGCGCACAGCAATGCTCCGCTACGGCGTTACCGACATCCGTATGTTTTTTGAAAACGATATGAAATTCCTTTCACGATTCAAACATTAAAAAATGAGTTTTATAGACGATTTGAAATGGCGCGGCATGATTCACGATATGATGCCGGGCACCGAAGAACAACTTGCAAAAGAGATGACAACGGCTTACGTGGGCATTGACCCCACCGCCGATTCGCTTCATATAGGCCACTTGGTTTCGATAATGATTTTGAAACATTTCCAAATGGCAGGACACAAGCCTATCGCCCTCGTAGGAGGCGCAACAGGTATGGTGGGCGACCCCTCGGGAAAATCTGCCGAGCGTAACCTCTTAGACGAGAAAACCCTCAACCATAATAAGGCTTGCATTAAGGCACAGTTGTCGAAATTTTTGGATTTTGATTCCGACGCTATCAACGCTGCCGAACTTGTGGACAACTACGATTGGATGAAGGATTTCTCCTTTATCTCATTTATCCGCGACATCGGCAAGCACATCACCGTCAACTATATGATGGCTAAGGACAGCGTTAAAAAGCGTTTTGCATCCGACAGCCGCGAAGGTATGTCGTTTACCGAGTTCTCGTATCAATTGATGCAGGGCTACGATTTCTACTACCTTCGCAAACACAAAAACTGCAAACTTCAAATGGGTGGCGCCGATCAGTGGGGCAATATTACCACCGGCGTAGAACTTATCCGCCGTATCGATGGTATCGAGGCAGAGGCGTTCGGTCTTACCTGTCCTCTTATCAAGAAGGCCGACGGCACTAAATTTGGCAAAACCGAGAAAGGTAATGTTTGGCTCGACCCGAAACTTACTTCGCCCTACGAGTTTTATCAGTTTTGGATCAATACATCCGACGAAGATGCCGAGCGTTACATCAAGATTTACACCCTTTTATCTAAGGAAGAAATCGAGAGCCTGATAGAAGAACACCGCACCGACCCGGGACGTCGTCTGTTGCAGAGCGAACTTGCCAAACGTATCACCATTATGGTTCACGGCGAAAACGCTTACAACACTGCCATTGCTGCCACACAAATACTTTTTGGCAAAGGCACCAAGGAACAACTCTTGAAATTAGACGAAAAATCGTTCTTGGAGATATTCAGCGGTGTACCTCAGTTCAAAATTTTAAAAGACGAACTTTCAGCCGGCATTGGTGTTCTCGACCTTTTGGCAGAAAAATCTCAGGTATTTGCCTCCAAAGGTGAATGTCGTCGTGCCATCACCAAAGAAAACTCGTTGAGCATCAACCAAGAAAAGGTTTCCGACCCCGAAACCAAAATTGACACCACATACCTTTTAGACGAAAAATACATTCTCGTTCGCAAAGGTAAAAAGAATTGGTTTGTGCTTACAATAGCATAACACTTTGAAACACAAATAAAAGCGAATGAGGAAATCATTCGCTTTTATTTTTTTTTAGCATAGTGCTAATTCGCCCAAATTGCCAAATTGCATCGTTACAGGTATTTTCATTGCTCTAAATATCCTTAAAAACGTATCGAAACTTATTCCTTTGCCGTTTTCGATTTTGGATATGCGAGATTTTTGTACTCCAATGAGTTCACCGAGTTGTTCTTGTGATAGTGATTTTGATTTGCGGGCTTCTTTTATGGTTTCACCGATACGCACAAGTTCTATTTCTTTTTCAAATTCATCGCGCTTGGGTGTGCCCTTCTTGCCGAATACTTGTTCGTTTAGTTCTTCGAGCGTTGTAATTTTCATGTTTTCCATCTTACTCCTCCTTGTTGTAGTATTGTGCTAAATATTTCTTTCTAATTTCTTCCGCTTTTTCAATTTGTTGTTTAGGGGTTTTGTTAGTTTTCTTTACAAAACCGTGTGTGGCCAATATTAATCTTTTTTTGTTAGGATCCCAAAAGGCGAGCAATCTATAACAAATGCCGTTGTATAATGTCCTGAACTCCCATATCTCGCCGTCTAATTTTTTAAGTAATTCGTTGTCCATTACATACTGCGCCTTGTTGATGTTATACGCAATTTTTTCGCGGACTTTCGTTTCCTGTTCGTTGACAAATGCAGTAGCCTCGGGTAGCAACGCAACAGTGAAGTATGGTTCTTTGAGTTTCATTCTATTATTGTTTATGTGCAAAATTATAAAAAGTTTCAAAAAATGGAAACTTTTTATAAGATTTTTTTACCAACCGTCATTTGTTATTTTATTTATATTGCGGTTTCCGTTATTATTCATAACTTTGCTTTTGTAGAAAAAATAGAATTATGCAAGCGTTTTATCAAAACAACTACCCCGAGGCGGGATGCGATGAGGCGGGACGTGGATGTCTTGCTGGTCCTGTGTTTGCCGCTGCGGTGGTGTTTCCAAGTGGTTACTTTAATCCTAACATCAACGATAGCAAACAATTATCCGAAAAAAAACGCCTACTGCTGCGTGATGAGATTATACGTGATGCCGCCACCTATTGTGTTGCCTCGTGCGACAATCAAGAGATAGACCGCATCAATATTCTTAATGCCTCTATCCGTGCTATGCACCGCGCTTTGGACGGTTTGAACGTTACACCTGCATTCATTATCGTAGACGGTAATAAATTTAAACCGTATAAGACAATTCCTTATAAAACAGTAGTTAAAGGCGACTCACTTTATCTATCGATTGCAGCCGCCTCTATCCTTGCTAAAACCTACCGCGACGAATGGATAACCCGCGCCGCCGAGCAATATCCCGAATACAATTGGGCTAAGAACAAGGCTTATCCCACCAGAGACCATATAGAGGCTATCCAAAAATACGGCGTTACACCGCTCCATAGAATGACCTACGAACCGTGTATGCCGAAGTTGCTGTAAAATAAGTTGTGGTAAAAAATAGAAATTATTAGTCTTTGTAATATTCGTTGTCCCACACTGGCTTGGCGTTGTTTCTGCCGCCAAACGATATGTTTAATCCGCTTGAAATACTAAATGTGTCGTATGTAAGGTTTGTTGACCCAATGTTCCATGAGTTAACACTGCCGATTTTTGAAAACTGTGCTTTGAAACACCATTTGAAGTGTTCTGAACCTACACGAAAAATGAACTGAGGTTCTATTAAAAGGTTTTTCTCTGTGTAATTTTCATTGAAGGTTAGTTGTTCGCTGCCTTGTTGGTCGTACTTATATTCGTTATAGTTTATGTCGGGTATGTACGAACCTACCTTAATACCTAATCCTAAATCAACATGAGGCCATTTCCAGCCTATATTAATTTGTCCGAATGGTACTGCGAAATTGCCGTCGTATTTATACTTGGAACTAATTGAAGAATTATCTTCAATGTCAGACTCACCATTGACATATCCAGCATTATAACCTAAATATCCTTCTAATACTCCATGATTGCCAATTGTTTTGTATGCTCCTCCTGCCACTTGACCGCAGAACATGTGATCAGATATGTTAAAATGCGCTTGTCCTGCCAAACAATTGGTTAAGCCGTAAGTGTAAGTGCCATTGAGGGCCATATCAGAGTTTGATACGCTTCCTGCTACGTCGATTCTTGTATCGCCTGCGTGGTCGATAAGTGGAATGTCCACTGCCTGCGGGTGGTAAATGCTGCACGAAGATAAGGTGACAGCTACCAATGTGATGATTAGGTGTCTTTTTGCCATAATAATTATGTTTTAATTGCTTAATTATGACACACAAAACTCTCTTTACCCTAAATAAAGAAAAGGCGCAAAACAAAAATTGTTTTACGCCTTTTTATGAAAGAATGACTATGAATTTAGAATGTGTATACTACGCTGAATGTGAGCGAAGTAAGCGAAAGGTTGCAGTTCATTTTATTTGTGATGTCTTTTTCTTTTTCATTGTCTGCATCCTTGGTTATATCGTGTGTGAAGGAGATATTACCGAACTGAACACCTGCGCTCCAATTGGGAGTGAACTTGTAGTTGAGTACAGGAATAATTGCTACACCTAATCTTGAATCCTTCGAGAGGTCATGGTCGTTGTTTTTATATTTGCCAAAACCTAAGAGAGCCTCAGCCTTTGCACCAAAACTAATTTTTTCGGTTGATACAAAGTCGAAACGGAAATAGGGATTGATATAGAACATATTACCAGCATCCCAAATTTTCTTGTCGTTGGCATTTTTTTCTTTGTAGTGGTTGATGCTGAGGTCGGCGCCGAATGCCATGTTGTCGGAAAAATAGTAACCTATTTCAGCACCGATTGCAAAACTATTTTCAGTGTTTTTGTCATTGCTAGGCAAAACTTCATGTTCAATTTTGCCACTTTCGCTGCTCATAGAAACGTTGCCAGAAAGGTAGAGCTGAGCGTTAGCTGTTGTTGCTGCAGCAGATATAATAGCGGCAGCGATGATAGTTTTTAGTACTTTTTTCATTGTTGTATTATTTTAATGTTTGTTTTTTTGCAATGCAAATGTAGAATTATAATAACTGCAGTGCGTTTCCAAAAGATTAATAAAAAGTAAAAAAAAACAACCGTCTGCGGAATCACTTTCACAGACGGTTGTAGCATTATTCTCTATCTATTGTCTATTTCTTTTTTGGTGTATCGATATTATAGTGTAATCCAATGCTTTCTCTTCTGCGGCGAGCCATTTTGATTACGAGCCAAGCCGTGTTGATGGCGTTGCGCAGTTCGCATAGCGGCACGGTGATTTTTGAACGTTTGTAGAGTTCCTCGGTTTCGTTGTAGAGTATGTACAGACGGTCGAGAGCGCGTTTCATACGAAGGTTTGAACGTACAATGCCCACATAATAGGTCATAATCTGCTGCAACTCTTTAAACGACTGTGTAATAAGGATGTTCTCCTCGTTGTTTACAGTGCCTTCGTCGTTCCATTCGGGAATATCCTCGCGGATGGTGAGCTTATCTAAATAGTCTTTTGAATCCATTGCAGAGCGGTGTGCGAAAACGAGCGCCTCCAAAAGTGAGTTAGAAGCAAGACGGTTGGCACCGTGCAGACCCGTGCAAGAAGTTTCGCCGCCAGCGTAGAGGTGCTTGATTGTGGTGCGTCCCACTGTGTCAACACGGATGCCTCCGCAGAGATAGTGTGCAGCAGGTACTACGGGTATGGGTTCTTTGGTGATGTCGATGCCTATGGAGAGGCATTTTTCGTAGATATTGGGGAAATGCTTTTTAAGTTCCTCGTGGTCGGTGACAGTGGCGTCGAGATATACAAATTCGTCGCCGCGTACCTTCATTTCGTTGTCGATGGCACGAGCCACAATGTCGCGTGGTGCAAGGCAGCCTCGCTCGTCGTATTTTTCCATAAAGGTTTTGCCGTCTTTGGTTTTGAGTATTGCTCCGAAACCGCGCATTGCCTCGGTGATAAGGAAAGATGGACGTTCGCCCGGATGGTAGAGCGATGTGGGGTGGAATTGCACAAACTCCATATTGTCGATAACGCCCTTAGCGCGGTACACCATAGCAATGCCGTCGCCGGTGGCAATAGGCGGGTTGGTGGTAACTTGGTAGATGTTGCCGATGCCGCCTGTGGCGAGATATGTGATTTTGGAGAGAATTTTTTCAACCTTGCCTGTGGTGGTGTTGAGCGCATAAACTCCGTAGCACTCGATATTGTCGTCGTAGCGTGTAACTGTTTGACCAAGATAGTGCTGGGTGATGAGCTCCACAGCGTAGAAATGGTCCACCATTGTGATATTCTTGTTCTTTTTGGCGGCTTCCACGAGTGCGCGTTCCACCTCGAAACCAGTGTTGTCTTTGTGGTGAAGTATACGGAAGTCGCTGTGTCCGCCCTCTTTGTGCAGGTCGAACGAGCCGTCGGGACGTTTGTCGAAGTCGATACCCCATTCCACCAATTCTTTAATACGGTCAGGAGCCTCTTCCACAACGATTTTTACCACGTTTTCTTTTGAGAGAAAGTCGCCTGCCACCATTGTGTCGTGTATGTGTTTTTCAAAACTGTCGGTGCTGTCGGTAACTGCCGCAATTCCACCTTGTGCGTAATTGGTGTTGGCGTCGGTTACGGATGCTTTGGTAACTATCAGCACTTTGCCATACTGTGCGGCTCTGAGTGCGAAACATAGTCCCGCTACTCCGCTGCCTACTACGAGGAAGTCTGTTGTCCTATCCATAAACTAATACTTTAATTATATTTGTATAAAATGTTTATTGTCAATAAAATCTCGTAAGGTCGAAATTTTTAATTCCTATTAAAAAATAGGCGTTTTTTTCGCCTTGGTTTCTGAGTCCAAAGGTAACAAAAGGTTTCAAAATATATCCTTCTGTATCAAAATTTAATTTCATATTGTATTCTGCTGTTAGGTTTAAGTCGGTAATCGTTAGTGGTTTGCCTTGCAGCATCGCCTGTCCGTAATCGTCGCTGCGTCGGGTGTAGGGTACTAATATGTTGCTTCCGTACGATATAGTGTCGGTGTCGATTCCTGTTTTAACGATGTCGGCGGTGAGGTCTATCTTGAATAAATCGTTTTTGGTTTTGTAGCCCAGATTTATCAGTCCCTCTTTGAGATTTGCTCCGTATGGATGAGCCAACGGTTGCGAACACATTGAGTGTGAGCGGATGGCGTTGTCGTGTGAATACATAAATGGCCTAATGTAGTTGGCTTCGGCAATATATTGCAGACGGTTGAAAACTATGCCACGTGCACCAGCCTGAACTGCAAATTTTTTAGCCCACCAATCGTTGCCACTTTTTAGGAATGTTGAGTTGTATTCGTCTAACATAACTTGACCATAGAGAATGTTGTTTTTGTAATAGCGAATCTTGCCAAAAAAGCCTAATAATATATTGTCTGGTGAACCTATTGCATATTCTACAGGGCGGAAAAATATCACAGGGTTGAGGTAATGAAGGTCGATAAATTGGCTGTTGTCTAAAGAATCTCGACGCACAATGTTTACCGCCTCAAATCCTCCTATGTTAAGATAGTTGGTGATGTTCCAGCTAATGGTGTGATATACAAGGTATTTGGTACGAGCGTGTCCAGCTTCGGTATCAAGGCTTTTGGCTGTGTTTGCCGAAAAAATGTATCTGAATCCGCCTTCGCCAGCGATAATGTCGAAATAGTACATTCCGCTGTTGTTTCTGCCCAAAAGCAATGAGCGGTAGCCATCGCCCACAGCCTTGTGACCCTTTCCTACCGAAATTTTCAGGTAGTCGGCTATGTGGTAGGTGATGTTGAAATCGTGATATAGCGAAAAATATGTGTCGCCTTTCTTTTTGAATCCTCCCCCTGCTGGAATATAGTTGAAACTGTCGGCAAGTGCTGCAAAATAGTCGCAATATCGTGATATGCCTCCGTAGATTTTGTAGCTGAATGTTAATTTGGGTATTTTGGCTTTGATTTCCACACCGCCGTTGGCAGAATAAATTGCATGTTTGGACTTGTCGCCTACGCCTGCCGCAAGATTTATTAGCGGATAGATGTCAACATGATAGCTGTTAGTGTTTATGTTGGTGATAGTGTCGTAGTAAGGATATAGAGCTGAGTGAAATGATTTTTGGTTGAGCAAGTCGTACCTGTAGCCCTCCTGTGCATAGAGAAGTGCCGCTGACCATACCAAGAACAATATCGTAAGGAATCTTTTCATTTTTTTAGTTTTTTGCGGCGGCGGTTGATTATTATTTGGGGAATGTGGAAGGCTATCATCAGCACAAGCAACATAATTAATCCTAAACGGTTGATATAAGTCTGTTTGGATATCAAATATACTCCGGTTGAGAATGCTATGTTAAACACGTTGAGCACAATGTCGGCTTTTCCGTGAGATAATCCTAATTCAAGAAGCTTGTAATGGATATGAATGTTGTCGGGCGCAAAGATAGGACGCTTGAGTATAATGCGCAGAAACATTACCCTTATAACGTCGAACGCTGGCACAGCCATAATAGCAAACGCCACCGCAGGAGCACCACGGACTATGCAATGAGCTGACGTAGTGTTGTTGGCTTCTACAAACCTGATAGCAAAAAATACGCAAATGAGTCCTACAAGTTGCGCACCCGTGTCGCCCATGAATATTTTGTTTTTTTGCGAAAAGAGATTGTAACGCAAAAATCCGACTACAGCGCCTATAAAGCTTGCCACAGTAATGCACATAGCTAAGTCGTCTTCTATCCAAAACCACAATCCGAACATCACCGCCGCGCTTATACTGAGCGAACCAGCAAGACCGTCGATACCATCTATCAGGTTGAAAGCGTTGATAATAGCCACCACCACAAATACCGAAAGCGCTATGCTCACAGCATAAGGAATATCTTGAACGTTGAATAGTCCTTGCAAACTTGTAATACGTATGTCGCCAACAAGGCATAGAACCAGTGCCGCAGCAGTTTGTCCTGCGAGTTTGGTAAGTGGGGCGATTATCATAATATCATCCTTAATACCTGTGAAAAAGAGAATTACGCACGAAGCCGCCAGATATGGAATAAAACTTCCGCTGTTGCCGGCAAAAATGCACATGGTAGTGAGGAACGCTCCAAAAATGGCGCATCCTCCCAACGTAGGAACATTACCGTGATGGATATGGCGGTCGTGAGGCTTTTCGCACAGTTTTTTGCTTTTGGCCACCCTTACAATTGAAGGAATGGTCAAAAGACTTACAACCAATGATATAATCAGGCTTCCGCCTATCTTTAGATAATCCATTAACATTTGCTCTTTTAACTGCAAATGTACAATAATTGTGCTTTATACTGCAAAAAATGTTTTATTTCTTAATGATAAGTTCAATTTAAGGCACTATTGGATTAACTTAGAACCCGTACTTTTACAAAGCGTTAAAAACACTCGCGATGTATCTTGTAATCGGCTCTACTACCATATTAGGCGCACATACGATCTGCACTTTGCTTCAAAAAGGGCTTCCCGTCCGTGCCGTTAAATCCGACAGAAGCGATATGAATCGTTTCCGCAAGATTATGGGATATTATTTTTCAGATTCCGACAATCTTTTTGACGAAATAGAGTGGGTGGAAGCTGATCCGTTTGACAGAGAGTCCACAGCAGAGTTGTTGCAAGGTGTTGA
This sequence comes from Bacteroidales bacterium, assembly GCA_016286055.1. Classification (GTDB taxonomy): domain Bacteria; phylum Bacteroidota; class Bacteroidia; order Bacteroidales; family UBA3824; genus UBA3824. The sequence goes on from JAEERW010000020.1 coordinate 35,329, forward strand.
TGTGGTTTTTAACTGCGCTACTCCCGCCTTTTTTGGTCTTCAAAAAGACGACAACATTATTGAAGGCATTGTTCACAGCACAGCGATACTTGTTGACGAGGCACGTCTTGCAGGAGTTAAATATTTTTGTCATGTGAGCAACCTTCTGGCACTTGGCGACGAACCTGAACTGAAAGAGATTTCAGAAACCTCGCCCCGAGACCCCAAAGGCAATTACACTGACTATTCAAAGGCTTCGTTCTTGAGCGAGATGGAAGTTTGGAGGGCGTTTGAGGAGGGCTTACAAGGGTCGGTTCTCAACGCTGGTTTTGTGATTGGACCTGGCGATTGGAAAAAAGATAGTAGTGCTATTTTTGCTCGCATTAACAGGGGTTTGAAATTTTACGCACAAGGCGTTACGGGATTTATCGGTGTGAGGGATTTGGTTCGCTGTATGCTTTCTCTTACTAAGCAAAAGATTGTAAATGAACGTTTTATAGCGGTTTCTCAGTGTATGAGTTTTGCCGAGTTGCTATTTTTGATTGCCGACACTTTGGGCGTTAACCGTCCGAGGTTTAATGTTTGTAAGTTTATGTTTTTTTTCTTAAAACTCTGGTATAGAATTAAATATCTGTTTTCAAAACGTAATCCCCGGCTCAACGACGATTTTATTAGTCTTATCACCGATTTTAAATTATACAACAACGAAAAGAGCCTCAATTTGCTGATAGCTGGTTATCAGCCGATGGAACAGGTGATAAAAGAAATATGCAAACTCTACAGAGACGACAATAGCGAAAAGTAAATTTTTTGTATATTTACGCCGTTATTTTATTTCAAAAATCTACGTAATGGATATCAGAGCAATCAACAACATTTCTGAAAAGGAAAAAGAGTTTGAGCGCAAACTCCGCCCTTTGACTTTCGACGATTTCAACGGTCAGAAAAAACTCCGCGAAAACCTCGAAGTGTTTGTAAAGGCAGCCAAGATGCGCGGCGAGGCACTCGACCACGTGCTTTTTCACGGCCCTCCCGGTTTGGGCAAGACCACACTTTCTAATATTATTGCCAACGAACTTGGCGTGGGTATGAAAACCACTTCGGGGCCTGTGCTCGACAAACCTGGCGACCTTGCGGGATTGCTTACCAACCTCGACAGTCGCGATGTGCTATTTATCGATGAAATTCACCGCCTCTCTCCTGTTGTGGAGGAATACCTCTATTCCGCAATGGAGGATTTTAAGATTGATATTGTTATCGACAAAGGCCCTGCTGCACGGTCGGTGCAATTAACCCTCAATCCTTTTACGCTTGTGGGCGCAACCACACGAGCAGGATTGCTCACCGCTCCTCTGCGTGCAAGGTTTGGTATAAATCTTTTGCTCGAATATTATGATATTGAGGTGCTTACACGTATTGTAATGCGTGCAGCCAAAATCTTAAATGTAGAAATCGACCAGCCAGCAGCCGGTGAAATAGCATCGCGTAGCCGTGGTACTCCGCGTATTGCCAATTCGCTATTGCGCCGTGTAAGGGATTTTGCCCAGGTTAAAGGCAACGGCGTAATCGACTTAGAGATAACTAAATACGCCCTCGACAACCTTAATATAGATTCGCTCGGTTTAGACGAAATGGACAACAAGATTCTCTGCACCATTATCGATAAATTTCAGGGCGGTCCTGTGGGATTAAACACCATTGCCACGGCTGTGGGCGAAGATAGCGGCACTATCGAGGAGGTTTACGAACCGTACCTTATTATGGAAGGCCTTTTAAAACGTACCCCACGCGGTAGAGAAGTTACTCCGTTTGCCTACAAACATTTAGGCAAAAACCTTACAACATTTAACGACGATGATGTGCAACTGGCGCTATTTTAGTATTTTATTGTTGCTGTATATGGCTGCTTGTGCCCCTGTGCCTGTGGCTATCAACCATTACGAAAACACAGCAATGGCATTTGCAGATAGCCTTAACCGTTTTACTAATCGTTTCAGCGGTTCTGAAAGTATTTTTGCCGCCAAAGATTTTATAATCCGCAATATGCGCAACACCGCCAACAGTGTTGAGGTTCAGAGTCATAACGTGCGTCTTGATGATACAACTGAAGTTGTACTTAATAATATAATGTGTAGGTTTTATCCCAACTATGATAAACGGGTGCTTGTTTACAGTAATTACGACCAAGATCCTGATTCTGGTGATTCTACCGACTGTTCGTCAGGAACTGCGCTTTTGATGTCGCTTTCGCGCTACATAGCCGACAATGACCCGGGCATAGGAGTTGATATAGTTTTTTTTGACGGACGTTTTGCTTGTGTGGATGATACAACTGTCAATCAGTTTTTTCGCTTTTGTCAAGGATCACAAGCATGGTCGGAGTACAACAAGGATAAAGTTTCCGTTTATCAATACGGCATTAGCGTAACTCATCCTGCACACAAAGATGCTTATTTTGTTATTGACGGAAATTCCAATCATTTTGCCTCGCGACATTTTTATTTTGCAAGGAGCACAGCATCGATTTTCGGGGCAGAAGAAATGTTTCCAGAGGTGATTGCGCCACCTTATTATGGCGATAACACTATTGTGAGCACGATTTCGGGCGTGAGATCGTTTTGTTTGGCAGGACAAACGCTCAACCACGACAATGCCGAAGATATTAAAATTGACAATATACAAGATATTGATAATCAACGTTTTGAAATTATTTCAAAAATTATTATCGAAACTTTATATACAAGTCATTAAAATTTTTATTACATTTGTGGCTCGGATACTATCGGTATTTTTCCGATGGTGAGTATAATTGTAGAACAAATAGCAAAGCAGCGCAAATGGAACTCGTTGACAATAAACTATATGTAGAAGCCACCGATGATACTCCGTCGATAATCATAGACGGAGATAAGAGGTTTGTGAGGTTCGAAGGGCCGTCTTTCCCAGAAAATGCGGTAGAATTCTATACGCCTTATATTGACACACTTTTGTCTGTAATTCCCACATGGAAGGGTGAGATAAAAATGGAGTTTGAGTTTTCGATACTGTCATCAGCATCGAACAAGGTGGTTTATGAACTTTTAGTGCGGTTAGAGAACCTTCACGCCGCTGGAGCCGACATTCATATAGATTGGATTTACGAAACTTACGATGAAGATATGTTCGACGAAGGTTCGGGCTACAAAGATTGCCTTAAAATTCCGATTGAACTTATTGAGCGCCCAAGCGAATAGTATACGGCCCCGTAGTTTAGTTGAATAGAACGTAGGATTCCGGTTCCTAAGGTCGTGGGTTTGAGTCCCGCCGGGGTCACCATTTAAAAATATAAAAGCATCGGTTAAATGCCGATGCTTTTTTTTGTATTGTAATTTTTTATTTGATAATCAAGCCTTTATTCCTTCATCACCCTGAAACTGAATATCTGATACCCCATTAGTCCGTTTCCGTCGATGGCTTCCACAATGCCAATAAACTCGGTGTTAACATCGGATGCGGCAAAGGGTATTTCTGCCAAGCCGTTTTCGTCGGTGATGACTTCGGGTTGCCATTGGAGTAGGTTTCGTGGATCTGCCAAAGACGATTGAAGGTCAAATTCATCGGGCTGATAAAACTCTCGTTTTGGATAGTAACCTTGCGCTTTCCAAAAGCCGTACATTTGTAGCAATTCTTTTTCGGTGTATTGTGGCCCATAATAAATCTCGTCATGTGGCGGGTCCGTCATATCAACTATCCATCTCCCATCCTCATTAATAGGAATATACTTAATTACATGGTATATTTCTCCTCGTTTGGGTAATAAAACTTTTCTACCCGCACCTATATACGCATTTTTTGAAAAATCAATTCCTTCTGGATGATGAGAGTAACCTTTGTAGTCATTAAGATAACCATTTGTGCCGAACGCTTTGCAATCACAAACCCATTCACCACTCGACAAGATAGCAAGACTATCGAGAAATCCTGTAACTTTGTCGCGTGCAAATACTCTTCGTTTAGCACTGATTACTACTTCATCTAATGCAATAGTTCCTTCGTCACTTTTTATAGCCACATTATCTTTTGCCGGAGGAAGGATATAATCTTCAACATAATATCGATTCCTTCCGCGTTGATAAATATTAACTGTATCGAATGGATTGTCTAATGCAATTTTAGGTCTCGGCTTTTTGAGAATTGGTTGAAGATAGATGTTGCCACGCATCTTTTCCATAATAGAGGGGTCGATTTCAAAAATTCCATCATGGTTAGATAAAATATGACAAGTGTCGCCCTGTGGACATAATGCCTTGATAATCTGCATTCGGTTATCGAGATCTTTGCCGCTTATCCCATCTTTGAGCAGAGTTTGGCTTGGGTTGGGTTCTTTATCCCAAACATAATTTCTCCAACCTTGGGTCATCATTAGCAGGTCGAGGGCTTGAATGCGGTCTGCGTTTTGAGTATCAAAATAATATGTAGGATTAAAAATGTTGCCCCGAATTTGCTCCGAAAGAAAACAATGCGAAAGAATGTTCTCGTGTCCGGGTTGGTAAAGATACGCTTTGTCGAAAATGGTTACTGCGAGTTCTGCCTTGGTGGGGTTGCCAATTGTATCGGTAACTTTGAGGCTTACCTTGCCTGTGTCGCGGCGATAGTATTGTAACTTATCGGTAACAGCAGAAATGTTGAGCCGTTTGTCAGGGTTGACAAACACCAATCTTTCGGCAACAGGGCGTTCGTTGACATCGTACAGTGTAATCTCCACAATGCCTTGGAGGGTAAAATATTCTGCTGGTAGTTTCACTATCTGCTGACCATTGACTGTTCCTTTGGCTGTGCTGCACTCTATACCATTCTGCTTGGCTGATATTGAAAAAGTTTGCGGAGCGTTGTCAGATGACGAAATCACCAAAAATAATCCTTTTGCATTGTTTTTTGAAACTCGTAGCGATAACCCTTTGCTCTCGATATTTGGAAATGAAATGTTTCTGCCATCGTCGAGAACCACTTTGTACTCTTTGCCTGATTTTGGAGTAATAGAAAACCATCCCATACCATCGTGAAGGGTTTTGATTGTAGCAATTTTCTTTCCATCTTCAAGCACCTTTCCTGCAACCTCTTCGGGCATTCCGTTTCCGTATGTGGCTTTAAATGCTACCACGGAGTTGATGCCATAGATGAGGTGTCCCCCTTCGGGAAATAGGTCGAAACGATGTTTTGAGTTTATTTTTTGATCGGAATCTTTCTTAATTGCTTGGTTTGAAATAGAATCCATCTGTGTTACCCTGTCTACCACACGGATACGGCGTGGATGAATCGACTGTGTGCTGTCGGATGTGAACGAAGACTTTGTGTAGCCTTCAATAAAGTATTCACCCTGAGGCCAATCAGCACCAATATAAATATGTCCGTTGCCTCGTCCTGAAACTAAGGGGTATTTCTCGCTCCAAACCACGCTGTCGGATGCGGTGCGTACTTGAAGATAGAGTGTACGGCTGAGGTCTGACAATGCGAAAGTCTGCTTATCCATCTGGTATGCCTTGAAAAAGAAGTCCTCACCAGTTTCGGCAATTTCTTTGCTGGGCATAATGTATATAAAGTCCTGAGCATGAACGCTATTTTGCCCGTTGGCAAAAAAAAACACTGTAAAAGCGATAATTAATGACCAAAATGGTTTTGTATCCATATTTGTTGAGATTTAAAATGTGTGTTTAAATACTCTGAAACTGAATATCTGATATCCCATAAGTCCATTTCCGTCGATGGCTTCCACAATGCCAATAAACTCGGTGTTAACATCGGATGCGGCAAAGGGTATTTCTGCCATGCCGTTTTTGTCGGTGATGACTTCGGGTTGCCATTGGAGAAGTGTTCGTGGGTCGGGTATTGGCGATGCGAGGTAGGCGGAGTCAGGCTGATAGAACTCCCGCTTAGGATAGTAGCCCTGCGCCTTGCCAATGCCATTTTTTTCGAGTACTTCTTCTTCGGAATATTGCGGACCGGGATACACAAATCCACGTCTGGGTTCGCCCTCTGGAAGCCAAAATATAAAATCAGAACGTTCGGTTCTACTGGCTCTCGTCGGTTTAAATGTGCTTGATTTGTATTTTTCGAGCGCCAGCGGCGGCTGACCGTTATGGTCGGGTATTATGCAAGATTCCTTAATTATGATTAGTTGATATGTTTCGCCACGTTTTGGTATGCGTCGTGTTCCATGATAATTATCCAGCTGCGGACTCCATTTTGGATGGTGCGAATATCCTTTATAATCATTGAGATACGGCATCACAGTATCACAGTCGCAAACCCACTCGCCGCTTTGCAACACCGCCAAACTATCGAGGAAGCCTTGCTCTTTGTCGCGATATATCGTTCCCCGCTTGTCGTTTACAACCACCTCTTTCAAAAGAATAGCATTTTCGTCGAACTTGATTCGTCTTGAATTGTAGGTTTGAATAAAATGATTATTAATGATATAGTGTGGATTATTTCGCCTATATTCATTAATGGTGTCAAACATATTTACGACAGAAATATTTGCCTTGTATTTATCTATTAGTAAGTCGCTTAGATAGATATTACCTGGAATATGTTGCATAAGCAGAGGGTCAATTGTGAATTTGCCAGATGAATCAGTCAATAAAACAAACGATGTATCTACTTGGGGCGCATAAGTATTGATTACCTGGGTTTTTAAACTAACTTCACGTTGAGTCGTCAGTTTTCCTTCTATGCCGTCAGATAATAAATCAAAGTCTGTTGGTTTATCTTTATCCCAAACATAATTTCTCCAACCTTGGGTCATCATCAGTAAGTCGAGTGCTTTTAGTCGGTCTTCGTTTTGAGTATCAAAATAATATGTAGGATTAAAAATATTGCCACGAATCTGCTCCGAAAGAAAACAGTGCGATAGAATGTTCTCGTGTCCTGGCTGATAGAGGTAGGCTTTGTCGAAAATGCTTACAGCAAGTTCTGCCTTGATAGGATTTCCAATTGTGTCGGTAACTTTGATACTAACCTTGCCCATATCGCGCCGATTGTATTGTAACTGATTGGTTACAGTGGTGATAGTTAATTGTTTTTCAGGGTTAACAAATGCCAACCTTTCTGCCACAGGACGTTTAACTCCATCATACAGGGTGATTTCCACTATGCCTTGAAGGGTAAAATAATCCGCTGGAAGTTTTACAATTTGCTGACCTTTAACAATGCCTTTTGCAGTGCTGCACTCTATACCATTCTGCTTGGCTGATATTGAAAAAGTTTGCGGAGCGTTGTCAGATGACGAAACCACCAAAAATAATCCTTTTGCATTGTTTTTTGAAACTCGTAGCGATAACCCTTTGCTCTCGATATTTGGAAATGAAATGGTTCTGCCATCGTCGAGAACCACTTTGTACTCTTTGCCTGATTTTGGAGTAATGGAAAACCATCCCATACCATCGTGAAGGGTTTTGATTGTAGCAATTTTCTTTCCATCTTCAAGCACCTTTCCTGCAACCTCTTCGGGCATTCCGTTTCCGTAAGTGGCTTTGAATGCTACCAATGAATTGATGCCATAGATGAGGTGTCCACCTTCGGGAAATAGGTCGAAACGATGTTTTGAGTTTATTTTTTGATCGGAATCTTTCTTAATCGCTTGGTTTGAAATAGAATCCATCTGTGTTACCCTGTCTACCACACGGATACGGCGTGGACGAATGGCTTGTGTGCTGTCGGATGTGAACGAAGATTGCGTATAACCTTCTATAAAGTATTCACCCTGAGGCCAATCTGTACCTATATAAATATGTCCGTTGCCTCGTCCCGAAACTAATGGATATTTCTCGCTCCAAACCACGCTGTCGGATGCAGTGCGTACTTGAAGGTAGAGTGTACGGCTGCGGTCTGACAATGCGAAAGTCTGCTTATCCATCTGGTATGCCTTGAAAAAGAAGTCCTCACCGGTTTCGGCAATTTCCTTGCTGGGCATAATGTATATAAAGTCCTGAGCATGAACGGTCTTTTGCCCGTTGCCAAAAAACAACGCTGTAAAAGCGATAATAAATGACCAAATCTTTTTTGTATCCATATTTATTGAGATTTAAAATGTGTGTTTAAATACTTGGAAACTGAACGTCTGATATCCCATAAGTCCGTTTCCGTCGATGGCTTCCACAATGCCTATAAATTCGCTGTTGACATCAGATGCGGCAAAGGGAATTTCTGCGTTGCCATTTTCATCGGTGATAACTTGCGGTTGCCATTGCAGTAGGTTTCGTGGGTCGGCTATTGGAGAGGCAAGGTCGAATGAATCGGGTTGGTAAAATTCACGCTTGGGGTAGTAACCTTGAACCCTCGTCAAGCCGTACATTTCCAACAGTTGTTTGTCGGTAAACTTTTGTTTGGGATAAATAATTTCCATCTGTTCTATTAAAACCCATGAACCACGTACTCCGTCTCCCTTAAATTTTACCATCAGATATTTTTCACCAGGAATTGGTTTTGTATGTTTTCTGTTGCAAATATCGCCCCAAGGGTGACTCGTGTAACCCTCCCTATAATCGTTAAGAAAGGCATGTTTTTCCCCATTAAACCACTCATGTACACAAACATATTCGGGACCTACACAATCTGCATTTGCCAAACTATCTAAAAAACCTGTAACTTTGTCGCGATACTGAGGCCTCCGCTTGCCATTTATTACTACTTCGTTCAAAAGAACCGTCTTATCATCGTTAGTAACCATCTGTTTAGTATCAGTGGTACTAATAAGATGATTATCAACTATATATTGTGATAAATTGTGCCGATAATCATTTATTGTATCGAATGGATTTACAATTGATATTTCCGCTTTGTATTTGTCTATTAATAAAGGTTTTAGATAGATATTGCCTGGCATTTTATCCATTAATTGCGCAACTAACTCGAATTTGCCCAACGAATCGGTAAATATAAAGCAGGTGTCGCCTTTCGACGAGAAGGCTTTTAGTACCTGTATTTTACCATCTATATCACGCCGTGTTGTCTGCATTCCGCATACACCATCGGTCAGCAGAGGTTTGCTTGTGGTCGGCTCTTTATCCCAAACATAATTTCTCCAACCTTGGGTCATCATCAACAGGTCGAGTGCTTGCAGACGGTCTTCGTTTTGAGTGTCAAAATAATATGTAGGATTAAAAATGTTGCCCCGAATTTGCTCCGAAAGAAAACAATGCGAAAGAATGTTCTCGTGTCCGGGCTGGTAAAGATACGCTTTGTCGAAAATGGTTACTGCAAGTTCTGCCTTGGTGGGGTTGCCAATTGTGTCGGTAACTTTGAGGCTTACCTTGCCTGTGTCGCGGCGATAGTATTGTAACTTATCGGTAACAGCAGAAATGTTGAGCCGTTTGTCAGGGTTGACAAACACCAATCTTTCGGCAACAGGGCGTTCGT
>JAEERW010000021.1 GCA_016286055.1 Bacteroidales bacterium
TTTAAGTATCAAATGTTCTTGCGTCCGAGAAGGTTTGGCAAGAGCCTGATGCTTAATATGTTGGCGGCATATTACGATGTGGCGATGAAAGACAGTTTTGATGAACTTTTCAGCGGCCTGTATATCGGCGACAATCCCACCGAGGAGCGCAACAAGTATCTGATTTTGAAGTTTAATTTTTCGGGCATTGACCCGGATGAAACCAAAGTGCAAGATTCGTTCAACACCAATGTGCTTGATACACTTGTAAGTTTTGCTAAAAAATACAAGGATTTACTGCCGGAAGGAACTGCAAGCAAAATCGCTAATGAAACCAAATCCAATGATGCATTTACCAAACTCACAAACATCATTCAACTTGCAGGATTGCAAATCTACGCCATCATTGATGAGTACGACAATTTTGCAAACACAATGCTTGCCGACAGTGAGAGTAATTATATGAACCTCACCCACGGCGATGGATTTTTCCGTCTGTTTTTCAATAACTTAAAAGCCGCAACGACCGAAAACGACGCAGCGGTTTCGCGCATTATGATTTCGGGCGTTACTCCGCTCACACTCAGCGACGTAACAAGCGGCTACAATATCGGAATGAACATATCTGCCGACAGTCAGTTTAATTCTCTTGCCGGTTTTACCGAAACAGAATTCCGCCAAATGCTTGAATATTACCGCGATGCAACAGGAGTTTTCAATCATACCGTTGATGAATTGATAGAAATCACCAAGCCGTGGTACGACAACAACTGTTTCAGCGAAGATTCTATTGATGACGACCGTATGTACAACTCAGATATGGGGTTGTTTTTCATCAGAGAATATATCAAAAAGAACGGCAACATTCCCGAAAATATGGTGGATTCCAACATATCATCCGACTACAACAAGATGACCAAACTCATCCGCTTTGAAAAGCAATTTGGTGAGAAAACATCTCTAATTCAGCGCATTAACAACGACGGATATATTTACGGAACCATCAAACCCGAATTTGCCCTCAACGACCTTGATCGCTACGAAAACCTTGTGAGTCTGATGTTTTATATGGGATTGCTGTCGGTTGGCGATCATCAGGCAGGCAGGTCAAAACTGATTATTCCAAATTCTACCGTCCGTCAACAGTATTTCAGATATATGCAGCGTAATTACGATACCTTTGTATCGTGGAATACTGACGACAACATTATGTCCGACCTTGGTTACTCGCTTGCGTGGAAAGGCGAGCACGAAAAGTTTTTCCGCTACATTGCAAGTTGTATGAAAGACGCCACCAAAAACAACGATTTCAACAAGTACGGCGAGGCTTTTGTGAAGGGATTTTTCCTCTGTCAGTTTGGGGTCAACCTCAATTACTACACGCCCTTCACCGAACAGGAATTGGACCACGGATACAGCGATCTTTACCTAAAACCGCGCATCGGCACTCCGCACGGCTACATCATCGAACTCAAATATTGCAAACATTCATCCACCCCCGCCGAAGTAAAGGCACTCTTGGAGCAAGCGCGAGTTCAGTTGCCCAACTACATCAACGCCAAACACTTAACCACCGAAGCCAAAGACGGCAATTGGACATTGCATCCGATAATCTTGGTCTTCAAAGGTTGGGAATTGGCGGAATATGAGGTGATAGAGTGATTGCCATCGGCTGACATCAGACATCCTTTGATTGTATTTTTCTTGATGACAAAGATATGTTTTTTCTTCGATGTTTACAAAAACTTTTGATTTATTGTTTGGAGAATATTTTCTTTTATCCGCTTTTTTCCTTATCTTCGTCCTCACAAACCAACCCCAAAAATCGCAATTAATTATGAAAGCATTATTCATCAACGGCAGTCCGCGAAAGAATGGCAACACTGCAAAACTTTTGAAACGGGCAATGGAAGGCGCGGCTGAGGCAGGCGCTGAAACCGAATTGATTAACCTTTACGACCGAAGCCTGAATTTCAAGGGCTGTATGAGTTGTTTCGCCTGCAAATTGAAGGGCGGCAAAAAGGGTATCTGCACTTTCAAAGACGATTTGCAGCCCATACTCGAAAAGGCTGTCGCCACCGACGTGCTGATCTGCGGCTCGCCAAACTATTGCGGCTATCCGACGGCAATGATGCGTGCTTTTATGGAGCGATTAGAGTTTCCAACGGTCAACTATTCCGACTATACCAAACCGTTGGTTATCAAAAAGATACATTCCGCCACAATCTACACAATGAACTGTCCCGACGAGACGGTTTACAAGCAAATGAATTATGATATTCTGATGGACAACAGCGCAAATCAACTCGGCGTATTTGGTCCCACAGAAATTTTGCGCTCATTCGACACCTACCAATTCTCCAACTACGACCGTTACGATGCCGCCACATTCAGCGAGCCTCACAAGGCACAAGTGCGCGACACGCAGTTTCAGCAAGACCTCAACAAGGCTTACGAACTCGGCAAAAGATTGTGCGAGGAGGGTTAAAACTCTTGGTCGATGATTTTTCGTAAATCATCCTCCGACGGCAACACTCGGCGAACATCTTCGGCGGTTTTGTAAGTGGCAACACCCATTGGATTGTCGTAGCCTTGAATCAAAAATTCGACAAACGATTTGTTTGCATCCTTGCATAGTATAATCCCTATGCTTGGATTTTCAAACGGCTTTTTCACTTCGGTGTCAAGGATTCTAAGATATGCCGACAATTGCCCCAAATATGCTGGTTTGAAAGATCCAATTTTCAGTTCCACCACCACAAGCGCCGATAATTCCCTGTTGTAGAACAATAAATCGGGAAATTGTTCCACACCAAACTTTTCCAAATGATATTGATTGCCGACAAATGCAAAATCCTTTCCAAAAGCCATTATAAAGTCTTTGATATGCTGTACAATTTCTTGTTCCAAAACTTTTTCGTCAACATCTTTTTCTCTTGCATTGAGTTCTTCCATATTGACAAATTCAAGTAAGTAATTGTCCTTAAACATCGAAATTGCTTTAAGAGCGGAAACTTTTGATGGCAAAGTTTGAGCAAAATTGTTTGGCATTGATGATTGGTGATGATAAAGGTCGCCCTTAATTTCATCTATCATTCGCTCCTTACTCCAATGATTTTCAGCGGTTTTTTTGATATAAAAAAGACGTTCCTCCAAGTTGGACACTTTTGCAATTATCTCGCTGTGATGCGTGAAACTTATGGCAAAAAAATCTTTCCATTCCAAATCGCCCACTGCCAGTGGGCGATTTATAAGTATTTGAGAATCAATAATATTTAAAGAATTGGCATTATCGCCCACCGTCAGCGGGCGTTTTTCTAATACTTGCCATTGCTCATAAAAAGTGCGCATTCTCTTTATGGCGGATGGTGAAAAACCACGCAGACCGGGTAATTCTCTATGTAATTGATCACTAATGGATTGCACAGCACTTGTTCCCCAAACACCTGTCCTTGTTTTGGCAGACAAATATTTGCCAATGGAATAATATAGCGACAACAATTCCTTATTGGCAAGTTGCGCAATATGGTATTGGCTCTGCAAAATGGCTGTCTTAATTGTCTTGACAGCATTCATCAATTCATTGGTAGTTTCGCTCATAGTCAATAACTTTTAATTGTTACTTTCCGCCACAAATATAGCCAATTATTTTTGTAATCCAAAATCAATTACTACCCCCTCCGATACTCCTTCGGGCTTATCCCCTTTAAGCGTTTGAAAAAGCGGCAGAAACTTGCGTGGTCGGCAAAGTGCAGTGCCTCAGCAATTTGCACAATAGTTTTGGTGGTGTGTTGAAGTTGCCACAATGCCTCCATCAGAAGCATTTGGTTGATATAATCCAAAACCGTCCTGCCCGTTATCTGACGGACTATGCGTGAAAGGTAAATGTTTGTAACACAAAGTTTTCCGGCATAAAACCCAATGTCGCGATGTTCCACAAAATTATTGGGCAAAAGGCGTATGAACTCCAAAAACAACTCCTCGGCACGCTCCGAAAAATGGTGAGGATTGATGCTACATTGTTGAATATCAAGTAAATCGAGCAAAAACGCCGAATACAAAAGTCGCAACATATCAGTCTTGAAAATATGGCTACTGTGCTGATAATCTGCAAATTCACTCATTCGATGGCACAATCTCCGCGCATTGTCCTCTGAGAGAGAAAGTTTCGGCACGTGCAACTCCACAATCGGAAAATACGCCGCACGGATTACGTTGCGTATAACAGGCGAGTCAAAAACCACATCTTCCTCTGCCAAAAGGCTCAAAGCCAAATAGTTGTCGGTTGCGTTCTCTACCGTTATCGAAAACCCCGGAGTGTATGTGTATAGGTCGCCAGGATTGAGTGTAATATTTTTACCGTTATAATTTATAACAGCCTGTCCATCAATGATTACCGTAAAAGCATAAAACGGCAGACGACCATTGAGGCGGTTTGTGTTCATAGCCCGCTCTTGGTTGACTTCGGCATAGACAATTCCATCGTCGGGAACATTGTCAACATTCCAATACTCTTTGAGAAACTTGGGTAAAAGATTCATAATCTGTGCGTTTTTTTGGTGTCAAAGATAAGAAAATAAATTGGAATTTGTTTTGTTTCGGTCACAAAATTGTTTGTTGCAACCCGACGCCGAGAAAATTTTTCAGCGTATATTTGGCTTGCTTAATTAACTTTATAACACAGAAAAAATGGACAGCAAAAAATCAATCGAAGCGTTGCAGTTTTTTGTAACGGGACTAACCGAAGGCGCGTTGGTTCACAAGCAACAAGGACTGATTTTCAAGTCGCAAGGCTTTGAAAAACTCGGTCAGAAATACATCGACCATTTCAGCGAGGAGATGGCTTGGGTGGAAAAATTCACAAACCGCATCCTCGACCTCGGCGGCGAAATCAAGTTTGAGGGCGCAAAATGCCGCGAACTCATCCTCAACCCCGTTGACTACATCAAGGCGGACCTCAAAATTCAGGAAGAGGGCGTTGAGATGCTCTACAAGTGCGTGGAGACCCTCACCGGCGACCCAACAACCTACGACATTATGAAAGGCTACCTCGCCGACGAGGAGGAAGACCTCTATTGGAGTCAAAGCGCGCTTCAACTCATCGAGTGCATCGGAGTTCAGAATTGGCTCATTAAACAGTTGTAAATCAATCTAAAACACATCAATAATGAAAGAACAAGTATTGCAGGCAATCCGCGAGGCGGGCAAACCCGTTTCGGCAGGCGAGGTTACAAAAATCCTCAACGCCGACCGCAAAGAAGTGGACAAGGCATTCGCCGAACTCAAAAAAGAAGGGGCAATCACCTCGCCCGTAAGGTGCAAATGGGCTCCGGCAGAATAAGATTATTAGCGGCAAATAGAAATAAAAAAAACTATTTGCCGCTAATTTTAATTGATGTGTGTTTCAACCGTTTCAAAGATTTGATGAGCAAAAAGACCGACAAGGCGGAGTTTCTCGAACGCGAAGGACGTTTTATGTTCATCTGTTTCTTAAAACCGATTATCAATGGCACGGGATTCTATTACTCCGAACCTGAAAACGACGACGGCAGCCGTATGGATTTAGTAATCACCTACAACCGCAAAGAATACGTCATTGAACTAAAAATTTGGCACGGCACAGAATACGAAATTTCGGGTCGCGACCAATTGTCAGAATACCTCGACGCCCGCAACCTCGCCGAAGGCTACCTTGTAACGTTTTCATTCTTCAAGGAAAAGACCGCCCAAGAAAAGCCCGAATGGATTGAACACAACGGCAAAAAGATTTATGAGGCTGTGATAGACTGCGGGAAGGAATAAGTCATTCCGTGAAACTTTTCGCTCCAAAAGTGAAACTATTTTCTGAAAAATATTGATTATATTTGCAACGTAGATTAATATAATCAAAAAAAGCAAATGGATACAGAAAATCAATTTTCAGGGAAAACATACGTTGGCAGCGATGAACTTTATGCCGATGTGCAACGCTGTATGGCGTTGGTGGCAGAGATGAACACCGGCTACAAAACCGAAAGCGAGGTGCGTGAATTTCTGCGCAAAATCACTTGTTCGGAAATTGACGAAAGCGTTAGAATTTTTCCGCCGTTTAATATCAATTATGGCAAACTAACTACTTTTGGCAAAGGCAGTTTCGTGAATTTTGGCTGCACATTTCTCGGACTTGGAGGCATCACCATCGGCGAGGGCGTTTTCATTGCGCCGCATTGCGTTTTGGCGACAGAATATCATCCCGAAGACCCCGAAACTCGGCATACCTTGCTCACCAAACCAATTATTGTAAAAAAGAACGCTTGGATTGGCGCAAGTGCAACCATTCTTGCAGGCGTAACAATAGGCGAAAATGCAATTGTGGCGGCAGGAGCGGTTGTTACCAAAGATGTGCCCGACAATACTGTTGTGGGCGGCATTCCGGCTAAGTTTATCAAGAATGTTGAACCTCAAAAAAACTAAATATCTATGAAAAAAATTTTAACCATACTTGCGTTTTTGTGCATTTCGCTTGTGGCGTGTGGCGATAAGGATGACGACACTAAACCCGCTGAAAATCAGGGGGAAAACCAAAAGGATAATCCTCAAAATAATGACAATCCTCAAAATGTCGAAAACCCTGAAAATCAGAACACTGAACCTAATGTCGCAAATGGCAAGACGCTTTTGGTATATTACAGTTATACCGGCAACGTCAAGAGCATTGCCAACGAGTTTTTGAAAACCGTTGACGCAGATGTTTTGGAGGTGCTTCCGGCGCAGGAAGGTCTTAAATATGAGGCAGATAACTACGCCATCGGCAGCGCATTAATCAAAGCCATCCGCGACAATCCCGCCAAGGCTGAAAGTTACCCCGAAATCAAGTCTTACAAGATTGATTTAGAGCAATATAGCAACATTGTAATTGCCACTCCGCTGTGGTGGAGCAATATGGCGGCACCAATGCAAACGTTTTTGTTTCAAGAGGGTAACAAACTCACTAACAAGAACATAATGCTGATTGTATCGAGTGCAAGTAGCGGCATTTCGTCGGTGATTGACGATGCCAAACGTCTTGTTAACAAGAAAAACCTCACAGGCGAGGCTCTTTGGATAAACAACAGCAATCGCTCCGAAATGTCCACATTGCTGACACAATGGATTGAAAATCAAAAATTTGCATCAAAAATGACACAAAAACTCATCATCACTGTTTCGGGCGAGAGTCTCGAAGCCGATTTTGCCGACAATAGTAGCGCAAAAGCCCTTGCCGAAGCCCTCAAACAATCGCCAATCACCTACAAGGCAGATGATTACGGCGGATTTGAAAAGGTGGGCGACCTTGGTCAGTCGTTTCCTCAAAACAACGAGCAAATCTCCACCTCGGCGGGCGACATCATTCTCTATCAGGGACATAACCTCTGCATCTATTACGGCGAAAATTCTTGGAACTTCACCCGCATCGCCAAAATACCAAATATCAGTAAAGAAGAACTCTTAAAATTCCTCGGCGAAGGAGAAATCGAAATTAAATTGGAAGTGAAATAAAAAACTGCAATCCTCCATTTTTTTTAATGTAATCTTCCACCGCAAAAAAATGCGGGAATAATGATTTTGTGTCGAATTTTGCAGCGTAAAAAAATGTTGCAAAATGGAAGACATCATCAAACAATTGAACGAAAAATTTTCCTCTGCGTCGGCCGAGGATGTTTTAAAATATTTCCTTGCCGAATACAAGGGTGAAATCGGATTGTCGTCGTCGCTGAGTTACGAAGACCAAGTGCTCACGCATATTATTTGTTCCATCGACAAAACCGCCAAGATTTTCACCCTTGACACAGGCAGATTTTTCCCCGAAACGTATTCCCTAATCGACAACACCAATATGCGTTATGGCATTAAAATTCAGGTCTATTTCCCTGATAATAATGCCGTTGAAAAGATGGTGGGCGAACACGGCGTAAATCTTTTTTACGAATCTGTGCAACTCCGCCACCTATGCTGCAATGTGCGCAAAATCGAACCCCTGAAACGTGCTTTGAAAGGTCTCAAAGTATGGGTAACGGGATTGCGTCGCAGTCAGTCGGTAACGCGCAAAAATATGCAACTGGTTGAGTACGACCAAGATGACAATATCATCAAACTCAATCCGCTGATTAATTGGAGCGAGGAAGATGTCAAGAGTTTTGTCAAGACCAACAATGTGCCTTACAACCGTCTGCACGACAAGGGATTCCCATCGATTGGCTGTCAACCCTGCACACGCGCCGTCAAAGAGGGCGAGGATATTCGCTCAGGCCGTTGGTGGTGGGAAAATCCCGAACATAGGGAGTGCGGGCTGCATCAGAGGAATTGACAATTGACAGTTGACAGTTGACAGTTGACAATTCACAATTCATAATTCATAATTCACAATTCGTAATTAATAATTAAAAAATATAAACGATGAAAAAATCATTAATTATTGCCGCATTGTTTTTTACTGCGTGCGGCGGCGGAACGGTGAAAAACTACGTTTCCGACGATGGCAAACTCCACGGCGAATTGTCGCTTTCAGGTGCGTTTGCTCTCTATCCGTTGGCTGTGGAATGGGCCGACGAATTTCAGAAAAACAATCCCGATGTCCGCGTGGATGTTTCGGCAGGCGGTGCGGGTAAAGGTATGACCGACGTTTTGGCGGGTATGGTCGATTTTGGAATGGTTTCGCGCGAGGTCTATCCTCCCGAAATTGAAAAAGGCGCGGTGGGTTTCCCGTCGGCAAAGGATGCCGTTGTGCCTACCATCAACGCTAAAAATCCCGCTCTACAAGCCATTCTCGCTAAGGGACTTACCAAAGAAGTTGCCAAGAAAATTTGGGTTGACGGCAGCGTAAAAACTTGGGGCGAAGTGCTTGGCACCGACGATGCAACACCAATCCACATCTACACACGTAGCGATGCTTGCGGTGCTGCCGAAACTTTTGCTAAATGGTTTGACTCTAAGCAAGAGGAACTTACGGGAACGGCTGTTTTTGGCGACCCAGGACTTGCCGAAGCCATTCAAAAGGACATTTACGGTATTGGTTTCAACAACATTGGTTACGCCTACAACAATGATACTCACAAACTTAACGATGGTTTGGAGATTTTCCCTGTTGACGCCAACGAAGACGGCACAATCACCGACGATGAAAAATTCTACGACGTGAAAGAGTCAGTTACAAAGGCAATTGCAGAGGGCAAATATCCTTCGCCGCCCGCCCGCGACCTCTACCTCGTTACCAAAGGCGTGCCCACCGACCCTGTTGTAAAGGCGTTTTTGCAGTACGTCCTCACCGACGGTCAAAAGAAAAACGATCCCGTTGGCTACATTAAAATTTCACAAGACAAACTCGACAAGGCTTTGAAAACATTGGCTGAGGGAAAATAAATGAACAAATTCAGAATCATAAAAGACAAGACGGCAAACGGGGTTATGATGGCAGTCACCATAATCTCGATTGCCTTTGTGTTTGTAATGGCTATCGGTCTGTATTTCAAGTCGGTACCGATATTAGAAGAACATTCGTTGTGGGGTCTCATAACTGATTCGTCGTGGCAGCCGTTCAAAAATCATTTTGGATTTCTGCCATTCATTATGGGTACAATTTGGGTTACATTATTGGCGATTTTGATAGCCTTGCCGCTGTCGTTGATGACGGCAATTTTTCTGACCGAATACGCCAAAAAACGTGTCAAAAAGTTCGTTTTTCCTGCCTTAGACATCTTGGCGTCGCTGCCGAGCGTGATTTTTGGCGTTTGGGGTACGATTGTGATTGTGCCACTAATTTCCGACAATATCGCGCCTATTTTGTCGGGCGAATTTTCAACGGGCTACACAGTTTTGGCGGCGGGCATTGTGCTGAGCCTGATGCTTGTGCCGATATTGGTGAGCCTATTTGTGGAATTATTTTCAACCGTACCCGACGACCTCCGCGCCGCCGCTTATTCACTTGGTGCAACACGTTGGCAGACAGCCAAAAACGTTGTAATAAAAAAATCATTATCGGGCATTTTCGCCTCGGTGGTGCTTGCAATTTCAAAGGCATTGGGCGAAACAATTGCCGTTTTGATGGTCTGTGGTTGCCTGCCCGAAGTGCCTAAAACTCTGTTAGATGCGTGCTATCCATTGCCCGCACTCATCGCCAACAATTACGGCGAAATGCTCTCCCTGCCGCTCTACGAATCGGCGTTGATGTTTGCTGCATTGTTGCTGTTGGTGGTAGTGATAATATTTAATTTGGCTTCGAGACTGATATTGAGGAAGATAAGCGATTGAGATTTTTTTGTAGCAATTATAAAACAAATCAAAAAGTTTTGCTACATTTGCGGTTGATAAAACATTGACCGCAATAATCAATTATGACCAAACCTGAATTTATATACCGGGACGGGATGTCGGCAGACGACAACTACATACAATGGCTTCCGGAACTCAAAAAGCGTTACCGTCAGAGCCAAGTCAAGGCGGCTGTGCGCATCAACAGCGCATTGCTTGAATTTTATTGGGCGTTGGGCCGCGACATTGTGGCAATGCACGCCGACAGCAAATATGGCAGCGGATTTTTCAACCAACTCAGTTTGGATTTGAAAAAAGAGTTTCCAAAAGAAACAGGCTTTTCTGTTACCAACATTAAATATATGAAACGTTGGTATCTATTTTATTATGAGTAAGTTATAATTCGTCAGCAACTTGCTGACGAATTTGGTCAGCAACTTGCTGACGAGATGATGAAGAAAAAATATTAGTTTAGGAGAATTTAACTATGAATCACAAATTTTCAAACAAATTAAATCAATCAGAAGCATTAAAATACTGTAAGTATTACAAAGGAGAAAAGGAATGTCCTTCGGAATTAAATGAAACCGAAAGACAAATATGGGTTGCCGAGAAAATGATATGTTGTCACTCTGATATGATTGGTAGCGATAATCCTGAACGTGATTTGGTGTCTTATGTTGCGTCGTATGTAGGGAAGTGGGATCCGTGGGAGTATCGCGATGTAATAAATTATTACCTCAAACGATTCGAAGACCCGACCTTGGTTGCATCTATAAGTCGAGTCTATGAATTATAAATGCATTTCAACATTTCAATAGTACTAATAAATGCAAATCGTCAGACAAGACCATTGTGGAATGGTCGTTCCGTGGCGTTGACCGTCACCACAGCGTGGCAACCTATCAACTCAAAGAGGTTGTGAAATGCACCGTAAAAGAATTTGAGATGAAGAAAAAAATAATATGAGGTTCAAACTCAGGTCGAAGATGAAATTTCAAAAATAATAAATGAATAGTTTTGTTATTACAATAATATTCATTACTTTTGCTGTATCGTTTAACAACAGAACAATTAGCACTATGCAACAGACTATTAATCCGGACAAGCAAACGGTTGATAGTTGCTTGGCAAATAAGTCATACTACATAGATTTCTACCAAAGAGAATATGTTTGGTCGAAAGACACAGTGGAGATTCTTTTGCGTGATATTTTTTACGCATTCGAATTGTCGTATGAAGAATACAAGGATGCGGAACTATCCCAAGAAGTTCTTGAAAAATACAATTGGTATTATCTTAATATATTTATTACCAACAATATAAACGGTAAAGTATTTATAGTTGACGGTCAACAGCGATTGTCCACTCTAACCTTGATTGCCACAAAACTATATCACATCACAGATAATCAACTATTAAAAAATACATTAAAAGATTGCATATACGGACAGGATAAATGGAAGGGCAATATTTTTAGGTTAGACCACGAGAAACGCCGTGTTATAATGGATAAAATATTAAACGGTGATACAGAAAAGCCTGATGAATTTAAGAACAAAACCGAAGAAACATTGTGGTTTAGGTATTTCGATATATCTAAATTTATTGACGAAAAAGCAATGGATTCCAAAAAATTGAATACATTTATCAACTATTTTTTGGAACGACTTGTAATGGTTGAACTTACTATCACAAAAGATGACACTCCGATGATTTTCGAGGTAATTAACGACCGAGGAGAAGCCTTAAAACCATTTGAAATTTTAAAAGGAAAACTTGTAGGTGCGTTGGATAAAAACGATACAGAACAGTTTTCCGACTTATGGGATAATGCGTTATCTCGTTTGTTCAATATGGAAGATGACTTTTTTGTTGACTATCTACGTTCTCGATTTATTTTCAAACGTAATTCCAAAGTTGAGAGTGCGATTAATAATGCATACCACAGGTTTATATTTGAAAACAACGAAATCGGTCAAAAACTTGCTTTCCGTAAATCTGATAAACAACAAAGTACTAATATAAAAGAGTTTATTGGAAAATCATTAAAGTATTACAGTAAGTTGTACGCAAAAATACGCAACAATGAAATTAGGGATGAGTTTTTATCCTATTTGAGCAACATCCACGACATCAAAGGTCATTTTTCAATAATGTTATCTGCCTGTGCTATCGATGACAAAAAAGAAGATGAAAAAATCCGTGTAATTGCTCGTGAATATGATAGATTGTACACTCTTTTGAGACTGAACGGCGTATATGATAGTAATGCTTTTCAAGAAATTTCGCTAAATCTCAATAGCGAAATTAGAGAGAAAACGGTAGAAGAATATCGAGATGTTTTTGATGATGCTCTTAGAAAAGCAATTAGTGAGCGTAGAAATAAGACTAACATTACCTCTTTGTTGGATTATTCCACATTCAAGTCTATGGGCTATCATAATATCGAAAAAAGAGCATTACGATATTTCTTGGCTCGGGTTGAAAAATATCTTTGTAACGGATTAAAACAGAATATGAAAGATTCTGTGGAATATATTTCGACAAAAACAGGATACAAAACAGGATATCATATCGAACATATTCTAAGCCATAACGCAACAAATAGAGGCTATTTTACTTCTGATGAAGAATTTGAGTCAAGCCGCAATCAGTTAGGCGGCTTATTACTTTTGAAAGATGCTGACAACATTAAAGCCGGCAATGAAGAATATGCAGACAAGTTGAAAACATATAGCGCAGGTCTTGTTTGGGGGCATACTCTTTGTGATGATTTTCACCACATTAATACAAATCTGAGTACATTCAATAACGAATTATTTGCGAAATGCAATAAAAGAATTGAACCTATTTCCACATTTGACAAAGAAGCACTCGAACAACGCAATCAATTACTGTATGATATTGTAAAACTAATTTGGGAAATAGAGTAAACTTTGCACTTAAAATACTACCCATTATGCCGTACACACCGCCATATACAATTACCTCAAAAGCCGTAAAACTGATTGCGGAAATATCGGAAAAGATTGGTGCAATAACTGCCCTTTCTGATAATCCGCTAAGCCTGCAACTTCGCAGAGAAAACCGTATAAAAACGATTCATTCATCGCTTGCTATTGAAAGCAATACGCTTACTATTCAACAGATTACGGACATTATTGACGGCAAAAGAGTGTTAGGCGCGCCCGACGAAATTCAAGAGGTGAAAAACGCAGTGGAGGCTTACAAACTTTTACTTCAACTAAATCCGTACAACGAAAAAGACCTTTTACGCGCCCACCGTTTGATGACCGCTGACCTTGTAAAACTTAACGGCAAATACCGAAACGGCGGCGTGGGCATTTTCGACGGCACAAAAGTCATTCACGTAGCACCGCCCGCTATGCGTGTGCCTGAATTGATGGCTGATTTGTTTTCGTGGCTCAAAAATTCCGACGAGCTTCCACTTATCAAAAGTTGCGTTTTTCATTACGAATTTGAATTTATTCACCCGTTTGAAGATGGCAACGGACGTATGGGGCGACTTTGGCAAACAGTTATCCTTAAACATTGGAAACCTGTTTTTGCGTGGATTCCTGTGGAAACGCTCGTAAAGCAACATCAAAAAGAGTATTACGATGCCCTGAATTTTACACAGACTAATGCCAACAGTACTCAGTTTATTGAGTTTATGCTCAACCTTTTAAACTCTGAAATTGACACCATCATCAACCGTCAAAAGGTTACCACAAAGGTTACTATAAAGGTTACCATAAATCAACAAAAAATTATAGATGCAATCAAAGATAATCCCTACATCAAACAAGCGGAACTTGCTGAAATTATTGGTATTACACCCAAAAGCATCAAGTCAAATATGAAAAAACTGCAAGAAGAAGGCATTATCCGCCGCATTGGCGCTAACAAAAACGGCTATTGGGAGATTGCTCAAATAACACAATAAAAACTGCAAAACTCCATTTTTTTTACTGCATTATTACACCTACTTATCTACCTTTCCTCCGTCGTCACTTTTTAAATTTGCAGCGTAAAAAAGTGACTTATGAAACCAAGCATTATTTTTGAAAAAATCGCCAAGGGCTTTATGGTGGCAGCCGTCGCAGTGGTTTTTGTGATGGTGGCGAGCATTATATATACAATTTTCAAACGCGGATTCGGCTGCATAACGTGGGAGATGGTGTCGTCGCTGCCAAAAGGCGGATTCTATATCGGCGGCGAGGGCGGATTCCTGAACGCAACTGTCGGGTCGCTGTATATCGTAATTTCTTCAACGGTTATCGGATTGATAATCAGCATCCCAATCGTGTTTTACCTCAATGTTTTCAAATCGCAAAAATCGCGGCTTGCATATTGGACGAGGCTCGCTTTCGACGTGTTATATGGCATACCGTCAATAGTTTACGGCGCATTTGCATTTTCATTAATGATATATTTGGGAATCAGGACATCGCTTTTGGGCGGCATTATTGTAATTACATTGTTGATAATACCGATTTTGATGCGCTCGATGGACGAGGTGGCTAAGAATTTTCCACGCGATTTGCTTGAAGCATCCTATTCGCTCGGAGCAACTCGTCTCGAAACTATTGGCGTGGTTCTCAGACAGATAGCACCCGGAATTGCAACGGCAACATTGCTTTCGGTAGGTCGTGCGATTGGCGACGCGGCGGGCGTGATGTTCACGGCAGGTTTTTCTGATTCGATACCCACAACGCTTTCGCAACCGGCTGCAACATTGCCGCTTAGCATATTTTTCCAACTGAGCGCACCACAAGCCGAGGTTCAAAACAGAGCCTACGCCGCCGCGCTTGTACTTACAATCATTGTGTTGATAATCAGTCTTTTGGGACGCTTTATCACAAACCGTTTTTCAAAACATAAACTCAATTAAAAATGTGGTTCAAAAATCTATTTTTGCGCAAATTTTTGGCGAGCGACAGTAACGAGGCTTTCGTTCCCGACGCCAAATTTCAACACCCCGAAACTGCGTCGGAAATAAAGGTTGAAAACTTCAATCTTTGGATTGATAAAGCGCACATACTCAAAGATATAAACGTAACAATTCCACCCAACAAAATCACCTGTATAATTGGTCCGTCGGGCTGTGGAAAATCGACTCTTTTGAAATCTTTCAACCGCTTGAACGATTCAATCGAGGGCATCAAAACCTCCGGCTCGATACGTCTTGGCAATGAGGACATTGTAAATTGTTCAGCATCCGACCTTGTGGAACTACGCCGCAAAATTGGTCTTGTGCCTCAACGTCCTACGCCGCTGCCGATGTCTATTTTGGCAAATGTGGCTTACGGATGCACAATTCACGGTATCAACAAGATACGACAATTACGCAAAATCGTTCGTCATTACCTCAGAGTGGTTGGTCTTTGGGACGAGGTGAAAGACCGTCTACGTGCCCCTGCCGTGCGTCTTTCGATTGGTCAGCAACAGCGACTTTGCCTTGCCCGCAGCCTTGCCGTTGAGCCTGAATTTATCCTTGCCGACGAAGCCACATCTGCCCTCGACCCCGTTTCGAGCCGCACCGTGGAGGATTTGTTCGTGAAACTCAAAGAGCAATATTCTATCATTATGGTAACACATACTCTGCGTCAGGCAATGAGAATAGCCGATTACGTTGTTTTTATCTATTTGGGCGAAGTAATTGAATGTGGCGACGCAAAAGAGGTTTTCAAAAATCCTAAGCACGAACTCACCAAGAAATATTTGCAGGGTGCATTTAGTTGATTTTTTTCTACAATCTTTCATAGAAAGTAATAAGAGTGGTAAAATAATTCTCAATAATTAGTCAATATTAGATAAAATTACCAAAAACTCATTTTCTCTTGGCGTAATATTCTACCGTATGTAATTTTGCGCCGTAATAAAAATTTAAACACAATCAAAAAATTTCAAAGAAAATGAGTGAAATTAGACAAATTGCAATTTACGGCAAAGGCGGTATTGGAAAATCAACTACAACACAGAATCTTACCGCAGGATTGGTAGAACACGGCAAAAAAGTAATGGTAGTGGGTTGCGACCCCAAGGCCGATTCTACACGTCTACTTTTGGGCGGATTGGCTCAAAAAACTGTTCTTGACACTATTCGCGACGAGGGCGAAGATATAAGTCTCGATAGAATTATGAAGACTGGTTTTGGCGGCACACGTTGCGTAGAATCAGGCGGACCAGAACCCGGCGTGGGTTGCGCAGGTCGTGGTATCATCACCTCTATCAATATGTTAGAGAATCTCGGAGCATACACCGACGACCTTGATTATGTTTTTTACGATGTGCTTGGCGACGTTGTCTGCGGCGGTTTTGCAATGCCTATCCGCGAGGGTAAGGCCAAGGAAATCTACATCGTGGCTTCGGGCGAAATGATGGCTCTCTATGCTGCCAACAACATCGCCAAAGGTATTTCGCGTTATGCAAAAACTGGCGGCGTGCGTCTTGGAGGTATCATCTGCAACAGCCGCAAGGTAGACCACGAACTTGACCTTTTGCGTGCTTTTTCAAAGGAACTTGGCACTCAATTGCTTTACTTCGTACCTCGTAATAATATTGTGCAACACGCTGAAATTCATAAACAAACGGTTATTCAATACAAACCCGATTCAGATCAAGCACAAGAGTATAGAAATCTTGCCAAAGCGGTAATCGATAATCAAAGTTTTGTAATTCCTACACCTATGACCCAAGAACGTTTGGAGGAAATACTTATGGAATACGGCTTTATGGATTCTGCCGACGACTATAAAATCTAAGAAAATGTACAAAATTGCAGTGGCAACATCCGACGGCGTAAATGTAGATTTGCATTTCGGCAGCACCGAGGTATTTTTGATTTACAAAGCCGAAGGTGAAAAGTATGAATTTTTGGAGAGCCGCCGTGTAATCGACTCTGCCAACGCCCAAATAACAGGCTGCAACTGTGGCGAAGGCGGAGGAAACGGTTGCGGAAACGGCGGTGGCAATGCCTGCGGCGGAGGTGAAAAATCCGAAGCCGTAGAAATTCTCTCCGACTGCCGTGCTGTGGTTTGCGCCAAAATCGGACGAAACATTCTCAAACAGTTGGAACTCCGCGCCATATCTTCGTTTGATGTTTCAATTCCTGTAAAAGAGGCACTTGAAAAGATTGTAACTTATTACAACAAAGTGGATAACCGTCTTTACGGGGCTAAGAATAAATAAGATTGTTTGTATTTTTTATCGTCAGGAAAAGTACGTTTTTCAGTTTATTGAAGAATGTGCTTTTTTTATGAAATACTAATAAAACTTAATTATTATACCATAAATTAGCTAGTGTCAAGCTCCGTTATTTTTTTGTTTTGCTGGTTTTATCAAAAATCCATATATTTGCGCTCGAAAATAACATCAAACATAAATCATGCTTCACGATTTAGGAATAATAATGTTGGTGGCGGGTGCCATCAGTCTTTTGTGCAAATTGTTAAAACAGCCCGTAGTTTTGGGTTACATTGTGGCGGGAATACTTGCAGGACCATACGTTTGTGGCTCTTCTTGGGTGAATGTAGAGAGTGCAGAAACATGGGGCGAGGTTGGTGTAATCTTCCTTCTCTTTTCGCTCGGTCTCGAATTTTCGTTCAAGAAACTTTTGAAAATGGGCTCTACTGCCTTCATCGGCTGTCTTACCATTGTAGTGGGCATGATGGGCTGTGGATTTATGCTCGGACGAATGATGGGTTGGTCGGAGATGAACTCTCTATTTTTAGGCGGAATGTTGTGTATGTCGTCTACCACGATAGTTTTTAAGGCACTCGATGACCTTGGGCTTCGTCAGCACAAATTTGCTGAAATATGTTTCGGTATCCTTGTGGTGGAAGATCTGTTTGCTGTGGTTTTGATGGTGCTGTTGGCTTCGATTGCAGTTAACCAACAATTCGACGGCACAGAAATGCTGGCACAGGTGGGCAAACTTGTTGCATATCTGATGTTTTGGTTTGTGGCGGGCATTACGCTTATACCGTCGCTCCTTAAAAAATGCCGCGAACATCTCAACGACGAAACCATGACCATAGTTGCCCTCGGACTTTGTCTCGGTATGGTGCTGATTGCCAAAATGGCTGGATTCAGCGAGGCTCTCGGTGCATTTGTAATGGGTTCTATTTTGTCAGAAACAGTTGAATGTGAACGCATTGAAAAACTTATGGCGCCTATCAAAAACCTCTTTGGCGCGATATTTTTTGTGTCGGTGGGCATGATGATTTCGCCCGCTACCCTTGCTGAATATTGGCTGCCTATTTTGGTGATTACCCTTACAGTTATTTTTGGACAGATAACATTTGCCACACTCGGCATCACTCTTTCGGGACAGCCAATGAAAATAGCTATGCAGTCGGCGTTTGCGCTCACACAGGTGGGTGAATTTGCCTTTATCATCGCCCAATTTGGCGAATCAATAGAGGTTACCGAAAAGTTTCTTTACCCTGTGGTAGTGGCTGTGTCGGTGATTACCACTTTTTTAACACCCTACACAATACGTCTTGCCGAACCCGCTTACAAACTAATGGAGAAGGTGTTGCCACAGAGATTTTTCACTTTTATAGGCCGTCTTTCGCAAGGCAAGAGCACCATAGCACAGCAGAGCATTCTGCGTCAGTTGCTCAAAAAAGTGGGTCTTACCGTGGCTGTTTACGGAGTGGTAATTGTCTTTGTGATAACGCTTTATCAACAATTCGTTTCTAACTGGATAGTAAATGCGGTGGCTGCTGTTGTACCCGAAAATCTTGAATGGGTTTCGCGGTTGGTGGCGTTGATAGGATTGTTGATAGTGATTTCGCCGTTTATTTACAAAATGGTATCGAGCCACAGCAATTCGCCCGAGGCGCAGACTCTCCGTCACGACAACTCATACCGACGGGCTACCCTTGTGGCACTTTTTGCCGCACGACATATCTTGGGCATGGTGTTCGTAACGTTCTGCATTGGTAAGTATTTCAACCTCACCCTTGGATTGCTTGTGGTGGCGGCGGTGGCAATTGTGATTGTTATAATGCTGTCGAGCAAGGTGCATAAGCAGTCGTCGGACATTGAGCAACGGTTTATCGACAACCTTTCGGCTCGTGAGCGTGAACAAGAGCAAAACCGCTCGGTAAGGCGCGAAGTGGAGAACGCTTTCCTAAATTACGACTTGCATCTTGCTGATTTTGACCTAAATCCGCAGTCGTTGTATTGCGGTCACCAACTTCTTAACCTCGACCTTCGTCGCTCATGCGGTGTAAATATTGTACGCATTGTCCGAGGTGGTGTAAATATCAATGCTCCGGGAGGACGCGAACGTCTTTATCCTCACGATCGTATAGTGGTGGCGGGTAGCGATAAGCAAATACGTCTTTTTAGACAAGAACTTGACTCCGCAGTAAATAAAGGTCGCGAAAATCATTCCACAGGACGTACTTCAACGTTCTCGCTCGAACAACTTCAAGTTTTACCCGAAATGCCATTCTGCGGCAAGGCGTTGGCAGATTCGCGAATAGGAGAACTTGCACAATGCGTGGTTCTTGGAATCGAACACGACGGAACCACCACGATGAATCCCGATGCCCACGTTATCCTTTGCGAGGGCGACACGCTGATTCTTGCAGGCGAAACCGACAAGATTAAAAAACTGTTGCCAATGCAAAAAGTTTAAGTTTTTTTTATTTGTGAGTATTATTTTTTTATGTTGTCTTACCTAAAATTTATCATTAAAAAGGTTTGACAATTTGTAGTTAAGATACATCTCCAATTCTTTGGAATTGAATGTATAATAACCTCCGCTCTTGTATTTTTTTAAGACTGTAACGTAGTTGATAAAATCTTGATTACAAAGAATTTGTGATATAATATCCTTGCTTACTGTAGTTAATATATACAATCCGCTAAAAACGCCGCAACCTGATGGCACAATATTAAGTTTTATACTATTAATATCCTTTATAATTGTGTTAATCGTATATTTTTGCGACCAAACGTCTTTTAATGC
This sequence comes from Bacteroidales bacterium, assembly GCA_016286055.1. Taxonomy (GTDB): domain Bacteria; phylum Bacteroidota; class Bacteroidia; order Bacteroidales; family UBA3824; genus UBA3824. Next base: position 20,237 of record JAEERW010000021.1, read on the forward strand.
TTGAGTGCGTCCAAAAAGATACCAATCGGGGCAGACCGTTTCTGATTTTCCTTTCAAAAGTTTATCTTTATGCATTTCAAGATAATATGAAATTTTATTGTTTGAAAAAATTAGGTCTTTTGGTAACGGTTTGCCATTTTTGTCGTATGGGTAAAAAGCCTTGTACCATTTTCCCGTTGAGGCCTTTATGGTTGGGATCACATATTCATCGAAGGGAAAAATTGAACCGATAAAAACCGAATCTGCGAGAGTCGCAAAACCATTTTTTACTTGTACATATTTTTTGTAACAAGTTGTAAATATGTTTCTTAACTCCTTTAATGTGTTTTTGTCGGCAAGGTACATCATATTTCCAATAATTGAATCTTTGATTGTGAGCCTTTCAAAGGAAGTATCTCCATAATTTTGATATACAAAAGTATCATGCTTGGAATCCTTTTCAAAAAGCGAAATCATTGTATAAGTAGTAGCGTCAAATGCTTGAAAATGCCCTAAGTCAATAAGTTTTACAAGATTCTTGTGCCGCTGAATGTATTGGCGCAACACTCCGCCTGCAACACTATTGATCCACGACGATGGTGTGATGTAACACAATTTTCCGCCTTTTTTTAGCATATTGAAACCAATTTCAAAAAATACCAAATAAAGGTCTGTCATTCCACCTTCTGCAAATTTGAATTTTTTTACTGCTTCGTAGTTTTCAAGGTTGTGAACACGTACATATGGTGGATTTCCAATTACAAAATCCATCTTGCTGTTGAATTTCTCAACTGTCAGAGTGTCAGTGTTTTGGATGTCCCATTTTATGTTTCCCAAGCCATGTTTTGCGGCAATGATATTTAGATTTTCAAGACAATGCAAATATGCTTCTGTATCTAATTCTACACCGTGGATATAAGTTTCAAGATTAATTTTCAAATCAGTTCCTTTGTAATTTGCCATATATCTACGAACAACTTCGCACAAAAATGCCCCGTCACCGCAACTATTGTCGATAACGTGCTTACCAACAATATTTGCGCCGCAATAACCCGCCGTATCAAGGATTTCATTTACCAAAAACGGAGGGGTGAACACCTGTCCTGATTGTTTTTTATCTGCCATGTCTTTTTTTTTGCAAATGTAGTGTTTCATTTCGTTATTGTCAAATATTGTAGCGTAAAATTAATTGTTAAACGTCATCAAACACATAAAAAGAGAGGTGTGAAATTTTTTATTTTTTTTAGTTTTTGGGTGTAATATTTTTCAGTTTTGTGTGTCAATAGGGCGTAATTAACAAACAAAATTAAAATATGTAATGATGAAACACACACTAATTTTCACAGCCGCTATTTCTGCGGCAATGGCGTTTTCGGGCTGCAACGGCGGCGGCTCACAATCGCAAGACGGAATGATAATCGTTGATGTAGAAAATCCTATATTAAAAGATGCTCCTCCGTTGAGTCAACTTGTTGAATCAGCGTATCTTATCCCATTGGAAAACGATACTGCATTGATAAAACAGATTATCAAATATCAGGTAACCGACAACAGAATTTTGGTGGCCGATTTTCCATATTTGAGCACCGAACCAATCAAGATTTACGACAATAAAGGCAAGTTTATCAACTGTTTGCACAAAGGCAACGGTCCTGAGGAGGTGGATTATTACCAAAATTTTACCTACAACGAGCAAAAGCAAACCCTAATTGTTGCCAACGGACAATATTTAATTTTTTACGATAACAACGGCAAATTTAAAGACAAAATCGAATTGCCGTATAAATTTACCCATATAATCAACACGGGTGATCAATACGCTTTTTTCGTGGGCGATTTTCAGCAAAACGACAGCATAGAATCTAAGATAATTATCTCTGATGGCGATTTTAAGTTGAAAGATAAATTTTTCCCCTTCAAAGTGCAACGTTCGTTTTCGTTGAGTCCCGGCACTCCTATAATAGCCTACAACGACAATATTTCCATTTTGCGCGATACTATTTATCAGTACAAAGATTCTAAACTTACTCCGCGATTCTATTTTAAATACGGCAACAGATTCTCTGAAAGCAATTTACCCGAAGGCGAATCTATTATTCTTGACCAAATCAAAGGATATATGCCCGGTGCATTTTATGAATCCGAAAACACTATAATGTATCGAATCACAGAGATGTCGTTGAAGATAGCCAAAAATGTGGTATACAACAAAAAATCAGGCAATTACTATGTTTACACCTTCAACGGAGACGAAAACGGAAACATAGAAATGCCATTTGGACATACCATAGGCGATTGTTACAACAACTATTTTAGTACAATCATAAACGACTCTAATTATGATAGTTACAAGCCGGAACTTCTTCCTCTATTGAGCGACACAGACAAAGAAATTCTCAACTCATACAATCCCGACGACAATCCAATAATTGTGATGTTTAAGTTTAAGGATTTCTAAAAACTATTTTTACCTCAATTTTCCATAAACCTCGTCGCTCACTGGTTCGAGCCATTCGTTGCTATTACCGGGGTTGGCGTCGGCGTGGTAGGTCAGGTGCTGCATCCAACTGTCGGCGGCGGCTCCGTGCCAATGCTTTACGCCTTCGGGAACGGCTATCGTTACGCCCGGTTTTAGTTCAACGGCTTCTTTGCCCCATTCCTGATACCATCCGCGACCGCTTACGCATATCAACATCTGAACAGCGCCGTGGTGAACGTGCCAATTGTTGCGGCAACCGGGTTCAAAGGTTACGTTGCAAAGTCCGTTGTCCAAAACTGCCAAATAACTATTGCCCGTAAAATATTGAGCGTAAGCCGTGTTTGGATTCCCAAGCGGCCATTCCGACGGCGAAATTACGGGTGCTTGGTTGCCATTTGCTGTTGCGATTGCAGCCTCACAACGTTGCGCCTCGGCATTAAGTCCGTGATTGCGAAGCGAAGTTACAATGCCTTGCAACTGTGCATCGGTAACGCCCATATTTTTTGCGCCTTTTACGTGTGCAATTAATTGAGGCATAACGCCTTGCAAACCGCTCAATGCGCTTACGGTAACAAGTTCACGGTCGGCGTGTGTGAGAACGTCGCGGGCAAAGATGTCGCCAAAAAGATGCGCTTTGAGGTAATAATCTTCGGCAGGGCAAAATTCGTAATTGAAAGGCTGACCGGTGAGTTTGGTCTGAATTTCAGTGCCTTGTGTGAGAGCGTTGTAATCCGACGGCATCGGCGACGATTCTGCGCCTTGATTGATGTCAGTGCGTTGAGCAATAACCTTTTGCAATGTTCCCAACGAGTTGAGGGAGCACGGAAAACCCGTGTAGGCGTAAAGTTGCGAAAGTGCCTCTTTGATTTGATTTGCAGAGAGTTTGGCGTCGAAACCCTCGTTGATGGCGTTCAAGAGCGACGATTGGTCGCCACGAGCCTCATTGCAAGCGATTGCTGTGATGGCAGAGGCCTGTTGTTCGGTAAAAGTCAATTTAGACATATCTTTCATATTGTCAGTGCTTTTAGAATTGTTGTTGCAGCCCGACACTATTACCAATGCCGTAAGTGCTGCGATGATTGTCTTTAACTTCATAATATTTTGTTTTTATTACAACGCAAAGATAACTGTTATTTCGCAAAAAATAGTTTCACTTTTGGCGCGAAAAGTTTCACGAAATGAAGAAAAGTATGTAGTGTTTATATTACCAACTTTGTGAGATTGACAAAGCCACATACGACGCACTCGGAGCCGACCCAATTGACGGCGAAAGAGACGACAAATTAATTGCATCGGGACGGTGTCTCTTTGAGGCCGACGACGATTATTACACTTCGCCATATTGCATCGTAAAAGACGACAACTACACGCTAGTTACATCTTTTAGATAATATCAGTTTTTTTATGTTTTTCTTTTTTGTAATACTTTCGAAGTTGGCTAATGGTTGGCAATTATAATCAATTTTCTTCTTTTTTATAGATAGTACCGGAATAAAAAATACAGTCAATATCGAAATCTTCGCAAATTTTTATATTGTCGATGTAATGAAATTCCTGATAAACGAATCCTTTTTCGCAGAACATTCCACTATCAGCCCAATAGTCTTTTTTTATAGGTCGGTCGAGGCTATCGTATTCTGTTCTTTTATATTGGCAATTACGAGGTCGATAAGTTATTATCAATGTATCATTTTGGTAATTTGGGTCTTTATAATAGTAAATTCTGTGGTATCGGTCTTTTGGTGTATGGGAATTTTCAATTTTTTTAGTTCCTCTATATTTTATAAAAATCTTTTTTTTATCTGTTCCAATGATTTTAATTAACCTATTTTTCTTGTCATATTTATTTGTGTAACTTATTGTATCTGAATACTTTATTTGTGAACTTAGCGAACCAAAAGTATCGTATTTTAAAATACAATTTGAATTATATTCTTCGTGAGTAGGTTTTCCACCAATATATATACTTGTTCTACCATATTTATCATTGTAAATCATAGTGTCGCCTAAATAAGTATAAGTTCCAACCGTGTCTACTATCCTATAATGGAATGGGTACACTAATTCTTCGGGGCATTCTTCTCCTTCTTTTGAGTTTCGTATCCAATCATCAAGACGGTTAAAATCTTCTGTTGTAAAATAATAGTTAATGCTTACACTAATTGTATACAACGGCTTATTCCAATCAACTTTCTGTCCCCAAGCCGATTGAAATATTAAGATTGATATTATTAAAAGCAAAGTGTTTTTCATTGCGTGACTTCTTTTATGCAAAGGAAACAATTATTTCGCTAATTCGCAAAACGATTTTATTCTCCAAATTCCTTTCTTTTATCTTGACTTTAATAAAATAATCTATAATTACTATCATATTTGGATAAAGACTCCAAAACTTCCATTCTTCTTGGTGAAAAATTCCTACTATTCTACCTTTGTGCCATAATTAAATCATAACAAACAATACCATAATGGCAAACAGAATTAATTTGAATATGACCACCGTTGAAAACCGCGAGTTGCGCCTCGGCACAATCATCGGTTGGGACGGTTCGGCTAAGGAACTTATCCGTCAGTCGGCTTACGACGAACGAAGCATCAAGAAGCACGGCGGATGCAAGGGCGCAGGTCAGGGGTGCAGACTTTGTGAACTTCAAAGTCCTCTTAATCAGGAAACTATGTGCTCCAATGCAATTGTGCAGTGTCAAATCGGCAACCTCACCGACTGTGTGCTTATCAACCACGCGCCAATCGGTTGCAGTAGCGAGGACGCAAAATTCAACCTCACTATGCATATGGGACTTGCACGTCGCGGCAAACCTCAACAAAACACGCTGTGTATCAGCACAAACCTTCAAGAAAAAGATATGGTGTTTGGTGGCAGCGCAAAACTTCGTCAGGCTATCAAAGTGGCAAAAGAACGTTTCAATCCCAAAGCAATTTTTATTGCAATGGCTTGTGCCACAGCCATTACCGGCGAAGACATCGACAGCGTTGCCGAGGAGATGGAGCCAGAAGTTGGTGTGCCAATCATTCCGCTTCATTGCGAGGGATTCCGCAGCAAACATTGGAGCACGGGATTCGATGTTGCATTCCACGGCGTGTTGCGTCAAATCGTTGAAAAACACCCTGTTAAAAAACAAAAAGACCTCATTAACATCATTGCTCTTTGGGGTACTGATTGGTTCACTGACCTATTGAAACCGCTCGGTCTCAGGGTAAACTACCTCTTGGATTGCGCATCGTTTGAGGAGATTCGTCAGGCGTCGGAGGCTGTGGCAACCACCACATTCTGCGAAACCCTCGGCGGATATATGGGTGCGGCTCTCGAAGACCAATTCGGCGTGCCGCAAATCGACGCTCCGCAGCCTTACGGAATCAAAGGTACCGACGCTTGGTTAAGGGCTATCGCTAAGGTAGTTGGCAAGGAAGAGGAGGCTGAAAAATTCATAGAAAGCGAACACGCCCGAATCGCTCCAAAATTGGCTGAATACCGCGAATATTTCAAGGGCAAACACGGAATGGTGCTCACCGGCTCGGCATACGCTCACGGTTTGATAAGCGTTTTGGCAGAACTCGGAATCAAAAACGAAGGCGCACTTGTTTTCCACCACGACCCCGTTTATGACGGTGCAGGCAAAAATCAGGATACATTGAAGGAACTTGTTGATACTTACGGAGATATACCGCATTACACTGTCAGCAAAACCCGCGCTTTCCAACTTCCGCAACTCCTCAACCGTATCAAAACCGACTTCCTCATAATCCGTCACCCGGGACTTGCATCGGTTGCGGGACACCTCGGCGTGCCCACCTTTGCGCTCGGCGACGAACACATTCCTGTTGGCTACGACGGCATTCTCCGCGTTGGCGAAATCCTCAAAGGCGTACTTGCCCGAACCAAATTCAACAAGACCCTCCAACGCCACGTCCGCCTGCCCTACAACGATTGGTGGTTTGCCCAAACCGACCCCTTCAAACTCACCAACGACAAGGATGTTTTCAAAGAAATTGAGGAGAGGTTAAATGATTAACTAATAATTAATAAACAACGAATTAAACGAATTTAAACGAATTCAAAATTCATAGAAATTTACAACGAATCCGCAAGCGGAGTACGAATACAACAAATAATGTTAAATATGTATTTGTTTAATTAGTTAATTAAAATTCAACTTGTTGATTTTTAATTATTTCGTAAAAGTCATATTTGTTTCATTCGTTTAATTCGTTGTTAAAAAAAGTAACTAAAATGACTGAAATTAAAAAGAAAAAATCTTCGGTAATTTCCGATGTAAGATATGCCTGTGCGGTGGGCGCAACAAACACCGTGGTAGCCATCAAGGGCGCGGTTCCAATCGCAAACTGTTCGCCGGGCTGCCAATTGAAAACAACTGCGATGCTGACCTTTGAAAACGGTTTTCAGGGCAGTGTGGCGGCGGGCGGCGGCAATATGCCGAGTTCAAACGCCACTGAAAACGACGTGGTTTTTGGCGGTATCAAAACCCTCGACAACCTTATCAAATCAACCCTCAAAATCTACGACGGCGACCTTTTTGTGGTTCTCACGGGCTGCACCGGCGAACTCATCGGCGACAACGTTCCCGACCTCGTGGGCAAGTACCAAAAGGCGGGCTACCCAATCGTCTATGCCAACACAGCGGGTTTCAAGGGCAACAATCTTTTTGGTCACGAGGAGGTTGTAAACGCCATAATCGACCAATTTGTAGGCGATTACAACGGCGAAAAACAAAAAGGTTTGGTAAATCTTTGGTTTGAAACTCCATACTACAATCAAAATTGGCGCGGTGATTATCAGGAACTTGCACGCATTCTCCGTGGCGCAGGTTTGGAGGTAAACGTTTTGTTTGGTCCTGAAAATCCGGGCGTTAGCGCGTGGAAAAAGATTCCGCAGGCGCAGTTCAACCTTGTGGTTTCGCCGTGGGTTGGTGTCAAGAATGCCGAACATCTCGAAAAGAAATACAACCAGCCGTTCCTCCACATTCCCGAAATACCCGTTGGCGAAGAAGCCACTGCAAAATTCATTCGCCAAGTGGTTGATTATGCGGGTATTGACAAGCAAAAATCCGAAGATTTCATCAAATCAGAGGCGGAGATTTATTACTATTACCTCGAACATTTTTCGGAATTTTTTGCCGAATATTGGTACGGAATGCCAAGCGAGTTTGTGGTAACAGCCGACGCCGCTTACGCCTTGGCTTACAGCAAGTTTCTTGCCGACCAAATCGGTCTTATCCCCAAGCGTGTGGTAATCACCGACAACACTCCGCAGAAATTCCGTCCCGCCATCACCGAATATTTCAAAAACAATATTTCGGAAGGCGTAAGCATCGATGTTGACTTTGAAGAAGACGGCTACGAAGTGGAGAAACTCATTGAAACAGTTGAGTTTACGGCAGGCAAACCGCTCATCCTCGGCACCTCGTGGGAACAGAATTTGGCAACCCAAAAGAACGCCCTTTTCTTTGAAATTTCCACCCCCTCGTCCGAAACTCTCATCGTCAACCGCTCTCACATCGGCTACAAAGGCGCATTGCAGTTTTTGGAGAGGATTTATTCCGCAAGCGTGGGAGGAAAATAATGCATAATTCATAATGCATAATTCATAATTTCGCCGTCCGGAGGGTGATTCGGGCGGCGAATTTTATTTTTGACTATTTTTTTACATTTTTTCGCACATTTTTGCAGAAAAAATGTGCCGCTAATTGAAAAAAAAGAGGTATATTTGCGGATATATTAATGATGTTGATTTAATTTTGCTATGGCAATGACCTACACATACGACTATTTTATCAGCTACCGGCGGGCGTGCGGCGGTAAGTTATACGCATTGATGATATATAATATTCTACACGAATGCGGTAAAAAGGTGTTTCTTGACCTTAATGATATGGTCATGGGTAATTATCATCATCAACTTGAAACGGAAATATCTAAATCTGAAACTGTGATTTTGATATTGAACAAGGATTCGTGGCGGTCGAAAGAAATCGACACATATTATAAAGAAATAATCCATGCGGTAAAAGGAAATAAGAATATTTTGCCTGTGGAGTTTGCGGACAATATTTTGTGCAACGTCCCTGAATGTTTGAAAAAAGAATTGGGTGAAGATTATTCATTGGAGGTCAATCAAAAAATTAGATTTAATCATCAGACTTTTGAACACGACTTGTGCCATGCGTTAGGCATCGCCTACCTCTACGACAGCCAAAATGAAAAACTTCCGCGTTTTTCAATGCCCTTTGTGATGGATGACCTTGTTGCCCGAGACGAAAAGGTTGACAATCTTTGCGACAAAATATTAAATAATCACGTTTTTAATCTTATCGGCATTGGAGGCATCGGCAAAACCACGCTTTCTTATCTTTTGACTAAAAGGTTTGGTCCTCTGTTCAATAACATTGCATACGTCGTTGTCAATGGTAATATCAAAGAGGATTTTGCATCGCAAATAAATGCAACATTGAATTTGGATATTGCACCCAATGTGCCGATTGAAGAACAATACAAAACGATTATTTCCTATATGGACCAATACCAAACGGGAAACAATCTTTTGATTTTGGACGTTAATGAAACGGCGGATAAAAAAGAAATCGAAGATTATGCCAAGAAACTAAAAAACAACACCTTGCCTATAAACAAAATATATCCAAACAATTGGAAAATTTTGATATTGTCGCGTGAGAAATTTGGGCGTTTTCACTACGAAGATCTTAGCGATGATGAGGACAAGGAGTTTTTGAAAGAGTTGTTTTTGAAGAGAGCGAACAAAAACGAAGATGATTTTAAAGATTATGACGGATTGTTTGAGTTAATCAAATATAGTCCGCTTTTGGCGGAGCAACTCGGCATTTATTTTGAATGTCAACCGATTCCATCATTAGAGGAAATCAAAGGCATACTTTACGGCAATTTGCGCGAAGAAGATATTCTCGGCACTAACGCCCACAACCGCGAGGAAAGAACGCTTATCTGTTTCTTGCAAAATCTCATTCATTATCACGAATTTAATGATGATGAAAAAGCCGTTTTACGTCATTTTGTCTTGTGGAAAAGTGAATATTTAAGTATAAATATAATTGGCGATTTGCTCAAAGATACGTGCCGAAATTTGAACGAAGCACTCGGTTCACTTGCCAATCGTTCCATATTAAATTATGACCAAAAAGAAATAAACGCATATTACAAACTTCACGGCTTGTTGGCGGACTCATTGCGCGAACAGTTTGATATAACAAAACAAGATTACGAACTTTATTTTGACAATATTTTAAGAATCTGCGACTACAAATTCCGTGAATTTTTGCCATACGCCGATTGCATAGGCAATAGTTTGTGCGAATACGAGATAACAACAAATGTTGCTTTCTTAAATCATAAGGCTATAAAATTTAAAGACACTTGGAAAACCGATTATGCAAAAAAACTGTATGACAAATGTATCAAAATTACAAATCAAAGACTTGAAGCCGAGCCGGAGAACATCGATTATTTAGAGCATTTGTCAGCCGCATACGGCAACCTTGCTAATTTGCAGAAAGACCAATTAAACGACTATGAATTAGCTGAAAAGAATTACAACAAAGCAATAGAAATACACGAAAGAATAATCAAAATCTCGGCTACTCCTAAATATCTAAACTTATTGGCAACGGACTACAACAACCTCGCTGTTTTGCAGGAAAAACATCTGAACGATCCTAAATTTGCCGAAAAAAATTACGAAAAAGCAATAGAAATACTCAAAAAGCTAACTAAAACCTCAGACAATATCAAATATCTAAACGGTTTGGCACGCGCATATTACAACCTCGCTTTGTTGCAGTATGAGAGTCTAAACGACTATAATGCCGCCGAAACAAACTACGACAAAGCAATAGAAATTGGAGAAGAAATAAGAAAAATCTCGAATGAACCCGAATATTTGGATCTGATGGCAACGGCATACGGTTCTCTTGCTAATTTACAAAAGGGAAACGATAATAACGACGCTGCAAAAGTGAATTATGACAATGCAATCGAAATCTTAGAGAATATAAAAGATACAAATCTTGAATACTTAGTTGATTGGATGCTTGCAAAAGATTTACTTGCAGATCTTTATATCGCTACCGGCAATCCGGCTGAGGCGCGAGAAATTGTGAACGAGATAAAACCGATAGCCGAAAAATTGCTTGAAGAATATACGAATTATGGTAAGCTGAAACAGGTATATGGATGGATAAAGGACACGGAATCGGATTTGAATCAATAATCCGCCGCCTTGCCGTAGAGACGATGTGCACATCGTCTCTACACAAATTTTCAAATTAAATTTTCACGAAAAACAGCAATCCGTAATCCATCAAACAAGGGAAAAAAGCGGAGAATTTTTTTTTGTATTTGATGGAAAGTTGTTATCTTTACCACGACAATTAATCATAGTAAAGTTATGGCACAGACATACGACTATTTCATCAGCTACCGGCGGGCGGGCGGCGGCGCATTGGCGGCGCGGTACGTGAAGACTATATTGTGCAAATACGGCAAAAAGGTTTTCCTTGATGTTGACGACATCAAGAAAGGCGAATATAAGCCGCAGATTTACAGTGCCATAGAAAATTCCACAGATTTTATTTTGATTCTTAACGAGGAATCGTGGAGAGAAAAAGTAAAAATCGACGTTTACTACGAAGAAATCATAAGAATCACCAAGCAAGACGGCGACATTATCCCGATTGAATTTGCAAAAGACGTGTTGAAAAATGTTCCGGGTATTTTGAGTTTAAAAATATTGAAAGACATCGGGTCGTTTGAAAAGATTAGTTACAATCACGAGGATTATTTTCTATTTGAGGAAAAGCTGTGTGACAAGTTAGGCCTCACCTACTCTCCCGACAGCAAAATCAAACAACTTCATCATTTCTCGATGCCGTTTGAGATTGAAGAAGGCGAACTTGTCAAGCGCGACAAAAAAGTGAGGGAGATTTGCGATGAAATTGTCAAACACCGCATTTATAACCTTGTGGGCATAGGCGGCTGCGGAAAAACTACGCTCACTTACCTTTTGGCGGATCAATACAAAAATCTGTTCGACAACATCGCATACGTGGTGGTTAACGGCAATATCAAAGAGGATTTTGTGGCGCAGATTAATGCGACGTTGAAATTTGATTTTGAGCAAAATATACCGATTGACGACAAATACAATGCTCTTATTTCCTTTATGGACCAATACCAAACAGGAAACAACCTTTTGATTTTGGACGTTAATGAAACGGCGGATAAAAAAGCAATTGAGGATTATGCCAAGAAACTCAAAAACAACAACTTGCCTACAAACAAAATATATCCGAACGGTTGGAATATTTTGATTTTGTCGCGTGAGAAGTTCGGGGATTTTCATAACGAAAATATTAGCGATGAAAAAGACAATGACTTTTTGAAAGAATTGTTTTTGAAAAAGGCGGACAAAAACGAAGATGATTTTGATGATTATGATGGTTTGTTTGAGTTGATAAAATACAGTCCGCTTTTGGCGGAGCAACTCGGCATTTATTTTGAATGTCAACCGATTCCATCATTGGAAGAAATCAAAGGCATACTTTACGGCGATTTGCGCGACGAGGAAATCCAAGGCACCAACGCCCACAACCGCGAGGAAAGAACGCTCATCTGTTTCTTGAAAAATCTCATTGATTATCAGGAATTTACTGATGACGAAAAAACTGTTTTGCGTCATTTCGTCTTGTGGAAAAGTGAATATATAAGTCTCGATATAATAAGCGATTTGCTCAAAGGCACGTGCCGCAATTTGAATAAAGCACTTGGCTCACTTGCCAAGCGTTCCATATTTGATTATGACCAAAAAGGTAAAACCGCATATTACAAACTCCACGGCTTGTTGGCGGACTCATTGCGCGAACAGATTGATGTTACAAAACAAAATTACAAAACATATTTCTTCAATATTTTAAGAATCTGCGACTACAATTTCCGCGATTTTTTGCCATACGCCGATTGCATAGGCAATAGTTTGTGCGAATATGAGATAACAACGTGGGTTGATTTCTTAAATAGTACGGCTGTAAAATTTCTAGACACTTGGAAAACTGATTATGCACAAAAACTGTATGACAAATGTATTAAAATTTCAAAACAAAGACTTGAATCCGAGCCGGAGAACATCGAATGGTTAGAGGATTTGTCAAACGCATACAACAACCTTGCAAATTTGCAGAAAGACCGCTTAAACGACTATGAATCAGCCGAAAAGAATTACAACAAAGCAATAGAAATAGACGAAAGAATAATCGAAATCTCGGCTACGCCAAAATATCAAAACTTATTGGCAACGCACTACAACAACCTTGCTAATTTGCAGCAAGACCATCTGAACGATCCTGAATCTGCCGAGACAAATTTCAAAAATGCAATAGAAATACTCAAAAAAATAACTGAAACCTCAGATAATCCCGAGTATCTAAACGGTTTGGCTCGTGCATACTACAACCTCGCAAATTTGCAGAATTTCAATCTTAACGACTATGATTCCGCCGAAATCCACTACAATAAAGCAATAGAAATAGGAAAAGAAATAAGGAAAGTCTCGGATAAGCCTCAATATTTGAATCTGTTGGCAAAGGCATACAACAACCTTGCAAATTTGCAAAAGAACCAAAAGAGATACGACTCTGCAATAGAGAATTGTATCGAGGCAATAGAAATAGGGGATAATATTAAAGATACAAATCTTGAATACTTGGTTGGTTGGATGATTTCAAAAGGTATGCTTGCGGATCTTTATATTGTGGCTGACAAACCGACTGAGGCGCGAGTAATTTTGGATGAAATAAAACCGCAAGCCGAGGAATTGCTTGAAGAATATCCGGATTTTGGTTATCTGAAAAAGGTATATGGATGGATAAAGAACGCGGAATCTAAATTAAATTAAGTTTTACATAATTGCATTTGACCCAATATAGAACAATCATTTTGAATTTCACAAAACTATTTGCATAATTCATACATTTTTTCTTTTCCACCCCCATCCACCTTTTCTCTTCCATATATTTATTCCAAACCCCGCCCCATTTTCCGAAAAAATCTCCAAAAATCATCTTCCTCTTGGTAAAAAACGACCTTACCTCTACCTTTGCAATCGTAAAACATTTAAAAAAATGACAGATTTAACTACATATAATTTTAACTATTGCGTCGCGGCAACCTTCGGGGATTCAGAATGTTCCGAGGGTGTTTTTGGCGTATATGGACGATGTAGCGGTGTCTGTTGCCTTTTCTAATCGGGGAGTCGTTTCTCTTTCCCCTGCAATTAAATAATTGCAAAATTTCCATCTAAAATTATTGTGTTTTTTTAACTAACATTGCATCATTATGTCAGTGTATAACAACATTTTGGACACTATCGGCAACACGCCGGTTGTTCAACTTTCGCGATTGGATACGGGCGTTAGTAGCCTGTTCCTCAAATTGGAAAATCAAAATCCGGGCGGCAGCATCAAGGATCGCACAGGCTTGAATATGATTGTTCAGGCGGAAAAACGCGGCGACATCCATCCCGGCGACCTTATTGTGGAGGCTACGGCGGGCAACACAGGTCTTGGTCTCGCGCTTGCAAGTCGTTTGAAGGGCTACAAGTTGCTTCTCGTGATTCCCGACAAGATGAGCACCGAAAAAATCAATCATCTCAAAGCCCTTGGCGTAGAGGTAGTTATCACTCGCAGCGACGTGGGCAAGGGTCATCCCGAATATTACCACGACCTTGCCGAGCGTATCGCCAAGGAGCGCGGCGGCTACTACATCAATCAGTTTGAAAACCCCGACAATCCCAAAACGCACGAACTCACCACCGCTCCCGAAATTTGGGAACAACTTGACCATCAGGTAGATGCAGTGGTTGTGGGCGTTGGTTCGTCGGGAACATTGTCGGGACTGACGGCGTTTTTTAAGCGTGTAAGTCCGCAGACCGAATTCATTCTTGCTGACCCAAAAGGCTCTGTGTTAGCCGATTACATCAATCTCGGCAAACTTCGCAACGATGCCGGTTCGTGGTACGTGGAGGGTATTGGCGAAGATTATATTCCTAAACTCGCTGATTTTTCGTTGGTAAAAAAAGCCTACGAAATCACCGACGAGGAGAGTTTCTCGGCGGCGCGACTGTTGCTCCGTGAGGAAGGAATTTTGGCGGGATCGTCCACAGGAACGCTCCTTGCCGCCGCCCTCAAATACTGCCGCGAACAAACTGAGCCTAAGCGAGTTGTAACCCTCGCCTGCGACAGCGGAAACAAGTATCTTTCTAAGATGTTCAACGACGAATGGCTCAAAGAGAAAAACTTGAAAATTGAATAATTTTATTTAACACCGAATTAAACGAATAAGACGGAACTCTTTGACAGATATTATTATTTGTTTATTTGTTTAATTCGGTGTTAAAAAACTGATTGTTAATAACTTAAAAAATCAAAACAATGACAGCATTTTCTACAAGGGCAATTCACAATGGTGAAGAGCCGGATTTCAGAGACGGGGCAAGCGGCGATGTGGCCGTTCCGATTCATTTATCAACAACGTTTGCAAGGCTCAGAGCCGACTCACCCACAGCGGGTTACGAGTACACACGCAGCCTCAATCCAACCCGCAAGGCGTTGGAGGAAAAACTTGCAGCCTTAGACGGTGCAAAGTATGGTTTGGCGTTTTCGTCGGGCTTGGCGGCTGCGTCCACAGTGATTATTTCGCTCCTGAAAGCGGGCGACAATGTGATTGGATTCGACGACCTTTACGGCGGCACTCGGAGGCTTTTGAGCAATGTTTTTGTAAATTTTGACATCTCCGCAACCTACGTGGATGCCACCAAACCCGAAAACATCGAAAACGCAATCACGCCAAAATCCAAACTTATTTGGATCGAGTCGCCCACAAATCCGCTGATGAAGTTGGCAGACATCAAAGCAATTGCGCAAATCGCTCACAAACACGGGCTTATCCTCGTGGTTGACAACACATTTTTGTCGCCATATTTTCAGAGACCTTTGGATTTGGGCGCAGACATAGTGGTTTACAGCACAACAAAATACATCGGCGGACACAGCGATGTTCTCGGCGGCTCTGTGGTGCTCAACAATGATGATTATTACAAGAAACTCGCTTATAATCAGAACGCTGTGGGCGCGGTGCTTTCGCCGTTCGACAGTTATCTGACTCTCCGTGGCGTCAAAACCCTCGCCGTGCGTATGCAACAGCATCAGAAAAATGCCTTGGCTTTGGCTGAGTTTTTGGAGAGTTCGCCCAAGGTAAAACGTGTGAATTTTCCGCTGTTCAAATCGCATCCGCAGCACGCTCTTGCTGAGGCTCAGTCGTCGGGTTCGAGTGGAATTTTCTCGTTTGAACTCGTTGGCACATTGGACGATGCGCAGAATTTTCTCTCAAAACTCAAACTCTTTGCCACGGCGGAAAGTCTCGGCGGAGTGGAGAGTCTCATCGAGATTCCGGCGATAATGACGCACGCCTCCGTACCCAAGGAAGTCCGCGAACAAAACGGCATTTCTGACACCTTAATCCGCGTTTCGGCAGGCATCGAGGACACCGAAGATTTGATTGAGGATTTCAGGCAGGCGTTGGAGTAATTGACTGATACCAAGATGATTGAAATTACAACAGATTACAGCGACGGTCTCAAACAGGATTTCATCAATCTTAACAAGCATTGGATTGAAAAATATTTCCACTTGGAAGATTGTGATATTGAGACGTTTAGCCACGTTGATGATATTAATGCGCACGGTGGGCGGATATTTTTTGCCGTTGATAAGGGCAGCGGCAAAACCGCCGGCTGCGTAGCATTAATCAACAAAGGTTCAGAAGGTTACGAATTGGCTAAATTGGCTGTTTCGGAAGAATTTCAGGGGCAAGGTATAGGAGATTTGTTGGTTGGCGAACTTCTTCGCCACGTCCGCAAAATCGGCGCAAGACGTGTATTTTTAATTGGAAACACCAAACTAAAAGCATCGATAAATCTCTATAAAAAACACGGATTCAGAGAGATACCGATTGACGGAAATTCATACGAGCGTTGCGACATTATGATGGGAAAGACATTCTGTATCAGGAAGATACAACCACAAGACCAAAATGTGGTTGCACAAATTGTCAGAAATGCTTTTATAGAATTTTCTGCACCTCTCAAAAATACTGTTTACGACGATTCGCGCACATTCACTATCTATGACACAGTAAATAATTCAGTATCAGATTATTATGTGTACATTGAAGACGATGTGCTACTTGGTGGTTGTGGTTTTTATCCCACCGAAGGTCTTCCGAATGGTTATGCAGAGGTAATTAAATTCTATTTGCGACAAGAATCTCGTGGCAAAGGTATTGGCGGAATACTTTTGAATACAATTATAAACGCCTCTAAATCAAAAGGATACAATCATCTGTATATTGAATCATTTCCTGAATTTTCGTCAGCGGTGGCGATGTATCAAAAATATGGATTCCGTACTATACCACATCGTCTTGGCAATTCGGGACATACGGCGACAAGTATTTTTATGGTCAAAGATTTGGCGCAAGTTTAAATCAAAGACCGAAACAATTATTTTGACATCATTTATCCAAATAAAACAATTATGAAAAAGATAAAACCGACATTCAAAGAAAATGTTTCAGAAACGCTCCTGATTCCTTTGTATATGCGTGCAAAGGAGGCTGAGGAGAAGAATCTCACAGAAAATCAGATAAAAAGGATTTTCAAGAACATCGACAACAATTTCCCAAATGCCGAAATCCACATTGAGCGAATCAGCAAAGATTTCAGTCAACGCACTGAAACTCAGCAAAGTGTCAGCGCAACCAATGCCACTTTTGCGTGGGGTTGCGACAATCCTTTGGAGATTGAGGATTGGGGCTTGAAGTTGATATTTCAATCCGAGTTCTACTACTTTTCGCAGCACTTTTCGCAAATGTATAAACGCCTCGGTATCAAGGCGTTTATACTGAAATATCTGTCCAAATACCGTCGTTCGATAGGTATTTGGAGTTATCGGAAGGCGGGATGATTACTTCTTTTTGCAACATCCGCTGTCCTCGTGGCAATGCTCCACTGCCTCGCCTTCTGAGACTTTGCGGGCGGTGTAGTTGATTTTTGCAAACGCTTGGATGATAGCGTCTTCCGTAGTCTTGTCCGCGTCATAGACGATGGTGACGGTTTGGGCGGCAATGTCGGTTTCAATCGACTTGACGCCCTTTTCGAAGCGGATGTTGTTCTTGATTTTGTTTTCGCAATTCTCGCAGTGCATCTGCGGATTGGTGGTAAGCACAAGGGTCTTGATGTCCTTGCCCGCTACCGTCAACGCCATAATCATAATGGCGAAAAACAATACTAATTTTTTCATAGTGTAAATTTTTATATGTTAAACGTTTATAATATGAAAATTATTCTCTAAATAAATTGCACCTAAGTCCCACGTAAAACATCGCGCCGCTCACAGGTGCATAAACCAACGTCGGCTCAAAGGTTTCAGACCAAGGATTTTCCGACGAAATTATAGGATTTTTCTGTTTGTACCCCGTCAAATTTTCGCCGCCGACGTAAATTGAAAACTTCCTGAACCATTTGGTAATCTGAATATTGAGTTGCGGAAATGCGTCAAATTCAGCATCGCTTACTAACTCTCCGTTTTCATTGAAATAATCGGGCAGACGGCCACCGCCATTGAGTTGGAGGTTTGCATCAAACTACCAAATAGCCAAAGGCGTTTTGTACGAGGCTGTAAAGAGTGCTTTATACTTGTTGGTCAATGGTTTAACCCGCAATTCGCCACCCGAATAAGCCCTCACGTCGTTCAATCTGTAAGCCGCCGAAAGTTCAAATCCCTTGAACACATCATACGCCGCATCTGCCTGAAATGTATGCGAATACGAGCGTTCGTCAGAAGATTTGATGACAATTTTGCTTGGCGAAATGTCGTAATCTGCCAAAGCCTGCGATTGGAATGTGGTGTAATAGTATTCTGTGTTGATTTTTCAGATGTTTACCGGCAATTGGAATCTTCCACGAAAGGCTCGACCCAATGTTCCACGCACTCTCCTGTGCAAGATTTTCGATGATAATTTCACGACCCGACGATAGCAAAAAGTGATTTTCTGCCAATGCGTGAGGCGACCTGTAACCCTTGCCTGCCGAAAATCGCATTGAAAACGACTCCAACGGTTTGATTTTCAGATGGAAGCGCGGTGTAAAAAATGTACCGAAATCATCGCTGTTGTCTATTCTCAAACCTGCCATCAAAATCCAAATATCGTCGTAATTAAACGTGTATTGAGCATAGCCGCCAATTACGGTTTCGTTTTCATCGAGATTTTTGGTTTGGAGATAATCTTGCGACATACGGTCGGCATTGACGCTGAAACCCGCTGATAGATTGTGCATTTCGCTCAAATCAGTTTCAAAAATGAGTTGTGCGTAGAGGTTGCGCTCGTCGTTGTTATAAACCTTGCTGCCAAACTGCGATTCCAAGTTATGCATTGTGGCAGAGGTAATTAGCGCAACGCTCGAATTGCGTGCGGGGTCGATTACAAAAGCGTTTTTCAAATATGCATTGTAACGGCGGGTGTCCATCGATATCTTGTAAAGTGGCACATTTTCAATGGATTTCAACTGTCCGCCATCGCGTTTTTCGTCCAAAATCGAATATCCGCCGTGAAAAATATACCTTCCTTTGTGGTAATGCCAACGATTGTGAAAATTCACTTGATTGACATCGGGCTTGTCGAAAAAATTGTCGCCGTTCTCGTCCATATCTGCCAAAGAATTTTCGTAATGCACTAATACTTCGGTGCTTAGGTGGTGTGTAATGTGCTTGTTGGCATCTGCGTTTACCTCCATTCTGCCCTCAGAATTGCCATAAATGTTGAGACCGATTCCTTGTTCGTCGTCTGGTTTGAGATATTCCACATCTATTTGACCTGTAATGCTTTCGTAGCCGTTTTTCACCGACGACGCACCCTTCGACACCTGAATGCCTTTAAGCCACGCGCCCGGTACGTATCCGAGTGCGTATGGCGAGGCTGTCAGGCGAAAATCGGGAATGTTTTCTGCCAACATCTGCACATACAATCCGCTGAGACCCAATAGTTTAATCTGTTTTGCGCCCGTTGCCGCGTCAGAATAACTCACATCCACCGACGGATTTGTCGTAAAACTTTCGCCAAGGTTGCAGCAAGCCGCCTTGAAAAGTTCTGCCTGATTGATTTTCAGACCGTTGAGCGCACCTCCCATTTCAGACGTGCCACGACGACGCTCCGAAACTACAACCTCGGAAACGTCCTTTGAATTGTCCTTTAATGTTACTTTAATTGCTTGGTTGTCAGATATTTTGCCAATATCCACAGTGTCGGTTTCAAAACCTAAAAACGAGATTGCAAGGATTTTTTTGCCTGCAATTCTTTCGATTGAGAATTTTCCGTCAACATTGGTTGTGACGCCTGTGGAAGTGCCTATCCAATAGACATTTGCGCCAACGAGCGATTCACCTTTGTTGTCCTTTACCGTTCCCGAAACTACATTCTGAGCCAATGCGCCCAATGAGGCGAGCATACACAATGCCGCCATTAAAAATATTTTCATAATTTATTGATATTCAAAATTTTAATTGATTAATAGATATACAATTCCTCCGCAGAACGTACATATAAGCATCCTGCGAATTTGCAGTTACGCAAAATCTCAAAAATCAAATTCTGAACACCTTAATTATCGAAAGCAAATCCTTTGGAGGCGGATTTATTTTTTGAGTAACTGTATAATGCTGATTGTCAAATGAATAATCATTTGTGCAGAAAAGAATGTCGTTAACAATGGCGGGTATCTCAAAATGAAAGTCAAACGCCTGATAATCAGGATTTACGCACGGAATATACTGCACAAATTCGGTTTCCATACATCCGTGCGACGGAGTGCAGGAAAAATTTTTGTCAACCGTAAAAAACGCCGACGATATTTTGTATTTGCCTGAATGATTGCATTTTACAATATTAACCCCCGCCCCGATTAACAGAATGAAAATCGAGAACGTCACCGAGAATAATATTTTTGCAATCTTTTTCATACCGCAAAAATAGAAACTTTATTCGAGATTGAATGATAAATATTGTTAATAATTTTTAGGTAATTTTTCGCTCGAAACTTATTCTGTTTTTGCCCAAAATTAGGTATTAATTTAATCAAAAATTCTTTATTGTTTTGTAGTTTGGACAATCTTTCTGATATTTCGTTTCTTCTTGGTCAAAATGTCTATCAATCATACTTTTGCACAATAAATACCTCCCGACTTTCAACAAGTCGATCGGGGTTTGGAAGTATGAAAAATAAAGATTTTTTTTGCTTAAATTTATGACAGCCGGTGCAGACCTCAGCGTGATGCTGAAATGTTCTGCGCCGGTCTTTTTTTTTGCAAAATTCATTATCCGAAATATTATCTTTATAACCTATATTTAGTCTCGATTTAGTATAATATTTTTCCGTGATAATTCATTGAAATAGATAATTTATCCATTCTTTTTATTCTTCTTGGACAAAATATCCACTCATCATATCTTTGCACCATAATCATATAACATTAATTAAAACATAAAACGAAATGGCAAATATTCATCAATCAATAGCAGAACTTGTGGGCAAGACGCCCCTTCTGCAAATCAACGGTTACAACAAGGCTAAAAACCTAAATGCCAACATTATAGTTAAGTTGGAATATTTCAACCCCAACCAAAGCGTCAAAGACCGTATCGCGCTTGCAATGGTGGAGGAGGCTGAGCGTACCGGAAAACTCAAAAAGGGCGACACCATCATCGAACTCACAAGCGGCAACACAGGCGTTGGTCTCGCTGCCATAGCCGCCGCAAAGGGTTACAAATTTCGCGTCTACATTCAAGACCAAGTGTCAAAAGAGCGTTTTCAGGTGATTCACGCACTCGGCGGCGAAACCGTGAAACTCTCCGAAGTGCCTGAAATAGTGGAGAGTTTCGAGAAAAACGGTCCCGATTTCATTGAGTGCGTAAAGGCTTTGGAACGCCATCTCGAAGCCAAGGGCGACAAGAATTATTGGTTTGCCGACCAAACCCGCAACCCCGAAAATCCCAACATTCACTTCAACACCACGGGTCCCGAAATTTGGAACGACACCGAGGGCAAGGTTGACGCTTTTGTGGCGTGCGTTGGAACAGGCGGGACTCTCTCAGGAGTAGGCAATTACCTCAAATCTAAGAACCCAAATGTGAAGGTTTTTGGCGTTCAGCCCACCGAAGATTCGTTCCAAAGTCCCGAACGTCCTGATCAAGAGGAAATTACTGGCGTTCACCCCTTTGAAAACACCAAGGAGGAGTACATTCCCGCCAACCTCGACCGCAAGGTTTACGACGGATATTTTGAAATCCACACCAACCAAGCCTACGAGGCGGCTCGACTTCTCGCCAAAAAAGACGGCGTACTTGTTGGGGCATCGTCAGGCGCGGCTCTCTACGCTGCCACTCAACTCGCCCAACGTCCTGAGTACAAGGGTAAAACCATCGTTGCTCTCCTCGCCGACACTGGATTGAGGTATTTGAGTACGCATTTGTTTGAGGCGTAAAGATTTTACATTAATTGGCGTATGGGCGTACCTTGTGTGCGCCCCTATGCAATTTTCCAAATTTCCTCATTATTTTCTCAAATCCAAATAATATTTTCTCCTTACTCTATCTGTTTTAGCAAATTATTCCAATCTTTATCTTCTTCTTGGACAAACCTTCCTATCAAACTACCTTTGCAATCGAAAAGAAAATGAATATTAAAACTAAATAAAATGTCAGTAAATTTAAGCAATTCTAATGTTGCGGTGCGCGAAACGAGGATTGGGTCAATTACCGGTTACATCGGTTCGCTGAAAGATTTGGCAGAAAAATCTGAGTGCGGAACTCTAAAAGGTTGCGCAAGATGTTTCTCACAATCAAGCACTTGTCTTTCGCTTTGCGGACTATCGCAACTCGCAGGCATCAGGGACGTGGCAATCATCCATCACGGTCCATCGGGCTGTTCGGTAACGAGTAGCAACAGTTACTATATGTCGAAAGTGATGGCCAAAAAACGCGGCGTAACGTCCGACACCGTGTATGTGGGTACCGATATGAACGAAAAAGACACAATTTTCGGCTCAACCGAGGGTCTTCGCAAAATCATCATCGAAACCAACCGCCGCTACAAACCCAAAGCAATTTTTGTGTCAAGTAGTTGTGCCACAGGTATTATCGGTGAAGACATCGACAGCATTGTTGACGAAGTAAAAGACGAAATCCCTGTGCCCGTGGTGGCTGTTCACTGCGAGGGTTTCAAGAGCAAAATTTGGGCTACGGGATTCGACATTTCAGACCACGCTGTGTTGCAGGCAATTGTGCAGAAACCTCGCCCCAACGCTCCGAAAAACAACAAGATCAACTTCAAAAACTTCTTTGAATCGGCACGTCCCGAAATCATCGAAATGTTTAAGAATTTTGACCTCGAACCCGTTTTCCTCTATTGCAACTCCACGGTTGAGGAACTTTCAACTCTCTCGGAAAACCTTGCAACTACCTGTATTTGCGGCACTTTGGGTAACTATCTCGGCAACGCTCTCGAAGAAAAATACGGCGTGCCATACGTCCGTTCTATCAATCAATGCGGCATCACGGGTTTTGAAACTTGGCTGCGCGAAATAGGCCGAGTTACCCACCGCGAGGACAAGGTAGAAAAATACATTGCCGAACAACGTGCCATTTATCTTCCTCAGATAGAAGAAGTTAAGAAACAACTTGAAGGCTTGACGGCTGTGCTTGGAATGGGTCCCGGCTACACGTTTGAGGTGTCGCGAGTTTTGAACGAACTCGGCATCAAGGTGGTTTGGGCATTGGCTTGGCATTATGATAAGAAATATGAAAACGGCGACGTGCCTCCCTCAATGAAATACCTGTTGGACAACAACATAGAATTTGAAACTTCGGTTGCCGACCAACAGAATTACGAGGTAATGAACATTCTCAACAAGTACAAACCCGATATGTACCTTTCACGGCATCCAGGCTCTACGGTTTGGGCTATAAAGAACGGAACTCCTGCGATTTACGTGGCCGACGAGTATATGATTTTTGGCTACAAACACACTTTGGAATTTGCCAAAACAGTGCTCGACACTATCCGCAACCGCAGTTTTGAGGCGAACCTTGCAAAACGCACAAAACTTCCCTACACCAAATGGTGGTACGAACAAAATGTTGATAAATTCTTTGAAAATTGACAATGAACAATTGACAGTTGACAATTCAGAGAACATTAATATACACACAATTGATAATTGTCCATTGTCAATTATCAATTGTCAATTCAAAACAATATGGCAAAGATATTAGACAAACAAAGATATAAATGCGCTTTGGCGGCAATGCAGACCGTTCAGGCGATAGAGAGAGC
>JAEERW010000031.1 GCA_016286055.1 Bacteroidales bacterium
GTCAATTGTCCTCATTGTCAGTCTGTTGTTGCTCAGTTCTTCAACCGCTTGTTTGGTCTGTTTTTCGATTGCGATGCAGGTGGCGCAACGCTGTTTGCCGTGAAAATACAGTACCTCAATACCATCTGATTCTGCCGTGGAAACGGTTTTGGGGCTATCGGTCTGAGCACAGGCCGAAAGCACGATGCTCATAAAGAGCAATGCAATAGCAATTACTTTCATCGTCATTAGCCTTTGATATTCAACAATATGGACTTGACTTCGTTGAGCGAGAGGCGGCCTTTGGCTACCACATTCTCGTTTACCACGAGTGCGGGAAGGGTCATTACGTTGTACTCCAAAATCTTGGTCAAGTCCTCTTCCTTGATTACTGTTGCGTTGAGATTCAACTCCTCGATTGCCTGTTGCACGGTGGCAAATAGGGCTTTGCAGCCGGAACATCCTGTTCCTAATACTTTGATTTCCATTTTTTTTTAAATAATAATGTTTAACAATCAGTTTTATTGTATTTTTGTTCGTAAAACTACGAACATTGTTTTCAAAAAAATAATCCTATTCGCAACAGCCATTTTTTGAGCATTGACATTTGCCAAAAAAATCTGAAAACAAGTTTTTTGCCTCTTGCCAATTGTTGCGGTTGATGCAGTATTTCACTTTTGGCGGCATAATCTCGCCCTGAATCAACCCCGCCTCTTTCAATTCTTTAAGATGCTGTGATGCAGTGGCTTTCGCAATAGGAAGTCTTTCGTGTATTTCGCCAAAAAAACACGTGTCCTGTTCCGCCAAAAAGTTCATTATGGCAACCCTTATCGGATGTCCCAATGCCTTGGCGTAACGTGCCAACCGCTGTTGCTTTTCGTCTATCGCTGTCTTTGCCATCAGTGTTTTTTTAAATCTGTTCGCAAAATTACGAACAATATTTTTATCCTCCAATTTTTTTGCAATTTTTAACTTTTTTAAGCATAGTTTATACACCTTTCTGAGGTTTAATTTTGAGCGATTATACACCTTTCTGAGGTTTAATTCTCTGCAAAAATACACCTTTCTGAGGTTTTATGCAAATTTTATTGGAGAAATCATCCAAATCCACCCATCCGCTTTTGTCGCCGCCAAAGAGACCGTTTAATAAACTATCAGCCGTTTTGCCGCAGCGGTATAATGGATTGGGTTCCATAAAGATATAAAAATTTCCATCGTCGTGATAATAGATAGTCATATTGCCACGATATGCAAATCCAACGGGATAGGCAGTACCGAAAACTTCGTAATCATCAAACAGATGTTCAAAATCTTCTTTGGAGTAATTCAGAAAATCACTAACCGGGTTTAAGGTATGACGTTCAAGTTCGGTATGCTGAATATCGTATCTAATGGTCAAGAATCCAAATTCGGTAAAAAACTCCCTCAATTTTTCGGGCATAACCATTCCGGCATCGGCGTATGCCTTTGCTATCGGCGAAATGTCAACCTTTCTGTCGGGTGTCCAACCAGCGGATGTGAGGCGTTGTAATGTTAGTTCGGTCATTATTTTAGGAGATAATATATGCACAAAAATACACATTTCGGAGGTTTTGTGCAAATAAACTACTATATTTGCCCATATTTTATTTAAAAATCACTAATATTATGAAAATCCTATTCATCGGCGGCACAGGCACTATCAGCACCGCCATCACAGAACAATTGGCTGCCACAAGCCACGAACTTTTCTTGCTCAACCGTGGCAATAACAACGCATCACTGCCTGACAATGTGCGCGTTATCACTGCCGACATCAACAACGAGGACGACGTGAAGGCAAAACTCAAAGGTATGACCTTCGACAGCGTTTGCGATTTCATCGGCTTTGTGCCTGAGCACGTGGAGCGCGACTTCCGCCTTTTCAACGGCATCACAAAGCAATACATCTACATCAGTTCCGCCTCGGCATACGCCAAACCCGTGCGCAATCACATCATCACCGAGGGCACAAGTCTCGTGAACCCTTATTGGGAATATTCGCGCAACAAAATCGCCTGCGAGCGTTTCTTGATGGACAAATATCGCTATGAGGGTTTCCCCGTAACCATCGTCCGCCCGAGCCACACCTATTGCAAAAAATCTGTTCCGCTTGGTCTTCACGGCTTGAAAGGCAGTTTTCAGGTTTTGAAACGTATGATGGAAGGCAAGCCGGTACTTATTCACGGCGATGGAAGTAGTTTGTGGACAATGACTTACAATCAAGATTTTGCACGTGGTTTCATTGGTCTTATTGGCAATCCTCACGCTATCGGCGAGGCTTTTCAAATTACGAGCGACGAGTCGTTGACTTGGAACCAAATTTACGAAACCGTGGCCTCGCATCTTGGCGTTACGCTAAATCCGTTGCATATTTCGTCTGACTTTTTGGTGGCAGTTTCGCCCAAAGAGTACGATTTTTGCGGCAACTTGCTCGGCGACAAGGCTTGCACAGTGGTTTTCGACAATAGCAAAATTAAACGCGCCGTCCCCGGATTCTGTGCCACAACATCGTTTTACGAGGGTTCACGCATAGTTATCGACTATGTGATGAGCCATCCCGAATGTCAGGTGCCCGACCCCGAATTTGACGCTTGGTGCGACAAGGTGGTGAAGGCCGTTGAGGGTGCGAAAAAGGGATTTTAATATCAAGTCCACAATTCCGTTATAAACATCGGGCTTGCGTCTTCGCTTTTAGTGAAGCCGCAATGCTCGTAAAACGGGATTTCTTTGTTGTATGCCACCACCACGATACGTAGATAGTCCTTGTACTTTTCCCTCACCATCTGCACCAATGTCTTGCCGACGCCCTTGCCCTGATATTCAGGACGCACCAAAAGATAATGGACGTAAGCATTCATAATTCCGTCGTCCATAGCGCAAATCATTCCGATAAGTTTGTCGCTATCCCAAGCCGAAATCACAGTCTTGAAATTCTGCATTGCAACGACTAATTTTTCAGGATAATGCCCCGACGACCAATCAACTGAAAGGAACAGGTCTTGAAGGATGGTGGGCGTGAAGGTGTGGGTGTGGGAGTATGAGAGTGACATAGTGGTATTAGTTTATTTATGCGACAGCAAAGGTAAGAAAAAATTGGGAAAATCGCAATTTTTTTTGTTTTTGTCTCCTCTACATCATTTCTTGTAGCCGCCAAATTTGAAACCCAACGACAAAATGATACTATGGGCGTTGGGCTTCACGTCTTTTTTGAAGAAACTTGACGGTGTATATGTCACCCTTGCGCTTCCACATTGACACGAGAACTCCAACGCCAAATCATAACTGAAACGGCGCACAAGGAAATCATCTTTGATTTTGACTTTTTTGACCGCGCCAAGTGCCTCGTAAATCTGTTTCTCCCGACAGCCTATGCGCATATTGCCCAACAACCATAATGAAAATTCGCACTTGTTATCGTTTTTAGAATTGAACCTGAAATGCGCTCCAAGTGGTGCAGACAAATTAATCACCCTCAGACTGTGCCATCTGAATTTGTCGTTTTCCCTCGTCAAAGAATCTCCATAAACCCTGTTATGGTCGGTTCTCAGCGAAAAAGCCCTTGCGAAAGAATAATGCCAATACCTGAACCCACCGCCAATGGAAAACGCCAACTTCTTGTCGTTGCGGAAGATATGGCCGCCATACATTTCCAAGACACCGTTTACAAATGGGTTATCCGTCTCCAAAAAAGCATAATCGTCACCATCGGGATAATCCAACATCGAAAATCCAAAATAACATCCAAAATATCCGTCAATTTTATACTCCTTTGGTTGTTTATCTTCGCGAGTTGTAATCTCGCACTTTAAGTCGCCGTGAATCAAAAAATGCACCGGCATCCGCATCCTGACATTAAACAATCCTTTCTTAAACTCCGGCATCAGCGAAACAACCCTCAAAGCCTCTGCATCAAGCAACGAATCAGAACTTTGCACAATCTCGGGCTTGCCTTTGGAGCCGTCCTTATATATCACGACGCTCACCACGGAAGTGCCGCTAATGCCATTTTGCAACGCCTTAGACGGGTACTCGGCAAACTTTTCAATGAATTTTCGCCATCCTGTGCCACGCTTATAATCACTGACAGTCCTTAAATCGGGCCGCCACTGCCATTCAATGTCATCCATATCATAAATCGTGTCGTTTCTGACATCTTGTGCGCGGACAACATTTGTCAACAACACAAGGACAAGAGCCAAAAATGCTTTTGGCAATACGACGGTGAAAAAGGATGTTGTGCTTTTTTCGGCTTCATTGCAGCAGTGGGGACAGGTCATAATTAATTATCTAATCTCTAATTTTTTGATAGGTTTAAGAAACGCATCGGCATCCATCATAAGATTCCTTAACGTTGGTCTAAGGTCGATGTACTCTTCCTCAGGTTGCGGAAAACACGAATAATTGGTCAACACAGCAATATAACCGATTTTAGGGTCAAAATCGGTGATTTTCAAGTACCTGACGAGCGGCTCAGGGGCTATGATTTTTAGCCTCGTGCCGTTGTACTCAAAAATGGTATAACGCCCTTCGTTTGAGAGATATGCGGTGTCGGTCATAGTCGATGGTTTTTCTTTTGAGGGCAAAGGTAAGAAAAAAAGGGGATTAGTTTGAACTCTTTCAAGTATTATTGTTCCCATTAGTCCCGTAATTCTCTCCTTTATGATTATCACGCCACTCTCGACGAGCGGATGTCATTTGCTCTCGGATGCCACCCTTTTCAAGAAAGTCAGTTTTAAACTTGTCAATTAATTTTCGTAATAGATAATCTGTTTGATGTAACATTATCAATGCGATATTAGCAACGGTTTCAGAATCGCGCAAATTGCATACTTTGATAAAATCTTCGGGTTGATTATGTTCTCTACACCATTGTCGTGCATTAATGAATTTAGGATTGTTCATATCCCATATTATCATTTTGTGTGTGCGCAAATAATCTTCGTAATCGGCTTGAACCTCTTTTAAACTCGCTTTTGCCACGTTTATAAGTTTAATGGCTGTTTCCATTGACGTGGTACCGGCTTCGTTGCCTTCAACGATATTCTGTTTTCCTGAACGTGCCGCCTGTATCATTTGGTCAACTGTCCTGTCCCCAAATTTTGGCAAATAATGGCTTACAAAAAAGCAAGTCATATCATAAATGCATTCTGCTTTTTTGTAGGCGACCAAATTTTTGTAGTCACCTTTGGGTTTTAAGAAATCGTTGTTAGAAGTGTTGTCCATTGTGAGGGATTTATGGGAATGAAGTGAATTTAAAAGATATTGTTAAAAAAAGACATTGAAATTTAAAATAACTGCGGCGGAAGATAACGCCGCAGTTATTATTATTCTCAGAGAAAAATCTATTCTTTACTCCTTCGCCGTTACCGCCTTCATTTCAATCTCCAAGCCTTTTTTGTAGTTTTCGATGTACTTGTTGAAGCCTTCGACTTCTTCTTTGGTGGGGGCGATTTCGGTGCCGGTGTTGCCGGCGAAGACTTGGGTTTCGAGCCAGTCGGGGAGGGTTTGTGCGGAGGGGTTGTTTACTAAGAAGGATGCGAGGAGCGCGATGCCCCACGCGCCGCCTTCGCCTGCGGTCTCCATTACCGAGATGGGCGAGTTGAGGGCTGCGGCAAGGAACCTCTGCCCTACTCCTTTGGTCTTGAACAAGCCGCCGTGGCCAGTGATGCGGTCGATTTTAACGTGCTCTTCTTTGATGAGGATGTCGTTGCCGATTTTCAACACGCCGATTGAGCCGTAGAGGTGTACGCGCATAAAGTTGGCAAGGTTGAACTTGTCGTTGGCACTGCGGACAAACATCGGACGGCCTTCGGCAAGTCCCGTA
The DNA here is from genome assembly GCA_016286055.1 of Bacteroidales bacterium. GTDB lineage: Bacteria > Bacteroidota > Bacteroidia > Bacteroidales > UBA3824 > UBA3824. Next base: position 5,825 of record JAEERW010000031.1, read on the forward strand.
ACGGGTTCGCCCGAAATGTAGTTGTACGAGAGCAATCCGCCACAGTCGGTGTCGCCGTTGAGGGCGTTGGTGTAGAGTTTGTTGTAGATTTCGCCGATGTCGAGTTTTTGACCCGTGAGGTCGGAGAACTCTTTGAAAATGTTGACCCAAGCGTTGAGGTCGGATGTGCAGTTGTTGCAGTGAACCATTGCTACAAGGCTGCCGTCGGGGGTTGTTACCATATCGATTGCCTCGTAGGGTTTGGAGAGTTCCTTGTCGAGCACAATCATCGAGAATGACGATGTGCCTGCCGAAACGTTGCCGGTGCGCTGTTTAACGGCGTTGGTGGCTGCCATACCTGTGCCCGCGTCGCCCTCAGGAGGACAGAACGGGATTCCTGCCTGCAAGTTGCCCGATACGTCGAGGAGTTTTGCGCCTTTTTGGGTGAGAACGCCGGCTGATTGTCCTGCAACGAGTACTTTCGGAAAGATGTCTAATAACTTGAAGCCCAGTTTGTAAGGCTCAATCAGTTTGTCGAATTTCTCCACCATTTTGGCGTCGTAGGTCTTGGTGTAGGGATCAACGGGAATCATACCCGATGCGTCGCCCACGCCGAGAACTTTTTCGCCGGTGAGTTGCCAATGGATGTAGCCCGCGAGGGTGGTTTGGAACTTGATGTCTTTAACGTGGCTTTCGCGGTTGAGGATGCACTGATAGAGGTGCGAAATCGACCAACGGAGCGGAATGTTGTATACAAAGAGTTCGGAGAGTTCCTTCGCGGCCTGTGCGGTGTTGGTGTTGCGCCAGGTGCGGAAGGGAACAAGGATTTGGTCTTTGCTGTCGAATGCCATATAACCGTGCATCATTGCGGAGATGCCTATGGCTGCGAGGTTTTTGATTTCTACGCCGTATTGTTTCTTAACGTCGGCGCGGAGGTCTTGGTAACAGTCTTGAAGACCTTTCCAGATGATGTCTTGGCTGTAAGTCCACAGACCGTCAACGAGTTGGTTTTCCCATTCAAAACTGCCTTGTGCGATGGGATTGTTGTTGCCGTCGATAAGAACGGCTTTAATGCGGGTGGAGCCAAACTCGATACCAAGTACGGCTTTGCCCTGCTCAATTATTTCTTTATTGTTCATAATGATATACGAATTACGTGTTAAAAATCTATTGTAACCTTTTTTGTTAAAGTTTTGCTTGATAATTTTATCGAAAAATCAAAGGTGTAAGCTCCTTTGATTTGTGGAGTTTCGTTTAATAACAATTCACATTGTGGAAAGATTATTCTTGTGTTAGAATAGCAGATCTTGTTTGCTGGTATTGCTATTTGTTCTGCAGTATAAGAGTTGTAGTTATTTTGTATAATATTATATACTGTCTGTGCTTTAAATGTGAAAAGACTATTCAATTCTGTTTCAGCGAGATACTGTTCGCTAATATCTTTATCACAAATAATGCTGATTTCTGAAATGGAATCGTTAATCGACATATATCTACTTCTCACAAGTTTTCTGTTGTAAGTGGTGTCATTATGTTGTCTTGCGATTGTATGAAAACCTTGTAAATCATTTCCAGCAAAAATCTCATTCCCTATAAATTGTATTTTTACTAATGGTCCATCTGATAATACTGTAAAATCATTACATTCTATATAGGTGTCTATCATATATTTACTATATGCAGCACCGTCTTCGGCATTGTCTTTTTTGCAATTGATTTGCAATGTTGCAATTAGTAAGAAAGTTATTGATAGTAATGTGTATTGATGTTTCATAATTAATACTTTTATTTTCTTATGCCAGTAACCATTGTGAAATTATATTGATAAAAATAATCCTTGTCTGACTTTGTAAAGGATTCTCTATAATTAGGATTTTTGTTGGTGTCAAATACATCTCCTAAGTAATATCCATTGCAAGTTCGGTCTTGCCAACCAAAGTTACATAAAATGTAATGTGTGGATTCGTTTGATGTGATTACTTGAACATCGCGGTTTTTATTATTTAACTCCTTGATAGTTGTTACTTGTCGTGTTGAAGTTAATGCACCATGAACAAGCCAACGGTGTCCCCCTGTGTGGTAAGTATTAAAGGTAATGCCTAATACTTTTTGCTTTACTTTGTGGCTAAAACCTCCTAACAATACACAGTAACCATTCTTTATCTCATTGACTATTTCATTTTTATCATAGTTTTTGAGAGTTCCTCCATTTGAGTAACCGAATCTTTTTAATGTTCGCGGAATATTGACAGGGTCAGCTGAACTACTTTCAACGCCATAATCCATATCAAGGTTATCTTTTGAACCTAACTGCCGAATCAATTTTGATATACCATCATTGGTTGAATCTGTTATCATTTTACTCCAATTGTAATAATATCCGTCATAACTGGCCGGATATTTATAGACTGACATCAATTGAGCGCAGGCAACTGCAACACAACCAGCAATTGTTGTATCTTTTCCTTTGACAGGACAATACTTATTAAAAGGGGTGTGTTGATTCCAATGAACTTTGCAATAACCGCCGATAGGGTTATGCAGTGTATATTTATATGACCCATATTCCTTGGTAATATAATAGGCAGGTTCTTGATCATCTGGCGCAGGTTCAGGTTTAATTTGACCTTCCAAATTAGTCAAAAACATAATTAGTCCCGGATCGTCGATAACTTGATTTGTATCAATATTACCTCCGTCTGTTATTGCTAAAAGAGAAGGCATCTCGCGAGTTGCTGACATCAACGCAAAACCTCCGTTGTCTTCGAAATTGAAAACATGAATTTTGGGAGTTGTTGAATTTTTAAGCGATTTTGTGAGACCTTGTTTGTCTGACCTCAAAGTGAATCCGTTTTTAATAATACGTGTGTTGAATAAACCTTTTTTGGTCAAAGAGCAAGTACTCTTCAAAAAAAGTTCTAATTCTTCACGAGCCTCTTCTAAAGTAATAACATTAGACAATATGGTACCATTAAATGAATTATCTTCAATCATTGTTTCATTTGTTTCTTCCAACGGTGAATTAATATCTTCTGTGTCGGAACAAGCAACGAGTAGAGCAATTCCTATTATTATTGGTATAGATAATCTTTTGTTCATAAATGATTAAAGTAAATTGTTGATTAAATAACCACGGAAAACATTAAAAAAAATTTCGTGTTTTCTGTGTTTTCCGTGGTTAAAAATGATTCTACTTCAACGCTTTATTCAACATAAAGTAAACCTCGTTGTTGCGGAGGGTTTGTTTGAAGTCGGCGATGGCGGTGTTCTTGTTGATGCGGACGTACTCGATGTTGAGCATTTCGGCGAAGTCGTCCCAATACTCCTCGTTGATGTCGTACGAGAATGCGCTGTGGTGTGTGCCGCCGGCGAGTATCCACGCTGCTGCACCTACTTGGAAGTCGGGCTGAGGTATCCACAATGCCGATGCAACGGGAAGTTTGGGCAACGGTTTGGGTTCGATGCATTCTACTTCCTGGCTGATGAGGCGGAAACGGTTGCCGAGGTCAACCACTGTTGCCTTGATGCCGAAGCCGGTCTTTGATGTGAACACGAGACGTGCGGTCTGCTGTTTGCGGATGCCAATGCCGAGGAAGTGAACCTCCAATTTGGGCTTGTCGCTTGCAATGAGCGGGCACACCTCCAACATGTGGCTCTGCAACGACGAACTGCGGTCGCCGGCAAAATTGAGGGTGTAGTCCTCCAAGAACGAACAACCCTTGGTCAAGCCCTGCTGCATTACCCAAAGAGTGCGGTAGAGACAAGCGGTCTTCCAGTCGCCCTCTGCACCAAAACCAATGCCTTCCTGCATCAAACGCTGCGATGCGAGGCCGGGGATTTGGTCAAAACCGCAGAAGTCGGCGGCGGTAATGTCGGCGTCGCCAAGGTCGTCGAAGTTGGTGGTGAAGGCGGTAGCGTTTTCGTCTTTGAGCACCTGACGGAGAGCGATTTCTGCCTTAGCGGAGTTGCGAACTTTCTCCCAGTAAACCTGCTCGCCCGACTCGTCGATTTTGATGGTGTAGAGTTTCTTGTACTCCTCAACGAGTGCGTCAACTTCCTTCTCGTCAACCTTCTTGTAATACTCCATAAGCGACGAAACGGGGTAATAGTCAACGTGATAGCCAAGACGCTGCTCAAATTCTACGCGGTCGCCGTCGGTAACTGCCACGTTGTTCATATTCATACCGAACATCAGGCAGCGGACGTTGTGAGCGTCGTTAACACCTGCTGCCACGCGAGCCCAAACTGCGATTTTCTTCTGAACGTCAGCGTCTTTCCAGTAGCCAACAACCACCTTGCGGGCAACGCGCATACGTGTGCAGATGTGTCCGAACTCGATGTCGCCGTGAGCCGATTGGTTGAGGTTCATAAAGTCCATATCCATTGTGTCCCACGGAATCTCGGCGTTGTACTGAGTGTGGAGGTGGAGAAGCGGTTTCTGCAACTGCTGCAAGCCCTTGATCCACATCTTAGCGGGCGAGAATGTGTGCATCCAGGTGATGATACCGATACACTTGTTGTCGTTGTTGGCGGCACGCATAATGTCCTCAACCTCCT
>JAEERW010000022.1 GCA_016286055.1 Bacteroidales bacterium
TACCAGAAAAGACTGTCTGTGCTGGAGGGGGAAATTAGCAGACTTTCATTGCAACTCTCTAACATCGATCGTGTTACAACTTTGACAGAAAAGAGTGATGAATTGAATCTGAAGCTTCAGCAGGTTTGTAAAGAAGTCGTGAATAGTGTGAAAAATCAGACAAATGCAGATACTTTGATGCTAAAAAAATTGTTCAATGATGTATTTCGCTCTGTTTTTGCAGTAAATGCTTTGTTATATGTTAAGCCAAACAAGTCAAGCAATGTTGAGTTTTATGCAGATGTTGCACCTGACGAAAATGCTGCAGCAACAGCTGAAGGATTAGGTAATTCGTACAAAAAGATGCTTTGTGCATCATTTGATATTGCAGTTTTGGCAACGTATAGCCAACGCTCCTATTTTCATTTTGTATATCATGATGGGATATTTGAGGGACTGGATAACCGTAAGAAAACGTTGTTCTTGCAAGTTGTAAGGGATTACTGCAATCGTTATGCTATTCAATACATATTTTCAACAATTGAAGATGATGTACCCGCAGATTTGATGCAAACCTTCAATGAGTCAGAAATATGTTTGACACTTAGCGACCAGAATGATTCTGGGAAACTTTTCGGTTTTAGTTTCTAAAACCGAAAATAACTATACAATTGCCACAAAACTACAATACAAGATATTTTATTTGAAAAACTTATATATAGTAGATCATCTCTAATATAATAAGGTAACAACCTCGCCCTAAAAGTGAAACTCAACGACCTACAAAACAATATGGACATCTCCCGCATCCCCTCTCCCACTCAATGCGACTACGAGAGGCATAAAAGATACAAAAAAAGAATATCGGGAACTTGCAGATGTTTTGTGGCAACAATACACATAAAAAATCCTAAGTGCTAAAAATGTGTAAAAATACACAAAAATAGGTGCCAAAAATGTGTAAATTTACACATTTTTGGCACTTTGGCTCAAAATCTTGTTCTCACTGTATTTTATCCTCTGCAAATTCCAAAGCGTTCAATCCCTTATACGTATCGTAAATATTGTAGATTTGCATAAACTCATCTATCGTAATTGCGTGGTTGCCAATCGGTTTGATGATTTCCACACCCGGCATTCCGTAGGCATACAATTTATTAGTAATATTGATAAAAACCCAAGGACAACTATCATAATGCCCCTTATGCCAGGCGTGTTGAAAATGGTTATTATCTAACCATTTATAGAATGGAGCATCCATATCCGATAGCGAAGGGTCTTTAACCAAAAACGCTTCGGGCTTTATTCGGCTGATGATGGGCTTGCTGTATTCCTTGTCGTAATAGTATGGGTGTTTGGATTTGGGCATAATGGGAGATGATTATTTGATAAGTGTTTCTTTGCCAATCAACTGTTTGAGTTTTGCGCCAATTTGTTCGTTGGTGTATATGTTCGTCCAATGTTGCTCAAATACAGGGTTGTTGCGGTCGGCAGAACCGTTGGTATCCACGTCAAAGACAACGAGGCGTTCTTTGTCGCAAATAGCCATAAGTTTAGAGCGAAGCATACGCGCATACGACAGACATTGTGAAAAAGCATTGATGCGTTCTGCCATCGGAGACATATCTAATTTTGCTTCAATCACCAACGGTGCCGATGCAAAGTGTTTTTCGCCTTGCGGCAAAAATACGAAATCAGGAATCGCTTTCAATCCGCGCCCTGCTTTTTGCGACAATTGTCGTGTGTAGTCGCTATCGCTGTAACCAAGGCGGTTGAGAATAGGAATGAGTATTTTCTCCTCAACGTCTTTTTCTAATTTGATTTCTCCAAAATCCATTGCATCGGTTTCAAACAACTTTGGAAACATATCCACATTGTCGCCGCGATCCTTTACATAACGGATTATTTCAGAATAGTCTTTGGGTGAGAGTTCCACACCATTTACACCTTGCAGGTTTTTCCTGACAATTGGAATTTGCGACAGGTAAGCATCTTCTCGCAGTTCTTTGATTGTTATTGGTGGAATTTTGACACCTTCGCATACTGTTGTGCGGCATTGGTAGTAGTCGAAGGGATTGAAAATGCCGTCTGTATTGGCTCTCCACACAGAGTGAATATAACTTCGTGGAGAACGGCAGTAGATAACGATTAAATCTCCGCGTTTGGTTTTTTCGTTGCATTGCCATATATGTTCAGGATTATCATCGGTTTCTGCGCCGAGAGTGTCAATAAACTTGAAATCTCCGGGTGCTGCCCCCACAAGCCACACATTTGTCGGATTTGGCAGTTCGGTAGGTTTTGGGGAATTAATAAGCATTGGCGCAAAATCGTAGAGACAAGCGCAAAATTCGGCATCGGATAGGTTGTTTTCTTTTTGGAACTCGTTCCAAACTTGACAAATATCCCAGTAATACATCATATACTGTTTGTAGTCTTTTGTGCGTGGTATTGGTGGCAACTCTATTCCTAAAACGTCACAGTTGCGCATTAAGTTTGGAAATCGGGTTTGGTAGAATATTGGCTTGTATAGTGACGGATTTTGGATGTACAAAGCCATTGATAATAATTGCATCCACGCGTTTTTTTCGCGATAACGGTTATTTGGCAAAACAATTTGGTCTTCGTGAAATTGAAGTTCGCCTTTTTCGTCAACAGAGAAATTAACTAAGTCGAAATTGGTAACATATTTTTCAAATTCTTCACGAGTTGCAGGTGTTTCCATACAACTAACGTTAACTTCCCATAAGACGAACCATTCACTATTGAAATCAGATGGAAAATCGCCGTGTTTTGTTTCCATACAATCGGCAATTTTCTGAATTTCCTCATATTGGGGATGTTCGCCCAAATCAAATAGAGCGATTGCCTTTTTGCCATCTTCTGAGGTCTTATAAAGATTCCATATTTGTGGGTTTAGCATAGTTGTGTTGTTTTTATATAATTTTCCGCAAGATTATCTCATCTTGCGGAAAAATGTAAGTTTATTATTAGTTATTCTGCAATCAAATTTTCCACGCCGTCCAATTCTCCTTTCTTGATGCCGGAGACGAGGATGCCGAGTCTGTCACCCGGTGTGGCGATTGAGGCGTTGTTGTCGAAATCCTCGGCGCGGCATTGGAGGCCGTTGCTGAGGAAGATGATGTCGCCAAGTTCGATGCTGCCGGTCTCCACTGTGCCGCTCAGGAGATAGCCATTACGACCTTCTATCCAATAAATACCATCGATTGGCATACGGAAAGGCATTTCATCTGGGTTGATAGTTTCGGGAATGTCAAAGACTGTTATCTTGTTGTTGTGAGTGATGATTTCGTCCACAGAGTAGCCATCCAATGTTTCTGAGGTAGCACTCGATTCGTTGTTATCATCGGAAGATTGCATAACTTCTTCGTCCCACTTCATTCCGTAGTTGAGTTCGCCCGGGTCATCGAAAGGCTTGGGCGCTAAGAATTGTAGGTTTTCGCCGTAGCGGTGTATGCGTATTGGGCGGATGTGGAAAATCAGCCACCATCTAACAAAAGTGTCGTCGGTGAAACCTTTGATTTCGTGGTTCTTTTTGAGTACGTCGGAAATGACAGCCCTTTTTGGACGCGAATAACCGTAACTTACGGGCATTTCGGGGTTGATTTCCACAAGCATCTGATTGGCTTTACCGTCGTGAGATGTGCGGAAGTGCAGATACTTGTATTTTTTTGCTACAAACGGGAAAATGCCGTCGTTCAAGGAGTTGAAGCCCGCCGTGATAGCCTCAAAGTCGGTGTCAGGACTGAGGATAAATTCGCCTTGTTTGGATTTTTCTAAGAATGTTGATGCCGTTGTGTCTCTGATTTCGCGATACTCTTCTGTCTTCTCGCCTGATTCAATTGCGTCAAACACATCTTGAAAAAGTGTCAGGCTGAGCATTTCTTCGGGGTTGATATCGGCGATTATGCTGTGGTCGAGTGGGATGTATTCTTTTTTCTTCTTGTTGTTGTCGAGGGTAAAATATGAACTTTGGATGTTTTGTTGAGCCACAAGTACAGGCCAATAGAATGGTGTGCCGCGCCAACCTTGTTCCGTTGTACCTTCCTCGCGCAGGAGTATTATGACGGGCTTGTCGATTGCGCTTTCGCGGGCAAGTTTTAAGTCTGTACGACCTGTATCAGGAGCGGTCATAAATTTTGTCGGGTCGTCTTTGCGGAAACGCGAAGCGTTGAGTCCTGTGTGGTGTAGGCAGAGCATTGTGCCGCCAGTTTTACGTGTACACCAAGCCAAGGTGGAAATCATATCGTTTTCGTTCCAATCAAGACCAAAATTTTGCCATTGACGGTCGGGTTCTTCGTCATATACGTATGTACTTCGGATTTTGTGAATGATATCCACAACGGCTTCTGTTTCTATTTCGAAAATGTCGTTGTGCTTGTAGCCGGGGGTTGATGTGATTATGTCGTCAATGTCGGCTATTGTTTTGGCAATCTGTGTTTTTGGTCCAGTCTGGAAACCTGAAACTGTGCAACGAGAGCCTGGTTTTACGGTCAACGTATTAGATATTGCAATCTTTGTGCGGCTGCATGGCACTATGCGTCCGCCTACATAGTCTAGATAGCGCAGTGTCGGGTCGCTGTGGTTGACAATGCCGTCGATGATCTGTTGTCGGAGGCTTTCGTCCAGGTCGTTCATCTTCTGCATCACGTCGTAGATTTCTGGCGTTGTGAAAAGTCTTGTCACCGACATATCCTCCTTGCTTCGGCTACCGTACATACGGGCGTGTTGAAGCACGGTGTCCTGTTGGAATTTTTGCGGAACGCGGCCGTAAAAGAAACAGAGCATATTTTCGATTGTGATGCCACGGTCGAGTATGCTGCCGCCGATGAATACGTTCATCAGGGTTTTGAGTTTCAACTGTCCGTTGTCGTTTAAGAGGTTTTCGACGCTTTGGTTGGAGTTAACTAAGTTGATTATATATTTCTCGTCGTTGAGAGCCTGACGCAGTTCTTTGATTACGGTGGTGTAGTCAGGGAATCGGAGACTGATAATACCTTGGCTGTTGCCCGCCTCGTTAGACTGTTTGAAATCCTCGTATATCGACTGCATCATCTCGCTTATTTCGACCATAGGTTCACTATTGAGTTGCTCCTTTATTTTCTCGAAAAACTCGTTTGTGAGGGTGTATTGCCAATCGTGCTTGTCTATTGTTACGTCCAAATGGAGTATGCAACTCGAACGGTAGTTGAGCACGCCTTCCGATTGGATTTTGCGTATCACTGCCGCCATCATATAAGTTAGCAATGCACGGCGGAATCCTTCTATTTTGTGTAATGTAAGGATTTTGTTCTTGTATGCCAAGTGCTTAGTTTTCAGTTTTGTTATGCAGTCATTTGAAACTGGATAATAAAGATGGCTATACATAGATTCTGGGTCTAATGCCTCTGTGAAATATTGCTGCCCGCCGATGTATTTGTCGTGTGTCGGGACAATCGTTGTGAATCTCGGGCGAAACGCCTTTACAATACCATTTTCGAGATTGAGGACATCGTTTGGCTGCAAAAACAGCGCATATGGCGTGGCTGTTACTTGCAAGTAGCGGCAATATTCGGGGATGTCGATGAAGTCTTGAATCTGTTGCGTAACTACGGCAGAATGCCAATGTCCCTCTTTTTTGAAAAAATTGATTGATGCAAAGTCGGCCTCGTCGTCGATTATAATAGTCTTTTTGGTGCGGAAAATCGGATTGTCTTTTGTAAATCGCTCCATAAGCCATTTGAGATTATCATCCTCTTTTTTGCAGACTATTATGGTGTGTTGCGTGTTTATTTCATCTGTGGTGAGTTTTACACCTTTCAAATCTTTGATGTCGTATACTTCAACAACAGGTAGTTCAGTAATTTTTTCAGTGCGGGCAAACACTGCAAATTCTTTTTTGAGCCTTGCTGTTGTCTGTGTTGCCAATGCATTGGTTCCTTTGGTGAATACAACTGCAATATCAATGCCTTTGTCGAATGCGTAACCGATGATATTTACAAACGTGTTGGTTTTGCCGCACTGTATTTTGCCGAGGAGCAATCCGGGTTGTTTTGCATTTTCAGAATCTTCCAATAATTGCTCTACCGTGTCGTTTACGCATTTTTTGAAATCAGGTGAATAGGGTTTGAATTTTGAAATATCCTCCAACTTGCTGTAAATTGGAGTTTTTGATTTTTCTTTCTCTAATTCTTTCAATCGCTGTTCTTGTGCAGCAACTTCGGGTGGAATTGGTATTCCGTTGGCTTTCAATTCATTTGTGAATTGTGTCCATTCTGCCAATGTGTTATAAATCTTTGCCATAATATTAGGTGTTTACTTTATTAATTCATTCTTCTGCAAAACCCCAATCAGAACCCTTGTTATATAAAAACAGATTGCGCGGGTTTTAGACTAATTGCCCGTCCCGCTCATTGTGGCTTTGGCCTTGCCCTGTAATGCTGAACGAGCAACGCCTTAGCCCACGCAAAATATGTATACAGCACACCGTATGTATGCCTATAATACATAATCCGAGGGCATCACCGTTGCCTTGTCTCGCATTACTTTTTTGAAATGGCCAAATTTCAATGAGCCGAGAACAAAGCGTTTAGTAACGCCTATATGTCTGCCTTCGTTTTTACACGTCGGCAAGGCAAATATACGGATTTTATAATAATGCTGTATACAATTTGCGAGGTTTTTTGTAATTTTTTTCGTAGGTTTCGGCTCGTCCTCCCCAATCAAATCCGAATTTTATCATAAACGAATTGGCTACTAAGTGGCAGGTGGTTGCATCTGTGAGTTTTGCGCCTTTGCAGTACTCCATCGCCGAACCTTCCCAGCCGAGTGAAATGTTGCTGTGGTTGAAGCGGAATCCTGCCGAAAAAGCGAGATAGCCGCCGTCAAAATCAAGACTTTCAACAAAATCGCCAAAACTGTGTCCGCCTCGGAAATCTATAAACGGGGTTTTTGATTTGTCCAAAAAATCAACCCTAACGTTGGCAAACAACGATATAGAATAATACCCTTCGGTGTAAATGTGGTTTACCAATCCTCCGCCGAGATAAAACCGAGGGTTGAACTGATAACCGTGCACCGTTGAGATATTCAGCCGGTTGGCATTCATCGGACCTAAAACATTGGCGTCGGGAAGTGAACCTCTGCAAATTCCAGCCTCTGCAAATCCACGGTAGCCCGATTCAAGATTCTGCGAAAACGATGTTAATGCCGCTAACATCAATACGATAGATAAAATTACTTTTTTCATTTTTTTATTAATTTAAGTGTTGATTATAAAATTGTGGCAGCAAAGGTAGGAGGGGGGTGTACCATTTTGCGGTACAACCTTGTTTTTTTTCAAAATTTTTTGTAATATTGCAAAAAACATTGCATTATGGCTACCACAACTCAATATCGCGAATTTATTTGGCTGATTGAAACCATCAAACGCGCTCGCCGTATCACCTTTGCCGAACTCAGTCAAAAATGGGCGGAGAGCGATTTTGGCGGCGGAATTCCTCTCAGCCGCACCACTTTCAACCGTCACCGCGACGCTGTTTTGGATATGTTTGGCATTATTATCGATTGCGACAGGCGCAATGGTTATACTTATTACATTGCTAATCCTGAGGCTCTTGAAGAAAACACTGTTCAGAATTGGATGTTTTCTACAATAAGTGTGGGCAATATTCTTAGCGAGGGTTTGAGTGTTCAAAACCGTATTTTGCTCGAAAACGTTCCGTCGGGCGGGTCGCATTTGCAAACGGTTATCAAGGCAATGAAAGAGAGTGTGATGATTTCTGCCGAATACCGCCGTTATGGTGCTGCTGAGCCCAAAAAGTTTTTGATGATGCCATATTGCGTAAAACTTTTCCGTCAACGTTGGTATGCGCTTTGCCGACATAGAAACGGTTTTTTCGGCGTGTTTTCGTTGGATAGGTTTGTGCGCGTGGAGGTTTCAGAACAACATTTTGACATCGATCCCGATTTCGACGCGGCGGAATATTTCAGCGAATGTTTCGGCATTGTGAGCGAGGTGAATGCGCCGGCTGAAAGGATTGTTTTGAGGGCATACGACAGCGAGCGTTATTTTTTGCGCGACCTTCCGCTGCACCATACGCAAAGGGAGATTGCCACCGAGGATGATTATTCTGATTTTGAAATCTTTATGCGTCCCACCTTCGACTTTTCGTCGCACTTGCTTTCGCGTGGCATTATGCTCAAAGTGATTGAACCTCAATGGCTCGCCGATGAGGTAAGAGATATGCACTTGCAGGCGATGGAGATGTATGAGTGATTTTTACGGAAAGTAATTTAGTGATTATCCTGATTTATACCATTTTTGACAACCAGTGCAAAAATTGCACAAGTTGAATTATGCAAAATTTGCATTTTACAACGTGTAAAAAATGCACGTTAATTAAAACTTGTATTTTTCCCATCCTTTTCCTTACCTTTGTCCTCGCTTAGGAAGGAGTCGCCGTGATATTTATGCAGCCCTCGGAAAGCGTTTTTTGTTATGAGTTGGATTTTTCTTATTGCCGCTGGGCTGTGCGAAACGGCCTTTACATTTTGCCTCGGCAAGGCTAAAATTTCTACCGATGATGCCCAATGGTGGGCGTGGATTTCAGCGTTTGGAGTGTTGTATGTTTTGAGCGCGGTGCTTTTGGCAAAGGCGGTGCAGGGCATTTCTGTTGGCATTGCTTACCCCGTTTGGACGGGAATCGGAGCAGTGGGCGCAGTGCTGATTTCGTTTTTGGTCTTCAAAGAGCCCGTGTCGTTTTGGAAAATCTTTTTCCTCACCACGCTTATTGCCTCGGTGGTAGGGCTCAAAAGTGTGGAATAAGAAAAAATCTTTCCTCATTTTCACCGTTATCACAAAAAAATCTTATATTTGTACGGTTGTTCTTGGGAATGTTTAAGACCCGCGAAACCGCAACATATATTTATTTACCCAAAACCTAATTGATATGAAAAAACTTATTTTACTAACATTGCTGCCGTTGACAATTGCTTCGTGCGGCGCTCAAAACCAAGGAGATATGAATATTTTTAAACGCATATTCAACGGTCGTACCGAATGTGGCGGCACTATAAGCAAAGACTTGGATCCCAAGCCGTTGGAAAATGTCAAGGGCTATGTAACTTATATCAGTTGCAATTACAACGACGCTGATGTAAACTATAAGAGTGTAATGCCCCGTGCGCTCGAATTATTTATTTTTGAGGGTAAGTTGAAGGGAAGCGTTTCGCGGCAAAACGACTCTAAAAGGTACGATAGTTACGAATACGAAATGCCTTTTAATGAGCAACTTGGCACTCAAATTGCCGACGCTATCCGCAATAGTGGTATGTTGGCTTTCAACGAATACAGTTGGGTAGTGGCTGGACTTCCTCCGTGCTACGATTTTGATATCAGCGCCACTTTTTCGTCGGGCGAAAAACTTTATATCAAGTTTAATGGCGACCGTTGTCCCGCTGGTTTCCGCGATGTTACCAACAGTTTTGTAACGGCTATCTGCAAGATGGTGGACTACTCTCCCGAAAAATGTCCTGAGGAAAAACCTTACGTGAGTCCTTTTATTGGCGAACACCATTTTGTTTATAATGGCGATGGTAAAACGCAGTCTTTCACTTTTATAATGCGTCAAAAAGTAGAAGACGGTTGCAATGCCGAGGTGATTTCTGATGGCGATTTTGGCTACATTCATTTAAAATGTTCCACCTCGAATGTCAGCGGAGGACTATTTTTTGACGTCGTCAGCCACTACGAAGATTCCAAGATTCAGAGTGTTGCAAAAAATTCTCTTGCAGGTATCTTGTCTATTCAAGACGGCGTAATCTACCTTAAACCATTGCAAGCAGCACCCGATTTGCAAGACCGATCACTATTAAAAGAGCAACAATAATCAAACATTGTTCGTTATACACCTTATATTATTTAGTAAAAAGAGCAATCAATTATGCAAATATTAAAAGACAACATACGATTAGCGATATTAAATGAGGCAAAAAAGGAGTTTCTTGCCAATGGTTTTAATGCTACGTCGATGCGCACTATTGCATCGCAAGTGGGCATAAGTGTCAGTACTATATATACTTACTACAAAAATAAGGACGAACTTATGACGGCTGTTTGTCAACCGTTTGTAAATGAGGTTAACACTCTTACCGTTACCCGACACTCTGCCGACACTAATATGGACGAAATGCTTAACCCTGAGGCTCAACTTGATACTGCGAAAGTTCTTATTTTGGTAGTGAAAAAGTATCGCGACATTATCCGTTTGATTCTTTTCCGTTCGGAGGGTTCTACAATGAATCATTTTCGCGATGAGTATACCGACAAAACTACCGCCCACATGCTTTGGTTTTTTGGTAAGATGAAGATGAAATATCCGCAGATTAATACAGACGTTTCGTCTTTCTTTATCCATGCTAATTGCGCTTGGATGATTACCATTATCGGCGAAATTGTTTCTCACGACCTTTCAGAAGATGAACTCAATAAGTTTGCCCACGATTATGTTCAGTATTCTACTACTGGTTGGGCTTCGATATTTGGTATCCCGGTAAAATAATGTTTTCGATTGTTTTTTATCCCTAATATCCCCATTTTTAGGTATTGCACCAATCTTTCTATCCCACTACCTTTGCATTGAATTTTTTAAAGCAAAACACTAATAGTGATAGTGACTAATTTAGGGCGTGTTTAAGCACACGTCCTTGTTTAAGAAAACTTAATGAACAGTGTTCGGTATTTAATCCGGCACATCACGCTAACGTGCCGCGTTGTTCGGGGTTATTGTTCGGTTTTTAAATATAATCATCGTGGCGCCAAAGACAGCTTTCTCTGCCGCTCTCTTTGGTACAATTTTTGCAACTTTTCTCTTTAAACTATAAACCCAAGACTAAATGAAAGAACATACGATATATCTCAAAATAAATAACCAATACTTTGCTTTCCTTATATCAGCTTTGCTATTTTTAGTAAGTACCGAAGGTCTTGCCCAAAGTGCCACTGACCTGTTGAACCAAATGTCTGGATACTCGGATTTAAATGTTCCTCCCCCAAGCGAGCCTGTGTGTGCCATTTGCCGTATTCCTATGCGTGGTGTTGTCCGTCCTTGGGATCACCGTAGTTGGTGCGACTGCTATCGACCCGCACCAGAAACGCAGACACGGCCGCAAAGCGACAGCCGCACAGTGGATTACAATGCTGATGAAAGAAGCAATTATGCTCGAGTTACTTACCCGCCGCAACAGGTGGAAGTCTATGTGCCTCCGACCCCCATCCGCGACACGCCGGAAGGTCAGGCACTTCTATCGGTTGCAGAGCAATTAGGTTATGCGGTGGGGAATATGGTGTTCGAGGGTTTTAGAAACCTGTTCGCAAGGAAATTCGAAAAGACTTACGAAACAGCGCACCGCGAGTATCATTCCTCCGCTCCTGAAAAAGGTTGGGGGTCCACTCAGGTTGTGAAGGAAAACGGAAAAGAAGGCGTGTGGGACAATGCGACACACAAATGGTTGGTCAATCCAGGTAAATTCGACGAATTCCTGCTTTTGGACGGCTACTGCTGCGCAGCAAGGAAAAACGGCAAGTGGGGAGTGATCGATGCTACGGACAAAGGCCGTGAGTTGGTATCATGTACGTTTGATGAGGTTTTGTTCTATACCCGCGGCGGAACAGGCTCTCCCATTGGACTCGCTGTCAGAGACCAGGGCGGCAATATGCACTGGATAATTGGCCGTATAGTACTTCAGAACGGCACTTTTTCATTCGTCCCCTACGAAGGGGAATGGTGCAGCGTGGACTTTTCTTTCAAACCAATACCTGACGACGATGAGATTATGGTAATCGTGGCCAAAGATGCCAAAACAGGCAAGACAAAGGTTTTGGACTACTCCACAAAAACTATTTTCGGTCGCTTCGATGAGCAATATGAAAACGTGTTTCTTACCAATATGGTGGAGTCAAAGTCCGTTGGAAACGTCGACACTTGGTATGACTTTTATCGCGTAGAAAACAACGGAAAGATGGGGTTTGTTGTATCGCAGAGTGCGGCAGATTATAAAAGGCGTTACGATTCTTACGAACTTCTCCCCTGTGAGTACGACGAGATTACTCCTATGACCAATGTCATCGGATGGAAGGAGGCCGCGCGCTGGGGAAGTTCAGTCTTTTCATATAAAGGTAAAGAATTGGTCATAGCAGAGAAAGACGGGCACTTCGGAGTCGGTACACCGTCTAGTTTCAAGAATGAACAGAAACTACCCTACAAAGAAGCTTCTGTGATGAGAATACCTTTTGGCACCACCAAATTTCCTGTAATTATGTGCGTAAAACTCGACGGGTGCTATGTTCCGACGCATCCGGACGGCAGCAAATTATGGTGGCACAAGCCCGACGGCTACACCGAGGACGGACGGCAGAAATTGTTGTACACCATAGTGGAAGGCTATGACCTCGCTGAAGTGATGGATGAAATTCAACAGCAGTTCCGCGCCAACCCTAAGAATTGGAATCTCACCGACGATGAGATCAAAATTTTATTGAGTACACCCCAAAAAGACAGTTTTTCGGATGGCGAAACCCGTAGTCCACAAACCGATAGTAGTCCTCGCAAAAGGCGGTAATTTTTTATATTTTCGGTATTTTGTCGGTGGCAAACTTATAACACGCAATCCCTAAAAAATGTAAATAGACCGAAGAAAAATCCCTATTTTTCGGTATTGCACCTTTATTCTTATAGCCCTACCTTTGCAGCGGATTTTTTAAAAGCAAAACACTAATAGTGATAGTGACTATTTTAGGACGTGTTTAAGCGCACGTCCTTTTTAAAAACAAGTTGCCGAACAGTGTTCGTTATTATAAAGAAAATCTGATAAACTGATTAGTAATAAACAAAAAAAACTTAAAATAATATGAACATCGAAAAGATAAATTCTAAGTTCCGTTTGTTCGGACAATTTGTTGTTAATCACCGCTTAATGGTGTTGATTATCTTTGCCGCTTTACTCGTGTTTTCTGTTGCAGGATTAAAGCGTATCTATTTTGAAACATCGTTCGACACCTATTTTGTTAAGGACGACCCGATGCTTTTAAAAACCGACGAGTTTAAGAGCATTTTTGGCAACGACTATTATGTGGCTGTGCTTGTGGAAAATAAGGACGGCCTTTTTAACAAGCCTACTCTCGAACTTGTGCGCGAACTAAGCAACGAACTTATGGACAGTCTTGCTTATTCCGAAAAAATCACCTCGCTCACCGACCTTGAATTTATGGTGGGTACCGACGAAGGTATGGAACTCCAACAGATTGTGCCTGAGGAAATTCCCGACACAAAAGAGGGACTCGATTCTATCCGCGCCAAGGCATACAGCAAGGAGTATGTGTCGAAAAAACTTGTGAGCAAAGACGGCACAATGTCGTGGATTTTGGTAAAACTCCGCCCTTATCCTGCCGACAGTGTTTGGCGAGCGGAGGGTCTTGAAGCACCTGAAAACCAAACAGGTCGCGAGGCTATAAATATCTGTTTTAAAGATAAATACAAGCCGCTCAACCCTAAAATTGCAGGTATGCCGTATATGAATTACGCCAAGGCGCAGTATATCAAGCAAGAGATGTCGCGACTGATGATGATTGCAATTATTGTTGCGCTGATAGTTATGGCGTTGGTTACAAGGTCGTTGCGTGGCGTTGTGATTCCGATTTTAACTTCGATTTTTGCTTTGATAATTGCGATGGGCATAATCGGTTGGCTGGGTCTCTACCTTGATATGAGCACCACAATGATAACTGTAATGTTGGCTTTTGCCGTGGCAATTGCTTATAATATACACGTTTACAGTTTCTTCCGGGCGCAATTGCTCAAACTTCACGACCGCAAGCAAGCCGCCATCGACGCTATTGCAGAAACCGCCTGGCCTGTGATTTTTTCGGGAATCACCACAATTGCCGCTATGATGACTTTCCTTGCTATGAACATTGTTCCGATGAAGGCAATGGGCATAAATTCCGCATTAGCAATCACTTCGGTGTTGGTTTCTATTCTTGTGATTTCGCCTGTGCTGCTTTCGCTTGGACACCGCACTGCTGCCGACAAGGAGTTCAACACTTCGTTTGAGGGGCGTTCGGCTAATTTCTTTGAACGTTTTGGCGAATTTGTCCTTTCACATTCTAAGAAAATTATTGTTATATCTTCCATAGTTACAGTATTTTGCGCTGTTGGCGTAAGTTGGATCGAACCTGCTTTTGATGTGGAACGCTCTATGGGCAGAAAGGTAGAATATGTGCGCAATTTTCTTGAACTTTGCGATACCGAACTTGGCACTATGTATTCGTATGATTTAATGGTGGTTTTGCCCGATGAAGGTGATGCCAAAAATCCTGAAAACCTCATTAAACTTGAAACTCTTGAACACGAGGTAGAAAACTATCCGCTTACAAAACGACATTCGTCGGTTTTGGATATTATTAAGGATATGAATTGCACTTTAAACAGCAATGATACAGCATTTTATCACGTTCCCAACAACAACGAGGCTGTGGCTCAGTTGCTTCTTCTTTACGAAAACGCAGGTGGCTCAGAATCAGAATATTGGATGGATTATGAATACCGCCGTCTGAGGTTGCAAATCGAAATCTCAAACTATAATTCTAATGAAATTGAAATTGAGATGAACCGTCTTCAAGACCGAGCCAAAGAGTTGTTCCCTAATGCTGCCGTTTCTGTGGTAGGCAACTTGCCGCAATTCACTGTTATGCAGCAATATCTAACACGCGGACAGATGATGTCGATGATTCTTTCGGCTTTGATTATCGGTGTGCTTTTGATGATAGTTTTTGGTAATATCCGCCTTGGATTGATAGGTATGATTCCAAACCTTGCGCCCGCCGTATTTGTCGGTGGATTAATGGGTTGGCTCGGTTATCCGCTCGATATGATGACCGCTTGTATCATTCCTATGATTCTTGGTCTTGCAGTTGACGACACTATTCATTTTGTCAACCACGCTCATCTTGAATTTTCGCGTCAACGAAATTATACACACTGTGTAAAAGCCACTTTCCGTGTGGCAGGATTGGCTATTGTGATGACCACAGTGATAATTTGCGCCACATTCCTCGGTTTTTCTATTTCAGATGCTATTCAGTTTGCTCACTTCGGCACTCTCGCCGTGTCGGGTCTCTTGTCGGCTCTTTTGGCTGATTTGTTTATCACTCCGTCTTTATTTAAGTTGCTGAAAGTGTTTGGAAAAGAGGAAGTTGAAAATTGAAAATTGACAATTCACAATTGATAATTCATAATTCATAATTTGTAATTCATTAAAACAAAATACTATGAAAAAAATATTATTAGCAATTGCAGTTTTGATGGCTGCGTATTCGGTTGATGCTCAAAGCCTTTCTGGTAGAGACATTATTAAAAAAGTAAAGGATAATCCTGATGGTGATACTCGCTATTCAAAGTTGGATTTGGTTTTGGAAAAGTCCAACGGTTCAAAACGTGAACGCAAGGTGGAATCTTGGGCTATGGACATAGGCGAGGATACCAAGACGATGATGTTTTTCACCTATCCCGGCGATGTTAAGGGTACGGGTTTTCTCACTTGGAACTACGACGAAATTGGCAAGGACGACGACAAATGGCTCTATATGCCCGCCCTCAAAAAGACCCGCCGTATCAGCGGAAGTTCCTCTAAAACAGACTATTTTATGGGTACTGACTTCACTTACGACGATATGGGAGACCGCAACATCGATGAAGACGATCACAAGTTTTTAATAATGGAAACAATCGATGGTAAAGAATGTTATGTGGTTGAATCTGTTCCCAAGGATAAACGAGAAATATATTCAAAACGCATTTCGTGGATTCGCAAAGATTGTTTTATGGGCGTAAAAGTGGAGTATTATGATAAACTTGGCAAACTTCACAGAGTATTGAACATCAGCGATATAAAACAAGTTCAAGGTTTTTGGACTCGCGGCAAAATGGTGATGGAAAACGTTCAGACCAAGCATAAAACAGTTCTTACTTTTTCTGATATTAAATACAATTTGAAGATTGATGCAGATTTGTTTACAGTTTCTAAATTAGAAAAAGGTTTGTAAAATGAAAGTACTTTTTTTCTGTCTTTCAATGATATTCTCCGTCGCAGCGTTTGCACAAGACGGCGACGGAGATTTCAAAGTAAAAGTCAAGGGTTTTGCCGACACTTACCACGCCGTAAGGTGCGATAAACCAAATGATTGGATGTCGTCACGTACAAGGCTTAGAGGCGAACTTTCTTTGGCTAAAAACCATACTGAACTTTTCTTTTCGGCGAACGCTGTTTACAATACCTTAATTAGTGATTATTCTGGTTTTAAAATCCGTGAACTGTTTGTTTCTCAGACTTTTGGAGGTTTTGAACTCCGTGCTGGGCGACAGATTATCACTTGGGGGGTAGCAGATGCTTTGCGCCTTACCGATTTGGTGTCGCCGATGGATTACAGCGAGTTTCTTGCGCAAGATTACGACGATATTCGCATTCCCGAAAATGCTTTGCGTTTGAAGTTTTCAAAAAATTCGTTTTCGGCTGAGGCATTGGCAGTTCCTGTAATTGAAACATTTGATTTGCCAATAGATGTCCGCAATCCGTGGGCAATCTCAATCACTGGCAACGATTCAATTATTGCTGACGAAAAACCCGATTTCAAAATCGAAAATATGGAGTTTGGCGGTCGCCTATCGTGGTTTCTAAGTGGAGTAGATTTTTCGTTATCGGCATTGCGGACTTACAACAAAATGCCGGTTTATTCAATTCTCTATCTCTCACCAAATGAGAAACTTATTGCAATTCCGCAGCACGAGCGGATGACAATGACGGGTTTTGATTTTTCTGTTCCTCTTGGCAAGTTTGTGTTCCGTGGTGAATTTGCAGAATATTTCAATGAGGCTCAGCAACCTGTGGTTAATGTTGCTCCCGTATCAAAAAACACTTCCAATGCCCTTCTCGGCATCGACGTTTATCCCGGAGGTGATTGGAATCTCAGTTTTCAGTATGCCCACAAGTACATCGCAAGTTACGATGCGGCAGTCATCAACGGTTATCGCAACTCAGGAACGGCAACGGTCAGAGTTTCAAAAGATTTGTTCCGTTCCACCCTCAATATCAACACCTTTGCCTATATCGACGTAACCAACGGCGGAGTTTACGACCGAACAACGTTCGACTATGCCGTCAACGATATGATGCACATCTCGCTCGGTTTTGATTATTTCAACGCCGATAAAGGAACATTTAAAATGTACGACAAAAATACCGAGATTTGGGCTAAGGTCAAAGTTAGTTTCTGATAGTTAATCAATTAAATATCATAAAAAATGGACAGAAAAATTAAAATTATTGTATTTTGGATTCTCACAATTGGAGGATTTCTAACTCACACATTAACAGACGCAATGCCCGCTTTTTGGGGAGAAAGTATTGCCGCTATGCAACCACCTGCATCTACGGGTATGATTTCATTTATGATGATTTTTACCTATTTACTACCCACAATTGCCATTCTGTTAGTTATTTATGGAGGAAAAACTTGTAAAACAATTAATGCTGTTTTGGCTTGCATAATGGCACTTTTTACAGTTTTTCATATGTCTGAACTCATTGAAGAGTTCAATGCTGCTCAACTTGTAATTATGCCTATGATGGCTGTAATTGCTATGATTATGGCAAAAGAATCTTTTAAACTCAGAAAAGAATAATGAAAAATAAATCAAATCTTCTAAGATTGATGGATTTTGCAGGTGGTTATAAATTTTTTACCATCGGCTCCATCGTTTTGGCTGCGGTGAGCGCGTGTCTTGCGCTTGTTCCATTCGTTTATGTTTGGAAAATTGTGGACGAAGTGCTTACTGTAATGCCCGATTTTAGCAAGGCGCAACACATTGAAGATTACGGTATTACAGCCGTTAAATATTCAGTAAACGCAATGTGCATCTACTTTATGGCGTTGGCGTGTTCGCATTTGGGAGGATTCCGAACTGTGGCAAATATCCGCAAAAAATGCGTTGCCAAAGTGCTCCGTATGCCCTTGGGACACGTTGAAAATGAGGGTAGTGGCAAAATTCGTAAAATCATCGTTGATTCAACCGCGGCTATGGACAATTATCTCGAACATATTTTGCCCGACCGCACGGTGGCTATTACCACGCCAATTGCAATGATTACACTTTTGATGTATTTTGATTGGAAAATTGGCCTTATGTGCCTTGCAACCACTATTTTAGGTTTTATAATTATGTATGCCTTTATGGTGGGTCCGCAACTAAAAAAAGATATGGAGGCTTATAATATCGCTCTCGAAAATATGACCAAGGAAGCCGTTGAATATGTGCGCGGTATGCCGGTTGTAAAGACCTTTGGACAGTCGGTTTTTTCATTTAAAAAACTCAAAAAGGCTATCGACGATTATGCCAAGTTTACAATTAGTTACACCGAGCGTTTCAGGGTTTCGATGACCTCGTTTACGGTTGTAATCAACTCTGCGTTTGCAATTTTGATTGCCGTTGCGCTCTATTATGGTTCTTCTTCCGCCGATCACGAATTTTTCTCTAACCTGATGTTCTATATAATTTTTACGCCAATTATCGGTGTAACTCTCCACAAAGTGATGTACTCGTCGGAGGCGGATATGATTGTGGGAAACGCATTTGCAAGGATTGACACAGTTCTTGATGTTCCCGAAACCAAAGAATCCAATAATCCAAAAATTCCTAATGATTTTTCAGTGGAGTTTAGCAATGTAACATTCCGTTACCAAGATTCAACCAAAAATGCTGTTGATGGAATTTCTGTGAAAATACCCGCAGGTTCGCAAGTTGCATTTGTTGGACCTTCGGGAGGCGGAAAAACCACCTCAGCAAGTCTTGTATCTCGGTTTTGGGATGTTACTGATGGCAAAATTTTAATAGGTGGAGTTGATGTAAAAGATATTCCGCAAGCAAAACTTTCCGAAATTGTCTCGTTTGTTTTTCAGGATAGCAAATTATTGAAAACAAGCATTTTAGACAATGTAAGAATGGCAAAACCCGATGCCACAGAGCAAGAGGTAATGGATGTTTTGAACCGTGCTCAATGTGCCGACATTATTGCCAAATTGCCTGACGGAATCAACACAATTATCGGCAGCAAAGGCACTTATCTCAGCGGTGGCGAACAGCAACGCATTGCTATTGCGCGAGTTATGCTACGCAACACTCCAATTCTTATCCTCGACGAGGCTACTGCATTTGCCGACCCCGAAAACGAGGAAAAAGTGTTGAAGGCTTTTGACGAAATATCTAAGGATAAGACAGTTATCAAAATTGCACACCGTCTTTCTACTGTTGTTGACTGCAATCAAATTTTCGTCCTCAACGAAGGCAAAATCATAGAAAATGGTACACATCAGCAACTTATATCGCAAAACGGAATGTATTCAAAGATGTTTGGCGATTATCAGAAATCGGTGGAATGGAAAATTATCAATTGACAATGGACAATTGATAATTGACAATGAAAAATAAATAAACACAGACAATTAACAATAACCATTGGCAATTGAATAATAATTGTCAATTGTCAACTGTCAATTATAAATTATTATGAAAAACTTTAAACAAAAATATGCCCTTTCAGACGAGGGTGCACGGTCGATGGTGATTGCATCTGTTGCAAATATTTTTTACAATCTGATGCTTTTTTCACCAGTTTTGTTGCTCTATTTTTTGGTTCAGGACATTATGAACGGAACTATTGAAGGCAGAGCAACATTCTATATCACAGGTATTTGCATTTGGATTGTGCTGATGGCTGTTACCACTGTTATTCAGTACGACACATCTTATTTTTCTACCTACAAAGAGAGCGGCGTAAGGCGTATCTCGTTGGCAGAAAAACTCCGTCGGTTGCCGTTGTCGTTTTTTGCAAAAAAAGACAGCGCAGATCTTACCTCCACAATTATGGACGACGCGGCGCAGATTGAACAGGCTTCGTCGCACTTTATTCCGCAGTTTATTGGCTCAATAGCAAGTACTTGCGTGTTGGCAATATGTCTCTTTTTTGTTAATTGGAAAATGGCTTTGGCGGCGGTTTGGGTGCTTCCTGTCTGCCTTACAATTGTGGCTTTTTCGCGAAAAGTTCAGTACCGTTTGGGCAAAAAAACAAGCGGTGCAACCGTAGAAATGACCGAAAAAATTCAGGAATGTTTGGAAACTGTTCGAGACCTTCGTCAAAACAATGCCCAAGATAGTTATTATCAAGAAGTTGAATCTAAAATTAAAAACGTTGAAAAACGCAAAATTTGGAGTGAACTTGGCACAGGCATTTTTGTTACCAATGCCGAAATGATTCTTAAATTTGGAATCGCCACTACCGCTCTTGTAGGTGCAATGCTCTTAAAATCAGGTGAATTGGGAGTGTTGGAATTTTTCTTGTTCTTGATTATTGCATCGCGACTTTACAATCCGCTCACCACTTCGCTCGAACATTTTGCCGCCATAATCGCGCTTGATGTCAGCTGCGAACGTCTCAACGACATTCTTCAACATAAAGAGCAAACCGGCACCGAGGAACTTAAAGTAAATGGCGGAGATATTGTGTTTGAGGATGTTAAGTTCTCGTATCAAGATGGCAAAAAGATTCTAGACGGCGTTTCGTTCACTGCAAAACAGGGCGAAGTTACGGCATTGATTGGTCCTTCGGGCAGCGGCAAAACCACTGTTTCGCGACTTGCTGCAAGGTTTTGGGATATTGATTCGGGCAAAATAACTGTTGGCGGTCAGGATATTTCAAAAGTTGACACTGAAACACTTATGAGTCTTTACTCTATTGTTTTTCAAGATGTTACATTGTTTAACAACACTGTTTTGGAAAACATTCGTATTGGCGACAAAAACGCCACCGACGAACAGGTAAAAGCCGCAGCCGAACTTGCCAACTGCACCGAATTTGTTGAAAATCTGCCTGATAAGTGGAATACAATAATTGGTGAAAACGGCAAAAAACTCTCCGGCGGCGAACGTCAGCGAATTTCCATTGCCCGTGCATTTCTCAAAAACGCTCCAATAATTCTTCTCGACGAAGCATCCGCCTCATTAGACGTAGAAAACGAGACACTTATCCAACAATCGCTTTCAAAACTAATCAAAGGCAAAACCGTCCTCGTAATCGCTCATCGTATGCGCACCGTACAAGGCGCAAACAAGATTATCACTATCAAGGATGGAAAAGCAATTGCATAGTAGTAGTTTTTTTGAGTTTATAAAAAAAAATCGGCGTGATTTCGCGCCGATTTTTTTATGCTTTTCTTTTTTATCTTTTGCTATTGTAATAATCCACAGCCACTTGTACATTCTTTGTTAATGCCTTGCTTGTGTATGTGGCACCAGATACTGCGTCTATTGAGTTGATTTGGTTTATGTTGATGCCGTTGAATTTGGGCAGCATCTGATTTTCTACACGCTCTAAATATGACGGTGTTTCTTGGTTTTGAAGTATTTTAACCGATTGAATTTCATCACCTTTGATGATTACGCTTATAGGCAGTCTGCCTGCGTATCCGCGTATCTCTTTGCCTAATTCTAATGTGTTGATTGTGTACGAATTGTCGTCATTCTTGGTCATATTTTTGTCGCTGCACGATGAAGCAAAGGCGGCAAATGCAAGTAATAAAATTTTGTATTTCATTATTTTATGTGTTTAAAATTTTACAAAAACAGACAAATTTATGTATTTTTCGTTGTGCTTGTCGGCTTGTTTGCTAATCATCGGGCAAACAGAATCGTAACCAACTGTTTTGGTATATTCTACATCGCTGAGACGATTGCCCGATACAATAAAACCGTTTACCCTTGTTCCAATAGAGAATTTTTGAAAACTATAAACGTATTCAAACTCAGCATTAAAGGCATCGTATTCGGCTGAAAAATAGGCGTATGGCGCAAAACACGTTTGAAAATCAACGTGCGGAATCGCATTGTTTTTGATTTCTACATCGTAATTGTTTTTAACTGAAATTTGACGGCTGTATTTAAATCCAATGTCAAATCTTTGTTTATGGTTTGGGGTTTTAAAACAAAAATCGGTCTTGAAATCAGGAGTAACATTCAGATTTTTAATCTTATATGCATACTTTGAATTGGTTTCCTTACGGCAAAGAACAATGGCACCTAATTCAAAACCGATTTCGTTATCACCAATGAAAAGAGCAAATCTTAAAGAGTTGTTGCTAATTATGTTAGAGAATTTATAATTTTGTTCATCGGCTATTTTTCTATAATCGTAAGTAGAATTTGCTTCGTCGGTGATGTATTTTTCTAAAATATTTTCATACCCTTTGCGATTCAGAATGTCGGTAAAACTATATAATTTAATATCAAATCCTCTACCGTGATAAGCCACCGACATTGATGGTGAAATTGTGTGGGTGTGAGTGTTGTACAACTGCATTATGTCGCTCTCCTCGGTGTACATTTTTTTATAGTCGTAATTGAGGATTCCCTTAATGGTAAATCGTTTATTTTCAGACGATAGAAATGATATTTCCGCTCCTGCGTTGTTGATATAGTACATTCGAGAAACGCCAAATGCCACTACGCTTTCTTTGGTGTCGTAGAGTCCAAAACCGTATATCACAAAAAAACGCTGCTGCTCGCCGGGACGCCAATATCGGTCGTGAAGATATTGCTTGTTTCGCATATAGTAACCGCTGAACATAAGGGCGTTACCATTGTTGAAAACCTTTCCCGAACTTAATTTGAATGTAAGAAAAGTGGTATTGTTGAGCACACGCGGGTCGGTGAGACGGTACGCCTGTTCACCAAGAAACGAAAAGTCGAAACCAAAATGCCAATTTCCTGATTTTTTGGCATATCCGCCTTGTGCACAATAAGTTTCAAAACTGCTGTCGCCGCCTGTGGAGTCGGTGATGATATACGGCAGGTAGAGTTCGGGAAAACGCATAGCGTTCCACGATATTCCGCGGTCTTTGCCGTTGGCGTAGAAACATTTACCATTGAGAATGCCGTATTTTCCGTAATCCTTAACACCCGAGCCGCTTATTCTACTTTCGTAGTGGTTTTTGCCTTGATACACAAGGAAATCGCCATCTGTTTTGTCATTGAGGTACGATGCTACAATCTCTGCCGACGAACAATCGGAAGTGTCGTTCAGGTATTGCTTATTGACGGTGTAGAAACTTGCCGTTTGTGATAATTTATTATAAAGTATATCATCGTCCTTGGTTTGCGAATAGACGGTTGTTGCAATGATAATTGAAGATATAATTATTAAGAATTTGCGAATCATTTTTCCCTGTTTTTAGCGATGTTTAAAATAAGTTCCATACCGAAGAAAGGATTGCTCCATTCGCGTTTGGTGCGAGCCGAAGTTTTGCTTGCGTACTGAGGATGT
The DNA here is from genome assembly GCA_016286055.1 of Bacteroidales bacterium. Classification (GTDB taxonomy): domain Bacteria; phylum Bacteroidota; class Bacteroidia; order Bacteroidales; family UBA3824; genus UBA3824. The sequence continues at coordinate 23,404 of JAEERW010000022.1, forward strand.
ATATCGAGAATGCCGTCTACAAAGAACGAAAGTTTTGCATTGTCGCCAAACTCCTTGGTAACCTTAATGTTCCACATCATATATACCGGCTTGGTTTCTTTGGCATACGACAAAACGGTGCTCTGACGGCGCAACTGACTCCATTGAGTATCGTTTAAATCATTGATACGCTGTGCAATTTCAGGAGTAACTTCGTGTTTTTGGTTTTCAAAATCGATATATTCGTATGGTATTTTTTTGTATATTCCTTCAAAATTGTCGGAATACTGTTTGGTTTGAATCCAAATAAATTGAAAAAAGTTGGTAAAAACCATACGAAATTTGGGTATGTGCGTATTAAACCAAAAGTTCGTGTTCAACCTTCCTTGTTTGTTTTTTTCATCAAGATTGTAGATTCCTACATACGGATACATATTGTTGCCGATGCGTCCGCCCGGATAGAAATAATAAGGCAACGACGAACCGTAAATAGTGTAATAATATGCGCCATTGATTTCCACGTTGGTTTCTAACACGCTGACTTTTGGCGAGATAATGCGGTATTCTATTCCACGTTTAATCACTTTTTTTGAATTTTGCACTTGCGAATAAGAAGCAAATTCGCTGAATTTATCCTCCACATAGTCCTCTTTATCAGGTCGTCTGCCCGAAATGTCAACATCAGGTTTCAGTTCTGAAAAATAGGGATATGTTACAGCCTGATAAAATTTGAAGTAATCGTATCCCGATTCGGATTTTTCGTAAAATGCTGTTAATGAAATCTCAAAATTATTGATATTCAAGTCGTAGCCGACTTCAAACTTTTGATTCTTGTTTTCGCGAATATCCTTGTTGGTAGCGTCAAAAATCTTTGTGTATGTAATCAGATGCCGGTTTTCGGGATTGTTGGTATATGCGTTGAGCACCCAAAAATCTTTGTATATTTTTTCGGGATAAAGATAGTCCATAGTGGGCAGTTTGTTTTCTGTGCCGTAACCCAAACGTACTGTGTGATTGATAGTTTTGCCGATTGTATAACTTGCGTTTAGGCGAGGTTCGCAAAGTATTTTATGATAAAGCGCATAATCACTTTCGAGATTCATCATCTGTGTAAAACGGTAACCAAAATCAATTTTAGCCTTTTGATTTTCAGTGGGTTTATATAGCAACGACGATTGAATATACGCCGCACCTGTTTCAATTGCTGGAATTTCATAGTTTTTTTGCGGACGCATATAAGAATTGTCCGAAGGGAAAGGCGGCAGTTTCTCGTCTTTGATAACCGCACCGCCACCTCTGTTTTTGGATGATGAAAAATCGGCTCCGTATTCGAGTGTAAGATTAAGATTTTGAGCAAGTTCTAATCTGCTTTTGATATTTAGTTGTGTATAAAAGTTGATTGGAATATTCTCGATATAAAAATCGCTGTAATACATTGTGGGTAAATAATATCCTTCGTTTTCGCCCTCGGAGTAGGATAGGGGCATACTTTTGGGATTGCCTGTGATAACGCAGTAATGCCTATCAATCAAATCGTTGACCCGGTTGAGTGAACTTATCAAAGATATGTTTTCGATCCACGGAAGGTTGAAATTAAGTTTTGCTTTCAACATCAAATCGGTTTTGTTATAATCAGCCTTGTAAGTCTCGTTGTATTCGTAAGTTAACTCATCTTTTTTCATTTTGTTAACCGAGATAGTCTGTGCCAATTTGAAATCCAAATCCAACGAATATCCCGAATTAAAATTTACTTTATTGTTGTAATATGCCTGAGCGGTAATTCGGGTGAATTTTTCCATCTCCTCGCGTATGTCGTCGTAAGAGTAGAGATAATCGGTGCCGATGTGAAGATCGCCCGCCTTTTTGCCAAGTGAGAACCCCTTTCCTGCGTATATGAGTTTGTTTTTCAGGTCGATTTTTGCCCTCACACGAAGCGGCGAAACACCATATTTTGAGTTTACAATTATCTGACCTGCCGACATATTGCCATATTTCGACGACGAAATTCCACGGTTTACCTCCACACTTTGAACGTGGTCGGTGCTTATGTAGCGCATATCTGTGCCTGAATTTATACCTGTGCGAGCCTTAATTTGACTGTCGCCACCTCCGCTGTAAGAATTTTCGGTGATTCCCACCATCTGAATGCGCACTCCGTCAGACGTTTGCGGCACTCCGTCGGACGTTACTGCAATGCCAAGCGATGTGTTTTTGTCGCTGCCAACCTGACGGCTGCTATTGAGATTAAACTGTGTCATAGGGTTTTCGGAGTATACATTGCCCGGCAGAAGAACCGCCAAATCGGCGAGGCTCACAGGTTGCAGATATTCAATGGCAGTTTCGCCAATTTCAAGTTTGTCGGCCTTGTGCCTCTTTGCCATCACCTCCACACGTTCGAGTTTGAAAGTGGCTGTCTGCATCTCTATTTCGAGATTTAAGTCTTTGTTTATGAGATTGATATCGATGTATTTATCGGTCAATCCCATACGTTTTACCAATAGTTTGTGATTGCCGCAAGGAATACGGCGGAGTTCAAACCTACCGCCCTCGTCGGCCATTGTGTATATGTTCAAATCTTCGATTCCAACGGTGGCAAATCCTGCAAATCCGTCCTCAGTTTTGATTACTCCTTTGATATTAAAATTGCAATTTTGCGAAGCACACTCAAAAACAATAAAAACCAATGAAATTAGTATAATTAAATGTCTCATAATCTGTAAAAAATGCCGGAGAAATAATTCCCCGGCTGTTACATCAGTTATTTAAAGAGCATCGGAACTCTCATTCTATTATTTATTTCTCCATCCAACGGGGAAAGCATTGTGATATTCAACAATTTCGCAATCGTCAGTAGAATTGTTAGTGTCTTTGTAGCCTTCGGCATCGCTGCCCTTGCGCTGAACCAAAAGACCTGAATGGCAACCTTTTACAAGTTGTTTGCCACGGTCTACGCTTTGGGGAAGAGGATTTGTAACGATGTCGGAAGGAATGTGTCCTGTGGTGATTCCGTCGAGAATAAGGTCGGCTTTAACGCTGAGCATTTGTATTTCTACATTGTTGTTTTCCTTATCTTTAACAGTTGCAACCGAAGTGTTGGCAGCAAAAAATTCGTCGAGAGTAGCCTGTTCGCCGTTTTTGAGTTTGAAGATAAACGGGCAGTAGAATCCGCGGGGATGTTGGTAAAATCCACCTATGCCGCCAAAGTCGTTTTCGGCAGGGTAAATCTCCTTAACGTTAGGCACTTCGGGATTGTCAACATCGCTTGTATAGAGTTGCGGGTCGTAGATTTCAAAATCGGCACCCGAAAGGTCAACCGCATTTTCGTATTTGTATGTAACAGTGCGTTTTTCGCCTGTTGCCTCGTCGGTTTCTTCATACGAACCCTCGGTTTCTTTGTGGTTTTTGGCTGTGAAAGCAATCACAAGTTTTTCGTGAGGTTTAACTGGATGCTCGTAGCCCGAACCCGGAATAACAATGATACCGTGTACAGGCACTTTTCCGGCGTTGTAATACTCATCGTACCAACTCTCTTTTTCGGTGCAAGAAGCCTGCATTGTGCAGCCGATAGCGAGACCGTCGGCATAGAGAATGTTGCTTGTGGGGTTGTAGAGCACCATATATTGATCGGGGTGCATCATACGTCCCGCATTACGCTCGCCATTAAAAAATACCTCAGAGAAGATAAACTGATAGTCAGATTGTTGTGCAACAGTTGCAATCAGTTTTACATCAATTGTTTGGTTTTCATCCTTGATGGTAACGTTTTCTTTGCGTACAAAGATTGTTTTGCCATCAACAGTTTTTTCAAGACTTACGTCGTAATTGCCTATTGGAATGTAAATTTTAACCTTTCCGTTGGCGTTTTCGTCCAAAGTCTCTTTTTTGATATCAAAAGTGTAAGTGTCTTTTGACTGAACAGATGTGAGAGTGATAGTGCAACCGTCTAATTCTGTGCTTGATACAGCACCGTCAACGTCGGAAGCGAGATTTACAAAAGCATCGATTCCGCTGTACGAATAACCATTGTTGTCGTCGTCGTCGTCGCACGAAGATAGCGCAATGCTACCGCCTGCCATTGCCAATGCAACGGCATAATTGATAATTCTATGTTTCATTTATTATACTGTTTTATAGATACTTAAATACTGATTATTTAAAACATTCGGATTTTCCGTCTTTCATACATTCGTCGGCAGATGCTGTGGCTTCGGGGTCGTTTTTCTTAACGCAGCAATCGGCAAATTTTACTGATTCTAAATAATATTGAGGATAATAATCCTGATTATGCGATGCCATCCAATCTTTTTTTTCTTGATTTGCAATCTTGGTGTTTTCGATTTTGGCTTTGATATTTTCGCACATTTTCAAAGATGCCGAATCAGATTTAGCCTCAAATTCGGCAAGACGGTTTTCTAATTTGATAATTGTGCTGTCTAAATCGGTCTGAGTTATCTTATTGACTCTCAGCACGCCTGTGATATTGGCGTTTTTGTTTAAAAGACATTGGTTAAACTTAGGAATATCGCCGCCTGCAACCACATAAAGAGTGGCGGTTGTGTCTTGAATATCGGTAAAAGTGATATTACTGCCGCAATGGCAAACACGTGTAACTTTTGCCTTTACTTTCACTTCCTTGTCAACAAGGTATTCGGCTGAATCTAAGAGAGTTTTGGGCGAATAAACGCCCTTGCAGCAATCTTTGCCGCTCTGATTTTGGTTTGAAGAACTATTGCAGGCAACAAACAGCGCTGCAATCATCAGGCTTGTAGTAATAATCTTTTTCATTGTGTGTTACATTTGTCATTTTTTACGCTGCAAAATTATGCAGCCGAAACAACCTCTGCAATCACTTAAAATGGGGATTTTTTTTGATTGATACTACCTATTATTTGCTAATCTTTATTGATTATTTCGTTTTTTTCCAATTTATTTTTTTTGAATAATCTATATTGATATATATTTTTTTCCTTATCTTTGTCGCCAACATTTTAATCTACTAAATATTAACAATTATGGAAATTGTATTATACATTCTTGTATACATCGTGTTCTTGCTGTTGCCGGCGGCGGGTATTTTGTCTTATTACAAACATTGGGACATAATGTTTTATATCTCTTCTATTGTATGCGCAATATTATGGATAATTAGCATACTACATTCATTTTCAATAGTATGGGTTTACGCTCTGGCTATATTATTGATTCCTCTTATTCTTGCGTTTTTCTTGAAACAGGCGGATGGGTATAATTATTTCTTGTTTGCCTCGTGCTTCGGCGCGTATCTTACGTTTGGGTACATGTATTTATATGGCTCGGCGTTGGGACATTGGAGTCAATAATCCTCACCCCATCACCACATCGAGCACCATCATCATTGCAAATCCGATTGCAAATCCGATTGTTGCAACGTTGGAGTGTTCGCCTTGGGAGGCTTCGGGGATGAGTTCTTCTACAACTACGTAGAGCATTGCGCCGGCGGCAAAGGGTAGGAGATAGGGCATTGTGGCTGTGGCTGCCGATGCCAACAAAAGTACCAACGCGCCGCCAATAGGTTCTACAATGCCGCTGAGACTGCCCACCAAAAAGGCTCTTAAACGGCTGTTGCCTGCGCTGCGGAGTGGCATCGAAATTATTGCGCCTTCTGGAATGTTCTGAATAGCAATGCCTAACGACAATGCCAACGCGCCCGCCGTGCTGAAATCTGACGTTACCGCGCCCGCAATTGCCACGCCCACAGCCATTCCCTCGGGAAAATTGTGAATCGTTACCGCCAACGCCAACATTGTGGTACGCGAAAGATGGCTCTGCGGACCCTCGTGTCCGCCTTTTGGGTGAATGTGCGGCGTGATGTAGTCGATGAGCAAGAGGAACGCAAATCCGCCCAAAAATCCAATCACCACGGGCGTGATGTTGCCCATATCAATTGCCGGAATCAGCAACGACCACACCGACGCCGCCACCATTACGCCCGAGGCAAATCCAAGTAAGATTTTTTGGAAAAGTTCGGGCATATCTTTTTTCATAAAAAACACAAATGCCGACCCCAAAACCGTGCCGGCAAATGGTATCAAAAGTGCTGTTAAAATGGCTTCCATTAATCTATCCTCCTCATTGCGCTCATACTGATTGCCACGGTTGATGCGTTGTGAAGCAATGCGGCGAGCGACGGTGAAATTATGTTTGCCAATCCGCCGAGTATTAGCATCGAATTTACGCCGATAATTGCATCGTTGTTGCCTTTGATTCTGCGTTTTAGATTGCGGCCAATTTTCATAAGTTTGGGTAATGAAGATAGTCCGTCGTCGGGTAGCATAATGTCGGCTGTCTGACCTGCAATCGACGACGCTTTGCCCATTGCAATGCCAATGTCGGCGGCTGAAAGTGCGGGTGCGTCGTTGATGCCGTCGCCAACCATAGCCACGGTGCGTCCCTCGGATTTCATTTGTTTTACGTATGCAACTTTCTGATCAGGAAGAGTTTGCGCATAAAATTCGGTAATACCAGCCTCGCGAGCCACAGCCTGAGCCGTTTTTTCGCCGTCGCCGGTTATCATTACAATATTTTTAACGCCCGCCTGTTTCAAAAGTTTTATCGCCTCTACCGAATCTTGACGGATGAAATCTTTTATGGCAATAAGTCCCGCAAGTTCCTCGCCCTCAGAAAAATAGAGGATAGAATCGCCTGTTTCGCCAAGTTCGTCGATGTAATGCTGAGCCTCGTCGGTGAGCGGAATTTTTTCATCATCAAAGATAAAATGTGCCGATCCGATGCGGAGTTTTTTGCCGTTGATTGACGATGCAACTCCGTGAGCCAAAACGTATTCCACTTTGGTATGTTCCTCCTCGTGAATGAGGTTTCGGTTTTGGGCTTCCAACACCACTGCACGAGCCAAAGAGTGCGGAAAATGTTCTTCCAAACAAGCCGCCATTTTTAATACCTCGTTTTCATTGCGTCCGCCCAATGGAATAATGCGCGAAACCTTTGGTGTTGCCTCAGTTAGCGTTCCTGTTTTGTCAAAAACAAAGGTGTCAACTTCGGATATAAGTTCTAAGAATTTTCCACCTTTTACAATAATGCCGTTTTGTGCGCTGTCTCTCATTGCCGAAAGCACGCAGATTGGGGCAGAAAGTTTCATTGCGCACGAATAATCCACAAGCAAAGTTGACATCGCTTTTGTGAAATTTCCAGTGGCAAAATAGGTGGCGGCGGCAAGCAAAAAGTTGTATTTAACCAAGTGATTTGCAATACGTTCGGCGTTTACTTGCGACGCGGCTTTTAATGCTTGCGAATTGTCGATAAGCGACACAATTTGGTTGATTCTTGTCTCTTTTCCTGCCGATTTTACGCTTACTACGATTTCGCCGTCTTCCACAATTGTGGATGCAAACACGCCAGAACCTTCCTTTTTTTCCACTGCCAACGGTTCGCCGGTCATTGATGATTGGTTTACCATTGCCAAACCGCTTACAACAGTGCCGTCGGCAGGTATTACGCCTCCGATTCGGCAAATTACGCGGTCGCCTTGTTTGAGGTTTTTGGTTTGTACTTGAATCTCTTGTCCGCTGTCGGTGAGCACGTTAACCACTTCCTCGGTGTTGAGGAGCGAGTGCGCAAGGTTGTCGTAAGATTTGCGTTTGATGTAATCTTCCAAAACTTCGCCGATGCTGAGCAAAAACGAAACCGAACCCGCAGTTTTGATGTCGCCGCTGAAATAGGAGAATCCCAAGGCTGTTGCATCAAGCACGTCGGCACAGAAAATTTTGCCGCCAATAATGCTCTTTGCTCCGTTGTAAAGTCTTGGTGCAATGTTGATTAACTGCAACGCCTTGCGAATTGGAAACGGCAGCAACTTTTTTATATAATGTCGCACCACCATTTCCGAAAGTATCGAAAACAACGACGGCTGCGGAATGTCGAGCGGATTAACGCTGTCAAGAAGTTCCTGATTTTCAAGGTATCGGTGGTCTAACAGTCGGAAATACGCCAAAACTGTTTCTTCGCTAACACCTACGTAATGTATTAATACACTGCCCGTTGTGGGATTGATTTCAACAGATGTTATACCCATCTGTTCTTCCACGAGCGACTTTACCAACCCTGCTTGAACAGGCGTAAGCGAGTGTCTGTCGTAACGGATTCTTACCCGTCCGGGCAGCGAATGTGCTATTTTAAAGTCCATTACGCTTTTTTAGATTCTTGTTTTGCCTCTTCTACCAAATCTTCGGCGTCTTCTTTTACGGTTTCTACAAAAGCCTGAGCCTCGTCTTTGAGTTGTTGACCAGCGGCAATAATCTTAGCGCAACCTTTCTGCACTGTTTTGGTTTTCAAAAGGGCAATAACGGCTATACCTGCCAACGCCCCAAGGAAAAATACACCTGTTTTTGAGATATTGTTGAACATTGTTATTATGTTTTAAAAATTTTACACAAAGTTACGGTGCGGCAATGAAAAACGGAATACCTAAAAGTAATGATTTAACTTCGTTTTCGGCTTTAAGACTAATTATTATTGGGGATAGTGTATCAAAAACACTCAATCGCAAACTTTTGGTATTACATATTTTTTAAATACCGCTTTTTCGGTATTGTGTGATAATTGTGTTGAATCTAATTTTGCGCCAAAATTTAAAACAAAATAACAATGAAAAAAACTGTAATAATTTACGGCTCTACAACGGGCAATGCCGCCAAAGCGGCTGAAACTATCGCAGCAAAACTCGGCGGTGGTGATGTTAAAGAGGTTTCCTCTGCAAAAAAGTCGGATCTTGCTGATTACGACAACATTATCCTCGGTTCGTCTACTTGGGGCGACGGTGAATTGCAAGACGATTGGTTCGGTTTTATTTCCGAAGTTAAATCTGCCAACCTTAGCGGCAAAACTGTGGCTGTATTTGGTGTTGGTGACCAATTTTCTTACTCAGACACATACGTGAACGCTATGGGCGAACTCTACGAAGCCGCAAAATCTGCCGGTGCAAAAATCGTAGGCGAAACTTCTACCGACGGTTACTCTTTTAGTGAATCTTCTGCTGTAAAAGACGGAAAATTTGTTGGTTTGGCTCTTGATTACGACAATCAGGATCAACTTTCTGAAAGTCGCATTGAAGCATGGACAGCACAGATTATACCTGAACTATAATAATTTAACGGTTGCACAAATGAAAGTACTATCGCATCATATTTACGAATACAAAAAAGGACTTAGAAAACTTATTCTCCATACTTTACCATCCAAATTTAGGTTTGAAGCCGAGGCAGGATTGAGATTTGCCGGCATCGACTTCCTCACACGACAAGTCTCGCCCGAAAAAATAAATATTTTTTTTGGAGCAAAAGAGTGCATTGAGGTTATCAAACATATTGGCGATAAGCCCTTTAACGAGTACACACCCGAAGAAGATTTTATACTCGGCGTACTGCTCGGCTACGACAAAATTCAGGAGTGCAACCGTTATCTTCATTTATGCAACAAACAAACTATTATGAAAAAATCAGCGTAAGATTACCACTAATAAATCCCTATTTTTAGGTATTTCTAATCTGATACAACCTCTCTAATTTTGCGCAAAAATTTAGAGAGATGAAAAGAAAAATTACACTGTTTGTTTTTATGATTTTGGGCATAGAATCTTTTGCCCAACAACAGGATTCCACATCATTTATTCCTGAAAAAGAGATATCCACTGTTACCGTAACAGCACGCACCGAAATCCGCAAGATGCGCGAGGCTACAATGCCGCTTTCGGTGCTGGATACCAGACAGTTGGAGGGTACAACGTCGAGCATCAACGATGCTCTCGCCCGCACTTCGGGTATCACTATTAGAAACACCGGCGGCGTGGGCAGTGCGTCGAGAATTTCGGTGCGCGGATTGGAAGGCAAGCGTATGGGCGTTTATATCGACGAGGCGGCTATTGGACAAATGTCTGATTATATGTCGCTTAACGATATTCCAACCGATATGATTGAGCGCATCGAGGTATATAAAGGTATTGTGCCGTATCGTTTTGGCGGGTCGGCTCTCGGCGGCGCAGTCAATGTGGTAACAAAGGAATATCCGCCTGTGTATTTAGATGCAAGTTACGAAATTGCATCGTTTAACACGCACAAATTCAGCACTGCATTTAAACAAACCAACAAAAAAACCGGTATTCAGTTTGGCATTGGCGGTATACTCACATACAGCGACAATAATTACAAAATGAAACTCCAAAACCTTGAAAACCGCGAAGTTACCCGCGACCACGACCAATTTAAAAAGATGATGATTGGCGGCAGTATTAAGGCTACCAAATGGTATTTCGACGAGGCAAAACTCGAACTTGTTTTCACAGGCACAAAGGCTGAAATTCAGGGCATTGACACCGATATTCGCGAGGCTTACAACCATAGTATGTCGGGTATTGCGGCATTGACTTTAAAACGCGACAATTTCCTTGTTGACGGTTTGGATTTGGATTGTGATTTTGCATATTCTTACGGCAGCAACGGTCTTTACGATGCCGCTCCTTACCGCTACGATTGGGATGGAAACCGCTATAATTCAGTGTCTTCATATGGCGGCGAACAAGCCACTTACGCATCTGATTCCGACAATCGCACCAACGATTTTGTTGGCAAAATCAATCTCAACTACTTACTCGACGAACACAATTCGTTTAACCTTAATTTTTACGCTACTCACACAAGTCAAAACCCCGAAAACGACTTGATGGATAAGAGTTTTGGCTATCAAACCACTTTCGACAGCAAGATGGGCAGCATTACCACAGGGCTTTCTTACGACCTCACCCTTTTTGACGGCAAATTTATGAGCGCCACAACTGTTAAGAATTTTAACTTTACATCTGAAACCAAAGTGCTTGAACTTGTGTCGATTAACCGTCCAAAAGATGTTGATGTTTCTAAGAATTATTGGGGTGGAAGCGAAAGTCTGCGTTACAAATTTACCAAAAGATTTTTGGCAAAGGCATCGTTTAGTAGCGAGGTGCGCATACCCACCGCCGAAGAACTTGTAGGCAATGGATATTCGATTCTTCCTGCCACCGACCTTGCTCCCGAACGCTGCAACGGTCTTAATGCGGGTGTGCTTTATCACCGTGCCAATCAGTTTGGATTTATTGAAGTTGAGGCAAATTATTTCTTAAATCAGTTGGAGGATATGATTCGTTATCAGGCAGATATGATTCCGTCGATGGCACGTTACGCAAATTTTGGAACAGTGAGAACCAAGGGCGCAGAAATTGAGTTTAAAGGCGATGTGGCACCGTTTTTATATATCTATGGCAATGCCACTTACCAAGACCTTCGCGACCGTCGCAAAAACGAAACAGGCTCATCTGCCGAAAATCCCACTTACGGCAAACGTATGCCAAATATTCCTTATATTTTGGGTAATTTCGGAGTTGAAATTCATAGAGAAAATATCTTTGGCGGCAAAAATCAAAACAGCCGTTTACTCTTTGACGCTCAATATGTTCACGAGTATTTTTACGATTTTGAAATGAGTAAGTATCAAGACCGCAAAATACCTACTTCGTTTACTATCGACCTTGGTTTTGAACATAGTTTTTTCAATGAATCTATTACACTTACATTCAAAGTTAAAAACCTGACCGACAAGACAGTATATTCCGACCTCAACCGTCCTCTCCCCGGCAGAAACTTTGGATTTAAGGTTAGGTATGTGATGAAGTAATGCATAATTCATAATTCACAATTCATAATTCGTAATTAATAATTCATAATTATAAAAGGCAATGAAACTAAAACATTTATTATTGATTTCGGCGGTGGCAATGAGTTTTGCCGCTTGCGACGATGACGACGATGTGAAAAAAAACGACAATGAAACATCGGGTAAAATCCTGTTTTCCACCACAGTTACCAATCCCGACGGAAGTAGCGGAAGCGGCTATCTTTTAACTGCGTCCAAATTTGAAGGCGGCGTTAATTACACCAATTCTAATGCAGTTCCGCTTGGTTTTGGCTCGTATCCTTGCGTGTGTCCGAGTGGAAATATCTATGTTTTTCCCGACTATATGGGCGGCACAGAATTGAAACTCCGCCGTTTTGTGCTCAACGATGCTAACCAATTGGAACTCAAAGGTTCTATGACTTTGCCTGCCAATTCGTCGGCGGCTATTGTTGTGGAGGCAAGCAACGAAAAGGCGTATGTTTGCTGCCAGAGTCTCGACCTTTTGATTGTTTTCAATCCGCAGACTATGACCGAGATTTCGCGTATCGACGTTTCTAACCTCCGCAACGAAGGTGTTTCGGCATATCCGGGTGCAATGTACATCCGCGACGGCATTCTCTATGTGGCTTTGGAACAGTTTAATGCTCAATGGATGCCCAACGAAAATTCGCTCGAATTTGCCCTCTACAATGTGTCAGACGATACTTTTATCAAGAAAATTCGCAACACAACTCTTGGCTATGCCGCACCCACACGACCCATTGATAATCAGTCGATTTTTGAGGACGAAAACGGCGACCTCTATTTCAACTGCGTGGGTTCGTTCGGCTATATTCCGGGACTTGATTCTGGCATTGCACGCATCAAAAAAGGCTCTACCGAGATTGACGAAACTTACAATTTCAACCTTCAAAAAACTCGTGTAGAAGAACTTACCGGTGATTATTTACAGTGCATTTTTATGTGTCGCTACATTGGTGGCGGCAAGATGTACGCCTACGGTTATTCGCCTGCGCTTGACCCCACTAACACAAATACTTACACCGCCCGCACGGTAATTCCCATTGTGGTTGACATCTACAATAAGTCGATAAAAATCATTGAAGGAATGCCCCTGAGCAACGGTCACGGCGTGGCAATGGGAAAGCACGGCAACAAGATGGTTTACGGTTCTGCCAACAACGAATACAACGGTTTCTCGTCGGTAGACCTCACTACCGGAGAGGTTGAAACTAAGATAGTTACAGTAGAAGGTTTCCCCTCGTTCTTTTACAGTTTTGAATAATAGATATTAGTTAGTAATAGGTGCATAATTAAAGGAAGTAAGGCGGTTACAGCGGCGTAGTTTTTTGTATTTCTACTAATTAAAGAAATATTGAGAAATATAATGCCTTTGCCAATTTTGAATTATTTGTTGGCAAAGGCATTGTTGTTGATATCGTATTTGTTTTTACAGAACTATATTTATTGTTAGAAAAATACCGTTCAAGTTTTCTTTTGATAATGGTTTATCTTCGTTGTAATAGTCTACTTTCTTAGAATAATCCAATGTTGAAAAAGAATATCCAACACCAAATCCACCATTATCAGATAGTTTGCAAAAAAGGCCTAAGGAGAAGTTGTAAGATCCATTCTTACTTGTAAACGAATATTCTTTTTTATCAGAAAAGTCTTCGTTCCACGCAGTAATAGTCCTTTTAAACTTTCTATTTAACATCCATCCGTTGTCGGTAAAACAATTGATTTTAATTCTATTGGTTTTAATGATATACGGAGTTGAGAGTTTTATCTTTGGCATAATAAACAATCGGAACAGTCCATCGTTGTCTTCCCAAAAATCCGATGACAACAATGAGCCTGATTCTATTTCGCACCAAAAACCAACTCCACACCCGATTCCAATATATTTATTAAATAGGTAGTTATAACCAATTTGCCTTGCGATGATGTCTCCCTTGAAATCCCAATTGAAACAGATTTCGTGATGGTCTAAAAATGTTTCGTCATCGTTGTTATCTTGTCCTTTTGTGTTTGAAAAAGTGGACAATAACAATATGATAATTAGTATGTATCTCATTTTAGTCCTCGTAATAAAATCTTAGTCCCATCCATTGACCATCACAATAGGCTGCCCCAAAAACGTCAATATTTTTGATGTCAAATTTAGTTGGAGTAAAACCTTTGATTATTTTGTTGCTTATTGTTATTCCGTATGATCTGTCAAAAATAACAGATTTGGACTCGTCATTGTATTCTTCTACTCCTGTTACGTATGGACGTTCTTTGTTGTAAGTAGTGGTTGAATTACCCCAAAACAGGTATGCAATCATAGGATCTTTTGGTTTAATCTGTTTCTTAATTGGGTCGAATATATATTGGTTGGTGATTAGTTTTGGCAGATTTGCAATTTCTTTTGTTTCTGCGGCGTATAGAGAATTTACTAATGATGTTGTGACATTGGTGTTATTGATTGTAATGGCGGGTAAAATACAATAGATAGTATTGTTTATCCAATCTCTCAGAAAATCAACGTTGGATATTTTTGTGTAAATAAAATTGTACGACATTTTATTGAAAGTAGCGGTAAAACTACCATAATACGAAGAAGTTGTAGGAGATATCTTGGAATAATTTCTCGGATTATCGTATTTTAATTCACCCTCTAATCCATTAAAACCAATTGCTATTTTTTCGGCTGATGTTGCTTTCCAATACGGAATACCCAAAAACTTTTTGCGTTTTTGAACTTTGACTTTTACACCTGTGCTTGCATAAAAACCGTAATTAACTTCAAATAAAATTAATTGCACACGTTTGCTTTTGCTGAATTTTTTTTCTCTTGATACTTGTTTGCCCCGTATTAGATCAACAAGTTTTTGAAAAAGACTATGATTTTTCCATTTGTAACTGTCAACATTGTAACTTGTGTGAAATGTATTTATTGCAAAGTCTTTGCTGAGTTTTCTTTCTTCTACCAAATCGTCATTATTGTCTGTGTTTTCCTGTTGATTATTAAAAGACCTTATAAAGTTAACTCCGTTTGGTAGAGTAATAATGTCTCCAATTTCGCTTTGATATAAAAGAGTGGTATCAAAATTGATAATTGCTTGTTCGATTTTAGAGGCATCTTTCTCTTGTGCTGAGAATGTACCGTATTGAGTAATCTTATATAAAATTCCGTCTACGCAGACACGAAGAGTTGTATCCATAATGTAAGTCAATTTATTGTCAAATAACAAGTCTTCGGCTTTCATTAGATTGAACTCATCTTCTGTCATATTTTCATCTTCGTTTTCCTCGCTATCGATTGATGACTTTTTCATTATGGCGTGTCGCGCTGATAATTCATCTTGCAAATTAGCAATTGACTTAAAACCGTTTGTGCATAATTTTTTGGATAGACTTGTCCCTTTGTTAGAAATGCTATCCATATATTGTTCCAAAGTTATGGCATTTGCAAATGTTAAATATCCGTTAGATGAAACCTCAACCGTTTCTATATTAGTTAATGTTGTGGGGGTTGATGGTTCATAGTTGATTTCTTCAACATTGCAACTTGCTAAGATAAAGATAGAGGATGCTGTTAATAGTACTTTGTTTTTCATTTTAACTTAATAAATATAGACTTCTGATTAAACTTATTGATGTTTTTTGTGGTTACATATTCTTGCGAAGTCTTTTAAACAAGATTTGTAATTCTACGTTGCAAACGTATTATATATTCTTCTTATAATTTTAAATAAATTGTTATTATTTTATTATCAATATATTATTTTACCATTAGGATAAGATAGTTACAGTAGAAGGTTTCCCCTCATTCTTTTACAGTTTTGAATAATTGTTCTATAACACACCATTCATAATAAT
The DNA here is from genome assembly GCA_016286055.1 of Bacteroidales bacterium. Classification (GTDB taxonomy): domain Bacteria; phylum Bacteroidota; class Bacteroidia; order Bacteroidales; family UBA3824; genus UBA3824. Next base: position 38,947 of record JAEERW010000022.1, read on the forward strand.
TATTAAACAGTTTCGGCGTGAAAGTCGGAACTGTTTTTTTGCTGATGGTTACAACTCCAATCGCATCATCACCAATTCTTGAAAACCTTTATTTCGCGAATTAAACCCCATCGGATTGCGTCCAAACTCTTTGAACCCAAGGCTACGGTAGAGGTCGAGTGCAGAGTGATTTTCTGCCACACATTCGAGTTCCAACTGACTATAACCTGCTTTTCGCGCACATTCGATACAGGCGGCAGTGAGAGCCTTGCCGACTCCCAAACCCCAATATTTTTGCTCTATGCCGATACCAAATTCGGCGCGGTGCTTTACTTTGGTATGTTTGCCAATTTTTGAAATTCCCGCCGTACCAACCACCTTGCCGTCGATTTCTGCGAGGATTTCAATTTCGTCTTGGCTGTCGGATTTTTCTTTAAGATACATCGCCTCGTCGTTGGCAGTAAAAGTGTTTTCGTCTGGGTACGATAGCAAGTTATCTGTCTGAGCGTGAGTGAGTAAAAACACGTCAAGCACCGCTGCACCATCAGCATAATCAGCATTGCGGAGAGTGCAGGCAGCGGAGTTTTTTAGGGTGATGGTTTTGTTGTAATGCATAGTTGACGAATTTATATCTCCTCCAACATTTGTCCTGGATTTTCAGCCGCCTTGACGTTTGAGAAAGCCTTGGTGATAATGCCATTTTCGTCAATCAGATATGTGGTGCGCACAACGCCGAATGTCTTCTTGCCGTACATGTTTTTCTCTTTCCAAACATCGTATGCCTGAATAACGGTCTTCTCGGTGTCGGACAGAAGTGTGAACGGCAAGTTGAACTTCTCCTGAAATTTTTTGTGCGATGCCACGCTGTCTTTACTCACTCCCAATATCTCAACGCCTTTCTCTCTGAAATGCGGAAACAAGTCGCCGAAACTGCATGCCTGTTTGGTGCATCCCGAGGTGTTGTCTTTGGGGTAGAAGTAGAGTATTACCTTTCTGCCTTTGTAGTCGCTCAGACTGTGCATTTTTCCATCCTGATCGGGCAGTGTGAAATCAGGAGCTTGTGTGTTGATTGTCAGCATTGTTGATATTTGTTTTTTTATTCTGTACGTCTGTTCGTGATAGGGCAGTGCTTCGGACTTTCAGTGCGTATGTAATATAACGTAAAATGAGTTCTTTTATTGCATTGTGCCGCACAGTGACACAGCTCGAAATTTTGATTGTAGGAGGCAGATTTACTGTTTATTAACTTGTTTCTCTAAATCTTTCTTCGATACTCTATTCAGTAACTTGCCTTCCTTCCAGTTGACTTCAGGATAAGCGGCTTTCAGGTCTTCGCAGGCTTTCTTGATGCTGCTACCACCAGAGGTGGCGAAGGGAATAACGGTCTTACCCTTGAAGTCGTACGCCTCCATGAAGGTGTTGATAATTGTGGGGTAGGTGTACCACCAGATGGGGAAGCCGACGTAGATGACATCATAGGCCTGCATATTTGTGAGTTTGTCCGTGATGGCTGGGCGAGATGACTTATCCTGCATCTCTACGCTGCTACGGCTCTGCTTGTCACGCCAGTCGAGGTCTGCATCTGTGTAGGGCTGTGCTGGCTTGATTTCGTGCAGTGTTCCACCTGTTACCTCTGCCAACTGCTGGGCCACATCCTTTGTCACACCTGAAGCCGAGAAATAGGCAACTAATACTTTGTTCATGTTTTTACTCTCCTTCTTTTGTGAGCATACACTCAGACTCATAGCCAAGAGTGCTGTCAATATCATTACTATCTTTTTCATATCTTACTGTAGTTTGTTGTATATCTCATCCGTTACAGGTTCCAGCCACTCATGGCTTGCACCTTCTTTTACGTCTTTATGATACGTCAGATGCTGGAACCATGAGTCTTTGGCTGCACCGTGCCAGTGCTTCACCTCGGCGGGAATAGCGATGACGGTGCCAGGAGTCATTTCCACAGGCTCCTTGCCCCATTCCTGATACCAGCCGCGACCTGCTACGCAGATCAGTACCTGCACCTGTTTGTGATGGATATGCCAATTGTTGCGGCAGCGTGGCTCGAAGGTGACATTATGTACATCACCGCCAACGTTGGACAAATAACTATTGCCGATGAAATACTGCGCATAGCCCGTGTTGGGTTCGCCCTTCGGCCATTTACTCTTCAGCGTGTACCCTTCTTTATCAAGCCAAGCACAGAGCTCGTCGACGAGTTCTTGCGGGTTGCCCATATTTACGGCGCCCTTCTTGTGGGCAGTCAACTGGGGGGCAACACCTTCGAGACCGCTCAGTGCGGCAACGGTCACTATTTCGCGGTCGGCATTTGTGAGGTGGTCGCCGGCGAAAAGGTCGCCAAA
>JAEERW010000023.1 GCA_016286055.1 Bacteroidales bacterium
TAACACGCGGTTTTCTCAACGCACTTTTGAAACGATACGACCCGAAGACGCATATCAAAAAAGTAACCATCACCGATGGCGAACTTGACGAGACAAGCAAAGCCATCCGCCGAGTGATTTACGACGTTCACTGCACCACCGACACTGGCGAGGAGTTTGTTATTGAGATGCAAAACGAGCCTCAGGAATATTTTCCCGAAAGGATAGTCTACTACCTTGCCCGCTCAGCATCGCGTCAGCAAGCCAAAGGAGTAATCAAGCACATCGGAGAAGATGGCGAAAAACAAGAATTGCCGTGGAACTACCACCTGAAAAGAATATACGGCGTGTTCTTTATGAACTTCAAAGACCCTGACGAAAAGCACCAGCAAGGCTTATCGCACTTTGCATTGTTAGAGACCGAGAACCATTATCAAGACACCGACGTATTTCAATATTGGAAAATACAGATGCCGATATACCGCAAGATGAAAGAATCAGACTGCACCACCGACATCGACAAATGGATATTTAACCTTTCAAATATGGAAACTATGGAAACTACATTACCATTTACCAACGACATACCGTTGTTCAAACAGTTAGGCAAATTAGCCTCATACTCCGAACTCACCACCGACCAGCAGATACAATACGACGACAGTTTCAACAACTATCTCGCCTATATGGGTCAGCAGGAATACAAGTTAAAAGAAGGCATCAAAATTGGATGGAAAGAAGGCGAAGCAAAAGGGAGGAAAGAAGGACGAGCAGAAGGACGAGCAGAAGGTGCAAAAGCCCAAGCCATAGAGTCTGCCCGCAATATGAAAGCCGACGGAATGCCTGCCGAAATAATAGCGAAGTACACTCACCTGACAATATCCGAAATCGAAGCGTTATAAATTCATAATGCATATAATTGTATCCGTTACGTCCGTGGTTAAAAAAAAATTTGCAAGTTTCCACGCCAATCTTTACCTTTGCGCAGTTTTTAAATAGTGAAACAATGGATATTCCTGCTAAATACGACGCTGCGGCGTCAGAATCTAAATGGTACAAGTACTGGACCGACAATAATTTCTTCGGCTCTAAGCCCGACGGCCGCAAGCCTTACACAATAGTTATCCCCCCGCCAAACGTTACCGGCGTGCTGCATATGGGTCATATGCTCAACAATACTATTCAAGATATCCTCACCCGTCGCGCAAGGATGAAGGGTTTCAATGCTCTTTGGGTGCCCGGTACCGACCACGCTTCTATTGCAACAGAGGCCAAGGTGGTGCAAAAACTTGCCAAACAGGGCATCAAAAAACGCGACCTTACCCGCGAACAGTTTCTCAAATACGCTTGGGAGTGGAAAGAGGAGCACGGCGGCGTAATTCTCGAACAGTTGAAAAAACTTGGCGCTTCGTGCGATTGGAGCCGTACCGCTTTCACTATGGACGACCTCCGCAGCGAATCGGTTATGAAAGTGTTTGTAGACCTTTATAATAAGGGACTTATCTACCGCGGTCTCCGTATGGTAAACTGGGACCCCAAGGCGCAGACAGTGCTCAGCACCGAGGAGGTTATCTACCGCGAAGAAAAAAGCCATCTCTATCACCTTAAATATTATATCGCTGAGGGCGAAAACGTTACCCCAACAGGTACAGAGGGCGAGGTAATTCACAAAGACGACAAAGGATATTACGCAGTGGTGGCTACCACACGTCCCGAAACCATTATGGGCGATACTGCAATGTGTATCAACCCAAAAGACCCCAAAAACCAATGGCTTAGAGGTCACAAGGTGGTAGTGCCTTTGGTAAACCGCGTTATCCCCGTGATTGAAGACCGCTATGTAGACATCGAGTTTGGTACAGGCTGCTTGAAAGTTACCCCTGCTCACGATGCCAACGACTATGCTCTTGGACAAACTCACAACCTTGAAGTTATCGACATCTTTAATCCCGACGGCACAATTGCTCCCGCTGGTCAACTCTATGTGGGAATGGACCGTATGGAGGTGCGCAAACAGATTGCCATCGACCTCAAAAACGCCGGTCTGCTTGAAAAAATCGAAGATTACGACAACAAGGTGGGATATTCGGAGCGCAACGCCGACACAGCCGTTGAGCCGCGCCTTTGCAAACAGTGGTTCTTGAATATGAAGCACTTTGCCGACATTGCCCTGCCGCCCGTACTCGAAGGTAAGATTAAATTCTATCCTAATAAATACGTTAACACATACCGCAACTGGCTCGAAAACATTCAAGACTGGTGTATCAGCCGTCAGTTGTGGTGGGGACACCGTATTCCTGCATATTTCCTTCCCACCGCAGAAGGCGAGGAAGAAAAATATGTGGTTGCCCTCTCTCCCGAAGAGGCTTTGGAACTTGCCCACAAGGTAAAAGGATATGAAAATATCACTATCGACCAACTTCAACGCGATGAGGATGCTCTTGATACTTGGTTCTCGTCGTGGTTGTGGCCTGTTTCGTTGTTTAATGGCATTAATCAGCCCGGCAACGAAGAGATAAAATATTATTACCCCACTACCGACCTTGTAACGGGTCCTGATATTATATTCTTCTGGGTTGCCCGAATGATTATGGCAGGCGAGGAGTATATGAAAGACGTTCCATTCCGCAATGTATACTTTACAGGTATTGTTCGCGACAAACTCGGCCGCAAAATGTCGAAGAGTTTGGGCAACAGTCCCGACCCGATAGAACTTATGGAAAAATACTCTACCGACGGCGTCCGTATGGGTATGCTCCTGTGTTCTCCCGCTGGTGGCGACCTCCTTTACGACGACGAACTCTGCTTGCAAGGTCGCAACTTTACCAACAAGATTTGGAACGCATTCCGCCTTGTAAAAGGTTGGAGCGTAGACGATAAACTTGCTCAGCCTGAGGCATCTAAAAAGGCTATCGAATGGTTTGAAAACAAGTTGAACAAAACTTTGGCAGAATTAGACAAGATGTTTGTTGATTTCCGCCTTTCGGAATCGTTGATGTTGGTTTACAAACTCTTCTGGGACGAGTTCTCGTCGTGGTATTTGGAGAGCGTTAAACCCGCATACCAACAGCCCATCGACGGTGCAACATACAAAGCCACAATAGCCTTCTTCGACAAACTGTTGAAAGTGCTTCATCCTTACATACCTTTTATTACAGAGGAAGTTTGGCAGTTGCTCGAACCCCGCAAACAGGGCGAAAGCATTATGGTGGCTCAGATGCCCGAAGCCGGCAGTTTCGACGAAAAACTTCTTGAACGCTTTGAAACCGTGAAAGATGTTATCGCCAAAATCCGTCAAATACGTCAAGACAACGGCATTGCCCAAAAGGATACTCTCGAATGTTTTGCAAAACTCGTTGACGGCGACTACGACAATTATTTCAATGCCGTAATCACCAAGCACTGCAACCTTGCCAAGTTTGAACTTATTCCGGCAGCCATCGACGGTGCTAAAACTTTTGTTGCAAAAAATGTAGAATATTATATACCTTTGGGCGACAAAATCGACAAGGAAGAGGAGTTGAAAAAACTCAACGCCGAACTCGACTACACCCGCGGTTTCCTTGCCTCGGTAGAAAAGAAACTGAGCAACGAGCGTTTTGTTTCGGGCGCACCCGCAGCAGTGGTAGACCGCGAAAAACAAAAACTTGCCGATGCTAAGATGAAAATTGAGGCTCTTGAAAAACAAATTGCAGGTCTCAAATAAACATTTGACACACAAAAACTCACTTTTATATCATTTGTCTTTATAGCCGGTGTAACTCTCCGGCTATTTTTTATTATTTTTGACACCAAATTAAACAACCATCATTAAGATTGTATTTGTAGTAACAAAGGTAATTCGTATACATTCGTTAAATTCGTTGACAAAAACAAAAAAAATGAAAAAAAATATTTTGATACTCCTCTCCGCCACAATGCTTGCCTCGTGCGGAGGAAACAGTTTTGATGTAGACGTTACGGGTATCGACGCTTCGATAGATATTGAGCGTTTCGACCTTGATTTTGATACCATTGCGCCTCAAAACATTCAATATTCGCTCAATGCCCTTACTGAAAAATATGGCGACTTTGCCGAGTTTTACACCGACGGCATAATTGGCATTGGCACGGTAGAAACTCCCACGCTTGCAAATGCTTACAGCGATTTTTCTAACTATTGCAAAAGCAACGGCATTTTCGACGATGTGCAAAAGCAATTTCCCGACCTCAATAGTCTCGAATCTCTTATGAATCAAGGCGCAAAGCACTTTAAATATTATTTTCCCAACGATACCTTGCCCAAACTCTACACTGTGGTTTCAGGGTTTCAAGAGTCGATGTTTCCCACCGAGGGCATAATAGCGGTAAGCCTCGACAAGTATCTCGGCAACACATACCCGCATTACGAAAGTCTCGGCATTGAGGTGTACAAACGCCGCAGAATGATTCCCGAAATGATTCCCGCCGATTATTTCCGCTGCATAGCCATTCTCAATTATCCCAAAGACGAAAACGCCGCCTTCAACATTCTAAACGAAATGATTTACGAAGGCCGTATACAATACTTCCTCAACTGTATGCTTCCCGAAACTCCTGATTCCACACGTTGGGGCTATACCGATTTTCAGTACCGCTGGGCAGAGTATTACGAAGAGGAAATCTGGGATTATCTTGTAGACAAGAAAATGCTTTTCGACACCAATCCCATAGCCGTGCGCAACTTCACCGGCGAAGGTCCATTTACCAACGCCTTTGGCAACAACTCCGCCCCCGGCTGTGCCTCGTATTGCGGCTACCGCATAGTCTGCTCCTATATGCGCCACAATCCCGACGTTACCCTCAAAGACCTTATGGAGATAAAAGATATGAATCAGATATACAACAAGGCACGGTATAATCCGTAGTTATTGTTTGGAGAAATGAAAGAAAAATGTATATTTGCAAAAAATAAACACCCCAATATTTATGAAACGCACATTATTATTAACAGCGGCATTGGCTACCACATTATGTGCCAACGCTCAAAAAACCGAAATCACAACCGATGGAAAGTCGGCTCACGTGATTCCCGCCGAAATCTACGGTCAGTTTGCCGAACACCTCGGACGTTGTATCTACGACGGTATCTGGGTGGGCAAAAACAGCACCATTGCTAACCAAGACGGCTACCGTACCGACGTGTTCAACGCACTTAAAGAGTTGAAAATCCCTGTATTGCGCTGGCCGGGAGGATGTTTTGCCGAAACTTACCACTGGCGCGACGGTGTTGGTCCGCAAAAAGACCGTCCCACCCTCAAAAACGTCTTCTGGGGCAACACAATGGAAGACAACACGTTTGGTACTCACGAATTTTTTACACTTTGCGAACGTCTTGGATGCAAATCGTATCTGTCGATCAACTTGGGAACCGGCTCTACACGTGATATGGCAGAGTGGCTCGACTATATCACCGGCACCGACGACACTCCCGAGGTAACGCTCCGCAAAAAGAATGGTCGCGAAAAACCTTTTAAACTCGACTATATAGGCATCGGCAACGAATCGTGGGGCTGCGGCGGCAATATGCTTCCCGAATATTATGCCAACGTGTTCCGTCAGTATTCTACCTACGCACATCTTTACTGCAACAATACCAAACCCGTGCGTGTGGCTTCGGGCTCAAACGATTTTGACTATCACTGGACCGAGGTGCTGCTCAAAAACGCCGGAGAGCATATGGATCATATTTCGCTTCATTACTACGTGCTGCCTATCCGCGACTGGAACGGCTCTAAGGGTCCCGACCGTGGATTTACCGAAGAACAATATTTCACCGTTATCCGCGACGGTTACAAAATGGGCGAGATGGTTCCCAAGCACATCGAAATTATTCAAAAGTATCAGAAACACGTTAAACTCGACGTTGACGAATGGGGAATCTGGACAGATCCCGAGCCCGGCACAAATTCTGGACACCTTTATCAGCAGAACACCCTCCGCGACGCTCTTCTTGCAAGCACCACTCTTGATATTTTCCACAAATACGCTTACGGCATAGGAATGTGCAATATCGCTCAGATGATCAACGTGTTGCAGGCAATGATCCTTACCAAGGGCGACAAGATGATTCTCACCCCCACCTACCACGTTTTCAAGATGTACAATGTGCATCAAAACGCCGAGTATATTCCGCTCAACTTTAAATCGCCTAAATACACATTCAACGGCGAGAGCATCGATGCCCTTAGCGCCACACTCTCAAAAAAAGACGGAGTTTACCACTTGACAATCACCAATGTAGACCCCAAAAACAAGCAGACCATCTCGCTCAATGCCGCCAACATTGTGGCAAAAGGCATCACCAAAGCCGAGATTATCACCTCTGCCAAGTTCAACGATTTCAACACCTTTGAAAAACCCGACTTGATCAAACCCGCAGCCTTCACCGGCGCATCAATGAAAAAAGGCGTTGTAGAGGCAGTTTTGCCCCCTATGAGTATTGTTACAATTGAATTGAAATAATAATCTCACAAAAAGAGAAACAACTACCGCCGGAGAATCTGCTCTTCGGCGGTTTTTTATTAATTCACAAGGATTTTGAATACTTCTTTTTCGTTGATTCTTACCAAATAAATTCCTGCACTGGATAATGGAATCTGTTCTATGTCGGTTTTGGTTTCTGACCTTGCTATAAGTTGACCGTTGAGGTTGATTATTTCATATTTGGTGTTGATGGGATATTGAATGTAAATAGTTTTGTTGTAAGCCCATACGTTGGTAATAATATGCGATTCAAGCCATTTTGTGCGATTTTCGAACCATTGCATTGCGCTGTCGAGTTCGTATTCCACGGTTTTATACTTAATATTCCAGCGGGTAGCGTCGTATTCACGTGCAAGGTTTATGCTATTCCCCTGAGTGGTTTCAAAGTTTTGGAAAATTTCAGAAAGATAATTAATTAGATTGTTTGATACATTTTTCCATAATTGTTTATAATAATTATAAAAATCTTCGTGCTGAAACAGCATTTCAATATAAGCTCTCTGTTTGTTGTGCTGCGTAGACCAAGCATCAGCACCTACCATATAGTTGCTGTCGAAATCCCATGGAGAAGACATAAAGATTTTTGAGGTGTCGGTGTTGTCGTATTTATACATAAATATATTAGACCCTCCACCGTCCCAAGTGCCGAGTATGTCGTGTGTGAGTATCCACCGTGCAAAACTTTCCTTGTCGATATAGTCTTGGTAGTTGCTGCTTGTGATATTTTGTTCGAGCGTGTTCATATAGTCGGTGATGTACTGCATTTGCTCATCAGAGATTTCATCGTCGTCGGGATATTTGAAGGTGTATTTTTGGTCGTATTTGTCGGTGATGAACTTCACATCCTCGTTCCACCAATATGCATCGCGCTCAATGATATAGCCGGTCTTGTCGATGTTGATACGTTTTTTGCAACGGCTTATTGCCTCGGTGAGAATATAAACGCCTCGGTAGTCGCCATTAACAAACACATCTACATAAGCATAGTCGGGAGTCCAATCCACGCCCACAATGTCGGCAACTTCCAATCCTACAAAAGCGTTGATAGTCCATCCATCGCGCAATAGATACCAATCTTTGTCTTGATAGTCAGGGTCGTCGCGTCCAACGATTTTGGAGAGCAAGTCCGCCTTTTTTTGCAGTTTGAGTTTAAAAGGTTTTTTCGCGGAGTAAGTGGCAGATGTGTTACCACGGATTTTGATAGTGAGTCCGCTTTGCTTTTTAACATATTCACCGCTGTTGTAAACCGGATAGATATATTCATCGGTAAAGATTTCCATTTTAGCGGGTACTTTTGTGGCGTTTCTTACACCGCTACCGTAGGTCTCTTCGGTAGGATGCTTAATGTATTCTGCCGTAGGTTCCTCGTTGTTGACAGTATTGATATAAAGTGTTGGCAGACCTGAATGGGCTACGCTTGCTTTTTTCGACACTGCGTAAGTGCTTTGGTCGGTGGTGTCTGACGCTGCTTCGCATACATAGTAGCGAATCTCTATTTCTTGGAAAAAAGGAATTTCAAGATCAGAATTTTCTTGCCATTTGGTTAATGGTATATTGGGTGAAGAATTGTCTTTGGTGGATTGATACCAACGGTAATAAATTGTGGCATCGTTGTTTGAGGCTTTTGCCGATAATATTACACTTTCGCCTGAAACAATATTCATTGCAGTTGGTTGTTGATAAAAGGCGGTAGTTTGACATAATACTGCCTTGTGAAAAAATATTAACAATACTATTAAGTTGATGTATAGTAGTTTTTGTTTTACTTTCATTATAATTATGTATAAATAATTGTTAGATTTAAAATATTTATTTACAAATATTTACTGTTGGTTGTTGCTCAAAGATAGATATTAATTTTGATTTTTATTGACATTTAACAAATAAACCATATTTTTGCGAAAAAAACATATCAGTAAACACACTAATAATATACAAAAATGGTAAAGCACATTATTCTCTGGCAGTTGAAAGACGAACTTACTGCCGAACAGAAAGCCGAAGCCAAGGCCGCTATCAAAAATGGTTTGGAAGGCTTAAAGGGCAAAGTTCCCGGATTAAAGGAAATCAAGGTAAACATCAATCCCTTAGCATCATCTAATGCCGACGTTATGTTGGATTCGTTGATGGAAAGCGAGGAGGCATTGAAAGGTTACGCCGTTCACCCCGACCACGTGGCTGTGGCTACCGGCATTGTTCGCCCCAATGTAAAACTCCGCGTTTGTATGGATTACGAGGTGTAACTAAGCCCTCTCGTAGCGGCGGTGAAAATACATAAACAGCACACACCCCGTTACTTCAAAAGGAATGCCCCACGCGGCAGAGACGTTTTCGGCGCAGCCTGCAAGTATAGGCAGTCCGCCCAAGAACGCTCCTGCCGCGTTTCCTACATTAAATGCCACCTGCACAAGCGCACCGCCGAGTTTTTCGCCGCCTTTGCCGTGCTTGATGATGAGGAATTGCTGCGGCGACGATAGCGCAAACAAACAGAATGTGCTCATAAACATCATCGCCACCATTATCCACGGATTGGCTCCAAATATCAGTATTACAGTGAGAATCACAGCCGTAGAGCCTTGAATAATACCAGCCACAAGTCCCATAGGATAATGATCACAAATCTTGCCCGAAATCAAATTGCCTGCCACCATACCTGCGCCCGCCGTTACCATAAGTATTGGCAAAGTGTTTTCTGAAAAACCTGCCACATTGGTGAGTATCGGGTTGATATACGAATACATACAGAATATTCCGCAGTTACCTGTAAATGTGGCAAATATCACAAGCCACGGCGCAAGGTGTTTTAAGAATTTAAAACGGTCGCGCACACGCTGTGTAATCTCGTTTTCTACATCGGGAACAAACATCTTGATGCCGATACCTGTAACGAGCGCTGCCGCAGCCACAAACATAAATATTGTGCGCCACGAAAAATTGTTGCTCAAAAACGTTCCCACAGGCACTCCGAGCAGGTTTGCCACCGTCATACCCGACACCATAATGGCAATAGCGGTAGATTCCTTGCCCTTTCCACCAAGTTTTGAGGCAATGATGGTTCCCATTCCGAAATACGCTCCGTGAGGCAGTCCCGAAATAAAACGGCAAGCCATAAGTGCGTAATAGTTAGGAGCAAACGCTGCCAAAATGTTTCCTGTAAGCATCAACGCCGCCAAAAAAATCAGCACGCTTTTTAGCCTGTATTTTTCTACCGACAGTAAAATTACAGGCGCACCGAAACTTACCCCGAGGGCATACGCCGAAATAAGGTGTCCCGCCTCGGGGATAGAGATATTCAAATCATTAGCCACAAACGACAATATCCCCGGCATCACAAACTCAGCCATTCCAAGCACAAACGTACCGAGGGATAAGGCAATAAGAGAGGTTTTCATTACCTTACAACTCCCTTACAGCCCCCTTATCTGCGCTTGATGCGTGTGCGGCGTATAGTTGCAGGGCGCGTGACACTTGGCGGTTGCGTTTGGGTTGGTAGCCGTGAGGGTCGGAATCCATTTTTTGACGACGTTGCTCCAATTCTGAATCAGAAATTTTGAGGTTGACGCTGCGGTTGAGAATGTCAAACTCGATGATGTCACCATCTTCGATGAGCGCAAATTCGCCGTGCGATGCCGCCTCGGGACTAACGTGTCCTACCGAAAGTCCTGATGTGCCGCCCGAGAACCTTCCGTCGGTTATCAACGCGCATTTATCGCCTAAGTGTTTGGATTTGAGGTACGAAGTGGGGTAGAGCATCTCTTGCATACCCGGTCCGCCCTTTGGACCTTCGTATTTGATTACCACCACGTCGCCAGCCTTAACTTTGTCGCCGAGGATTGCCTCAACAGCCTGTTCTTGCGAGTCGTATACTTTTGCCTTGCCCGAAAACTTGAAAATCTTTTCGCTCACGCCTGCGGTTTTTACCACGCAGCCGTCTTTGGCAATGTTGCCGAAAAGCACTGCTATGCCGCCGTCCTTGGTGTAGGCGTGGGCAATGTCGCGGATGCATCCGTTGGTGCGGTCGGTGTCGAGAGTTTCCCAACGAGAATCCTGTGAACCCACTTTCAAAAGTCCTATCGCACCGCTTGCCGCCGATGTGTAAATATCTGTAACATCTTCGGGCAGAGGATTTTGGAGCAATGAGTATTTTTTTACAGCCTCGCCGAGGGTGAGACCGTCTACACGTTTACAATCAAGGTCGAGAAGGTTGGCTTTGGCAAGTTCGCCCATAATGTTGAGCACGCCGCCTGCACGGTTCACCTCCTCAATGTGGTATGTGTGAGTGTTGGGCGCCACCTTGCAGATGCACGGCACACGGCGCGAAAGTTCGTCGATATCCTTCATCTTGAAGTCCACACCCGCCTCTTTTGCCACAGCCAAGAGGTGCAGCACGGTGTTGGTAGATCCGCCCATAGCAATGTCGAGAGCCATTGAGTTGATAAATGCCGATTTGGTGGCTATGCTTAGCGGCAGCATCGAGGTGTCGTTGTCGCGGTAATATTTGTAGGCGAGTTCCACAATACGGCGTCCGGCTTGTTTGAAAAGTTCGGCGCGGTTGCGGTGGGTAGCCACGATAGTGCCGTTGCCGGGGAGCGAGAATCCGAGAGCCTCGGTAAGGCAGTTCATAGAGTTGGCGGTAAACATACCCGAGCAACTTCCGCAGGTGGGACAGGCTATTTTTTCAATCTTTTCGAGTTCAGACTCGCTCACAGCGCTGTCGCCGCCCATAATCATAGCGTCGATGAGGTCGATTTTGCCATCCTTGTAACGTCCGGCTTCCATTGGTCCGCCCGAAACAAACACTGTGGGGATATTCAGGCGCATAGCCGCCATAAGCATACCGGGAGTAATTTTGTCGCAGTTTGAGATACATACAAGCGCATCGGCCTTGTGAGCCTGACACATATATTCCACGCTGTCGGCAATGATTTCGCGCGAAGGAAGCGAGTAGAGCATACCATCGTGACCCATTGCTATGCCGTCGTCGATGGCTATGGTGTTAAATTCGGCGGCAAAACATCCGAGGTCTTCAATGGTTTGTTTTACTATGCGGGCGCACTCGTCGAGATGTACGTGACCAGGTACAAACTGAGTAAACGAGTTTGCAATTGCTATAATCGGTTTTCCGAAATGTTCGTTTTTCATGCCGTTGGCACGCCACAATCCACGGGCGGCAGCCATCAAACGGCCGGTAGTGTTAACTTTGCTTTTTAAATCCATGACTGAATGTTTGTATTTTTTTGTAGGGCGAAGATAATATAATTTTTGCTTTTCGGCTCGCTTTTTTGTAATTTTGCCATCAAATTTCATAAAAATGGAACTATATACTCGAATTATTAAGTTTCTCGCCTTTGCCTGTTGTGCGGTGTTTGTTTTTTTGATACCATTTGGGTGGCAGAGCGCAAATTATATCTTGGGGTCGTTTGCGCTTTTTGCGGTTATGAATCCCATATTTTGGAAGAATTTTAAGACGACTAAACTCACCTTTGCCGAAAAAGCGGTGCTTGCTTTAACTGCGGCATATATCCTTTGGGAATTGGTTACAATGCTTTGGACATTTAATACAGGACGAGGAATGAAAGTAATAACCCGTCATTTGCCGCTGTTTGCAATGCCGTGCCTGATGGTGATTGCCAAGATAGGCGGTATCATCAAGCGTCCCGGTGTAATATTGCAGATATTCTGCCTTGGAGTGTTGGTGTCGATGGTTTTGTGCTTGATATTGTCGTATTGCGACAGTTTTTACGATGTTAACGGACGGGTATTCTTTGACCATCGTATTCCCGGGCACCGCGACAAAGGGTTATTTACTACTCTTAGTTGTGGCTATAGCTATTTCTCATATATTCAATTGTCGCATTTCGAAAATCCCCATTATCTCGCCTTTTTCATTAATGTGGTATTGATGGTAATTTACACCAATTTTTACCAAAGTGGTTTTAAGCCATGGCGAGTGGTTGTGTTGTCTGGTATTACACTCTTCTGCATAATATTCTTGTTTCTACTTTGTAACCGTATTAATTATGTAGTGTTTGCTATAATAGTTTGCGTTGTAGCTGGATATGAATTTTTTGCCAAGAAACATCGTTTGGTCGGCGTAGTTGTGCTAGTAGGTGTTGTTGTTTCCGCTTCGTTGATGTTTAGTTCAGGTCGTGGACAGGATATGCTCAGAAAGATACACCGGGCCTTGGTTGAAGACCAGACAGCTAACAAATACCTTTCCGAAGAAAAGAATCTTGAAACTATCAATAGCCGTACTGTTATTTGGAAAAGTTCAACACGTTTGATAGCAAAACATCCGATTCTTGGTAGCGGAGTGGGCGACACAATGGAAGCTCTTACGGGTCAGTTTTTTATAGATGGCTATCTTGGTTCTGGATACTCAGAATATAACAGTCACGACCAATATTTTGACACATGGATAGGGTTGGGAATTGTTGGCTTATTGCTTTTGTTGAGTTTGTTAGCAGTGCCGTTTGTTGCAGGTATTAAATTTGGGTTTCTGCCTTTGGTTCTGTATGGTATCACACTTGCGGTGGGTTTTATCTCTGAGGTGATGTTTACGCATTCTATTGGCGATTTTACTATCACTTTTATTATGATGTTGATGATAATGAGTGCGATAGAGGTGTTTAACAGAACAAAACCTTCAACTATTCAGGTTGAACGTACTTGATTTGCGTAACGCTTTTTTTGCCACTGTATAGAGAAATGTCTTGAGCAACGCATTTAAACATTTTTCCTGTAATAGGATCGATAAAGTCGTCGGCTACAATGGTGTAACCTATTCCAGTGCTTGTGGCAGGCATTGTGGCAGTAAACTTGGCATCTTGCGCTGCAATCACCTTGCGTGTAATATTTTCTACATAAACAGAACTAATGCTACCGTTGCCGCTGTGTTTAATGAGGTTGCTGACAGTGTCTCGCGGGGTGATGATAATGTTGATATCCTGCGGTATAGTGGTTCCGTCAGCGGATAGAACGCCCGAAAGCTCAGCTGCGTATTTACCCGATGAAGGTATCATGCTTACTGAGGTGCTCTGAGATTCTTTGTCGATGATGTTTACCACATATTTGGTTTGTGAAAAACCTTGGTAGTTGATTGTAACAGTGGCTGTTCCCGATAAAATATCCTTAAAGTTGGCGTTTAACAAAGAGTCGGTATATTCCTGATATTCAGTGCCTCTGATATTAATAGTAACTAAAGCTTGGTCGGTTACAGGAGTTAGTTCTTCAGGTGCAAGGCATTCACGCACAATTGACACTGTGTAGTTGGTGGTGACGGGTTCTCCAAGATTCTCTTCGGTGCAGGAGAATAGGAGAGGGGGTATCAAGGCTATTAAGTAAAAAATCTTTTTCATTTTCTCTTGTTTTTTAAAATGTTGAAATTGCCATCGAATATCATACTTATCATATAATAGTATTCGAGGTCGGAGTTGTAAAGGTTGTAAAATGTATTAATACCAACTTTTAGTGATAAAATATTATTATATTTATGGTTAAAATATAATTCGTTGAAAATAATAGCCCGCTTGTTTCGGTTGTTTTCTTTGTATATGGCTTGACATGAAAAGAGGGGGTCGCCTCGGAAATTAATAAACATATTGCCGTACCAATGTCCGCATACAAAACCGAAATCTTTGTATCGTGCCAAAAGTTTGTTGTAGATACCGTAGCCGTCGAAATATGGGAGGTCGTTGGTTCGGTCGATTGCGTGGTATTGCACAAAAAGGTTTTTCATGAGAAAATACCAAGAAGAGCCGTTGTATTTGCTAAACTCGAAGCCTATAGCACCGTTTTCGAGGGTCTGCACCTGACCGTCGGAGGCGTCGATTTGTCCACCTCGGTGACAGATGAGAAACTGACCTGTGAGATGAGTTTTAATTGCACCGTCTAATACCAAGAGTTTTGAGATGTGCCCTACTGCAAGGCGTTCTTGCCAGGGGTCGTCCCAGAGAATGAATTTTTCCCAGTTGAGCCAGAGGTCGCCGTAATAGCGTAGCCCAGAATATATTAGCTGCAATCCGTTTTCCACATTGTTGGTGATGTAGCGTTCGGGATTGTAGATTGGCTCAATGAGCTGGTGATGCACGTGGGCATCTAAATATCCGAGGGTCAGGCTGAATTTGTTGGTGGCGTGAAATCTAATACGCGCATAGGGCTTGTATTCTGAAAAATTGTCGTAACCGTGGTATTTGAGCACATTCCACATTGCAGAAACCTCCAATTTCTTCCACGGACGGTAGGTGATTTCGGGCATGAAGTTGAATCCTATCAAGGTGTAGCCCTTTACAAAGTCGCCGAAATACTCATTGTTTTTAAAAAAGTTGTGTTCGTAGATGTGGAGCGATAGTTTCGACGTGTCGGGTTTGGCCAATGTCAGAAAATCGTACTCGTCGCTGTAGATCGGACGTACAATAACCATAACATCGTCTTGCGTAGCAATATAATCGTCTTGTGCCGCGGATACCAGCGGTGCAAGCAATGCAAGCAACAATAATATGTAAACCCTTTTTATCATATCTACATACCAACTATTTAGCTGTATTCATATTCAGCAGTTCGTCGATCATTACCCGATTGTTTTCCAAACGCGGAACTTTGTTCTGCCCACCGATTCTGCCCTTGCTCCTGAGCCAGTCGTCAAACAGGTTGGGACGGGCTATAGTGATTTCGGGCTTGGTGAGCGATAGGTCTTTATATCGTTTGGCGTCGTAGTCAGAGTTCAATCTTTTTAATTCGTTATCAAGAATGTTGCCGAAAGTGTCAATGTCGTTTGGCATGATGTTGAACTCGATGAGCCATTGGTGGCACCCGCGTTTTTGGGTCTGCATATACACAGGAGCGGCTGTGTAGTCCTTGATGTCGGCACCTGTGGCATTGCATGCAAGACGTATTGCGCGTGAGGCGTTGTCTTCCACAAGTTCCTCTCCAAAGGCATTGATAAAATGTTTGGTGCGGCCGGTGATGTGTATTTTGTAGGGACGGACAGATGTAAATTCCACGGTATCACCTATTATATAACGCCAAAGTCCGCCGTTGGTGGAAATCACCATGGCATAGTTGACTCCCGTCTTTACATCGCACAGCGGAATTGCCTTACGGTAGGGACTATCGAACTCGTTCATCGGGATAAATTCGTAGTAGATGCCGTAGTCGAGCATTAGCAGCATGTCGTCTTTGTCTTGCTCGTTTTGGAATGCGAAAAATCCTTCGCTGGCGTTGTAGGTTTCGAGGTAGGTGATATTGTTGTTTGGTATAAGTTTTTCGTACTGAGCGCGGTATGGCTTGAAACTTACTCCACCGTGCATAAAGAGGCTAAGGTTTGGCCACACTTCCGAAATATTGTTTTTACCAGTGATTTCCAATATCTTGCGAAAAAGTACTAATGTCCACGATGGCACTCCCGAAATGCTTGTAACATTCTCTTTGGATACCACTTGTGCCATTTTCTCAAGTTTCTCGTCCCAATTTTCCATCAGGGCAATTTCCAATCCAGGAGTACGGCGTTTGCGCACCCAGTAGGGGAGGTTGCTAATGAGTACTGCGCTGAGGTCGCCGCAAAATGCGCCTTCTCCCAAACGGTTAATTTGTCGGCTTCCTCCGATGGCGAGAGTTTTGCCGCTTAAAAGTTTTGTTTTTGGAAAATCTTTGAGATATACCGAAACCACATCTCTGCCACCGTTGAAATGGCATTTGTGAAGGCTGTCGGTGGTGATTGGGATATATTTGCTGCGGTCGTCGGTGGTGCCAGAGCTCATTGCAAACCATTTGGTTTTTGATGGCCAAAGAATATTGTCTTCGCCTGCTGCCACGCGTTCTATGTCGGGTCTTACTCCTTCGTAAGTGTTTACTGGAATACGGTCGGCAAATGCTTGTGGACCAAGTGACAAAATCTCCTTAAAGTTGTATCGTTGACCAATCTCGGTGTTTTGAGCTGTTTTTACAAGGCTGTTGAACACCTTAAACTGAGTTTCGTCGGGATACTTGATGTAGAGGTCTACTCGGCGATGGTTTGACTTAAATAATATCGATGCTAACGAGTTTATGAGCGACATTGTTTTAATTCTTTAACTAAAAAATAGGTATGCTACAAATATGGCAGCAATTATGCCTGCGGCCTCGGCAATAAGTCCTGTGGTGATTGCGTAACGACTATTTTTGATGCCCACAGAACCGAAATAGAGCGCTATGATATAGAATGTGGTGTCGGCAGCGCCTTGCATCGTGCAACTGAGACGACCAGCGAACGAATCAGCTCCGTAGGTTTGCATACAATCTATCATCATTCCTCGTGCACCGCTACCGCTTAGAGGTTTCATAAAAGCGGTGGGCAACGATGGGATAAAGTCGGTGGCAACACCAATCTGTTCCAAAAGGGCAGCAAGGCCATCGGTGATAAGGGTGAGTGTTCCTGATGTGCGGAAAACGCCTATTGCCACGAGCATTGCCACAAGGTAGGGAATGATTTTGATGGCAGTGGTAAAACCCTCTTTGGCTCCGTCTACAAATGCTTCGTAAACGTTTACCTTTTTAATCATGGCCATTACTATGAATGAGATAATTACCGTAAAGATTATGGCATTTGCTGTTATGCTGCTTACTTTTGACACGGTTTCCTTGTCCATAGTTCTTACGCCCAGCACTATTGCCACTTCTAATGCAAGAAACAATCCTACATATAACATTATGATAGGATCTAATAGCTTGATTCGCTGTTTGATACACACAGCCAAAAGACCTGCAAAAGTACTGGCGCTGGTGGCTAGGAGAATAGGAATAAAAATATCTGAAGGATCGGAGGCTCCAAGTTGAATTCTGTATACCATGATGGTCATCGGAAGGATGGTAAGACCCGACGCATTGAGCGTTAGAAACATGATTTGGGCGTTTGATGCGGTATCTTTGTTAGGGTTTAGTTCTTGCATCTGATTCATGGCTTTAAGACCAAGGGGGGTTGCCGCATTGTCTAATCCGAGCATATTTGCGCTAAAATTCATAATGATACTGCCCATTGCAGGGTGACCTGCTGGTATTTCGGGAAACAATCTACGAAAAAAAGGACCGAAGGCTTTGGCTATTACATTTGTCATTCCACCTTTTTCGCCCACTCGCATAAGACCTGTCCACAAAGTGAGCACACCAGTAAGTCCGAGAGAAATTTCAAATCCGCTCTTGCTCATGTCGAAAATGCTCGACACCATAGCCGGAAAAATTTCTGAGTCGCCAAAAAAAAACAACTTTATCGCCGCTACTACAAAAGCGACAATAAAGAACCCTATCCATATGTAGTTGAGTACCATTTACGGGACAAGGGTGAGTTCAAAAGGTATCTGCATAATCTGCTTATACTCTTCGCCGAGAGCGAGCATATCTTCGTCAATCTCCTTGTAAAACCATTTTACAAGTACGTTGCTTTGGCCTTTCATCTCTTGCAAGATTAATAGGATCTGTATCAACTGTTTGCTCGAAGCGGTGTTGAAGTATTCAAGTTTCATATTGAATACGGTCTCTGGATTTGGGTTCTGCGCGTATTCTCTAAGCCAAGCGAGTATGGGAGAGTAAAAGTCTACCGCGTCTTCTGGTAACGACATCTGCGAAATTTCGAAAATGCCCCTTTCGGCGTCTAAAATCACGCTCGGCGTGTCGGCTGTGGCTGTTTTGATATATGGCTTCATGTTCGTATGTTCGGATTCTTTATGATGTGGTTTTTACACTTGTTTCCTTATAATCGCTTTAACGGTAAGAAAGTCGATTTCGTTGCTGATTTTTTGGACAGAATAATCGACTTTTTCACCTGATTTTCTTCGTATATCAATGATACCCAGACCCGTAGATACTGGATTGATATAGTCAAAATTAAATAATATTTTTTTGTACTCCTCATTTAGTTCGTCCGGATTCATGGCGTTGATACGGTCGAAACGATTTTTAAGATCTTGGGTCAGGTTGTGCAGTATGTAGTTGCCTGCAATGAGGGTAAAGTGGTCTTCTTTTTCGCAAATAAAGAAAATACCTGCTTTCCAAGTGGTGTCGGAATCGAGATTGTCGGCGTGTTTAACTATGTTTTGCAAAAGTTCTACCATTATGCTAAACAGTTTGATGCGCACTGGTGATGCATTCATGCCGTTGTTGAGTATCGATAGTAGCGACAATAGGTTGTCTTGATTGAAATCGCCTTTGAATGAGAAAATTATGTCGTTCTTTTTGAGAAAATCGTGTGCATCTATAATGTCAGGAAGCGAAAATTCGTATTTGCTTTGTGGGCTGTCGATTTGGGTAAGCACTTCGGTGCTAAGGTAAAAGTATGTTTTAGTGTCGTCGACAGGCGCCATTGAGTATTGGAGTTTGTTGCCCGATTTTTTTGCCATCTCTATAAGGCCGAGGCTGGCACCGCTTTTCTCGGTAAATCCTGTGGTGAGGCGTATGTCGCGGCAAAAGTCGTTGAGCTCTTCAGGAGAAAGCGAGTTGATGTGGTTGAGTTTGTCTTTGAGCACCTCTTCTTCGGAGCGAGGCATAAGGTTGCCAGTAACTATGTAGTACTTGTTTTTTTTCTTATGGATAACTACTACGGCAGAGTTGTCGGCAGAATCGGTGTCGTTTGCCACTTGGTGACGGGCGATGTTTTGGAGACTTTCGCCCATAATGTAGTAGATTCTGTTTTTGAGTTTTTTGGTGTCTTCGGCTTTGGCAAGGTTGCTCTTGGCGAAATCAAGTACATTCATGATGAGCTTCGGGGTTACGTCGCCTCGGTAAATGTACTGGAAATCGTCTTTCTCAACGTCTTTGAACTGCCTGTATATTAAGTCGGAAGTACTATCCATATTATATGAGTTTTCTCGATTTCAAAAATAAGCAAAAATCGGGCAAAAGTCAAATATTTTTGTTAAAAAATTTTTTAGTACGCAAAGATAATAAAAAAGCGGATAAAACCGCAAAAAAAATGTGATTTTATCCGCTTAGTTTTGGATGATAATTTGAAAAAAACTATTGAACTATAGTGAGTTCGTCGATAAGGCGCTGACATTCGCCATATTTTTCTATTACGAAAAGCACGTAGCGGATGTCAACGTTGATGCAGCGTTGAAAATCAGAGTTGAATATCCAGTCGGAGCACATAGATTCGGAATTGCCGTCGAATGCGAGACCGATGAGGCGTCCGTAACCATCGATAACGGGGCTTCCGCTGTTGCCGCCGGTGATGTCGTTGTTGGTGAGAAAACATACGTGCATTGTGCCGTCTTGGTCGGCGTAGCGTCCGTAATCTCCTTTGTTGTAAAGGTCTTTGAGTTTGGGCGATACGTCAAATTCATAGTCGCCGGGAATCTCTTTTTCCATAACACCTTTGAGGGTGCAGAAATAGTTCATCAATACGCCGTCGTTGGTGGTGCGGATTACACCGTCGGTTTTGCCGGCTTCGGGCTTAAATGTGCGCGAAACGTAGGTTTGTACAGTGCCGTACGACAGACGCTCGGTAAAGTTGGCGTCGGGGTAGGTGAGAGCCTTGGGGTTCATAGCAATGCTGCCTTTGGTGTAGCGGCGACGGGCTGCGTCGAGAATATTTTCGTATTTTTGGGTGTACTCGTTGAGCGCAAAATAGATGTTGAGTACGTTGCGGCTGTATTCAAAGGCGGGGTCAGCCATAAGTGTGAGACGTGCAAGACCCGAAGTGTCGTCTAAAATCTCGTAGAATCCTTCTTTGTCTAAGATGGTGCTTTTTAGAAATACGGTGTCGATGAGGTTTTCTGGATTGCCGTATTGGGTAAAATAGTCGGAGAGTTCCTTGCCAAAGTATTTTTCTATTTCGGCGGGAGTTACGTTTTCTAATAGTGTCTTAGCCATTGCTTTTGACACTTTGTAGTCGGTGGGTTTGTTGTAGTCCTTGAAAAATTCATCGGCCTTGGCTCTGATGTCGTCCTTGTCGGCTATTTTTGACAAAGCCTGCATAGCGAAGTAAGAGGGGTTGAAAAACTCCATGCCGTTGTTCAATACACATTCCAGCACGTAGTAGTAAATTTTTTCAAATCGTGCGAGGTTTTCGCAGGCGTATTTGATGCTGTCTAACACAGTGCCGTATTCGGCTTTGCGGGCGGGGTTTGCGTTAACCCAGTTGGTGAAAGAGCGTTCCTGAGCCTGTTTCTCCTCTACGGTCTTCTGCTCTTTGAGACTCTTGTTGGCCTCAATAAATTTTTTCCAATAGTTGCTCGAATGAGAATATTTGGTGGCGTACTTGATGCGCACTGCCTCGTCGGCTTCCATGTCGGCTTTCATAATGTCCTGACGGATACCGCGAACGTATGAGGTAATGTAGTTTTGATTTTCCATATCTTTGATAATCTCAAAGCTTGTGGAATGGCGTTCGGTACTGCCAGGGAAACCTAATGTCATGGCAAAGTCACCCTCTTTGTATCCTGCAATTGAGATGGGCAAAAAGTGTTTGGGTTTCAAAGGAACGTTCTTTTCAGAATAACTTGCGGGAGAGCCGTCGGGAGCCATATAAACGCGGAAAATAGAGAAGTCGCCGGTATGACGGGGCCACATCCAGTTGTCGGTGTCGTGACCAAATTTGCCTATCGACTCAGGAGCAGCACCTACAAAGCGTACGTCGTTGTAGTTGATGTAGATTACCATATAGTAAGCATTGCCCGAAAAGAAAGGTTTGATGACTATGTCGTAATAGTCGGCGGAGAACTCTTTCTGAGCTGCCTCTTTGAGTGCGTCGGAGTTGCTGTGGATGGTTTTCTGTCGGTTGTTTTCGGTCATTGACGGAGTAACGCCTTTGAGCACCTGATCGGTAACGTCGCGGATTTCTTGCATAAACTGCACGTAGAGTCCAGGTGTGGGAATCTCGTCTTTCAAGGTCTTAGCCCAGAATCCGTCTTTGAGGTAGTTGTGGTCAATACTGCTGTGCTGCTGTATGCTGGTGTAGCCGCAGTGGTGGTTGGTGAAGAGCAAGCCTTGTTCTGAAACAATCTCGCCAGTGCAGTATCCGCCGAAGTTTACCACGGCGTCTTTGAGCGAAGATTTTTTAATGCTGTAGATGTCTTCGGGTTTTAGTCGGAAACCCTGGGCTTTCATCTGCTTGTAGTTTTTGCCGATCATATTGAGAAGCCACATGCCCTCGTCGGCACTAGCGGTCAATGCCGTTAATGTAATCAGTGCTGTAAGTAGTAATGATTTTATTTTCATTGTGATTATTTTTGGATATAAAAATTATTGTTCTGAGAGTCGTTGTCGGGGATGTACTCAGTAAGGAGTTCCACTTGTGATATCTGTGGACCAGGCAGGGCGATGGTGCATGTGCGGTCGCCATTGCGCCACATTTCGGCACTTT
Organism: Bacteroidales bacterium; assembly: GCA_016286055.1. Taxonomy (GTDB): domain Bacteria; phylum Bacteroidota; class Bacteroidia; order Bacteroidales; family UBA3824; genus UBA3824. Next base: position 21,815 of record JAEERW010000023.1, read on the forward strand.
GGTAGATGGTTTCGGTGGCTTCGTTCATGTAGGTTATCTTAATAAGGGCGGGGACATATTTTTCGCCAAAGTTTTCAATGATGATGTAGTTTGTGGTGTCGTCGCGGTAAACATTCTTGATACCGAGGTCGGCTGAGCCGGTGTTTGCAAACCAATTTTGGTAAAAGAATTTAAGGTCTTTGCCCGATACGCTTTCCAATGTGTAGAAAAAATCGTAGGGGTGGGCGTGCTTGCGGCTCCATGCTGAGGTGAACTGATGCAAAGCCTTGTCCATAAGTTCGCGGCCAAGTATGCCTTCCAATATGTTGTAACCAATCTGAGGAGTGTAGTACGATGACATGGTAAAGGGCCACAATTCTCTCATTTTGTACGACGGGGTAATCACTGGGCGCTCGATGGTGGTGCCTAATACGGTGCTCACATAGCTAGCTGAACGGCTTATGGCGTTTTTGATAATGGTGAGACTATCTTGCAGATATTCTGGTACAAACATAGTAAGACCCTCGTCGATAAAGCCGTATGTGTTTTGATTGATGCCAGTTAAGAAAGGAAAGTATGTGTGTGTGATTTCGTGCGATGTGGTAAAAATCATATCGTCCCATAGCACATCTAAATCTTCGTTTACCATCATGGGGAACTCCATTCCGCCGCTGCCTTCAAATAGTGTCATCCACGGATATGGGTATGTAACTCCTGGTCTATTGTGGCTGAGGTATGTTATGGTGGTTTCTGCCAGATCTACGTTGTCGCGGAATATTGGATTACGGTAAACGGCTGCTGCTGTGGTGCGTTTGCCTGGTGCCAATTCAAAGTTTTTGGCTGTCCACTGGCTCGACGCACTGCAAGAGAATACAAAGTCGGGCACCGAGTCGGCGTGAAACTTCCAAATGTTTTTTTCGCTTTTAACAGCGTGTTTTTCAAGGTCTTGTTTGGTTATAATGTCGGTGATGTTGCCCGACGACAAAGCTTCGCGGTATTTTTTTAGCACCGTAGGCGAATATACCTTTTCTGGGTTTTGAAGCACTCCTGTTGCCCATACTGCGGTGTACTGGTCGGTGGTGAGAGCTACATCGTAGTTGGCATTTTCAAAATAGAACTCTTCGTTGCCCGAGTGCTGCACACGGTCCCATCCGTAAATATCGTCGTAGACTGCAATCTGCGGATAGAAGTATGGCACAAACCATGTATCTTGGTTGTATTTGCCACCGCGGATGTGGCTGAAGGCTGCAATTTTGGTGTTCCACTTTATATATAGTGTGATAGAATTGCCCTTGGTGAGCGGAGCAGGCAGCGCGGCTTCTATCTGGGTGCCGTATTCGGTGATGTTCAGGTCGGTGTATCTGCCATTGTCCACAAGTTGCACTTTTTCAATCTCCACACCCTTGAACTTGTCGCGTGAATCTACATGCCTATGCTTGGTAACGCCATCTTTGTAGACGTTTCTGTAAAGGTTGATAACAATGGAATTGAGGTCGCCCTGACCGCAATTGTAGTCGTATTTGATGGTTTCAGAACCGTAGAGATGCCCTTCAATAGTGCGAAAGTCGGCGGTGATGTTGTAATGGGCGAAGTTGGTTTGGTAGTTGTTACCAGGCAGACCTGTGGTGGTTCGAGTACCGTTTGCCACAGCCGCAGCAAAAGCGGAGTCGGTGTAGAACTCCTGCGCAAAGGCGTTGGTTCCAGCAGCAATTAATGCTGACATCAAAATGGGTTTGATAATGTTCATGGCAGAATAGTATTACAACTTTGCGATTTCGTCGATGGATAACTGGGTATACTTTGAAATAACATCAATGGGCATGCCATCGGTTTTCATACGTTTGGCGGTTTCTAATTTTTCGGAATGTTCGCCCTCGGCACGACCTTCGGCACGACCCTCGGCACGGCCTTCGGCAAGTCCGTTGATATGTCCGTCGCAATAACCTTCGTAGCGGCTCGAGTCGTCGAGGCTGAGGGCAAGGCTCACGCTTTCCAGGTAACGTTTGTAAACCTTGCGGTCTTCTTCGCTGAGCGAATCAACACGGAGAATCTCGCGAGCCTCTTTAAGTCCCTGAGCGGAGAAGGCTTCGGGAATATCGCCCGTCTTTAAAAACGATATCCACTCTTGCAGCGGCTGACGGATTTCGTCGTTGAACTTGTTGACACGCAGGATATAGTATTCGGGGAATATGCCGTGAACCTCGTCGACACCGAATTTCGACTGCTGCGCCGGGGTGAGACGGAGTTCGTCATGCTCGTTGAACATGTTTTTGAAAACTGTGGTTCCGTGGTATGCATAGCCCTTGCCTTGTCCGAGGCTGAAATATACGATGTTTACCGAATAGACTTTGGGCAGGGTTTCATAAGCCTCGCCAATCTTCATATAGTCGGCGATTATCTTAGCCGCTCCGAAAGCCATACGGTGGAAGAAGTCTATCTCGTGGTCGTTCTGCACCTCTATGAGGAATTTTTCTTTCTTGTCGTCCTCCACGAGCAGGTCTACACGGTTGAATTTCTGCTGGTCGCTATCCTGGTTGCCTTCGCTTTCGAGCACCTGCGTTATCTTTATCTGACGGTTTATGAGCACGCTCAAGAAACCCTCCAGCACCACATGGTTCCTCTTGTTGCGAAGAAGGCGTTTTATCATCCAATCAAATCGTATGTAGTTTCCCATAGTCGTATCTAATTGTTCAGCGCAAATATAGCATTATATTTTATATTCTCCAAAAAAAAACATGAATGGTTATTTTTGGGCGACACAGCCGGGCGGCGGTGTCTGTTTTCTTTTAAACAAAAATTGAAACGAATAAAAAGGAATACAAACGAATTAATTCTCTGCAATGGTTGGTTTATTAATATCTAACAAAGTGGCTGAAAACAATTTTTATATTGTTATGTGCGAGTTGGGTGGTTGTATGGAGTTGGTTTTATTCTTCTTAAACACAATAGTTTATTAATAATCAATACCGTATATTCGGATTAACTTCCAATTTGTCAATATTTTCTTCCATCCATTTGGCAACTTCTTCGCAAAGTGGAAAAAATGACTCGTCTAATTCTTTATTTATCCATTTTGCAATATCTTCACTCGGAGGATTTATAATATCGTCTATAGTCAGATTTTCCATCTTATATTTTTCTACATAAGGAAGGTTAGTAAGATACTTACCGTCAACCAATATTTGTAAATTTGTTAATTTATATGGCATACCATCTCCTTCTATGGTAACATATTCCCCTTGCTCATTGATAACAGTCCTATAACCATGTACTTTGCCTTCAATCCTCAGACTCTGGATTATTGCTTTCATACTTTTTGGTGTATTGATATAGATAAGTTCTGCAAAAGAGAAAACCTTCTTTTTAAAATTATCTTCAATAATCTCATCCTCGTATTTTTCAACTCCAAGACGGGCTAAATGAACTTTAATACGATGGTTATTATGTGTCTCTAAATATTTCTCAATATATGGTATTGCTTCATAGATATAGAACCAAGCACATAATTCCGAGAGTATTTCTATATTGTATGAAGGTGTTTTTAAACTTTCGGAATATTCTTCCATAGATCTATTGATTAAACTATCTCTTGCATAAGACAAACTCATAATTGTAGTATCTATTCTTCTATGCTTTAATAAATATTTATCTGTATAAACTTGTTTGTAATATTGTTCTTTCTTAGTTGTTAAAACTTTAAGTTCTTTTTCAGAGTAAGGCTTATTGGATATTATATTTAGAATTTTAGTCTTAATTTTATTGTCCACATCATCTGGCTTTATCGGTAAAACACCTGATGAACCCCCACTGAGACGATATGTATCCAAAAAAAGATGCAATGCTTTATGTCTTATTTCTTTATCACTATGCAACATATAAGCCCAAAGTATTTCAGCATAATCAGGAAGATTTTTAAAAATAATAGAGTCGGTGTCGTATTTTGATAAATAGTTAAAACTTCTGCGCAATACTTTGGTATCAAACCCTATCAAAGAATCTCGATTATTTGATTGATAAATCTTTATTTTATGTGTTAAAATATCATAGATAAAAGTTTTTAATGTGCCATCTTCTTGTCCTAAGACTTGAAGCGGCAAGAGAAATATCAATATGAATAGTATCTTTTTCATTACTTTTGTTTTATGTTCGGATTTAGTTCCCTCCCAAAATGTTAAAACATTTTACCGTCGGGGAATTTGTAATTTTGAAGATTGTGCCAAATGTTATTATCAGATAAAAACTTAGCCAAATCTTTATATTTTATACCCCAATCACAAACAAACCATTGACATAATGATTCTTTATAAAAATAACCTTTAACTTTTCCTCCAAATGATATTTGTGAGCGGCCTTGTGGGTTACCAATCGAAAAATACACTCTTGTATTAGAAATGTCTCTTTTATGTATCTTTATTTTATTGAAAACTTGTAAATAGAATAAAATTTCATTATCACAAATCTCAATTTTATATAAGTATTTGTAAGAAATCCAGAATGACCACAAAATTAACCACAATGCAATAGGCGAAAACGCTCCTAAAATAATAAATATATCATCCTTGCATGTACATGCCAAGATCAAGAATAAAATAATTGTAAACCAAGTTTTACCAGAAAAAAAACTTAAAAAATATCGTTTAATAAAATGTATTTTTCTGATTTCGAAGGTATTCATTTTAAATTGTATGTATTTATAACGCCGGTTCTGCGGTTTCTACTGCTGCGCTATCCACTGCGGTGCTGTCGATGATTCTGTATGCCTTGCAGTTGTACGGTCTTGAAATTTTCTCTTTTGGTTTGGGAAATTTTTCGAGGTAATGAGCGTAGTTGGGGTCGGAAAGAAGTTTTTTGAGAAATGTGCCGTAGATAGGCAGTGCTGTAGCGTTTCCTTGACCGAGTTCGCCAGTGCGGAAATGTATGCAGCGGTATTCGCCACCCACCCAAACGCCGCCAACAAGCGATGGCATCACGCCCATAAACCAGGCGTCGCTGTGGTTTGACGAAGTGCCAGTTTTGCCGCCAAACTCACATTTGCCGTAGAACTGACGCACATAGTTCCAGAGAAATCCCGAAGTGGTGCCGTATTCGGTCATTCCGCCTTTGAGCAACTGCTGCATGAGGAACGCCGGTTCGTATTCGAGTGCTTGGCTGTCGGTGTTTTCGGGGGTGTAGATCACATTTCCGTGACGGTCTTCGATACGGGTAACGAATATGGGCGCATGGTAAACGCCGTCGTTGATAACAGTGGAATATGCGTTGGTGAGTTCGAGCAGGGTAACGTCGCTACCGCCGAGACATGTGGCTGGAATAGTGTCGCACAAGGGGGAATGAATGCCCATACGGTGCGCTGTGGCGTTGATTTTGTCGATGCCCACCTCTTTTGAAATCTGTACTGCTATGGTGTTGATGCTTCGGGCAAAAGCTGCTTTAAGCGAGAACGGCATGTCGGTGCAAGAGCCTTCGGCGTTGTGAGGTATCCAAAGTTTTTGCTTGCCTTTGTCCCACACTTTCCACGAAACCACTTGGTCGGTGCGCTCTTCGCAGGGACTCATGCCCTGGTTCATAGCCTCGGCATAGTCGAACAGCTTGAATGTGGAACCCGGCTGACGCATGGCTGTAACTTTGTCGTATTTCCAGAAACGGAAGTCGAGGTCGCCCACCCACGCTTTGATGTGTCCTGTCTGCGGTTCTATGGCTATTAGCGATCCGTGCATAAATTTTACCATATATTTTACCGAGTCGATCACGCTGAGGGTGGTGTCGATAGAGCCGAGTTCGTAATCAAATACCTTAACCTTGCGCGGACGTTCCATTTCGGCGTTGATAGCAGCAGTGTCGGCTTCGCCAAACTTAGCCACAGCCCTCTTGTATTGAACGGTGCGTTTTACTATGTTTTCGATAAAGTTGGGAATTTCGCGAAATTGCTCATCGCGCCAAGGATTACGTCCCGACCAGTGCTGACGGAAATTTTGCTGCACCACTTGCATCTGCTCTCTTACAGCCTGTTCGGCGTATGCCTGCATTGTGCTGTCGATGGTGGTGTATATTTTGAGTCCGTCGGTGTAGAGGTTTACCTCGTTGGTGTCGCACCACTCAGAAAGTTCGTTTGCCAAAGCATCGCGAAAATATAGCGCCATTCCGTCGTAATTGTTTTCTACGTAGTAGTCGAGCTTGATAGGCTGCTTTACTATGCTGTCGTATTCGTCGATAGGAATTTTACCGAGGCGTAGCATGTTGGCTAATACGGTGTTACGGCGTTTAAGGCTGTTTTTTGGGTTGATGCGCGGGTTGTATGTGGTGGTGGCTTTGAGTAGCCCCACAAGCACAGCCGACTGTGAATAGTCTAAATCTTTGGGCTTGATGTTGAAATATGTTTTTGCAGCGGTGTTGATACCGAAGGCGTTGCTGCCAAAGTCTACGGTGTTGAGATAGAGAGTAATAATCTCATTTTTAGAAAACTGCCGCTCAATTTTTACTGCGGCAATCCACTCTTTTAGTTTCATTACCACGAGTTTGACACCGGGAATGCGACCGAGAAGGCCTTTTTTGTAACGTCCGCTACGAGCTTTGTAGAGGTTTTTTACGAGCTGTTGTGTAATTGTGCTTGCTCCACGAGCACGGCGTCCTAATATAAAATCCTTTGTGGCAGAGCCAATACCCTGAAAATCAATACCATGATGACTATAAAATCTTTCGTCCTCAGTGCACACGAGTGTTTCTATAAGTTTTGGCGAAATGTCAGAAAACTTTACCTTTGTTCTATTTTCGCTAAAAAACTTACCCATTACTTTGCCGTCGGCGGTGTATATAACCGAAGCCTCGCTCTGAGTGATGTCGCCAATTTGTTCCATTGTAGGACCTGTGCCAAATAACCATAAAAAGTTAATATCCACTAATATTAATAGGAGTACAAACTCTAAAAATATGATTAGGATAGCAGCTGGTATTTTTACGTACCATTTGGCTGTGGCTAATATGTTTATCGGATTTTTCAATTAGTTAAGTGTTAGTAGTTAGTTATGAATGAATATTTTTTTTGTACCAAAATCGTCTTACGAAAACCAATTCAGATTTGTTTGAGTTTTGAAACATACTCAAATGTTGGTCGAATACTTGTTTGATATTGTTCCACGAGGTAGTAAGTCCAATCGAACTGTGTCGCATATTGAACCATAAAGCTGCTTTGATATGTATTGCTGGGGCAATTTTGGTGTTGCTACTGAATATGTGGTTGAATAGCGAGTTGCTGGCGTTGATTCCCATGTTTGCCGCCACGAACACCAAAAGTTTCTGTTTGATCACAAAATTGTAAGCGTATCCACCATTAACACCCAAACTCCAAGTTTCCAGATTGGTTTTTTCTCCGAGAAACAGCGTGCTGTCGCTTTTGATTTGTTGGTTGTAGAGCGCAAGACCAGCGAGCATCGTTCCAGCAGAGATTTTTTGTTGCTGCGATGCGTTGAATCCAGCATTGTAAGAAAATTTTTCGTGGTTGAAAATAAAGTCGCCCACGGCTGCGAAATACGACACAGAAAGGTCTGGAGCAAAAGTTCCATTGTTCCACTTCTCTCTTTCATTGTCGATTTTGTCGTCGGATGCGAGAAAACCTGTGTAACGCTGTACGTATATGTCTCCTGCAAAAAAACGGCAGTAACCTTTTAATTGCAAGTCGGTTGCACCTGATTTCTTGTATTGTTTGCCTCCTCCCGAAAAGGCAACCTCATGACGATATGCAATATCAAACGGGAAGAATTTCGACCAGATGCTTATGCCAATACCGCTGTGTCCGTAGGGTATATAGTCTAATCCCTCTTTTGTATTGGATAATTCAAAATTGTCGTTAAAGATAAACGCCTTGGCAGCCATCCTGTGCCCATATTTGTGCACGTAGGCAGTGTCCTGAGCTTTTGCCACCGCAACAACAAGTACGGCTGTGAGGGCTAATAATATTTTAGGTGTTGTGGCTTTCATTACGAATTATTTGCCCGCAAAGGTAAAAAATATTTTTTATATTTTCTACCTAAACAAGGCATTTTTGCCTTTTTCGTCTCTACTCGTTAAATAAATGGTATTTGTTTCTTCACTGTCTAAATGTTCTGGCGACTGTATTATTCTTTAATCAATTTATACAAAGATGTTTCTCCTTCTGACGTTATGCTGCAAAGATAAATATTACCAGTTTGCTCATTTACCGAAAGTAAAAAATCATTAAATTCATGATTCTTAATTCTAATTCTACGTTTAAGATTATTATCATAATCAAAACACCATATTTCTTGTTTTGTAAAATCCTCACCTTCTGACAGTCCATAAGTTGGAATATTATTAGCAATCACATAGAAATATTTTTCAGTTTGACATGCATACTCAAAATAATATACAAAATTATAATCTTTGGGCATTAATGTATTCCATTCACCTGTCGGCTCAAATGTAATATCTTCATGATTACGATATTTATACTGTTTAATCAATTCAAAATTTTTATCGTAAATGTTTATTACAGGGAAACTAACCCAAATTTCAAAATACTGATCTAATTTCGTGTTATAGAAAAAACTACGTAATGAAGCAGAACCCGGAAAACACTCTTGATTTGCTACAATTTTGTTGAAACTCTGCCCCGTTTCCCTACTCAGGGATATAAAATTTGGAACTTCAGGGCTTACACCAAATCCATTAACATAAGAATCATTGCTAACTATAACAGTATCTCCTTTAAAAACAAAATCACAAATTCTATCGTCAATCTGCGTAATATATGGTTCGTATTTATCCTTTTTTTCAAGTATCGAATCTATACACAAAGAATATATTGTATTACAGGTAACATTATGAACATCAAGGTTTCCATTACGATATTTTGGCATATCACCAATCATTTCATCTGAATCATCTTCTATTTTGATGATACCAGCAATAGAATCTAATGTATTGAGATTGTAACAAGTAAAAACATCATGTTCTGGATTCCCCATAAAATTTACCACAATCAAAACGGTATCAGCATAAACAAAATACTCTCCATTTGGATTATCTTCAGGAGTTGGAAGTTGTTGTAACTTATAGTTTTCAACCTCTGGCATTTGCATATCTTCAAAATATGTAATATTATCTACATCTGGTGATGGGTAGATGTGTTTGCTATTGTTTTGACATGAATATAAACACATAGCGACAATTATAAATGTTAGTTTTTTCATATTAATTGTAATAAGATTTAATTCGACTTATTATTTTTTGCTTCTTTCATCCAACGTTTATATTCTGTTTTTTGTTCTTTGCGAGAAGCTCCGGCTTGTTGCATTTCACCTATCCGAGCCAATATATTGGGGTGTGTTTTGTGATATTCTTTTTTTATAGCAGAATAGCGGCGTGCATAATTAGAAGCAGCTGACCATTCCTTGAAAAATACCAGACAAACTTCGTAATAATGAGGTGAATATTTTTTATAATTGGCTAAATCACATTTTTTATAGCAATGATCTTTGTCGCTCCAATAGTCTTGACATACAACAGCCACTATAATCTCGTTTGTCCAGTCATTATTTCCTAATAGAATGTCAAATTTATCTCTTTGAAGTACAGTATAAGGTACTATCATGCCACTTTTATTGCCCATCTGCATTTTATTTTGGTGGAAACAAAACCCCATAGCTCTATGATTTGATATTTTAATACGTGCAATTATTGCAGTATCATTAGAATTTTTAAATTCTAAACTTAATGAGTTTTCAATAGAATACTGCCAGGACATATCCCAATTAGAATCAAAAATAAGAGAATCGCCCATATATTCTTTATGGTATGACGTAAAACTAAAATCTTTTATTTGTTTTGTATCATAATATGGATGATGTTTATCATATTTTGTTGAAAGAGAATATTTTGCCGCAACTACAAATACTGTATCAAACATAATATCCTGCGCAGATACAATTATTGAATTTAGTATCAAACTAAAAATTAGAATTATTTTCTTCATATTAAATATTTTAATGGTTAAAACTATTTCGTACAATTAATTACTAGAATTTATCTTGCAATTTGTTGTACACTCCCTTTTTTGTTGGTCTTGGTCTACCACAAAACCGAATAATTTATCGTATTTAAAATTTGAAGTATTATTTTTATATAATATTCGCTTTTCTTCTATCAAAAATAGATTTATATCACCATAAATATTTGTCATTATATCAAATATTTTGTGTTTAGGGTCGGTGATTATGCGAGTGTTTAATGGTAATGTAAGATTATTCTTTTTTAGATAATAATTTGTTTGCACAAAATCGTATGAGCCACTTGCAACAATCAACAAACTATCAAAACGATAGTCGTTGATATTATTTAAAAAGTAACTGAACTCTGCAAAACAAAATGAGCAACTTTCCTTATGGATATATACTAAATATCGTTGTTTGTTTAGTTGTAATAAAGAATCTAACTCATTATTAATTAACATATTTGTATCACTAATATTGAGTTGGTTGCAATAATCATAAACTGTTGTTTGCTTTTTACTACATGATGCCTCAAACAACATAATACATATTAATATTTGAAATACTCTATTCATAGTCTTTAATCAATTTATACAAAAATGTTTCTCCATCTGAATTTAAGTTGCAAAGATAAATATTTCCGGTTTGCTCATTTACCGAAAGTAGAAAATCATTAACTTCAGGATTGTTAAATTTAATTCTACGTTTTAGATTATTATCATAATCAAAACACCAAATTTCTTGGTTTGCAAAATCCTCACCTTCTGACATTAAATAAGATGGAATATTATTATTAATCACATAGATATATTTTTCAGTTTGGCAGCCATACCAAAAATAATTTGCACAAATACCATCTTTAGGCACTAATCTATTCCATTCCCCTACTGGCTCAAATATAATATCTTCATAATTACGGTATTTATACTGTTTAATCAATTTAAAATTTATATCGTAAATGTTGATTACAGGAAAGCGATTCCAAATTTCAAAATATTGATCTAATTTGGTATTATAGAAAAACCTTCGTGATGTAGCATCAAATGGAAAACACTCTTGATTTGCGACAGTTTTATGGAAACTCTGCCCTGTTTTAATACTGAGGGATATAAAATTGGGAACTTCCGGGCTTACGCCAAAACCATTAACATAGAGAGCATTGTTAACTATAACAGTATCTCCTTTAAACACAAAATCATGAATTCTTTCGTCAATGGGTGTAAGAAATGGTTTGTACTCATCCTTTTTTTCAAGTATCGAATCTACACTCAACGAAGCAATTGTATTACAGGTAACATCATAAACATCAAGGTTTCCATTACGAAGTTTTGGCATACCTCCAATCATTTCACTGGGTCCATCTCCTCTTGTAATGCTACCAGCAATAGAATCTAATGTATTGAGATTGTAACAAGTAAAAACATTATGTTCTGGATTTCCCATAAAATTATTCACAATCAAAACTGTATCAGCATAAACAAAATATGCTCCATTTGGATTATCTTCAGGGGTGGGAAGTTCTTGCAATTTATAGTTTTCAACCTCAGGCATTTGCATATCTTCAAAATATGTAATATTATCTACATCGGGTGATGGATATAGATGTTTGCTATTGTTTTGACACGAATACAAACACATAGCGACGATAATAAATGTTAGTTTTTTCATATTGATAGAATTATTATTTAATTGGAATTCCTTTTCTTTCTTTTTTAATATTACTTTTAAATTCTTTTTTTTGTTCTTTGGGAGAAGCCCCAGCTTGTTTCATTTCAACTAACCGAGTCAATGCACTAGGGTGTGTTTTTTGATATTCTTTTTGTATAGCAGCATATCGGGGTCCTACATAATTTCGAAAAAAAGCCGAACCATCTTTGATAAATACCATACATATTTCGTAATAATGTGGCGAATATTTTTTGTAATTGGTTAAATCACATTTTTTATAACAACGGTCTTTGTCACTCCAATAGTCTTGACATACCACAGCCACTATAATATCGTTTGACCAAGCATTATTCCCAAATAGAATGTCAAATGAATCCCTTTGAAGTACAGTATAAGGTACTATCATGCCACTTTTATTGCCTATCTGCATTTTATTTTGGTGTAAATACCACCCACCAGCATTACGATTATTTATTTGAGAAAGTACTTTTTTTGCAGTATCATTATAATTTTTAAAGTCTAAACTAATTGATAGTTTTCTAAATATTCGGATATCATCAGTAAGAGTATACGTCCAAGTGAATCCCTGCCAATTAGAATCAAATATAAGAGAATCGCCCATATATTCTTTATAATATTTCATAAACCAAAAATCTTTTATTTGTTTTGTATCATAAGAAAGCTTTGATTTATCATATTGCGCAGAAAGAGAATATTTTGCAGCAACTACAAAAACTGTATCAACCATAATATCCTGCGCAGATACAATTATAGAATTTAGTATCAAACTAAAAAGTAGAATTATTTTCTTCATATGCGTAAATGTTTTTTAATTGTTAAAAAATTGTTTGCTGCAAAGGTAAAATAAAAAAAAAGTGGAATGCAAATCTATTTTTGTTGCAATATTGTTTAATTAATTAAAAATCAATTTGTAAGCAAAGCAAAATGCAACAATGTTAACCTAATGTTAAGTATGTTGCAGTGTTGCAACAAATAGTTTTAATGGTGCAACTTGTTGTAATTTAGATATTTAATATAAATAATAAGTTATTGATTGCGCGACTTGATTCGCGACTTGATAGAACGCAACGAAGAAGCCTCGATACCCAAAATAGACATCATTTCGGTTTCTGATTTTCCACAATCGCACAAAATAAGGTACAAAAGTTGGTTGTCGGTGAGATTTGTGTAACATTGACCTATCTTCTCTATAAAATTAGGATTGTTAAATGCGTAGTACGCTCTCAGTAAGTTGACATTTTTCAAGTCTTTTGCATCAAAATGAATATTTTCTTCTATCTTTTTCATCAAATAAGCACCTTCCACATTAATTCTGTTGTAATCAGATAATTGCTTGTGCATTTCTATCTCTCTACGCTCCTTTTGCGCTATCACCGCCTTTAAGTCGGCGATTTGAGATTTAGATTTCAAATAATTATCTTCAATATTACGTGTATTGTTTTTATATCGCCGAATAATAAAAAAGATTGTCACCACAAAAACTATCAATACCGCAAGAAGCGAAAAGATAAAAACGGCTACACTTACCATATTTTTGTTTGTAGGTGCTTCTTGATTAGTTTTAGTGCCATTAGTTCTTGAAATGATTGAATCTTTTTGACTTGCAATCATCTGAGTGTATATCAATGCCTTAGCTGTATCACTGTGATATAGCCGACACTTAACCGCGATGTCCAAAAATTCGATATTCTGTTCAGGCCAATCGCCGTTTATATTGGCAACGGATATAGATTCCGCCTCGGCAAACCTATTTTGATTAAGGTAGTATTTTGCAATATTACATTCAGCCATGGGATTAGGACGTCGTTCCACTGACTTTTTGAAATAATATAACGCGCCAACACTGTCAGAACTTATCAGCAACTCTCCTAAGGCATTATAAACAAAAGACATATCCGAAGGGTTGATCCAGTTGTCCATAACAATAGCCTTGTGATACCAGTCGCAAGCACTGTCATTTTGATTCAACTGCCGATACAAGAAAGCCCGGTTGAGAAATGCGTATGACAATTGGGCTTTATTTCCTGATAGTAGAGAATAATTCAACTGCCTATCGGAATAGACTTTTGCTTTTTCCAAATCGTTGGTGTAATAGCACAATAGCAATTTCAACCAGTTAATTAGCGAGAGTTCCATAGTAAACTCATAGTCAATAGCCATTTGTTCCGCACTTGCAAGATAATCCTGCGACTTACTATATTTATTATTGTAGCAATAGTAAGCACTTCTATAAAAGAGGGTCTGTACCAATTTACGTCTATCTCTATGATATGAATAATACTGCTCGGTTAAGTCAAATAAGGAATCAATTTTTGATGAGGAAGGCAACTGATAATCAAGTTTCAACTTAATAAGATTATAGTAAGCCGAATCGTTCTTGTTTGCTATTGACATATCAATAGAATCTAACATCTTCTTTGCAAGCGACTCATTCTTCCACATAATAGCGCTGTCAATGCATTCTATCTGACGATACAAATCAGTAGGCTTATCATTGCAAGATGTCAAGCCTAACATTATCATAGCGGCAACTAATATGACCAATATATTCTTCATATTCAATTTTTGCCGCAAATATAATGTTTTATCTTTTAGCGAGAAAAACATATAAAAAGAAAACGGAGGTATTGCCACGTATTTCATTTTCGATGTCATCATCAGAGAGAAATAAAATTTTTAATTTGCTTTTCCCAAAAAACATCGGTATCTTTGCAGTCAGTATCATTACAATGTAATTCTAATTCGAAATGAGCAGATTTAAAAGACTAGACGTTTTAAACACAATGATTTCCACCGGTATAGTACCGTTGTATTATAATGCCGATGTGGAAAAAGTAAAGACCGTGGTAAAGGCCTGTTACGATGGCGGCGCACGTGTTTTTGAATTTACTAACCGTGGCGACTATGCCCACGAGGTTTTTGAGCAAGTGAACAAATGGTGTGCTACCGAATGTCCTGAAATGATGATGGGCGTGGGTTCGGTGGTAGACCCTGCAACTGCCGCTCTTTATATTCAATTGGGTGCCAACTTTATAGTGTCGCCCTCGTTGAATCCCGATATGGCAAAAATTTGCAACCGTAGAAAAATTGCTTGGCTACCCGGCTGCGGCACTTTGAGCGAAATTAATCTTGCCGAAGAACTTGGGTGCGAGGTGGTTAAGATTTTCCCCGGAAAAGAGGTCGGCGGACCGTCGTTTGTTAAAGCCATCAAAGCACCGTGTCCGTGGACCAACATTATGCCTTCGGGCGGCGTTACCACCGACAAGGAGTGCCTCGAAGAGTGGTTTAAGGCAGGTGTGGCTTGCGTAGGTTTGGGCAGCCAACTCACCAAAGATTTTGCCACCATTACCGAAAAAATCAAATCTGCAATTCAAATTGTTAAAGAAATAAGAAAGTAATATTATGGAAAGAACTTGGAGATGGTTTGGCAAGAAAGACAAAATTACTCTTGCCCAACTCCGGCAAATCGGCGTTGAGGGTATTGTCACGGCCCTTCACGACGTGCCACTTGGCGAGGTATGGACCCGCGAAAAAATCCGTGACCTGCGTGAGTATATCGAATCTTACGGTATGCGTTGGAGCGTGGTAGAGAGTCTGCCCGTGGTGGAGACCATCAAATACGGCGGTCCCGACCGCGACCATCAGATTGAGGTTTACAAACAATCGCTCCGCAACCTTTCGGCAGAGGGCATCCACACAATATGTTACAACTTTATGCCTGTGCTCGATTGGGCTCGCACCGACCTCTTGCATCAGAATCCCAACGGCTCTACCAACCTCTATTTCAATTATGCCGAGTTTGCATATTTCGACATCTACATCCTCAAACGCGAGGGCGCACGCGAGGAGTGGGCTAAATTCAAGTTTCCGGCAGGCTTTGGCGAGGGTCGCAATGTGTTGGCAGAATGTGACGAACTTGCCAAGACTATGACTCCCGAAAAAGACCACAAACTCGTGGATACTATCGTTATCAAGACTCAGGGCTTTGTTAGCGGCAACTTCTCCGAAAACGACGAGGCTCCAATCCAAAAATTCCGCGAATTTCTCAACCTCTACAAGGGCATCGGCAAGGCAGAATTGAGGGCAAATATGAAATATTTCCTCGAAGCCATAATGCCCGTTTGCGAGGAGTGCGGTATGAATATGTGCGTTCACCCCGACGACCCGCCTATCGAGGTGCTTGGATTGCCCCGAATTGTGCGCACCGAGGAGGATATACAGTGGTTTCTCGACGCTGTGCCCAATAAGCACAACGGACTTACATTCTGTGCCGGTTCGCTCTCTGCCGGAGCATACAACAATGTGGTGGATTTGGCTCGTAAATTTGCCTCACGCACACATTTTGTTCATCTGCGCTCGTGCCATATCTTCCCCAACGGCGACTTTACCGAAGCATCGCACCTTGGCGGACGTGCCGACCTTATCGAACTCTGCCGCATTTTTGAGAAGGAAAATCCCCAACTCCCGATGCGCGTTGACCACGGTATGACCTTTACCGACGAAAAGGGAGGCATAATGGACGAATCGAGCCACGGACACAACTCAGGCTACACCCTCTTGGGACGTATGTTTGCAATGGGTCAGGTGCAGGGAATCCTCGCCACAGTAGATCGTGAGTTAGGAATTGAATACAAACAACCCGGATTTTTTGATTAATATGAAACTTACAGATATTTTAAACGGCACATTCAACGCCGCAGAATGGGAGCAAAAAGGCTACCAACTCCCTAAATTCAACATCAAGGCTCTCCGCGAAAAAACTGCCAAAGAACCCACTTGGGTACACTTTGGCGGTGGAAACATCTTCCGCGCCTTTCCCGCAGCCATTCTCAACGATGCGCTCAATAGCGGCAAATACGACCGTGGCGTTATCGTGGCAGAAACATTCGACTTTGAGGTAATCGACAAGGCATACGCTCCTTACGGCAACCTTTCGCTCTGTGTAAACCTCTGTTCCGACGGCAGTATCGAAAAAAAGGTGATTGCAAGCGTTACCGAGGCACTCAAAGCCGATCCGCAGTTCAACGATTGGAACCGCTTGGTAGAAATCTTCAAGAACCCAAGTTTGCAGATGATTTCGTTCACCATCACCGAAAAAGGCTACTCATTTAACGAGGCAGACCTTGCTCGCGGACTCAAACCTGTGTTCGCTTTGGGCAAGGTAACGGCTCTGTTGTTTGAACGTTGGCAGGCAGGCGCATACCCCTTGACAATTCAGTCGATGGACAACTGTTCGCACAATGGCGACAAGGTGAAAGCCGGCGTGTTTGCATACGCAGAACGTTGGGCTAAGGATGGTCTTGTTCCTCAGGCTTTTGTGGATTACCTTAAAAACGAGAAAACAATCACCTTCCCGTGGTCGATGATCGACAAGATTACACCGCGTCCGCACGAAAAGGTTAAAGATTTGTTGGCTGCCGACGGTTTTGAGGATAACAATTACATCGAAACCGAAAAGCACACCTTCACCGCTCCGTTTGTTAACGCCGAAGAGGTGCAATATCTTGTTATTGAGGATAATTACACCAACGGACGTCCTCCGCTCGATTTGGGAGGCGCGCTCTACACCACTCGCGAAACTGTTGACAAGGTGGAGACTATGAAGGTAACAACCTGCCTCAATCCGCTCCACACCGCAATGGCAATCTACGGCTGTATGTTGGGCTACACGCTCATCAGTGCCGAAATGAAAGACGACGACCTGCGTGCGTTTATCCAGAAAATCGGATATATGGAGGCAATGCCGGTAGTGGTTGACCCGGGCGTACTGAACCCTTACGAGTTTATCGGCGCAGTGCTCAACAAGCGTCTGCCCAACCCATTTATGCCTGATGCTCCGCAGCGTATCGCTATGGATACGAGTCAGAAACTGCCCATCCGTTTCGGTGAGACGCTCAAAAAGTACATCGCCCGTGGTCTTGATAAGGACAACCTTGTGCTGATTCCTTTGGTGTTGGCAGGATATGCTCGTTACTTGAAAGGCATAAAGGACGACGGAACTCCATTCGATTGCTCACCCGACCCAATGCTTGAAGAATTGCAGGCTATCGTTGCTCCATTGGAGATTGGCAAATCCGAACAGGATTGGAGTGCGTTGAAAACGCTTTACAGCCGCAAAGACGTATTCGGTCTCGACCTCTATGAAGCAGGCTTGGGCGCAAAAATCGAAGGTATGGCGAAGGAACTCTTCGCTGGCAAAGGTGCTGTCAGGAGTACGCTGCATAAGTATGTAGCGGCGAGATAGGACAAGGATTGCAATTGTCTTAGGATTTGAGATTTCCGTTCATAGCAAGCATTAATTCGTTTTTTTGCGTGTTATGAACGGATTTTTCATTACAATTTTTCGATTTCTTCGGCGGTAAGACCTGTGTATTTGACAATCAATTCAATAGGCATACCATCTGATTTCATTTGTTTGGCGGTTGCAATGTGGGCATTTTTTTCGCCTTGTGCCATTCCTTGTGCCATTCCTTGCGCCATTCCTTTTTGGTAACCGCGTTTTTCTCCTTTGTCTGCGCCTTCTTGGTATTTGGTGTTCATTGCGTCTTTCAATACGACATAATCATCGTATTCTTTCATATATTTTTCTTGCATATAAAATCTTTTGCTTTCATATTGTTTCAATATTTTGACACAAATGAAATGTTTTTTTTGATTTATGCAAGAGTATGACGCATTTTTTGTTGAAAATATAGTTAAATGATTGATAATTAAAGATTTAATTTGGGGAATATAAAAAAAGTCAGCCAAATTCATCATTTTATCGTGAATTTGGCTGACTTTTTTTTTATATTTTCAACACTGCCAGGAACGCCTTCTGCGGCACTTCTACGTCGCCGATTTGCTTCATGCGTTTCTTGCCTTTTTTCTGTTTGTCGAGAAGTTTGCGCTTGCGGGTGATGTCGCCGCCGTAACACTTGGCGGTAACGTCCTTGCGGTATGCCTTGATGGTGGAGCGCGAAATTATCTTGGTGCCGATTGCCGCCTGTATCGCAATGTCAAACTGATGGCGGGGAATCAACTCTTTGAGTTTTTCGCAGATGCCCTTGCCAAACTCGTAGGCGTTGCTCTCGTGGATAAGGCTGCTCATGGCATCCACAGGCTCGCCGTTGAGGAGGATGTCGAGTTTTACGAGTAGATTCGCGGTAGTCTATCGGGTGGTAGTCGAATGAGGCGTACC
>JAEERW010000024.1 GCA_016286055.1 Bacteroidales bacterium
TTATTTTCGCAAATATACAAAAAGTTTTTTATTTTATCGCTTTTTTTATTTTTCAGCCTTGCCGCTCGGAATCTCAATAAGCCGTTTCATATCTTTGGTGTAAAGTGCGCCGTTATATGTGCTAAAATTGGGATTATTTGGCGAAATTATAATTTTATTCAAGGCATATAAGCCTGACAAACTGCCAGATTTTATAAATTCAAGTTTTTCTGGTAACGTTATGGTTTTAACATTTCCGCAATTATAGAAAAACGATTTATCGATGTTGACAATTTTTTCTGACAGCCTTATGTTTTTTAATTTGTCGCATTGCATAAAACAGAAATTATCCATTTCCACAACCGAATCCGGAATTAGAACAGTTTCAAGTTTTAAACAATTTTTAAAAGCACCGTGTTTTATGGTTTTGACACTTTCGGGTATAACAACCGATTTGCCTGCGAAACTGTCAAAACATCCGCTTTCTAAAACTTCCGTTCCGAATGGTATCTTGTAGTTTTCGCACAACGCAGGGGGTACACAAATAAGTTTTTTGCCATCAGGCGAAAAAATTGCACCTTTGATTATTTTGAAATTAGGATTTTCTGGTGCTAGATTGATTTGTTTTACTTTAAAGCACCAATCAAAAGGAGAATGTAATTTTTTTACGTTTTTTGGAATATTGATTTCTGTAAGTTTTTCACAATTTGAAAATTCCGAATCTTCAATTACCTCAACAGTATCGGGAATGGTCGCATTTTTTAGTTTTGGTGCTTCAATAGCATGGTGTTCTATTTTTTTCAGATTTTTGGGGAATGTGATTTTTTGCAGATTATATGTTAAACCAATCGTCCCAGTTTTTAAGATTTCAAGATTTTCAGGCAAAATGATTTCTCGCAAATTACCTAAAAAATCTATTTGGTGCAAATGATTTTTAAATAAATAACCCTGGATAAGGAAACAAGTCTTGCTCAAATCTAATACTTTTACGAAATGGGTTTTGTTTATGTTGACAAATTTGAAAAGACCCTCTTCCGAAGTACCTTTGATAATAATATGCTCAGCCTCTTTAAATTTCTGAGAATTAAGAATTCCATCTAATGAATTTGTATCGTCAATATCTATGGTAATTTTTTTCATACTTTGCATTTTTTTTAACAATACTCAAAATTATATTCCAACATTGACGGCAGAAGAAATCCGCCGCCAAAACTTTAATCCGTTGTAGTTATAATCACGCCTCGTTTGTTTGTCCTTCATCGTCAATACTCTCAGCCCAGTTGTCGAAAAATTCGCTGTCGGATTGGTAGTTGAGTTGTCGGTTGATGAAGGCGATGGATTGGAGGAGGATTTTTTGGTTTTGAGGTTCACTGTATACAAACGCTTCTGTCATATAGCGGCGGGCACTTTCGTAATCGTCGAGCGATAGGTAAATGTTTGATATGTCGCTCAATAGACTATCTATATAATTGATACTGTTAAATTTATGTGCCCATTTTTCACATTCGAGAGCGTATTGTAGAGCCTCTTGGTATTCCCCTTTTTTGTAAAGAATCTTTTGCACAGTATACATCATATACGCAACGTGCTGCGGGTCATATTCGTTGTCAATACCTATTTGGATAGACTCTTTTAGGAAGTCAAGCGCCTCATCGTCGTAGTCGTTTTGATGATGTAAATGTCCGAGGCGGCGGAGCGACTTATGCAAACCGTATTTATAGTTAAAATGGCGTGCAGTTTCCTCGGCTGTTTTCCACGCGTTAAACATGTTTTCGCCATCGCGGAGGTTCATATAACATTCGCCAAGTTCAATCAAAGCGTCTACATACCACTCGTATTCGTCTTGATTTTTAGCGATGTCAACAGCGGTGATAAAATATTGCTCTGCCTGTTGGTAATCTTCGGCTTTGTAGGCTTCTTTGCCTGCCTTAAATGCTTCTTGAAATGTAATGTTTGCCATAATATTTTGTTTAAAATTAATAATGCGTAAATATAAAAATTTTTTACATTTGCCGTGAATTAAAACTCAAAAATTATTATGAAAAAAGTATTTTTACCATTAACAGCGTTATTATTAGCCTTTTACAGTTGCAATAATGCGCCTCAGCAAAATTCGGACAATGCTTCCGACACTACCAAAATTTCCATTTCCGAACCTAAGGACGATGCTCCCGCAGCCGACCCTTCTGTTGATTGGAACAAACCACTTTTCACCATCGACACCGAAACTGGCGATACCATTACCAAATGGCTCTACACTGATACCTCGATTGTTGAAACATCTATTTACACCGAGGCTTCGTATGGCTATGAGGGTGATGAAACCACTGTTTACGATTTAAAAGGTCGCATAATTTCGCAATGCGGTACTATTAATTCGGGCAACATTCACAACGATGAAATGGAATATACCTATGAGGGCAAAATTCGCACCGGCAAGGGTAACAACATTACTGAGGGATATCCTTCGTTTACCGA
Organism: Bacteroidales bacterium; assembly: GCA_016286055.1. Lineage (GTDB taxonomy): Bacteria > Bacteroidota > Bacteroidia > Bacteroidales > UBA3824 > UBA3824. The sequence goes on from JAEERW010000024.1 coordinate 2,458, forward strand.
CATCAAAGAGGTTGTTTATTTTGCCGACAGCGATTTTAAGATGGACACTCTTGGACAAACCTTCACCGCCGATGTTTCGTGGGACACTATGGAAGATGAAAACGAACCCGAAATTCAATACGAACTTGAAAGTTATTACATCAAAAAGTATAAAGACGGTCGTGTAATTGATTTAACCAACTATGGCAAGGATGTTAGCACCAACAAAATGGAGTTTCGTTCGCGTATAATTTATGAATACAACACTGCCGGAGATTTAATTAAATCAACGATTCTCAACGAACAAGGCACGCCAATGGGTGAATATGCCGCAACCACTTTAACCTACGAAGGCAATGCCTGCATCTCTACCAACGACGGCACCGAGACTAAAACATTTTATGCTAAGAAGAAATAAGGGTTAAAATTCGGGCACAGGCTCGTTATATAGTTTAACAAATACCTCACGGGCGGGGACATAGATGATGTTTCCGTCCGTGTCGGTTTGTACCACCATTTGATTCAGCATAGCCTTGCGTTTTAATGTTTCGTATTCGGCTATTTGAAGGGCGTTTTTAATAAGTTCCTTATCTTGATTGCTCATAGTTTTTTATAGTGTTAAAAGTTGATTTATCGTAAATTACTAAACCATCTTCGTCTTTTTCCGCGATAATGGCTCTTGGATTTTCTGCGTTGTCGATTATCATACAATAATCAACAATTGGCATATAAATTTCAAAAAGGTTTTTGATTCCTGCATAATATCGTCTATAAATCACGTCTTTTGGAATATTGTGCCCGCCTTCTTTAACTCTCTGAGCCACTCTGGCTGCGGCAAATTCAGGCGACGGAAGCCAAAAATAAAGAAGTTGCACATAAAACCCTTTTTCGTGGGCTTGTGAAACAAGGTTTTGATAACTTTTGGTAGACAAAGTGGTTTCTATGGCAAAACTATCGTTTTGGGTAAGGAGATAGTTAATGCGTTCGAGCATCAGTTTGCCTGCCTGAATTGCCACGCTTTCAGGATTAAATGGCGAAAGACCTTTTGCTATTTCATCAGCATTAACAAACTCTTTACACTCAAATATTTCCGGTAAAATTGTTACCGAAGCGGTGGTTTTACCTGCACCATTGCAGCCGGATATTATGTAGAGTTTTTTAGTTGGCATTGGTATTTTTATTTGAGTGTAAAGATATAAAAAAAATTCTAAGTTTAAATAAAACTTTCGTATTCTTGTAAGTAGGCTACTGCCTTTTCTAAATATTTCTTGTCGATGTCGTCGAATGTAGCCAAACTATCGCTGTCGATGTCTAAAACCGCTGTGATTATGCCCGATTTTGAAAACACGGGAACTGCAATCTCTGATTTAGATAGCGAACTGCACGCAATGTGTCCTGGAAATTTGTCAACATCTTCTACCACAATGGTTTGCTCTTTTGTATAAGCAGTGCCGCAAACTCCTTTGCTTTTGTGAATGCTTAAACAAGCAGGGTCGCCTTGAAATGGTCCGAGCAGCAAATAGTCGCCATCCACTACATAAAAACCTGTCCAAAAGAAATTCATATTTCGGTGAACCGCCGCCACAAAATTTGCAAGCGAACTAATTCCATATTTTACACCCGAAACAAGTGCTTGAATTTGAGGAACAATCTCCTCGTATTTTGATATTTTTTCTGATTGTGTCATAATGGGTTTTATTTTATTTCCATCCTCCAATCCACCTATTCATATCGGTGTCTTTAAATTCGTCGGCTTTGCGGATGTTGGTGTCGGAGGGTTTGTTGAAGAGGAATTTTTCTACAAAGCGTTTAACGGCATCGTTTTCGGAGTCGCACGCCATACAGTGAGGATGTCCGCCTTCAAACACGTAGCCAAAACGGTCGGAGATTCCAAATTTGTCCCAAACTTTGGAGGCGGCGGCAGTGGAAACGTATCCTGAATAGTCGCAGAGCCAAGGATAGTCTGAGTTGCCAAGCACCAAAACTGCGCGGGGTGCAATCATCGAAATAATCTGGTGATGGTCGTAGGGCAAGCGGTTGAGTTTTCCATTGAAATTATCCTTAAACGAGGGGGCAAACCAAGAGTAGTTGGTGTTTTCCACACGTTCTACATTAACATTGGTAGTGGCTGTGTGATAGTCGCTTGCACGCCACGAGTTGATGCCGCCGCCACCCGATTCTTGAATAATGGTGAGGGCGATGCGCTCGTCGAATGCTCCGGCAAACATAGCCATTTTGCCTGCGTATGAGCAACCTGTTACGGCAATGTGGTTTACATCGGCGTGGATTTGGTCTTTTACTTGGTAGAGCGCGTCGATTAGGCGGCTGATTCCCCAAGTCCATCCCGAATAGTTTCCACTGGTGTTCTTATACTTGGGAAATAGTTTGTAAAATGCTGCGGCACTGTCTCTTACAGCCTGATGACTGCTTTTGATAATTTGGTCGTGTTTAAACGGAACAAGTATACAGCCTTTTACAAATTCGGGACGAATGCTGCCTGAGGGCATATTCATTCCTATAATCACGGGGAAAGGTCCGTTGCCTTCGGGAATGATTATTTTTGACGAAAACTCCAAACTTCCGCCTTTGGTGTCCACCTTAATATTAATGGTGGTTTCGGCGGCGTTGTAGGTGGCGGTAACTTTTTTGAAAGAGGGGATAGGTCCTATTTCGTAATCCTGCACCATTCGGGCGGTTTCGTTGCGGTGACGTTCCCAACCTTTGTAGTCGGCGTTGTAGGTGCCGTCTTGATAGAGAAACGGGTCGGGGAGAGCCTCGTTGTTGTAACTCAGTTGTGCCGGAGCGGTTGACGAGCCTTCTTTGAGACTCTTGCCGGTGTTTTCCTTGGCAAAAACCAAGGGGAGGGTTTGCGCCGATGCTCCAATAGTGCAGAGCAATGCGGCTGTTATTAAAACACTCTTTTTCATTTTATTTGTTTTTGTTATATTTATTAGTAGCCTTATTTATAGATTTTTAAACAACGAATGAAACGAATTTAACAAATACCTTTTTAGGTAAGGATTATAAAAAATAATCTTCGATTAATTTTTATGCGAATTAAACTAATACATAGTTAGATTATTAGTTTTATTCGTTTAATTCGTTGTTGAGATCTAAATTTCAATTTTGAGTTTTGAATACATTTCTTGAACCTTGCGGCGGGCGTCGTCGATGTCGTTGCCACGAGCAAGAAGAACTGCCATACGACGGTGGTCGTGAACTTCGGGTTTGCCAAAAATCCTTATCTGCGTGTCGGGAATGTTGAGTGCTTCTTCAAGGTTTTCGAATGTTACGTGGTCGCTGTCGCCGCTTACCACTACGGCTTTTGATGCCGACGGACCGTGAAATGCTATGTTAGGAATTGGCAATCCGAGAATTGCCCTAACGTGGAGCGCGAATTCCGAAAGGTCTTGTGAAATCATAGTTACCATACCTGTATCGTGCGGACGTGGTGACACTTCGCTAAAAATTACATCGTTGCCACTTACAAACATCTCAACGCCAAAAATACCGTATCCGCCGAGGGCAGTGGTGATTTTTTCGGCAATCTGCTGAGCCTTTTGAAGTACTTCGGGCGTGGTGGGTTGAGGTTGCCACGATTCTTGATAGTCGCCGTCTTTTTGCCAATGTCCGATGGGTTCGAGGAAACTTGTTCCGCCCTTGTGACGCACTGTAAGAAGTGTTATTTCGTAGTCGAATTTTACAAACGCTTCAACGATAACCTTCCCTGCACCGGCGCGACCGCCTTCTTGGGCTATTTTCCAAGCGTTTTCGATGTCGGATTCTGATTTGATAACGCTCTGACCGTGTCCCGAACTGCTCATAATGGGTTTTACCACGCAGGGTATTCCCACGGCTTTTACTGCGTCTACAAAACCATCGTGAGTGGCTGCAAAACGGTATTCAGATGTTTTGATGCCGAGTTCTTCGGCTGCCAAACGGCGTATTCCCTCGCGGTTCATAGTGAGGAAAGTGGCTCGGGCGGTGGGGATAACGTTGTAGCCCTCTTTTTCGAGTTCAACAAGGGTTTTGGTGGCGATTGCCTCCACTTCGGGAATAATGTAGTCGGGTTTTTCGGTTGAGATAATTTCGCGGAGTTTTTCGCCGTCGAGCATCGACACCACATACGATTTGTGCGCCACCTGCATAGCGGGAGCGTTTTCGTATTTGTCGAGTGCAATTACCTCAATGCCAAGACGTTGAAGTTCAATAGCGACCTCCTTGCCGAGTTCGCCGCTACCACAGAGAAGGGCTTTTTTGCCGCCTTGCTTAAATACAGTACCAAATTTTGTCATATTTCAATAATTAGGAGTCAGAATTAGGTTTGAATGAACAGGGCAAAGATAAAAAAATTTACATTTTCTTTTTATATCGGAGAGTTTTTTTACCTATCTTTGCGGCGTTTTTAAAAAAAGAAAATCTTAAAAGGTATTAGTTATGTTTATTCTAATGATTGTAGTGTTTGTGATTGGGTATGCCTGCATTGCCCTTGAACACAAACTAAAAATCGACAAGGCCGCCACAGCCCTTATGCTCGGTGCATTAATGTGGATCCTGTTTGTAATCGGTAAAGATTGTCTTCTTGTTGACAGCAACAAAGTCTGGATTGATTATAAGAAGGAGACTCCGTGGGAACAGTACCTCAAAGAGGAATTAAAGAAGGACCCTTCTATTAATGAACTTTCACAATCGGAGCGTACAAAGAAAATCGATGAGATTTACGAAGTGTACCAAAATACTTTCATTATAAATAAGGAGAGCCTTCATCATTTGGGCGAAACGTCCGAGACGCTTTTCTTCCTTCTTGGCGCAATGACTATCGTGGCTATTATCGACAAACACAACGGTTTTTCAATCATTACCAACAAGATAACTACCAGAAGCAAGAAAAAACTTATTTGGATGCTGAGCATTCTCACCTTCTTTATGTCGGCGGTGCTTGATAATCTTACCACTACGATTGTGATGGTTACGCTGCTAAATAAGTTGGTGGCCGACAGGCATTTGCGGTGGACCTACGCTGGTATGATTGTGCTTGCTGCTAATGCAGGCGGTGCGTGGAGTCCTATCGGAGATGTTACCACCATTATGCTTTGGATTGGCGGATATATCACTGCCGGTAAGGTGATTGCATCGCTGCTGTTGCCCTCGATTGTGTCGATGGTGATTCCGTTGATTGTTTTGGGCTTTACCCTCAAAGGCGACCTTGAAGTGCCTGGCGAGGATAAGGTGCTTGTTAGCAAGAGCGAAAACCGCCTTCAATCGTTCTGTCTATATTGGGGTATCGGTTCGCTGCTGATGGTTCCCGTGCTCAAAACTTTCCTCCATCTACCGCCTTATATGGGTATGATTTTGGTTCTCGGATTGTTTTGGCTTATTACTGATATTATTCACCACAAGTTGGGCGACCATAAAGAAAACTCTGTTATACAGGTGCTTACAAGCGTTGATACGCCTACAATTCTCTTTTTCCTCGGTATTCTTACCGCTGTGGCTGCATTGCAGACTTCGGGACATTTGGCTGCAATGTCGAATGTTTTGGATTCGGCTTTCAACCAAAACACTTACGGAATCGGCTTAACAATTGGTGTTCTTTCGTCGATTGTTGATAATGTGCCTTTGGTAGCCGGAGCAATGGGAATGTACGATATGGGCGCAACAGCCGATTTGGTTCAAGACGGAACATTCTGGCAGTTGCTTGCCTACTGTGCTGGAACGGGCGGAAGTATCCTCATTATTGGTAGTGCCGCCGGAGTTGCCGCTATGGGCTTAGAAAAAATCGAATTTATTTGGTATCTCAAACATATCAGTTGGTTGGCATTGATAGGATATTTCGCTGGTGCAGTGTGCTTCTGGCTTCTTCATAGCGTAATGCTGGCTTAACAGTTAAACACGAATGTTTATTTAAACACGAATGATATTTTTAAAGGGAACAACGCCAAGGCGTTGTTCTTTTTTTTGAACAAAAATTAAAGCGAATAAAAACGAATTAAAGCGAATTGGTTTATTGATGGATTCGTTTTAATTCGCTTAAATTCGTTTAAATTTACGTTTTTAAAAAGAAATAACGCCTTGGCGTTATTTCCCCCTAAAATCCATTTTTGTTATAAAAAACCTTTTTTGTCATTATACGTTTTAAAGTATTATTAATGTTAAGCGAAAATGACATTATCCGATTTAGATATTGACCTAATGCTGAGGCTGTTTGTGGGCTCGGTGCTTGGCGGAATTATCGGCTTGGAGAGAGAATATAGGTCGAAATTCGCCGGGTTTCGCACGCATTTTCTTGTGGCTTTGGGCAGTTCGCTGTTTATGGTGATGTCGATTCACGGATTCGACGATTTGGCTGTGCGTTACGATGCGTCGCGTATTGCTGCTCAGATAGTTTCGGGCATCGGCTTTATTGGTGCGGGCGCAATTATGTTTCAAAAACACGCCGTCAGGGGACTCACCACGGCTGCGGGACTTTGGGTTACGGCGGCTATCGGCGTGTGCGCAGGGTCGGGGAAATTCCTTCTTGCTATTGCCGCCACGGTGATGGTGCTGCTCTGTCTCGAAACTCTTAATTTTGTGCTTAGCAAACTTGGCAAAAAGATTATTTCGCTAAGTATTTCGGCTCATTCAAAGGCTGAAATCACCACTATATTACAGAATCTCAGAAACGCCGGTTTCAAGGTGGATACTTATAATATGGAGTTGAAAAAACGCACCGACGGCGATGTCTACGAACTGACAATGGAGGTGAAGGTAAACCGCAAGGAATACGACCAAAAAGTTAGCGAACTATTTGCCAACTTTGATGATGTTTCGATTGACACAATTTAATTAATGCTTAATTCATAATGCACAATGCATAATTTATAATTGAAAAAATATAAACCTTATGATAAATTTTACATATTACGCACCCACAGAGGTGGTTTTTGGCAAAGGGGTTGAGATGCAGACTGCCTCGCTTATAAAAAAATATAACGGCACTAATGTGCTTATACATTACGGTGGCAAAAGTGCTGAACGGCTCGGACTTATTAATCTTGTTACCAAAATGCTTGATAGCGAGGGTATTAAATATACACTTTTGGGCGGAGTTGTGCCAAATCCACGACTTTCGATGGTGCGCAAAGGCATAGAAATTTGTCGTGCTAATGGCATCAATTTTATACTTGCAATAGGAGGGGGGAGCGTGATAGATTCCTCTAAGGCAATTGCTTACGGCGTAGAATACGATGGCGATGTATGGGATTTTTTTGATAATAAGGCAGTTCCGCAAAAATCTATGCCTGTGGGAGCCATTGTTACCATTCCTGCCGCAGGAAGCGAAATGAGCGATAGTTGCGTTATTACCAATGAAGAAGGCGATTGGAAACGGGGATGCAACAACAATCTGTGTCGCTGCAAGTTTGCCGTTATGAATCCTGAATTTACCTACTCGCTTCCGGCTTATCAAACTGCCTGCGGTGCGGTTGACATTATGATGCACACTATGGAACGATATTTTAGTCCCGACACCGATATGACCCTCACCGACGCTATTGCTGAGGCACTTATGCGCACTGTTAAGGATACGGCTTACGACCTTTTGAAAAATCCCAATGATTATCAGGCACGTGCTCAAATGATGTGGGCTTCAAGTCTGTCGCACAACGATTTAACTGGCTGCGGCACTAAGCGCGATTTTGCTACTCATCGTTTGGAACACGAACTCAGCGGAATGTTTGATGTGGCTCACGCGGCAGGACTTTCGGCTTTGTGGGGCAGTTGGGCAAGATATGTTATGAATGTGAATGTCAGCCGTTTTGTGCGTTTTGCTGTTAACGTTATGGGCGTAGAAAACGATTACAATAATCCCGAAAAAACGGCTCTCAAAGGCATTGAGGCAATGGAACGTTTTTATCACGATATTAATATGCCTGCCAATATCAGCGAACTTTTGGGTAAAAAACTTACCGATGCCCAAATCGACCAACTTGCCCAAAAATGCAGCCGTGGCGACACCATTACGCAAGGTTCGTTTAAAGTGCTGAAAATGGCTGATGTACGACGAATTTTTACCTTGGCTAATGCTTAACGGTTTTTGTTGAGCACAAGAAACTGACGACGTATTTCGGGTGTCCAATATTTTAGTATATCGTTGAAAACGAACACTTTCATTGGCATAACAGTGAATTTTTCTGTTGGAGTCCACCCTTTGGCGTAACGCATTAAACAAGTTAGTGCGTTTACGTCGTCGTGCAGTTTTATGTAGTTGCGTGCAGCCCAGATATGATGGTCGTCGAGGGTGATAAGGTCGGCGTATTCCTCATAAATTTTTAGCACTTTTTCGGTTTCAATGTTGTTCCACATGTACATCAGCATCGACGAAATCATGCGAGCCGATTCTTCGCGAGTGCACCCGTTGTTTTCAAAAATAATGGTGGATTGGCACTCGGCAGGGGTAATGATTTTTACCTTTTTGGGCGAATCGGTGGTTTTTTGACCGTTGAGACGGCGCATTGCATTAAGATAGATATTTTCAAACGGTTTGGCTGCCGCATATCCGTATTCTTTTCGTTTTTGGGCAATGTAGTAGTCGAGAAACTCAATTGCGCGGCTTATACTGCCAGTTTTTTTGGCGGCGTAAACGTATGCGCGCAGGTGATGGTTAACGATAAGTGGGTCGTACCATTGATGATCGGCAGGAAGCGAATGTTCATCAAAATACATTGCGTTTTTGAGGTCGTCGCGGTAGTAAGCGATTTCAGCCTTGGCAATGTTTTTAATGGTTTCGGGCGCGGGGGCTTTTTCCAAAAGTTCCAATCCGTGGTCAGTTTCGCCGCTACGGATAAGGTTAATTGCTGTTTGAAAGTCGTTTTTAGGCATAGTATGATTCTTTCGTTTCCAATATTTTTCTGATACCGCAAAAATACGATAAATGTATTAAAAAACAAATTTTTTTGGGGGAAGGGATTATGTGCTTAATGTTTTTTAATTTATACAAACGAATCAGCCATCAAATCTTTTCTACCAATAAGACTAAAAATTGTTATCTTATTGTCCTCATTAATAATACGCAACGTTCTCAAAATTTCACCAAGAGTAGAGCCGCTTGTGGTTACATCGTCGATAATAAGCACATTTTGTTTGCGAATTTGGGCACAAAGTTCTGCGTCGGCAGATAAAACATCCTTATAATAAACCATTTTGGGCTGAGCAAAACGGTAAATGTAACGCATCATATAGCGTGTAACATCGTTTTGCAAATCGGGCATTATCACAAGTTCGTAAAAATAAAGGTTCACTTGATTATGTAAAGAATCAACAGCACGTTGAATAAATTCAGTCAACTTCGGCTTCGATTTTAAACCAACATTACACTTAATGAAGTGATTGAATTTATTTCTAAGCGCATTTGGAACATCATCGGCAAAATCAAAATGGTAGTAAAAGCAATTATCTATAAAATTGAGATTAGAACCAAATCCTTTTAATGAAACAACTTCATCGTGTTCAAAATCAAACACAAACTTATTTGTTCCATCAAAAAATGTTATGCCCATATCGAAGTAATTTTTTGCAAAGTTAATAAAAATCGTTATCAACCGAATACGATTATTAAATTATTGAGTATATTTGCAAAAAATAAAATTGACTATGCCAACAATATTCATTTTTTTCGGATTTCGGTTTCTGTTCTACTCAAACGACCATGAACCTGTACACGTTCATATCGTTAAAGACGATTGCGAAGCAAAATATAATGTAAAACCATTAGAACAAATCTATAATCACGGTTTTTAAAAGCGCGAAATAGCAATTATTGAATCCATTATAGATGAAAACCAAGAAATTATAATCGACCGTTGGACTAACTATTTTAACAAATAAATCTATGCCACATCAAATCCACATATCTCGTGTTTGGGTAGATTCCAACTACGTTTACGCCGCTACCGAAGACGGCAAAACTGCAAAATATGCTTTTGCTGATTGGAAGGGGTTTGCCAACACAACCGAAGAACAACGCCAAAATTTCTATCTATCATATTCAGGCATCCATTGGCGACAAATTGATGAGGATTTTAGTTTCAATGGAATGTTCAGAGATTGCGGTGTGTATCCTGATGGATATGAAGTAGATATTGTAAAGGCATAAAGACATTATCCATACATCTCAGCCGCCTCTCTATGCATATAAATAATGACATTATGACATAATGAAAGACAATATACGAAATTACAATTAATCAATTGACGATTCATCAAAACCGTCATTTGACCATTGGGATAAAACGTCTATTGCATCAGGTATATAAGAAAGAATATGTTTGGGATTGATATAATACAGGAACATTATTATGCTTTTTGCAATAATTATTTTTTCTTCCTTGGAAAATTTAAAACCTGTTATATTCATTGCATTAGCGGCTTCTTGTTCATGACTTTCTCCATTTAACACCAATCTGGTCATAAGATTTTTATAATATAATCGCTTATTCCCGGGAATATTTTTTATTACATCATTATCATGAGATATTGACATAAAATCACGAGCATAAACAAAAGAAGAATATGCTTCCATCAGTTTTCTCATTTGGTTGCCAATAACTGATGATTTTTTGTCAGCATTTTTATTGCAGGCAAATTCAAAAACAGCAATCATAATAGTTTTGTATTCGTTAAACAAACCTTTTTTGGGAGATATTCCTTTATCGACAAGTTCTAGATACCCATCTTTATTTTCTTCTAATTCAGTTCGTACTTTCTGCAAGTTAAAGACAGTTTGAATATCATGAGTCATTATGAGAATTTTGGTATTAGGATTGCCTTGAATGAATTGTTCGGTCATCCATCTCAATAAAGAAATGACACCTACTCGATTCTCAAAATCGAAACTTGAAACAGGGTCATCAATAATAATAATAGAAGCATCTTTATATTTGTCTTTATTATTTTTGTCAACGAACATACTGGCGAAAAAGTAACATAAGGCAATTATATTTCTCTCTCCGACAGAGATAGTTGAAGGTTTGACATCTTTATTGCGTGATAATAACGTATATATACCATTCTCTTTTGTTAATTGCAATCTGTCTTTGTCAAAAAAGACATAAGACAAAGCCTGATTGATAAAATCAAGAGCGATTGTAATTTGTTGTTTCTGAGCAATAAGATTATTCAATTGTTTTTTTACTCGTTCTTCATCTTCCTTTCTCTTTTTTAATAATTGTATTAGATTATTTTTATTTTCGGACAAATCAGAATATTCTTTAATAAGTGATTCTAATTCATAATAAGCCAAGTGTTTATTCTGTTTACTAATATTTTCTTTAAAAGTTTTTTGTTTTTCTACTACTTGGTTGAAATTCTTCACAAGACCATCAAGATGGTCCAATGATTCTTCCACATTGTGGAAACACTTATTAAAATTATCCTCATCAATTAATTTATTATATGGCAGATAAATATTAACCATTCTTTCTTTTAGAATTGACTTTGCTTTGTTAATTTCACTATTATAGACACGAATATCTCTTTCGAGATTCTTTATTGCAGTACTAAAAAGTTTATTATCAATGTTAGGTACAATTTTTAAGGATATTTCTACAAATTTAGCCATTGCTTCGGCAAGTTGATTTTTATAAGTTTCAGCCTCCTTATTGAGTATTCTTTTAACCAATTGAATTACAGACTCTTTACCAACAGAATTAATGGGGCGTAAACATAAAGGACACACATTAACATTCTCATCATTAAAAACCACCTGAGAATCACCAATATAACGTCCGTATTTACCCTGAATGATATCCATAATATTCTTTTCACGTTCTGAAAACTCAGGAATCTCTTTGTGTACACAAAGGAGTTTATTAACATAGGTAATATCAATGTCATTCGTGAGTGTAGGACAATTCCATTCAATCGGTTGTTGTCCTTTTGTTTGTTCTATTATCTTAATACCACCTAGAACTTCTTCCGACAAAGTTTGAAATGATAGTGTTCCTTTCCCAGTTTGTATTATGTTTCCTAAAACAACATCATTTACATCACTCTTTGATATCTTCCCTTGAATGGCTCTTTCTCTATCTGCCCAATTTCCATCCTTCCGTAATTGTTTCAATAATTGCTTATGAATGTCCTCATATTTATTCGCAACACTTCCAATAACTTCTGTATTCAAACTACATACCAATTGCGATTTTTCTTCCAGAATTTTATTTAAAACTGCCTCATACTCTTTAATTTGTAAATCAAGTTCAACCTGTTCACCAAGCATAATTATTGGATGCAATCCGTCTTGCTCAACTTTGATATTTTTTTCTATATAATCCTCATTGAAAACGAAAATATGTTTTTTATCATCATCGTTCAGAGGTTCATCGAATTCTATGTGTGGTGATTCCATTGACGAATCGGATACGTATGCTGAAATAGCCCGAGAGATTGATGATTTACCGCTACCATTACGACCGTACAAGATATTAAACCTATAAGGCAATATTGGTAAAGATTCATTCGAAAAGAAAGAATCACCACTATTGTTAAATGATATTGTTGTCTGATTTCCTATCATAATAGTTTTACTTTACTTATTCGTAGTTAATAATCAATATTAAGTAAAGCAAAAAATGTACCTTTAAGAACAAAATTGTTTACCAATAAACATATTTTTATAAAAATGTACTTGTATTATCTTTAATGATATTTGATTCTTTCTCTTTTTCGCATATGTCAAACAGCAAATCTTTGGCTTTGTCTAAATACTTAGTTGTTACATTTGAGTTTTCCTTTAATGATTGGAATGTATTGATTGCTTTTTCACAAGATTGTTTAGCAACATCATATCTTTTTTCTTCGTGTTGTATGATGGCTAATGATAAAAGTGACATACCAATATATGCAATAAATTTATTAGGATGATTATTATCAAGCATTTGATATATTTTCAGAATTGCCATCATTTTTTTTTCAGCATCGTAATATTGTTTCTGTTCAATATATAGCAAATTAAGATCTCGAAGAATACTTATGATTAGAAAGAGCAAATCAGTTGGAATATTTTTGGGATAGTTCCAATACAATTTAAGCGCATCATTAATTTCTTCATCTGCCATGCTCAATTGTTTGTTTGCTGTGTGAATGCTTGCAAGATTGCACAGTGTGTTAATTTCATGATAAGCATATACTGAGGGATTTTTCTTGACTAATTTCTTACAAACTAGGAGAACTTCTTTAAACTCATTTTCTGCTTCCGTTGGTTTATCATGATAAAAATGTAATATCGCTGAATCATGTAGTACATTTAACATCTTAATAATATCTGAATCTGGAATAGAATTAGAAATACATAAATAAAAATCGACAATTTGATGAATTTCTTTTTCTGCATCACAATATCTATTAAGTGATGTATACAATAATACAAGATTACAGAGAGTTCCAATAATATAACAATTATAGGCTTCGGGATATGACTCTGCAAGTTTCCTATAAATAACTAAACAATCATTATATTCTGCTTCTGCTTTTTTTACTTCACATGTTACGCTATGTAGATTCGCCATATTATTCAGTGTGTCAGCCACACCTTTTATATATGCATTTGGGTATTTGGTAGCTAAACGTTGTCTAATATCCAAAGCCTCTTTGAATTCTATTTCAGCTCGGTCAAAGATTTTTGTTGATTTATGAAATATTGCAAGGTTATTAAGACTTGTAGCCAAATCACTCAAATATTTATCAGGATTATATTGAGATAATTTACGATAAGTATTTAAAGATTCTAAATATTCTTGTTCCGCTTCGTTGTATAATTTCATATTATCATGCAAAACCGCTAAATTATTATGTATCATAGCTACATTCTCAAACAACTCAAAATCATTCTTGGACAAATTATGATACAAATCCAAAGCTTTTTTATATTCCTCTTCCGCTTTTGCATATTTATTAAAGCGGTTATATAAGTTAGCCAAATTATTGTGAGTTGTAGCAACTTCTTCCATATAGGGGGTTGAATTATCATCTGATAGAACTAGATAAAAACAAAGAGCCTCTTTGAATGCAAGTTCGGCTTCTTTGTAACGATTTAGAACAGAATGAAGGCGACCTATGTTATTAAGGGTTGCGGCCAGATAATTATTGTAAATTTTTGGAGCATCTATCGCAAGGTTTCTAAACACTTTCAAAGCTTCCGTAAACTCCTTTTCGGCTTCGTGATATAGATTACGATCAAGATGAATAAGGCCCAAATTGTTAATAATTAATGCATAATACAAACAATATTGATTGCCTGCTTTTTGTAATTCATTCAAAGCATTATCATAATATCTTTCAGCCAAATCATATAATTTTTGGTTGAATAAGTATACACCAAAATTAATGAGAAGATTAATAAATTTATATTGTTTCATGTTACAATATACTATTTCAATAACCTTTTGAGCGTAATAAATGAATTTATCACGCCAACCGGCAGTTGCATCTTCTTTTAGATTTACTATTGTATCAATTAGTGGTTCAACATCGTACCTGATGTTTATATCAACGATATTTTCAAGATTTTTTCTTATTATTCTAAACTCTTTTACCAATGATTTTATCTCAAATGGGGAAGGATTGTCTATTGTTTCTTTCTGTCTTGCTTCTGCGAATTGTATAACAGCTTGTTCAAAATATTGGGGTTTGTCTGAAATCTCTTGCAATTTTAAAGTTATAGTTTTTGTCTCCTCTTGCAACATTGTCTCTATTGAACTAACAGAGAGGAAAGTATAAAGGATTCGATTAGATTCTACATTATCATTGATTTGCACAAGAAAGAATACACATCCCCTGTCTGCTTTAAATCCCTTTAAATATTCTCGTCCAATTCTAAAACTGTCATTTTTAAAGTTCTTTGTTCCCTTTATTTGAAGAGGTATCCTATATACAAAATCACGTACTGAATGGTTAACGTCGCTATTGTAAACATAAATATCACCATCCCAAATAGGAGTCTTATCATTTGATGTTATATAAGGCTCTAACTTAGGACATCTATCAATATAGTTTTCCACAGCACGAACTGCCGCTCGCTCAATTTTATCGTTATTCATTATTTCATTTTTACAAATTTAAATAACGAGAATGAATTGAAAATGTTTAACTTCTGAAAAAAGATGTTTGACTGATATTTCAACTAATCATAATTTTTTTTTCTTCTTAAAAAAACGTCAGCGACACCATCACAATCAAACGCATAATCAAAACCGGCTACGACGAAGTTTTCGACGACGAAAAATACGCCAAACACATCAAAGATAAAAAAATATCATAAAATCACCCCGAGTGCCAAAAATGTGTAAACTTACACATTTTTGGCACCTATTTTTGTGGGTTTTTACACATTTTTGGCACTTAGCAATTTTTTGGTATAAAAAATCTATTATTTATATATAATCATTATATTTGCCAAAAGTATTATTACAACTCACAAGTATGACACTCAACGACAAAATACTGATTTACCAAACCGACGACGGACAAATGCAAATTGATGTCCGTATGGAAAACGAAACGGTATGGCTGTCACAACAACAGATGGCAGAACTGTTTCAGAAAGACCGAACAGTAATCGGACGACACATAAAAAACATTTTTTCAGAATGTGAACTTGACGAAAAAGTGGTATGTGCAAAATTTGCACATACCACTCCACATGGTTATATTAAAGATCAAACTCAAATTCAGGAAACTATACTTTACAACCTCGACGTAATAATCTCCGTTGGCTACCGTGTAAAGAGCAAGCGCGGTACTCAGTTTCGTATTTGGGCTAACAAAATCTTAAAAGATTATCTCATAAAAGGTTACGCAGTAAACACCAAAATATCCCAACAGAAATTTGACGACCTCAAAAAACTTGTGAACGTATTGGGTCGCACGGTAAAGGCACAAGAGCAACTAACTTCTGATGATGCTACCGCCCTTATCAACGTTGTTACCAACTATAATTATGCCCTCGACACATTGGACGATTACGACTACGAGCGTCTTAGCATCAAGGAAACAACTAAAACGGAGAAATTCCACGCCACCTACGAAAATGCAATGGCGGCAATACTATCATTGAAGTCAAAATTTGGTGGAAGTGCCTTGTTCGGAAACGAAAAAGACGAATCATTCAAAAGTTCTATTGGACAAATTTATCAAACATTTGGCGGTATGGAACTTTATCCGTCTGTTGAAGAAAAA
Organism: Bacteroidales bacterium; assembly: GCA_016286055.1. Classification (GTDB taxonomy): domain Bacteria; phylum Bacteroidota; class Bacteroidia; order Bacteroidales; family UBA3824; genus UBA3824. The sequence continues at coordinate 18,646 of JAEERW010000024.1, forward strand.
GCGGCAATGTTGCTTTATCTTGTTACTAAAAACCATTCGTTTAGCGACGGAAACAAACGCATTGCCGCCACATTGTTTCTATGGTTTATGGACAACAATGGTATTCTTTTTAATCCCGATGGCTCAAAACGAATAGCCGACAATACACTTGTAGCCCTTACACTTATGATTGCTGAAAGCCGTACCGAAGAAAAAGACACTATGGTAAAAGTTGTGGTAAACCTCATTAATAAAAACAATTAACCTACACTAACTCCTGATACTTACAAAAACCACCTCCGCTTTGCACATCTCTTTTGTAACGCCTTGGGGATTGAAATGTGTTAGGCTATAACCCCCAAAAAAATCGAGTTATAGCCAAAAATTTATTACACATATAGCCAACAAAAAAAACTCCTCAATCGAATACGATTTTAAAATTATTGACTATATTTGCCAAAACAAAATTGAATAATGGCAACAAAAAAGAAATACGACTTTTTTATAAGTTATCGCCGTGCAAATAACGGCACTGTATGCGGCAGTTTCCTCGTGGGATTGCTTAGCGACTTTAATGTTTTTTATGATGTAGACTCAATTACCGAAGGCAAATTCGACGAACAAATTCGCACGGCTTTGGAAAATACCGAACGTTTTATTCTTGTGGTTACCGACGGAGCGTTCGACCGTCCCGAAGTGCCCGGTAAGCGCGATTGGTATTACGAGGAAATTGGTCTCGCTATCGAAACCGTTGGTTTAGACCGTATTACGCCTGTGATTTTTAGCGGAACATTCAACGAGGATGTTCTTCCTCCATCGCTCAAAGGTCGCGGATTGCGTTCGTGTCAAACCGTGAAATATGTGGCTGAATATGCAAAATATTTCAAAGATGAGTTTTACAATCATTTCGGACTCAACAATCCGTCTTCGTCGAAAAATGTTGAATCGCCCACCCGCGAACAAGTGGAAGACGATGATTACGACAATGAGGAATACGACGACGAGGATTATTACGAAGAGTATGAATATGACGACATTGAAGAACTGAAACAAGAAGCCGCCAAGGGCAATCACGCCGCCCAAAACACTCTTGGAGATTGTTATTTTGATGGCGAGGATGTCCGCAAAAACTACAAAGAGGCTGTTAGATGGTATCGCGCCTCGGCAGAACAGGGCAACTCTTGTGCACAATATAGTCTTGGATATTGCTATTACATGGGCAATGGCGTAAAGGTAGACAACGATGAGGCTTTCCGTTGGTTCAAAGAGTCTGCCGAACAGGAACATTCCACCGCTCAATGCTATGTAGGGCACTGTTATTACAATGGTTTCGGCGTAAAGAAAAGTTTGAAAGAGGCTGTTAAATGGTATCGTTTATCGGCAGAACAAGACGACCCCGAAGGTTTAAACGCCCTTGGCAATTGCTATTACGAAGGCGACGGTGTGGAGCAAGATTACAAAGAGGCTGCAAAACTATACAAAATGGCGGCAGATCAGGAAGATGCAATTGGTCAATTCAACCTTGGCACTTGCTATTATTATGGCGATGGCGTTAAGGAAAACACCAAAAAGGCTTACGAACTTATTAGTGCCTCTGCCGAACAAGAGTACGATGAGGCTATCAAATTTTTAGAGGAAAACGAATTTTAAATCAAAGACTTATGGAATTTTTTCAACTTGCAAAAGAACGCTATTCGTGCCGTATGCTTACCGATAAGCCGGTGGAACAGCAAAAGATAGATAAGATAATAGAATGTGCCAACCTTGCCCCCACAGGCGTTGACAAACAGCCGTTTAAACTTTGGCTTATGCAGAGTGCCGAGGCTGTGGAAAACATCAAAAAGGTAACAACCTACACTTTTGGTGCAAATCTCTTTTTGGTGGTAGGCGGCAATCCCGAAGAGGCGTGGGTAAGGAGTTTCGACAACCGCAACATTGCCGATGTGGATGCTTCGATTGTTGCCACACACATAATGCTTGCCATTCACGATTTGGGTTTAGCCAGCACTTGGGTAGGCAAATTTGACGCTCCGCAATTAAAAACCCTCTATCCCGAAATGTCATCATACGACCTTATCGCCATTTTCCCGATAGGTTATCCCGCCGACAACGCCGCTCCCGCACCTAAGCATTTTATTCGCAAAAGCGTGGAGGAGATATTGGTGAGGAAATAGGATATTATTTACTCTCAAAATAATCAAAAATACAGTTCATTTCGGAACATCCTTGACTATAACAAGTGATATTATCGAACTGAACCGCATTTTTTCGTGCCTTTTTTAGTCCGCTATCACCACCAAGACGTTCGTAAATGTCGGGATGATTGTTGTAATAATCTTCTTTTTTTGAGTAGTTGGCAAGAGCGGGATTTTTTTTAAGATCGGGATAAAGCGCAGCAAAATCTGCATAATGCTTTGATGTTTTATTGAAATGCAACAGATACCAATATTCCAAGCAAGGATTATTAACTACCAAAAGCATATTCTTCATCCATCCGTATTTTTTTATTTGTTGTCCCGACAATTTGTCTTTGCTCGCCAACAAATACTTTTGATATAGTTCGTTGAATTTTGACATTTCACCAGCATCCTTCAATGGTTCGTCTAAGTCAAAAATCAATATTACATAAGAATAGTCTTCGTCTAATTTTGCTTTTGCCAAATCAAACAAATCTTGAACTTTTTTGTGTGACGGCAGTTCAGGTTTAATTTTCACATTTTTGAGTGCAGCGCAAGGATAATGCTCCTTAACTTTTGCCATATACCACTTCTCGTCCTTACCGTCAACAACAAGGGCAATAGATTCTTTTGACTGTCTCTTTTTAAATTGCCTTGCCATCGGTTTCAATAGTTTTAGAATTAGCAATAAATGTATCACCTAATCGAGGTATTGCGCCCAAACGTCCGGCACGATAAAAATTGTAACGATTTGAGGAATCGCGCAAAACATCGCTACCAAAATCAGCCAAAGAATACAACTCTGTTGCGCCCTCGTCGTTTTTTTCGGTAAACCAAACAATATCATCGCGAAACATATCCTTATCTGCCAAAAATTCCCGCATGTGTGTTGTGAATACAATTTGCGATTCTTTGGCGTTATGGAGGAAAGTTGTAATGAAATGCGTGTAAAGGTCGGGGTGAAGGCGACATTCAAGTTCGTCGATGGCGAAAAAGAGTGATTGTTTTAACGAGAGTAATAATAGTCCGGAGAGTTGAAAATACCTTTGCGTTCCACCTGATTCATTTTCAAAATCAAAAGGAATTAAACAATTATTCCCTTTATGTAATAGGTTAATTTTAACTTCTTCATAAGCACCTTTGCGTATTTCGTTTTTAAATTCCTGTGGAAGAGATTCCTCCGCTAAATACATTTCAACAATATTGTTCGGTATATTAGTTGTTACTTTTTTAACATTAAAACCTGATACCCCTATATCTGACTTTTGTAATTGAAAAGCCATCATATTATTATCAATATCTTTATTATCAATACTTTTTAATATAAATATATGTAAAAAATTTTCACTAATATAGTTTCCATAAAACATTTTATCTGATATAATATTATAACTATTTATATTCAGATAACTTTGTACCCAATCTACGATTTCTTTCATCCACGGAATATCAATGTTGCTTTTTTCAAAAGCCCCAAAAACAGTTCTATTATGTATTAAATTCACACTTAATAGACGACTATTAGAGGTAGAGCGATATTTATCTCCAAATTTTAATTTAGATAAATGTGAGTTTTGATCAGTGGTTCTTTCAAATACTGTATGAAGCCTCTTTTCGGTAAAAGGTTGTTTTTGAAGTATTTCAAAAATAACCATGTTATTATTAAAATGTACTTCGTAACGATATTTTTGTGTACCACAAATAAAATTGACAATCATTACTGAATTACCTTCAATATAATCTTTATCCAAAGCGAATTTAGAATACTCAATTTTAGAAGATTTATTTTCACAAGGATCAAGTATTAACAGTGGGAACATATTGAAAGCCCTTATAATGTTACTTTTTCCCGAAGCATTGGCACCGAGTATCACAGCCATTTTCAATATTCTGTAATCGCCTTTTTTAATTACATAGTAATCTTCAAGATGCGTATCTTTTGAAGCCTCAAACGAAATGGTTTGGGGTTCACGGATGGATCTAAAATTCGATATGGTAAAATCTAATATCATTTTGCTTTCGTCTGTATTATTTATGGTTTAAAGTCATGATATTTGCAATCACTCTGCAAATTTAGAGACTTTATCGCAAAAATGCAAATTTTTAATCAATTTTTTTCTTGTTGATATGTGGGATTTTTTGTTGTTTTGTTAATAATTGTTAATACTTACTTTTTGTGTGGTTTGAGATTAATTATTTTCGGATATTTGCACAATTAAAAGCAACTAAAAAAACATATATGCTACAACTAAACCATGTTACCAAAAATTATGGTAATTTTTGTGCGGTAAACGACCTTTCGTTTGTGGCGGAAGAGGGAAAAATTATTGGATTGATTGGTCCCAACGGCGCAGGAAAGTCTACCACTATCCGCATGATTATGAATATTTTGCAGCCCGACAGCGGCGAAATCCTTTTTTATGGCAAACCTTATACCGACGAAGATAGCGACCTCATAGGTTATCTCCCCGAAGAACGAGGACTTTATAAAAAACAGAAAGTGAGCGATATGCTGCGTTATCTCGGTTCGCTCAAAGGTATGACTCAACCAAATATCGAAACTCAAATTGATTTTTGGCTCAATAAGTTCGGTCTTGCAAAGTGGAAAAACGAAAAAATAGATGCCCTATCAAAAGGAATGTCGCAAAAGATTCAGTTTATTTCTGCCGTAATGCATTCGCCAAAAGTGATTTTCTTGGATGAACCTTTTTCGGGACTCGACCCAGTTAGTTCCGACCAACTTTTGGAGGTGATAAAAGAACTCAAAAACCAAGGGCGCATTATTTTGTTTTCTACCCACGTGATGGAAACCGCCGAAATTATTTGCGACCATATCATTATGCTCAACCACGGCAAAAAAATCTTAGACGGCACTCTGTACGATATTAAACGTCAGTTTGGCAGCGACACCATTACGCTCACATGCAGCGGAAATCATAGTTTTTTGTCGTCGATAGATGCTGTGGCAGACGTTTCGGAGCGTGGACACGAACTCAATATCTCGTTTAAAAAAGATTCCGACATAAACGCCCTGATGGTAGAAATTGTTAATCTTGCTTTACAAAATAATTGCACTATTAGTAGCATTAAGGTAGATGAACCGTCGCTTCACTCGATATTTGTGAGCATTGCCGCCGACACCGATGAAAAATCTAACTCTCAAAAATCTAATTAGTTATGAAGACAAAAATTAAACACGTTATAAAATTTGAATTTATTCGTTTGGTAAAAACCAAGGCATTTCTTGTGGGACTTTTGCTTGCGCCTATTTTTATGGGTGTAATTATGGCTGTGTCGATGTATTTAGCCCAACAATCTGCCGACCCTACCAAAGAGGATATTACCATTGGTATACAATCTCCTGTGGCGGATTCGTCGTTTGCCGATGTGGTAACTTCGATGCGTGCAATGGGCTGGAAAACCGAGGAAAATTCTTCCGCCGCCGACCTTCGCCAAATGGTTTTAGAAGGCAAAATTAAGGGTTACATCGAATTTGACAGCACCAAAGGTTTTGGGTACTATTCCGACAATCTCGCCAATCTTACCATCACCAACACAATCAACGGTTTTGTGCAGGCAATAAGCCGAAGAAAAGATATTCAGCAATTGGGTCTCGACGATAGTCAGGTGGCAAAAATTCTCAACCCCGAATCGCTTCACACATACAAAATTAGCGTTGATAATCCCGAAACAGCCGAATCGTCGAATGCCACCGCAGAATTTGGCGTAAAGGCAATTTGCGGATCGGTATTTTTTATGCTCTTTTTTATGTGCATTTTGATGTTTTCGATTAATGTTGGACGTTCGGTTTTGGAAGATAAATCAACCAAAATAGCCGACGTTTTGCTCACATCTGTTAAGCCCGAAGAATTGCTTGCAGGCAAAATTATTGGCATTTGCGCAGCGGGACTTTTGCAAATTTGCGTTTGGCTGTTGATGGGTCTCGGCACATTGTTGTTTGTAGATTTGCCCGAATTTGCAAGTGTGTTTAATATTATAACTCCCTCGTTTATAATACTTTCGTTGGTATATTTTATTTTTGGATTTGCCGCCGCTACATCAATTTATGCCGCCGTTGGCTCAATGTCAGAAACCGACCAACATTTTAATCAATTGATAGGTTATGTGCAATGGATCATTGTGTTACCCGCTTGTTTTCTGGGTGTTATGATTCAAAATATGGAATCCACTTTTGCCCAAGTGCTGTCGATGATACCGATAGTTTCGTCGGAGATTATGCCCTTCCGATTGATTTTTGGCGGAGTATCCACTTGGGAGATAGTGGTAAGTCTGGCAATTTTAATCATTTCTTGTTTCTTGATAATAAAAGCCGCCGCCAAAATATTCCGCAATGGCATAATGCATCAAGGCAAAGAGTTTGGTTTTAAAGATGTTGCCGCATTGCTCAAAGCAAAAAATTAGTTTATATAAACGTTATATTAAAAATATAAAACAAATACCGCTTTACAAATAAGACCAATATCACAATTATTGAGATATTAAAGACCGATACCGGGTTGGAGAACAGCATAAACAGCAAAAATGTAACGGCATAGATAATGGATAATGCTATGTCGAACAATGCGTGAAAACCCTCCGCCATTCCGTCGCCGGCAGGGTCGCTGTGGTCAGATGCTACATATGTACATCTGCACCAAATATAATATCCAATGCCAAGCACTATGGCACCCGCTACGCAATTCCATTTTGCCGCTAAATAGATTAGCCCAAATAACACTGCGCCTACCACAAGCAAAATTAGGGATACCCAAGTTTTTTCACTGAGTTTCATAGTAAAACGTTATTTGTTAAACTCACCAAGAATATCTTTAAACTCCTGCGGAATCATCGATAGAATTTTGTCGGTGATTGCTTGCGGGATTTTTTTGTAGAATGCCTCAGCAATGCCGCCGGTGATGCAAACAAGAGTGTCGGTGTCGCCGCCGAGCGAAACTCCAAGACGTATGGCAGATTCAAAATCTGTGCTGTCGAAAAACGCTGTCATTGCCTCAGGTACAGTGCCTTGACACGAACCGTCGAAATGATATTTTGGGCGAATGTCGTCGCAAGTGCGGGTTAAATCGTAGCCGAATGTCTGGGTAATGTAATCTTTGATTTCTTGTTTTGATTTGCAGGTGCGGGCAAGGAAAATAGCCGCCGCCGTTGCCTGTGCGCCCTTGATGCCTTCGGGGTGATTGTGTGTGATTTCGGCAGAACGTTTGGCTATTTCGAGGGTTTCTTCCAAAGTGTCGAACGCCCAACCCACGGCAGAAACACGCATTGCCGAGCCGTTGCCCCATGAGTTGTAAGGATGTCGCCTGGATGGAGATTTGGAGGAGAAATTTTCGTCGTAAGTGTGAAGTTGTTCTGGATGAAACACCCAACGTTCAAACCCTCCGCCGTATGCGCCCATAGGGTCTGGGTAACGTGTGCACATTTCCACAAGACATTCTTCTAATTTTTCAAAAGTATGTTGCTTGTCGACAACGAGCCATTTAGCCACAGCCACGGTAACAATTGAGTCGTCGGTAAATTCACATTCCGGGGCGAAAAGCGGAAAATCAACCGACTTATGGTTGTGAAATTCGTATATCGAACCTACTGTATCGCCTATTACTGAGCCTAATATCATAGCGGGGTGGGGGTTGGTTGGTGAATTTATTTACTTGCGAACACACAAATGTATCCATCGGGGTCTTGAACTGCAAATTCGCTTGTTCCGTAGAATGTTTTGTGAAGGTCATTGACAATTTTGAAATTGTTAGTTTTGGCGGCGTTGTAGTTGTTTTCTATATTTTCTGTTTGCATAAAAAGGGTTAAAGTAGCACCGAGTTGTTTGCCGGCTAACGGGGCAAATTCTTGAATACCGCTGTTTTTTTCTTGCAACATTATTTCTACATTGCCACTTGCCACAGATGCCCAAATAGGTTTTTCGGCATCAGGAATCACTTGCTCTGCCTTAAAGCCAAATTTCTCATAAAATGCAATCGACTCTTTAACACTTGTTACAAATAGGTTGGGACTTAGTTTAATCATATTTAGTATTTTTTAATTATTGTAAATTGTTGTTTATATGGTTACAAAGATAAATCTTTTTTTCGGTTTGAGAAATTTTTCGTGGAGGATTTTTTATATTGAAACTAAATTTGTTGATTATCAACAATATCACATTTTTCCTAGGAAAAATGTGGAAATTTTACATTTTTTCCTAGGAAAAATGTGTATATTTGCAACGGACTAAACAATTAATGCTATGTATAGAACTATTATTGAAGATTTAAAACGTTGGAAATCAAGTAAAAGACGCAAACCACTGATTCTTTCTGGGGCAAGGCAAACCGGAAAAACTTATATTTTAAAGTATTTCGGGAAGACCTGTTATAAAAACTGCGTTTATATCAATTGTGAAAACGAAAAGGATATGAAGGATATTTTTTCGCAAGATTATAACGTTAAGCGTGTTTTGAATATGTTATCTGCAATTTCGGGCGAGAAAATTGAAAAAAATGAAACTCTGATTTTTCTTGATGAAATTCAAGAGATTAGGGGTGGACTTACTTCGTTGAAGTATTTTTGCGAGGATGCTCCTGATTATCATATTGTGGTGGCGGGTTCTTTGCTTGGTATTGCGTTACATGGCGAAACATCTTTTCCTGTGGGAAAAGTGGATATGATGACTCTTTATCCTATGACATTCAACGAGTTTATGATTGCAATAGGACAAGAGCCTCTGTTAGATTTTGTAAAGTCAAAGGATTGGATGTCTATCACTCCTTTGCGAAACCGTTATATCGAGTATCTGCGACAGTATTATTTTGTGGGCGGAATGCCAGAGGCTGTGGCTGCATTTATTGAGAATGCTGATTTTCTGGAAATAAGAACAATACAAACAAATATTATTACAGCATATAAAACCGATATTTCTAAGCACGCACCTAAATCAGAAATACAACGTATTGAGTTGGTTATTAACAATATACCATCACAATTGGCAAAGGAAAATAAGAAGTTTGTTTTTGGAGCATTAAAACAAGGTGCGCGGGCTCGTGATTTTGAAATTGCAATTCGTTGGCTTCAAGACTGTGGCATTGTTCATAAGGTATGCAAGGTTAGTAAGCCGGATATGCCACTAACATTTTATGAAGATCAGTCGGCATTTAAACTTTACTTTTGCGACTGTGGTTTGCTTGGTGTAATTATGCACGCTCCTGTAAATCAGATACTTATTTCTAACAATATTTTTACAGAATATAAAGGTGCGTTTACCGAAAATTTTGTTCTTCAACAACTTAAAGCCGATAAAAATTTAGAGGTGTTTTATTATGCTAATGAAAAAAGCACGTTGGAAATTGACTTTCTTGTGCAACGTGATGACCAAATGATTCCGATAGAAGTTAAGGCGGAGGAAAATTTAAAGGCTAAATCGTTGAAGAGTTTTGTTGCTAAAAATGCTGTAACTCACGGTATAAGATTTTCGATGAGCAACTATATGGAGCACGAGTGGATGACAAATATACCTTTGTACGCTATTGGTGGATTTTAACAAAACAAATAAACCAACCCATCGGTTGGTTTATTTGTTATATCGAAGAGAACTGTTTATGCTAATTCATTCTTGATAGCATTATTGAGTTCAGGTGATGCTTTTTTATCATTGAAACACTCAAAAAATTCGGCTTTGACGAGCCAGGCAAAACTAAATGCCCAGAGCATGATGGCTTCGTTGATGAGGGTCCAATAACCGGGGAAACCGCAACATGCCGATATCACTTGGTTGAGCATAAAAACTATTATCACGCCGGCACAGGTGTAATAGATTTTGTTGCGGAGTTTCTTTTCGGGGGTCATGGTGTCGTCGCCTTTGCTCTGTGTAAAATTGTAGCCTACCATTATGGCAAAACTTACGAACATCAGGCTTGCAAAGGTGCAATGTATTATGAAACTTGTGCCACATTCCAATCCTAAAAGTCCTGTGATTTCGATTCCTCCGTGTCCGCACGGAAACACTATTATGCCCAAGGCGCTTATGCCGGAAATTATGGTTAAAATCTTGTCGGATGCATTGTAGCCGATATACGACAAAAACAGCACTGCCATTGAGAATAATACTCCGATCATACAAATCTGCGAGTTGGCATAGTAGGTCATACTTATCGAATACCACCATTTGGGGTCTACAATTTGAGAGTTATCGCCCAAAAGTCCGAAGCCAATTGCGCACGGAGCCAAAAAGAATCCCAACAATCCTAAGATTCTTTTTTGAAAAATCATCAGTTCTTTTTTTCCAGTACTTACCATTGTTTAATTGTTTAAATTTTAATAGTTTAACGATGTTTTAATAAATTTTTTCTTTGCCACAAATATAAGGCTATTTTTGATGTAATGCAACAAAGTTGATACTTTTTTACCATTCTTTGGCTACCCAATCAACAGTTATAAATCTGATAAGTTGTCCGTTGCTGTCAAGTATGCCCCATTTTTTGTTTAATGTGGCGAAGATTACACCTTGATTTACAAACACATCATCGTAGATTGGTGGAACAATTATTTTGCCCGTGGAGTTGATTAAGCCCATACGTCGGTTGTTTTCTACGATTGCATAGCCGTAACGGTCGAAGGGATAGGCAAATGAGAATTTCGGCTCTACTACAAAATTGCCTGTGGTGTCGATATATCCCCATCCTGTTTTGTAGAAAACCATTGCTAAGCCGTTGTTGCTAAACAGATGAGCCTCGCCGAATTTTGGTTCTATAACCCATTTGCCGGTGGTGTCGATGTATCCGTATTTGCCTTTGTAGGGGACTGGTGCCCAGCCGTTTGACCCAAATGCAGGATTATCTTTGTCTTCGAACTTTTGCTCTATTGCCCATTCGCCCGAGGTGTTGATAAAGCCAACATAACCGTTGAAACGTACCGTTGCCAAACCAAATTGATTGAAGGGAAATGCAAAGTCAAATTTTGGTTCAATAACCCATTTGCCTGTGGTGTCGATATATCCGTATTTGTCGTGATATTTTGCCACTCCCAATCCGTTGTTGCCAAACTCTGTAACATTTTGAAACTGCGGTTCTATCACCATTTTGCCTGTGGCGTCGATAAAGCCCCATTTATCGTTGATGCAAACGGGGCAGATGTTAAATTGGTTGAACTTACGTGCGTATTGAAACTGAGGCTCAATGATGATTTTGCCGTTACTATTCAAAAATCCGCATTGTGAAGGCTCTCCATCTTTGTAAACTGTTGTAAAACTTGCCAATCCGTTGTCGGCAAAATCGCCCAAAAATCTGTACACCGGCTCCACCACAAGGTCTCCTTTTTTGTTGACATATCCATATGTTTCGTGAAAAATATCACCAACCGAAACCTTAGCCAAACCATTGTTGCCAAAGCCGTTGCAATGATAAAACTGAGGTTCAATTACCCAATTGCCATCAATGTCGATAAAACCATTTTTGCCATCGCTACAAGCGGCGAAAAGAGTAATGTTGCTATCATTTTGTGCCGCTGCAATATTTGATGAGGCGGTGATGAGGCCTGCGATTAATAGTTCTTTGCTCATCTTTGTTGAGGAATTTTACTCATCAAATTCTATATAGATATCATCATCAACAATTGATAAAAATTCGCCTACCACCTTAACGAATTGAGGTTCAGCAACAGTTTTTCCGGATTTGTCAATTATTCCCCATTTTTTATTTTTCTTAACGAATATTACTTCACCGAATATTAAAACATCATCATACTGTGGCTTAATCACTATTTTTCCTGAATTATCAATAAATCCTTTTTCATTATCTACATCGATAACTGATAAGCCAAGGTTAGGATGTTTTTCAATTTTCATTAGATCAATAATTGGTTCTATAATATATTTGCCTGTCGCATCTATTAAACCTTTTTTGTCGTTGAGGAATACTTCTGCCACTCCATAGTCGTCAAAGATTGTTGCATTGTTGAACTGGGGCTGTATTATCATCATACCAGTCTGGTTGATGTATCCATATTTATTATTATTTGCCTTAACAGCGGCAAGCCCATTTGAAGCAAAAGGTAAAGCCTTTTTAAAGGTTGGCTCAATTACAATTTTTCCCTTGTCGTTGATGTATCCCCATTTACCATCGATTTTTACAGGGGCTAAACCTTGGTCGGAGAACGCATCAGCATCGTCGAACTGTGGCTCCACAAGAATTTTGCCCGATGTGTTGATAAAGCCATATTTGCCGTTCTGCTCAATACGGGCAAGTCCCTTTGTGTTAAAAGGTTTAATGGATTCATACTTTGTTTCAATTATTTTTTTGCCAGTCTTATCGATACAACCCCATTCATTATTAATCATAACAAAAGCAAAACCTTGGTCGGAGAACGCCTCAGCATTGTCGAACTGTGGCTCCACAACTATTTTGCCGGTTGTGTTCATAAAGCCATATTTGTTGTTAAGTTTTATACGAGCCAGTCCATTGGTGCTAAAATCATCAATTGACTCAAATTTCGGCTCTACCACTATACGTCCAGTTCTATCTATTATTCCACATTTGTCGTTTATTTCTACTAATATCAACCCGTTTGTCGACAAAAATTTCATATAGTCGTATTTAGGTTCAATTACAATTTTGCCCTTGGTATCGATACATCCCCAGAGATGATTTTCAAATATTTTAGTCAAGCCATTTGAAAAATAATCACTGACACCGCCAAACTTAGGTTCTATTACTATTTTTCCGTTTTTATCAACATATCCCCATTTTCCGTTGAGTTCGAACGGAGCCATTGCTACCGAATTGTCGTTACAGGGGTATGCATAATCGAACTTAGGTTCAACTATCCATTGTCCGTATTCGTTGATGAATCCCCATTTCTCTTCAATAACGGCGGGGATGATGTATTGACCATTGTTTTTATTTTGTGCAGTTGTTATGTTGGTTAATACAACCAACAAAATAATTAATAACAAGTTTTTTTTCATAGTTTATCTTTTTTTAATTAATTCTATTTTCCTGCGAAAACTAAAATAGTTTTATCTTGGTACAAAGATAATGTTTTTTTTGATTGCGGCAAATTATACTCAAAATAATGCTTTGAAAATTTTTATATCTCGCCAAAACTGCATATATTTTCACTGTTTTGGCGAGATATAAATTAAATATTACTTGTTGAAACCACCCAAAATCTCCTTAAACTCCTGCGGAATTATAGTTAGAATTTTGTCGGTGATGTTTTGCGGAATCTCCTCATATTCGGGACGGATTTCGTCGCAAGTGCGGTAGAGATTGTAGCCGAAGGTCTTGGTGATGTAATCTTTGATTTCCTCTTTTGATTTGCCGTTTCGTGCAAGGAAAATAGCCGCAGCCGTGGCTTGTGCGCCCTTGATGCCTTCGGGATGGTTGTGTACCAACCAAGGGATTCCTCAGCGACGCGAAATATATTCCCGCCAATATCGCCAAGCCTACAATAATTAAAATGATATACTCTGATAATTGCATAGATGTAAAATTTAGTTAGTTATCGGGGCAAATGTACGGAAAATTTCTTTCATCCCATTGCTTTTTTTTCAACTCTTTATTATATTTGTAAACCGAAAAACTCTGTATTATGAAACATTTAAACTATCTGATACCGCTTATGATGTTGTTTAACTTCTTATCTTGCAATATGTTTGGACAGAAGTCGCCTGAGTGCGGGGGTGTGGTGCACAATGTGCGCAAGACCAAACCGCTCAACAATGTTTCGGGTACTATTTCTAACATTAGTTTCAGTCTCTACAACGGAGAATGGAACCGCGAGCAATTCCCTTTGACATTGGATTTTGACCTTAAAGACGGCGTGTTTTCGGGAAGCGTTTGCCGCGACCAAGACTACGAAAGTTACAAGTTTGAGTACGACGCTGATGCCGACTTGGTTGGAAAACTGTCTAACTTATTAAAAGAGAGCGGAATAATGGAGTTTAACAATTGGAATGTAGTTGTTGCGGGACTTCCTCCCATCTACGATGTGAATATCAGCGCCAATTTTACGTCAAAGGAGCATCTCTATATCAATTTCAATGGCGGACGCGACCCGGTTGGCTTTAACGAATGTTTGCAAAAGTTTGTTATATCAGTTTGTGAATTAGTTGATTACGCCCCTGAAAAATGTCCCAAGGCAAAACCGTATGTGAGTCCGTATGTTGGCACACATCATTTTGTTTACAACAAGAACGGCAAGCATCAGGATTTCACTTTTATAGTTGAACCCAAAGGCAGTCCCGACGGCAATGCAGAGGTGATTTCCGACGGCGATTTCGGGTATGTACACCTTCGCTGTGCGGCCAATAAGGTGAGCGGAAAATACCATTTCGACGTGCTGAGGCATTACGACGATTCCAAGGTTAGGAATGTTACCAAAAATTCTTTGGCAGGCATCATCAGTATGCAAAAAGATGTATTCTTCCTTGAACCGTTGCAGGCGTGTCCCGATTTGCCCGACCGCTCGCTGTTAGAGCAGGAAAAATAATAATTGGTTTTTAATCACAACCTTATGCTAATTTTATTCGTAAAATCTATTTGAGAGGTTCGAAAAATAGTTTATCCTATATAATTGTTTCACTTTAAAAACCAAATGCTATGATCAAGAAAAGAACCATCATCACAGCCGCCGTTTTTGTGGCACTCGCCTCGTTTACTGCCTGCGGTGGCTTAGTCAGCAACAACAACCAACAACAGTCTGATTCTGACGACGAACAGACCGAGGAAACCGTCACAACCGAACAGACCGTTGCAGAATCCGACATCCAACAGCCGAAGGAAGAGCCGAAAGCCGAACCTGCCACTAAGAAATGGTACGAGGGCGATTTTGTAATCACTCATACAATGTATGTTGCTAAAACCGGCTTAACGCGAGTTTTCGCACGCAAGGGTAATGCTTTGGCTGTCAAGAACGAAACAGGTCCGCAATACCTCTACGTTTTTACCGATGACACCCGCACCGATTATATTGTAAGCGACCGTGGCTATGCTAAAAAATCTGAAAAAACGGGTTTGAACAGCGTTAACGACGGCATTTACAAGTATCTCAAAGGTCAGTTGGGTGACAATCTTTTCAAGGTGTTCAAGCCCGGCGATAAAGATTGCTCATTCAAGGACACGACAATTTTCGGGCGCCCTGCTTACGTTGTTACAAAGGTAGCCGCCGAGAAAAACTTCGCAGCCGAGGCATCGGGCAAGACCATCTTGCATATCGACAAGGAAAACAGCCTTGTGTCTTATAAATACGGAATTTTGACCACCACCATCAACGGCAACACAAGCACCACCGAAAATGTAGAGTTCAAGATAACTGATTTTTCTGACAATCCTACTTACGACGGTCTTATTATGAGCCTCGACGGACTGACGGAAATTACAAAATAATTATTTAATTTAGTATGAATCAATGCCTTTGCTGATATTTTTAGCAAAGGCATTTTTGGTATTAATACACTTTATTGTGGGTTACCCTAACTCCTCCAACATTTGTCCCGGATTTTCGGCCGCCTTCACGTTTGAGAACGCCTTGATGATGATTCCGTTTTCGTCGATGAGGTAAGAGATATGCACTTGCAGGCGGCGGAGATGTATGAGTGATGGGTACAACTTATTATTTTTTTATTATCTTTGCAGAAAATTACTTCGATATGGGCATAACATTTTTTGATGGAACAAATAAGTTTGTGTTTGATTTTGAACACGATGGCGCAACTGATATTATCACGCTTACGGGAAGCGGATACAAAGTTAAGGCGTTTGGACATTGCTTTTACTATGGATATGAGTTTCGCGACGATGTTTCGGGTAGTGTGCGGTCAGAATTTATTAAATATCTGAAATTTACGGGTGATTTAAAAAACAATTCCAATCTTACCGATTTTATAAAGCGTGCAGTTGATGCCCTCCACAAAAAAATCAACCTCTACGATTATGATCTTGTTGTAATGCCTGAATCGTCGAGCGAGGTTAACAAATATATGCTTCGTTACATTTACCGTTTTGCTCAGCCCCATTTGCAAAAAATGGAATTGATTAAGGCTTTGCCTTCTAATATTGATTTTGATATGGACGGTTATCGTGAGCAGTATTTGAATGATGTTTTAGAAAACGGGCGTCCGCGTTACACTGAAAAACAGAAAGATGAGGTTAAAAAATCTATTCAGTCAATGCTCGACGACATTCACCGAAAGGATTATTTTACAATTGCCAAAGATGTTAAAAAGAGTCGTTTCCGTCCTTATATTACGCGTTTTCTTACGTTTAAGACAGATGCTGATGCCGAACTTTGTGCGCAAATTCGCAAACAAAATGTGCTTATTATCGACGATGTAACCACCAGCGGCTCTACCCTTGGCGAGATTTTGAGAACTTTACGCATCATTAACGAGGATAATAAGATAACAATTTTTAGCCTTATTGGTAGAAAAGACTTGATGGCAGATTCGTTTGTATAATTAGGAATATTATCAATTCTTTTGGCTATAACTCGATTTTTTTCGGGGTTATAGCCGAGATTTTTAGGTAAAAGACGCTTTATCAAGTGCCAAAAATGTGTAAAAACACACAAAAATAGGTGCCAAAAATGTGTAAATTTACACATTTTTGGCACTTGACTATTTGTTATGATGGGAAAAAACATTATCTTTGCGGCATAAAAACATTAAGGCTATGGAAAGAGATATTTTTGAAAAACTTCGACAATGGAAAGACAGCAAAAACCGCAAGCCGCTTTTGTTGCAAGGTGCGCGTCAGATTGGCAAAACGTGGATTATGCGCGAATTTGGCAAGCGCGAATTTGAATTTGTCGCCGAGTTTAATATCGATGAAACTCAGAATTTAAAACAGGTGTTTGCCCGAAGCAAAGACCCGAAACGCCTTGTTGCAAATCTTTCGCTCTATACCGACGTGCCAATACAACCCGGGCGGACGCTCATCATCATCGACGAAATCCAAGAATCCGAGGACGCTCTCAATTCGTTGAAATATTTTGCCGAAAAAGCACCCGAATATGCCATAATTGCGGCGGGTTCGTTGCTCGGCGTGGCGGTCAAGAAGAAAAATATGGCTGTTCCCGTAGGCAAAGTGCACGTTGTCAAGATGTTTCCGCTTACATTCCGCGAGTTTTTGCGCGAGGCAGACATCAAGACGTTTCAATATTTGGAAAATCTCTCCACCCTCGACCACTTGCCCGAAATCATATTGTCGCGGCTTTTGGAGCAATATCGGCGATATTCGGTTTGTGGTGGTATGCCTGAGGCTGCGGCAGCTTTGCTTAATGGCAGCGGAATGGCGGCTGTTGACGAAATTCTCGACGATATTTTGAATTTGTACCAATTGGATTTTGCCAAATATGCTTCGCCTGTGGAGGTCAACCGCATAAGCGCAATTTGGCATTCGTTGCCGTCGCAATTGTCCAAAGAAAACCGCAAATTTATTTACAGCGTGGTGCGCACGGGAGCACGCGCCCGCGAATACGAAGACAGCCTTATTTGGCTCGAACAGGCAGGTTTGATTTACAAGGTTCACAACGTTTCCGCCCCGAAAATTCCGCTCAAAGCATACGAGGAACTGTCGGTTTTCAAACTTTACGCCTTGGATTGCGGACTTTTGCGCCGTTTGGCACATTTGAAGCCCGAAGCCGTATTGGACGGAAGCGAAGAATACAAGGAATTTCGTGGCGCAACTGCCGAAAATATGGTTCTTCAATCGCTTGTAACGCAAACCGACGGCATCCCCAACTATTGGACAAGCGGCAACCTCGCCGAAGTGGATTTTGTGATTCAAGATACCTTGGATATAATTCCCATTGAG
>JAEERW010000025.1 GCA_016286055.1 Bacteroidales bacterium
GCCATAGCGGCGGGGCACCACCTCTTCCCATCCCGAACAGAGAAGTTAAGCCCGCTTGCGCCGATGGTACTGCGCCACAATGCGGGAGAGCAGGTAGCCGCCCTACTTTTATGAATCCTTCATAACATGTGTTGTGAAGGATTTTTTTGTGTATCTGCGTTGATGAGTGAAAATTTAATTAAAGACCCTTTTCTATTTTTTTATAAAAATCAGTCGGATAAGCAGTCTCGTATTTTTTTATGATATTGATATTTAGATTTTCTAAGTCAGAAAAGTGAATTTTAGAGTTGTCGGTTCCTGGGTGATACCAAGGCATTTTAGAAAATTTGGTTTTAAGATCTGGTGATAAAAAAAGGTAACCTCTTCTGGCGAATATTTCGTTTCGCATTATTCTAAGTTGTGCTTTGTCGTTGAAATATGACAACATTCCAACGTTCACAATGTCGGTGCTCGTGTATTGCCAACGTCCAGTGTGTGGTGGCTCGTTAGTGGTTCTCTTTCTGAGTTTTTTATAAAGTGTTGTTTTGGTAAATACATCGCCGAAAACCATTCCGTTGACCTTTCGTGCATTGTAGATGTTAACTCCGGTGTCTGAAAAAATAAATTTGTAGAATTTGCCTTTATATTTTACGTTGTTGGCGTAGCCATATTCGTCGCACATAACCTCAAAAGGCGTTCCGTTGACAGAAGCTCCGTCAAATGTGTATTCTTTGCCCGCAGCATCGGTATAAACACCGTCTAATAATTTAAGAAAGTTGTTTTTTAGTAAATCATCTATAGAGCCGTCGAATTTGTAAAAAACTTCTGTCATTTCATCTTTGTCGTCGTAGGCAATGAGAAGGTCTAATTGGTTTTCATAGCCGTCGTCTATGGTGCGGTATTCAACGTATTTGCCAAAGGTGTAAGAGCCGCCTTGTTCGGTTGAATATGTTGTACGTCCGCGTTTGATGAGTGTGAAATCGTATCCCACATCGCCAAGCATAGCAGAGCCGAAAAACTCTATTCGGTCGCCTTTTTGAGTGGCTTCAAATAAGCATTGTCCATTGGTCCAGAATGTTTCAGAAAATATTTGTGCGGAAACAGCTATGCTTTGTATTGTTATGACGGTGGCCAAGAGGAATTTTTTCATAAAGAGTTTGATATTGATCATTGTTTACGTATTAGTAAGTCAGAGTTTATTCCCATTCTATCTTAGCAGAAAGTCCATTTTTAAACACTTTTAGCAGTGAGTCGACCTCTTGTTCTTCCTGAGGTTTTTTGAGCTTTTCGTACGAAGTTTTGAGGCTGTGGAGAAGACGTTGGATTATTACCGAATTGCTGCACTGGTTAAAAAATTGACTTTGAGGCGATATGTTTTGCTGTTTTAGGAAAAAAATGATTTCGTCTTCGTTGAGCACAGCGCCTTGGTTGAATGGGTTTATGTAAAACATAGAACGGTTGTCGTTGGGCGATACGTATGCCACAATAAAGTTTTTGGGAAGGTTGACGCCGTAAATAGGTATTTGGCAATATTGCGCCAAGAGCATATAAACTATGGCGATAGAGATGGGATTGCCGATGCGTTTTTCAAGTGTGTAAGCTATAAACGAGTTTTCGGGACGGAAAAAATCCATCGTCTGACACGATACAAATTTGAGTTTTTTGTAAAATATGTGGTTGATGAACTTTATTTGCTCCAACGGTGAAAAATTGTTGTACTTCAGTATCTTGGCATTGCTTGCAATGGTAGCAAACACATTTTGCAGCGCATTGTACTGAATGTCGGGATAGCCGTATTTTGAAACCAACCAAGCACCTCGAAAGAGATTTTCGTCGTGGTCTTTCCAATTGGTAAGTCCTTGATGTATATCGTTTTGCTGAATTTGATGCACAATACTTTTAATGCGGGTCTGCAATAGTTTTAGGGGACTATTAACAGCCGCTGCCTTCAGACGGGTTATTACACTCGTCCCCTCCGATATCAGTTTGTTTTCCAATATTTTGAAAACAGTGTTATCGGGGTCGTCCAAAAGCCGTATTATTGCATCTAATTCGTTGTCGGTCATAGTGTTATGTGGTAAGAATGTCTACAATTTCGGCGACGAGGTTTTTCATAATTACGCGGTAATCTGTGCCGAAATCTTTGCAACGGCGGTTGGCAATTACTTGACAAATGGTGGCTGTGTTGTGTCCGAGCAAACGTCCGAGACCGTTGATTGCACTCGATTCCATTTCGTAATTATTGATTTTCAAACCTTTATATGTAAATTGTTCTAATTTTTCGTTAATACCTTGGTCAACGATTTTTAGGCGGAGTTCTCTGCCTTGCGGACCGTAGAATCCGGGTGCTGAGAGAGTTATGCCTTTGCGGTATTTTTCAAGTTTTTTTAGTAGCACGGGTGACGATTCCACAAAATAAGGCGATGCCAAAAGACAGTTGCGCTGAGTAAATTCGTTGAATTGGCGTTCGAGTTCAAGGTCGCAAACCTCGTTGCGGCGAGCGTAAAAGTTGAGTAATCCGTCCAAACCTCCCGCAATGGCTGTAACGATGGGAGTGCCTACGGGAATATCGGGCTGCAACGAACCGCAAGTGCCTATTCTTACGAGGTTTAACGTTTTGTGCTCCTCTTTTGGAATGCGTGTTTTGAGGTCGATGTTAACTGCTGCGTCGAGTTCGGTGAGCACGATGTCGATATTGTCGGTGCCTATGCCAGTGGAAACCACCGAGATACGTTTCCCGTTTTTGGTTCCGGTGATTGTTTTAAACTCGCGGTTTTGCACCTTAAAATCAATAGTGTCGAAATTTTGAGCCACCACGTCGGTGCGGTCTTGGTCGCCTACGAGAATTATGTTGTCGGCAATGTTTTCGGGCAAAAGGTGAAGGTGAAACACCGTTCCGTCGCCGTTGAGAATAAGTTCAGAGTCTTCTATCGGTTTCATATTTTAGATATTAAGTTTCGGATTTGAATTTTTCCAAAAATAGGATTAATATTTCAAACCACAAAATTTTTTTGATGTGTTTTAGAAAAAATGCCGCAATTTTCTTGCCGAAAAATACGTTTGTGGCATTTTTGTTTTACCATTTTATGCTTATATTTGCCAAAAATTCTATCACCTAATATATATATATTATAAAATGAAAAAATTTATTTACAGTTTGTTTTTGTCGGCGGTTGCGCTATCCGCCTCGGCTGTTGAAAAACAAGTAAAAAGTCCTGACGGTCAGATTGTTGTTACCGTTTCGGACAATGGCGGAAATCCTGCTTACAAGGTAACGCTCGGCGGGGTTGACTTTATTGAGAGTTCGCCCCTCGGTCTTGTGCTCGATTATGGCGATTTTACCAAAAATATGTCGATTGCTGATAGTAAGGAAGTTAAGAAACAAGAGACCTATTTCCTTGGCAATTCAAAACAAAGCAAAATCGATGTGGATGCCAATGGCACGGTTTATACTTTTGCGCAAGACGGCAAGAAGATTTACGACGTGGAGTTTTTTGTGTCGAACCGCGATGTAGTTTTCCGTTATACTGTTCACGCTCAGCGTCCTACATTCTGTTGCGTGGTTAAAAAAGAGGCTACTGGATTTAAGTTTGCCAACGGTACTACCACTTTCCTCTGTCCTCAGTCGGGACCAATGGGCGGATTTGCACGCACTTCGCCAAGTTACGAAACACATTACAATGTTGACGATGCCACTGGCAAAAACGGCTGGGGCGAGGGTTACACATTTCCCTGCCTGTTCAAAAACGGCGACAAGGGTTGGATTCTTGTTTCGGAAACTGGCGTAAATGGTCGCTACTGCGGCGCAAGGCTGATGGGCGGCAACGGCACACTTTATAATATAGGCTTTCCGCAAGAGGGCGAAATGAACGGACTTGCTTCGGTAACGCCCGGACTTTCGTTGCCTTCGTCAACACCTTGGCGCACAATTACTTTGGGTAAAACTCTCGCCAATATTGTGGAAACCACAGTGGCTTTCGACTATGTGGAGCAACTTTACGAACCGTCGAAAAAATACCAATACGGACGCGGCTCGTGGAGTTGGATTATCGGTATGGACGGCAACACCACATACGATATTCAGAAAAAATATATCGACTTTTCGGCAGAGATGAAATTTGAGTCGGTTCTCGTTGACGCTCTGTGGGATACGCAGATTGGTCGCGACAAAATCAAGGAACTCGCCGACTATGGAAAATCCAAAAATGTTGCCCTCTATCTTTGGTATAACTCAAACGGCTATTGGAACGACGCTCCGCAAGGTCCTCGCAACATTATGGACAATATCATCACCCGCCGTCGCGAAATGAAATGGATGCAAAGCATTGGTATTCGCGGTATTAAGGTAGACTTTTTTGGCGGCGACAAGCAGCAGATGCTTCAACTTTACGAAGATATTCTTGCCGATGCCAACGATTATGGTTTGCTCGTGATTTTCCACGGCTGCACATTGCCGAGAGGATGGGAGAGAATGTATCCCAATTTTGCTGCGTGCGAGGCAGTTAGAGCAAGTGAGAACCTTGCCTTTGGTCAAAACGAGTGCGACAACGAGGCTTTCTGCGCCACCATTCATCCATTTGTACGTAACACCGTGGGCAGTATGGATTGGGGAGGAAGCACTCTCAACAAGCATTACGGCTACGACAATATCCACGGCAACACCCGCAAAACTTCCGACGTGTTTGCCCTTGCTGTTTCGGTGTTGTTTCAAAGTCCGGTGCAGCACTTTGCAATGGCTCCCAACAACCTTACAGATGCACCCCAATGGGCTGTTGACTTTATGAAGGCAGTTCCCACCACTTGGGACGAGGTGAAATTTATCGACGGTTATCCAGGAAAATATGCTGTAATTGCCCGTCGCACAGGCAATAAGTGGTTTATTGCCGCCATCAACGCTCAGAAAGAAACCTTGAAACTCAACCTCACCCTACCGATGCTCACCGCCGGCGAAACTGTGAAACTTTACAGCGACGATGCCGCATTAAACGGCTCTGTAAAAGATATTAAAGTATCTAAAAAACAACAGGTTATGATTACTGTTCCGTGCAATGGCGGAGCGGTGATTGTGCAGTAGGAGGAATTAAATATTATTGAGTAACAGGTGGTTTAATCTTTTTGAGCCACCTGTTTTTTTTAAAATTGAACGATGTTTTTTTGTGCTATTTTAACCAAAAAGGATCTTGCCAACAATCTTTCAATGGTTTGAGGCATTCCGCCTTTTATTTTTGTATTGTTGATAGTGGTGAAGATACCAGCGTGCGATTTTCGTTTTCCTGCATTTCGTGGCAAAACATCAAACTCTATCTTCTTGTGGTATGGTATGTGGCAATTTCTTATTTCTCCCACATTTAATAGAGCATAGCCGTACAAAATGTTACCTTCTTTTTTAATGCCTTCAAAATCAGTATTAAAACTGTCTATTGCGGGACGCAAGACTGAAATATAATTTTCGTTACTATCTTTGTCGAGAGTAAAAGCTTTTTGAGATAGAATGCCGTCGCAAATGAATAGTGGAGAAAATAACAATCTTGCAACATTCTCAATATCATCTACATAACTCAAACTACTATTTTCAGATTGCATCATTATTTATAGATTTGAGAATATTTAAAAAAGAAGAAACCGAAAATCTCATATTCTCACCTGAAACAACATTGTTTTCTTTAATGTAAACGTATGAAAATAAAGAATTTCCTAAACTTATGCTTGCATCCTTATTTTGCGATTGTAGTAGTAGAGTGCCGTTGTCATCTGGGAAAAGAACCCATCCCGAAAAATCGGAATCAGATCCCTTTTTCAAAACTCCATTCATATTAGCAATAGTTTTGCTTTCGATGGGCAACGCCTCGGCTCCGTCCCAACCTTTATATAATCTTGAAAGAATGTTTGTTCTATTCCATAAACGCAATTTGTTGCCAGTTAACGTATTGTCGTTTGAAGAGTTGTCTGAAAGTTGTTTGGCGTAGTTTAGCAGCAACTGCAACGAAAAACTATCGTTGTGTATCTTCCTGACCTGAGTTTTTAATTGTTTGTTTAATTCTAACGTCGTCATTTTTTTTAATTTTTGCCTCAAATTTAATAAACATTTTTTATTTCTCCAAAATTAATCTTTTTTAATACTCATCTTTGTTGGTGTAATGCAATTTTTAATACATTTGACAAAAATTTTTACCATTATGGCAAAGAAATTTGTAGTAATTTGTATTGTATTGATTGTTACGGCGTTGCAGGGATTTGCTCAAAAATCCGACGCCCTTAATTGGAAATTTTCGGCGCAAGACAAGGAAGGCAAGTCTGTGTTGGTGTTTGAAACCACTATTAAGCCGGGTTTTCACCTCTATTCGCCCTACAATCCCGAAGGTGCGTCAAAACCGTTGGAAATCAAATTGTCTGATCCTCAGAACTATGCTTCGGTGTCTAAAATCAACGAAGCCACAAAACCTGTGGAAAAATACGAGGAGATTTTCGATGTTACCGAAAAGTTTTTTGAGGGCAATGCCAAGTTTACTATCGAGGTAACGCCCAAATCGGTTGTAAAACAGGTGGTTTCGGGACATATTTCGGGTCAGGTTTGCAACGAGGAGTATATGTGCTCGATGTTCGACGAGGATTTTACGATTGAAATCAATCCGCAACTTCCCGAGGCTGAAAAAAAAAAGCCGATTCTGAACGACTCTCCCTCCCAAAATACTGAGAAGGAAAATATAGTAAAGCCCGAAATAGTTGATTCTGATACTGTTAGTGTTGATACCGCCAAGGTAGAAAATGCGCAGTTGTCGGATACGCTTGCTGTCGCCGTTGCCCAAGGTTCTGATCCACTGCCGAGTGATGACAGCGGATTGTGGAGCATTTTTATTATAGCGTTTCTTGCGGGTTTGGCGGCGATTTTTACGCCCTGCGTTTTCCCGATGATTCCTATGACTGTCAGTTACTTCCTAAAAAAAGAAAATAAATTCGACGCTATAATTTACGGCGTGAGCATTATCGCCCTTTACACCGTGCCCGTGGCTTTGCTGATAATAATTTCAAACGTGGCGGGCGGCGGCGAGTTCACTGCTGGAATTTTCAACGCACTAAGCACGCATTGGCTGCCTAACATTCTGTTTTTCATAGTGTTTATGATATTTGCGCTGTCGTTTTTTGGTATGTTTGAGATAACGATGCCTTCGGGCATTATCAACCGTGCCGAAAACCGTGGCAACAAGGGAGGTCTTTTTGGAGCGTTTTTCCTTGCGTTTGTGCTTGTGCTTGTAAGTTTCTCGTGCACAGGACCTATCGTGGGTTCGGTGCTTGTGGAGAGTGCAAGCGGTGGCAACGCCGTTAAGCCTATTGTGGCAATGTTTGGATTTTCGCTTGCCTTTGCAATGCCGTTTACGCTGTTTGCGTTTTTCCCGGGATGGATGAAAAATCTCCCAAAATCGGGCGGATGGCTGAATACTGTAAAGGTAGTGCTTGGTTTTGTGGAGTTTGCGCTTGGTTTTAAGTTCCTTTCTGTTGCCGACCAAACCTATCATTGGCATATTCTCGACCGTGAGGTTTATCTTGCTATTTGGATTGCAACTTCCATATTGTTGGGACTTTATCTTTTAGGAAAGATAAAACTCCCCAACGATTCTGATATACCTTTTGTAAAAGTGCCGAGATTGATTTTGGCTTTAATTGCTTTTGCCTTTGCAATTTATATGTTGCCCGGAATGTGGGGCGCACCGCTCAAAGCACTGTCGGGATATATTCCGCCGCTCACCACCCAGGATTTTGTGATGGGTAATGGCACTGAATCTCAGGTAAATACATCAAATACACTTTGCGAAACTCCGCTTTATGGCGAACATCTTAAACTCCCGCACGGAATCGATGCCTATTTTGAATATAATCAGGCAGTTGAGTGTGCCAAAAAGCAAAACAAGCCTCTGTTGATTGTGTTTACGGGTCACGGATGTGTCAACTGCCGCAAAATGGAAGAGTACGTTTGGTCTGATAATCAGGTGCTTGCCACTATGAAAGAAAAGTTTGTGATAGCCGCCCTCTACACCGACGACCGCACCGAAGATGTTTCGGGTGAAAATACAATTGGAAAGGTTAATACCGAGTTGCAAATATCTAAATATCAGATAAATGCACAGCCGTATTATGTAATTTTGAATGCCTCGCAACCCGAAAAACCGTTAATTTCGCCGCAAGGTTACAACCCCGACCCGCAAAGTTTCGTACAATATTTGCAAAACGGTTTAAATGCCTATTTAAATAATGCAAAGTAAAATGCAGTTGTCAATTGTGTCGCCGGTCTACCACGGTGAAAAGATGGTGGAGCAACTTGTAGAGCGGATCACAAATTCGGTGTCTGCGATAACGCCCGATTACGAGATTATACTTGTAAACGATGCCTCTCCCGATAATTCGTGGCTAAAAATCAAAGAGTTATGCGCCAACAACAATCGTGTAAAAGGCATAAACCTTAGCCGCAATTTTGGACAGCATTATGCCATCAGCGCAGGACTTTCGTTATGTTCGGGCGAATGGATAGTGGTGATGGACTGCGACTTACAAGACCGTCCCGAAGAAATTCCACACCTTTATAATAAAGCCCAAGAAGGGTTTGATATTGTTTATGCACGCAGGGTGGTAAGGCACGATGGATTTTTTAAGAGGATGTCTTCTAAGATTTTTCATAGTGTTTTTGATTGGCTAAGTGGGATTAAAACAGATAGTTCTATCTCAAATTTCGGCGTTTACAACAAGATTGTTATCGATGAATACAACAAGATGGGAGAGGTGGCACGTTCGTTTGATTCGCTAATCAAATATCTCGGTTTCAATACCGCCACAGTTGACGTTAAGCACGATTCCAGAGGCGAGGGCAAGAGTTCGTATACATTAAAAAAACTGCTTTCATTATCGTTTGACGTGATGATTTCCAATACCAACAAGCCTTTGAAAATGGCAATCGGGTTTGGATTTTTTATGTCGTTCATATCGTTCTGCCTTGCGGTTTTCAATGTTATAGCCAAATATGTAGGCAACATCGGAGTTGAGGGTTATACCTCCACAGTGTTCTCAATATGGTTTGTGGGCGGTATCCTGCTTATGATGCTCGGAATTTTGGGATTGTATGTGGGCAAGATTTTCGACCAAGTGAAGCAACGACCTATTTTTGTAATTCGTGAAAAATTAAATTTCTAAGATTTCCTATTAATAATTGTCAGATTATGAATGTTTTAATAACAGGTTCAAACGGATTTATCGGACACCATATATGTAATTTTTTTAAGCAAAAAGGTTTCTATGTGGTGGGGCTTGGTCGCAAAAAAGAATCTTTGGCAACTGTTGACAAATATTTGAATATAGATTTAGACACCAACGATATATTTGATTATCAGCCTGATAATCAAATCGACGCAGTAATACATCTTGCCGCCGATATGCGCAAAGAGCCTTATTGTGTGGATGTGGTGAGTGCCAATTGCTCAGGTACACAACGTCTTTTGCAGTTTTGCGAACAAAACAAGATTGAAACTTTTTTGCAACTTTCATCTCTGCCAGTTATCGGACATCCTGTAAGTCATCCAATTACAGAAAATCATCCAATTTGTCCGCCCACTGTTTACCATTGCACCAAGGTTATGGAGGAGATTTTGGCTGATTATGCAATGCGAACTAAGAAGATTAGAACTGCAAGTTTTAGGATTTCGGCACCTGTGGGCATTGGTATGAATCTAAGGACTATTTTCCCAACTTTTGTGAAATATGCTGTTGAAAATAAGGATATTGTAATCTATGGCAAAGGTTTGCGCCAACAGACTTATATACACGTAAACGATATTGCTTCGGGTTTGTATTCTGCCTTGCTAAGTAGCAGATGTAGTGGTGTTTACAATCTTTCTTCGTTTAACAGGATTTCAAATGTTGACCTTGCAAAACTTTGTGTTTCGCTATTGAATTCTAAATCAAAAATTGTTTTCAATGGTTTGCCAGATGTTTACGACAGCGATATTTGGGATGTATCGTTAGATAAAATAATGCGTGATACTGATTTCCGTCCGCAGATTTCGCTCGAATATTGCATCAATGAACTTGCTAATTGTTTCAAAAAATGAAAAAATTATTGATTCTCAACGGCAGTTTTTGCGAAGAGCCGCTTATTAAAACCGCTAAGCAAATGGGTTTTTACGTGGTTACCACCGGCAATATGCCCGAACTTTGCGGTCATATGTTTGCCGACAAATATATCAATGCCGACTATTCCGACAAAGATGCTATTTTACAGATAGTTAAATCAGAAAATATCGACCATATTGTCAGTTGCGCCAATGATTTTGGTGCGCTAACAGCCGCATACGTCGCTGAAAAAATGGGGTGGGAGGGGCACGATACTTTTGCCAACGCCAAAACGTTGCATCACAAAGAGTTGTTTAAAAAATTCTGTTACGAAAATTCAATACCTTCACCACATTCCACAAGTTTTTCTAACTTGCAAAATGCCATAGATTTTGCTAAAAATCAGGACTTTCCTATAATTGTGAAACCAAACGACCTTACAGGCGGCAAAGGCATTTCGCGTGCCGACAATCCTTCGCAAGCCGAAACCGCTGTTGAAAACGCTTTTGCTATTTCGCGCGACAAAGTGGTTGTGATTGAGCCATTTATCGAAGGTACTCAACATACTTTTGTGGGTTTCTTAATCAACAAAAAGGTTTATTGCTGCACCGGCTGCAACTGCTATTCGGTTGTGAATCCGTATCTTATACAGTCCGAGACCTTCCCTGCCGATGATTTTGACCACGATAAAATTATCCTTACCGAGATTGAGGAGCGTATTGCTCAAAAACTCAACCTTGCCGATGGTATTTTTGCGTTGCAATATCTTAAAAAGAATGGTCAAATTTATTTGATAGAAACTATGCGCCGACCATTTGGAAATCAGTTCCTTACGTTGTGTTCACTTACTACCGGTTTTAATTGGGAAAAGGCGCAGATTTTGGCTCAAACAGGTCAGAATCCAACGCTTCAAATCTCTACTCCAAAGATGAAATATTGTGGTCACCACGGCATTATGGCACGTAGAAACGGTATTCTTGTTTCGTATTCTATCGACAAAGATTTTGAAAAACATTTGTTTAACCAAATAGTTATGAAAAATCCCGGCGACGAAATCACAAATTATCTCAACGAGCGTATTGCTTATCTTTATTATCAGTATGATAATATTGATGAAATGAATCGCGATGCCAAAGTTTTTAATGACAAAATCAAAATAGAATTAGTGTAGTTTTTTCCTATCTTTGACCCGACAAAAACTTTTTTATATGAGCACCTATTCGCACGAACAACTGATACAAGACCGCCGATATTTGGAACTCCTTTCGCAGAGTTTTCCGAATGTTACAAGCGCGGCTACTGAGATTGTTAACTTGCAGGCTATCTTAAACTTGCCTAAGGGAACGGAGCATTTTGTTTCCGACCTTCACGGCGAGTACACTGCCTTTACACATATCTTAAAAAATGCTTCGGGTGTTATCCGTCGCAAGGTTGACGAGGTATTTGGTATGAACCTGAGACAGAGCGACAAAGACCAACTCTGTTCGCTGATTTATTATCCTGCCGAAAAAATTGCTCTTGCCAAACAAACCGAAAAAGATATCGACGATTGGTTTCGCACAATGATTTTTCAAGTGGTGGCTGTGGCGCGAATGGTGGCTTCAAAATATACTCATTCCAAAATCCGTAAACATCTGCCCCCGCAGTTTACTTACGTTATCGAGGAACTCCTTTTTGAAAAATCGGAGGAGGAAGATAAGCAAGGATATTACTCAGCCATAATTAGTTCCATTGTTGAAATTGGTCGCGCTGAGGAGTTGATTATTGCCATTTGCGAACTTATTCATCAACTTGCCATCGACACTCTGCACATTGTGGGCGATGTTTTCGACCGTGGTCCCGGTGCGTGCGGCATTATGGAAACCCTCTGCAATTATCACGATTTTGATATTCAGTGGGGCAATCACGATATTTCGTGGATGGGTGCGGCGGCAGGCAATTGGGCGCTGATTGCCAATGTGGTGCGCATTTCGATTCGTTATGCCAATGTGGAGACTCTCGAAGAGGGTTATTCTATTAATTTACTGCCACTTGCAACATTTGCGCTCGACACCTACGGCAACGACCCTTGCACTGTTTTTCAGGCTTGCGAATTTGAGGAAAACACCCGAATGAGCCGCTCGTTGCAACTGATGGCTAAGATGCACAAGGCTATTTCTATTATTCAGTTTAAACTTGAAGGTCAGATAATTAGCCGTCATCCCGAGTTTAATATGGAAAATCACAAACTGCTGCATCTTATTGATTTTGAAAAAAATACTATTAATTTAAATGGAAAGTCGTATCCGTTGTTAGATAATAATTTCCCAACAATCAACCCCGCAGACCCATACAAGTTGAGCGCTGAGGAAGAGCAACTTATGCATCAACTTTATCACTCGTTTACAAGTAGCGAAAATTTGCAAGAGCACTTGAAATGCCTCTATTCGCACGGAAGTTTGTTTCTTGTGCGCAACAATATTTTGCTTTATCACGCAGCCATTCCGCTTAATGCTGATGGAACATTCAAAGAGGTTGATATTATGGGCGTTAAGTACAAAGGTAAGGCATTGATGGAACGTTTCGACCAAGTGATTCGCACTGCATATTTTGCCGAAAAACACAGCGACGAAAAGCAGATTGCTCTCGACTATATGTGGTATTTGTGGTGCGGACCTGATTCGCCACTTTACAACAAGGACAAGATGACCACATTTGAACGTTATTTTATTGACGATGAGCAAATTATCAAAGAAAACAAAGGTGCATATTACGAACTTGCCAACGAGCGTGAAACTTGCGACAATATTCTCCGAGAGTTTGGTCTCGACCCCGAAAAGTCGCGCATAATTAACGGTCATATTCCTGTGCGCACCACCAAAGGCGAATCTCCAATGCGTGCCGACGGTCGCCGTTTGGTTATCGACGGAGGATTTTCAAAGCCTTATCACAAAACCACTGGCATTGCGGGTTACACCTTAATATATAATAGTCACGGAGTGCAACTTGTTCAGCACGAGGCATTTGAAAGCAAAGAGCGTGCAGTAAAAGAAGGTTCCGACATTCATAGCCGCGTGCAATTAGAGGAGTTTAAATATCGTAGAATGCACGTTTGTGATACCGATAAGGGTATGAAACTGCAAAAACAGATTGAAAACTTGCGAAAACTCTTATGTGCTTACCGTCAAGGCATTATCAAAGAGCAGGAGTAACTAATTAAGCAAAAAAACTCCGAGCCGCAACCGACCCGGAGTTTTAGTTATGAAAAAAAAACACTATTCTATTTGTCTTTCTGGAAAAGTTTGTAGCACAATCCTGCGAGACCTGCACCGCAAAGAGGAGCCACAAAGAACAACCACAATTGTTTCCAAGCCAAAGCGTTTTCAGAGAATAAGCATTGGCTAAACGAACGTGCGGGGTTAACGCTTGTGTTGGTCAACGGAATGCTAATCAAGTGGATAAGTACGAGTGTAAGACCTATTGCCAGTCCTGCATGAAGTCCTGCGCCTTTCGAGTCGGTGCTGCCGAGGATTACCATCAAGAAGATGAAGGTCAATACCATTTCGATGATGAATGCGCCTACTGCATCGCAATTAGCATATCCTGCTGCACCTTGGAAAAACTCGCTTCCGTAACCGTTGGCTGCAAATGTGCCGGGTGTGCCACCTGTGCATTTTACTAGCATCCAAAGGATGGCGGCTGCCAAACTTGCGCCAATAATCTGAGCAATCCAATAACTGCCCATCTCTTTGCCTGTCATACGTCCGTTGACAAAGCAACCAAACGAAACAGCGGGGTTGAGGTGTGCGCCCGAAATGTGTCCAATGCCATAAGCCATTGCTACAACAGTGAGACCAAACGCGATTGCCACGCCGAGGAAACCTACGTTGCCGAAAATGGCAGTTCCACAACCGCCAAATACCAATGTGAATGTACCTATACATTCAGCAATCATTTTTTTGTGTATACTTTTCATATTAATAAAATTTTATGTTGTTAAGTTGATATAGAGCAAATATACGAATATAAATAATACGGTGTATCTATTTTTTTGACTTTTTTTTGAGAATTTGGTAAAAGGCGAGCAAGTGCAGGAGAAATATGTTTACATCAATTCCTATTGTAATGTAAAAATTCGCGACACAAGTTTGATTCATCAAAAATTTGACTATCTTTACGCCGAAAACTTACACAAAACGGAAAACCAATGGGCATCAAAGAATACCGAGCCACCGAAGAATATTACCCCAAACTATTCTTAAACACCTATCAGAGAAAAACATACAAAGTGGTTTTGGTGAGTGTGAATATAGCAAAAATAGTGAACAGAAATAATATCGATGAGGCTGCAAAAATTGTGAAAGAATCATTAGATAAAGTCTACAATCAATGTGCAGTACAATTTGAAATCACCACCGATGAATTCACCCTCAATGATTTAACATCCTTCTCACACGGAAGTAGCGGCATCCTCACCGTCTACAACGACGACCAAAAGCGCCTACTCACAGCCTACGAAAAAGAGAAAAAAATGCAGGACAAAACTTACTATCTATTCTTCGTCGACAACGTCATCGACAAAAAAGACGGCAACGGCACCCCCGTATCAGGCTATATGCCGCGTGGCTACAACGCCGGCTTCATCTACGACGGCGGCTCAGAGCGTACAATCGCCCACGAAATCGGTCACGGCGTGGCAGGCTTAGAGCACGTGTTTGAAAATTCCAGCAACTCCGGCAAAACCGCCAACCTTATGGACTATCGCGACGGCGAAGAACTCTGGCATTTTCAGTGGGATCAAATGATTCATAGATTTGGCGATGTTTTTGCTCATTTTGATATTATGAATGATGCAACTGCAAGTATAGACAATTTTATAAATGATTCTTTTCAATTCGTGTCGGTCGGGGAAGAAGTGAAACTTAGTAATGGGAAAATCATAAAGATGTCAGCAAAACAAATAATTCCAAACGGAGAAGGAAAGATTCTGACAACATATACAAGAGATTTTGTTTATTCTTATGTGCGAAATCAAATGCTACCATCTAATGGCGAGATTGCGGGAAATAATATTATTAGACAGAGAATAAAATCATACATTACGCCAAGTGGAATGTCCGACGATGTAACATATTTTGATGATGTAAAATTGAACGGATATGTGAATGCAATAGATAATTATGTTAATACTGAATTTGAGTTTATCCATAACGGAGATTTGCTGAGTGAAGTTCTGAATGGACTCTATCAGAATCGTGCATCTGGCAACCCTCAAATATATTCCAAATCTGAAAAGACAGGAAAATATAGGACTACTTTCGATAAATTGGGATTGAAACGATGTTTAATTAATTGTGTTTTACAAGCCACCAACAATTCAAGATTTAGTTTCCCTATTAAATTGTTACCAACAGAAATTTCGGGAAAATTAACTATAGCAAGGTATTATTACAATGATATTAAAGAAACTACATTAAGGGAAGATGCTCAACAACAATTATCTGTATTAAATTCATTTATTGAAACTTGTACTGAATTGTTAGATAATAAATATGTTATAAGTCCAATAATGAGTACTACTGATGCTCATTTAATATTTGAAATTATAAAAAAATAGGCAAAATGATGAAACTCAAAAAACAATATATTAACTTTTTGAAAACTTTCACTTTATATCAAATAGTAGAATTAGTGATCTGTTTCATATTCAATCATTATATTACACTCGCTTACTCAAGACCTGTGAATGGAGAAATTATCGATCTCGCATATACTACTAAGAATTTTGAATATGGACCCGGGTTGGCGATTCAGTATGGTATTGTAATTGCAATTTGGTTTATCAGCGTTCTTTTTGATTGTAAGTGCTTGAAAATAATAAAGATTGTGTTATATTGTAGTATTGATATGATAATCCCATTATCAATACCGATGCTTTTTTTTATAGGGTTTCCATACCATTCACGTTTTGCTCATTATGTTTTTTGGTTGTTTGGGTTTTCATTATTAATCATTTGTTCAAAAGTGTTGTTTTTTAAGTACTATAAAAAGCGTTTTTCCTCACAAGAAGAACATCCCAAGATAAAAACGATTAAAAAAGATGTCATCGCAGCGAGTGATAATTTTATGCCATAAACGATTGCCACAACGTTTTGCGAACAGAACTTTTTCTGAAACATCAATACGGGGTATTATTGATATAATTAACATATTAAAATAGCATTATGAAAAATAGTTTAATATATATAAGATTATTCATTAAAGAAAGAAGAAAGGAAGTATTTAAGAGTCATCCACCTCAGAAATTTGAGCAAGTGCACGATACATAATAACTGTGATATTATTTTTGCTCGAATACTATCTCATTTCGTAATCTTTCTCAATGTCCACTCATCAATATAAAACGAATAACACCCTCTCCAACTACCTCAATACACATAACAATATAAACCAATGTTTTCAACCCTTTTATTGGATATCAATAAAACCTTGACAAACAGAATATTGTACAAATCACAAAGACCCCTTCAAAAAGTGGGTGCCCCTCGGTATTGCCACTATGCCAAGGAGAGTTTCAGTGGCAGAAACCACACATTAATCGTATTTGTTCCATTCGCCAAATTATAATTCAACTTGTTGATTTATAATTTCTTTGTTAAATAGAAGTATTTGTTTTATTCGTTTAATTCGGTGTTAAAAAGAAGAAAAATAAATTTGGAGAAATGAAAGCAAACTGCTAAATTTGCGGAGAATAATAAAGTACAGAATATGGGAAACTACATCAGATTCGATTGGATGATAAAGCGCCTTCTCCGCAACAAAAGCAACCACGTTGTGTTGGAGGGCTTTTTGAGCGTGTTGATAAACCGTCAGATCAAGATAGCCCAGATACTCGAAAGCGAGGGCAATCAGGACGACGACCAGCAGAAATTCAACCGCGTAGACCTCCTAGTAGAAGACGACAAAAAAGAAAAATTTCTCATAGAGGTTCAGAACGACCACGAAATAGACTTTTTCCACCGAATGGCATTCGGTGCGGCAAAGATAATCGCCGATTATATGGCCATTGGCGAGCCCTACAAGAGTCTTCCCAAAGTTTATTCAGTCAACATCGTCTATTTCAGCCTCGGACAAGGCAAGGGCTACGCCTACCACGGCACAACGGTGTTCAAGAATATGTTCAACGAGGATGACGAACTCCGTCTCACGCCAGCCCAGCGTTCGAAGTTCGGTGTCGACGAAGTCCGTGGCATATTTCCCGAGTATTACATTCTTCGCGTCAACAAGTTCGACGACGAGATCCGCCAACCGTTACAAGAGTGGATATCCTTCCTTAAAACAGGCGAAATACCTGACGCATTCACAGCGCAGGGCTTGAAAGAGGCACGCGAAATACTCCGAGTGGACTCCCTGAGCGAAGAAGACCGCAAAGTGTACAAACGCTATTTGCAAGGAGTAAGCCTCGCCCTCAGCCTCGACGATTCGAGCCGCTACGAGGGCTATTGCGACGGTCATTTGGACGGTCTTGCCGAAGGACGTGCGGAAGGACGTGCGGAAGGTGTAAAACAAAGCTCTATTGACACCGCCAAGCGTATGAAAGCCAAAGGATATGATGCCGCCACCATATCAGACCTCACCCAACTGCCAATAGACGAAATCGAAAGGTTGTAAAGCCTTCTAATTCCTTTGATTTTCTCTATTATTTAATTAAAGAATCACAAAAATGAATGCTAAATCTACATATTTATGGATAACGTTGTTTTTTATTGTTTGTAGTTTGTTTCTTTATCAAACATATAAGACAAACACAATGCGTAAAGAATGTTTAAAACTAATTTCAAATCAAGAAGTTATAGAAGATAATTACAATTATAACTTAACTATGGTTAGTTTTTTCAATAAATTAATTGAAAAATTGAGTATAGAACATAATAAGCATATTTCAAAACAACAGATATTAGATTTTTTTACATACGAAAACTATTGTTATTTAAAAGAAGCAAAAAGCAATGATGATTTTTTACTGCAATTAATAAAAGAAAAAGAGTATTCAATTGAATTTGATTCTGCGTTGGAATTGACAGATTGTTCGTATTATTTTTTGTTTTTTAAAGATGATTTTGTTGGAACTATAGATATATGGTCATCGAGCGGTAATTGCCATTTGGATTGGTATCTTCGTAATCATGAATTATTTAGATATGAATAAAATTTGTCAAATATTAAAATCAGTCTTTTGGGGCTCGATGGAAAACATCGCCAAAATAGACTCCGCTGGCTACGGCTACCTCTTCCGTGGCAAAATCTACTCCGCCGCCGAAACCGAGAAATATTGGGACATAATAGAGCAGTACAAACTACGACAATAACTAAAACCGCCCTCAAACTACCTCAACCAACCTACCAATATCCGCCATGTTTTCAACCCTTTTATTGGATGTCAATAAAACCTTGACAAACAGAATATTGTACAAAAACAAAAGACCCCTTCAAAAAGCGGGTGTCCCTCGGTATTGCCACTATGCCAAGGAGAGTTTCCGTGGCAGAAACCACACATTAATTTGTATTCGTTCCATTCGCCAAATTATAATTCAACTTGTTGATTTATAATTTTTTGTTACATATATAGTATTTGTTTAATTCGTTTAATTCGGTGTTAAAAGAATACACTCTGTTTCTTGGAGAATCCAAAAAAATAATCCTATATTTGCGGAGATAATAAACATCAAGAGTTATGAGCGACTACATAGATTACGGCAACAGCGATTTCAGGAGCGTTATCAATAGCAACTTTGTTGACAAGTCAGGATTATTGACCTTTCATAGAGTTTAAAAACGCTGTAAGTGTGGCAGGATGGGGCGAACTCTCCAAATCAGTGGGTGCTTCTCTGCGCCTTTTGGAAGAAATTTTACACATAACTGATAATATTCTAAGAGACAAAATTCCTTACAAAAAGTTATCGACAATTCAGCAAAACTTTTAACTTGATATTACAAGAGATGAAACGATATTTAAGTAAAATATTAACAGTTGTGTTTTTAATGGTAAATACAACATTGCTATCTTGTTTTGGAATAGGTGATTCTATAGTGATCTTTTTAGAATATGAGAGAATAGAGTCTTGGAGAGATATTGTTGGTATTTACAATAATGGTTATGATAGAAACGAATATCTTATTCTTCATAATGACACCACGTTCACTCATATTTATTATTCCAATCCAGGGAATATAAAATTCAGTAGAGGAATCGTTAATTTTTGTCTAAATAGTAAAGATTATTCTCATATATATTATGACAACTGGGAATACTATGGTAATTATATAAATGAAGGAAGAAAATATTTGAGACCAGAAGATATTGTTAATAATCACACTTTAAGATGTGGTTGTATTGATGATATGGAGTTCGACTTTCATAAACTTGATAGAACTGAGCAATATCTCATACAGTTTAACTGCAAAATAGAAAGTGCATTTTCCTCTGCTAAAGAAAAAGAAGGGCATTTTTTATTTTTGCACAAGAAATTGAAACCCAATGCCCACGAATCAAAGAATACGTGGCGCAATATAAAAAACGAATAACACCCCCTACAAACTAACAACTTGTAGTATTACTTACATACCGCAAAATAACAAAATGTTTTCCATCCTTTTTATCAAAAACTAAAAAGTTTTCAATTTGGTGCTCCATAAATAATCCCCATTCCTGTTTTTTTTGTTTGGAAAATATATAAAAAATCTCCATATCTTAATTGATATGGAGCTTTTTTTTTCTGAGTGGTAAAATGGTATAATTGCTATAACTCTTTAACAGCCAATTCAAAACTTATTTGTTCAAATATTTCGTCAGGAATCGTCTTTATATACACTATCATTGTATCGATATGATCTCTATAAAAGGTAGAATCAAATCGTTTTTTCAAGTTTTTGTCGATGATAATATATTTAATAAAGATAAGCAATCCTAATCCAATCATTATATATATTGCATATTCGTACACCATGTCGGCATAGTATCTGCCTTCAAAACCTCCTTTTGACCTTCCCCGCGACCAAATTCTAACAATGAACGCTATTATAGCAAAAGGTATAATAAATATGAACATTATCTTATCAAGAAAAGATTGTAGCTTAATGTTTTTAAATCTTATTTGTTCGTGAAAAACAGGACGAAAGTTGTCGTCTGTATTTTTTATGATTTCGTTTAAATTGTCAATATATGTAATCTGGTCTTTGAAATCATTGTTTGTGGGTGAATTAGGATTTGTTACTAACCTGTCGATTTGTTCTCTGTACGAAGTTAGTTTCTGTAATACGTTGTCTCTTGATGGTTTATTTAAGTTCATTATTTTACGGATTAAATTACAAATTATTCAAAATAAACTCCGTCATCTTAGTATACAAATGAGTCCTTGTGTTGCCGCCGTAGATGCTGTGGTTGCGGTTGGTGTATTGCATATAGTCAAACTGTTTGTTGGCTTGCACAAGGGCTTCGGCAAACATCATTGAGTTTTGGGGGTGTACGTTGTCGTCGGCAGAACCAAATATTAGCAAAAATTTGCCTTCAAGTTGGTGGGCATACGATATGGGCGAGTTTGTGAGGTAGCCTTCGTGGTTGTCGGCGGGTAATCCCATATAACGTTCGGTGTAGATGTTGTCGTAATATTCCCAATTGGTAACGGGAGCGACAGCAATGCCGAGAGCGTATTTGCCTGGAGTTCGTGTCATAGCGTTGGCTACCATAAATCCGCCGTAACTCCATCCCCAAATGCCGAGTCTTTTGCCGTCGATATACGATTGCGATCCAAGATAATCGGCAAATTCGGCAAGGTCTTCGGTTTCAAGTGCGCCAAGTTTTCCGTAGGTACATTTGCGAAAATCAGAACCTTTGCGTCCTGTGCCGCGTGTGTCGGTGGCTGCCACAATGTAGCCTTTTTGAGCCAAAAGTTGATGCCATCCAAATTCCCATTCGTCGTTTACATAATTGTAGTTAGGACCATTGTAGCCCACCACAAGCACAGGGTAACGTTTGGTGGAGTCAAAATCTGCGGGCTTGATTATATATGCCGAAAGTTGATTGCCGTGGCTGTTTTTCCAAAAGAAAATTTCACGGTTTGTTCCGCCGTATGATTCTGCGGCTTTTTTTACATTTTCGTTGGTTTCTAATGTTTTAATCACCTTGCCGTCGCTCGTGTTTACGGTAATAATGGCAGGTGTTGACGCGTTGGAATATGTGTTTACGTAGTATTTGAAATTCGACGAAAACACAGCCTCGTTGGTGCCATCGTTTTGCGACAGACATTTGTTTTTTTTGCCCGCAAGGTCGGTGCAGTAGAGTGCAGTTTGCGTAGGATTTTTGCCCACACCTATATAATATACCTTCTTGTTTTTTTCGTCCACGCCGCACAATTTTGTGAGTTCTTTTTCACCCGATGTAACGGCGTTGATAAGTTTTCCGTCCATTCCGTAGCGGTAAATGTGGCGGTAACCGCTCTGCTCCGATTCCACAAGAAAAGATTTGTTGTCGCTGAGAAAAACAAAACTTTGCGGCACGGTTTCTTCGATGTAATATTTGTCGCTCTGAGTGTAGATGGTTTTGGTAGATTCGTCTTTGGTATTGTAGGTGATGAGGTCGAGGTGGTTTTGCTTGCGGTTCATCTTTACAATGGCGAGATTTTCGGGATTGTTGGTCCATTGAATTTTTGGAACGTAGATGTCGGTGTCGTTGCCAAGGTTTACGTGCTGGGTTTTTCCTGACTCAAAATCAAATACGTGTACCGAAACCTTCGAGTTGTTTTCGCCAACTTTGGGATATTTGTACGAATAGTTGATGGGGTAGAGCGATTCGGGGTCGTAATTGCTCGAAAGTTGGTTGTAGTATTGCAAAACGTACTCTTTTACATCTGTTTCGTTGAATTTGATATAAGCGATTTTTTTGCTGTCGGGCGAAAACTCAAACGCGCGGTTAAACGAAAACTCTTCTTCGTAAACCCAATCGGGTATTCCATTGAGTATGCTGTTAATTTTGCCATCGGTGGTTACATTAGTAATTTCTCCGCTTTCTAAGTCTTTAAGCATTATGTTGTTGTCTACCACAAAAGCCACTTTTTTGCCATCGGACGAAAATGTAGCCTGCTGTTGCCAAGCACTTTCTATCAACGCTTCGCTTTGTTTGGTTTTTAAATCGTAAACATAATATACTGTGTTAAACGAATTGCGGTGAATAGGTTGGTAGATGCTGTAATACAGTATTTTATCTTCGGTGGGCGACATTTCAAAACCATAATAATAGCCTTTTATTATAGTTTCGGTTATTTCGCCGGTGGCAAACGAGCATTTAACTATGTTGCCATCTTTGAGAGCCACATACGATTCTCCGTCGCTCAAAGGGGTAATGTCGTCGAATGTTTCGGAATAAAAGCGGTATGCGCCTCTTGTAACATCGCTCACAGTGAGGATTTCCTGCGCAAAAATAGGGTAGGAGGCAAGGATAAGGAGTGATAAGATAAGTTTTTTCATGGTTTTGTTTTGTTGTGATTATTTAGCGCAAATATACTATTTTTTTTGCTTTTTGCGGCTAATAATAATGTTACATGCAACACTTTTTTACTAAAAAACAACTGTTGATTTTGATACACTAATTGTAGGTTTTGTAATTATTAATTGTGTAATATTCTGATTATCAATGTTACATTCTATAAATAAACATTGTTAAATAAATTGTTCGGAATCTTAAAAATTTGTTAAAAAGTTTAAACCATTTGTTTCAAAATAGTATAGTCAACGTTGCCTTTATTTTAAATTTTTGTTAACGAAATAAGCGACGGAAAACACCTCCTTAATCGGAGGAATAATCCACACCTTATTATAAGTTACATTTTTTACAGATTTAATCTTACAGAGTTTCAACAATTTAAACTAAAATTTTTTATGAAGGCAAATCTGAAATTTTTGTGGGCACTGCTAATAATGCTGCCCTTGATGTTTGTCTCGACTGCGGCAATGGCTCAGACCTCCGCTTCGGGAACGGTAACATCATCAAACGGTGAACCTCTTATAGGAGTAACCGTGCTAGAACAAGGTACAATCAACGGAACTATCACCGACCTTGAAGGTAAGTTCTCGTTGAACGTATCAAGTGGTTCTACTCTCGTTTTCTCTTTTATGGGTTACGAGACACAAACCGCAACCGCTTCTTCTAACATGAATATCGTTTTGGAAGAAGACACCAAGGCTCTCGAAGAGGTTGTTGTTGTAGGTTACGGCACACAACGCAGAGAGGCTGTTACTGGTTCGGTGGCCAGTGTAAAAGGTGACGACATGCGTGCTGTTGCAGGTTCTAACATTACCCAAAATCTGCAAGGCCGTATTGCTGGTGTGGAGATGACTCAAACATCTTCAAAACCTGGTGAAACCATGCAGATCCGTATCCGTGGTACTCGCTCGCTCAACGCAAGCAACGACCCTCTTATCGTGCTCGACGGTATTCCTTTTGCAGGCAGCCTCAGCGACATCAATCCTTCTGACATCAAGTCGTTGGATATTTTGAAAGATGCTTCTGCAACAGCCATCTACGGTTCGCGTGGTGCCAACGGCGTTATCATTATTACCACAAACCGTGGTTCTGAAGGTCAGAAGGCAAAATTCTCTTACAATGGATATTATGGTATCAAAACCATTTTTGCCAAATATCCTATGATGAATGGTGCTCAGTATACCGAATTGTTTGGTGCTGGTGCAAATCCTGAATACACCAACTACGGTACCGACGAAAGAGAGGGAGTGGATACTGATTGGCAGGATCTTTTCTTCGACAAAGGTATGGTTACAAGCCACGATGTTACAGTTACAGGTGGCACACAAGCTGGCAACTATTCTTTCGGTTTAGGTTATTATCGCGAAGAAGCTGTTGTTCCTTTGCAAGATTTTTCACGTTTCTCGCTTCGCGGTTCTGTTGACCAGAAAATTGGTAACTATTTTAAACTGGGATTCAGCACCACTAACAACTATTCTATTACTAACGATTGCAATCAAATGTTTAGCATTCTTGCTGCTACTCCTATCACTGATCCTTATAATGAGGATGGTTCGTTTAAAACTCGTATCAACCGTGCTTCGGGCAACAACTATGTGATAACTCGCAATACTCTTGAATGGCTCGATGATTCGTATGTAAACAAACGCAAAGTGTTTGGATCGTACAATACTTTCTATGGCGAAGCAGAGCTCCCATACGTTAAAGGTTTGAAATACAGAGTAAATGTTGGTCTCAACCTCCGTCATCAAAATAGCGGCAACTACACCGGTCAAGGTGTATTTAGCGACAACCCCGATGCTCTTTCGAGCGCAGGTGTTACCAATCAGCTTACTACCAACTGGGCTGTTGAAAACCTCATTACTTACGATAAGATTATTGCCGAAAAACATAGCATCAACTTTGTGGCAATGTATTCTGCTGAGCAAAGCCTCTTCAACTCTTCTAATATGACCGGTCAAGACATCCCCACTATGTTCCAATATTGGAATATCGGTCGTGCTAACGGTACTATCACTGTTAACCCATCTAACCAAGGTTATTCAAAAACTGGTTTGATTTCGTATATGGCTCGTTTGATGTACTCTTACGATAGCAAATATATGCTCAGCGTTGCAGTACGTAGCGATGGTTCTTCTCGTCTTGCCGAGGGCCACAAATGGCACACTTATCCTGCTATCTCGCTCGGTTGGAATGTTAAGAACGAAGAGTTTATGAGCGGTATTACTTGGCTTGACCAATTAAAGATTCGCTTAGGTTATGGTGAAACATCTAACCAATCTGTTGATCCTTACAAAACTTTTGGTTTGCTTGCAACCCAGCCTTACAACTACGGCACTGAAACTACTACTGGTTTCTATGTTTCAGAACTTCCTAACCCTGAACTCGGATGGGAATTCTCTACTACTTGGAACTTAGGTGTTGACCTTTCTTTCTTCCGTAACCGCTTGAATGTTACTGCTGAATATTATAAAATGTCTACCAAAAACGTATTGCTTAGCGTAGGTCTTCCTGGTTCGGCTGGTGTTGGCAGCTATATGGCTAATATTGGCGAAACAGAAAACAAAGGTTTCGAGCTTAACATCGACGGAACAATCATCAACGACAATAATGGTTGGACTTGGACAGCTGGTGTTAACATGTACGTTAACCGTAATAAACTTGTTAAACTTTCATCCGGTCAGCTAGAGGATCGCAACAACAACTGGTTTGTTGGCAAACCTATCGACTGTATCTACGATTACAAATATGAAGGTATTTGGCAAGAAGACGAAGAAGCTCTTCGTGCAATTCTCGAACCCGCTGGTGCTCCTGGTATGATTAAAGTACAATACACTGGCGAATATGAAAACGGTGTTCCTGTTCGTGCCATCAGTGATGAAGATAAAATTCCTCAAAGCATGGAATGTGATTTCCAAGGCGGTTTCAATACCACAGTTGCTTGGCGCAACATCGACCTCAGCATCGTTGGTGCTTACAAAGTAGGTGGTTTGCTCATCAGCACACTCTATGGTTCAAGCGGTTATCTCAACACTCTCAGCGGTCGTAACAACAATATTGATGTTGATTACTGGACTCCCTCTAATCCTGGTGCACATTATCCCGCTCCCAACGGTATCCGCGATGGTAATAACCCAAAATACGGTAGCACTCTCGGTTATTTCGACGCATCTTACTTGAAAATCCGTACTATAACCTTAGGTTATAATTTCGACCAATTGCAAGCTTTGAAGAATGTTGGTATCTCTAAGATGAGAGTTTACGCTTCGATTCTCAATCCTTTTGTAATGTTCTCGCCTTACAAGAAAGAATCTGGTATGGATCCTGAAACCAACTCATACGGTAACGAAAATGCTGCTGTTGCTTACGGTCAAAAACGTTTGCTTACAATCGGTACCAACACTCCTTCTACAAGGACTTATATG
The DNA here is from genome assembly GCA_016286055.1 of Bacteroidales bacterium. Lineage (GTDB taxonomy): Bacteria > Bacteroidota > Bacteroidia > Bacteroidales > UBA3824 > UBA3824. Next base: position 26,017 of record JAEERW010000025.1, read on the forward strand.
TTTGGTGTTAACTTTACTTTCTAATTAACGACTAATATTTATAAAGCAATGAACACAAATTTTAAAAATATAGCATTGGCGGCAGCATTGGCTTCGTTGGGCTTAACTGCATGCCAGGATATTCTCGACGAAGAGCCTCGCTCTAATTTTGAGCCCAGCTACTTCAAGACAGAAGAAGGTATCAATGGCGGTCTTACTGGTTTGTATCAGAATCTCCGTTATATGTACGGCAATATGTACTACTATAATTCGCTCGAAACTGGTACCGACGAATATACTTATGCACAGAGCGCCGACAACAACTTTAAGGATGCCGACCTTTCGGGTGCTGGTACTCTTACTTCATCGTCGTGCCGTAGCGATGTTATGTGGGGTCAGGCTTATACTGCTATCAATTCGGCTTGCGCTATTATCGAAAATGGTGAAGAGGCTAATATGAGCGCTCCTCTTTTGGCTGAGGCTTACTTCTTTAGAGGATTCCATTTCTTCAATTTGGTACAAACTTTTGGTGGTGTGCCGTTGGACCTTGGTAGCGGTGAATTGCACTCTAATCAGTCACCTTCGCGAGTAAGTGTCCGCAACACTGTACCTGAGGTTTACAAGGCTATTTTTAGCGATTTAAACAAGGCTGTTGACAACCTTCCAACCGCTCCTCGCAAAACTGGTACTGTTACCAAAAATGTGGCTCGTTTGTTTCTTGCTAAGGCTTATTTAACATTTGGCTGGTGGCTCGAAAACCCAAAAAACATTCCTACTTATCCCGCATGTAACCGCAACGACCTTGATGGTCATGATGCTGCATGGTATTTTGGCGAAGCTTTCAAAGTGGCCAAAACTGCTATCGACAATCCTGGCGTTTATGGTTTGCTCGATAACTATTACAATGTTAACCTTGCTCAAAACGATCGCAACAAGGAGTGTATGTTTTATGCCGACCGTATCGAAGGCGACGAATTCTACAATCAGGCTTCTTTGAGCTGGAGTAATGGTAATGGTGCTGAAAACGTTGCTGCTTGGGCTGTAACTTGGAACTACGAAGGTACTTTTAAATCTAACGGTTCAAAAACTATGCACCGCGAGGCTGCTCAATGGGCTGGTCGTCCGTGGACTCGTATGGCTCCTACTCATGAAGCTCTTGCTATGTTCGACGACAAAGTTAAGGACTCTCGTTGGGATGGTACTTTTGTAACAGTATACCGTGGCAACTGGGATAAAAGCGGCGACAACACAGCCACTTACAAAAATGCAAATGATATGGATGTAGCTCCGGGCGAACCTTTGCTCTCATTCCTGAGCGAAGACCTCCCAGAAATCGTTTATCCTACCGATAATGGTGGTAGCAATATTGCTGCTGGTTCTATCCCCGGACGTGCCGACTTTGTTTTCGGTCCTTCGCGTGTAAGTCGCTATGCTTATCCTGGACTTTGGAAAATCGGTACTTACCGTACAGATAAAGGCAGTGGTCTTGGTCAGCCCAATGGTGCTCTTACTCGTCCGTTTGTGATTGCTAAATTCTCTGAGTTTTACTTAATAGCTGCTGAGGCTGCTGTTAAGAAAGGCGACAACGCTGCTGCTAAGGAGATGATCAACGTTCTCCGTGCAAGAGCAGGTAAATGGGTATTTTCTAATGCAGAAAATGTTGCGGTAAGTGCTGATTATTCTGCCGACCTCGTGGCTGCTACTCCTGCTACTATTGATATAGATTATATACTCGACGAACGCTCTCGTGAATTGTTTGGTGAAGGTATTCGCTGGTACGACCTCGTTCGCACTCAAACATGGTCAGAGCGTGCAGGAAAATACACCATCTGCGATGTTGATGCCAATGGAGTTTACAATACCAAGAAAACTTTTACACGTGATATTAAGCCCGAAAACTATCTCCGTCCTATTCCTGTAGGTCAGCTCAATGCTCTTGAAATGACAGAGGCCGAGGTTAAGGCTTACCAAAACCCAGGATACAATTAGAATTTGTTTTCCCCTCTTAATACTTAAATAGGTTAATAAAAAGACTTCTTTCCCCGGCGCAGTGATTGCGTCGGGGATTTGTTTTTTTACATCTTCACCATTTTTTCAAATTCTTCTTGATTATCCGAAGCTGAATATTTTGCTACAAATTCGGTGGGAGAGATGCCGTAGTATTCTTTGAAATGGCTTGAAAAATAACTGTGGCTCGAAAATCCAAGTTTGAACGCTACGTCGGCTACGTTGAGTTTGTTGCGTACCAAAAGTATCGCTGCCTGACGCATTTTGATTGATTTGATGAGGTTTACGGGTGTGATGTCGAGGAGTTCTTTCAACTTGCGGTTGAGGTGTACGCGGCTGATGCCTACTTTTGCGCTGAGTTCGTTTACGCCAAAATTTGTGTTTTCTAAGTTTTTGTTGATGGTGTCCACTACCTTTTTTAGCAATATCTGGTCGGGACTTTCGGCTTCGATTACTGTTTGTGCCGAATGTATGTCGGCTGCCATTCGTGCCGCCATTTTTTCGCGGGTGGTGATGGCGTTGGTAATCGAACTTTTTAGCATATTGATACTTACGGGCTTGGTAAGGTAATGGTCTACACCAATTTCCACGCAGGTCTGGCGACTTTCTTCGTCGGCTTTTGATGTGAGCACAATGATGGGCAGAAGACTTGTCTGCGGGTTTTGACGGATTTTTTTGCAAAGGTCGTAGCCGTTGAGTCCGGGCATTACAAGGTCGGTGATTATGGCATCGGGTTTTTCGGCAATTATCTGGTTGATAGCTTGTTCGGGATGGTTGCATACCACGGGGTTAAACTTGTCGCTTAATGCCATTGATATATAGCCTGTCCATTCCGAATCGTCGTCGATAAAGAGTATCTTTTTGAGTTTTTTGTTGGTAGTGGTGTCGGCGGGTGTGTCTTGCGCAATATCTACAAATAAATCGTGCTTGGGAGTTTTAATTTGCTCGTTTTCAGTTTGTTCGTTGATGGTGTAGAATGGCAGCGTGATGGCAAACTCTACGCCTTGTTCTGTGTTGTACGCTTTAATAAAACCTTTGTGTGCGTCGATAATCATTTTGGCAAGGTGCAGACCTATGCCCGAACCCTCGTGACTGCTGTTGTCGGATGTCTGGTAAAATCGCTCAAATATTTTTTCGCACTCTTCGGGCGGAATGTGGCTGCCGGAGTTTTCTATTTTGATAGATACAAATGGTTCTTCGGTTTTTTCAATATTAATATTGATAAATCCACCGTCGGGAGTAAATTTAAACGCATTCGACAGGATATTAAACACAGCCTTGTCGAGATTGTAAGGGTCGAAGGCAAATTTTATGTCAAAGTTGTTGGTGTTGAGGTTGATATTTATATTACGCATTAGCGACAATTGGTCGAACGATTTTACAATATCGCTGATAAAATCCACAATGTCGGCGTTTTGTAGTTTTAGCACAAATTTGTTGTTGTCGATTTTGCGGATGTCCATAATTCGGTTTAATTGCGAAGTTACGCGCTGCACATTTCGCCGCATAAGTTGCAATATAGCCGATTTCTTTTTGTCGTTTTCGGTTTCGATAAGCGAGTTGAGAGGTGTTTCTACCAGCGAAAGCGGCGTGCGAATCTCGTGCGAAAGGTTGGTAAACATTTGCAGGCGCATCTCTTTTTTCTGGTTTTCTTCGCGTTGTATTTTAAGGGTATGTTTGTTTTGTGCTAATGCTTTTATTATCAGTAGTATAATGATACCCACCACTGCGTATGCTAAATATGCCAACCAAGTGTTGTACCACGGCGGAAGCACCGTTACGGCTATGCTTTTGGATACGCTCTGGGTTTCGTTGTTTTCGATAAAGGCTTTGATTTCAAGGGTGTAATCGCCTTCGGGAATGTTGGTAAACGACAGTATCCGTGCCAATTGCCTAACGCGGTACCAAGTGTCGTCGAATCCTTTGAGCCGGTAGCGAAATTTTATGCGGTGCTGGTTGGCATATTCGTTGATGCCAAATTGTAGTGTAAACTTGTTTTGGCTGTGTTTCATAGTAATGCGGCTTGCAAGGTTGATGGGTGCGTCGATAATGCCCTGCGAATTGCCGAATGTGATGTTTTCGCCTGCCACCGAAAGAGAGTTGAAGTATATTTCGGCGTTGAAGGCTATTTTTTGCAGTCCTTCGGCGGGGTGGAATATTATCATTCCGTTGTTAGTGCCGAGAAAAAGAGCGCCGTCGTTGCCTTTGTAGATTGCGTTGCTGCAAAATTCGTTGCTTGGCAGTCCGTCCATTGTGGTGAATGTTTCGTAGCCGCCTTCTTTTATGGAATAATGCACAAGGCGGTCGTCGGTGCTGTACCAGAGGTTTCCAAAATGGTCGGTGGCCATACTCAGGATTGTGCCTTTGTGAGCCTTTTCGATAATGCTTGTGAGGGTTTTGGTGTCGGGGTTGTAACGGCATAGCCAATCTTCGCCTCCGAGATAGATGTTTCCTTCGTTGTCGTCGGTGGCGCAGGCGCACACTTGGTCGGTGATGGTGACGGTGTCGTTTGTGGCGGTGTAAATTATTGTGCTGTTGATCATTACATACCCGCGTTTGCTTACGTATACGTGGTGCACCCATTGCGGCTGGCTGATGTTGTGTTGCGAGGTTATTTTGCCGTTTTTGAGCGTCAGCACGTGCGTGCCGTTGCCGAGAGTGCCTGCGTAGAGGGTGTTTGATGCGGTGTCGAATGTCAGGTGCGATATTTTTTGAAATTCGGGATTGGTAAAAAGGTTTTCGATTTTGCCGTCGGGCTTGCGCACCGAAAGACCTCCGTTGTAGGTGGCAATCCAAAGGTTTCCGTCGTTGTCGGCGGTCATAGCGTTGATAGAGTTGTTTGGCAATCCGTTTTCGGCAGTGCAGATTCGTGTTTTTTTGCCTCCCTGTTCAAGTTTGATAACGCCTCCGCCATCGGTTCCTGTGTATATTGTGCCGTTACGAGTGCCTACAATGGCGGTTACGGGTGCAAGGTTTGGTCCTGAACCTTCGTTCATAGCAACACTTAAAAATGTAAAGTACGCATTATTTTTTCCTGATGTATTTTGTTGATTATTAATAATATAATCGGCTGCTGATTTGGGTACAAACACTCCGCCTTTTTGGTATGCAGCCGCCCAAATGTTGCCTTGGCGGTCTTCGAAAATGTCGTGTATCTTGCAGTTGTGCAGGTCGATATTGTCGTTGCGCAGCGATGGGGTTATCACTTTTTGGGTGTTGTTGTCGTAGAGCATTAGTCCGTACTCTTCTGAGCCTATCCAAAATAGGTGGTCGGTGCCTTGCGACTTCGGATGCATTATTACATTGATGCCGCCTGTAATATCGGCTGTGGCTTTGGTGGGTGTAACAATGTTGTCTTTTTGGTTGTAACGCAGTATGCCTGAATGACTTGTGCCAATAAGTATATCACCTGTTGTGGGCACTTCGGTAACGCTTGTTACTGCACTTGGCAAAATACCGTCTTGAAAACGTAATGTGCTGCGTGTTAGCGTGTTGAGGTCTATATTTATAAAATTTCCTTCCGAACTGAATGTCCAAAGATTGTTTCGGCTGTCGATATACATTGCCCCGGGAAACTTGGTATCAATCAGTTGGTTGATAGTGTCGGTTAGCGGTTTTAGAGGTTCAAGTGTGTTGGGGTCTAACGCAGCAATGCCGTTACCCGAGCAAGTTACGAGTATTGCGCCGAGTTTTTGGCTCTTTACCACCGACGACACAAAGTAATTATCGAAAACGGTGTTGTTGATATATATCGGCAGCATTTTAAATGTGTCGGTCATACACTCGTTGAGCACAAGTCCTCGCGATGTGCCAAAAAGTATTCGTTCGCCGTCTAAAAACTCCATATATTTAACCCACGGCAGGGTAGGGGCGTTGGTATAGCGCAGAGGTTCGCGGCTGAATGTCATTCCGCCATATTTAATTGCTCCGCTTTTGCCTGTAAACCAGACGTTTCCGTGCGGATCTTGAAAAATCCTATCAATAAGGCTTCCCGGCAATAGGTATTGACTGTCGAAAAATCTCACCTGCTGTGCTTTGGAGGGCAATGCCGTTGTTAATAATATTAGGAGCAGGAGGTATACATTTCGCATTATAGTTTTAGTTTTTTATACAGAATTTACAGTTACAGTTTTCAAAATGCAATAATAATGGGTTTTGCGTGGAAATGCAAAAAAAATATTTAAATCTGTGACAATTTATTTTGTTTTTCCAAAAAAATCCCTTACATTTGGGGTATTGTAACAACTATAAAAACTTGACAATATGGGATTATTCGACGACCTCAGAAAAGCCGCCAATTCGCTTATCAATGCGGCTGAAAATGCGGCTAAAAACACCCCTCCGGTGCAAGGCCCAAATGCTAACGAACTAAAAAACGCCGCTGACCAACTGCGCAATACTCTTGGCGGACTTGTAAACAACACTCAGTCAGCCCCTAAGCCGCAACCCAAACCCGCGCAGCCTCCGCAACAGCCGCAGCCAAAACAACCCGAAGTTTACGACGGTGGCACGTTTTGGGATTACGAAGATAATATTCCTATCACAAAGAAACTCAGCGATATACTTGCTGAAAAATTCTCGCAATACGAGGTTCGTCGCGATGTTTCGCCCACCGAAATTGGCGGCACTGGCAAGTTTATGAATTATTCGTTTGGTATTTACCAAGGAGGCTCGCCAAAATTGTTTATAATGATAACTGGCAAAACCACTTTGAGTAACCGCCTTTACCGTTGGTCGAAAGAGCAGGCACAGAGAGCCGGCGTTACGTTGATAAACTTTGTGGAGCATTTCCCCAACCGTCCCGAATATGTGTCGGAACGTCTTGCTAAGTATTTGTAAATAAAGAATTTGTCCTAATATTATAAAAAAGAGAAAAACGCGGAGCAATCCGCACCTGCGGCGGACAAAGCGTGACACATTAAAAAAGTTTTGCAGGTAACTGTGTAACGTTCAGTCTGGTATCATAAGCAATTGCTTATTTCAAAGCATTTTTTTCTCACCCCGTATATCAGAGATGTACGGGGTTTTTAAAATATCGTCTTACCGACGATTAGCAATTTTTGATCATTATGAAGTGTAAAATATTATTTGCATTTTTTATAGCCTTGATGCTTGGCACGGTGTCGTGTAGAGATATGCTGATGGAACGGGCGGCGCAGGAGATTAACGCTAAATGTCCGTCGAAAAGTTTTCAAGGATTTATGCTCAATAGCGTTGAATATCAGGATAATGCATTTGTCTTTAACGTTACTTTGGAGGATAGAGTTATAAAGGAAAAACTTGCCGAATATGGTCTCAGCGAGGATATGCTCTATTTTGTGCTCGACCTTTTTGGCGACCAATTTACGGCTAAGGGTTCGGTAAAAAACTTTGCAAAAACGCTGGTAGACCTCTCCGGACGTGATGATAATTACAAAACTCTCATCGACCTATGCGTTTCCGAAAAAGTTGGGGCAAAATTCAACCTCCAAATCGGCAATCGTCAAAAATCTTTGTTTATAACAAGTCAGGATATTTCTGACGTTGTAAAAAAATGATAATCAATTGGTATGCACACACTTCTTACATCGTTATCCGACCCAACGGTTTGGCAAGATTTCCTAAATCTTCGAACCGGGGATGGACATACCAAAAAAAAGGAAATTGCCCGATTGAAGGCGTTTGTAGAGAATAAACTTTATGTGGATATTGCAAACAACATTCTTTCAGGTAGTTATGTGTTTGATTTTCCCTTAAAAACCGAAATCAACAAAAGCGGCTCCACCAAAAAACGCATTGTCTATCGTTTTGATAGTGAGGAAACTTTGGTGCTGAAACTATTGGCGCACCTTTTATATAAATATGACAATAAGTTGAGCCCCGCCTGCTATTCGTTTCGCAAACATCTTACCGCCAAAAATGCTTTTGATAAAATTACTTCCATTCCGCATCTTGCTGATAAATACGTGCTTAAAGTAGACATTCACAACTATTTTAATTCAATTCCTTCACAATGTCTTGTAGATGAAATCAAAAATGTGATTGACGACGACCAGCAGTTGTGTCAACTTCTTGTAAATCTTGTACTTGCCAACAAAGCATATTATTACAACGAAAACGGCGAACGGCTTTTGATTACCGAAAATCGAGGCGCTATGGCTGGCGTGCCTGTGTCGGCTTTTTTTGCAAATATCTACTTAACCTCTATGGATGAGGCGTTTACAAAGATACATGTGCCTTATTTTCGTTATTCTGATGATATAATTGTTTTTGCCGATAATGCCGAAGATTTGCAACGTTATAAAGATTTGATTTTTAACATTATAGACGAAAAAGGATTATCCATTAATCCCTCAAAAGTAAAAATCTCAGCACCCGGCGAGGAGTGGGAGTTTCTTGGCTTTTGTTATCGCAATGGCAATGTTGATTTGGCTTCGGCAACGTTGCACAAGATAAAATCAAAGATAAAGCGTAAGGCTAAGGCTTTGATGCGCAGCAAAATACGCAAGGGTAGAAGTTTCGACGACGTGGCTGCCAACCTTATCGACCATTTCAACCGAAAATTTTACCGAGAGTTTTCTGATAATGATTTTACTTGGTGCCGATGGTTTTTCCCCGTTATCACCACCGACGAAGGTCTTAAAATAATCGACAACTATCTTGTTGAGTATGTGCGATTTTTGCGCAGTGGACGGCATACCAAAAAGAATTTCGTGGTTGATTACACCGAAATCAAAGAATTAGGATTCAAGAGCCTTGTAAATGCATATTATGGATAATTCAATGATGAAAAATGTTTTACAAAAGTTCAAACAGCCTGCCCACCATTTCGGCTTCGGTAGTGTCTTTTTTCAGTCCGTACAAGCCCAAAACAATGGTATCCAACTCGCGGTGAGCCTCGGCAAGGTCGGTGAACAATAGGTCGAGGTTTTCGCCGTAAAGTGTGGCAAGCGACGCGCCCTGCGAGAGATATTTTTCGCGGACGTCGAGGATTTTTTGGGCGGCGGTTGGGATGCGGGCTGCCAGCCCGCTATTGGCGGACGAGCCGTCCACATTCCATTCAGGCCACGGAAAATTGTTGTAAACAATATCCTTGCTGTAACGGTAATCCGATTTCAACCGCCCCGCCACAACGCGCATCCACGCATTATGGACTATCGAGGTGAGAATGCCAAATTCATAGAGCGTGGCGTTGGGGATGATGAGATTTGCATTACTTGAAATTATATCTTTACCCATATATCCAATGGGAATATATTTTCGTTTCTCGGACGAATGGCACGGGACAAGCAAATAGTCAGAATCAGGTTGGCGAATTTCGTCAAATAATGTAGGAGTATCCGCTTTTTTGTTGGTCGCCGCTTTCTTGCTTTTTAAACGGAAATCTCGTACGGCTTTTACCCGTTCCATCACCAATGGCATTTTGCCTATTTCAACAGGATTAGCATCCTTCAACCAAAGGCAATAGCGTTTTTTGTTATGCAAAAATTCTTCTGCACCGATATATGGCTTTATATATGGTTTTGCCTTTGGTTCAAGCATCAAAAAATCGTAATATTTATCTCCTTCAATAATAAAATTACCATTATCCGTTGGCATATTACCTTTCATCATAGCCGACACATCACTAATCGGTTTGTTTCGGCTTTCAACAAAAACATTAGGCCCGTCGAGAAGATATGCGTTAATGTTTTTTGCGGTTTCGATTGTACCGTCGGGATTGTAGATGCGTTTAGGTTGCGTTTGTAGAGACGCGATTAATCGCGTCTCTACGGCATTGGCGGCAGAATCATCCGCAATGCCAAATCCGACAATCACACAATGCACGTGTGCCATTCCCACAGAATCGCTTTCCCAACGGAATGTGCGGTAGGCAAAATCTATCGTCAATCCGTCTTCCATCAATGGTTTCCAAAGGTTGGCAACCTGTTCGCCTTGGCAAATTGAATTGGTGGATACAAAGGCGCAATGAATTTTTGGATTATATTTTATAAAATCAAAAGCCTTTTTGTACCAACAACTTACATAATCCATTGTGCCAACGTTTCTCCAATCATTGCCGAATGTTGCCAATACATCATCTTTTTGTTCTTTGGATTGCAACGAATATCCATAAAACGGCGGATTGCCGACAATATAATCCAATTCTGTCGGATTGACATAATCTTCCCAATTGATTCGTAAAGCGTTGACACAGTGGATTGTGGTGATGTCGTTGAGGGGCAATTCGGGAATGTTTTCGCCGAGGATTTGTTGCGTTTCGTGCAACATTTGGTTTTGAGCAATCCACAGGGCGGTTTTGGCGGTATCAACGGCAAATTCGTTGATTTCAAACCCGTGGAATTGCGATAATGATACCTTTATTGACGACGATAATCCCGCCGTATGCAATTCGTATAGAATTTTGTTTTCTAATCGGCGGAGTTCCATAAAACAGTATGTCAAGAAATTGCCCGAACCACACGCCGGGTCGAGTATGCGGATTGAAGACAATTCGTCTTGAAGGCTCAGCAGAGCATCTCGTTTTGAGTTGAGGTCGGGAATTTTGGTTGCGTCGCTCAGTTGGGAGCGCAATCTGTCAAGAAACAACGGTGCAAGAGCCTTGTCGATATTGTCGGTGG
>JAEERW010000011.1 GCA_016286055.1 Bacteroidales bacterium
GCAATGTGTTTAAGCCCGGCAACTTCAACAACAACAACAACGGCAAAAAGAAAAACAAAAATAAAAACCGCAACAAGCAGCAATTCTAATAACCACTTGACCTATGGCATCTTACGAAATCACCGGCGGTAAAAAACTTTCTGGAACAGTGTATCCGCAGGGCGCAAAAAACGAGGCTTTGGAAGTAATTTGCGCTTCGCTGTTGACCTCCGAAACGGTAACTATCAGCAACATTCCCGAAATTTCCGACGTGTTCAACGTCATTGCCCTTTTGGAGGATTTGGGCGTGGAGGTGCAGCATCCCGAAAAAGGAAAATATATTTTCAACGCCAAAAATCTCAATCTCGAATACCTCAAAAAGGAGTCGTTTATTACCAAAAGCGCACGGTTTCGTGGTTCGGTGCTTATAATTGGTCCGCTGTTGGCACGTTTTGGATATTGCTATATGCCCAAACCAGGAGGCGATAAGATTGGCCGCCGCCACTTGGACACTCATTTTATTGGATTAAAAAAACTCGGTGCAGAGTTTGATTTCGACACATCTTCATCGTCGTACACCATCAACGGCAAAAACCTCAAAGGCACTTACATCCTTTTGGAAGAGGCTTCGGTAACGGGTACGGCCAACATCATAATGGCGGCTGTGCTTGCCAAAGGCGAAACCACAATTTTCAACGCTGCCTGCGAACCTTACATCTGTCAACTTTGCACAATGCTCAACAATATGGGCGCACAGATTTCGGGTATTGGTAGCAACCTTTTGAAAATCAACGGAGTATCGTCGCTCCACGGATGCCGCCACACCTGCCTGCCCGATATGATTGAGATAGGCAGTTTTATAGGTCTCGCCGCAATGACGGGTTCGCAAATCATCATCAAAAACGTTCATCGCGAGCACCTTGGCATTATTCCCAACGCATTTAAAAAACTCGGCATCAAACTCGTTTTCAAAGACGACGACATCATTGTGCCAAGTCAAGACCATTACCAAATAGAATCTTACATCGACGGCAGTATTCTCACCATAGCCGACGCACCTTGGCCCGGACTCACCCCCGACCTTATCAGCGTGCTTCTTGTGGTGGCAACGCAAGCCAAAGGAAGCGTTTTGATACATCAAAAAATGTTTGAATCGCGCCTCTTTTTTGTTGATAGTCTGATAGATATGGGAGCACAAATAATACTTTGCGACCCTCACCGCGCCACTGTTATTGGCAACGATCACAAATTCCCCTTGAAACCCATAGTAATGTCCTCGCCCGACATTCGCGCAGGTGTAGCCCTTCTCATCGCCGCCCTCTCTGCCAACGGCAAAAGCGTAATCCACAACATCGAACAAATCGACCGCGGATATGAAAACTTCGACCAACGCCTCCGCGACCTTGGTGCCGATATTAAGAGGGTGGAATAAATGCAATACTGATTATCAATAACTTAATCTCAATTTGGGCGAAAAACGTAAAATTTTTGCGTTTTTCGCCCGATAATAATTTTTGCAAAAAAACTTCATCAATTATTTGATATTCCCAAAATCTATCCTTACCTTTACGGAAATAATAATTTAAAGTATAACAATGATAAAAAAGCCTCGGGCAACCGTGGCGAAATAGATAACTAACATATTGTAAAATAATAATTTAGCGTTTGCTATTTATTCGAGACATTCTGAAAGTTTGGCGATTTGAGGAATATGTAAGTCAAGAGAATAAGTTCAGCGAACGTCCGCGCATACGTGGACGGAACTTATTTGACTTGCAGGTAACGCCAAACACCTCAGAATGCGATAAGTGAAATCCACGCTTGTCGTATATAGAGGTGTCTGATGTTGCCCGTTGTTATCAATAAGTTGCATACGCTGTAAAGCAACGCAAAACAATGGCAAAAAGCATCGAAGAAAAAATCGAGGATATTGCAAAACAGCAATTAGATCGGTTCGGTGTGAAGTATCATATCAAAACCGACAATATAAATGAAGAAATTAACCACGCTCTCACTACCGAAAAAAGCAAATCAGGCGGAGAGGGTGGCAATTATCCCGACATCAAATGTTTAATACAATTACCGCAAAGCCTTAGTTATATTCCTGTTATGATTGAGGTAAAAGGAACATTCGGCGATTTGATAAAACTGAATGACGACGGACAGATTGCGAACCAAGACGAAAAAGGCAAGCCCATATACAAAAACATAAAAAAGTACGCTGTAAATGGGGCTGTACATTATTCATACGCCGTTGCCAGAATAACACAGTCTTACAACAATGTCATTGCAATTGGCTTCAATGGTTATAATGTACAATCACAAAGCGAGCCTATAACCGAAATGGGCGTTTATTATGTGAGCAAGGCTAATATGTACCGTCCTAAGAAAATTGCTGACTATACAGACTTCTCGTTTCTTAAAGAAGATAATCTTTCAGCCCTTGAAGAAAAACTAAAAAATATTTTCCTTACTGACGCAGAAAAGGAGTCGCAGACTCGCGAACTTGAAGATCAGATTGAGAATGTTCTTACCGACCTCAACCAAGATATGCGCGACAAAATGCAAGTTTCTGAGCCAAAAGACCGTTTAAAACTAGTTTGTGCTTTGATAATGGCGGGTCTTGGTGTTGAAGGCAAAATTCAGCCTCTCGAAATCAGCGATTTGAAAGGACTTGTAACAGATGAAGAACACGACGGTGCAATTATTCTCAGAAAGATTAAAATTTTCCTCACCGAAAAACACCTTCCAAAAGAAAAACTTGATAATATTAACTCTCTGTATAAAGGTATTTTAAATGATGTTCTATATTATCGCCCTGTTAATGGTGCTAGTACAATCAAAAATGCTTTTATTCAGATTAAAGAAGATATTATGCCCATTTTTACTATGGGTGAAGAAGTGCATATTGACTTTACGGGAAAACTGTTGAATGTGCTTACCAGTTGGATTCGTGAACGAGCAAGTGACGACGAGAAAAACGATGTTGTGCTGACGCCTCGTTATGTAACTGAGTTAATGGCACGTCTTTGCAAGGTCAACAAAGATAGTTATGTTTGGGATTGGGCAACAGGAAGCGCAGGATTTCTTGTTTCGGCAATGAAACTGATGATTGAAGACGCCAACAAGACAATTAATAATGAGGAAGAACGGAAATTAAAAATAGCCAACATCAAAATCAATCAGTTGCTTGGCGTTGAGATGCGACAGGATATTTACATACTTGCTGTCTTGAATATGATTTTGATGAAAGACGGCTCTTCGCACATTCTCAACAAAAACTCTTTGTCGGAATACTGCGGCAAATATGAGCAAGGCGAAAACAAGGACAATGATTTTCCCGCCGATGTGTTTTTGCTTAATCCTCCTTACTCAGCCGAAGGCAAAGGGATGGTTTTCGTTGAAAAAGCGTTGAACTATATGCACAAAGGTAGAGCCTGTGTGATTATTCAGGAAAATGCAGGTAGCGGACAAGGAACAGTTGAAAATCAAGGTAAAACAAGAACAAACAGAAACGCTCAGCCATTTTGTAGAAGGATATTGATGAATAATACTCTCTTGGCTTCCATTCGTATGCCGATTGATTTGTTTATTGGCAAATCAAGCGTGCAAACGGCAATTTATCTTTTTGAAGTTGGTGTACCTCACAACCAAGACAATCTTGTAACATTTGTTGATTTTAGCAATGATGGATATCAACGAATGAACCGCAAAAAATCAAGTTCAAAAGTTAATCTGAGGGATGCCGACCACGTGAAAGAACGTTATGCGGAACTTGTGGATATTGTTTTGAATCGAAAAACAAAAACTGGTTATTACACCATCACAAACGGTCTTCTTGTAAAAGATACGATAACACTCAACGGTAATGATTGGACATACAATCAGCACCGCAAAATTGACAATATACCCACTGAGGCAGATTTTCGTAAAACGGTCTCCGAATATTTGAGTTGGAAAATTGGTTCTCTTATCAAAGGAGAAGAAGAATCTGTGGATTTTCAGTAAGCCCCCGTTTGCAAGAACTTGAACGACAATTCAAGGCAGACGGGGGCACATTTGAGGAATACAAAATTGGAGATTTGTTTGAAAGTTCCAACGGTGATTTTGATATTCAAAAATCTCACATAAACGGCATAGGGGATTATGTAATCACTGCGGGGTTAACTAACAACGGAATACTTGGTAAAACTGATGTAAAGGCAAAAGTGTTTGAACCTTATACATTGACGGTGGATATGTTCGGCTCGTCTTTTTATCGTTGTTTCAAATATAAGATGGTAACACACGCAAGAGTGTTTTCAATGAAACCTAAATTGGAAATAAATGATGAACAGGGATTGTATTTGTCGTGTTCTCTTAAATATTTGGAAAAATTATTTGGCTACGAGAATATGTGTTCGTGGGAGAAAATAAAGGCACTTCCTATTCATCTCCCAATATTAGCCAATGGCGAAATATCATTTTCCTATATGGAGTGCGTTATACGCGAACTTCAAGATGAACGCATTAGCTCATTAACTGATTATTTGAAAGAAAGTGGTTTTGGGAATACGGAACTCACACAAGAAGAAAAAGATGCTGTACTCCAATTGAGGAATGGTGAGGTTGAGTGGAAAGAGTTTCGATACAATGAAATTTTCAACCATATTGAGCAGGGTAGGCGTTTGAAAAAAGACGACCAAATGCCCGGCGATATTCCTTTTGTGATGTCAGGTGTAACAAATACAGGTGTAGTGAATTATATTTCTAATCCAGTTGCATCGTTCCCTGCAAATTCAATTACGGTTGACATTTTTGGAAATACATTTTATCGTGATTTTGCGTATGGTCTTGGTGATGATACAGGCGCATATTATAATGATGAAAAACAGTATACAAAAGAACAGATGCTTTTTATAGCGTCTGCAATGGGAAAATCGCTTGAAGGAAAGTTCTCTTACGGTAACAAATTGCGTAGTTCGCAGAGTTTTGTCTTTAAAATGTACCTTCCCATCGCTGCCGACGGCGAAATCGATTGGGCTTTTATGCAAAATCTCATCTCTGCCGAAAGCCGCCTTGCCATTCGTGGCGTAATAAAATGGAAAGATAGTATTGGAAATAAAAGTCAAAACTGATGGTTGAACAAGAAATAAAAAAAGGAAGTAAATGATTTCCAATTCTGACAGGTTCTTATTCAACTTGTCAGCCTTCTTTTTTCGTGCTTTTCGTAGTTACCCCCTCCGCCAATTCCCATTCATCAAATCTCCCGTAGAGACGTCATATTATGGCGTCTCTACACTGATTGGCAATCGTTGATAAATGTCCCTCTGATTATCAATCATTTAAATCAAATCTGCGTAAAATCGCAAAATTTTTTTTGCCAAATCTGCGTAAAATCGCAAAATCTATTTCCCAAACTTTTATTATCTTTGTATTTGTTTAATTCGTTGATAAGTGCATTATGAAGTTAAAAATCTACAAGGCTTCGGCGGGAAGCGGTAAGACTCATATTCTTGCGGGCAACTATCTGTTGTCGGCGTTTGACAGCGGTTCGCCTGTGCAGTATGGCGATGTCTATAAGGCTTTTAGCGGTGATATGGCGTTTAGCAGAATTCTTGCCGTAACGTTTACCAACAAGGCTGCCGGCGAGATGAAAACCCGTATTATCAAAGAGTTAGACAAACTTATCACTGGCGAAAAGAGTGATTATATCAAGGATCTCCGCGCAAAATACCCAAAATTGACCGAGGAAGCGGTGCGTGCCAAGGCTGCAAAAATCCGTTCTGCCGTGCTCCACAATTATTCGATGTTTAACCTCCGCACCATCGATTCGTTTGTAAACCGTATTGTGAGGGCGTTTTGCTACGATATAAATGTCAACAGCGGCTTCCGTATCGAAACCGATGAAAATGTGGTGGTTGCCGACCTCTGCGATATGCTCTACCAACAGTTGGACAACGATTCACAACTGCGCGAACAACTTCTGCAACTTTCGCGGCAGAATGTTGACGAGGGCAAAAATTGGGATTTCCGCAGTCAGATTACCAACCTTGCCAAGTTGATTTTTACCGAAAATTTTAAAAAACTCGAAGATTTTACCTCGCTTAAAGATGACTATCAGCGCAAGGAGTATTTTGCTCAGGCTGCCAAAAAAATTACTGATATTTACGATTCGTATGTATCTCTGTGTAAGTCGATTGCCAAGCGTGCCACCGATATTTTCACCAAGATTTTCAACGATTACAACTCCACTCCGGACGAACTTTTCAAGGATGTGAAGACGATTTATAATTTCTTGACCGTTAAACTTTTGAGTACCAATTATAAAGACCTTGATATCGGTTCTACCAAAACCTTTTCAAAAATTCTCAACAATCCCGACGGTTACCTTGCAAAATCAAAGCCCACTTCCATTCAAAAGGCTCTGGCTCCTGTGCTTTTTGCTCAGATTAATCCGCTTTTGCAAGAGTATAACGAATTGTATACCAATCAGTTCTCAAATTTTGTAACAGCCGCCGTGGTGCGAAGCGATTTTTATGCCTTTGCCCTTCTTGGCGACCTTGCCGCGCTGCTTCCTCAGTACCGTCAAGACAATCAGATGATGCTTGTGAGCGATGCTACGGCGTTTCTCAACGAGATCGTTAAAGACAACGACGCACCTTTTATATATGAGCGCACCGGCAACAAGTTTGACCATATCTTTATCGACGAGTTTCAAGATACGTCGGAGTTTCAGTGGCAAAATTTTCGTCCGCTTATCGAAAATACTATCGCTCAGGGATTTGACGATATGATTGTGGGCGACGTAAAACAGTCGATTTACCGTTTTCGTGGCGGCGATTGGACTTTGCTAAATTCTGAGGTGGAACGTTCGATTGGCTCGGATAACATACTTTTCAAGACTCTCGACACCAATTGGCGAAGCCGTAAAAACATTGTGGATTTCAACAACGCCGTGTTTGCCAATTCGGTAACTGTTTTGGAGCAACATTCTGATGATGAAGATCTTAATTTTGAACTTTTGCATCAGATTTATGCCGATAGTTTTCAAAATCTGCCTCAAAATCAAGACCGCAAGGGTGGAAATGTTAAGGTAAAATTTTTTGAAAAACCAAAGAAGGAAAAATCAAAACCATCTGATAATGATACAGATAGCGACGAGGATGATGAAAGTTTCGATGTTACCGTGCTCACCGCAATGGCGCAAGATATCGACGCGCTTTTAAAACAGCGTTACCCCGCAAAAAAAATCTGTGTTCTTATCCGCAAAAAGGCTGAGGCTGAGAAAGTTGTAAATTTTCTCCTTAGTTATATGAATCAAGCCGAAGATGCCGAAAAATATCAGGTGATTTCTGCCGATTCGTTATATATTGCTAATTCAGAGCCTGTTAAGGTGGCTATCAACGCCATCAAGTTGGTAGTTAATCCCGAAGACTCTATTGCCAAGGCAAAACTTTTGCAGTCGTATGCCAAACTTTCGGCGCAGGATATTACCGACGATGATATTTTTAAGGCTGTGTCTAACGATGCCAAAGCCGCTGATATTCTGCCTGATGGGTTCAAAAATTTGGCTACCGACTACGCCTCTCTGCCGTTGTTCGACCTTTGCGAAAAAATCATTTCAGAGTTTGAACTTTACAAATACACCGGCGAAACCGAGTATCTGCGCACCTTTGAGGATACCGTTTTGGATTTTTCGAGGGTTCATTCGTCCGACGTGAGCCGTTTTGTAAAATGGTGGGACGAAAGTGGTTGTAAAGTTTCGATTCAACCATCTGACAATCAGAATGCTGTAACCGTAATGACCGTCCACAAGTCTAAGGGATTGGATTTTGGTGCGGTGTTTATGCCTTTCTGCAATTGGAAAATGGAAGACGTTGTAAACACTTCGCCTACTTATATTTGGGTTGCTCCGCCTGAGGAGTCTGATTTCGGTTTTCTCCCGATGCTGCCCGTTAGGTATTCTTCTGCATTGAAACACAGTGTTTTCCGCGATTATTATCACCTCGAAAAACGCAATATGTACGTTGACGCGCTCAACATCCTTTATGTGGCTTTTACACGTGCGGTCGACGAACTCTATGTTTATTCTCCCAAACCCTCCGGCGATAAAATCAAGAATGTGGGAGATTTGCTCTATTTTTGTATCAATCAGTCAATTGCGTCAGACGAAGGTAAGATAATAGGTTTGAGTTCTTATTTTAACGAGGATACTCTTCAATTAACGTTAAATACTGACCATCAGGTGCTTACTCCTGGATTTAAAGAAAATGCTAAAAAATTTGAAATCCGTCAGTTTAAAAATCTTGATTGGAATCAGAAACTTTCCATTAAGTACAATGCCGACGACTTTTTTGCCAAGAGCAATCCTTTTATTCAGGAGCGTATCAACTACGGTTCGTTTATGCACGATGTAATGTCGAGAATCGAAACCTCTGCCGATTTACCCATTGTGCTTCAACAACTTAAAGACCAAGGTCGCATTACCGAACAGCAAAAAGAAGAACTCCGCCAAAAGATAGAATCCGCCTTTGAAATTCCCGAAGTAAAGCGTTGGTTTTCACCTGTTTGGAAACATATTATTACCGAAACAGCCTTGTTAACTCTCGACGGCCGCATCCGCATTCCCGACCGTGTGATGGTTTCCGACACCGAAACCATCATCATCGACTTTAAATTTGGCGGTCATCATCCTGAATATCACGACCAAATAAAAGAATACGCCGCCTTGCTATCCTCAATGAAAAACCCCCTCTATCCCAATGTCTCAGCATATTTGTTTTATGTGGAAACGATGGAGGTAGAGAGGGTGGTATAAGATGGGTTTGTTTATTCCTTACTATCCAAATAACACTAATAATATAAAGAGTATAAACAAAACTAGGATTGTCAGTAAAATACCTCTGAATAGTTTTTTCCAGACGGATTTGTTTTGTTGTGGTGGTACTATTTCTTGGTTGTTGTTGACAAAGTTTTGATTTCTATTAAATGTTGGAGCGGTATTATTAGCTAGATTTGACATTTGTCGTTGAGCCGGTGGCTGTGCAAATCTATTAGTCAATTGGTTTATATGTGGTTGTTGTACTGATGTGTTTTTCGCGGCAAACGGAGGCGGTGCAGGTTTTTGTGCCGTCTGAGGTTGAGGTGCCGGTTTTTGAACAGGTTGTTGAGGACGTTGTGTGGGTTGAGGCTGAGGTGTGGGTTTTTGAACAGGTTGTTGAGGACGTTGTGTTGGTTGAGGCTGAGGTGCCGGTTTTTGAACAGGTTGTTGAGGACGTTGTGTTGGTTGAGGCTGTGGCGTGGGTTTTTGAACAGGTTGTTGAGGACGTTGTGTGGGTTGAGGCTGTGGTGCTGTTTTTTGAACCTGTTGAGGTTGCTGTTTTGGTTGAGGTTGCTGGGCTGGCTTTTGAACCGTCTGAGGTTGAGGAGTGTTTTTTTGAACCGTCTGAGGTTGGGGTGTGGTTTTTTGAACCGTCTCTGGCTGAGGTTTTGGTTGCGAGATATTTCTTTGTTTGGCTATGATTTTTGCCACGTGCTCTTTTAGTTGCGTTATTATTATCTTGTAATCGTCCTCACGGATAATATTTTTTGCTGTGTTGATGTCGCACAGGTATTGGTACATATCTTCAAGGTCGTGGACGTAGTAGAAATGTTTCGACGCCTCGCTTTCGGCAGTGGTCAACGGAATCATCATTTCTGATTGTTGTTCAATGAGGTCGTTGCGTCGGTCGATGTAGTATTTGTAATACTCCTTGTATTTCTCCTTGTTGGTGATTTTTGCGTCGGGAAGTACTATAGGAAAGACACGTTCCCAAATTTTGCCGTTCTCTTTGATCATATGCCACTCGTGCATACAATGGAGCGATTTGATATATTTTTCGCTGATTACTACAATGATAGCATTGCCTTCTCCGATTTCCAACTCGGCTTGGTTTATATTCCAACGGTAGGGGCATAAGTTATCCTTGTCGCGCTTGTAATAAATGCCAGCCTCTGTCATAAGTTGGCAAATGCGGTCCACATCGTCCTCTAAATTTGGATTGTTGTCGTTTTTCCACGAGTACGAGATGTATACAGGGTAATCTTTGTTGATTGGTTGGTCCATTTTACTGTATCTTTCCTTGTAGATTGTTTGTTTTTGCAAATATATGTAAAATTTGCGTATTTCAATAATATTTTTTTGATTTTTTTTACTTATGTATGAAAAACCCCCTCTATCCCAATGTCTCAGCGTATTTGTTTTATGTGGAAACTAATGAGATAGAGAGGGTTGTGTGAGATGATTGATGTAATTTTACATTTTTTCAAGCACAAACATCTTTAAATCGATGCGTCCGTCAGCGTCGGGGTCGATTATGTCCCACGGAGATTTTATTTCGCCGAAAATCTCGCGGTGCTCTTTGGTGTTGTAGTAGTAGTGTCCGTTCACAGCCTTCCACTCCTTGGGTTCTTCGCAGCACATCATTCCGTCAACGATTTTTACCTCGCCGCTCGCCACGGCTTGGTCTATCTGCTCTTGGGTAACGTGCTTAGGTATAGGCATATATGTTAACACTTGGTAATCGTCGGTAAACTCCATTTGCATATTAAACATCTGCAAACCTTGTTCGTATTCCTCGTCGTCGAGTTCGCCCGCAGCCTTCTTTTTGTCAAACTCTGCCATCACCTCGTCTTTGGTGTGGAGACCAAAACCATCGCCAACGGGGGCAAGAGTCTTGTACACTTTCCAACGTCCCACAATAGCCTTCATTTTCAGGTCTTCGGGCGACGGCTCTATTTCATCGATGTCGGGTTCTTTGGTGATGTGACCCTCGGCGGTCTTTTTAAAAGCGATGCAGAGAAATCCAAACGCAATGCAGAGTTTGCCCTCTTGCGCGCTGAGTTCCTCCACCTTTGCGGCTTCGTCGGGGGTAAGACCGCTAAAAAATCCGTTAGCCTTGTATGTCCAACCGTACGATTTGGTCTGTTCCCAAGTGGTGTCCACCTCGCGACCGGTGATGCCGTCTTTGAGTTTAGCGGTGTGATCCTCAAAAAATTCCATCGAGAGTTTGCTAAAATCTCGTCCGTCGCTGGTTTTAAAATCCTCTACCGGCACGTGCTCCAAATTGTTAGAAAAAAAACTAACAACAAATTCGGCCTCCCAAGTGCCTACAATAAATTTTAAACCGTCTTTTAAATCTTCTTTTGTTAATTCCATAATAAAATGTTATAAATGTTAATAACTAAAATATCTGTGGGGTAAATATACAAAAAAATCTTTTCCGCAAACGAGGAATTGGAAATTCTGAGCGGAAAACAATTAAAATTATAATCTGCGGAATCTCGTTATTTTTAGGCGATTCCGCAGATTATAATTTATTTAAAAAGATCATCGGCTGTTATTTCGTTTTGAATTTCGCCGTAATGAGCATTTCTGGCAAGACCTAAGGTGGTAATCATTACCAAGTGAATAGCCTTTCTGGTTTTTGTAACAGTTTGAAATACAGATTTTTTCTGTAATAATTTGTCCATATATTCGGTGGTAATGGCGTATTCAGAATTTGAATATTTTATTTCGCAAATATCAGTAATGCCATCGCCACGTTCAATCAAAAGATCAATTTGGGCACCTGCAACACCGTTTTTGGCAGTATTTCGCCAAGCATTTTCGGTGGTAACAATGCCGCTGATGCCAAGTTTCGCCTTGATTTGCTCAGTATGCCATAGACAAACACGCTCAAACGCAAGTCCGCACCAAGTGTTGTAGGTGGGTGTGCCTTGAATTGATTGCCAATAGTTTTTTGCACGTCGGCTGTCTTTTATAAATGAGAAATAAAATACTGTGTAATTGTCAATTAGTTGATATACAATATCTTTTACCTGTTTACCTATGGTTTGATACGAGCGTATAAAGCCGCACCATTCAAGGTCGGACAAGAGGTCGGTGAATGCGCCGTTTTCGTCGAAACCGCCTGCCGAAATTAGTTCCTGACGTGTCATACCGTAGTTTTTGTCTGCCAAAAGCGAAATCACCTTTATATATGGTTCGGGTTTTTTAAAGAGTGAGGCGTAAAGCATACTAAACTCGTCGTACATATCGCCATCGTCGGCAAATATCAGTCTGTCAATTTCTTGTGCAAGACTTGCACCTTTTTTCAACAGACTCCAATAATAAGGCACTCCGCCAAAAATCATATATGCTTCGAGCAATTGCCGTTGCGACAGTTCCACACCGTTGCTGATTGCTAATTCTTTGCAAAGTTTCAATGTAAATGGCTTTAATGCAATACGTTGCGTTAGTCGGTTGTGAAGTCCGCCCTTGTTTTTGATGATTTTTTTTACCATCCACGACGTTGCGCTGCCGCATACCACAAACACGATGTCTTTGCGAGCCGAGGCCCAACCATTCCAAAAAGCCTCCAATTCTGAAAGAAAACCCGAACGTGGAGTGTCGAGCCATGGAAGTTCGTCTAAAAAGATAACTTTTTTGCCGCCATCTTTTTGATTTATAAGACGTTTTAATAATCTGAAAGCCTCCAACCACGATTTAATTTCGTTTGGAGCCTCTTTTAATCCTTGCTCTTGCAGGGCAACGGCGAACCTTGCTAATTGATTTTTGAGTGAGGTGTTGGCCGCTCCCGTAAACTGAAAATAGAATTGATAGCCGTAACTTTCTCGTATTAAGTAAGTTTTGCCTATTCTACGTCGTCCGTAAACCGCTATAAATTGCGAATCTTCTTTGTATAGAGCCTCTTGTAAAGTGGCTTTTTCTTTGTCTCGTCCTATAAGCATAGCATTGATTTTTATATTGCAAATTTACCACTTTTTACGTAAAAACAAAATTATAATCTGCGGAATCTCGTTTTTTTTATGCGATTCCGCAGATTATAACATTTTTTAACATTTGGTAATTTCCAAAAAATCCCCTTACATTTGCGGTATGATACCATCTGAATATTTACAAATTTTGCATATTGCCGAACGGTTGAAGGATACTCCACGGCATTGCACCACATCCAAAAGGCGTATCGAAAGTGTGGCAGAACATTCGTGGCGAGTGGCTCTGATGGCTTTTTTACTGCGCCATCAATTTGCCGATATTGATATTAATAAAGTGGTGAATATGAGTTTAATACACGATTTAGGCGAATGTTTCACCGGCGATATTCCCACTTTTGTAAAAACCGACAAAGACCGCCAAACCGAAGATTCATTGCTTTTGCAATGGCTGAAAACTTTACCAGAAGAGATTTCTACCGATTTTGCTGCCTTGTACGCCGAAATGGAAGCCCAACAAACTCCCGAAGCCAAACTTTTTAAGGCTCTCGACAAACTTGAAGCCCTTATTCAGCACAACGAATCACCCATCGACACATGGTCTGCCAACGAATACGACCTCAACAAAACCTACGCCTTCAACACCGTTGCATTTTCTGATTGGCTTACAAAATTAAGGCAAGAAATATATGACGAAACGATGGAGAAGATAGAGAGGGAGGTATGATGCGGTAAGGTATCTACACCTTAATATTATATATCCATTTTACACTTTAACCATTTCCTTTTTATCCCAATCCGCTAATTTACACCTTATTATATTTTTTTTTGAAAAAAAGATGCAAAAATAGAATACGCCTATTTTAAAATTCCTTATATTTGGAAAAGTTAACACGAGTACTAATTTTAAAACGCATCACAAAGTAGATAAAAAGGTAAATTTTTAACGACATATAATAAAGACACTTATTCCTGTTTATACGTAAATCTGCACAATTTACATATGGTTGTAAGGAATGGGTGCGGTATAGGTTCACGCCGATTCTCATATAGGCGTGGACTATTCCGTACTTGTTACAACCATAGGCAGTGCAGAGCCCTCGTATAAAATAAGTACACAAGGAATAGTCCAACGCCTTTTTTATTGTAGTATGCGTAAAAAAACGTGAACCTATGACAGAAGAAGAAAAAATGAAACTATTGTACGAGCGGTACAATAAATGCAGGGATTTAGAACTTGACAGGTTTTGGAAAAATTCTGTATTTGTTTGGGTATTCTTAGCATTGTGTTTTGGTGCATTTGGCAAAGTGTTGATGGATTATTTAGAGTATGATTGCAAAGAACACAATATTGATAATAAGGATAATTACGCAATCATTTTGGCGGTGGTATCTTGTTTTGGTTTTCTTATTTCAAAAATCTGGACTTGGATGGCTCGTGGTTTAAAGGCTTGGTACGAAGTTTATGAAATCGCAATTTGGGATATTGAATCAAAAAGTAATGTATTAGAGTTTAACCGAAAATATACAATCGATAACTATTGGAGTGTAAAACAACATAAGGTTATCGAATTTTGGAAGCGACCTTTTGATGCAGCACGATATTCTCCTTCTAAAATTGTAATATTAATAGGTCATTTATTGAGTTTAGGATGGTTTATTGCTTTTGGAACTTCATTATGTTTTTATTATGGATATGAGTTTATGGACTACCTTGTATTTGGATGGATTCAAAACCATCCTGTAAAATGGATTTGTATTTTCATAGTGTTCGTATTTGCGATTGTACACCTTCCTCAGTTTTTTATTAAAAGTTCAACACTGCGAAACAGCGACGAAGAAAAAGTATTTCAGAAGATTCGGAGTGAATTGATCCACACAACAGATGATAATGATGATAAAAAAAAAGCCTAAATCTGTATTTTGAAGTCAAAGATGGAAAAATAAAATTCTTTTGCTTGGATGATAATGATAAACAAAAAGTTAAAGAATATGTAAATGATAATCTACAAAAACATAGCATTCTCAAAATATGGTATAAAGTTTTTGACCCATTCAAAGATGATACTATCAAAGTAACGAAAAATGTATTTCTTTAAATATAACTAAATCTAATAATAATGACAGAAACCTACGAAATTGAAAAAGCCGCGTACATCAAAAAACTCACGGCACAAATTGAGACTATCGATAAGATTCTCAATACAAACACATTAGACCTGATTAATGGTGAGATGGAAGGCAAACTCCGTGATTTAAAGGAAGCCGCCGAACGATACAAAGAGAAACTCGAAAAGAACGAGTTTGAAATTGCCATTGTCGGTCTTGAAAAAGCGGGCAAAAGTACATTCGCAAACGCAATGATGGGACTTAACATTTTGCCTTCTGATGAAAGAAGATGTACATATACCTCAACTAAAATTTGTTCAGGCGATGATACCGCAACAGTAAAGATGTTTTCAAAAGTAGAATTTGATGACAATTTCAAAAGTCGTCTTTTGGAAATGGGTATTGTAAATGAGAAAAACTACAATAGTTATTCTTTTGAAACCCTGAGTCTTACAAGTTACAAAACGATGTTTGATAACTTGGACGAAAAAACAAAAAAATTATACAGAGCAGATGTTAATGAGGATGTTACAAATATACTCGAACATAAAACGACAATTAATAAGTACTTAGGTCAAGGAACTTTACCTCCATTTACAGGCACAGACCTTACCTCTAATAGCTTTAAAAGGTTTATCCGAGATCCTGAATTCGCATTGGCTGTTAAAGAGATTTCAATAAAATCTTCTCAGTTAAAACAAGAATATGTTATTTATGATGTACCGGGATTCAATTCTCCAACGCAAATTCACAAACAGCAAACACGTGAATTTATGCGTAGAGCAGATGCAATTATTATGGTTGCCTTTGCTCCTAAACCAAGTTTTGATGAATCAATAGTGAATTTTTTTACAAAAGAAACTGATTATGATGGCGTTGAATTTGGTGAAAAAATGTTTGTATTTGCCAATGCTGCCGATGGAACCGCTAATTTAGAAACAAGTCTCGGAGAAATTAAACGTGATTTGCAGCGTTATGGTATAATGAAGTCGAACAATTTTAATAGAATTGTACCAGGCTCAGCGGCTGCACTTTTGATTAAAGAAGGTCAGATGGAACCTGACCGTCACACACAATCCGCTGTTGGTTATGAAGATGACGGAATCGCAAAAATTAAAGAAATTCTTGAATACTACAATCAAACCGAGCGTTTTGAAATTCTTAAACGTCGTATCAATCAGAAACAGAACGAAATATACGATGTTTTCAAGGAATTATTCAAAGATAACGATGTAAGTCTATCTGCAAGTTATTTGCAAAGTTACGGCAAACTTTTAAATGACGTAACAGAAAAGCGCACAGATATTGTAGGTGCGTTAGAAGCATATCGCGAGGAACTCAGAACAGAATACAACTCAAAAAGAGAAATATCACAAGAAGTTAAAGATAAGGTAGTCAGCGGCATAACTGCAAAGGATTTTGAAATCACCACAGGCGACAACAGCGAAATGCAGTGGGCACAAAACAAGGCAAGTAAACAAGTAACACCAATTGCGTTGACAACCAAAATCGACGAGATTCTTCGCGAGAAAAAACGCGAGGAGATTTATCAAAAATTCTCAGAGGGAATTTTGGATATTGCTGACGAACATCACCAAAGATTCGATTCGAGAATATCCAAAATCTTTGCGGAAAATTTGGGCATTTCGCAAACAAGCAAAGCCGGTGAAATACTTACCGCTTTTCTGAAAGAACAAAAGCACTCTTTTGACGGTCAGGGCTATTATCAAAGTCTTATCGACAGATTCTCAATTGACTTGTTCAATATTTTGATTGACATTCCGTTTGCAGATATGAAACGATACGGACGATTTGAATCCGACTTTGAAAATTTCAGTTCGCTCGCAATGTTTGACGACCGCAAGTCAAGAACAAATTCAGGTAATTCACAGCCATTGTATTACAGTATTCTGTTCCATCAGACCGACTATTACGAAAAGAATGAAGTAGTTAATGGTATATTAGACAGCATAAAGACAGCCTTAGATTTTATTCCCGCTCCGGCTGTTATCAAACTTGTCGAAAGTATTGTTTTCTCAGGCAAGAGTGTTGACAAGATTTCAACCATCGTGAAAACAATCGGCAATGTACTCAATCGTCCCAACCAGTCTGATGAACAAAAAGCAAAACTTAAAGAACAATCGGAAACTAATCTTGTAAACGAGTTGAAAAAACTTGCTGGATCAAATGCAGTTTTTGAAAATACCATCACAAAAGAGAATTACGAAAAGTTCTTTATGGGTAGACTTGACAAAACAACAGATGATGTGAAAAATGAAATCGAACAGGATATTGATATTTTGCACGATGCACTCAATGACGTTGTTATAAAGGCTATCAACATTGAAAAAGCATTTCTTGCTTTGGAGTTCAGAAATATTGACAGGCTGTTGACATGTCTTAATGGCAGGATATGGTCTGATTTTGTAAACAACAATCTGTCAGTAATCAATGCAAAAGAGTTCTCCTCTTTGGAAGACGAACAGCAACGTCAAGAATCTCGAAAGAGCATCTTGAAGGACATTAAACGCCTTCTCGACCAAATGAACAGCAATTCACAAACTCAAAACCAATAAAAATCATTATGGAAAATATTGAATCATTCATTAATGGGCTTAGAAGCACCAACAACACTACTATCGTAGAGTTCAAAGCAAGCGACCTCGTATTGGCAAAATTTGATGGCAAGTTCTTCTTTTTTGAAAAGAACCTTTCCCCGATTGCCAATTCAATACCACCACGAAAAGTTGTCAATGGATTGCAGAGTGCTTATCCGTCTATAAAATTTGTGGAAGAAATACTGTTGAAGGTATACAAAAATGCAGTAACATACGCTCAATATACCAAGCGTATCTATCAGGTAGACAGAGGTACTCCAATTCTTTCTGACAAAGACTTCGCGGCATTTGCATCTCTAAGATACATTCCTCAATTTCTTTATTACCCCGTATGGGTTGCACAAGTTGATGTGGACCACATTAAGTATGTTTTGCTTGAAAACAATCTTGAACCTATTGTTTCAACTATTCGCACTCTTGACAATTCACCAATTTCCGAAGATTTTAAATCAATTTTGGAAAGTATCAAAGACATATTAGGGAAATTAATTGGAAGACGTAAATCTAACGAAATTCCTATTCCGCAAAGTGAATTGAAAGACAAACTACTCTCGTGTGAAGAAATTCGTTGTGGTTTGGAACGATACAAAGAGACTTTGCTAACCGACCCAAAGCGTGGTCATTGGGATTTGTTGAACGTTGCAGAAAAAGACCGTTTCGGATACATTGCGCGCGACCCGAAAAAAGACATCAACGATAGTGTTGTAGGCATTGATTTCGGTACAAAAAGTACTGTTGTTTATTATATGGATGAAAACGCCGAAGTTCTTCCCATTCCTGTTGGAGATGCCAAAGATAGTAAGCACCGTTACGAAAATCCTACCGTGCTTCATTTCGTATCGTTGGAAAAATTCTTAAAAGGCTATATCTCAGCAAGTGGTAGACCTGATACAGAATGGAGAGATTTAACCGCCGCACACACCGCACAACGACAGTACGATGGCGACAGTAGTAAAAACAATTCTGCATATCTGTCGCACCTTAAACAATGGGCTTCGTGTGGTGAAGACATCAGAATAAGGGCAGAAAAAGATGGCAAACTAAAAGATTTGCCAAAATTTTCGGAAATCAAAGAGGACGGGTTCAATCCTATTGAAATATATGCATATTACATCGGATTGTATATCAACAACATGCGTAATACTAAGAGCATTTATTTCGACTATTACCTTTCGTTCCCCGCATCTTGCACTGATTCTATCAAAGAAAAAATTCGAGATAGTTTTGAACGTGGTTTGAAAAAATCTCTGCCTCCGTCGTTACTCGATGATAAGGAGATAATGAAGAAATTCAAAGTACGTTGCTATATTTCTGAACCTCAGGCATACGCCGTATGCGCATTACAAGAATTCGGAATAGATGAAAACACTAACTATGCTGTGTTTGATTTCGGCGGTGGAACAACAGACTTTGATTTTGGACTTTGGAGCGAGGTTGACGGCAAATACGATTTTCAAATACAATCATTTGGCAGTCAGGGCATAGCCACCTGCGGTGGCGAAAACATTTTGGAAGATCTTGCATTTGAGATTTTCAGACAAAATGTAGATGTCATTAAAAATGGTGAAAAATATTGTCCTTTCAAACTCGGTCCAAATTCTAAAAACTATCCCGACATAGATAAATATTGCGTAGAATCATCGGAATCTGACCGCAATATGCATACACTTGTAGAATTGTTACGTCCGTTTTGGGAACAGTCGGCAGATTATTTGGAAGAAGATAAACTTCCCAACGACGACAATCCTGATGCGGAAGTTTACGAAAAGGATGAAAACGACAACTCCAAAATCTTGATTAAAATCGGTTTATGCAACAATGAAGGCGAAGAAGTTCCGGGATTAAAACTTTCAGTTTCCAAACAGTATATCAAGGATTTCATCATCAAAAATATTAGAAAAGCGGTTGACGACTTTTTCAACGCTCTTAACAATTGGAGTAATAGTTTTATTGATGGGGTTATTAACATTTTCTTGGCTGGTAACTCGTGCAAATCGCTGTATGTTAACGAAGTATTTACCGAAAAAATATGTAACAAAGAAAAATATAGCGGCTTAGGATGTTATGAATTGGTATTGTATCCACCTCTTGGTGAGGGGGCTGTTGATAAAATTAGGGAACGCAGACCCGATTATGAATTTTCACCAAAAGAACCGACTGGAAAATCCGGCGTTGCTTTCGGTTTGATTTCGGCGCGAGAAGGTGGAGAGGTTAAAATTATAGAAAGACAAACAGAGGCTGGGCAATTCCTATTCTACATAGGTACAATAAAGCGTAGAAAATTCCTTGTACTTGATAGTGTATGCACAGACAACCGCAAGCCCGCACTGGGCGAATGGTATCAACTTTTTGAAGCCGACAGTAGCAATTTCGAAATATATTACACCGACAAAGCAACTTGTCTCAATGGTGATTTGCCCAAGAACGAAGTTAAATATGTCAAGAGAACGATTGCTGAGACAGATGAAAACAAATTCATCTTTGTCCGTGCCAAAACACCACAGGTTTTGGAATATACCGTCGCTGTTTGTACAGATGAGATTCCCGAAAAGGGTACTTTCCCAACAATTGAATTTGATTAATTATGATTAATAGAGAAATATTTGACAATATTTCGGAAATAGAAAAATCGCAAACTGAAATTTTGGAGGACGCTCTGAAAGTTTACTTTGAACAGAACAAGATTCTGAAAAGCAAACTTTCGGAGTTCCAAAATTTGCGCGATGAAAATGAGCGTTTGAAGGATGAAAACAGACGTTTAAACTCCGAATTGTCACAGAAAACAAGTGAATTATCACATAAAGAAAACGCAATCAACGACCTTTCCCGCCAATCTGAGGATTTGGAACAGATACGTAAACAGTTTTCTACAATAGACATTTTGCCTTATTACGAAAAACTGAGTGACAGAATAAAAGAGAGCCTATCGAATGTATTTGTCAACAGTGATTCTGTTTCTTTATTGTCAGCCGGCGTTCAAAAAAGCAATTTGATAGTGCTTTACGAATCGCTATTTAAACGCATAAAAGAAGATTCACTTGAAAACTATGAAGAACAGACCTCAATGCTTCGTCGCTTGTTTGAGATTTACAACCTCGGACAAAAAGAACCTTACATTTTAATAGATCCTGCCATTGGTTCAGCCTACAACGAAGAGGAACATCTTATAAAAGGCTCTGAACTCCGTGGTACGATTTCAAAAGTTTGGCTTTTTGGATACAAAACTATTCAAGGCAAAGTGCTTAAACAGGCTTTTGTAAGTATTGGTTAGTTACTCTTTTCTATTATAATCTGCGGAATCTCGTTTTTTTTAGGCGATTCCGCAGATTATGTTTTATCATTTCTCTAACTATACTTCAAAAAAATCTCTATTTTTCTCTAACTATACTTCAACAAAATTGCCAAATTTCTCTAACTATACTTTAAGAAAAATCGCAATTTTCTCTAACTATACTTCAACAAAATTAAATCGTCTTTGAATACATTTTTTCGCTATCTTTCATCATTGGGTCGAGGAGGACGGCGATGTTGCGGACGGCGAGGAAGGCATTGGGACGGAGCGTGAGGGCGTTGTCGGTGATGGTTAAGATGCCGTCGTGGACAAAGGTTTGGAATTTTGAGGGGTCGTAGGCGGTGGCGGTTTTTACGTCGTCGGGGGTAACGCCAAGTTTGTGGGCGCATTGTGTAAAATCAAGCAACCCATTGCA
Organism: Bacteroidales bacterium; assembly: GCA_016286055.1. Lineage (GTDB taxonomy): Bacteria > Bacteroidota > Bacteroidia > Bacteroidales > UBA3824 > UBA3824. The sequence continues at coordinate 21,152 of JAEERW010000011.1, forward strand.
CATCAGTTCATTAATGGCTTCGCGGACTATAATTTGCGATGGCGAAAGAATGTATCCGCGTTCTACTGCAAGGTTTTGATTTTCAATTGTTTCTATATAAAGGTCGGGATTCTTGATGTTTTGGATATATCCGCCGTGAAGTTGCGTGATAGATGTTGCGCCAAATCCGTAGACCTGTCCCGTGGTTTCGGCGGTGCAGTAACCCTGAAAATTGCGTTTCAGATTGCCGTTTTTGGCGGCTATGCTGAGGGCGTCGTCGGGTTTGCAGTAATGATCCATTCCTATAAAGTTGTAACCCGACGATGTAAGCACTTGATTGGCAGATACAAAGGCGTGAAGTTTTTGGTCGGCATCGGGCAAACCGAGTTTTTCGAGCACTTTTTGAGCGGGTTTTACCCACGGCACGTGAGCGTAGGGAAATGTTACAATGCGGTCGGCATCACATTCAGCGGCACGTTTGGCGGCGGCGGTAAACGATTCAGGAGTTTGTCCTGGAAGTCCGTAAACGAGGTCGATGTTGATGCCTTTCATTCCAAGCGAGTGCATATACGCAACTAACTGTTTTACATCGTGTTTTGGCTCGCGACGGTTGATGTTTTTTAGCACCACGGGGTCGAAATCCTGAATGCCGAGACTCAGACGGTTGAACCCAACCGAGGCGTAGTTGTCGATGTCGGCGAAATCCATATATGCGGGGTTACACTCCATTGCAATTTCGGCGTTTGGAGCAAAATTGAACACGCTGCGGAATTTGTCCATAACTTTTTTTATTATGCTGAAATCCAATGCGTTGGGAGTTCCTCCGCCCCAATGAACCTGCGTAACGTAGCGTTTTTTATCGATTAATGCCGCCACGGTGTCAATTTCTTTCAAAAGTGCTGAAATATAGCGGTTTAAGCGGTTTTTGTCGCTGTTGAAAAATGTGGTGCAACCGCAGAAATTGCACAGTTGAGGACAAAACGGAATATGCACGTAGAGCGAAATATTCTGCGGATTTTGACTGTTGGAGATGGTTATCTGCTCTTTGTAAACATCGTTGTTGACGCTGCTATTGAAAAGGTTTGCTGGCGGATAACTTGTGTAACGCGGTGCGCGTGTCTCATATTTTTTTATAAACTCTATATCCATTTTATCGTGTAAATATTTCTTTTGCTTTTTTTACAAAAAATTTGGCGTTTTCAAAAGGTGTTTCGGGCAAAACTCCGTGACCAAGGTTGAAAATCCATTTTGGGTTTTCTTCGGCAAATGGTTTGTATTTTTGTAACTCTGTTTCTATTTGATTTTCAGATGATAACAATATCCGTGGGTCAAAATTGCCTTCTATTTCAATTTCTTTGTGAAGAAGTTTTCGTGCGGTGTAAATATCTGTTTGCCAATCGATTGAAATGTAGTCGCAAACGTCGGGCGTAATAGTAGAGATGCCTGCTCCGATACCTTTGGCAAAGTAGAAAAACTTGCGATTTAATGCTCTAACCGCTGCGCAAACTTTTTTAACCGATGGTAAAAATATCTGATTATAAATGCTATACGGAATATTCCCGCAATTGCTTTCAAACAATCGGAAACAATCTGCGCCGTGACGTATTTGCTGTCGCGCATACTCGATGGTAATGGCGGTAACGGTGTCAACAATTTTTTCGGTAGCCTTTTGGTTGTTGATTATAAACTTTTCGGCGTTGCGAAAATCACTCTTAGTGCCCAATCCTTCAAGCATATAGAGCAAAACAGTCAAAGGTCCTCCGCAGAATCCTATCAACGGAACATCTTCGGGTTTTTGACTGATTATCAAGTCGATAGCCTGATAGATGTGTTCAAGTTTTTCTGGCTGCGGATTGAGTGCGTTTTCGGGGTGAGAATGTTTTAGCAAAGGTGTCTGAAAAACTGGTCCTTTGTCGGTAAATTCCAAATCTAAGCCCAACGCCTGAGGTATCACCAAAATATCCGAAAATAGTATTGCGGCATCTGTATTCAACAGATTTACAGGCATTAACGTAACATCGCAAGCCAATTGTGGTGTCTCCATCAACTCACGGAATGAATATTGCTGCCTAAGTTGTTGGTATTCAGGTAAAATTCTTCCTGCTTGACGCATAAACCATACAGGCGGACGGTTTGGATTTTTGCCGTTGAGTATTTCGGAAAACGGATTCACTGTTATAAATTTTTAAAAGTTATTTCTGCCGCTTGAATTGTCCACTCTATGTCGTTGTCGGTTTGTGCTGCCGAGGTGAATGTACATTCGTATTGCGACGGTGCAAGCCAAATGCCTTGGTTGAGCATACTCTGGAAGTATTTTGCGTAGAGTTTTGTGTCTGACTGAATGGCTTGTTTGTAGTTGTTGATGGCATCTAATTTGCTGAAAAAGAATGTCATCATTGAGCCGCAATGATTTACTACTGTGGATATTCCGTTTTGTTTGGCACTCGCAGATATTCCGTCGGCAAGTTTTTTTGCTTTTTGTTCTAATTTTTTATAAAAATCGGCATCTTCGTCGATAATGCGGAGTGTCTCTAAACCTGCTGCCATTGCAAGCGGATTTCCTGCCAACGTACCTGCTTGATATACAGGACCATCGGGCGCAATCATCTGCATAATCTCTTTTTTGCCGCCGTATGCTCCCACTGGTAATCCGCCGCCAATTATTTTGCCGAGAGTTACTAGGTCGGGCGTAACTCCGTAATATTCAGCCGCTCCGCCTTTTGCCAAGCGGAATCCTGTAATCACTTCGTCGAATATCAAAAGTGCACCGTTGGCTTTGGTGATTTCGCGGAGTTTCTGCAAAAATCCGTCTTGTGGTGTTACCACGCCCATATTTCCCGCCACAGGTTCTACAATCACAGCCGCAATTTTGTCGGGATATTGCTCAAAGAGTTGCTTTACCGATTCAATATCATTGTAACGTGCTATAAGTGTGTCTTTTGCAGTGCCTTGTGTAACACCGGGACTATCGGGCAAACCGAGTGTGATTGCACCCGAACCTGCCTTTATGAGAAAACTGTCGCCATGTCCGTGATAGCAGCCTTCAAACTTTATGAACATTTCGCGGCGTGTGTAGGCGCGGGCAAGACGGATGGCGCTCATAGTGGCTTCTGTGCCGCTGTTTACCATTCGCACAAGTTGGATGTGAGGCATCATTTTGTTGATTTGCTCTGCCATTAACGATTCGTAAATGGTTGGTGCACCGTAACTTGTGCCTTTTTCTGCGGCTTTTTTTACCGCTTGGGTAACGCGAGGATGAGCGTGCCCGAGAATCATTGGTCCCCAACTGCAAACAAAGTCGATATACTTGTTGCCGTCGATGTCGGTGATGTATGCTCCTGAGGCTTTGTCAACAAACACGGGGTTTGAGCCAACGCTCTTAAACGCCCTTACAGGCGAGTTTACGCCCGAGGCTATATGCTGTTTTGCGCGGTTAAATTCCGCTATACTTTTATTAATGTCCATTTTTTGTATTTTGGTCAACGAATTAAACTAATTAAACAAAATAATATCTGTTTATAAATAATAATTAAAAAACTGTGATTTTTTAATTATTTGCGAATTTAACTAATACATTTTAAATGTGTTCGTTTTATTCGTAAAATGAAAGGTTCTTTTAAGAACTTTCATTTATTTTTATATTTTTTATTTGTTTGCTTTGTTTAATTCGTTGATAATTAATATTTTATTTTACTATACCCCATTGAGCGGCTTCTTCGGCGTGATATGTGATTATCATATCGGCACCTGCGCGGCGGATGGAGAGGAGAATTTCGGAAACGATGCGTTTTTCATCAATCCAACCATTTGCCGCAGCAGCCTTAACCATTGAGTATTCGCCACTTACGTTGTAGGCGCAGATAGGCATATTGAATGTATCTTTTGTGCGGCGAACAATGTCTAAATAGGGTAGGGCTGGCTTAACCATAACAATATCAGCACCTTCCTCAATATCTAATGCAATTTCGCGCATTGCCTCGTTGCTGTTGGCAGGGTCCATTTGATAGGTTTTGCGGTCGCCAAACTTAGGTGCGCTTTCGGCTGCATCGCGAAACGGTCCGTAAAATGCCGAGGCGTATTTAGCCGAATATGCCATTATGGGAAGATTGGTAAAACCATTGTCGTCTAATGCTTTACGAATGCGACCCACACGTCCGTCCATCATATCGCTTGGGGCAACCATATCTACGCCGGCTTTGGCAAATGCAACGCACTGTTTAGCAAGTGTTTCGAGAGTAGAATCGTTGTCCACGTCGCCGTTAACGAGAGTTCCGCAGTGTCCGTGAGTGGTGTATTCACAGTTGCAAACATCGGCAATTACGTACATTTCAGGCACTTGCGCCTTAATTGCACGGATAGTTTCGGGAATAATTGCGTGGTCGTGGGCTGCACATTCGCCGGTTTCGTCTTTGTGGTCGGGAATTCCAAATAATAGTACCGACTTGATACCGAGCGAGTTAAGATGTTTGCATTTTTCTACAATAAGGTCGATGCTCATCTGAAATTGTCCGGGCATCGACGGTATAGGATTCTTTACATTTGTGCCCGAAACGGCAAAAAGCGGCATAATAAGATTTGCTGCCGAAACGGTGGTTTCGCGCATCATATCGCGAGTAATGGAGTTGCTGCGCAAACGGCGCAAGCGTGTTATAGGAAATGCCATAATGCAATATTTTTTTTATAATGTTTTGAACTTATTTGCAATGTACTCTGCCAAAATTTCAAAATTTGGCTCTGGCGATGTAAGCACGTTGGTAAACCCTTGATTTTTAATAAATTCTGCCGTGGTTTTGCCTATGCAGAATATCGCCGTGTCAGTTGCAAAGTTCGCAATTTTTTCGATATTTAAAAAACTTCTGAACTCCGAAGGACTTGAAAAAACATAGCCATTGGCTTTGTTGCTGTTAATCAATGAGATAATTTTTGAATCGGGATTATTTATTGCAATTGTTTGATAAACAGTAATTTGTGTAAAATTGCATAAATTTTCAAGTCTCTCCTTGATAATTGGTGAGGCAATGTCGCCTTTGGCTTGAAGAATATTTTTGTCTTGGATTAATCCGCTGTTAATCAGATATTCAGCAAGGTCGGCAGCGGTTGTTCCGAGATTTTCTATTGCTACGTTAAACCCTTGGCTTTTAAGTTTTTCCGAAGTTTTTTTGCCAACAGAAATTATTGGTAAAGATGTTTTATTGATTGTACCTTTTGTGCTGTTAATTAGATAGTTGAAACTATCCACACCAATCGCTGAGGTGATTATGATGTAGTCGTAATTCGAGAGATTGTCTATTATATTTAAGGTGTCAACGTCGGGCTCAATGGTTTGAGTAGTAATAACAGGCAGATTTACAGCGGTTAAGCCGTGCTTTTGCAATGCTTTTTGAAACCGTGGAAATGAATCCTCTTTTTGACACGAAACTATCATTGTTTAATCTCCTTCAAAATATCCTCGCCGCCGTTTTTGAGTATGTATTTGGCGGTGTTGAAGGCGGCAAGGTGGGCGTTGTCGAGCGATTGCGAGTCGCTGTATTCCACGTAGTTGCTGCCGTCGGGCATTGATATAAAGGCTTTTACAAAAAACTCGGTTTTAGTGGCTTGTGTGTAGCAACCAAAAGGAGTTTTGCAGCCGCCGTTTATCATTTTTAGCAAAAGACGTTCGGCAAAAACTGGTGTCCACGTTTCCACATCGTTGATAAATCGTGCAACGTATTCTGCATCAGAGTTTTGACTACAAGTTTCTACTGCAATTACTCCTTGACAAGCCGCAGGGATAATTTCATCTTTGTCGATTATTTGTGTTATACGGTCTTGAAAACCAAGACGTTGTAATCCTGCCGCAGCCATTACCATAGCAGAACAAACACCGTTGTCAAATTTTTGCAGACGAGTATTTACGTTTCCGCGTATGTCGGTGATATGTAGCGATTTATATTTGTGCAGAAGTTGTGCCTTGCGTCTTAGGCTCGATGTTGCAATTATATCGTTGGTGGTGAGTTCTGCAAGCAATTTTGCGTTTTTTGCCACAAGGGCGTCGCGAAACTCGGCGCGGGGCAAAACTGCCGAAACTCGCAATGTGTCAGGCAATTCGGCGGGTAAATCTTTCAAACTGTGAACGGCAAAGTCGATTGTTCCATCTTTGAGTTCCTTTTCGATTTCGGCGGTAAAAATGCCTTTGTCGCCTATCTCAGCAAGGGGTTTGTTGAGAATTTTGTCGCCTTTGGTGTCGATTACCTTGATTTCAAAATCGATTTCGGGCAGTTCGCGTTCTAATGCTTGTTTTACTGCATTTGCCTGAAATAGAGCCAATTGGCTACCGCGTGTTCCTATTATTAATGTAGGCATAGTTATAAGTCAAAAATTTTTTTCATTAGTTCGGCATATTCTGTGTTTTTGCCGTTAAGAGTGTGTATCTTAACGTTTTTAATGAGTAGCCGTGCAAATTTTTCGGTGATGTGTCGGCCGTATCGTTCAATCATTGAGCCGTCTTTGATACCGTTGATTTTTAGGAATCCTTCAAGTTCTGTTTGGTTGGTTTTTTCTAAGTTGTCTTTAATCTCCAAAATCACAGGGAGTAGCCGCCGTTGGTTGAGCCATTGAGCAAAGTCATCTTTAACTTCGGCAATAATGCTTTCGGCCTGAATCACAGCCTGATGACGACGCAGCGATACTTGGTTTATGTGTTTTTGAAGGTCGTCGATGGCGAGAAGTTTTATGTTTTTGATTTCGGATATTTTTTCGTCGATATTTCTTGGCACTGAAATATCCACAAATACGCGCGGATTGTCGGAAGGTTTTATCATTGAGTAATTTACAAGATAATTTTTGCTCGATGTGGCAGTGAGCACAATGTCGAAATTGTTGATGGAGTCTGCCAACTGTTTTATTTTCAACGGTTGTGCATTGTACAGAGAGGCAAGATGTTCTGCTTTTTCAGACGTTCGGTTGCATATAGAAAGGTGTCGGCAGCCTTTTTTTGCAAAATTCTGCAAAGTGAGTCCGCCAGTTTGACCTGCGCCTATTACTAATATTTTTTTATCAATAAGGTTGTCGGTGAGTGCAAAACACATTTCTACAGCCGCGCTACTTGCCGATGCCGCACCGTGCGATATATCAGTTTCGGTGCGCACTCGGTTTGCCGCTTCAAAAGCCTTGTTGAAAAGCCTTGTGAGCGAGGGACTTAGAAAACTGCTATTGAAACAAAACCTGAATGCGTTTTTTACTTGCATTACAATTTGGTCTTCACCCAAAATCATCGATTCCATTCCCGATACCACTCGGAAAAGGTGTTCTGCCACCTGTGTACCTGTGAAAAAATAGAAATATTCGCGGTGCAGCGGCGAGTAAGTCCTAAATTTTGCCAAAGAGTGTGTTATAAAGTCGAAATTCTCCTCTTCGGTGTCGAAATCGGTGTCGAAATATATCTCCTGTCGGTTGCAGGTGGATATGATGGCAAGACCGTTGAAGTGTTTCTTGGGTTTGAGCCTGACATAAAATTCCGAAATCTCCTCCTCTGAAAAGGAGTACTGCTCTCTCACCGACACCGGCCCCGTTTTATGGCTAATACCTAATAAAGCAATCATTTGCGGATTAAATCTCTTAGTTTCGGATTGCAAAATTAGTAATTTTATTTTGATTGGAGAAATAACGTGGAGTGAATGAAATGATAAAAAGTTTCATTAGCGCTTATGTTGAAAATAAACACTTTGTAATACTCTTTAAGATTTTTCTTCTTTTTTTTCAACAAAATCCATTTTTTTTCCGTACCTTTAATTTGTGAAAATGTATTGTATTAAGCATATTGTATTATTAATGGTTTTGACGTTGACATTTGGTGCAAATAATTGTGCTATGTGTCAGCAAGGGGATTCTATGTGTGTTGATAATGAATTAGTTATAAATGATACTCTCGTTCATTATCTCGATAGTTTGTCGCACGAGATAGCTGTAATGCCAGATAGTCGAGAAAAACTTGTTTCGCTCAATAGGTTCACATTTTACCATCCCAATATAGATACTGTAAAAAAATATGCTCAGATGGAACTTCGTCTTGCCACCTCTTTGCACGAAAACAATTTTCTGATCAACGCTTATTCGCATCTCGGATTTGCCGAATATTATAGTTTGAATTTTGATAAAGCCTTGCATTACTATAAAGAGATGATGCTTATGAGCGATTCCATGCATTTGGATTACAAAAAGGCTAAAAGCTGTCACCAATTGGCAACAGTGTATTCTACTAGGGGTAATCATGCAATGGCCGATAAGTATTATGCCGAGGCATTGAAAATTTTTGAAGAACTGCGCGACACTATGCAGATTTGCGAAACTATACGTAGCCTTGCTGAAATCTACATAGATTTTGAAATGTTGAAAACCGCCGAGGAGTATATCAGCTATGCTATGAGTATGGATTCTTTGGTAAATAATGTTGATGGAATAGTGCAGAACACGTATCATCGTGGTCGTATCAATTATGTCAAATATCGCCATACTGATTCGTTGTTGTATTTGCGCCGTTCAATCAATTTGCTTGTGCAGGCTTGCCGTATTTCTGACGACGATTACTCACTGGCCGATATGTATATGGAATTGATGTTTTGGTATGTGGATATGTCGAGAGCTGTGCCTGTTGACAAGAAAACGCTCTGTCTGGATTCTGCCAATTATTATTATTTGTTGGCTAAGAAATACTCAGAACAATACAATAGGGTGGAAGATGCAAATTTATTTGATCTCTGGAACGCTCTGTACAAAAGTGAGAATGAGGATTACAACGAGGCTTATCAGATATTCAAAACCATTGAGGGTAATTTTACTCAAGACTCCATGTATCCCGATTTTTGGATTAACTTTTTTTATCGGTTTTCAAAGTTTTATGAGCGGATAGAGGATTACAAATGTGCTTTGGCGTACCGTGTTAAGGCTGAACAACTTCGCGACAAAATATACGACCGCGAATTTGTGGTACAAACCACGAGAAACAAAGCACAGGTAGATCTTGATTTGGAAATCGCCAACCACAACAAAACTGTGGAAGCTAAGCAAATGAAATTGATGTATGCTATCATATTTGCAGTGCTGGTGCTTGTACTGTTGTTGGTTATCTCTGCAAGTTTTGTTAAAAACAAGCGTACCAACAAGATACTGCTCGATAGCAACACCGAGATAGAACTTCAACGCGACCAGCTCAAAGCCATCAACGAGGAGATAACATCGAGCATACGTTATGCTCAAAAAATTCAGGAAGCATCGCTACCGCTTAAAGACGATTTGGATAATATTTTCGGCGGTTGTCTGCTGTATTGGAATCCGATGGACATAGTTTCGGGTGATTTCTTTTGGGCTCAACAAAAAAGCCATTTGAAGTTTCTTGCGGTGGGCGATTGTACAGGGCATGGTGTCCCTGGCGCTTTCATGAGTATGCTCGGAATATCATCACTGAACGACATTGTCTTCTCTATCAATACCGAAACATGGATTCCTTCTGCTGGGGCATTGATGGATGTTATCAGAATGAAGATTGTTTCGTCGTTGCGTCAATCTGTTGAAAACGAAGATGATACCAAAGATGGAATAGATTTGGCACTCTGTATCATCGACATGCGCAACCACAAATTGCATTTTGCTGGTGCTATGCGTCCGTTGTTTCTTTTTCGTGGCGACAAATGCCTGCAATACAGCGGCGACCGTATGCCTGTGGGGGTATCGTTCAAACAGGATATTCCATTTACCAACCATATCATTGACACCGTAAAGGACGATACCATTTACCTTTTTACCGATGGCGTAGTAGACCAGTTCGGTTATGTCGATGGTGTGGAGACAAAATTTACTCGCAAACGTCTTTGTTCCATGCTCTCACAGATTCACAACCTTCCGTTCAACGAGCAGCAGGAGCGCGCCGAGGCTGTGTTTGAACGTTGGGCTAATTCAAGTAGCGGTAATATGAGGTGTCCTCAGGTAGATGATCAGTTGCTGGTGGGAATCAAGATATAATGATTTTCCCAAAAATATCTGCTTTCTTTTTGTATTTCTTTTTTTTACATATATTTGTGCTGTTAATCTTGCTATCAGTAAATATTTAAAGCTACATAGTATATGAAAAAACAATTTTTTTTGTTGATATTATGGGTGAGTGTGTGTACATCGCTGAGTACCAATGCTCAGGAGTTTAAAATTTCAGAATCAGGATGCCTCAGTAATTACGGCGTGGATGTAGCCGTTTTTGAGGATTATTACCCCGAAGGTCACCAAGGTGGTGTTTGTATCATTATGAATGGCAAGCGTTTGGCTACCAATGGCGACATTCGTTTAGAACCTACTCCCGGTCAGTGGCAGGGCGTTCCCAAAAAGGTAGACCGAAAGGTGAGCGGCAATGTTATCACGGCTTCGATGTGCTTTCCCGACACGAGCCGCCATATGAAGGGTTTCAACCCGATGGTTTATCCCGATTTGGCGTTTTATTACAAGGTGGAGACCAAGCCCGAGGGCGATGCTGTGATTGTTACCGTTTCGCTTGATCAGCCTATTCCGCAAAAATTTGGAGGAAAGGTTGGCTTTAATCTTGAATTTTTCCCGGGTGAACTATTTGGACATCCGTGGATTATGGATTCTAAGTCGGGAATTTTTCCGCAGCAGCCCAACGCACCTTTGGAAATTTCAACACCTATTATAAATTATAAAGGTGATTTTGAGGGCAAAAATGGCTCAACGGTGAATTTGCAAAAATTTCTCGGCACGGGATATTCGCCGCTCATTGCCGACGACATTGTGTCGAAACCCTACGCCGAGGGCAAGAGGTTTGTGGTTTGTCCCGACGACCCGCTCAAAAAAATCACCATTGAGAGCGATGCACAGTTGAAACTTTACGACGGACGTATGAATCACAACAACGGCTGGTTTGTGTTGCGCAGCGAGTTGCCTACTGGAAAAACTGGCGAGGTGTTGCGTTGGAAAATTACTCCCAACGCCGAAAAAGACTGGCTCTACGCCCCTGTGGTGCAGACTTCGCAAATCGGCTACCTACCTAACCAACCCAAGCGTGCAATTATCGAAACCGATCGTCGCGACAATTCTATCACTGAGGCTAAACTCTTGAAAATCACTGCCGACGGTGAAATGTCTGTCCTTGCTCAGCATCCTGTTATGTGGGGTAAATATCTGAGATATAATTACTTGACCTTTGATTTTTCTACCATCAAAGAGCCCGGACTTTACAAGATTGTTTACAAAAATAGCGAGTCGGTAGTTTTTAAAATCGATAGCGATGTTTACGAACGTGGTGTGTGGCAGCCTGTTATAGAGTATTTCTTGCCGGTGCAGATGTGCCACGTGAGGGTTAACGAAAAATATAAGGTTTGGCACGATGCCTGTCACCTCGACGATGCGCTTGTGGCAGAAAAAGGCAACCTTTTCGACGGTTACGACCAAGTGGACGATTTCCCGGGCGTAGTGCCTAATACTCCGAAACTTGTGAACGTGGGCGGATGGCACGATGCTGGCGATTTCGACCTCCGTGTGGAGTCGCAGGCCAACGAATGTTACAATCTTTCGCTTGCTTACGAATGTTTTAAGCCCGAAATCGACGTAACCGCCATCGATTGGAAAAACCGCGTGGTGGAGATTCATCAGCCCGACGGTAAAAATGATATTCTTCAACAGATTGAAAATGGCGCACTTACAATTGTTGCAGGTTACAACGCCCTCGGACGACTTTACCGAGGCATTATCTGCAATTCGCTCCGTCAGTACGCAATGCTTGGCGACGCTTCGGCTATGACCGACAATATTCCTGGCAACAACGACGACCGCCGCGTTTACACTGAAAACAATCCTTCGCGCGAACTCTCCACAGCCGCTTGTCTTGCAGCCACTTACCGCACCTTGAAGGGCTTCAACGATACCCTTGCAAACCGCTGTTTGGAAATTGCGCAAGCCGTTTATAATCAGAACAAAAATCCGAAAGGGTTTGCCGCTTTTGCCAAAATTCAGGCTGATGCGGAACTTTTCTTGGCTACTAATCAAAAACAATATCTCGACAATATTGTGGCTCTCACCGATTCAATTGGCAGATACATAGGCTATTGCGGTTGGTATCTTTCAAGAATCGAGCAATATTGCGCAGGTCAGAAGGATAAGAAATACAAGGCGTTTTCAAAGGCTTTCCGCGACGCTCTGCCCACATACGCTGAAAATCTTAAAAAACAGACCACTGAAAATCCTTACGGTGTGCCTTACCGTCCCAATATCTGGGGTGCGGGCTGGGATATTCAGAGTTTTGGATTTAAACACTATTTCTTAGCATCGCAATATCCGCAAGTATTTGGAAAAGAGCCTGTTTTTGATGCGCTCAACTTTATACTCGGTACACATCCGGGCTTAAACCGTGCATCGTTTGCCTCGGGCGTGGGTGCTGAATCTGCCACTGTGGGTTATGGTCTCAACCGTAGCGACTGGTCGTATATCCCCGGCGGCGTGGTTTCGGGCACTGGTTTGATACGTCCCGATTTCCCTGAACTTTTGACCTTCCCATATCTCTGGCAGCAAGTGGAATATGTAATTGGCGGCGGTTCGTCGCATTATATGTTTTTGGTTTTGGCTGCCGAAAAATTAGGAAAACAATAAAATTTTATAACTATGCACACCCCCGTAGCTCTTATATATGATTTTGACGGAACGCTCTCGCCCGGAAATATGCAGGAGTTTGGATTTATCAACGCCATCGGCACCGACAAGGACGATTTTTGGCGGCGAAACAATCAAATGTCTGTTGAAAACGATGCGAGCGGCATTCTTTGCTATATGTATCTGATGATCGACGAAGCCAAGAAAAACGGAATTAAACTCACCAAAGAGTCGTTTCGCAGTTTTGGCAGCAAGATAAAACTTTACGACGGTGTAAAAGATTGGTTTCGTAATATCAACCAATATGGCAGCAGTATCGGCTTGAAAATCAGTCACTACATCAATTCTTCGGGATTGAAGGAGATGATAGAAGGGTCGCCCATTGCCCACGAATTTGCCAATATCTATGCCTGTTCGTTTCTTTACAACAGCGAAGGAAACGCCTATTGGCCTGCTGTGGCGGTGGATTTTACTACCAAGACTCAGTTTTTGTTTAAATTAAACAAAGGAATTACCGAAATATCAGATAGTTGGAAGATAAATCAATATATACCGGAAGAGGAGCGACCAATGCCGTTTCAAAATATGATTTATTTTGGCGACGGCGAAACCGACATTCCGAGTATGAAAATGATAAAGGAGCGCGGGGGGCATAGTATTGCTGTTTACAAACCAGGCGACAAAGACAAAAAGTCTGTGGCTGAGAAACTTATCCGCGAACAAAGGGTAAATTTTGCTTGTCCCGCCAACTATAATCCCGACAAATCTCTCTTTAAAGTTGTGAAACGTATTCTCGACAAAATCAAAGCCGACAACGATTTCAAACGCCTTGTAAAAGTTAATCAAAAGCGTATAGAAAAATGTTAACAGTTTTTGATGTTTATAATAGGTTAAAATCCTCGTTGATAGAAATATACAACGATAAGGCGGAATCGTCGGCAGTTTTGCACCGAGTGTTTGAATATCTTACTGGATTGCCATTTACTGATGTAACGGTTTACCCTGAAAAAGAGGTGGATACAACATTTGAAACCATCGAAAATGTTTTGGCAAGAATTAAGAAATCGGAACCATTGGAATATATTTTCAACCGTGCCGAGTTTTTGGATTTGGAACTCTATACAGAGAGTTCGGTGCTGATACCACGTCCTGAAACTGAGGAACTTGCAGTGATGGTTTCGGATTATCTTAAACAACGTGAATCAGGATTAAAAATTATTGACATAGGCACAGGCAGCGGATGTATACCAATCTATTTGGCATTGCAACATCCTGAAAACAAATTTTTTGCGTGTGATATTTCGGATAAGGCATTAACCACAGCCAAGAAAAATGCACAAAAGTATTCTGTGAAAAATTTAGAAATTTTTTATGCCGATATTCTAAATTATGATAAAAACGAAATTCTAAACAATTTAGAATTTGATGTGATAATTTCAAATCCTCCCTACGTTACCGACAGCGAAAAATCGTTGATGGCTGACAATGTGCTTGATTACGAGCCGCATACAGCACTTTTTGTTCCCGATAGCAACCCGCTTTTGTTTTACAAAAAGATTACAGAATTTGCCACCTCGCATCTTACCTCTGGCGGAAAAATCTACTTTGAAATCAACGAGCGTTTTGGTAATGAAACCATCCAAATGCTTGAAAAATATGGATTTACAAATGTTTCGGTAAAAAAAGATTTGTTTGGCAAAGATAGAATGGCGGTAGGAGAGTGGAGGAATCTCGACCTTATCCCTAAGTCCTAAAAAAAATGGGTTAGGGATACAAAACTCATGAGTTTCGTATCCCTAACTATCAAAAATAATGGGTTAGGGATAAAACTTAACATTAGATTGTATCCCTAACTAAAAAAATTTTTTTATCTTTGTGGCATAATAAAACCATTAAAGATGTTGGCAATATGTTGATAGGACGAAAGCGAGAACAAAAAATATTGGAGACTTGTGTAAACTCCAATAAATCAGAACTTATAGCCGTTTATGGCAGACGGCGCGTGGGCAAAACTTTTCTTGTAAAACAGTATTTTAAAGATCGTTTCGACTTTTATTTTACAGGTTCGCTCAATAAAAATAAACGCGATATGCTGGTGCTTTTCAACGAACAGTTGAACCACTATTCCAATAGTCATTATGATATTCCAGACAATTGGCACGATGCTCTTAACCAATTGAAAAACTATGTTTTAACGTTAAAACAAGATAAAATTGTAATCTTTATTGATGAAATTTCGTGGATTGATACACCTAATTCTGCGTTTCTTTCTGATTTTGAGTACTTTTGGAACTCTTGGGCTTCGTCTTATGGTAAAATTAAGTTAATTATTTGTGCCTCAGCCACATCTTGGATTATTGATAATTTTTTTGCCGACAAGGGAGGTTTGCACAACCGAGTAACAAGGTCTATCGGCGTTATGCCATTTACACTTGCCGAAACAGAGGAATTTTTTAAATCTAAGAATGTTAAATTCAACCGTTTGGATATTGCGCAGTGTTATATGGCTATGGGCGGCGTGCCTTTTTACCTTGATATGGTAGACCCGCGTTTAGGGTTGACTCAAAATATCGACAAATTGTTTTTTGAAGAATCGGGCGAACTTCGCAGAGAGTTTGATATGTTGTATCGTTCGCTTTTCAATAATTATGAGTTGTATGTAAAGATTATAGAGTGTATTTCGCAGAAAAACAAAGGGTTGACACGAAAAGAAATCACTGATTTGCTTCATTTAAAAAAGGGCGGCAACCTTACCCAAGCCTTGCGCGAACTCGAAAATTGCGGTTTTATACGCCGTTACAATGCCTTTGGCAAGGTGGAACGTGGGGCGTTGTATCAGGTAACTGATTTTTATTCATTGTTTTACCTCAAATATTGCAAAAACCGAAAAGAAAACGACCCGCAGTTTTTTTCAAAACTTAGCGGTTCGCCACAATTAAACGCTTGGCTTGGCTATTCGTTTGAAATCCTTTGCCTTCAACACGTTGAACAAATCAAACGAGCCATCGGAATTGGTGGGGTTATTACCAATGTTTGCTCTTGGAACACTTTGCCTAACGCAGATTTGGGAACTGATGGCGCACAAATCGACCTTGTTATCGACCGTGCCGACAATATTATCAACCTTTGCGAAATGAAATTTTCAAAATCGAAATATGCTATCACAAAAAAATATTACGACCAACTCAACGACCGCGAAGAGGTTTTCCGTCAGACTACCAAAACCAACAAGTCGCTCCACACCACCTTCGTAACCACTCTTGGCGTTAAACATAATATGTATAGTTCGGTGGTACAAAATGAGGTTATACTTGATGATTTGTTTGTGGAATAGGCTTGGGGCTTGTTGATTGTTCCTTTTAATTACGATTTTTTCCCAAATTTTACTATCACCACTACTGCGGTGATTATCAATGCAATACCTATACAATTTCCAACCGTCAGACTTCCGCCAAATACTGTTAGCGATACCACCAAGGCAGTGATGGGTTCTAATGCGCCGATGATGCTGGCAGGGGTGGAGCCGATGATGTGGATGCTTGATGTTACAAGTGCCAACGACAAAAAGGTGGTAAAAAACGACAATCCAAATGCATTGCCCCACATTTCCCACGTGGTTAGTCTTGCAATGCCGCTGCCAAGTATCGAAATTATTAAAAACAGCACCGCTCCCGAAAGCGTGGCAAAAAATGCGAGTTTAAGCGTTGGTAATGAGTGCAAAACACTGCGGTTGACACCCACGAGGTATACTGCGTAAGTTACAGCCGATAAAAGCACCAAGATAATGCCGTATGTGCTGAGAGTGCCACCATCGCCTTCGTAGAGTAACGCTATGCCGCTCCCTGCGCACAGCAGCGAAATCCAAGTGGCAATGCCGGTTTTTTCTTTGAAAAACGCCGCCATCATTAGCACCACAAATAGCGGATAAGTGAAGAGTATTGTGGAGGCAATTCCAGCATCCATCTCTTTGAAACTGAGGAACAAAAACAGCGACGACAATGCAAAAAACAATCCCATTGCCATCGACATCAAAAATTCTTTGCGTTTGATTTTAAAACCCTCGCCTTTGATTATAAGTAGCAGTCCTATAAGCAAAACTGCAAATGCATATCTATAAAGCAGCACCGAAACAGGGTCTACACCTTTGTCGTAAAGTGGCAGAGCAAACAGCGGGTTCAACCCGTAGCACATCGACCCAATAATTGCCAGTGTATACCCCTTGGCACGGTTAGAAGAAGTCATATTACTATTTTGAGGCGCAAAATTATAACTTTTTTGGTGATAATTCAAAAATTTACAATTAAAATCTAAATAGCAAATCCCTTCGATTAGTTTTGCGGATAGTGTTTCTTTTTTTTACCTTTGCCCTCAAACAATAAACTCATTACTTAATATGAAAAGACTTTTTACAATTACTTTTGCGTTGTGCGCGGCGATGGCGGCGGGCGGCGTTTCTTCGGCAAGTGGACAGACGAATTCTAACTTGTCGACTTCTAATGTGTTGTATTACAACGCTCCTGCCTCCGCTTGGACCGAGGCTCTTCCCGTGGGAAATTCGCATCTTGGGGCTATGGTTTTTGGAAATCCAAAGCACGATGAACTGCAACTCAATGAGGAAACTTTTTGGGCGGGCGGACCTCACAACAATATCCCCCAAAATGCTTACAAAGAGTTAGACCACGTGCGAAACCTTATTTTTGAGGATAAAAACGCTGAGGCTCAGGAAATTATCAACAAAAACTTTTTTACAGGTCAGCACGGAATGGGCTATTTGACCCTTGGAAGTCTATTTTTCGATTTTGCCGACATCAACGATTTTAGCGATTATTATCGCGAACTTGACATCTCTAACGCTGTGGCTACCACCAAGTTTGCTGCCAATGGTGTGAATTATAAACGCACAGTTTTTGCCTCGTTTGTCGATGATGTAATTGTTGTGAAACTTGAAGCCGACAAAAAGAAAAAACTGAATTTTTCGATTAATCACAATTGCAAATTGCAAAACACCGTCAAAGCAAATGGCAATCGCTTGACTATCAATCTTAAAGGCAAAGACCAAGAGGGCGTGGAGTCAAAACTTAACGCTGTGTGCATTGTGGAGGTAAAAACCAATGGCAAAACCATCGCAAAGGATTCTGTATTAACCATTAACAACGCTTCGGAGGCAGTGATTTTTATCTCTGCCGCCACCAATTTTGTTAATTACAAAGAGGTTAGTGGCAACGCTATGCAAAAGGCTGAACAGAGTCTCAAAAATGCCATTGCAAAAGATTATAATTCAATGCTTTCGGCTCATATTGCTAAGTACAAACAACAATTCGACCGTGTAAAATTGACTTTACCCAAAGATGAATCGTCGAAACTTCCCACCGATGTTCGTCTTGAAAATTTCAACAAGAACACCGACGAAGATTTGGTAGCCTTGATGTTTCAATACGGACGTTATTTGTTGATTTCGTCGTCGCAACCGGGCGGTCAAGCGGCTAATTTACAGGGAATTTGGAACAATTCTATCGATGCTCCTTGGGACAGCAAATACACTATTAATATTAATGCCGAAATGAACTATTGGCCAGCCGACGTTACCAATTTGAGCGAGTGTCAAGAGCCGTTTTTCAATCTTATCAAAGACCTTTCGGAAACGGGTCGCGAGGCTGCCAAAACTATCTATCACGCAGATGGTTGGATGGCTCACCACAACACCGACATTTGGCGAGTTACGGGTCCCATCGACGGTGCTTATTGGGGCATGTGGCCCAATGGCGGCGGATGGCTTTCTACCCACATTTGGCAGCATTATTTGTTTACGGGCGATAAGGATTTTCTTGCAAAAAATTATAATATTTTAAAAGAATGTGCAAAATTTTACCTTACGGCAATGGTAAAACATCCTAAGTTTGGATATTTGGTCACCACCCCCTCCACATCGCCTGAGCATGGATATTTAAACGATGGTTCGTCGATGACGGCAGGCTGCACAATGGATAATCAAATCGCGTTCGACGTTTTTAGTCAAGCACTTAACGCAGCCAAAACCCTCAACAAAGATGCCGCTTTTTGCGATTCTCTTTCTAATGCACTTTCACAAATTGCTCCGATGCAAATTGGTAAATACGGACAATTGCAAGAATGGCTTGTAGATGCCGACAACCCAAAAGACGACCACCGCCATGTGTCTCATTTATACGGACTTTATCCATCTTCGCAGATTTCTCCGTTTCAACATTCGGATCTTTTTGTTGCTGCCAGACGCTCTCTCTATCAGCGTGGAGATATGGCTACGGGTTGGAGCATTGGTTGGAAAGTTAACCTTTGGGCACGTCTTCTTGATGGCGATCACGCTTATAAAATAATACGCAATATGCTTAATCTTTTGCCGTCGAGCCAAGATGGTTGGATGTATCATGGCAAAGGCAGAATTTACGCTAATGGTTTTGATGCTCATCCGCCATTTCAGATTGATGGTAATTTCGGACTTTGCGCCGGCGTTGCTGAAATGCTTTTGCAGAGCCACGATGGGGCTGTTCACCTTTTGCCTGCATTGCCCAAGGCTTGGCACACCGGCTCTGTTTCTGGCTTAAAGGCTCGCGGAGGTTTTGTGGTTGATATGGATTGGAAAGATGGTAAGTTGCAGCATGTTAAGATATTATCTACTATTGGTGGAACTCTACGTATTCGTTCTCGGGTTGAATTCGAAGGCGAAAATATTAAACCAGCCGAGGGTGAATGTAAAAATCCGTTGTTGCTTCCTTCCGATGTTAAAACTCCTCTTATTTCCCCGCTTTATCCTGATAATGAAATTATCGAAGATATTTGGGGCTATGATCACGACTACGACATTGAAACCTCAAAAGGCGATATAATAATTTTAAATTCTAAATAGTAAACTGAAAATGAAAAGACTTATTTATCTTTGTGCTCTAACTACCACTATGTCAATATTTTCGTGCAGTGGTAACGCACCAAAAAACGCAGAACCAAAACACTGGCTTGCCACTTGGGGCACAGCCGTGCAACTTACCGAACCGCACAATATGCCTCCTGCGCCCGGACTTTCGGGAAACACTATCCGTCAGCGCGTTAAGGTAACTCTTGGCGGCGATTCGCTGAGGCTGAAACTTTCAAATGAGTTTGGCGACGCTCCGTTGAAAATCTCCGCTGTGAGCATTGCCAATTCTATCGACAGTTGCGCCATCGACCCTGCTTCCGCCACTAATGTTTTGTTTGGTAATAAACCGTCGTTGGAAATTCCTGTTGGCGAGACAGTTATCTCCGACCCGTTGGCTTTGTCGGTTAAAAATCGTGGCGACGTGGCTATAACAATTGTTTACGAAAATGCTCCCGAAAAACTCACTGGTCACCCGGGTTCGCGCACCACATCGTTTATTATGGAAGGCAACCATCTCAACGATGCAAATTTCAGTAACTCAATCAAAACCGACCATTGGTACTCAATTGAGCGTATCGACATTCTCACCTCTGTTAAAAATCGCGCTGTGGCTATCATTGGCAACTCAATCACTGACGGTCGCGGCTCTACTACCAATATGAACAACCGTTGGCCCGATGTATTTACCGAGCGTCTTTTAGCCGATTCCGCAACCAAAAATCTCAGCGTATTGAATATGGGAATTGGCGGCAACTGCGTGGTTTTCGGTGGATTAGGTCCTACGGCATCAAAGCGTTACAGCCGCGATGTGTTAGAGCAGCCGGGCGTTAAGTATGTAGTTATATTTGAGGGCGTTAACGATATTGGCGGCTCTCGCGATGTGGCACAGACCGAACAAGCCTTGAAAGATGCCTACACCAAGATGATAAACGATGCAAAAGCCAAAGGATTAATAGTTTACGGCGCTACCATTACCCCGTTTAAAGAGAGTTTTTACTACACTCCCGAAAAAGAGCAACTTCGCCAAAACGTTAACAATTGGATTCGCACATGTGGATTGTTTGATACTGTAATCGACTTAGAAACAGCCATTTGCAGCAAAGAAGACCCATTTATAATGGATTCCACACTTCACGACAACGACCATCTTCATCCCAATGCCGACGGTCACCGCGCTCTTGGCAATTTTGTTGACATCAATCTTTTTAAAAAATAAACTCTATCACAATGAAATTCAATTGTTTACTAACCGCCATTAGTGCGGCGGCAATTTTCGCCGGTTGCAATCAGGCTCAACAACAGGAAGCCGTGCAACTTGGCACTCCAAACCCGATTATCTGGGCTGACGTGCCCGATATGTCGATGATGCGCGTGGGCGACACTTATTATATGAGTAGCACCACAATGCATATGAACCCAGGTGTGCCGATTATGAAATCAAAAGACCTTTCTAATTGGGAGATAGTAAGTTACGCTTACGATATTCTTGGCGAGAAAGACGAAACTATGCTCCTCAACGGCAAAAACACCTACGGCAAGGGTTCGTGGGCAAGTTGCATACGCTATGTGGGTGGAAAATACTTTGTTAGCACATTCGACCAAGTAACCGCCAAAACCTATTTCTTTACCACCGACAACATTGAGGGCGGCAAGTGGGAACGTCACGAATTTGAACCCTCGCTCCACGATCATACTGTGGTTTTTGAGGACGACGGCAAGGTGTATATGATCAACGGCAACGGCAAAATCTTTATCCGTGAAATCAAGCCCGATTTTTCTGGCGTGGTTCCCGAATCTGAAAAAGTCCTTATCGAAAATGCCGGATTGCCTGCTGGTGAGGATCTTATGCTTGGCGCAGAGGGTTCGCAGATGTTTAAAATCAACGGCAAATATTATCTTATCAACATCACTTGGCCTCGTGGTGGAATGCGTACAGTGGTTTGTCACCGTGCCGACAATCTTTTTGGTCCTTACGAGGGCAAGATGGTTTTTCAAGATAAAGGCGTGGCTCAGGGCGGCTTAATCGACACTCCCGAAGGCAAATGGTACGCATATCTTTTTGGCGACCGCGGTGCTGTGGGACGTATTCCTTTTATTGTTCCTGTGGAATGGCAAGACGGTTGGCCTGTGTTTGGTGTAAACGGCAAAGTGCCTGATACACTTGACCTTCCCAAGAGCAAAGGCTTGATTCCTGGCATTGTTGACAGCGATGATTTCGATGGCGACAAACCCAAAATTGTTTGGCAGTGGAACCACAATCCTGTCAACTCGCTTTGGAGTATGACCGAGCGCCAAGGATTCCTCCGCTTGAAAACCGACCGCACCGACACACTCTTTACACAAAGCCGTAATATGCTCACACAGCGCACATTCGGACCAAAATGCAGCGGTTCGGTAATGCTCGACGCATCAAAACTCAACGATGGCGACATTGCTGGTCTCGGACTTCTTGCAGGTCAGTTTGGATTTGTGGCGGTTAAAAACGACGGTGGCAAAAAGTCTATTGTAATGGTAGACAATATGCCCGAAGGCGAAAGCACAGGTTGGCCTCCCAAGCGTGGTGTTCAGCACGTTGTGGAAACATTGCCCGCCGATGCCGACGTAATCTATTTCAAAGCCGATTGCGATTTTACCCGCGAAGCCGACAACAGTTTGATTGGCAGCCACGGTATCGACAAAGCCGAATTTTACTATTCTATCGACGGCACCAACTGGAACCACATTGGACACACACTGAATATGACATACAGCCTCGACCACTTTATGGGTCAGCGTTATGCGCTATTCTACTACTCTACCAAGCAGCCAGGCGGATGTGCCGATTTTGATTGGTATAAAGTTTCGTATTTGTAAAATATTGTAATTTAGGTATATTAATTGCAGTTCACAATGGTGGACTGCAATTTTTTTTCAAACAAATTATGCTTATGCGAAAAATACTATTTGTCTGTATATTAATAAGTTTCGTCGCCATTGCTGCGATGGGGCAGGAGAGGAGTGCGCTTTTTGTGGGCATATCCGATTATCCCGAAAGTTCGGGATTTAAAAAAATCCACGGCGCAAATGATTACGAAATTGTTGGCAAAATGCTTGATAATAAAGGTTTTAAAACTACAACGCTTTTAAACAGCCAAGCCACCGCCGCCAATATCCGCAGCGAATTGCACAACCTTGCAACCAACTCTGCCAAAGGAAGTTACGTATATATTCACTTTTCGTGCCACGGTCAGCCGTTTGAAGACAAGCCCCCTTTCGACGAAGACGACCGTTGGGACGAATCACTTGTAGCATACGATGCTAAAATTAATTATCAATCAGGCGTTTATGAAGGCCAAAACCATATCATCGACGACGAACTATATTCGTATTTCACAGCCATACGCCAAAAAATCGGTGAAAATGGTCTTCTGTGCGTTGTAATTGATGCCTGCTACTCGGGTACAGGCTCGCGCGATGAAGTTGACGATGAAGGCATTGCTCGCGGCACTCGTTTGGGATTCAGCGAAGATGGCAAACTTTTCGCCCCAAGAATCGACCGCCAAAGCAATTATAAAATTGACAAAATTGCTGATGCCGCCGACATAATTGTGCTTGAAGCCTGCCGCGCATATCAAATTAACCACGAGGTGATAAAAAATGGCAGATATTTCGGCGCATTATCATATTACATAACGCAAGTGCTTAACAGCCATAGAATTACCAAAAATACCGATTGGATACTTCAAGTTAGCAATTTGATGTCAAACGACCCGGCATTGATAAGTCAAAATATGGTTTATGAGATAAGTTTTTGATGGAGATTTGCCATTTTTCTAATCCAACATCACCCACGCCGCCCAATAATACGGGTCGGGAAATTGTTTTTTAACCTCGTCTTGGGCAAGTTTGAGAGCCTTGTGGCGGTCGTTGGTTTCAAAGAGAAATTTGTAAAAATGCTCCATAAAGATAGCCGTTACACCGTCATCCACCTTCCACAGCGACATCAAAATTGCTCCTGCACCTGCTTGTTTGAAAGCACGTTGCAATCCAAAAACGCCATCCACAGGAAAAATCTTTCCCCTTGCCGTTTCGCAGGCGGAGAGGACAACGAGTTTTGTGTTTGAGAGGTCGAGTTGAGAAATTTCGTAGGCGGTGAGAATGCCGTCTTCGGAATTAACGTTTTCAAAGTTGCCTTTCCATACATTGTTTGCACCCGAGAGAGCGAGTCCCGAAAGAATCATTGCGGATTCTTTTTGAGAGTATGTATTAATATTTTTTGCAAACGGCTTATTTGCTGCTTTTTCTTCTGTATCAAGGCAAAAACCGTGAGTTGCGAAATGCAGAATATCGGGTGATTTGCCGGAAAGTTGCTTTACTGCTTGTTCGTTGGCGCCTTTATTATTCAATAATGTAACACTAATATTGTGTTGTTTTAAAAAATCGGCAATAGACTGAATTTCTTTACCAGAATGATGCAATTTGCCAAAGGTATAACCTCGTGAAGTATCATAAAATGCAGTGTCGTAATTAATATTGCCAACGAGTTCAGCAGACCCTGATGCTGCTAAATTTCTTGATCTAACTGAATAAATGTCGGCAGAGGAAGAGACTCTAACGAGTTTGTATTTTTGCGATAGATTAAAACCGTTGTTATCAGTGAGGACATCAAAATTGATTGTTGACAAAATGCCATAGGGAGAATAATAAACCGTTTTTGCATCTTTTAAAAATATATCTAATGATTTGAAAATGAGGTTATAAAGATTATTATTGATTTCGTCAGAATATAATTTAGAGTAAAACTCCATTTCATCATTAGAAGGTGTTAATAGTTCCTTAATTGTCTTAGTTTCTGCTAATATAATAAGTTTTGGTGCTGAATAATGTTTGCCTAAAATGTACGCTCCAAAATAATCTGTATGGTGTGGAACAGAATCGTATACGGGGATAAGGCAAAATTCTACTACGTATTCGTTTTCGTAAAGAACATCTTTCGATTCGGCAAAAGCATTTATTTTTTTGATAATTTCATTACTAAGGTTGGGTATTTTTGTCAGTACAGAATCAAAAAGTCTTTCATATTCAGTATAATCTTGCATTTGTTCTTCAAAAGTTTCACGACCAAATATGTACTTATGTTTTAACTCTTGCGATTGATAATAATCTGATTTGAGTTGCTCATCATCAGATTTCCTAACATATTCGTTAAGCAACCTGCTGCTTTGTAGTGATATAGTTTTGAAAAATGCGGTGCTGAGATATGAACTTTTTACTATTTCGCTAAGATTTGATTTGTAAGCGGCAAAATTGTAAAATTCTATGTTTTTATTATTTTCATACCATACATAATTGTAGTTTTCTTCATTTGTTCTGAAAAAAATTCGCGGCATTGTCATCAGCATAGTAAGGTCAAACAACCCGAAAAACCGCGTAATTCTTTCTTTATCACCAAGAAACAAACTGCACGTCAGAAAATTTTGAATATATACATTGTTGTTATAGTCTTGATACCATTTCATTTTCATAAGTATGTCCATAGCCTCTTGCCATTTATTTTGTTGCATTTTTATTACAGCAAGTGCGTTGCAAGCCTCACTATGAAGAGAGTTTGCCATAACATCTGTGACATTCAGATTGTCGATGATACTATTGTAGCACTTTTCGGATTTTTGAGTGTCACCTAAATCATTGTAAATGAGGGCAAGATTATTTAATATATTAAGTCCTTTATAATCCTTAGAACTAAATATATCGCCATAAAGATTATCATAGATTTTGATAGTTTTGTCAACGCTTTTTTTCATCATATCTTTATCGTCAAGCAAGTAGTAATAGATGGCATTTTGCACTACCAACGTTAAATAGTATTCACCAAAATCGCCTGCCTCCTCAAATAATTCTTCGGCTCTCATAAGGTATGCCTTTGCTTTCCCCAACTGCCTCATAATGCGGTAACATTCTGCTACTTTTGTTATAATTATACGAGTTTCTGTTGTGTTGCCAACATTTGTTTTCAGTGTTTTATATGCTTTTTCCAAAGTTTGACCCGCTTTGATGCCATTTCCAAACGAATCCATCTCTATTCTGCTGAGCAAAATAACAACTACGGAGTAAGTTTCCGCATCAAAAAGACTATCATCTTCCATTTCGTCTCGGATATGTTCCAATGATGGATAAATTTCTTCGTAAAGGCCACGAACATAGAGATCAATACAGTCGTTAAACGACAAATAGTTTTGCGCGTTGGTACTACCAATTATACAAAGCAATAATAATGTGGCTACACAATGTTTCATAAGTAGATGTTTATTGCCAAAGATACAAAAAAAAGTTGTCCAAATGTTTAAAAGGACAACTTTTTATAATGTGAGAATAATTTGATTGAATATCACCAAGGATAAGTGGAACGTTGAGTAGTACCAGTGGTTCTGCCGTATTTTTAGACAGATTTGCTATAACCAAACCTTCACTCCTCCGTGATGCGAACAAGTGCCACGGCGGTGTGCACTGAAACTATATGTTCCATCGCGGCAAATTGCAGTTGCGCCCGATGGCTGAGTGTTGCTGTATTGCGGTCGCGGAATCCAATTGCCATCACAATTGCGATAGTAACCATTATGACTATTGTACGAACTCGTAGATTGTGACGACCAACTGTAATTATTTGTGCTGACTTTTGCAGTCAACACTTTTTGTTGAGAGAGATATTTTGTTGAGATATAACCTGTCTGTCCATTGTAGTTAACTCTTAACCAATCACTTTCATTATAACTTGGATCGTTGATCGTTACTTGTGTTCCGGCAGACACTTGACCAATAACGCCGTAATTGGTTGATGGTCCACGTCGTAAGTTCAGATTTGTGGTGGTATAAAGAACAGTTTGTCCAAAACTGCTTAATGTAATGATGATATTCAGTGCGAATATCAAAATAAAGTGTTTTTTGCTCATTTCTATCGTGTTTTAAATTGTTAAACTTTACACTTAGTGACAGAAATGAGCAAAAGGTTACACTTTTTTTTGATAATTTTTTAGACGCAAGCCTTTGCTAAGAATAATCCTATGATACTCATCACAAGAAGGACGATAACCCAAGATTTTAATTCCTCTCCTGCGGCTTTAACTGCTACTTTGGTGTTTTGTTTTAGCGAATGCATAAATTCCTCAACAAGATTGCGAGCGTATTCGCGAGCATCATCCACGTCTCGTTTTACATTTTCGTCTTTGATATTATATGAATATGTCCACGATGGCGATGACGTAACTTCTGTTGTCTCTTGTTTGAAAGTCCTATATTCTTGGTCGTATCGTGTACGTTTTTCATCATCTTTTAAGATGGCATAGGCCTCATTGATATCTTGCATCATCGAAGTTGTGTCTTTGCCTGGATTTCGGTCGGGATGATATTTCATCGATGCAGTCTTGTATGCCTTCTTGATTTCCTCAGAAGTGGCATTTTGAGCAATGCTAAGTATCTGATAATAGTCTTTGAACATACTTATTTTTGAAGAATTGATGAAGAATTGCTCTCGTTTTTCTTGTTGTCATCGTCTTTGTTGTCTTTTTTCCAAAGGGCGCGAAGTGCTGCTATTAATACGCACATAGCCACAACGCCAAGAATGCCAGGTGTATGAAACCCTTGACTTTGCCGTCCGGCGTTTATTAATCCGAATACGATGAAGAAAATGACTATTGCTACTATGGTAACAATGATTTTTGCTGCCTTATTCATGATTATATATTTAAGAATTATGCTTCTATTAAGATTTTAAGGGATGGGCTTTATTATAAAGTCCATCCCGTTAGTTCATTACCAGTTTCTAAAAGATGTATTAGTGTTGCCAAACATATCAGTGTTACTTGTCGCTGAGCCTGTTTTACGTCCAGACGCATCATAATAGTCAGTAGTTGTGTTGCCAAACATGTCGGTACGACTTGTTGAGGATCCAGCCTTACGTCCATACGAATCTGTATAGTTTGTGTTTGTGTTGCCGAACATGTCAGTGTGACTTGTTGATGAGCCAGCATTACGTCCATACGAATCCGTGTAGGTGGTGTTGGTGTTGCCAAACATATCGGTACGACTTGTTGCAGTACCTCTTTGTCCGTAACTATCACGGTATGTTGTGGTTGTGTTACCAAACATATCGGTACGACTTGTTGCAGTACCACTCTGTCCGTAACTATCACGGTATGTTGTGGTTGTGTTACCAAACATATCAGTACTTGTGGTAGCGCTTCCATATTGCGCACTTACCGATGAAACGGCAGCGGCAAACATTAATGTAAATAGAATTCTTTTCATGGTTGTATAATTTAAATAGTTAAACAATATTTTTTTCCTTAGTGTCTCAAATCCTACCAAGGTTACAATTTAATACGAACTTTTTTTTAAGATGCCGTATCCACATTTTGTACACTTTGTGTCGAATTTTGCGACATATTGTCTGATAGTTTTATACTGTCGTGGGTATCAGCCAAGGGCGAAATGTCGCGCAAAAAATTGCGATGAAGCACACGCGAAATCTTTATCAACATTTCAACGTCGATGTTTTTGCGCTGAAAAATGTTGTAAACATTTGTGCGGTTGCAGTTTAACTGTTGCGCCAACCATTCGGCGCGGCGGCCTTGCTGTATAAATTCCTCTTTTATGAGGTTTCCGATGTGAATCTCCATTTCAAATGTTTTTGTCATAATTTCTACCCTTAGTGATTTTACTTGCAGAAAGGTTACAACTTTTCTAAAATTAATTTTTGCAAAGGTAGAAAACCACTATTTTGGAGCGTTATATTTGTGTATCAGATATTTATACAGATAGTTGCAGATTTATGGACATTTTGTATAACAATCTTGTACAAATAGTTTTTCGTTGCCTTTTGCCCTTGATGATGGCAATATCTGGTGGTGGTTACAGGTGTCAGAAGAAAAAATTGCTTTTTTTTAAAAAAAAACATATCTTTGCCAAAAACTAAACTTATAAGTTTATGGGCATATTCATCGACAAGGGCAACATTGCCTTCAATGGCATCAGAAATTCCGCCTTTATTGACAAGTCGGGGTTATTAAGTATTTTAAACGAAAGTATCGATACTTCGCATCGTTATATGTGCGTGTCGCGTCCACGGCGTTTTGGTAAGTCCGTAGCCGCAAAGATGATTTATGCTTATTACGATAGAAAATCTGATTCCGCTCCGCTGTTTGATGATTTGGAAATTGCAAAACTGCCAAGTTACAAAAAGCACCTTAATAAATATCCGACAATTTATATTGATTGGAACAAGTTTTCGCAATTAGACAATCAGAGCGTTGTGGAAGAGGCTCAAAAAGAAGTGATTAAAGACTTAAAAGAGTCTTATCCTTTTTTGGAAGAAAAAGAATTGTTGAGCAGAGCACTTGACGAAATCCACCAAAAAACCGGCGACCGTTTTGTCTTTATCATTGACGAGTGGGATAGGTTGGTGCGCGAAATTGATGAAAAAACGCAGACAAAATATGTCAATTTCCTCCGCTCAATGTTCAAATCAAATACTGCCGATGATGTTTTCTTATTGGTGTATATGACTGGTATTCTGCCTATTATAAAGGTTGAATTACAATCGGCATTGAATAATTTTGATGAGTACAGCGTTATTGACCCGGGTAGAACTGCGCAATATTACGGTTTTACAGCAATGCAAGTACAATCTCTCTGCAACAAGTTTAATATGGATTTTGAAATGATGAAGCACGCCTACGACGGTTATATCATAGGTGATGAAAAGTCGATGTTTAATCCAAATTCGGTGATGCAGTCGATAGAAAAAAGAAATTACAACAGCCATTGGTCGAAATCCGCATCGTACACAACCATTGAGCATTACATCAAAAACGACATCGACGGATTGCGCGACAAAATTGTTAGGATGTTAAACGGAGAAAAGGTTTCAATCAGCGTTACGAGTTTCCGTAACGATATGAAAAACATCGAAACTTGTGACGATGTTCTTACGCTTTTGGCGCATCTCGGCTACTTGTCGTACGATCCTGTGTTTGGTCGTGTTATGATTCCAAACACCGAGGTTGCCGACGAGTTTAAGAACTCAATTCGTGTATGTGGATGGGGCAGTTTGTCGAAGGCGATAGGCAATTCGCGCGAACTTCTTAATGCAACTATTGCCGGTGATAAAAAATACATTGAAAAGGCTTTGGATTCGTATCACGATGAGGCGACATCGTTTATAGAGTTCAACGATGAAAATTCTTTGGCGTGTGCCATCCGCCTTGCATATTATTCGGCGCAGGCTCAATACGAAATTTTCAGGGAGTTCCCCTCGGGCAAAGGCTTTGCCGATATGGTTTTTGTACCTATTAAAAATTCGCCATATCCCGCCGTGGTTGTAGAGTTGAAATACGACAAAACCGCCGAAGGCGCAATTGCCCAAATAAAATCCAAAAACTATCACGGCAAACTCCAAAATTTTTCAAAAACTATTATCCTGCTTGGTATCAACTACGATAAAACCACCAAAAAACACGAAGTGGAGATTGAGGCGTTGAATGGGGAGTTTGTGTAGATGATTTTTAATCCAACATCACCCACGCTGCCCAATAATACGGGTCGGGAAAATGTTTTTTAACCTCGTCTTGGGCAAGTTTGAGAGCCTTGTGGCGGTCGTTGGTTTCAAAGAGAAATTTGTAAAAATGCTCCATAAAGATAGCCGTTACACCGTCATCCACCTTCCACAGCGACATCAATATCGCCCCTGCACCTGCTTGTTTAAAAGCACGTTGCAAACCAAAAACGCCGTCAACTGGAAAAATCTTTCCCCTTGCCGTTTCACAGGCGGAGAGGACAACGAGTTTTGTGTTTGATAGGTCGAGTTGAGATATTTCGTAGGCGGTGAGGATGCCGTCTTCGGAATTAACATCTTCAAAATTACCCTTCCATTTTATGTCGGCTCCCGACAATGCCAATCCCGAAAGCACCATTGGTGCTTCTTTCTGAGAATATGTATTAACGCTTTGTGCAAAAGGCTTTTGAGATTCCTCATCCAAGTAAAAACCGTGTGTTGCAACGTGCAGAATATCGGGCGAATGTCCGCTCAATTGTTTAAAAGAATCTTCGGTGGCAGATGTACCGCAAAGTGTGTCGGTTTTAATGTTTGCAGTAGATAGAATTGTGTTTATGTTTTTGATTTCGTTAGCACTATTAGGCAAATTGGCGAAATCAATGCCTCTATTAACGGCAACGGCATTTTCAGAGGTGTTTTTATAATCAATGCCACCATAAAGAGAGGCTGTTTTGGCTGATTTAAGGTCTAAGGATTTGACTTCGGGGATATTTGCGGTAGAGGATACTCGCACCATTTTGTATTTTTGACAGAGAGGGATGCCGGAATCGTCCATAAATAAATCAAAATTAAGTTGTGAAAGATTACCACAAGGAGAATAGTAGATGGTATGGGCGTTGGGGATAAATGACTCTATTTCAGAAAAAAGAATTTTGTAGAGAGCCATTGTTCTATTTTGATAAATACTTGAATAAAATAATGCATCACCATTTTGATTGATAAAAATAGAATCCATTGTTTTAACAGTAACAGAAAGAGCAATCTTTGGTTTTGCAAAATGTTTGCCGATAACAAGAGCACAATAAGTGGTATCAGTTCCTTCTCCATCTTGTGCAGGAGCAAACATTTGTGCATATTCAATAGCATATTCACCGTCAGAAAGAGATTCCTTTATATCATCCAATGATTTCGATGATTTTTCTAGTAACAAGCGTAAATTATTTATATTATGCAAAATAGAATCCTCTATCTTTCTAATTTGTGTTTTTAATGAAACTATTGTAATGCTGTCAGTGGTTTTAAATAAATAATCTTGTTTTAAGCGTAATAAATTTGAATATTGATTCTTTAATGAAATATCAGTTGAATTTTCAACATAATTGTATATAATTTTATCGGAATTCATTAAAAGATTTCGGCAAAAAAGAGTCATATTATACGCTTGCTTTAAACTGTAAGAACTATTATGAAAATAAGCCACCATATTGTTTAGTGGCAAGACTTCCATTGATATTTTAGTCCAAAAATTATCCCACTGATTTTTAGGAAAATCAGACATTATTTTTGTAACACAATCAATAGTAATTTTGTTGTATTCATCCAATGATTTAGCGGTAGAACTCAAATTCCATCGAGCGAAATTGGCTAAAACTAAATTCTGTGCAATATTATAAGCATATATTGAATTAATTTTTCTTGCTTGTTTCAATACATTTAAAGCCTTACCTAACAAACCGGCGCGTATCAATGCAACACTATAATTATTTAAGGCGAGCGGAAGTGCATTATTTGATTCAAAAGTACCTTTACAATTATCAATTACATAACGATAACATTTACCTGCAATATAATTATTACCAACGTTGTAATTGGCAACGCCATAATTGTTTACAAGAAGAAAGTGTTTTTCATCAGTAATTTTAAAAATACTTCCGTGATGCTGTTCGTATATTTCTACGGCAGCATCCATAATTTTTTTCATATCTTCATAATGCTGAACATCATTGCAAACATTTGCAGCATTGCACATTGCAATTATAAATTCATCACCAACATCGTTTACCTCCTGACACATATTTACAGTTTGTTCAAACCACTTCATCGCCTCCACATAATTTTTTAAGTAATAGGCAATTAAACCGGAGTAACAATATAGAATACGCATTGGCTTATCGTTAATTATGTTTTGTGCTTTAAGTGTATTAATGCTACTTTCAGCAATTTGTTGCGCTTGGTAATAATCACTTTGTTGTATATATATATAAATTAAAGAGTTGACTGTTTCAGAATACGAATCTTCGTTAAATATAGTCCCTTTTTCAAGTTTGTTTTTAACTTGCACAAGCGAATCCACATTAATTTGGGCAGTTAAACTGTAACCACAGAATAATAAGGTAAGAATAACTATTGCTTTTTTCATTTTTTATCTTTTTTTGCAAAGATACAAAAAAGGTTGTAACAATAAATTCTGTTACAACCTTTTTCATTCTTTTTTCCGCAAATGCGACACAATCGCCGTCCTTTGTTTATTGCTGTGCTTTCAGATACCGCTTGTATACTGGTACTACAATTATTCAAACCTCTGCACTTTGATGTCAAGTGGTATGCCACTGATTTTGGTCCGTTGCAGATATATACAGTCCTTTCGGGGGCGGTAGAGAAGGATGTTACTAATATAAATATAACCGATAGTAAATATTTCATTTGTTTTATGCTTTTGATTTTTCCTATTTACTATTAATGTCAAAATATGGCAAAAGGTTACACTTTTTTCGAGAAATAATCAGTAATTTTGCTTCTTTTTTTTGAATAAGTTCGTCACACCATATATTACTAAGGGTATCAAAACAGCATAAAGCAAAAATTCAGTTATATCATAATCATACTTAACATCAACTAACGGAAATGTCCAATCGTGGTCGCATTCCCATTTCTTACCCCAAAAGAGCATTATCAAATTGGCGACAAACCATATTCCGTAAAACCAAAGCCATTTTTTCCCTTTGGCTGACAGTTTTAAGAAGCCTGAGTTTTCTTCTTGAAACCCACCGCAATGCTGACAATACTTTGAATCGTCAGCGATTTCTTTTCCACATTGTTTGCAATACATAATGTATATTTTTTTTATGTTATTCGTTTTCGTAAAATAATATCTGATGAAAGTTTTCTGTTTGACAAGGTACTGCAACAATATCTTTGTACAAGTATCCCGTA
The DNA here is from genome assembly GCA_016286055.1 of Bacteroidales bacterium. GTDB lineage: Bacteria > Bacteroidota > Bacteroidia > Bacteroidales > UBA3824 > UBA3824. Next base: position 54,385 of record JAEERW010000011.1, read on the forward strand.
TAAACATCGTTATTCGCAAACACAATTTGAATGCTATCTCTACTCATTTCTCTTATTGCCAAACTCATCATAATAAAAGCATCATAGATGTCTGTTGTTGCAGAAATAGATGTAGTTTCATTTCCTTGTTTCACTATCAACATTTTCATTGAATTCTGATAATTGAAGCGGTAAATTGTTTGCCCATTTTCGTTAATTACTTTTTCCAAATATTGATGATTTTCAGGAATTTGGTCATATTTTTCTTTTGTAAATAGAGAGTTAACTGCCTCTAACATCATTTTTGTATCATTTCTACAAGCATCGCTAATATATTGTTTTAAAGTGTCGGGTAATAGCGACTTGCTTGTGTCGGGTATAATCTTGTCGTCTGTTAGTTGATTCACCGACGAATTATTGTTAATAGTGTTAGAAGGATGATTGTTGGAACAAGCCGCAACAATCAAAAATAGAATTATTATTAATACATTATTTTTCATTATCTTATCTACTAAATGCTGATAAAAAATCTTCGATTTCACTAATCATATTATATTGGTTCGCATTTTCAGGGAATTCCCATTCTTTTACGATGTGTTTCCCTTGAAGTTTGTACAATACTGACAAAGTGCCAAATGTTTGAATCATTTCAAATTGCATATATGCACCGGGTCCAGGAGTGTAGGTAAACAGCAAAGAAGATGAGGTTTCTTGGCTCAACTTACATCCTTGTTGTTCAAACCAATTGGCTAAGGTAGAGTATTTTACTCTCATACCACCTTGTTTTTTTACAGCCGTTGATTGTTTGTTTACATCTATGGCAAATTTGATGATTATAATTGCCACAATAATGATTATTGTTGTCAACATATTTATTCTATTTTAAATTTTTACTTAATAGGATTTCCATTTTTATATTCTGTGGTTTGATAGATTGTGCCGGTATTGTCGCCTTTTATGGTGTGTTGGGTTATTAATGATTGTGATATTGTGTATGTTACGGTTACGGGTTCGTTGATTCCGTCTATTTGCCGATTTTTGAGGTGTTGCTGCCCCGAGAAGGGTTTACCGTCCAAAGTGTAAAACCGAGATGGTTCAGATAAGTTGGTATAATCCAACACCTCGTAACAATTGTCTTCATAAAAATATTGGCGGACTTTTCCAACTAATTTGCTATTTGCTTTGGCTCCTTCCATCTGTATTTTGCCTTCGGTGTTGTAATATTTAAACGATCCTTCTTGTTCCCCATTTTTGTAGTTGACTTCTGAATGTATGGCGTCTTCTCTAAGACCGTTGTTATAGAATGATTTCCACAGACCATCGCGCAATCCGTTTTTGCAAGATCCTATTTCGCATACCTTGTCGTTAAAGTAATAAGATGTATGTTTGCCTGTATATGGCTTGTTGTCAAGGGTATAGTAGCGGAGTTCGTCGGTATCAAAGTTGTCGGATACATAATAGCCTTGGTCGAAGAAATATTCGCGCCAAAGTCCGGTCCGCTCGCCATATTTGTATTGACCGAGGTAAATGTTTCTACCTTCTCTGTCTGTATTCACCATTTTGCCGTGCGGAATGATGTAGTCTTGTGGCAAACTATTGAGATAAAAGGGTTGTGTTAATACCTCTGGCATAAATAAGTAAAGGTAGTCGGTAGAACTTGTCGCGGTTTTGTTGTGAATATAATATTCGATATAATGCTGAGTTACATTGGCTGTGAACGCAGAGTCGTACATTTGAGTAAGTTTGAATTCCGCTCTTACAGTGCCATCAGAATAGTAGATGGTTTCGCTCTGCAAATATCCGTTTTCAAATATTTCTTCTTGGTGGATTTTATCATCAATATACCAAATTTGCTTTCCTTGGAGGATTCCATTTTGATAATTTAAAACGTAAGTTTTGTAACCTTCTTCACTATAATGATAATCTTCGCCGTCCATTTTGTTGTTTTTCTTAGTCCATTTTTCGCGAAGTTTGCCGCTTTGGTAGTAGTTTTTTTGCTCACCTTCTTCGATGAAAGTGATTGTGCCATTGGCTGTTTCTATTCTTGAATAAAATCCTTCACCTTGTAACTTGCCGTTGATATAGTAGTCTTGATATGGTTTTAATCCTATTTTGGATTTATCTTTTGCGTTGTACAGACGGTAATATTCAGCATTCGAAGCATTTTGGATAATGTTCCAATTTTTGTCGAAATATACTTTGTCGGCTAATTCCTGCGCCGTGCAAGGTTCAACAGCCAATATTATTATGGCAATGATGATTAAATTAATGTTTTTCATAGCAGAGTTTTTTTTGATATTAGTATTATTTATTGTGGCAATCCATCCTTAAATTTTGTTTTTAAAATGGTTTTGCCTGTGGTTGGATTGCTGTATGTAATTTCTTCGATGAGAGATTTTTTGATTTTATAAATGGCGGTGACATCAAAGCCGTCAAGTTTTTCGTGATTTGTAAATTTTCCCGAAAAAGGCAGTTCGTTGAGGGTATAAAATAACCACGGAATGTTTTGACCATTTTTATTAACAATGTAATAAAGATTTTGTCCGTAATAGGTATATTTCCAAATGCCTGTTTCTTTGTTGTAGGTATATTCTCCGTTGATAATTTCACGGTTTTGATGGTCGTAGATGAGAACTTTGCCGTTTTTCTCCATCTTTATGCCGTTGCCGAATACAGATTTGAATGGTTTTGTAAGCACACTGTCGGGATGGATATCATAATACCGCATTGTGATTATGTGGCTGATGTCAGGGTTGTCTTTTTCGGTGTAATACAATATTTCTCTACCTGTAAAAGAGTAAGATCCTTTGCTTGTAAGGGTAAATTCTGACAATACTCTGCCATCTTTGTACATTGCTTGCTGTTGCATATAACCATTTTTTAAATTCTGATGCCATAAATATTTTGCCGTCAGAATCCAACCAAACTTGTCTACCGTCTAATTTTCCGTCTTTGTAATTGTTTGTAACCCGTTTCTTGTTTGTTGAATATGAATACATCTCACAAACTCCATCTAATTTACCGTTTTTGTAATTACTATAATATTTGACATCTTGATCTATATCTATTTCTGTCCATCGTCCATCGCGTTGATTGTTGTAAAAATTGCCTTCGGCTATGATATTGCCATTGTTGTCGTGTTGTTCATAGTGTCCGTTGAGTTCATCGTATGAGTAATTGCAAATGTAATCTATTGAATCTTTGATTATTACATTTGAAGTTAAAGATGGAGTAAAACTGTTTAGGGCAATATCCTTTTTATATTTTATATATTTGCCGTGCAATTTGCCCCAATGGTAGTTGGCAATACAGTCTATGTGATTGTTTATGTAGTAATATTTCCATACTCCTTCTTTTTCGTCGTCAACATATTTTCCTTCGGCTGCGGGTTGCATTAACTTGTTCTTGTAATGCCAATAACCGCTCTTTTTGCCGTTGGTATAATATCCGTCAACGAGCACAAATAAATCATTATCGTCAAAAAAATTACCCATATCGAGAAGTCCTCCTTTTACTTGATAACTGCCATCGCGTTTTCCATAATTGTAGTTGCAGTAAACAATTGAGTCGCTACCGAAAGACCATTCTTTGGCAGCACCGTGGAGCATTCCGTTGCTATAATTTGAAAACATTATGGTTATCCACTTGCCGTCGAGCAGATATTGCATTTGCCAAAGCCCTTCACGCTCGTCGTTGAGATAATTTCCCGTTTGTTTTAAAAACAACTCGCCATTGTTGAACTTATAGCCTATGAATTGTCCGTTTCTTTCTCCGTTTTTATAATAACATTCATTGTCTTTTATTCCTTCTTCGTTGTATTCCGTTACGAGACCGTTTTTTTCGTTATTTAACAAAGTGCCAGTAATTTTCGGATTTCCATTTTCATAATAAAAGTTGTATGGCCCATTACCATTGCCATTGACATAAGTTATTACACTTTCGAGACTCCCATCTTCATAATAGGAATACCCTTTGCCATTGCGTTTGCCGTCTTTTAGCGTGTAACGCTCTTTTACTGTGGACGTTCCATAATAATATGTAACTTTTTCGCCATTGTCAACGTCGTAAATGCCACCCTTGCGAACAAGACTTATTAGATATGTTACCACTGTACCTCCTCCGTATGCTCGTTCTTGGGTGGTGGTTTCGATTTCAAGAATAAATGAAGAATTGCTATAAGTTGTTGTTATGTAGTTGTCGTGAATCTGATTGTCAATCTGTTTATAACCGTTGGCAGATAATGCCGCTTTAATTGCCTTGTATGCATTGTCGGTGGGTTGGTACATTACTTGCTCCACGCGATTATTGTATGTGTAAAAATGAAACCAAGCCGAAGCCCGATCCTCGTTCCAGGAATTTTTACCGTGGGCGTAGGTTATGGTAGAATATTCGTAGGTGTTGCCACGTTTTGAATCGTGATATTCCCAACCTTTGCGGGTGAGAGTATTTGACCCTGTTTCCCAATCCGACAGTCTGCATAGGTTTTGCAACTCTGCCAATGTCAGGTTTTGGGCAGAAATGGGGAAGGTAGATATTATTAATAATATGGATAATAGGTGTTTCATTGGGAGGTGATTATTTTCGAGAAAGGGTTATTGATGATGATGCCTTAGTACCACCCAATTGGGTATCAGAAGTAAATGTAGAGAATTTCAATTCAAATGTATTATTGGCGTATATTGTAGTGATGTTGCTATTGTCTATTTCGCTGTTGATGCGTTTGTAGCCATTGGCTGCCAATGAGTTTTTAATTGTGTTCATTGCTGCATTTGGTCCATTATAATATACACGTTCTACGTGTCCGTCATCATCGATAAATAGGCGAGCCCACCCCGATGCGTAATCACCGTTCCAATCACTTAAATCGTATGCAAAAGAAATAATAGCATAATGTGATTCGTCTCCTTTGACAGATCCGTAAAATTCCCATCCTTTGCGGGTGAGAATATCATTGCCCGTCTGCCAGTTAGAAAGTTTACAAATGTTTTGCAATTCTGCCAAAGAAAGTGTTTGCGCCGTGGCAGAAAATGTTATAAATAACAATAACAAGGTTAAAATTTTAGTTTTCATAATGTTAGTATTATTAGTATAATTAGAGTAATTGTTTGTTAGTAAATATACGTCCATTTTCGCTCCACGTTTTCAAATTTCAGTATCAGGATTTTGGACATTCTGTAACATATTTTTCGACATATTGTCTAACGATTTTAGACACTTGCCCTCATCTATCAGATTTGCAATATCTTGAAAGAAGTTGTGCTCCAATACATGCGAAATCTTTATCAACATTTCAACGTCGATGTTTTCGCGGTTGAAGATGTTGTAAACATTTGCACGGTTGCAGTTTAGTTCCGAGGCGAGCCACATTGCGCGGCGGCCTTGACGGTCGAATTCCGTTTTAATAAGGTGTCCTATGTGTATTCCCATTTCTTGGCGTTTTAAAATTTTACCATTAGTGAAGGAATCTTTAAAAAGGTTACACCATTTGCGATTATTTTTTTGCACTTATAAAAATCAGCCGATGCTTTTTCTCTGTTTTTTTTTATATTTGCTGCAAAATTAAAACTTGACGATTATGCGCGAATTCAACACTACGGGAACTTGCTATCCTCAACTGCATTATATGGTGGACATCTCCAAACGCCTCGACGACATCGAAAATAAAGTTGCCAAAGGGGAATATATCACCATCAATCGTGGTCGCCAGTACGGAAAGACTACTACACTTTATCACTTGGCGCAGCGTCTTAGCAAAGAGTACGTGGTTTTTTCGATAAGTTTTGAACAAATGGGCAATACCGAGTTTGCTACGGAAGACACACTAACGTATTATTTTTTAGACAGATTGCGGCTAAAATTAAGAACCGTAAGCAATTTAAACGATTATGTAAAAGACGCTATAACATCCATTGTAGAAAAATATTCGGCACAAAAAGAAATCAATTTTTCGTTGCTCGATGAGTTTATTCCCAATCTTTGCGAAAAATCTGATAAACCGGTTGTACTCATAATCGACGAAGTGGACAGTGCAAGCAATTTTGAATCGTTTATCAAATTGCTTAGATTATTGCGCGACAAATATCTCAACCGCATGGATGTGCCAACTTTTCAATCCGTTATCCTTGCCGGTGTTTATGATGTAAAAAACCTCAAACTCAAAGTTCGCCCTGATAGCGACCATCAATATAATTCGCCGTGGAATATTGCTGTGCCTTTCGACGAGGATATGGCACTCCAAAAAGACGGAATCGAACAAATGCTCCAAGATTACGAAAACGACCATAAAACCGGTATGGACGTATCTGAAATGGCACAGTTGGTTTGGGATTATTCGTCGGGTTATCCGTTTTTTGTGTCGAGGTTGTGTCAATTAATTGATACAAAGCATTTTGAATGGAATTATAATGGTTTCTTGATGGCAGAAAAATATTTGCTCAACGAGAAAAACACCTTCTTTGACGATTTGGCTAAAAAGTTGGAAGATTTTCCAAAAATGAAGCAACTTCTTAAAGATATTCTTTACAATGGTTATGAAGAAAGTTTCAATACCTACTACAAACATATTGAGATTGCGGCGATGTTCAACTATATCAAGAATGTTAACGGCAAGGTAATGATTTTCAATAGGATAATCGAAACTTGGATGTACAATCTCTTTATGGTGGAGGAGGCTATTGAAAACCGTCTTTACAAAGAAGGTCAGATAGACCGCAGTCAGTTTATCGAAGGCAACGTTCTCAAAATGGACAAAGTTATCGAAAAATTTGCGCAACATTTTAATGATATTTACGGCGACAAAGGCGACAAGTTTTGCGAGGACGAAGGACGTCGTTATTTTATGCTCTACATCAAGCCAATTATCAACGGCACAGGCAATTACTATATCGAAGCCCAAACCCGCGACCTCAGCCGTACCGATATGATTATCGACTATTTAGGTAAGCAATACATCATAGAAATGAAGATTTGGCGCGGCAACGCTTACAACGAACGTGGCGAACATCAACTTACAGAATATCTTGATTATTACCACGTTAACAAAGGCTATATGCTGAGTTTTAATTTTAACAAAAACAAGGTTTCGGGTGTTAAGACATTGAAATTTGGCAATAAAGAGATTGTGGAGGCGGTGGTATAATATTGTTATTTATCGGCACTATGAAAACCAACAACGAATTGATTGTTAGCGAATTTGTAAACAAAAACAAGGAGAAGACTATTCGTTATCTCTTGAAATCTTTCTCGTGTCTAAAATATCACGATTGCGAGGATATTTTTCAGGATTCGCTCTTGGTGTTTTATAATAAACTCGTTAATGGCGAACTTGATAATATTAAATCTTCGCTTTACACGTTTTTTGTGGGAATCTGCCGCAACAAGGCGCACGAATTTAGCCGCAAAATCTATAAAACCGACTATTTGGAAGATGGTTTTGTATGTGGTGCGTTTTCGCAAGAAAAACTCGAAGCCATTCTCAATCTCGACAACGAAAATCCCGACATCGAAAATGCTAAGTCGCAGGCAGTTGACACTATTATCAACGACCTTCCCGATACCTGCGCAAAGGTGTTTTGGGGATATTTTCGCGATGGATTTTCGCTTAAAACTTTGGCGGCGATGTACGGCAAAACCGAAACTGCCATTAAGGTTACAAAATTCCGCTGCTCCGAAAAATTTAAAAACCGCTACCACGAGGTGTTAAACAAAATTTTAAACAAGGTGCTATGAATCAAGAAATCAACGATATACCACAAGAATTATTAGATAACGACGAAGATTTGGTAAAATTTCTTCGCGGCGAACTTTCCAAAGACGATGAGGCGGCTTTTTTGCAAAAACTCCAACAAAATCCCGACCTCAAAGCACGCGCCGTTGCTGTTGCACGATTAATCAAAGGTCTTGAACGCAAGGGAGTTGAAACCGACGAGCAACTTAAATCGTCGTTCAAAAAACTTTCGCCCGATGATTTCAAACCTAAAACCATCAACATCAAGCGTATTATTACGTGGGTGGTTTCTGCCGCCGCCGTGTTGGTTTTGGTGTTTGGGCTGAGGATGTTTTATGTAAATTCGCATTACGATAAACTCGCTGCTGAATATGAGAGCGTTTTTAATTATTCTGACTTATCACGTGGCAGCGATGATGATATTGAAAACAAGGTTAAAGCATTATCCGATAATGTTTTGCAGGGTAAAGATTTAGAATCTACAATCAATAGTCTCGCCGAAATATTTGCAAAATCACAGTCGGAAACGTTCAACGAATGTACCAACTATTTTGCTACTTCGGGGTGGTATCTTTCGCTTGCGCATCTCAAAAAACACGACCCCGAAAAAGCAAAATCGGTGCTAACAATACTTGCTGCCAACTCTGAGGATTATCCCGCAGTAGCAGTCAAAGCTAAGGAATTGTTAGAAAAATTATAAACCTACGCCCAAACGCCTCCTTCTATCGGTGCGTTTTCGATAGTCTCGTACAAGAGTTTCATAAAACGCTGGGTAGAAGCAATTTCGATTTTTTCGGTGGGAGTGTGCACGTTGAAAGTGTTGGGACCTATCGACACTGCGTCTAAATCAGGATATTTGTCGATGATGATGCCACATTCCACTCCTGCGTGAATGGCGGTTACTTCGGGTTTTGAGCCAAAAAGTTTTTTATAAATTCCAAGCATAAGGTCAACGATTTCGCTCTGTGGATTGGGCTGCCATCCCGGGTATCTGCCCGAAAAACTGATTTCCGCTCCGCAATAATCGGTCATACACCTTATTATATTACACAAATAATCCATCTGCGACGATGACGAACTGCGCAACAGATTGTCCATCACAAATTTTCTGCCATCGGTGCTTACAATTGCAAGATTGTTTGATGATTCTACCAATCCGGGCATATCTGCGCTAAGGGCAAAAACGCCTGATATTAAGTTGTTTCCGAGGAAAAGAATCGTTTTTGCGCTTTCGTCGGCAATACACTCAGCGGGAACGTCGGTTTTTGAGATTAAAACTTTGCCGTCGGGGTCTGATTTGCCGTATTCTGTTTTTATTATATTGTTGAAATCCTCGGCAAAAGATTCAAAAGCCGCTGATTGATTGTTGTTTACAAGAATTACAGCCTTGCTCGACCGTGGAATTGCATTGCGCATATTGCCGCCTTCTACTTTGGCAATTTTAATGTCAAATTTCTGCTTAGCCTCCCACAACATCCTGAACATCAGTTTAATAGCATTAGGACGGTTTTTGTGAATGTCGCAACCAGAATGTCCGCCGAGAAAACCTTCAACATTAACATTGTAAGCCGCATATCCATTCGGGGTGGGAGAGTGGCTGATGGCGGTTTCGATATGCACATTTACGCCGCCTGCGCATCCAATGTAAAAAATATTATCCTCCTCGCTGTCGAGGTTGAGCATAATTTTGCTTTTAAAAATACCGGGTTGAAGTCCGTTTGCACCGGTCATACCTGTTTCCTCGTCGATGGTGATAAGAGCCTCTAATGGTCCGTGTTTCAGTGCGTTATCTTCCATAATAGCCATAATAGCAGCCACGCCAATGCCGTCGTCGCCACCAAGAGTGGTATGGTTCGCCGACACAAATCCGCCCGAAACAATGGTTTCAATGGGGTCGGTGATGAAATTATGGTTAGAACAGTCGTCTTTTTGCGGCACCATATCGCAGTGAGCCTGCAAGAGTATGCCCTTGCGGTTGCTCATCTCTATCGATGAAGCCTTTTTCTTAAAAACAACATTGCCCACAGGGTCGATGAAAGCCTCGTCGCAATGTTTTTTTCCAAATTCCAAAAGAAATTTTGTAACCTTCTCCTCGTGTTTCGATGGACGGGGAATGAGCGTAAGTTCCCGAAAATTACGCCAAAGCGCCTTGGGTTCTAAGTCTAAGATATTTTCGTTCATTTTTAATTCTATCGTTTAAGTTTTTTTAACGTGCAAATATAGCAAACCCGAAACTATTTTCAGCGTATAGAGAAAAAAAGTATTACATTTGCGCAAAAATATTCTAACCAAGAAATGTTATTTACGGAAAATACGTCCGACGAAGAACTTGTGAGGCAGTTTGCTGACGAGGCCAACCGCGAATCCATTTTCCGTATAATAATGAAAAGGTACGGTGCAAAACTCTATGCCCACGTGCGTTCGTTTTTTGTAACCCACGAGGAGGCAGATGATATTGTTCAAAATACCTTTGTAAAGGCTTGGAGGTCGTTGCCGAGGTTTAGGGCAGAGGCTTCGCTTTACACTTGGCTCTACAAAATATCTACAAACGAGACACTTACGTTTATTCGCAATCGTAAAAACAAAGCCACAGTTTCGCTCGATGATGATGACCAATATCTTCAACTGCCATCGGTAGAAACCGGCACACACCGTTCGGGCGAATACATTGCCGCTAAACTTAAAGCCGCCATTGAGCAATTGCCCGAAAAACAGCGTATTGTCTTCAATATGAAATACTTTGAGGAGATGAAATACGAAGAAATGTCAGAAATTCTCGGCACGTCGGTGGGTGCGTTAAAGGCATCGTACCACTTTGCCGCAAAAAAAATTGAAAACTATTTAGAAAACGATTAAACCAAAATAAATTATAATAGTCAAAGCATTACAAAACAACTATTAGCATTATGAAATTAGACGACTACAAAGGCAAATTCAACTTCAACCCGCCCGAGGGATATTTCGACACCTTCGCCGACAGGGTTATGGAGCGTATTGCGCAAGAAGACAAGCGCAAGAGTGCAAGTCGTGGACGTATTTTGAAATTAGCCGCTTGGATTACATCTGCCGCCGCCGTTATTTTGGCAGGTATTTTTATTTTTAAAGAACAACAACCAGCACCCGTTCACGAAAACGTAACTTACGAAGATTACGCTACTTACTCGCTTATCGAGTCGAGCAGCACTTACTCGCTTTGCGACTATTTTTACGACAACTCCACTGCGCAGGAGGTTACATATTCTGCCTCAGAGTTTGCCGATTACGGATTCCGCCTCACAGGCGATATGATTATAGAAGAATATTAATACAATAATTATGAACTGCCTAAGATACATATTGTTTTCGTTAATGATGTTGGCCACCGCGCAGACTTTTGCCCAAAACACCGACACCACCAACACTTGGGAGCAACGCAAAAAACAGTACAAAGCCGACAAAATAGCGTATATATCTGCCGCAATGAATTTTACAGTAGAAGACGCTCAAAAATTCTGGCCATTGTACAACAAATACGACGCAAAATACGACCAAGTATTCTGCCAACGCCGCCACGCCTACAACGGACGCACTCTTGAACAGATGAACGACGCCGAATGTGCCGCCGCTATGGACAAACTCGGCGAACTTGATATGCTTGAAATGCAAATCCACCGCGATTACGAAAAAGAACTCCGTCAGTTGTTTCCTGCCAAGTTTGTGCTCAGATATTTTACCGCCGAAAGCGACTTTAAACGCAAAGCCGTCAACCGTCAGAAATATCATGGGCAGATTGGAACGGAATACAAAAAGAATTAATTTTATGATTAATTTATTATAAAGGCATATACATTTCGCAAAATTTGTTATACCTTTGCAAAAAAATTAAGCAAGATGTTTTCGCTGTTGAAATATAGGACCGACTTCGAGATATACTCGAAAATGAGCGCTGAGGAGTTCGCCGACCTTCTCTTCAAGCGCCTTCGTCCCGAATTTGAAGACGCTTATATGAACGACCGTTGGCGTCACAACAACGAATACAGATTCAAAGGCACTTTCATGCGCTTTGTTTGGAATGGATTCAATCGTTTCAACGGCGTGTTAGGCGGAAGACTTTTGGTAGAAAAAAATCAAGGACTCATCACCGTGCACAGCGAAATCCGTTTTACCGAAATTTTTATTCTGTGTGCCATTTTCAGCATCATTCCTTTGATGGATTTTTGGGGCGAACCGTCGCGCCGCATCCTTTGCGCCATCATTATCTGGCTTGTATATATCGCTAATTTTATTATATCATTCGTACGAATCAACCGCTTTTACAAAAACGAAGTAAAAGAAACTTTCTTAAACAACGACGAGTCAGTAGGGAAGAAACTACTGTAATGCAAACAGCCCAAATCAACAAACCTTAACTCACAGTTCCTTATGTTTAAAGTTCTAAAATTGAAATCTTATGTTAAAAAAAGTACTGCTTGCTATCAGTTTGTTGACGGTCTTGATCGGTACAACCCAGGCCCAAATCATTCGCGACACCCGTTGGGATGCCGAAGTGTTTAATAGAGCAAATACCGCCAAGGATGTCAGTTATCTTTCTGACGATGAAAAGTCGGTAATTTGCCTTTGCAACCTTGCACGCTTAAACGGTAAACTATTTGCCAACACCTATTTGCGTGATTATGTTGAAGAAAAATCTATCAAATCTGAATATGTTCAGACTTTGATCAACGACCTTCAAAATGTGCATGATCTTCCTATGCTCATTCCCGACCTAGGACTCTGCACTGCGGCCGCCAATCACGCTACTGACATTGGCAACACTGGACGCACAGGTCACCAATCTTCCGACGGTCGCGACCTTATCAAGCGTTTTGAAAAATATTTTGCCAACGGCACAGTTTCTGAAAATTGCTCCTATGGTAAATCTGCTCCTCTTGACATTGTTATGCAACTGCTCATCGACGATGGCGTTGAGAGTCTCGGTCACCGCAATGTGATGCTTTCTGAACAGTTTGGAGCAGTAGGCGTATCAATTGCAAAGCACTCTGTATTTAATTACAACTGTGTATTAGACTTTTACGATTCTTTCTTATAGTTTTAAATATTAAACAACGGCGTAATATCAAGATTTATGAACCAGTGTTTGCATCAACTCCGACAGGCTATTTCTGCTACTGGTGTCGACGCGTACATTATTTTTAATACCGACCCGCACTCTTGCGAATATGTTCCAGATGATTTTTTGGTGATTAGGCATCTGTGCGGTTTTACAGGCGACAATGCCACAGTGGTAGTAACGCAGACCTTTGCTGGCCTTTGGACCGATTCTCGTTTTTATATTTCTGGAAACGAGGAACTTAAAGATTCCGGCATAACACTTATGAAGTCTACTGAATCTACCTTTTTGTCGTGGCTTAGGTCAAATTTAAAAGAAGGTGCAGTAGTGGCATTTGACGGACGTTGCACCACAGCATCGGTATATTTCGACATCAAAAAGAAACTTGCCCCGCTCAATGTTGTGCTCAACAGTAAACTTGATCTTGCACCGTCGTTTTGGATAGATCGTCCAAAAGGTATTGTATCTAAGGTATATGCCATTGATGTTGAATACGCAGGATTGTCGGCTAAGGAAAAAATTGAATTGCTTGTGCCTAAGATTAAGGACGAAAGTGCGACAAAACTTTTAACATCCGACCTTGCAGAAATTGCGTGGATACTTAACCTTAGAGCATCAGATATAAGTTACTGCCCTGTTTTTAAGGCTTTTATGATTGTCGGTTGTGATGGTTCCGTTGTATTATTCACCGATAATAGCCGATTTGATAAAAATATTTCCAACTATCTTGCTGACCTTGGTGTAGTTGTTTGCGACTATGATTTGATTTACACTGCATTGTCGGGACTATCTGCTGAAACCTCTGTTTTGGTGGATGTTAATTCTGCAAGCGCCGAACTTTATTTGTCGATAAATCCTCAGTGCAAAATTATAGAGCGCCGTAGTCCTATTCAGTTGATGAAAGCGTGCAAAAACGAAACCGAACTTGCCAATATCCGCAAAACTATGGTGGTAGACGGTGTGGCAATGGAGAAGTTTTTTTATTGGCTCGAAACTCAGTTGGCTAATTCCAAGCCTGTCACCGAATTGGATGCTGCTGCCAAACTTTTGGAATATCGTCAACAAGGCGAAAACTTTATTTCCGAAAGTTTCGAGTGTATTTCTGCATTCAACCAACATTCGGCAATGCCGCATTTTGCTCCTGATAAAAACAATAATTTATTATTAGAAAAAGACGGCGTTTACCTTGTGGATTCAGGAGGTCAATATTTTACTGGCACAACCGATTTAACAAGGGTGATTCCCACAGGAAATATGACTGACGATTTTGTAACTGATTATACTCTTGTGCTTAAAGCAATGGTAAACATTTCGATGGCACTTTTCCCCGAAAAGACTTGTGGTTCGGCTATCGACGCCATTGGCAGAGTACATTTGTGGAAACATGGAAAAGATTTTGGCCATGGCACTGGACACGGTGTTGGATTCTGCCTCAATGTGCACGAAGGTCCAGTTTCGATAAGTCCGGGTGCTACAAGGTCAAAACTGCAAAGTGGAATGGTAACATCCAATGAACCAGGTCTTTATATCGAAGGTAAGTATGGTATCAGAATCGAAAATCTTTTGGCGGTAAAACATTCTGATTTTGAGGGCTTTAATAATTTTGAAACACTTACCCTCTGTCATATCGACACGCGACCTGTGCGCATGGAATTGCTTAGCGAAGAAGAACTGAACTTTATAAATGATTATAACAAATGTGTTTTTGATACTCTTTCGCCTTTTTTGACTGATGACGAAAAATCATATTTAAAATGCCGAACTTCCAAAATTTAGAGTAAAAAAATTGTAATAAAAAAAATTTTGCAGTATATTGCGCCCGTAATTTTTACTAACTATTATATGGAAAGCTCATCTAAAAAAGTCTTGGTAGTAGAAGACAACGAATACAACATGTTGTATCTTGTTGAGGTAATGACAATGTATCCTCTAACGCTTTTAACAGCCTCCAACGGGCACGAGGCAATAGATAAGGCACGCGAACACAAACCAGATCTTGTGCTAATGGATGTTAAGATGCCCGAGTTGAGTGGCTATGAGGCAGCTAAGGAGATACGCACATTTCTGCCCAATGTTGTAATTATAGCTCAAACAGCATATATGCTGGATTCAGAGACAGAAAATGGAGAGAATCCCTTCAACGATTATCTGATAAAACCCATAAATAAGGATCAGATTTCGCGAATAGTAGAGCGTTATCTTCAAAATTAGATTAATGATAAATTTGGTTAAGTGATATTCGAATATTTATTTATAATCACTTATCAAACAAATACTTATTTTAGTTTAATTTGATCATTGAAATTTTTTTTGTTTTTTTTTGAAAAAAAACATCAAAATGTTTGCATAATTAAAATTTAAGTAATAGTTTTGCAACAAAGAATCTGATACAGGTTTTTTTATAAAAAGTGAGTGTTATAATTTTTTTGAGTTAATAGTTTGATTTTAGGTTGTTATTTGTATCTGGAGTGTTGCAGTGATTGCAACACTCCTTTTTAACCAAAATCGAACGAAATTGAAGAAGGAAATAATTTATTTTTCATAGTTTTGTTAGGTTAATTAGTTTGTTTTAGGTTAATTTTTGGTTTTAAAGAGAGTTCTCGTTCGGAGCTCTCTTTTTTTTGTTTTTTAATAAAATTATAGTAGCATTTGAGTAGAATTTAAAAAGATTTTTTTAAATTTGCAAATTGACTATTTATAAAAATGAAGAGTATATTAATATTGCGCCACGCCAATTCTGATTGGTCTAACGACAATGTCGATGACAAAGAGCGTGTTCTCGACAGCCGCGGAGTAGACCAAGCCAAAAAGACAGCGAAGATGATGCTTCAGCAGAAGTTGAAGTATGATACTATTATCTCGTCACCTGCCACAAGAGCTTTGCAAACTGCCACTATTATTAAAAAAGAGACAGCCTTTACCAAAGATATCATGGTTGAAGAGTGTTTTTATTTTTCCGACTTGCGACGTATTATTGCTGTGTTGCGACGTCTCAATCCCGATGTGGAGAATGTGCTTATAGTTGGTCACAACCCGCTATGGAGCAATTTGGTGCTCTATCTTACCGACACTCGCATTTCGATGGATACCGGCAGTTTGGCTGTTGTGTCAGCTGATTTTAAATCGTGGGAGCAATTCGACTCTTCAAAGTTTTCGCTCAATAGTTATTTTAATCCAAAAGAGTTAAAAAAATGAGACACCTTTATATATTAGTGCTTTTTTCAGTTGCTATTTTTTTTATTGGCTGTGGCGGAGAACCCAATACTTCCGACAATTCAAACCAACAATCTGTTGTAAATAATCCGAGTTCAAAACCCAAATCACATTTTAGTCTTGAATTGATTCCTCAAAAGGTTGACCCTGAGGGAGTTGTTGGAGAAATGTATGATTTGAAGGTTGTTTCCGACACCTCGTTTGTGCCTGATTCTGTTAGGTTTCTTATTGACGGGCGCGAGGCTGCTGCTTATTCCAGCAACTCTGTATTCACTCTCGATACACGCAATCTTAGGGTAGGAGGAGTGCGACTTTCGGCAGAAGCTGTTTATGGTGGCAACATCGAATATCTTTCGGCTTCGCTTACTTTAAAATCTGATATTAATCCTGAACGTTTGAAATACAAAGTTGTGAAACGTTTTCCGCACGACCGTGGAGCTTATACACAAGGTTTGGTGTTCAACAACGGTGTTTTATACGAATCCACAGGTCTTTACGGCAGGTCTACTCTCCGCAAGGTGGATATCAAAACTGGCGACATTCTTCAGAGTTCGTTGCTCACCGACGTATATTTTGGGGAGGGACTTGCGATTGATGGCGACCGTTTGATACAGATTACTTGGAAAAATCACAAGGGATTTGTTTATAATAAAAACACATTTGCCGTAACGCAGGAGTTTGATATTGCCACCGAAGGCTGGGGTCTGGTACTTCACAACGACACTCTTATTCTTACCGACGGCTCCGAAAATCTCTATTTCTTGGATAAATATTCGTTTGTAACTCTCAAGATAGCTCAAGTTTACGACAATCAAGGTCCCGTTAAGAATCTCAACGAGTTGGAAATTGTTGACGGTTTGCTCTATGCCAATATTTATCAGAGCGACTTGGTGGCTGTTATAGATATTACTACTGGTAAGGTATTGAAATACATCAACTTTAGTGGTCTTTTGCCATCGAATCTGTATCAAGACGATACCGATGTGTTGAATGGAATAGCCTACGACCCTAGCGAACGACGTTTGTATGTTACCGGTAAAAACTGGCCACAGTTATTTGAGGTGGAATTGCAATAGCCCCATTGCATAGACAGTCTTCCTCCTTTACAATTTACTAATTTTTGATGTAAGTTGTTGAATTAAACACAGCTATAAGGTTTTCGTCTTGATCGGCAATGCGGACCTCGTATCCAGCTACGGTGCGGCGACGGTACACTTCGGCAGCTTTTGCGATTAAAACACCGCTTTTTGCAGCCTTAATAAAACTAATGTTGCAAGAGAGCGCCACAGCTGGAACTCCATAAGAGTTGGAAGCAGCAGCAGCGGCAAGGTCGGCAAGGGTAAAAATGGCTCCGCCCTGTACTGTGCCTAATCCATTGAGATGCTGCTCATTAATAATCATTTTAGCTGTTGCAGTGCCAGTAGAAACGTCTTCGAGGGTTATGCCGTTGACTGTTGCAAAACGGTCGTTGCCTATTAGTTGCTTGGTTTTTTCTATCAAATTTTCCATATATATATATAAGGTGTAAATTTTATTTGCTGTAAAGGTAAAAATAATTCAAAAAAAAACTTTGCTGTGAATAAAAAAAAAACTATATTTGCGACCGCAAAAAAATGCGTTATTTGTAATTAAGATTAAATAAAAATTCAAAATAAACGAAGAACAAATGCAAAACAAAGGAGTAATAAGGTTATTAGCAATTCTCTTAGCCTTAGCGAGTTTGTATCAGCTTTCATTCTCTTGGGTTACCTCACGCGTAAGAGGCAAAGCCGTAGAATACGCCCAAGGTGACGAGCAGAAGGAAGCGAAATACTTAGACTCTATTGGAAGTAAAGAAGTGTACAATTTTTGTTGGATTAGGAAGTACACTTACAAAGAATGTCTCGAACGCGAGCTGAATTTTGGTCTTGACCTCAAGGGTGGTATGAACGTTATCCTTGAGATTTCTGTTCCCGATGTAGTTGTAGCATTATCTAACAACAATCAGGATCCTGCATTCCTCAACGCTTTGAAAAAAGCAAAGGAATACCAGAAAAGTAGCCAGGATGATTTCATCACACTTTTTGGCAAGGCGTTCGAAGAGTTGAATCCTAACGACAAACTCGCTGCAATTTTTACAACTGAATCATTGAAGGGAAGAGTTAATTTTAACTCTACCAATGCTGAGGTTATCGACGTGCTCAAAGAAGAGAGCATTGCAGCTATCGACAACTGTTTTATGGTGCTCTCTACCCGTATCGACCGTCTCGGTGTGGTTCAGCCTAATATTCAGCGCATTAGCGGTCAAACAGGACGTATCCTCGTTGAGCTTCCTGGTATCAAAGATCCTGAACGTGTGAAAAAAATGCTTCAAGGAACAGCTAACCTCGAATTCTGGAAAACATACGATGTTACAGAGATTTGGAACTATTTGACTGCCGCTGATGTCAAGTTGAAATCTTTGGTTGACGCTGGTTTGAATATCGATAATCCTGAGGCTCCTATTGTTACGGATACTGTTACTGCCAATAGTGAGTTGATTGTTGATGCTCAAACTTCTGAGCTCGATACTACCAAATCACTTTTGGATTTGAGCGACACAACTCTTTTGACATCTACCGACACTTTGAAAGTGGATCAGGCTAATATGACCAGGGATCAGATTGAAAAACAGCATCCTCTTTTTGCTGTGCTCAATCCTAAAACCGACCAGACTGGTAATATTATCGAAGGCGCGGCTGTAGGTTTTGCTCATTATGCCGACACTGCCAAAGTTAACAAATACTTGGCGTTGCCACAATTAGCAGAAATCTTCCCCCGCGATTTGAAATTCCTCTGGTGTGTTAAACCCGCTGAATGGGACAAAACTGGCAAGTACTTTGAGCTTGTTGCTATCCGCACCGACCGTGGTAATCCCTGCTTAACTGGTGAGGTTATCACAAACGCTCGTGAAGAGTTTGACGATCGTACTGCTTCGGCTCAGGTTTCTATGACTATGAATGGTCAGGGCGCTAAAGAATGGGCACGCATCACCAAAGACAATATTAAACGTCAGATTGCTGTCGTACTCGATAATTTGGTTTACTCGTTCCCCACAGTGCAGAACGAAATCACTGGCGGTAACTCGCAGATTACTGGTAACTTTACCGTTGCCGAGGCAAAAGACTTGGCTACTATCTTGAAGTCTGGTAAATTGCCTGCTCCCGCTAAGATTATCGAGGAAGAAATCGTTGGACCTTCACTTGGTCAGGCTACTATCAACCAAGGTATGTGGTCGTTTATCGGTGCTTTCTTGGTTATCATCCTCTATATGATTGTTTATTACCGCAGAGCAGGTTTTGCAGCAGCATTGGCATTGATCTGCAACATATTCTTCTTGTTCGGTGTACTTGCTTCGTTGGGTGCTGTTCTTACACTCCCCGGTATCGCAGGTATCGTCCTCACAATGGGTATGGCGGTTGACGCTAATGTGATTATATTCGAGCGTATCCGTGAGGAACTTCACGTAGGTAAAGGTTTGAAACTTGCTGTTAAAGATGGTTATTCAAACTCTTACTCTGCAATCATCGACGGTAACGTTACAACTATCCTTACTGGTATCATCCTTTACATCTTTGGTCACGGTCCTATTCAAGGTTTTGCCACCACATTGGTAATCGGTATCCTTACCACCTTGTTCTCGGCTCTGTTTATCACAAGATTAATTTTCACATTCTTCTTGGATAAAGATAAGAATATTACATTCTGGAGCAAGTGGAACGAGTTTGCTATGAAAAATACTCATTTCGACTTTATCGGCGGACGTAAGAAATACTATATGATTTCAGGTATCATAATTCTTGCTGGTATTATTTCAATGGCAACCAAAGGTTTCGACAAGGGCGTAGACTTCCTCGGAGGTCGTACCTACGTTGTTAAATTCGACCAATCGGTAACCACAAACCAGATTTCTTCGGCACTTACTGAGGAATTTGGCTCTGCTCCGTTGGTTAAGACTTTCGGTAGCGACAATCAGGTTAAAATTATTACCAAGTATCGTATCGACGACGAAGGCGAAAATGTTGACTCTGAAATTGAGGCTCAACTTTATACCAAACTCTTACCGTATTTCAAGAATCCTTCGGTAACCAAAGAACAATTCCTCCAAGGATTTATTCTTGATGCTAACGGCAATCCGCAGTTGTCGAACGACACCAGCAAAGAAACTTATGGTTTCCAGAGTTCGTCGAAAGTTGGTCCTACCATTGCTGACGATATTATGTACTCGGCTATTTTGGCTATTGCATTCGCCTTGATAGTAATGTTTATCTACATATTTATCCGTTTCCACAAGGGCTCTTACGGTATCAGTGCTACATGTGCGTTGATTCACGACGTATTGTTTGTGCTCGGTATCTACTCGCTGTTTAGCAGCATTATGCCTTTCTCAATGGAAATCGACCAGTCGTTTATAGCAGCCATCCTTACAATCGTGGGTTACTCTATCAACGATACAGTGGTTGTGTTCGACCGTATCCGTGAGTTCGTTGGCTTGCATCCCAAAACCGACCTCAAAACCAATATGAACGATGCTATCAACTCTACATTGAGCCGTACAATCAACACCTCTCTTACTACAATATTCGTATTGTTGGTAATCTTTATCTTCGGTGGTGAGGTAATACGTGGATTTGTATTTGCATTGTTGCTCGGTACTATCGTAGGTACTTACTCTTCGGTATTTATTGCTTCACCTGTGGCTTTCGACATTATGAACCGCAAAAGTGGAAAAGAACTTCCCGAGAAAAAGTAATCAACATTAATTGATATTTAAAACGTCCGGCAGTTTTGTCGGACGTTTTTTTTATTATTTTTGCGTTGTTAAACAATATTGTATGATAGTTTTAGAAAACATAAAAAAGAGTTTTGGGTCGCTGCCGGTGCTGCGCGGAATAAACCTCGAAATTGGAGGCAGTCAGATAGTATCAATTGTTGGCGCAAGCGGTGCGGGAAAAACCACACTTTTGCAAATTGCCGGCACACTTTTGCAACCCGATGAGGGACGTGTAATTATCAACGATACCGATGTTAATACCCTTAACCCTAAGCAGTTGGCAGATTTTCGCAACAAGAATATTGGATTTGTATTTCAGTTTCACCATCTGTTGCCCGAATTTACTGCCCTCGAAAATGTTTGTATTCCAGCAATGATAGGCGGCAAGAGTAAAGCCGAAGCCGAAAAACGCGCCACCGAACTCCTTGGATTTCTTAATCTTAGTGAACGTTTAACGCACAAACCCACAGAACTTTCGGGTGGCGAGCAGCAGCGTGTGGCAATAGCCCGTGCATTAATTAATTCGCCTTCGGTAATATTTGCCGACGAACCTTCGGGAAACTTAGATAGCAAAAACCGCGACGAATTGCACAATCTGTTTTTCAATCTTCGCGATACATTTAAACATACATTTGTAATCGTTACCCACGACGAGCATTTTGCCGATATGAGCGATAGAATTATTAGGATTCAGGATGGTATGATTATTAATAATTGAAAGTTGAAAATTGAGAATTGATATTTTATGACTGAGACTGAATTGAAAGAGTTTTTAGACGAGAAGTATTATCAGTATAATACGCCTGAATTTATCGAAAGCGACCCGATACAGATTCCGCACTCGTTTACAATGCGTGAGGATATTGAAATTTCGGGTTTTCTTGCTTCTACCATTGCGTGGGGCAATCGCAAAATGATTGTGCGCAATGCTCACCGTATGATGGATATAATGGGCAATACTCCATACGATTTTGTAATGAATTTCGATCCGAAAAACGCTGACGATTTTCCTCCGTTTGTGCACCGTACTTTTCAGAATCAAGACTTTCAATATTGCGTGGCAAGTTTGCAAAATATCTACCGCAATCATGGCGGATTAAAATCGGTTTTTGAAGATAATTTTCGCAAAACCAATAGCATAAAAGAAACTCTTATAAAATTTAGAGAAATATTTTTTGAGTGCAACTATCCTTTGCGCACCACCAAGCACATTGCCGATGTAAAGAAAGGTGCGGCCGGCAAACGCTTGAATATGTACCTTATGTGGCTTTGCCGTAAGGATAAGTCGGGTGTGCATTTTGGGCTTTGGAATATTCCCACATCGGCATTGATGCTTCCTTTGGATACTCACACTGCCGCCACAGGCCGCAAACTCGGACTCATAACCCGTACGCAAAACAATTGGAAAACCGTGGAGGAAATCACCGCCAACTTACGAAAATTAGACCCCGCCGACCCGGTGAAATATGATTTTGCACTTTTTGGATTGGGAATTTTTGAAAAGTTTTAGTCGCTATGTCCAACCCCTATTTCCGTTTTAAGCAGTTTACTATCTATCAAGACAAAACCGCGATGAAAATATCCACCGACGGTGTTGTTCTTGGGGCGTGCTGTGGGTTTGGAAAGGCTAAAAAGATGCTTGA
The DNA here is from genome assembly GCA_016286055.1 of Bacteroidales bacterium. Classification (GTDB taxonomy): domain Bacteria; phylum Bacteroidota; class Bacteroidia; order Bacteroidales; family UBA3824; genus UBA3824. The sequence continues at coordinate 76,827 of JAEERW010000011.1, forward strand.
TATTGGCACTGGCACTGGACTGCTCTCGCTGATGGCGGCACAGAGGTCGTTGGCGGATATAACTGCCGTGGAAATAGATAAAGATGCTTATATTCAAGCATTTGAAAATGTTGAAAAATCAAAATTTGCTTCAAGAATTAAGGTTGTTAACGGTGATTTTCTTACTCTGTTTAATGATGGTGTGGAACAATTCGACTATATTGTATCAAATCCGCCATTTTTTCGTAACTCGTTGAAATCAAGCAGTCAGGGTCGCAGTATTGCTCGTCACGAAGATTCTTTGCCGTTTGAAAAGTTTGTTCCCACAGTGGCGCGTCTCTTGACTTCTGACGGAACATTTTCGGTGATATTGCCCGAGTCGGAACGCCTCTATTTTAACCGACTCTGCATTGCCAACGGACTGCATATCTGCGGCACAACTCTTGTAAAATCGTTTGAAAATTCTGATCCTCTGCGTGTTATCCTTCATTTTGGTAAATCAATCTTGCCGATGAAACAAGAGATGTTAGTAATATATTCTTCTCAAAATGTTTATACTCAGCGTTTTAAAGATTTGGTGAGGGATTTTTACATTAATGTGTAGAAATCACCTTAACTTAACCCATAAATAACAGATAATCTCTAACTTTGCGTATCAAAAACGCAAAGAATATGGCATTTGAATACGAATTTCCACGACCTGCTTTGGCCACCGACTGTGTGGTGTTTGGTTTTGACGGTAGCGAGTTGAACGTTTTGCTTGTAAAGCGCGGCATTGAACCGTATATCAATGTGTATGCGTTTCCGGGCGGTTTTGTGCATATCGATGAAACCGTTGACGAATGTGCCCGCCGTGAACTCTACGAGGAAACCGGCGTTAAGGACGTGTATATGGAGCAGTTGTACACTTTTGGCGACATCGATCGCGACCCTCGTGGACGTGTGGTTACTGTGGCTTATTATGCACTTGTGCGTAGTACCGACTATTTCCCACATGGAGGAACGGATGCTTCGCAGGCTGGTTGGTTTAAAATCAATGAGTTACCGCCTTTGGCATTCGACCACAAAAAAATTCTCGAAACTGCCAAACAACGCATTCAAAATCAAATCCGCTATCGTCCTATTGGGTTTGAACTTTTGGATCAAAAATTTACAATGACACAATTGCAAACTCTATACGAGGCTGTTTTGGAACGCAAATTCGACCGCCGCAATTTTTCGTCAAAGATTCTTAAAACAGGCGTTCTCGATATTCTCGACGAAAAAGTGCAAAATGTGGCTTACCGTGCTCCACGCTTAATGAGTTTCAACAGAGAGCGTTATCTCCAATTAACACAAGAAGGTTTTAATTTTGAAATTTAATGCGCCCATTCAGCAGACATACTTTGGCTGGTCACGCCGCTATGCTTGTAGCCAATATCATCTGGGGCTTTATGGCACCTGTGAGCAAATACGTAATGAATTTTGAATCAGTGTCTTCGTTTGCTGTAACAGGTTTTCGTGTGGCTGGTGCTTGTGTGCTGTTTTGGATAGCCTCTATTTTCTTGAAAAACGAAAAGGTGGAACGCAAAGACAAAATCCGTCTTCTGTTTGCGTCTATGCTTGCCGTGATGTTCAACCAAGGATTGTTTGTAACCGGCGTTTCGATGACATCTCCCGTAGACGCGTCGGTGATAACCACCTTTCTGCCAGTGATTACGATGGTGATTTCGGCGGTTATACTCAGCGAACCTATCACTTTTTTGAAGGTTGGCGGCATTGTGCTGGGTATTTCGGGTGCGTTGATTTTGGTTTTAACGGCTGCGGCAACCAACAGCAGTTCAAATATTTGGGGCGATTTGTGCTGTATTTGCGCACAATTTAGTTTTGCGTTTTATGTGGTGCTGTTCAAAGATTTGGTGGCAAAATATTCGCCCATTACAGTTATGAAATGGATGTTTCTGTTTGCCACACTGATATTTGTGCCTTTTTTATTGCCAGATATGGCGGCAGTGGATTATTCTACATTGCCCTCCACGGCATATTGGGGCATTGTTCAGGTAGTTGTGGGAGGTACTTTTATATGCTATTTTCTCATACCCGTGGGACAGCACCGTCTGCGCCCTACCGTTGTTGTGATGTACAATTATGTGCAGCCAGTGGTGGCAACTGTGGCGGCGTTGGCTGTGGGTATGGACACATTTTCGCTTTGGAAAGTTTTGGCGGCGGTACTTATTTTTGCCGGTGTGTTTACTGTAACTCAAAGCCGTGCAAAAGATGATGTTGTAATAAATAATCATAAATCTGAATAATTACTATAATGAACGCTATATTTCAATTTTTAAAAAACAACGCCTTGCCTGTGGCTATGCTCACTGGTGCGGTTTTTCATGATTTCTTTTCGCAGTTTTCGTTTTTGATGCCTTACTGCTTGTTTGCCATGCTGTTGCTGTCGTTCTCTAAGGTGTCGATACGAGAACTCAAACCCAAAAAACTGCATTTTATTCTCCTTGCTATCGAGGTGTTTGGTGCGTTGGGTGCCTATTATGCTCTATGCGGTATCAATAAAATATTAGCCGAAAGCGTAATGGTGATAATTCTTTGTCCCACGGCTACGGCGGCTGTGGTAATCACAACCAAACTCGGCGGCAGTGCGGCAAGTATCACCACATATACCCTCCTTGCCAATATGACTGTGGCTGTGGTGATTCCTGTGCTTTTTCCGCTGATAGAGCCGCAAGAGGGTGTGAATTTTTGGGATGTGTTTCTAACTATATTGTCGAAGGTGTTTCCGCTGTTGGTTTGTCCGATGATACTGGCGGAACTGCTGCGTCATGTTACACCCAAAGTGCATGGTTTCTTGTTGAAATACAGCGGATTGTCGTTCTATATATGGGCGTTTACCCTTACCACTCTTTTGGCTAAGACTGTTAAAACTATTTTGGAAACGCCAGAGAACTACCACATTGACATAATGATGGCAGTGGCGGCTATGATAATCTGCATAGTGCTTTTTGTTTCGGGCAAAAAAATCGGTTCGCACTTCAACGACCGCATCAGCGCGGGTCAGGCTATCGGTCAGAAAAACACCACATTCTCTATCTGGGTGGCGCAGACCTACCTCAACCCGTTGTCGTCGGTTTGCAGCGGTTTTTATATTATCTTTCAAAATTTGTTTAACAGTTGGCAGTTGCAGAAGAAACGCAAGATGGATGAGGCTCAGCAGTCATCTACTCCATCCTAAAACTTTTCTTTACAAAATCTAAATACTTTTTAGAGAACAGATTGCCAGCCTCTTTGGTGTAGCGTTTTTGAGTGAAAACTTCGGCGAGGTTGTTGAGATTGTTTTGCTTAACTATCTCTTTGATTTTGTCAAGATTCTCAAAATCAGCGTAATACTTGTTGATGTCCTCGTCTGTGTAATCTCTGTATGTTTCAAAATGAAGTACTGCTTGATACGGAAGTCGTTCGGTAAGAGGCTGTTCTTCAATAGGATAACCGGCTGTCATAGTAACCACCGGCACCACACCTTTGGGAAGGTTGAGCACTTTGGCAATCTCTTCGGCATTGTACATAGTGGTGCCGAGAAAGCATATTCCCAAACCGTTGTATTCAGCCTCCACAGCAGCGTTTTCGGCAGCAATTATAGTGTCGGTGAGGGCAGTGGAGAACCATAGAAAATTGTCGTAGCACGGCTCTGTGCCTCTGAGTTTGCACCAATGCGAAAATCTATTGATATCTGCGCAGAATGTAATTACAAGAGGGGCGTGTTCTACCATAGGTTGGTTAAAATGCAGAGGCATAAGTTGTTGTTTGATTTTTGGTTGAGTAGTAAGAACTATGCTGTATAACTGCATGTTGCCAGTGTTGCTTCCCCTAACAGCAGCGTTTATTATCTTTAAAATTACAACCTCGTCAACAGTGCGAACCTGTGAATAATTTCGCACACTTTTGTGGTCGTGGATTATGCTTTTCATCTTTGTACGTTTTTGATTAGTAATATATTGTAGCAGTTATGTGACGGTTTCCGCCGCAGTTTCTAAATTCACAGAGATATATTCCTTGCCAAGTGCCTAAGTCGAGATGACCGCCCGCAATAGGGATATTGAGCGACACGCCCATAAGCGACGATTTAAAATGCGCCGGCATATCGTCAGAGCCTTCAAGGTCGTGCGAGTAACTTGCGTTTTCGGGTATAAGACGGTCGGAGATGCCTTCCATATCGTAGCGTACCGATGGGTCGGCGTTTTCGTTGATGCTCAGTGCCGCCGAGGTATGTTTTAAAAACAGGTTGAGCAGTCCTGTTTTGGGTAATGTGCCCAGTTGTTCTACTATGTTTTTGGTAATCAGGTGGTAGCCACGGCTCATTGCTGGCAAAACTATATTTTTTTGTGTAATCATCGTTGTCAAATAAAAGTTTTGTTCTTTTTTTTACAAATATCCTAAAAAATCTGACTTATTACCCTAAAAAAAACAAAAAAATCGAAAATTTAATATTGAAACTCTGTTGCCGCAGATTATCCGGCTACTTTTTTATACATTTGCACCAAAATAGACATTAACAATGCAGTATTCTATAAAGGAAATAGCCAATCTTACCGGAGTTAACGCGTTTACCATTCGTATTTGGGAAAAGCGTTACAACTTAACGTTGCCACAGCGCACCGATACCAATATCCGTGTTTATTCACAAGACGACCTTCACAAGATACTTGCCGTGGCGATGCTTGTGAAACGAGGCTTTAAGATTTCGGAGGTGGCTCGTTTGCCGTTGGCGCAGTTGAGCGAAAAACTTCGTACTTTGGAAACTATGCAAGACGACCCTGAGTCGAAGGTAAACGCCCTTCTTGCCGCTGCCGACCATTTCGACGAACAGCAGTTTGATAAAATCCTCAACCGCGAAATTCTCTCTTCGGGTTTTGAGAGGGCTATGATAGATACTGTGGTTCCCATGGTGTCGGTGTTGGAGCAACGTTGGATTCTAAGTCCTGTTTTTCAGAGCGTTAAACAATTTGCTTACGACCTTATACGCCGCAAAATTATTCTCGCCGCCGACAGCGAGCCTATAAGCCACGGCAACAATAAGTTTTTAATTTTTTCTACCCGTGCCGACGACTGCGAGATGATTCTGATTTTTATTGCATATATATTAAAAAAATATAGGTTTCCGTTGGTCTATGCTGGCGAAAATATAAGCATTGCCACTGCGGCTCTCACTGCCGAATCGGCTGGTTGCACTCACGTGGTGATGGTTGACAAAATTTATCCAACTAACGAGGATATATCTGGTATTATCAACGAATACGATGAATCTTTTAGCGGAATTGCAAAATTTTTTGTTGGATTTTGCTCTATCTCAGATAGTTATAAAATAAACGCATTTTCATCTGTAAAAATATTCGCAGACTATATAGCACGTTTGTCCGAAAAATAATACTTTTGTAATGGAGTTTTTTAACTTGTTAAATTGGAGAGATTGCAACTTGATACCGACATAAAATTTCTGTCCGGTGTGGGCACTGCCAAAGCGGAAAGTCTTTCAAAGGAATTGAATATCAATACTTTTGAAGACCTCGTTTACTATTTCCCATATAAGTATATCGACCGCAGCCGTTTTTACACCACTGCCGAAATACACAGCGACGAGGTGGCTGTGCAACTCAAAGGTGTGATCTCTAATTTCAGAAAACAGGGCGCTAAGTATAAAGAGCATCTAAATGCATGGTTTTCCGACAGCACTGGTAGAATTGAACTTGTGTGGTTCAAGTCGATAGATTGGATTCAAAAGAGCATAGTGCCGGGCAAGGAGTACATAATTTTTGGAAAACCATCGTTTTATCAAGGCTGGTCGATTGCGCATCCCGAAATTATCGACCCACTCAAAGCCGAAAAAAACTTGCTTACACCGTTGTTTCCGCAGTATAGCACCAACGAAACCCTCAAAAATAGCAAACTCAACAGCCGCGCCATACAAACATTACAGCAGAATCTGTGGAGCAAGGTAACGTCGCCTTTCCCCGAAACTCTGCCGCAGTATATTATACAAAAATATAACTTGATGCCTCTTACCGACGCCCTCCGCAATATTCATTTTCCAAAGGACGAGGAGACGCTCGCTAAGGCAAGATTCCGCCTTAAATTTGAGGAACTATTTTATATTCAGTTGAATATACTATCTATCAAGGCTGATAAAAATCAAAAAAGCATAGGTTTCGTATTCAACAAAGTGGGGGACATTTTCAACACTTTTTATAACAATCATCTACCTTTTAGCCTTACCAATGCGCAAAAGCGGGTGATAAAGGAAATCCGCGCTGATTTTCTCACCGGACGTCAATGCAACCGACTGTTGCAAGGTGATGTGGGCAGCGGCAAAACCCTTGTGGCTCTTTTGAGTATGCTTATTGCTTTGGACAATGGTTTTCAAGCCTGTCTGATGGCTCCCACCGAAATACTTGCCACTCAGCATTATGCCACTATTGTGGAGTTGCTTGGTGATATGCCTGTAAATGTGGCTTTGCTCACGGGTAGCACATCTGCCAAAAACCGACGAGCCATCCACGAACATCTTCAAGATGGTTCGCTCAACATACTTATTGGCACCCATGCACTTATCGAAGACGATGTGAAGTTCAAAAATCTCGGTCTCGCCATTATCGACGAGCAGCATCGTTTTGGTGTAGCCCAGCGTGCCAAACTCTACAAAAAAAACATCACTCCGCCGCATATCATAGTTATGACCGCAACACCTATTCCACGCACACTCTCTATGACTCTCTACGGCGATTTAGACGTATCGATAATTGATGAAATGCCTCCGGGAAGGAAACCTGTGAAAACTATGCATTCGTTTGATTCTAAACGCCTTATGGTGTTTAAGTTTATGCGCGACCGTATAGCCGAAGGACATCAGATTTATGTGGTGTATCCTTTAATAGAGGAATCCAAAAATCTTGATTATAAAGATCTTACCGATGGTTACGAATCTATTTGCCGTGCATTTCCACCGCCACAATATGCTGTGAGCGTGGTACACGGACGCATGAAACCCGAAGAAAAGGATAAAGCCATGCAATTATTTGTAAAAGGCATTACGCATATTATGGTTGCCACCACCGTTATAGAGGTGGGGGTAAACGTGCCAAACGCCACCACAATGGTGATTGAGAGTGCTGAAAAATTCGGACTTTCGGCGTTGCACCAGTTGCGCGGTAGGGTAGGACGTGGTGGCGATCAAAGTTACTGCATACTTATGACCGATTACAAACTGTCGGCAGATGCCAAAAAACGCATCGACATAATGTGCAAAACCACCGATGGTTTTGTAATTTCAGAAGAAGACCTTAAAATGCGCGGTCCTGGCGATATGGACGGAACACAGCAGAGCGGCACTCCTATGCAATTGAGGATAGCCGACCTTGCCCGCGACGGTCAGATTCTAATGGCGGCACGTAACGCAGCAAGCGATTTGCTGTCGATAGATCCGCAACTTGCCGACCCTAAACACTTTATGATTAAAACACGTCAAAACAAAATATTTAGCAAAGAACAAAATTGGAGCAGAATATCATAACATTTTATAAATCTTAGAAATGAAGAACACCTATTTTGACCTTATAGAACAGACATATTACTTTCCGCAGGATGGTTTCGACCTTCAAGATGGTTATCTAAACTTCCACGGAGTATCTATCAAATATTTGATAGAAAAATATGGCACGCCGCTTCGTCTTATGTACTTGCCGCGCATTGGTGAGCAAATTAAGAGGGCGCGCAACCTGTTTAACCGCGCTATAAAGGCCAACAACTACAACGGTAGTTATGAATATTGCTACTGTACTAAATGTTGCCACTTTTATCACGTGGTAAGCGAGGCGTTGAAATACAATGTGCAGTTGGAGACTTCATCCTCTTTCGACATTGACCTTATCCGATGCCTTTACAACAACGGTCAGATAGACAAGAAGATTAAGATTATTCACAATGGTTTTAAAACCGATGAGTATATCGAAAAAATAGTGGAACTTCAAAAAGATGGCTTTGTAAACTCCATCATTGTACTCGACAGCGGCATACGCGAACTTAAAAAAATACTCGACTGCTGTGGCGAACACAAAATTAAAGTAGGCATACGTATGGCGGTGGATGAGGATACCAATTCTGCATACTACACCTCCCGTTTGGGTATGAGGGCATCAGAAATTTGCTCGTTTTACAAAAATTACATTGAGCCAAACAAAAACATCGAACTTGAAATGCTTCATTTCTTTGTTGACAGCGGCATCAAAGACAATGTATACTATTGGGGCGAATTTCAAAAGGCGGTGAAAATGTACACCGAACTCAAAAAACTCTGTCCGGGGCTCAATAGTCTCGACCTCGGTGGAGGTTTCCCTATAAGAAATCAACTTGGATTTGACTACGACTACGAATACATAATCCGCGAAATTGTAAAGAATATCAAGGAGATATGCATCAACGAAAATGTTGAAGACCCCGGCATAGTTACCGAATTTGGCAAATACACCGTGGGCGAAAGCGGCGCCATTATTTTAAAGGTGCTCGACCAAAAACAACAAAACGATTCCGAACTTTGGTACATTGTTGACAATAGCCTGATGAACACCATTCCAGATGCTTGGAGCATCAACGAACGTTTTATTCTGCTGCCTATCAACAAGTGGGACCACGAATGTACCCGCGCAAATATCGGCGGCATAAGTTGCGACCACAGCGATTATTACAATTCGGAGGATATGAATCAACATGTGATTCTGCCAAAATACAGTCCCGACGAAAAAGAGCCGTTGTATCTCGGTTTTTTCCATTCGGGTGCATATCAGGACGCTATTGCTGGATACGGCGGTATAAAACACTGCCTTATACCATCGCCTAAACACATTGTTATTTATCGTGATGCCACTGGAAACTTTGTGGACTACTGCTACCGCAACGAGCAAACCGTTGACGAGATGTTCCACATTCTTGGTTATAGTCATCCCGAGCAGAATCCTATCATAAAAAAGAAACAGTCTGAATGATTTTTCGTATATACTACGTGCGAGAGCGAAAAGAGTATGGCACTACTACGCATACATATTGTCCGATTGATAGCCATAGTTGTAACCACATTTTTGTGTCTGTGGCTAGGTTCTATGCCTGTGTCCGCTCAGTTTTCCGACAAGGAGTTCGTAGATAGCATTCTCAACCTGATTACCCCCTCAACGCCCGACACCACCAAGGGAAGGCTTTATCACGAGATAGCCCGCACTTGCAACTCGTCGGAGATTGTGCTTAAATATGCAAACCTCTCGCTCCAATACAGCGCTCCTGAGGACACCACATCGCAAGTGGGCGTTTATAGTTGCATAATTTGGGCGCAGTTAAACAGCGGTAAGCCACGCGACGGTATCAACGCTGGCAAAAAGGCTCTCGCTTTGTGTGGCGACAATCCCAATCAACGGGCATCTAAAAGTGTAATACTCTCTATGTTGTCGTCGTGTTATGATGATATCAACTGCCTCGACAGCAGCCTTTTGTGCCAAACCGAACTTATCGACGTGGCCACCTCCATCGACAACTATTTTGTGCTATGCTATGGCTATCAGCGGCTTGCTATCACATGTCTCGATCGTAAATACGGCGAGGCGAGTCTCGAATATATCGATTCGTTGGAGGCTATAAGCCGACGGCACAATATGACCTTCCACATTGCCTCTGCTTACTATCTGCGCAGCCGTCAGAAGGCTAATTCTATCATAGATTCGCTCCATAACCTTATTTCCGCCACCGATTATCTAAAAAAATCGCTCTCGATATTCGACACCATCAATCTTCCTCCTGCATTGCTCAACTCTTATTATTGCGCCTTACTTTCGGGGCAGGAGATTTATTTCAACCTTTTTAATATTACCAAAGACGAGGCTTACGCCGACACAAGTTTCTTATTTTACAAAAGGTGCGGTTCGTGGTTTAAGGATAACGGCATGACCGACTTTCTTATTCAGCAGACATATTATGCCAATTATCTGCTTATTAAAAAACGCCCAAGTGAGGCATTGAAAGCGGTGAAGGAGTGCGAGCCGTTTTTGCAAGATTCTATGCACAACCTATTTAAGCAGATGTATCATAAGGCTCTCGCTAATTGTTATTCCAGCCTCGGAAATTACAGTAAGGCTTTGGAAAATAGGAAACTGGCGTTGCGATATCTTATGCTTGTTAATAATGAGCAATCTTCCGACGATATTTCTGATTTTAAGGTGCTTACATATTCAAAACAACGCAAAAAGTTAGACGAGATAGAACGGGCAAATATGGAACTTCAAAACCAACTCGAAAATCGACATTCGCGCATTGTGCTCTATTTTACTCTTGGCGGATTGCTACTTCTGCTCACCGCTGTGCTGTTCCTTTGGCGGTCGTTCGCACTGAAAAAAAAGACCAACAACGAACTTTTTGTCAAGAACTCATTGCTTTCGCAGCAACGCGAGGAGATTGAGGCACAGCGCGACGTGCTTACCTTACAGACTCAAAGCCTCGAAAAGGTCAACCGTCGCATTATGGCGAGCATCAACTATGCCCAGCGCATTCAGCATGCGGCTATGCCTTCTGAATACGAGTTGAAAAAAATATTCCCAAATTCGTTTGTATATTTTTGCCCGAAGGCTGTGGTAAGTGGCGATTTTTACTATGCCACCGCAATCGACGGATGCCGTGTGATTATACTTGGCGACTGCACAGGTCATGGTATTCCGGGCGGATTTTTATCTATGCTTGGTATTTTTGGGCTGAAAGAGTTTCTCCGAACCAAAGAGGATGCGCTTGACCCCGCCGCTGTGCTCGACAAGATGAAACGTTTTGTAATAAATTCGCTCGCCTCCGATCAAGCCAACGTGGTGATGAACGATGGAATGGAGATGACTCTCTGCACCATTTCGCCCGACAACAGCGTAATTAAATATGCTTCGGCAAACCAGTCGGCTGTGGTTGTCAGCGGTGGCAAGATAGTTAAACTCACGGGCGACATCATGCCTGTTGGTAAGTTTCTCGACTACGATGAATCTTTCTCTACTTACGAAACCCAAGTTTCTTCGGGCGACATTCTCTACCTTTTTAGCGATGGCGTTTTCGACCAGATAGGCGGCAGTGAAGAGGGTAAGGACAAACGTTTGCAGAAAAAAAACTTGGAAACGTATTTATTTAGCCTCGCAACACAACCAATCGCAAAACAGTGCGTACAATTTGAAGAATATATCACCCGATGGCGGGGTTCCCACTCTCAAACCGATGATATATCGCTGATTGGTATTCAAATATGATGGTACTTAGGTATATAGCAGTTTTGTCGCTTGTAATAGTTGCCTTTAACAGCAGTGTAAGGGCAACCGATACCACAGGTGTGTTACGTACCGAACAGGATCAAGATGTAGAAAAAGCCGAATATTTACGCCAACTCTCCCAGGATTACGAAAAACATGGTGATTACCGTCGTGCCGACTCTGTGTACACTCTTTACACCGATTTTCAAAAAAACTTTTATGATGAGGCGGCAATGAAAGAACTCACTAATATGAAGAAGGCTCAGGCCGACGCAGAACAAAACGCACTCCAAGAAAAGGAAAAACAGCGTATCAGCATGGTGCACGCCATGGATCAAAAACGCATCCGCATTACGATGATTGCTGTGGTTATAGGTATTGGTCTTACTATTATTCTCGCCGGTTTTATTATCCAACTGATTCGTCTCAAACGCCGCGCCAACAACCAACTTACCAAGGCCAACAACGAACTTGCCATTCAGCGTCAAGAAATTGAGCACCAATGCGACCTTATTGCCGAAAGTAAAGAAGATCTTACTAATGCCAACGACCAGATTATCAGTAGTATTAAATATGCTCAGATGATACAGCAGGCTACTATTGCCTCGGCAGGGAACTACGGTTCGTTGTTTCCCGAATCGTTTGTATTTTTCCGTCCGAAGAATATTGTTAGCGGCGATTTCTTTTTTGCCTCGCAATGCGGTCGTCTCAAAGTGTTTGTGGTGGCAGATTGCACAGGTCACGGCATACCAGGTGGATTTCTTTCAATGCTCGGAATTTCGGCTGTAAAAGAATTTCTCACCACGGAGGATTCTGCTCAACATCCTGGCATTGTGCTCGACAAACTCAAAACCTTTGTTAAAAGTACCCTCAATCCTCACGACGGTATGTCGGCAATGGAGGATGGAATGGATATGACTATTTGTAGTTTTGACTTTGAAAAACATATAATGTATTATGCCACAGCCAATCAAACCGCTTTGCTTGTGCGAAAAGGTATTCCGCATAGGTTGAAAGGCAATCCTATGCCTGTGGGCAAATACTATTTGGAGGCTGGTAGTTTTTCGTCGCTACAGCAGCAGTTAGAGCCTGGCGATATGGTATACCTCTATACCGATGGTTTCCAAGACCAGCTCGGCGGCGACAAATCGCATCCCGTAGGACGAAAACTTTACAGCAAAAACTTGATTGATTTTCTATGCCATCACTACACCCTGTCGATGCAAGAGCAAAAGCAGCAGCTCGACGAGTTTATGAATCAGTGGAGCAACTCTCGCGACCAAACCGACGATATGACTCTTGCAGCTATAAGGGTTCAGTGATTTTTTTATTGTAGTGCAAATTAGTTTGTTCTCAGAGTAATACCAAACATTACAGTGATGCCGTCCAAGTCGGTTCCTGACGCTAATTTGTTGTCGTCGCAGTATAGTTTCAAGTTGCCATATTTGCGATATGTGGCTCCGAGATGGAAAATAATGCCTTGACCACGCACCTTGAGTTCGAGTTGTGCACCGGGTTCTACCACTGTTACAAAACATTTGTCGGCTTTTTGGTGAAGAGTGCCTATGCCGCTGTCTTCGTCGTCGCCATTGGTTACCACGTGGTTAGAATAGTTGGTGCCGCCAATGCCGCCTTTGACAAACGCCGAGAAGCGGAGTAGTTTGTTTGGAAAGAATATCTTTTTGAAATATAGTCCGGTGTAATTGCTTCGAAATAGAAACTCGTTGTCGTCATAATCAAGTCTTGTGTCTACTTTTGAGTTGGTATTAAGGTGTGTGTAGAACATTCCGCCCGACATACCTTGAACAAATGTTAAACCTAAGTTGCAGCCTATGTTTCCGTTGATTCGTTGGTCGGCGCCGTCGATATAGCCAAGGCCAATTTCGGCTGTTGCTTCTATTCCCTCAATTTGAGCGTTTGCGCTCAACGATAATACTGTCAGTGCAGCAATCAATATTATTTTTACTTTCATGTTTTTAATAATTTAAAGGTTTATTCGTAATATTCAATTGTTCGTTCTTCGTTGCCACGTTTGAGCCAGTTGCCGTGGCTGTCGGTTTTGTCGTAGGTGATTCTTTCAGGGTCTGTTTCAGTTTCTTCACCGAGTTCGCTCTCCACTATTGATACCGTAGGGTAGCCTTCTGCGTCGAAACCGAATTTCGCTGCCGACCAGTATCCACCATCGCCGCCGCCACGCAGTGTTAGACGCATAAACGTGGTGTCGTATTCAAAAAATTCACTTCCACCAGGACCGTCGTATGTGTTGGTGATGTAACCTTTGCCGTCGCGTGTTAATTGTACCTCCACGTCTCCGTTGTCTTCTACCTCGTCGAACGAAGCATCGTTGAAGTTATGTGTTGACGAAAATTCTGTGCAATATTTCGTGATGTTGCCCTGCTCGTCGAAATATGCTTTGCGTTTGTTGATGTAAATCACAGATTTAACCCTTCCTTTTACCTCCATAAAAGCGAGGTCGGGAGTGAGAAAATTGTTGTCGATATACTCTTTGAGCCTAACTTTGCTGCTGTCGTAGTCGTCGATAATCCATTTACCTTGTTCTTTTACGAGCATTATTTTGTGACGTTCCTTTGTGCCGTCGGGATGCACATAGTCGAAAATTTCATAGGCCGAATTGTTGTTGGTGAGTTTGGTTTCGATGGGAATTACCTGATGTTTTCCAGCCTCGGCGCTACATCCGCCGTTGCCTTCGATAAAGTAGAACAGGAACTCGCTGTCGCCGTATTCGCCTTCGGGAGTGGGTATTTGCCAAGCCTTGTCTAATAGGCTCCAGTATTCTGAGGTGTAAACCTGCTTTGCGTCTGGTTTAGGCTTGTTGTGGTCTGGAATATATTGGATAAGATCTTCAACACGTTGGTTTATTTCGCTTGTATCTGCATTGCCGCACGCAACTACTGTTATCGCTATCGCCGATGCTATCATTAACTTGGTGTTCATGTTTGTTGCTGTTTTAGTTATCGACATTTATTTATTCTAAATCTGCGCAAATATAATCAAAAATAAAAAAGCACACTCCTTTATCCATGAAAAAGAAGCGTGCTTATTCAAAAATTTAAAAAAAAATCGTTATGATAGACAGCTGCCTGCAACTTTGAGCAATCCGAGCATATCGGTGAGGTTGCCTTTCTGTTCTGAGTTGAGGTTCTTGTCTTTGAGCATATCGCTGATAGTTTTTTCTTTTTGCGATACGTCAGACATAAGACTTGATGCCTCTTCGCGACTAAACATATTGCCCATTGCGTTGCCTAATCCAGCCTTTGCCAATCCACCGAGAATGTCGCCTATGCCGCCGCTACCTTGCTGCGATGCACCACCACCAGCCATTCCTGCAAGTCCGCCAAGTATTGATCCGAGGGGATTATCGTCGTTGCCGCCTCTTTGCTGAGGTGAGTCTGGCCCTCCTTTGCTTTGAGCGCCTGCTAGTCCGCCGAGCACAGAGCCGAGCACGTTGCCGCCACTGTTGGAGTTTCCGCCGCCCATTACAGCACCTGCGATATTGATAAGCGAGCCCAAGTCCATGCCGCCTTGCGCACTGCCGCCAGATTTGCCGCCCATAATGCTGCCTGCCATTCCAATGAGCGAGCCAAAATCTATTCCGCTGCCTTTAACCGATGTAGAGGGATTTTTTATTACTACCCCTGCAAGTGAAATTACCTGTTTGATAATAGCCTGTATGTCCATTTTATTAGATTTTTTTTGTGTTAAAATTCGTAGACAAGTTAAGGAGTTTTTTTGTAAAAGTCAAGAGCAAAAATATTTTTTTTCAATAAAAAGATTTGGTAAAAATTTTATTGTATATTTTCCGTTTCATTTCACTTGCCTTTTTGCAAAAATATAGTATCTTTACCTAAAAATTTTTTTGCTATGAAAAATAAACTTCCGAGTATGAACATATTTCTCAATGTTTCAAAAACTGTCAACGGACGTTATGTCTATGGCTACGGCTACACCAAAGAGGATGGGGAGACGGAGGAGTAAGTAATTGATGTTTTATTCACAAATCTATTTTAATTATGAAATCATTGTTGTTAGCGTTATTAATTATGATTGGCAGTATCAATTGTTATTGCCAAGAATCGAGTGATAAAATTCCTATCGCCTTAGACGGTAAAACCTATGGCTATATGATTCGCGTTCCCGGAGGCACGTTTACTATGGGGTCTAACGATGGCGAAAGCGATGAAAAACCACCACATTCGGTGTCGGTTAGCACTTTCTATATTGGCGAAACCGAAGTTACCCAAGAACTTTGGAAGGATGTGATGGGTGATAATCCGAGTATTTTCAAAAAAGGTGATAATTATCCTGTTGAAATGGTTTCTTGGAACGATTGTCAAATATTTATAAAAAAACTTAACGAAAAAACTGGCAAAAACTTCCGCCTACCCACCGAAGCAGAATGGGAATTTGCCGCCCGTGGCGGAAAGAGTGGAGGTACTAAATATAGCGGTAGTGATAATTTATCAGAAGTTGCTTGGTATGGATATTGGGATAATAATGATAAAAATCGGACAATAACAACTTCAACTACTATGCCTGTTGCCCAAAAGAAACCAAATTCCCTCGGCATCTACGATATGTCGGGCAATGTTTGGGAATGGTGCAACGATTGGTGTGCTTCTGATTATTATAAAAATAGTCCTTCTAATAATCCACAAGGTCCTTCATCGGGTTCTCACCGCGTGCTTCGTGGTGGCGCGTGGTACAACTTCGCTAACGGCTGTCGCGTTGCTAATCGTTTCATCAGCTACCCCAGCTACGGGGACTTCTTCAACGGTTTGCGCCTCGCCTTAGTTCCATAGTTTAAACTTTGATATCCCGTCATTCTTTTTAAAGAATGCCTTTATATCACCGCCTCATAAATCCTTTTACCTTCGTGTTCAATCCATTCGGGCTGTTCTTGGATTGATTTTTTTTGCCATAATGATTTCTCTTTTGTGCAAGTGCAAAGATAATAATAAAATTGTTTTGATAAAAAGTTTTTTTCTGGGTCGCCGTTTTTCGTTTTCTTCAACGTATTTAACAATTATTAACATATTTTCCGTTTCATTTCACTTGCCTTTTTGCAAAAATATAGTATCTTTACCTAAAAATTTTTGTGCTATGAAAAACCGATTGATGTTTATTATTTTCCCGTTCTTGTTTTGGTTCGGGGCTGAGTATCTTAAAGATAACAATTTAAACCTGAATAATATGAATACACCTCCTGAAAATTACGATTCTCTATGGAACAAGGTGTCCGCTTTTGAAATGAAGGGGCTGCCTAAAAGTGCTCTCGAAGTTGTGGAGCAAATTTACTCTCAATCTAAGGCCGACAACAATGGCGACCAACTTATCAAATCGTCGATCTACAAGATGAAAATGAAACAGCAGTTTGAGGACACGATGTTTCAAGCTCATCTCAACACTCTTATCAAAGATGCTGATGAGGTGGCAATGCCCCAAAAATCTGTGCTATATGTTCTTGTGGCACAATTATATAAGCAGTATGCCCGCTCAAACTATTACTCTATTATTAAGCGTACCGACACCGAAAATTTCGACAATCCCGACCTCGAAACGTGGACTATCAATATGATTAACGCCGAGGCTCTTAAATATATCTACAAGGCTTTGCAAGACCCCAAAGCCCTAATGAAATACACTCCCGACGATTTGCCTTCGGTGGCTAAAAAGGGGTCTAAACCTTCGTTTTGCCGTCCAACGCTATATGATTATGTGGCTTACGAGGCTTTGGATATTCTGAGAGAAATGCGCACGCCCACTCCCGAAACTTTCTTTTATTCGGGTAACGAATATTTTGATTATCAAAAGTTTGCAGCGTTAGATATAAAGTGCGACGATTCGCTTTCGCTTAATTATAATGCGGCTAAAATTATTCAACAACTTGCCAATGAGCGCATTAATGCAGGCAACGACGATGCTCTTGTGGATTTTGAACTTTACAGGCTCGGCTTTGTCTCTGGTAAATCTACGCAGGACAATAAGTTGCAACTGATGAAAGAGGCTCTTGAAAGTTTGCAGAAACGTTTTTCAAAAGCAAAATACAAGGCTGCTGTGGATTATACGCTTGCCAAATTTTACTACGACCAAGTGGAAAATGTTACCGAGTTTGGCGAGGGCAACAGCACCTACCGCAAAACCGCTCACGATATTTGCTCAAAAATTGTTGCCGACGAATCTGCCGACAAGGAGTATAAAACCGCTGCGTTTAACCTTATTCAGCAGTTGGAGAAAAAAGAGTTTTCGTTTGTTAACGACGATGTGGTGATTCCGGGTAGTAATTTTGCCGCTTTGGTTCAATACCGAAACATTTCAAAACTCTATGCCAAGGTGCTTAAAATTGACCGTAGCAAATACGAAGAGATCAACAAAGATGATTACGACCTCTTAAAACGTCTCAAAGGCTACCTCAGAGCCGGCAAGCAAGTGTCTGAGTTTTCAAAAGATATTCCCGACAAGGGTGATTACCTCAACCGTAGCACCGAGATTGTTTTCCAAAAACTTTCGGAATATGGATTTTATCTGCTTTTGCTAAGCGATAATCCTGATTTCGCCGCAGATAACTGCATTCAAGTATCTCCAATCACAGTTTCAAACTTGGTGATAAGCAGCGTGCCATTGGCAACCGGTTTTGCAAGGCAGTATTATGTAACGTCGCGCACCACGGGCGAACCCTTGAAGAATGTTACCCTTACGCTATATTACGAGGAATACAGCCGTTTGCGCCGCAAATATGTGTTGGAAAAGGCTTCGGAGGTAAAAACCGACGAAAACGGTTACGCTTTGGTTAAGAGGTATTCCGACCAATATTATCGCTACTTGCTCAAAGCCTCAACGCCCGAAAAGGACTCATTGACGCTCGATTATGTAAATTTCAATTCGTATACCAACAATCCCGAAGGTGATAATATTCAGATATTTACCGACCGAGCCATCTACCGTCCCGGACAGACTGTATATTATAAGGCGTATGCTATGCGTACCGATGCCAACAGGGTTACCACGCCGATTGTGGGTTTAAAATGCGGTGTCGGACTGCGTGATGTCAACGATAAGGAAATCGCCTTTATGAACGCTGTATCAAACGATTACGGTACATTTAGCGGTTCGTTTGTAATACCCACAGGATTGCTCAACGGACGTATGACGATTGTGATTAACCATCGGTATTCTAAGGAGATACGCGTGGAAGAATACAAGCGTCCTACATTTGAAGTAAATCTCAATAGGATAGAAGGTTCGTATATTGTAAACGACGAAATTACCGTAACAGGCAACGCAAAAAGTTTTTCGGGTATGAAGATCGACGGAGCAGAGGTAAAATTCCGTGTTCAACGTCGTCCGCAGTTCGATTTTCACCGTTATTTCTTCTTTATGCCATTGAACCAAAACCCTGTGGAGATTGTTCACGGCACGGTGACAGCCGACGAAAATGGCGATTTTAAGTTTACATTCAAAGCCGAGCCCGACCCAATGGCAGGTACTTCGCCCGATGTGGCTTTCAACTATATCACTTCGGTGGATATTACCGACCACAGCGGCGAAACTCGTTCCGCATCGCAAAGTGTTACAGTGGGTTACTCGTCGCTCGACCTCTCTGTTAGTATTCCAAACGCATATTTCCGCGATTCTGACTTCAAGACTACGGTTAGAGCCAATAATCTTGACGGTTCGCCACTAAATGTCAAGGGCAAACTTACTGTTACACGCCTTATCGACAACGGACTTTTGCGTAACCGCAAATGGAACGCACCCGACACGCATTCTTACACCAAGGACGAATGGCAGAAACTTATGCCCGGATGCGTCTACGACACCGAAAACGATTTTAAAAACTTTGCTAAGGGCAAGGTGGTGGCCACTCGCGAATTTGACACACAACAGTCGAAGGAATACTTTTTTGAGGAGTTAAAAAACGTAGAATCAGGCGTTTATCTATTAGAGGCTGTTGCCAAAGACCCGAAAACAGGTCGCGAAATAAAGGCTCAGAGTTACAGCACTATAAGCCGTTTGAACGATGGCAAACTGCCTACACCACAGTTTCTTGATGCCACTTGGCTAACCTCTAATACAAAAGTGGGCGATGTGGCTAAAATTATGCTTGGAACGTCGGTTAAAAATGCCGTTATTCAATACAAACTTTACTACGCCAACAAAGAACTCAAATCAGAATACATATCTTTGAGCAATGGTATAAAGGTTTTGGAAATTCCTCTTACAAAAGAACTTATAGGTAATTTGTCGATATTCTTCAATATGAATTACCAAAACCGCCACTATTCGTACAATATGTCGCTTACTGTGCCCGACCCCGACATCGACCTCAATATCGAGTATCTCTCGTTCCGCGACAAACTGCAACCCGGTGAAAACGAAACTTGGAAACTGAAAATCACCGACAATTACGGCAAAAATGTATCTGCCGAAATGGTTGCCACACTTTACGATAAATCGCTCGACGCTTTTGCATCCAACTACTGCAATATCAATTTCCCGAGCAAATACACCTATTGCAACCTCTATTTTGATAATCCGTTGTTTGGCACTCAGGGATCCGACCACATTTCGTCGCACCCGGTTAAACGCGAATATTACTCGTGCAATTACGGCAATCTCTATTGGTTCGACTATTATTACCGCACATCCCGCCGAGGTGGATATGGTGGCGATATGATGATGGGTGGTGGAGTGCCGATGATGGCATTCGGAGCCCGTGCTAAATCGATGGCGCGTATGGACGAAGACGTGGTAATGGAAATGGAGGAGTGCGCCGATGAGGCTCCTATGATGGAGATGGCTCAGGCCGATGCAATGCGGAGTAACGCCAAGATGGAGAGCAATATGGCTAATATGATGATGGCAACCAAGGCCACAGGTGCAGAACCCGAGCCCGAACCCGAGGTGAAGGTCCGCGAAAACTTCAACGAAACGGCGTTTTTCTATCCTGAACTACGTACCGACGAAAATGGCGAAATTTCAATTGAGTTTACCATTCCCGAATCGCTCACCACTTGGAAAATGCTCGGCATTGCGCACACCAAAAAGTTGCAGTATGCTAACACCACCAAAGAGTTGATAACGCAGAAACAACTTATGGTTCAGCCAAATCCGCCAAGATTTTTCCGCGAAAACGATAGAATAATTCTCCCTGTAAAAGTGGGCAACCTTACCGAAAACGCACTTTCGGGTTCGGTAACTATCGAATTTTTCGACCCATTTACCAACAACAAGGTAGACGGCGTGGTAAAGAACGCAAATCTATCGTTTACCTGCAAGCCCGGCGGAAACGCTGCTTTGGAATACGAACTCAATATTCCCGAAAAATATAGTGCATTGGGCTACAAGGTGATAGCCAAATCGGGCAACTTTGCCGACGGCGAACAAAAGGTAATTCCCGTAATGAGCAACCGAATGTTGGTTACCGAATCATTACCGCTGCCAATAAACGGCAATCAAACAAAGAATTACAAGTTTGAAAAACTCATTTCCTCGGGTAATTCTTCTACATTGCGCCATCACAAACTTACTTTGGAATTTACCTCAAATCCCGCTTGGTACGCAATTCAGGCTCTGCCCTATATGATGGAATATCCTTACGAGTGCAACGAACAGACATTCAGCCGTTTGTATGCCAACAGCATTGCCGCTCATATTGCTAATTCGTCACCCAAAATCAAGGCAGTTTTTGACGCTTGGAAAAACACCAACAGTCAAGAACTTATTTCAAATCTTGAAAAGAACCAAGAACTCAAATCAGTGCTTCTTCAAGAGACTCCTTGGATAATGCAGGGCGCAAACGAAACCGAGCGCAAAAAGCGTGTAGGATTGCTTTTCGACCTCAGCCGCATAGCAGGCGAGGAGAGCAGAACATTAGAAAAACTTCGCAAAAACCAATATCCCTCAGGCGGTTGGCCGTGGTTCGACGGTATGCCCGAAAGCGACTATGTAACTATGCAGATTGTTTCGGGTATCGGACACCTCAAACGCCTTGGTATCAAGACCTTCGACGCTCCGCAAAACGCTAATATGGCTGATAAGGCTGTTGACTATATCGACGAGATGATTGCCAAGTATTACAAGGAACTTAAACGTTGGCACACCGACAAAGAGTTGAAAGATGGTAATTTCTTGACCTTCACCGCTATCGACTATCTTTATACTCGCAGTTTCTTTAAAGAAAAAGCCATCTCCGGCAAAGCCAAAGAGGCATTTGAATTCTTTAAAGGTAAGGCTGAAAAATATTGGCTGTCGTGCGGAAAATACTCTCAGGCAATGATTTGCTTGGCGCTCAACCGTTTTGGTAGTACAGCCGTTCCCAAGGATATTCTCAAATCGCTCAAAGAGAAATCCACCACTAACGAGGAAATGGGCAGATACTTTGTTGACAACATCTCTGGATTCCTTTGGCAGCAGGCTCCCATCGAAACTCAGGCTATTATCATAGAGGCGTTTGATGAGGTGGGCAACGACCAACAAACTGTTGACGAATTGAAAATTTGGCTCTTGAAAAACAAGCAGACCAACGATTGGAAAACTACAAAGGCAACCGCCGAGGCTTGCTACGCATTGCTTCTCCGCGGCACCGACGTGCTTGCCGACAGCAAGATTTGCGAAATAAAACTTGATGGCAAGGCAGTTGACCCCAACGCAAATCCCGACATCAAATCTGAGGCAGGCACTGGATATTTCAAAACATCGTGGAGCGGCGACGCCGTAAAACCCGGAATGGGCAATGTTTCAGTTACAAATCCCAATCGTAATGTGGCTTGGGGCGCACTATATTGGCAATATTTTGAGCAATTAGACAAAATCACCTTTGCCGAAACTCCGCTCAAACTTTCCAAAAAACTTTTCCGCGAAAAGGTTACCGACCGTGGCACTGTGATTGAGCCCGTTACCGAAAAAACCGACCTTAAACCCGGCGACAAAATTGTTGTACGCATCGAAATCCGCACCGACCGCGATATGGAGTATGTTCACCTCAAAGATATGCGTGCTTCGGGCTTCGAGCCTGCCGACGTGTTCTCTGGCTACCGTTATCAAGATGGTCTCGGCTACTATCAATGCACCAAAGATGCGTCCACCAACTTCTTCATCGAGTTTCTCCGCAAAGGCACCTACGTGTTTGAGTACCGCCTCTTTGTTCAGCACCGTGGTAACTTCTCCAACGGCATCACCACCATCCAATGTATGTACGCCCCCGAATTTACAGCACATTCAGAAGGCGTTAGGGTAGAGGTGAAATAGGTTATTTTTCAAACGCAGCCTTGATATTTTCGCTGAAAATTTTCATTGCCTTTTGGTTGTTCATTATGCCGCGGTAGTCGGTAAAAAGTTCAGCATTGGGGTAATTGAATATAGTGGAAATATCAAGGTTTATTATTGCATAATTGCCTTCGGTTTTTATTGGAATTTTTACGCGAAAATCGTTGTTGATATATTCAATTGGTTCGCCATCGGCATTATATCTCTGACCACGTCCTATATGGCAGTTGAATGCATTGATTTGGTTTAAAGTGTCGAGATAGAGGATGTTTGTTTTCATATAATGGTAGCCTCCGCCAAGATAATCGGGCCAAAACATAAGGTTTTCGGGAGGATTCTTAAACCTGTAACTGCGGTTTTGCACAGAATCCAAACCAAATGTAAATATCAGACTGTCGGCATTTTTCAATGAAAAATCCTCCGAAGGAATCCATTGCAATGTGTTTGGAATTTCTACATCAACATAATGCACCGAATTGGCAAAGCGTTTTATGGTTTTATCTTTGTAAACGATTACAATATCTGAAATAAAATATTGACATTGAGACACTTGGTAAGTAAGTCCGCGTTTTGATTTATAAATCATTTGGTTTAGTTGTAGCGGATTACCATCGCAAGTAAATTTAAATTTTATGCCGTCTTGCGCTGATATTGCAGTGCAGAACAGTAATGACACAATTAATGATAAAAATCTTTTCATAATTATTTGGTTTGTTTTATTCTTTCAGCGTCGGATTATACATCATAATAGCGTTGTTTTCGGATACCAATTCTTCTGAAACTGAGCCTGTTGCAATGTTGGTTATGCGTTTAAAAATTCGGTTGTGACGTGTATAGCCGCCCCACCATTGGAGTTCAAAACGTTGGTCGGTTTCAATGATTTCGTAAGTGTTTTCGGACGGAGAATCTGCCGAAAGAGTGCCGTGGAGATATTCATCGTCGAGCCAAAGGTTGATTTTGAATGTTATGTCGGTGCGGTTTTCGAGTTGTAGGTCGATATAATTGTAGGCAAGAGTTGCGCCGCAAGCAAATGGTATTGTGCGGTTTACGTCGGGAAAAACATCAAAACTATGCCGCCAACGCTCCTTGATTGTAAGCGGCGAATGAAGCGCCATCCAATATATAAGGTTTCCAAGTTGACATAGTCCGCCGCCGATGCCTGTTGCAACCTTTCCGTTGTGAATCATCATTCCCTCTTTGTAACCCTTGCGCTTGGTTGGTCGCCCCACCATCCGCCAAATCGAGAATACTTCGCCGGGTTTAATCACTACGCCGTTGATGTGGGCAATGGCAAGTTTTAGGTTGGTTATCTTGTTGTATTGCAGATACATATCCACATCCTTCAACTTGCGCAAAAGAGTGCTTTTGTGCTCAATCCAAGTATGCTTGCAGTCGTTGCCATCAGAGATTTTTGCATACCTGACACCCGAAAAATGCCACTGCAAAAATCTCTTGGCAATATAAAACTCCCGCCCAAGAAATCGGCGGAAGGCACTGCGCTCTATCGGCTTTTCAACGTAGTGTATCACGTATTATTTTTTTATAACAATTTCGTCCACCGATTTCCTTGTGAAATGCCGTGGACCGGGTTGCGCATTGTCGGCGGGATAGCCAATCGGGAAAATTGCAATTAGGTCGTAATCAGCCATTTCGGGATAGATTGTTTTGAGCAATGGCGCATCAAATTTGCCCACCCAAGTGGATGCAAGACCAAGGTCGTGGATCGCCAACATTATGTGCGTGGCAACGATTGAAGCGTCCACATCGGCGATGTTTCTATTGTCGAAACTCCTTACCCAAGCCTCGGCAGGGTTGCCGCCCACAACGAGAAACAGATTTGCACCGAAAGTGTAAGTGGTTGTTTTCTTGATGTTTTCCACAGCCTCGGCACTCTGCATAAGCCACAAGCGGAAAGGCTGTTTGTTAACACCCGTAGGCGCATTGTTGGCGCACTCGATAATCTTATCGATTTTTTCCTGTTCCACCGGACGGTCGGTGAGCATCCGGCACGAATAGCGTTCTTTTGCAAGTTTGAGAAATTCCATAATGTTTTTGTATAATTATGTTGAAAATTATAAGTGATTTTCTAAGAAAATTATTTTTCGCAAATACGTTTAATAGTCTCTTTTAGAATATGATAAGCGGGATGCGGCATATCGCCGTGGTTGTAGCCCTGCATTTCGTAGAGTGTAACATCCTTGTGACCAACAAGTTTGAGCATCCGCCAAAAATAAGCCTGTTCTTCGTAACGTCCGTAGAGTTCGAGTTCGCGATCGGCAGAGATAATCACAATCGGCGGAGCGTCGTTGCGGATAAATGTTAGCGGTGCATATTCGTCGATAGTGGCTTGCAACGGTGGAATATTCTGCGACTTACGGATGTTGTAGTGTGTTATCACCTGACCGCTAAACGGCACAAGAGCAGCCACATCGTCGGCATTTACGCCATATTTTTCAAGGTATTTTTTGTTGAGTCCAATCATATCAATTAGGTATCCGCCGGCAGAATGTCCCGTAAGAAAAATCTTTTTTACGCTGCCGTTGTATTTTTCAATGTTTTTGAAAGTCCACGCCACGGCGGCTGCGGCATCGTCGATTACCTCGTCGATTGTGGCTTTGGGCAGAAGTCGGTAATTGACTGATACAACGGTATATCCGGCGTTCATAAGTTCGGGGTCGATATATTTTTCGCCACCTTCGAGACCGCCGCCGTGAAACCAAACCACCACGGGCACATCCTTCTTGTCGGTGGGGTAATAGACATCGAGTTTGCAACGCTCCTTGGCGTACTGATTGCCGCCCGAAACGTATGGAATGTCTTTAACAGTCTGATACTGAGCCGATGCGCTCATCACCGCCACCATCACCAACACTGCTAAGGCAACGATTTTTGGGGAGTATTTCAATATTTTCATAATTATAATCTTTAACATTTTCGGCGACTAAGATAGTGATTTTTTTGAGATTTATTCTTTGGTGACGAAAATGATTTGAAAAAATGGATAATCCGTTTTATTTTTGCCTTGAATTTTAATTGTAAACAATGCAACTCAACTCTCACAACAAAGACGAATATCCGCCGATGCACACGGCTGAACATATCCTCAACCAAACTATGGTGAGGATGTTTGGCTGCAATCGGTCAAAAAACGCCCATATCGAGCGCAAAAAATCAAAAATCAATTTTCCCCTGCCTGTGGAGCCTTCCGCAGAACAGATTGCGCAGATTGAACGGACGGTTAATGAAATTATCCAAAACGATTATCCTATTGAATATCAGTTTGTAACCAAAGACACCATCCCCGCCGGAGTTGAAATCGACAAACTGCCTGACGACGCTTCTGAAACTATTCGCCTTGTTAAAATCGGCGATTACGACCTTTGCTGTTGCATCGGCAAACACGTGGAGCGCACGAAAGAAATTGGCGAGTTTAAAATCAATTCCACTTCGTATATCGATGGCAATTTTAGGATTGTGTTCAAACTTATTGGCGCGGCAGAGAGATATTGACGCTCTACAAAGTTTTGAAAACTACGCTGTAAATTTCGGCTTTTTTGTCAACTTTCATCGGATACGCCCGCGACGACGACGGCATACGATAAAAATTTATCACACGGTTGCAAAATTCCGCCTCCACATAATCGCCGATTTCAGGACTTTTGACGCCCAAAACTTCCGAAACCACCTCCGCCGACTTTCCTCCTGTGGAAACAATCACTTTACAGTCAGGAATTTGCGAGAGAATTTCGGCAAGGTTTACCCGCTCCAAAATATCGAGATTGGCATCCGAAGCATCATTGTTGCCGCGCTCAATTTCCACAGCGGTATCGTAGATGGCAATGCCTTTATCTGTAAGGAAATCAACGATTTGCTGTTGTTTAAAACATTTTTGGCTGAGGTCGATAAAATGGTTGATATCGTTGAAGAATACGATACCAAATATGCGCCACATATCGTTCTGAAAATTAGGGTAATAGAACGGCATTTTCCAACGTTTCATCGGCGGCGGAAAACTGCCCAACATCAGGATTTTTGCGTCTGAGGGCAAAAACGGTTTCAACGGATGTCTTTCGGTCATAGCGGATTGTGTTTTGTGCAGGGCAAAGATACGAATAATTTTCGGGATGGTGGCGAAAAAAGTTTCCCCATTCCCAAAAAATCCATACCTTTGCAATGTCATAACAATAGTCCTATGAACAACATCGACATACATACATTACAAACACAGCCCGAAGGTCAGCAATTCGACCGCAAGAGTTTCCGCATAGAGGCAAAGTCTTTGGCGGTGATAGCCGTGGCGTTTGCAAATGCCGACGGTGGCGATATTGCGATTGGCATTGAGGATGACGGACGTATTACAGGAATCAATGGCAACGATGCACACCTCAACGAATTATTGCGTGTCCCGTTTGACTATTGTGTGCCGTCAGTTAAAGTTGATGTCAAGTTCTTGGATTGCAACGATTTTGGCGGTAATCCCAACCGTGTGATGGTGATGCACGTCGAACCAAGTATGAAAGTGCACGCCAACCAATCAGACGAGGCATTTTACCGGGTTGGCGATAAGTCCAAGAAACTCAATTTTGAGATGCGTATGCAGTTGTTTTATGCCAAGGGCGGACGCTACTACGAAGATGAGCCTGTGTATGGTGCTACAATTGACGACATTGACCTCAACGTTGTGGCGGAATACTGTCACAAAATAGGATTTGACAAAGATGCCGCCACCTATCTGCGTACCAACAAGGGGTATGTCACAACAGCAAATGGCGTAGAAAATGTGTCAGGTGCGGCAATCCTTTTGTTCGGTAAAGACCCGCAGAAGTTTTTCCAACGAGCAAGAATCCGCATCGTCCGGTATGTAGGAGACGAGGAGCGTTTTGGACGAGAAATGAACGTTGTCAAAGATGTTTGTTTTGAAGGACGCATTTTAGAAATGACGCAAAAGGCCATAGATTTTGTTGAGACACAAATCAAGGAATACACATATTTAGGAGAAGACGCACGGTTTGTTACAATTCCCCAGTATCCGCAATTTTGTTGGACAGAACTGATAGTCAACGCCGTGGCACATCGTGATTACAGCATATTGGGAACGGATATTATGGTCAAGATTTTCGACCATCATTATATTGTTGAAAGTCCGGGTATATTGCCGGGAATGGTGAGGATTGACAATATAAGGCAGATGCATTTTTCGCGAAATCCCAAAATTGTGCAGTATTTGCAGCAATACAAATTGGTGAAAGAATTTGGCGAAGGCGTTGACCGTATGTTCAGGGAGATGGAACAATCAGGCAATCCTGCGCCTGAATACAAACAAATTGAGTTTATGGTGAAAGTTAGACTCAATTCCAACGTAAAAGAACAAGGTTCACAAACAAGTTCACAAAGAGGTTCACAAACAAGTTCACAAAGAGGTTCACAAAGAGATTCTCGAACGACTTCTGGACGAATACTTAACTTATTGAAACAAAATTCATTAATAACAAGAGAACAAATTTCAGTGGAAATAGGAATTTCCGGCAGAATGGTTGCCAAATATTTGAAAGATTTTCAAGAAAAAGGCATTTTGAAGCGTGTAGGAGGCAAATTTGGCGGTCAATGGGTGATAAATGACAATGAGACTAAGGATGTGCAAAGTGGACCAGAAGGTAGGGTAGAAACTGACCTGAAAAATTCAAATACTAACCTGAAAACTAACCTGAAAATTACAAAAACTGACCTGAAAAGTGGACCAGTAAACACTGAAAGTAGGGAGAAAAGTGGACCAGAAAACTTAAAAGGTGGACCAGAAACTGACCAGAAAGGTGGACCAGAAACACCAAAAATGGACTGTAAATCCGATAAAAGTGGACCAGAAAATACACCCGGAAAGATATTGGAATTGATAAGACAAGACCGATACATTACATCAAGAGAGATTGCCGTAAAACTTGGTATGGCTCGCAGTGGTATCAGCAAACATCTGCGTAATTTGCAAGAAAATGGTGTATTGAGGCATATCGGTTTTAACAAAGGCGGATATTGGGAAGTGATTGAATAGTTCTATCCCCCCCTTATAAATTGTGTCAATCGAAATGGCACATTTTTTTTTGCCCCGTTCCCAAAAAAATCCTTATATTTGTACCTGTATAACAAAAGGAAAGATACAAAAATGCTCTTGCCCGATAACAAAACACTAAATATCAGCACTTTGTCGCAGATTTTTGATAACACGACAGCCACTTACAAATTCTATTGGTTTGTGGGGTTGCTTGATATTTTGATGAGGGAACGAAAAACTAAAATTTCTTTTTGGGAAATCATTGCAACAATGATTTCTGAATCGTGGTATCCGATTCATTATTTCAAGATTTCCTTTGGCAAATCTGATTCATTGTTTGATTATTCGCTTCAAATTCAAAATGATTTGCAAATTTCTATTGAATTGGACAAAGATAAAATCAAAAGTCAATTGCTTAATAATCTTGAAAATACGAAGAAATATCTTCGGATTTTTACCAAAAATGTACCTTACAGATTTCTCTCGCCTTGGATAAAATATACATACGATGACGATGTGATTGTAAAATCGCAGAGTTTTACAAACAATTGTCTGTATTCCATTTACAGCGAAGAAATTGAAATCAATCCAATTTGGATTGATTATCTGACTGAGAATTATGTAATTCTCAGAGATTTTGCATTTTGGAATTTGACAGATTTTCTGCAAAAACGAAATCCAAATGTTCCAAATCTACCTGCAAAACTTGTAAAACTTTTGCAACGCGAGTCGCTGACAAAACAGCGCAAATTTTGGGACACTTACATCGAATCTGTTGGAAAAATCAATTGCATTTACACAGGCAAAGAAATCTTTGCCAAGAAATACGATTTAGACCATTTTGTGCCGTGGAGTTTTGTGTCGCACAATCTGTTATGGAATCTTTTGCCCGCCGATGCAAGCATAAATTCTTCCAAAAGCAACAATCTTCCGCCGTTGGATAAATATTTGAAACCGTTTGCAAAAATGCAGCAAAACGCATTGAAAACGCTTTATACAAAAAATCCAAACAATAACATTTTTGAAGACTATCTTACAGTTTTTGATTCTGTTTCAGAATTGGTAAAAATGCCACAAAACGAGTTTTGCGATGTTTTGGGCAAAACATTTACGCCGCTTGTACAAATTGCGGAAAATTCGGGTTTTAAAATTTGGCAGCAATGAAAAAGACTAAAAACAATCCGCACCTGACCGCAAAAGAGCGCACAACAATCTCGTTTCCAACTCGTTGGCTCAAACAAAACGATTGTTTAAAAGGCGAAATCTTAGATTTCGGCTGCGGTTTTGGTTTTGATACTGACGAACTCAAAAAAGAGAGTTTCAATATTGTCGGTTACGACAATTATTATCGTCCCGAATATCCAACAAAACGCTTTGACACAATAATTTGCAATTATGTTTTAAACGTTCTTGAACCAGAAGAGCAAGCGGCTGTTTTAATGTCGGTTTCAGAACTTCTGAAACCCAACGGAAAGGCATTTTTCTCAGTTCGACGCGATTTAAAATACGAAGGATTTCGTACTCATTTTGTACACAAAATGCCTACATATCAATGCAATGTGATTTTGCCATACAAAAGTGTTTTCGCAAACGAAAACTGCGAGATTTATGAATATCAGCATTTTAACAAAACGGACTTCAAAGAAAAATACGAACTTTCAAACACTTGTCCGTTTTGCAATCTCAACCCCAAAGTAGAAATCATCAGCGAAACGGCGACGGCGTTGGCGTTTCTCGATGGTTATCCCGTCAGCAAAGGTCATACATTGATAATTCCCAAACGCCACGTGGCTGATTATTTTGAACTTACAACACGTGAGCAACGCGCCCTTTGGTTGCTTGTCAACCGTTGCAAAACGATACTTGCCGACCGCTACCACCCCGACGGTTTCAACGTCGGCATCAACGTTGGACAAGCCGCCGGACAATCAGTTTTCCACGTGCATATACACATAATTCCAAGGTACAAAGGCGACGTGGAGAATCCCAAAGGCGGGGTGAGAGGGGTGATACCACACAAACAAAAATATTGAAAAAGATTTTTGTGAAAGTCCTTTTTTTTGTATATTTGTGCGTTTAAATGCTTTTGCGAAAAGAATAATGGCATCGTTTGAACAAATATCAAAAGTGTTGGATAAATCCCCGAGCGTCGCTATACTCAGGGCGCGGAGTTGTGACCTGATTCTTGGTTTTTTGATTTCTACATTTGATGATGAAATAGCCATTTCATCTGAAAATATACATAATAGGTTGGCAGATTACTTGGATGATATAGGAGTAGAAAACGATGCAGAAAATGACATCCAAATATCTGATACATACGAAGAAAAAGCAGTTAAATATATCAAAAAGTGGACAGATAATGGATATTTGACCAACTATAAGAATGAGGATGGTGAAATCTATTATGAATTGTCTTCACACACAAGCAAGGAGATTGATTGGCTTTCAGGATTGAAACGCG